>NZ_CM173512.1:0-1887959 GCF_057785955.1 Vibrio sp. QJM3NY_27 | reverse complement strand
AAAAAATCCTTGCGGGAAACTTGTCCACGTTGCGCGATATTCTGCCTGAAAACAGAGGCTTATGCTTGGGTATTTGTGCGGTCTAATTAAAGACCAAACAATACATTAAGCCGAAAGCTGTTCTGCTAGAAAAGCATCCGTTTCAGCTCGGCTTGGAATTGACGTTTGAGCGCCAAAGCGAGTCACTGAAATTGCAGCTGCAGCATGAGCAAACTTAATTGCGCGTTCTAATGGCATATCTTCAAGTAGGCCAGTAACTAATGCGCCATTGAATGTGTCGCCTGCTGCGGTTGTATCCGTTGCTTCAACGCGAAAACCTGCGATTAGCTCGCCTTTGCTTTCTTCATCACCTTGACCTTCATGACTAATCCAAACGCCTTTGGCGCCTAGAGTGATCATCACCGTTTCAATGCCTTTCGCATGTAAAGCCAATGCTGCAGTATGAGCCGATTCGTTGTCCGTTACTGTAATACCCGTTAACACTTCCGCTTCTGTTTCGTTGGGTGTAATCACATCAACACAAGCCAATAACGTATCTGAGAGTGGACGAGCCGGGGCTGGATTTAAGATAACTTTAGTGCCATTTTCTTTTGCAATTTTCGCTGCGTATTCAATGCCTTCGATTGGCGTTTCAAGTTGAGTTAACAAATACTTAGCGTCGCGAATTTTAGCCAAATGCGGTTCTATTTGGTCGCAAGTCAATTTGTTGTTTGCTTCAGCCGATAGACAAATACTGTTTTCACCCGTTGCCGATACTTGAATCATAGCGATGCCGGTAGGGGTGTTGTCTGCAACGATCACACCGTCGATGTTGATGCCGTCTTTGGCGAAGTCTTGACGAATATTGATCCCAAATGGGTCGTCACCAACACAGGCGATAAAGCCAATGTCTGCGTTTAATCTTGCTGCTGCTACGGCTTGGTTTGCGCCTTTTCCGCCAGGGATGACCTGATAGTTACCGCCAATCAAGGTTTCACCCGGACGAGGGAACGAAGGAACTTGCAGTACGTGGTCAGCGTTAACGCTACCTAAAACAATCAGTTGAGTCATGATACGAGCCTTATGATATATCGTATTTGAAAATGCATGGGTCTTTCTCATTACGTTAATTACACGTCTTTTTAGACGACTTATGAGAAACAGCGATACACTATCTGGGTTGGGCAAATAAGGCAGGGATAGGGGAATCCCTGCCTGTGTGTAGCTCTATTTTTTGCTTTATTTAATCGATGTTGGATTCAATTACTTAGCAACAATTTTTAGAGGTACTGGTACGTACTCGTCTACTGTCTCGCCTTTCAGTACTTTGTCTGCCATTTCAACACCTAAAGAACCGATTAGGTCAGGTTGTTGTGCAACCGTTGCGCCAAGTAGGCCACGGTTAACAGCAGCAATACCATCGTCAGTGCCATCAAAGCCAACGATCATTACGTCTTTACCTGAAGCTTGAACTGCGCGAAGTGCACCTAGTGCCATTTCATCGTTCTGAGCGAATACTGCTTGTACGTCTGGGTTAGCTGCAAGCAAGTTTTCCATTACGTTCAGACCTTTAGTACGGTCGAAATCAGCTGGTTGGCTTGCAAGAAGTTCAAGGTCGCTGCCGTTTACTGCGTTCATGAAGCCTTCACCACGTTCACGAGCTGCTGAAGTACCTGCGATACCTTCCAGTTGGATTACTTTCGCTTTCTCGCCTACTTTCTCCATGATGAAGTGACCCGCCATTTCACCACCGATAACGTTATCAGAAGCGATATGGCTAACTACGTCACCACGGCTTGCGCCACGGTCTAGCGTTAGTACTGGGATGTTTGAACGGTTAGCAATGCGAATCGCGTTAGATACTGCATCTGAATCTGTAGGATTAATCAGAATTGCTTTAACACCACGAATGGTTAGATCTTCAATGTTCGAAAGCTCTTTGCTTGGGTCGTTTTGAGAATCAAGAACGATAAGCTTGTAGCCTAGCTCTTCAGCTTTCGCTTCTGCGCCATCTTTCATGGTTACGAAGAATGGGTTGTTCAATGTAGACAGAACGATTGCCATTGTATCTTGCGCCTGTGCAGACACAGATACCGTTGTAGAAAGAAGAGCAGCAGAAATAAGAGTCGCTAATTTTTTCATGGTGTAAGTCCTTTATGTAGGGTGAGCTAGGTTGGATAATCCTAGCTCGTTGTTACGTTATTTATTGATTTAATTGTTACGTCTTGTTTTTAATAGGTGTTGCGTTTACTGAATAAATTAATTTGTGTTACTTGTTTTTGTTGTCGACCAATACCGCCAGAAGAATAACCACTGCTTTTGCAATCATCTGGTAGTAAGAAGATACGTCTAATAGGTTTAGGGCGTTGTTTAGGAAGCCGATAATCAGAGCACCAATCAATGTGCCCATGATGCGACCACGACCGCCAGCTAAGCTTGTGCCGCCAAGTACTACCGCAGCTATGGCGTCTAGCTCGTAGCCCATACCTGCGGTAGGTTGAGCTGATGACAAACGAGATGCCACGATGATGCCTGCCACTGCTGCTAACAGACCACAGATTGCGTAAACGCCGATTTTTACTTTGTCTACGTCGATGCCTGATAGGCGAGTTGCTGATTCGTTGCCACCCAGTGCGTAAACGTAGCGACCAAAGCGTGTGTGGTTAAGTAGGTACCATACTGCAGCGAATACCACGGCCATGATCCATACTGGAACTGGGATGCCCATTGCGTAGCCTGTACCGAACCAAGCGAACGCGTCTGCTGTGTCAGTAAAACCAGTCGAGATAGGGCGACCGTCGGTGTAAACCATGGTTACGCCGCGCAATAAAGTCATGGTCACTAGTGTTGCGATGAAAGCTTGAACCTTACCCTTGGCGATAATCACACCACTGATAGCACCTAATGCTGCGCCTGCTACTAGAGCGGTTGGCACTGCGATCATCACTGGGATTTCCATGCCAATCATGCTGGCTGCGAAAGCACCACAAAGCGCAAGTACAGAGCCTACACTCAAGTCGATACCCGCGGTTAAGATAACCAGCGTCATACCTACTGCGATAATGGCGTTAATCGAAGTTTGGCGTAGGATATTGAGGATGTTATCGACGGTGAAAAAGTTTGGGTTTAAGAATGAAACGACAACAATCAGGAAGATCAAAGCAATCAATGACTTTTGATCAATCAGCCACTCTTTGCTGATTAACGGTTTTTTCTTTGGAGCTTCAGTTGTTTTGCTCATGGTTTTAGTACTCATGCTGCGTCCTCGTTGATCTTTTTACCGACCGCACACGCCAGTAATAATTCTTGGTTTGCTTCTTTAGCATCAAATTCACCGCTTACACGGCCTTCATGCATCACCATGATGCGGTCACTCATTCCTAACACTTCTGGCATTTCAGACGAGACCAAAATGATGCTCATGCCGTCGGCTTTAAATTTATTAATGAGTTGGTAAATCTCTTTTTTCGCACCAACATCGACACCACGAGTGGGTTCATCAAGAATCAGTACTTTTGGTTTGGTCATCAAGCCTTTAGCGATGGCCACTTTTTGTTGGTTGCCACCAGAAAGGTTGCCGATAATCTGTTCGCGAGTCGGGGTCTTGATGTTGAAAAGCTTGATGAAGTCATCAACTGCAATCACTTCATCTTTATGTTGGATTTGACCTTTCTTAGTCAGCAGATCCAGCGCACATAACGACATGTTTTCTTTCACTGAAAGCCCTAGCACAAGGCCATCACCTTTACGGTCTTCAGAGATGTAAGCAATGCCATTGGCCAAGCCATCTTTCGGGCTTACAGGGTTAATGGTTTTGTTTTCTAAGTTGATGACGCCACGCTCACTCGGAAGTGCACCGTAAATCACTTTCATCAGTTCAGTTCGGCCAGCACCCATTAGGCCAGATACGCCAAGGATTTCACCGCGTTTTAGCGTAAAGCTCACGTCATGAACACCAGAACCGGTCAGGCCAATCACTTCAAGGCAGGTTTCACCGTGACTCTGGCCGATACGTGGATATTGTTCGTCTAATTTACGACCTACCATCATTTCGATGAGGCCGTCTTCGTCTGTGTCTTTTACTTCACACTGTCCAATGAACTTACCGTCACGAAGTACCGTGATGTCATCGCAAATCTCAAAGATCTCTTTTAAGCGGTGAGAGATGTAAACAATGCCACAGCCTTCAGCGCGCAGTTCGTTAATTACTTTAAACAGAGATTCAGTTTCGGTATCGGTAAGCGCATCTGTTGGTTCATCCATGATGATGACCTTAGACTCAAATGATAGAGCTTTTGCGATCTCTACCATTTGTTGTTCACCAAGGCTTAACTGACCCAAAGGTGTTTTTGAACTGTGTTTAACGTTAAGGCGTTTAAGTAACTTGTCCGCTTCTTGGTACATTTCGTTCCAAAGAATGCGGCCCATGGTTCCGGTGATTTCACGACCTAAGAAGATGTTCTCTGCAATGGTTAGCTCTGGTATTAGGTTCAACTCTTGGTGAATGATACTAATACCGGCTTGTTGGGAGTCACGAGGTCCTTTAAATGCAGCCGGTTTTCCTTGATAAGCGATAGTGCCGCTGTCCAAGTGGTAGATACCCGTAAGCACTTTCATAAGCGTTGATTTACCTGCACCGTTTTCACCCATTAACGCCATTACGCGTCCTGGGTAAACGTTGAGGCTTGCCTTATCTAATGCTTTAACACCAGGGAAGGCTTTCTCAATTGAGCTAAGTTCTAAAATGGCTTGAGTCATGTCGGTTCCTTTACTCGGGGCCAGTTGTATTTGATTGTTCTGTATATGTATTGTGTTTGGTTCAGCAATGACGCTGAACTGTCGTTGCGTTTCGCTTGAGCTAAAACGTTACGCCAGCTTGGAAAATAACATTTGCGTATGGTGTGCATTCACCAGTGCGAATAACCGCGCGACTTTCATGCGTACGCTGCTTAAATTCTTCATGAGTGATGTACGTAATCGAAAGCGGTTTGCCGCAACGCGCTTCTTCTGTCTTGATTAAATCAACCAGTGCTGCGTGGTGTTCTGGGCTTACTTTCGCAAACTCTTCTGCAATCACGACGCCTTCAATTTGAGATTCATCTAACATGGTTTTTACTGTTTGCTGAAAACTTGGAACACCGTGAGTCAAAGCAAGGTCTATGCGAGTCACATGATCCGGAATCGGCAACCCTGCATCACAAATCGTGATTTCATCTGTATGGCCAAGAGTCGCCACTAGGTAAGAGAGCTCAGAGTTTATTAGGGTACTTTTTTTCATATCACGACCTATCGAAAAATAACGCTTAATGGGTTGAGAACAACTCAAGAAAAAGCCATCGAAACGTTTCGATAGTGATAATAGTGTGTGATTTATCATTTGCACGTTTGATTGTTTTAGAGTGTGACAACGATCATCGAAACGTTTCGATGGGGCGTTTTTTGGTGATCGCAATCACTTTCATCGGCAATTAAGAAGGTAAGGCAACGTAACGTTAACTTAAGGAAAAGGGAGCTAAGGTTTACTCACCGGAACATTTAGAACAGATTCTGTAGGGGATGTTTTAAGAGGGTTTTCTGATGCTACATAACCGGCTTCATTGGTATTGGGTATGACGAACAAGGTATAGCCATATCGAGGAATCGTAACAATTTTGATGTTAGATGCTCTCAAGCGAACAAAAACATTCCTTAAGCAATAAATGACATTGGTTAGTGCTTGTGTCGGCACCGTTTCGTTTCCCCAACATGCATTCACGATGTCTTTTCTAGGGATGGGTTGTCCGGCGCTTTTCGACAGTAGACAAAGCACGGAAAACAAGTGGTGACGTAAATAGATCTTGTTCCCCTGTTTGTTAGTGATGTTTCGAGTATCTACATTAAGAGTTAGGTCGCCAAAGTGGATTTCGTTATTCATTGTTTTTCGATCTTTCTCATTCTTCATTGTGGAGGAGTGGGTTGGGATAGCAGATAAAGCGCGCGGATTATGCAAAATAACGTCACTGTTGAAAGTAAGCCTTCGTAAGTCCTTACCAATAAAATATAAAAATCGGATAGTTTGAAAAATAAGGGGAGGTCTGGTCTAGAAATGGATTGATTTTTATTTGCTTATTATTCAGATGTTTATTTTGTTTTAACTGATTGTGTTGTTTGAAATTACAAAGTGATTATATTTTTATTTATTTTTTTGTTTTCTGTGAGATTAACCTGCTTGCCAATTCGACGGGGTGTCGGATAACTCTAACAAGATTGTGCAGCAGTGGAAGGCGTAACAATCTTGATTTGCAATAAGTAAGGTCAATCAGTAATGAACAACAAACTAATTTTCAGCATCGCGATGATGTCAGCATTTGCAGCAAACAATGTAATAGCAGCAGACAGTGGTTTCTACCTAGGCGGCGCAATCGGTAGCTCTGGTATTGATGATGGTGGTTTAGTTTCATCAACTACAGCTCCAGTGACCTTTGAAGCCGAAGATAATTCTTACCGCCTGATTGCAGGATACAAGTTTAATCGAATCGTATCACTTGAGCTTCAATACACAGATTATGGCGACGTTGTAGCAAAGAACCGTGCTGACAAAAGTGATGGCTTTACGTGGACACCTCAAATCGCTTCAGTAGCAGCGAACGTTGGTTACACATTTGATAACGGTTTACGTCCATTTGGTACCATCGGTTTATCTTCTGTAGATTTAGATATGAAATTCGCAGACGGCTCAAGCCCGACGAGTTCTAACTTCGACGATACAGGTACAGGTGTACGTTATGGTGTTGGCATTGAATTTACACCACCAAAGTTATCAAAGCTAAGCCTAAGACTTGGTTACGAAGCTGATGCCTTTACTATAGAAACTTACGAGGGTGCGTTTGCTCAAAAAAGAAAAGTTGAAAGAGACATTGTATTGGACTCATTTTATGTTGGCGCAACTTACAACTTCTAAGTTTCACACTTTGCTAAATGGTAAATCGGTTCTAAATGGGGCGTCGGTTGGCTCAACCCGTTTAGCTAAAGTGGAAAGCCGCAGTTTTTGATTGCGGCTTTTTTCTGTCTGTTTTGTTAGGCCTTACGTAGAGTAGAGTTGCTTTAGTGAAAGCGGGTGAGACGTCTGTTTAAAGCGAATATCAATTGGGCAGCTAGGCTTCACGAATATGAGCGGTGACAGCAACGATGGCATGGTCAGTACTGAATTGGTCGTGTTCAAAGCTGGGATTGATGAGGTGATGGTCGAGCACTGTGTAGCGAGAGATCTCCATCAAGCTTGATGAGTTCTGACAATCGAATTCATTGGACATCAAAATGTAGTCCAGTACAGATCCAGAAGCACCGTAGTAGTGCGTTGGTTTGCGTTGTTCGAGCAAATCTTCTTCATGCAATTGATGATAGAGATCCCAGCTGTCTTTCAAGCGAAAGTGGGAAAGCCAATGCTTGCTGTTTTCGTCTCGGTTTATTGAATAACTTAGTAGCCCTTTGAACTCATCGTGAAACAGTGGTTTGTTAAAGTCACCCATTAACACCACAGGCTGATCGGTTTGGTAACGCTGATTGGTGATGTATTGATGGAGCATCTGTGCTTCTAGGCCGCGCTGAACACTTGATAACCAAGAACCGAGTTGCTCTTGGTGAAGTCTAGTCAACGTGTCACTTTTCGGCTTGTGTTTGCCCGAGGCTTTAGAGCTATCAGCGTTATCTGGAGTTTGCCCTTTTGGTTCGGTAGGTCGCTGAGATTTGAAGTGCACCACATAACAATCAGTCGAGCCCAAATGGGGTAAGGTAATTGTGGCGTGTACTGGCGTTCGGTTGAATGAAAAACTGTCACTAAGATTGAAGGCTGAAAGCAACTCTAAGTCGGGTTTAACCGGCTGCACTTTTTCAATCGGGTAGCGAGAGGCGATACCCACGACAGGCGAGGTATATAGGTAATCATCTTCAACATGCGCGCTATCGACGACAGCAAAGTATGGGTAACCAAGCTTCTTCATCAATTGCTCTAAAGAATGTGGGCTAAATATCTCCTGGAAACCAATCACATCGCAATCTATTGAACCAATCGCTTCCGCCATCCAATGTTGCTTCTTTTGCCACTCTTCGAAGCTGTAGATATTCTCAAAATCATAATAAGCATTCGGTGGTTCTAGGTAGTTCAAAAGGTTGAACGTTGCGAATGTTATTTGGTTTGGTTTGTTCAAAGCGTCATTCCATTTAGACCAAGGCGATAAGGATACCCCACTAGAGTATAGTTTGTTGATTATTTGGGGGTTAAGTTTGATTAATTAGGCCAATCAAAGTCAGCGACGCTTCTGTCATTTACGTTAGTGAGACTATTGTGACGCAGTTTTAGCCTGCGTCATCAAATAAATTCGAGTGGTGACGAGTTAATTGTAAATAAACGGTAAGAGTTAGGGTGCTGATGGTTTTATTAGTTATTACATGATGTTAGATTTGAACCTATACTTGATTTAACGGCATGCATTCAAAGCCGATTAATCAACTTGAATATCGAATTCATGACATTTGAAGGGAGAGTCAAATGGGAACAGATTTCCGAAGCAAAGCCTCGCAGCGCACTCAGTTTTTCAGGTTTAACTTAGCTTCATGTGCAGTCATGCTGCCGCTTATTGCTCTATATCCCTCCGTTACACACGCTTCTGATACCGAATTTACTCCAGCCGTCATCGTTATTGAAACCACTCAACTGGTCGGTTTTGGTGAAGCAAAATATCCAGTTGATTTCACTCACTTTGATTACGTTAACCCTGATGCGCCAAAGCAAGGCAAAGTGACCTATGGCAGCATAGGTACCTACGATAGCTTTAATCGATTCGGTTCCCGCGGCGTTGCTGCCAGTTATACGGGTGAGATTTACGATACCTTGATGTTTTCTCCGAGTGACGAGATTGATGCTTACTATCCATTGATCGCTTCCAAAATTCGCTACGCAAGTGACTTCTCTTGGATGGAAATCGATATCAACCCAGATGCTAAATTCCAAGATGGCAAACCAATCACAGCTCACGATGTTGCCTTCACCTTTGATAAATTTTCAAAAGAAGGTGTGCCTCAATATCGCGTGTATTACAAAGAGATCGAATCAGTAACGGCTGTTTCTGATTCGGTTGTTCGTATTGAGATGAACAAGCCAAACCGCGAGAAGCTATTTAGCTTTGCCCAAAGCACTCGTGTATTACCAAAACATTTCTGGAAAGACAGAAAACTGTCTGAGCCGCTAAGTGAACCGCCTGTGGGCAGTGGCCCTTATAAGATCATCAGCTATAAATCGGGTCAAAGCGTGACCTACGGTTTAGATGAAAATTACTGGGCTGCGGATCTGCCTGTTAACGTGGGTCGCAACAACTTCAAGCAAGTGCAGTACGATTACTATCGCGATGACACGGTAATGCTGGAAGCCTTCAAAGCAGGGGAGTTCGATCTTCGAACCGAGAACTCGGCTAAGTTCTGGGCCAACTCTTACACGGGCGCAAACTTCGACAAAGGCTACATCATTAAAGAAGAGATCAACCATGAGAAGCCAGAGACGACTCAAGGTTTTGTCTTCAATATTCAATCTCCTGTGTTCTCTGATCCTAAAGTTCGAGAAGCGTTAACCTACGCGATGGACTTTGAGTGGATGAACAAGAACATGTTCTACGGTCAGTACAAACGTACTCGTAGTTACTTCCAAAACACTGACTATGAAGCGAAGGGCTTACCAAGCGAAGCTGAAGTCGAGTTGCTTTCTCAGTATAAAGATCAAATCCCACCGAGAGTCTTCACTGAAGAATTTCAACCTTCAGTAACCGATGGCAGCGGCCGTATTCGTAGCCAAATGCGCACCGCTTTCAAGTTATTGAAAGAGTCAGGGTGGGTACTGAAAGACAAAGTGATGACCAATGAAAAGACCGGCAAGCCGATGTCATTTGAGTTGTTGATTTACAGCCCAACTACGGAACGTATTGCAACGCCGGTTCAAAAGAACCTCAAGCGTATGGGCATCGAGATGAAGATTCGTACTATCGATACGACTCAGTACATCAAGCGTCTTCGTGATCGTGATTTCGACATGGTGTCTTCATCGTTTTCTGCAAACCCTTATCCTAGCCCGAACTTAATGATTGTTTGGAACTCTAACTACATTGATTCTACTTACAATACTGCAGGTGTGATGGATCCGGTGGTTGATGCGTTAACAGAAGAAATTGCGCGTAACCAACAGCATCCTGAAAAGCTTCTTACACTAGGTCGTTCACTTGACCGTGTATTGCAGTGGAATTTCTACAACATCCCTCAATGGCACGTTGGTGAATATCGCGTTGCAATGTGGGACAAGTTTGAGCGTCCAGATGTATTACCTAAATACGATTTAGGCATTGATACATGGTGGATTTCAGAAGAGAAGGCGGCATTGCTTCCTGAAAAACGTCGCTAGGAGTTAGTTAGCATGGCCGCGTATATATTTCGGCGTTTACTGTTGGTGATCCCCACGTTGTGGGCGATCATCACCATCAACTTTTTCATTATCCAGATTGCCCCAGGAGGTCCGGTAGAACAAGCCGTTGCTCAGTTAGAAGGGCACAACTCCGGTATTATGGAACGCTTTTCTGGTGGTGGACAAGAAGTTGATTTAAGTGAAAGTGACCAAGCGTCTGCCAGTGGCTATAAAGGCTCTCGCGGGCTTGATCCTGAAGTGGTTGAAGAGATCAAAAAGCAGTTTGGTTTTGATAAGCCGATTCATGTTCGCTACTTCGACATGTTGAAAAACTACGCGACCTTTAACTTTGGCGAAAGCTTGTTTAAAGGCGGCAACGTTATTGATTTAATCATCGAACGGTTGCCAGTCTCCATTTCTTTAGGGTTGTGGAGTACGTTAATCATCTATGTGATTTCGATACCCTTAGGCATCATGAAAGCGATACATCACGGATCTCGCTTTGATATTTGGTCGAGTGCGGTGGTGATTGTCGGCTATGCCGTTCCGGGCTTCTTGTTTGCGATTATCCTGATTATTTTGTTCGCGAGTGGTAACTACTTCAGTTGGTTCCCATTGCGTGGGCTCGTATCGAGTAACTTCGACCAACTGAATTGGTATCAGCAAATTGGCGACTATTTCTGGCACTTAGCTTTGCCTATTTTTGCGATGGTTATCGGTGGCTTTGCCACGCTCAGCATGCTGACCAAAAACTCCTTCCTTGATGAAATCAATAAGCAATATGTGGTGACGGCGCGAGCAAAAGGTTTGGACGAGAGCAGTATTCTCTATAAGCACGTTTTCCGTAACGCGATGTTGATCATTATTGCGGGTTTCCCGAGCGCATTTATTAGTATTTTCTTCACGGGTTCTATGTTGATTGAAGTGATGTTTTCACTCGAAGGCATCGGTCTGCTTGGTTTTGAGTCGACCATTCAACGAGATTACCCAGTGGTGTTCAGCTCTCTCTATATCATGACCTTGCTTGGCTTGGTGTTGAGCATTATCTCCGACCTGACTTATACCTGGGTTGATCCTCGAATTGATTTTGAAGCGCGTTAATGGCGAACGAATAACAAGGTATTGATAATAAATGTTTAACAACCCTTTAGCTGAAGCTCGTTGGTTACGTTTTAAAGCAAACAAGCGTGGTTTTATCTCCCTTTGGATATTCACCATCTTGTTTGGCTTGAGCCTGTTCGCAGAGATCATTGCCAACGATAAACCTCTCTTGGTTTCTTACGATAATCAGTGGTTTGTACCTGTTATCAATGAATATGCCGAAACAGAGTTTGGCGGCGAGTTTGAAACCGAAGCCGACTACAAAGACCCGTATGTTATCGAACTCATCGAAGACAGCGGATATATTGTGTGGCCAATCATTCCGTTTAGCTACGACACGATAAACTTCGATATTTCAGGCGCGGTGCCATCGGGGCCAGATTCAGTAAACTGGCTCGGAACCGATGATAAAGGGCGAGATGTGCTAGCTCGCATCATTTATGGGTTCCGTATTTCCGTTCTGTTTGGTTTCATTCTGACGATTGTATCGAGCGTTGTCGGCGTAGTCGTCGGAGCGACACAAGGTTACTACGGTGGTTGGGTCGACTTGTTTGGGCAACGATTCATTGAAGTCTGGTCTGGTATGCCGACTCTGTTCTTGCTGATTATCCTTTCCAGTTTTATCGAACCTAACTTCTGGTGGTTGCTTGGGATTATGGTGCTCTTCAGTTGGATGAGTTTAGTGGGTATCGTTCGTGCAGAATTCTTACGCTGTCGAAACTTTGATTATGTGCGAGCCGCGCAAGCCATGGGTGTCGACGATAAACGTATTATGCTTCGCCATATGTTACCCAACGCGATGGTCGCATCACTCACCATGATGCCATTTATCCTTTCTGGGTCGGTCACCACGTTAACCTCATTAGATTTCTTGGGCTTTGGTCTTCCTGCGGGTTCACCTTCGTTAGGTGAACTTTTGGCACAAGGTAAAGCTAACTTACAAGCGCCTTGGCTTGGTATTTCTGCTTTCGTCGTGCTTTCTCTGATGCTTACGTTACTCGTCTTCGTTGGTGAAGCGGTGCGTGATGCCTTCGACCCACATCAACAGAAGTAAGGATAAGTTATGACTTCAAATACAGTTCCTACTTCAGGGTCAACAGCAGAGACTTCTAACGCATCTCCAGTTCTGACCATTGATAAATTGTCTGTCGGTTTCGGGCGTAAAGACTCGATAGAGCAAGTGACGCAAGATGTCTCTTTAGAAATATACAAAGGTGAGACATTGGCGCTGGTGGGCGAGAGTGGTTCAGGTAAATCGGTTACAGCCAACTCGATTTTAAAACTGCTGCCTAAAGGCTCATCGCATTACTTGAACGGTAAGATCAATTTCTCTGGTACCGATATCCTGAGCTGTTCAGAAAGACAGTTACGCGGGATTCGTGGTGGCCGCATTGGTATGATCTTCCAAGAGCCTATGGTTTCATTGAATCCGCTTCATCGAGTCGGTAAGCAACTGGTTGAAACTCTATCTATTCACCGAGGGATGCGAACCAGCAAAGCGCAAGCCTTGGCTATAGAATGGCTATCAAAGGTTGGGATTCGTTACCCGGAACAAAAAATATCGGCTTACCCTCATGAATTATCGGGTGGTGAACGTCAACGTGTAATGATCGCGATGGCATTAATCAACGAACCAGAGCTACTTATCGCAGATGAACCTACAACTGCGTTGGACGTGTCGGTGCAAGCGCAAATCCTTGATCTTCTGAATGATCTTCAACAAGAACTGGGTATGGCGATGCTTTTTATCACCCATGATTTGAGTATTGTTCGTAAAATTGCTGATAGAGTCGCGGTAATGAAAGATGGGCGGCTAGTTGAAAGCAACGATTGCCAAACACTATTCAATGCTCCTACTCATCCCTACACGCAAAAGCTGATTAACTCTGATCCTAAAGGGTTACCAGTACCTGTTTCTCCTGACAGTAAGCCTTTGCTTGATGTGGACCAACTTCGTGTTTGGTTCCCAATTACGGGCGGCCTATTTAAGCGCACAATTTCGCATATAAAGGCAGTGACTGATATGGAGTTCACCTTGAAAAAAGGGCACTCCATTGGTTTAGTGGGTGAGAGTGGTTCTGGTAAATCGACAACCGGTATGGCAATCCTCAAATTGGTTGAAAGTGAAGGCTCGATTACCTACGCTGACGAACAAATTCAAGGCTTAAACCGCCAGCAGATGCTACCGTTTAGAAGCCGTATGCAAGTGGTGTTTCAAGATCCATTCTCGGCATTGAACCCAAGAATGTCAGTTGCTCAAGTGATTGGTGAGGGTTTATTGGTGCATCAACAATTGGATGACACTGAACTCGACCAACGCATCTGTGACGTAATGAAAGAGGTCGACTTAGACCCAGAAACTCGCCATCGTTACCCTAACGAGTTTTCTGGCGGGCAGAGGCAACGTATCGCGATTGCACGCGCACTGATTCTTAAACCAGAGTTTATCTTGCTAGACGAACCAACATCGTCACTCGACAGAACGGTCCAAGCGCAGGTGTTGGATTTGCTGAAGTCACTTCAAGAAAAGTATGGCTTAACCTATTTGTTTATCAGCCATGATTTGAATGTCGTGAAATCCTTGTGTCATTACACCATTGTGATGAAAGCAGGAGAAGTAATAGAGAAGGGTGACACGGAGACTTTGTTTAGCGAACCCAAGCATGAATATACGCAGCAGTTGGTTTCGCTATCTAACATAAGCTGATTTAATTCAATATTTTTACGATGCCGAACAAAAAAAAGAACGATATTTAACGTATCGTTCTTTTTTTGATTTTAGTTACTGATGAAGGCTAAGCATTGCATCAAAACATCTAACTTAGCGCATCAGTACATTACGAGTGAATTGCTTCTTCAGGTAAGCACTGTATTCAGAGTTAAACGGTTCTGTTGAGTTGTTTCGCATATCTTGCGAAATCAGCGCCTTAGAAGAGTCTGCATCTGGGTGTTGTGGTGCCGTGCCAAACTCTGCGTTCAAGGCCGTTTGTGTCTCTGCTGACGTTAACCAGTTGATAAATACCAGTGATGCCGCTTGATGCTGGCTGTTTTTCGCTACCGTGACGAAGTTACCGCCGCCAGACATACCAAATTCAGGGATATAGAACTTAATGCGATCTGTGATTGCGCCGCGTTTTTGTAAACCGGCTAAGTGATCTTCCCATGCTGGTGCCAGTGTTATTTCACCGTCATTAATACGCGTTAGGCTGTCTGCGTTGGATGCTGTGATAAGCATGTCTTCTTCGTTAGCTTCAAACCAATCCCAAGTTTGAGCCCATGACTTCACGACTTTTTTATCTAGTTTGTTGGTCATATCAAAATCACCCGACACATGACGGATGCTGGATTCGATAAAACGCTGACCTGCGCCGCCACCGTTAGGATCATTGACACCAAATGCCATAGGATTGCCTTTGATGTAGCTTTCCATCTCTTCGAATGTTTGGGGTAGGTCAGATTCGCTAATACGGCTAGGGTCGTAAGCTAGCCCCGTTTGGTTACCCCAGAACGTTACGCCATAGCCTTTAGAATTAATCCCTTCAGCTGTCTGGTTCAGTTTGACCATTTCTGGAAGCTTATCCAAGCTTAGCAGCGTGTTTTCCAGTTTGAACGTGTTCAAGGCTGTTGGACCAAGCGCTACGACATCCATAGAGCCTTTGTCGCGGCGGCTTTCAGCCTGCAATTTATTGCGGTTACCATCGTGAGTGCCTTCTGGGATGCGAACCTTGATGCCAGTTTCTGCTTCAAAGCTTTTGACGAACTTTCTCCAACCAGGTTGTAGGTACCAAACCGAGAAAGTCACTGAGCCTTCTTCCTTTGCCTGAGCTTCAATTTCATCCCACGTCATTGTATTTACATCGTATGCAAAACTAGAAAATGCTGTGGTGCTAAGTAGTGCTGCTAGTAGAGTTTTTTTCATTGTATCCTCACGAAATTAAGCTTTACCTGTCGATTGAGACAAGTAGTTTCCTTTCAATAAACGTTCAATTAGTAACATTAGTAGTACATTTGGAATGACTAGAATCAGTGATACAACGGCAGCATCAGGTCTGATAAATGAGTAACCCAAAAATGAATATAAGATGGTTGGAACGGTAATAAAGTCAGGTGCGCCCAGTACGTAAGACATGTTGAACTCTTCAATACTGATCACCAAGCAAAAGATGGATGATGCAAGCAGGCTTGGTTTAAGCATAGGCAAGAATGCGTGCTTAAAGGTACCAAACTTACCCGCGCCCATATCAGCACAAGCATCGATCAAATCTTGTGGGATGGCCTTAAATCCGGCAGACAAAATACGGATTGCGTAGGGCAGTGCGAGCACCGTGTGTGCAATGACAATGTTGACGTATGGGTCGGTTAATCCAAGCTCTAACAGCATTGCACTAAAAAATACCGCCAAAATCATTGATGGCATAACCATAGGGAGCAGGGAGACCATCTCGGCCAGTTTTTTACCACGAAATTCCATGCGTCCAAACGCGTACGCGGTCGGCATCGCAAGAGTGATGGTTAAAATAGCAACGGCAGGAGCAACAGAGTAACTGTTACGTAGGGCTTCTGGTAGAGAAGTGGTTTCCCATACTTCTATCCAGCGTCCGAACGACAACACTTGCGGTAGTAGGTCGGGATAACTCCAAGGGTGGTTAGGATCAACCAATGACCAAATGATCGCCATTGCGAAAGGGACACCAAGCCAAACTAGATTCACAAGAACGAAGAAACTAACAGAAATCAACATGACCCATTGGGTGTTAGTTAGGTTACGAAGGCGCTTCATTATGATTTCTCCATATCTACAACAACGCTTTTACGTGTAACAAATGGCTGAGTAAGTAAAGTCAGAACAACGGCAGACAAGCCGGCAAGCAGCATGATAACCATGGCAATGACAGCGGAGTTTTCCCATTCGTAATATTGAGTTGCTGTGATGTTCATCAGCATCGCTAAAGAGTAACTGCTACGTGAGCCAGCGACAGATGCAAATGAGAAATCGCCCAGTGCACCAATGAAAATCAGAATAGAAGAAGCCTGTAACGCAGGGATAGTTAACGGAAGAATAACCTGACTGAATCTTGCCCAACGCGTCGCGCCTAAATCTAAAGCTGCATCCATTAAGTCTCCACGAATGCTAGCAATGGCACCGCTGATTAGAATCAAAGCGAAAGGTAAGTTTTTCCAAATTTGTAGGACGACAATGCTCCAACCAAATTTATCGTTGGAAAGACGCAAAGGCTTATCAATGATACCAAGTGCTAATAGAGATTCATTAAAAATCCCGTGGTAAGCGATGACGTTCATCATTAGGAAAGCGGCCACTAGCCCTGGTACAAACATAGGAGCACGCAATACTCCAATGATGGCCGGTTTACCTGGAATGGGCTTTTGTAACCAAAGCGCAATTGGGTAGGCTAGTGTGACGGCTCCAATAGTACCGAGTAACGAGGTACGCAGAGAATACGCGACAGAACGCCATAAAATTGGATCGCTAAGAGTTGTCTGCCAGTATTCGAGTGTTCCGTTGGTTTCTCCCATGACACTAAAGAGTCCAAAGCTTTGCGCGATGACTACGTACAAAGCACTTCCCATGAGTAAGGCGATAGTGCCAACCCCAGGAATGAGCAGTAAATAGGGTTTTATGTTCATCCATTCACTCCCTCTAAGAAGCGCATGCCAAATTCAGGCAGTTTTACATGAATGATTTCACCTTGTTCAGCAGAGACTCTTCCGCCTAATTGAAGTCGAATTTTTTGCTTTGTGTCTGTGCCAACAAAGCCGAATACATCTAAGTTATTGCCTTGGAAAGCCGATGATTCAACCGTGACCTCAAAGCTGTTAGCTTCGCCTTGTTTACAAAGTTGAGCGTCTTCAGGGCGCCAACATACGAAGATTTCTTGCGTTTGTGGTTGTTCGTCAGATTCAACGAGAAATTCACCCATGTTACAACTGACACGGTATTGGTTCGCTTGTTGAGTTGGCTCGACATACGCTTGGTGGATATTAGCGGCGCCAATAAAGTCGGCTACAAAACGGCTAACTGGGCGGTAATAAATATCTTCTGGTGTGCCGATTTGTTCAATGTTACCGCCATTTAGCACCACAATTCTGTCACTCATTGCCAAGGCTTCAGCTTGATCATGAGTAACATATATAGAGGTTAATTGGTGCTGACGTTGCAGCTCTTTGATTTCAAAACGAACGCCTTCACGCATTTTCGCATCGAGGTTTGATAAAGGCTCATCGAATAAAATGATGTCAGGACGAGTCACCATTGCACGGGCTAGGGCTACACGTTGTTGTTGACCGCCAGAAAGTTGTGATGGCAATTTGTCTTTGTGATCAACTAAACCAACCTGAGACAAAATTTCCGCTAAACGACGTTTTTGTTCATTTTTATCGATTTTCTGTTGAACCATACCAAAGCAAATATTGTGAGAAACACTTAAATGCGGGAATAAAGCATACGACTGAAAACACATCGCTGTTTCACGCTTTTCTGGTGGAATTTGGTTTACCACGCGCTCGTTCATCAGAATTTCACCTGATGTAGGCGTTTGAAATCCACCGATCATTTTCAGCAATGTTGTTTTGCCACAACCACTTGGCCCAAGCAGAGTGACAAACTCGCCTTGTTCTACAGAGAATGAGATCTCTTTTGATGCGTAAAAATCACCATAAGTTTTCGTGACAGAACGAAGTTCCAAAATCGCCATAATTAACCTTTTTTAAAAAGTTTAAATTTCCAGATAGATTATTTGTAGTTTATTTCAGTTTTATTATCGATCGAGTTTTTTCGCGTAAAAATCATTCATTGATCACGAAAAGTTTAATAAGCAATTGTTTTAAAGGGTTTTTTATTTTCGGATTTTGTAGGCGCTTCTTCATTGACAGTAAGCGTAATATTTCGCTATTCTATATTAAACTTTTTTAGGTAGTTTAATTGATGGTGTTTTATGTTCAGTTTTGATGTGGCAAAAAAAGGACAGGTTCTAGTAAATAGCCATCGAGGCGATTGCATTCGTTGCCCTGAAAATACCATGCCTGCTTTTATTAGCGCTGTTGAGAGAAATACCCGCTGTATTGAAATTGATATCGCGATGACAGCCGATGAAGAGCTGGTGGTGATTCATGATCCAAGCGTTAACCGTACTTCTGATGGGAGCGGTTATGTTGAGCAAATGACGTTTGCAGAATTAGAAGCGTTGGATTTCGGTGGTTGGTTCCATTCGTCATTTGAAAAGACTTCAATTCCTAAGTTTAGTGAAGTACTTGAGTGGGCAATTGAACATGGTGTTGGGCTGATTGTTGAAGCGAAACAAAGGCGCAATCACCATCGCTTTGCAGAAAAGCTTACGGTATTAATTGAACAAACTCCGAATGCACTAGATCACATCCAATTGTTGGGATTTGATCATACGTTAGTTAACCTTGTGAAAGAGTGTGTACCAAGCATTCAGCTACAAGTGGTGACGCTTGCTCGCTACCAAAATCAATTAAATGCCGTATTGGAATCGAATGCTTCTGCTGTGTGTGTGGAATACCCTTATACAACGCGAAGTGTACTCGAAGGTTATAAAAGCTCAGGTTTAACCACACGTCTGTATTTGCCAAACAAAGACAAAAATATGAAACCAACTCAATGGTTTAATCAATATTATGGCTACGACGTACATAGTGAAATTATTCAATGGTTGAGCGAAGGCCTCATTGATATGATTAGCCACGACGATATTGATATGTTGAAAGAGCTAGTACATGAAGCCGGTATGGAAGCGATTTAAATCCGACTTTGTTATTGATGAACCCATCATGCGACACCGCCTAATAAATTGATTGAACCATAAATAGAGAACAACTGAACATGTTAACTCCGATAAAACCATTACAACTAGAATTGACTCCAGGACAGAAGAAATTACTGGCGGTTTGTCGACAGCATAGCTCGGTATCGCGCGCAAAAATTGTTGAAAAAACAGGTTTGCGTAGTGGCTCTGTGACCAGTATTTCTAAAGAGTTACTGGCAATGAACATGATTAAAGAAGGACCAAGAGAAAAAGTCGGTCGTGGCCAGCCCATCATTCCGTTGCAGTTGAACCCATACGCAGCATTTTCATTTGGTATCGCTTTCCATATTCACCGAATTGAAGTCGCTTTGGCAAACTTCTGCGGTGAAGTGATTGATACTGAAACCATCGATTACGCCGAAGATGCGCCAATTATAGATGTACTTAAGAACATTAAGGCTCAAATAGACGTATTGGTTGATAAACATAAAATCCAAAATGCACGCATATTGGGGATTGGTGTTTCTATGCCTGGGCCTTCTGAAGGTGATGGTAAGTCGATTCGTACTATTATTCAGATGGGACATTGGCGAGGGGTCGATTTAGCAAGCATCTTTGGTGACGTATTTGAATGGCCAGTCTGGATCGATAATGACTGTAATGTTGCTGTTGTAGGTGAGTTTTATTCTGGTCAGTGGCCAGAAGTAAAAAATATGGTGCTGTTTGAGTTAGGTCATGGTGTGGGGGGCGGTGCGATCATCAACCGCAAACTTTACCGAGGCAGTCGGCATAATGCGGGTGAAATCGGCACATACTTCAACCTGCTTGGCGAAGAAAATAAGCCTACTATTCGTGGCTTATTGGATCAACTGGCGGCATCAGGACTGGAAGTGGATGGCCCTGAAGATATTCCGGGGTTAGATAACCCTGTGGTATCAAAATGGGTGCGTTTTGCCGCAGCACAGCTTAAGCCCATGTTAGTTGTCACTTTAGGTTGGTTCGACCCAGATTGTATAGTGATTGGTGGTTCTTGCCCTCAACATATCAGCCAAGCCATTATTGATGAAGTCGCATTAGATAAGGTTTGGGAAGAAGCTGAACGCTCATATGCAATGGCTCAATTCTCTCCTTCAAAAATTGGATCGTCGCTAAATACCTATGGAGCATGCATGTTCCCAGTATTTCGCACGCTAGGTATTTAATAAAAACATCGGATAATTGTTATGAAATATGCACCAAGTGTGGGTGTGAAGTTCCATGAAGATGGAAGCGTAAGAACATTCCCTGGCAATACTTTTATTTGTCACCTTGATCAATCGTTGCCTTTGATTGACGAATTACGTTGGGCGCAAGACCAACTTAAATCAATGAATTGTGGTGACAAATTTTCTTTCTTGCCTATTTCAAGTATGCACATGACGGTATTTGAAGGGGTTTGCGATCAAATTCGCGAAGCGCATAAGTGGACATCGAAACTAGACCTAGCTGCTGATCTTTCGGAAACAACCGACTTGTTCGCGACTGAAGCAAGCCAAGTCGGTGCGCAAGGCGGTTTTGAAATGATGTATGACTACGTTTACAACTGCCCGATTGGCGGTACTGCGATTCGTATTAAACCGGCTAACGAGCACTCTACTCAAGCACTTAAGCAGTGTCGTGAAGCGTTAAAAGCAGCCACCGGTATCAATATGCCTGATTTCGATGACTATCACTTTCATATTACCTTGAGCTATCGCGTTATAGAGTTGGAAGAACAAGATAAGATTGAATTACAACAAACTGCGAAGCGTATTGGTGAGCGTCTAGCTCAATCGTTTGGCTCTTTGACGCATGGCCCTGTGGAATTTTGTACCTTCCAAGATATGTTTAAATTTACTCCTGTTATCAGTCTATCTTAGTTTTAGGTTTATATGATCCCTAAGATCATTATCTGATTTGAGCTCATACGCTGTCGATATTGCGCATGAGCTTTTTTGTTTTTGAGTGTAATTGGTGGGCTGAAAGCAATTACAATATAAGACTGTATACATTAATCGGGCATGGTCATTTACTTGTTTTAAGATTACACTGCGCCCAATATTTCAGAAGTACATATTTAGGTAGAGGTCACCATGGACCAAGAACATTACGAAGACGCTGATTACGAAGGCCAAGAGCTTGGCGAAGAAGGCGAAGAGATTGAGATTGAAGCAATTGGTATTGATGTTTCATCACAGCCAATCGAACTCTACAAAGTGTTTAAAATTGCTAACTTAGTGAGTGGTGGCGGTGAAGCTAAACACATCATCTCTGACGGCTACGTAGCGGTAAATGGTGAGCTGGAAACGCGTAAGCGTCGTAAAATGTACGATGGCGACTTCTTTGAATTCAACCAAGAATACTATGTAGTGGTATGTGATCAGCCAGTACAAGAAGAATCAGACAAGCCGAAAAAGAAAGATGCGCCTAAAAAAGACAACAAGGCGAAGAAAGCTCAGTCTAAAAAATCGCAAGCTAAAAAAGACCAGCCAAGTAAGGACTCAAAAAAGAAAGAGTCTAAGAAAAGCAAAGCAGAAATGCTAAGCGCAACGGCTGAACCAAAGAAAGAGAAAAAAGAGAAGAAGAAAGAAAACAAACCGAAAAAGAAAGCGGATACGCCTAAGCCACAACGTGACGACAAAAGCGGCCGTAACTCGATTGAATTCTTCTAAACTACAGCTCTAAATTGCTGCTCTAAAACTATTTTTTAACCATTTATTCAAAAAACAAGCAACGTTAAACCTCAGTTTTGCGTTAAGCAGATATCAAAAGGCTCACTATTTAGTGAGCCTTTTTTGTGCCATTAAGCCTGACTTATTCACTGACTTTTTATCTCATTTTTTCTTTGTTGTTATCTCTGTTCGACAACAAACTCTACAAACCTATCCCGGAGTGGGTTTTCACTCTCTCCATTCCAGATCAACCCGACTGGCCAAGTGGCGTGTTCACCTTCCAAAGGTATGAATTCCACATCGGTGTTACTAATGTACCGCGCGCTGTTTGGCACAATAGTGAAACCGATATTGGCCGAAACTAACGCCAGCAGAGTCAGAATGTCGTCGGCTTCTTGTGTCTTTGATAAGTCGATTTTATTGGAAAGACAATATTGTTGGATCTGTCTGTCTAATCCGGGGCCGCGATGTTGGGCGAGCTTTAAATAAGGCCATTTCGATAACTTAGAGAGAACCTGATCGTTGCCTGGCCCTAGTTTGAGGAGATCTTTGTGTACCGCTATTACAAGGGAATCATTGAACAGAGTTAGACTTTCCAAACCCGCAGAATTGGGTATCCGATTGAAGCTGATATCGAGATCATGGCTCAACAACTCATCCGTCTGCTGCTTAGAAGGTGTGTCATTTAAGGTGATGTGAACGTCTGGATATTGCTGTTTATAAGCCGCAATCAACTTGGGCGCTTCATGATAAGTGGAAACACCAAACCCAATGTTCAAATGCCCCTGAGTTCCTTTCACTACCGAGCCTGACAGCTGCTCAAACGCTTGCATTGAATGAACCAAACGTTGGGCTTCTGCCAGTAACGTTTTTCCTGCGTGCGTGAGCTCTGCGCCATTCCTGCCACGAGAAAACAGAGATGCCCCAATGTTGGATTCAAGTCGTTGAATCTTTTTAGTGAGTGCCGATTGAGTGATGTAGAGCTGCTCTGATGCCAAACGGTAATTACCCGATTTAGCGAGCTGACAAAATGCCTTCAGTAGATCAAATTCCATTCCAAATGCTCATTGAATAGAGAATATGTTTCATTATATGGAATTGAATTGATTTTTTATACTAGGTTCATACCAATCAGCTAAAGCAAAGCTTGAGGACGAATCATGAAGAAAGACATCAAAGTAGCGTCGGTTCAATTTAATCACCACGCAGGTGATAAGGCGTATAACTTATCGGTTATAGAGCAATACGTTCAAAAGGCTGCGGACAGTAGCGTGGAGATCGTCAGTTTCCCAGAGATGTGCATTACCGGTTATTGGCATGTGTCTGCTTTGTCTCGCGATGAAATTGAAGCGCTAGCGGAACCTGTACCGAGCGGTGAATCCACTCAAAAGTTAGTTTCACTGGCAACGCGATTTGGCATGAGCGTTGGCGCGGGCTTGATAGAGCAGGGTACTGATGGCGAGTTATACAACACCTACGTATTTGCCATGCCAAATGGAGAAGTTCAGAAACATCGAAAACTGCACACCTTTGTTAGCTCTCACATGAGCAGCGGCGATCAATACACGGTGTTCGATACGCCGCATGGCTGCAAAGTTGGTATCTTGATTTGTTGGGATAACAACTTGGTTGAAAATGTCAGGATCACTGCTTTGAAAGGGGCTGATATATTGATTGCGCCACACCAAACGGGCGGTTGCCAATCACGCAGTCCGAACGCGATGAAGCGAATTGACCCTGAGTTATGGTTTAACCGAGATGAAAACCCAGAGGCGATTCGTGCTGAAATGCAGGGCAAGAATGGACGCGAGTGGTTAATGCGTTGGTTGCCTGCAAGAGCGCACGACAACGGTATGTTTGTGGTGTTTAGTAATGGTGTCGGCGTTGATATGGATGAAGTAAGAACAGGCAATGCGATGGTCCTCAGCCCTTATGGTGAAATCATCACAGAGACCGATAGTGTTGATAACGATATGGTGATTGCCGAGCTAAAAGCAGAAGAGTTAGACATGTGTACTGGCAGACGCTGGATTCGTGGCCGTAAGCCAGAGTTATATCATTCACTCACACAACCTCTTGGTCATGAACTTGATCCGCACCAAGCGCGTTTTGCTGAGAAATAATGGTGTAAGCGCTGGTGAACAAGGATGTATTAGGGATGGTTGAAAGGGAGGGGGGAGAGAAGGGTTCCTGATGTAGTCTACCCACTTAAACTGTTTTAAGTGGGTAGACTATTTACACATCAAGCATCAAACGTCTAAGTTCTATTCTCAGTGTCGAGTGCGAGAAGACGTCAGTTCTGATGCGCGAAGCTGAGCAACGGCTTTTGCTAGTTCAAGCTGAGCTTGTGCAAAGTTGATATCTACATTGCCCTTATTGATATTCTCTAGGGCTGCATATTTCGCTTCTTCTGCGCGAGCGCGGTCAATATCTTGGCCGTGCAAGGCAGTATCGGCTAACACCGTTACCACATCCGGCTGAACTTCTAGCATCCCGCCAGAAACATAAAGCACTTGCCCCTCTGATTTAGGGTCTGTGACAAACACTGTCACGCCTGGCTTTATTTTACTGAGAAGCGGGGAGTGACCGGGGCGGATCCCCAGCTCACCATCAGCGCCAGAAACGGCTAGGGCATACGCTGGACCTGAAAACAGCGTACCTTCCGCACTTACAATATTAAGTTGAAATGTATTATCTGTAATTCCGATAGCCATGGTGCACCTGCCTCTTAGAGTGATTTTGCTTTGTTAAGCACTTCGTCGATAGAACCACAGTACAAGAATGCTTGCTCTGGGATATCGTCATATTCGCCGCCTAACAGGCCTTTAAAGCCTCTCAGTGTTTCACTTAGCGGTACAAATACACCTTTCTGACCAGTAAACACTTCGGCTACGTGATAAGGCTGAGTTAAGAAACGTTCAATCTTACGAGCACGAGATACGGTCTGCTTATCTTCAGTCGATAGCTCGTCCATACCAAGAATCGCGATGATATCTTTTAGCTCTTTGTAGCGTTGCAGCGTTGTTTGTACTTTTTGTGCAATGTCGTAGTGCTCTTGGCCAACCACAAGCGGATCCAATTGGCGAGATGTTGAATCCAACGGGTCGATTGCAGGGTAGAGGCCTAATGCAGCGATGTTACGCGACAGTACAACAGTTGCATCTAAGTGAGCAAAGGTTGTTGCTGGTGATGGGTCAGTCAAGTCATCCGCAGGTACGTATACCGCTTGAATAGACGTGATCGAGCCTTGTCTAGTCGAAGTGATACGCTCTTGCAGTACACCCATCTCTTCAGCAAGTGTTGGTTGGTAACCTACTGCTGAAGGCATACGGCCCAGCAGTGCTGATACTTCTGTTCCCGCAAGTGTGTAACGGTAAATGTTATCAATGAACAACAGTACGTCACGACCTTCATCACGGAAGCGCTCAGCCATAGTCAGGCCTGTAAGTGCCACACGTAGACGGTTTCCCGGTGGCTCGTTCATTTGGCCGTAAACCATGGCTACTTTGTCTAGTACACCCGCTTCTTTCATCTCGTAGTAGAAGTCGTTACCTTCACGAGTACGCTCACCAACACCGGTAAATACAGAGAGACCTGAGTGGGCTTTTGCGATGTTATTGATAAGCTCCATCATGTTGACGGTTTTACCTACGCCAGCACCACCGAACAGACCGATTTTACCGCCCTTTGCGAACGGACAAATAAGGTCGATAACTTTAACGCCGGTCTCAAGAAGTTCAGTGCTGTTTGCTTGTTCTTCATAAGAGGGTGCTTCACGGTGAATTTCGTAGCTTTCTTTTTGACCGATTTCACCGCATTCATCGATAGGCTGACCAAGAACGTTCATGATACGGCCCAAGGTTTCTTCGCCCACAGGAACGGTGATTGGAGAGCCTGTGTTTTCAACAGTTAGGCCACGGCGCAAGCCATCTGACGTACCCATTGCAATACAACGAACGATACTGCCACCCAGCTGTTGCTGAACTTCTAATACGAGCGAACTTGCTTCCGCGCTAGTCACTTTCAACGCATCATAAACGCGTGGGCTGTTGCCGCCGCTGAACTCGACGTCTACCACCGCGCCGATAACTTTAACTATTTTTCCAACACTCATCTCTAAATCCTCAAATTCTATTCTTGACCCACTCTTTTCTGCCCTTAGACAGCTTGAGCGCCTGAGACTATTTCACTCAGTTCTTGGGTAATGGCAGCTTGTCGTGCTTTGTTGTATACCAATTGCAAATCATCGATGAGTTGGCCTGCGTTATCGGTTGCCGCTTTCATGGCCACCATTCGGGCTGCTTGCTCACAGGCAATGCTCTCTACGATGCCTTGATACACTTGCGATTCAATGTATCGATGTAACAGCTCAGAGAGGATGTCTCTTGGTGCTTGTTCATAGATGTAATCCCAACGACGTGCTTTTTTAGCACCTCCATCGGCCTCAGAATCTGAGGGGTGGGGTAGCAACTGCAAGGTCGTCGGTTCTTGAACCATGGTGTTGATGAACTGGTTATAAACGAGGTACAAACTGTCGATTTTTTCGTCGTCGTAATGCCCTAGCATCGCGTTAACTGTACCTAAAATGTCCTCTAATTTAGGCGTGTCACCAAGGCCTGACGTTTGCGCGATAACATTGCCGCTGCGTTGGAAAAATGAGATAGCTTTAGAACCAATTAAAGTGGTTTCTACCTCAACGCCTTTGTTACGCCACATCTCCATTTCTTCTAACACTTTCTTGAACAAGTTCGAGTTCAAGCCACCACATAAGCCCCGATCGGACGAAATAATGATGTAAGCAACGCGTTTTGGTTCACGCTGTTGAAGATAGGGATGCTGGTATTCCAGCGACCCTGATGCGACATGAG
This sequence comes from Vibrio sp. QJM3NY_27, assembly GCF_057785955.1. NCBI lineage: Bacteria > Pseudomonadati > Pseudomonadota > Gammaproteobacteria > Vibrionales > Vibrionaceae > Vibrio > Vibrio sp. QJM3NY_27. Next base: position 1,861,114 of record NZ_CM173512.1, on the reverse strand, counting down.
AGATAACTTTGCGCATGTTCTCGGCATATGGACGCGTTAGCGTCATGTTGTCTTGAACCTTACGCATCTTACTTGCCGCAACCATCTCCATTGCACTGGTGATTTTCTGAGTGTTACTAACACTGCCTATCTTGGTGCGAATTTCTTTAGTATTTGCCATTATCTGCTCCTAATTTGTTTTGATTTCCAGCCAACAAACCGGAGCGTTTACCAAGCTTTCAACGCTACAAAGTCACCGAGAAGCTTTGCAAGGGCGCCATCGATTTCATCGTTGTAGTCACCGTTAGCGTTGATGGTGTCGAACAACTCTGGGTTTTGACCTTTTGCGTAAGCAATCAGCTCTTCTTCAAAACGTGCAATTTTGTTCAACTCTACGTCAGCCAAATAGCCTTTTTCTGCTGCGTAAATGACCGTTGCTTGCTCAGCGACAGACATAGGCGAGTATTGCTTTTGCTTCATTAATTCAGTTACACGCTCACCATGATCAAGCTGCTTGCGAGTCATGTCGTCTAGGTCAGAAGAGAACTGAGCAAATGCGGCTAACTCACGGTATTGCGCTAACGATGTACGAATACCACCAGACAGTTTCTTGATGATCTTGCACTGCGCTGCACCACCCACACGAGATACCGAGATACCTGGGTCTACCGCAGGGCGTAGGCCTGAATTGAATAGTTGAGTTTGTAGGAAAACCTGACCGTCGGTGATTGAGATTACGTTGGTTGGTACAAACGCCGATACGTCACCCGCTTGAGTTTCAATGATAGGAAGCGCGGTTAATGAACCTGTTTGGCCTTTCACTTCACCATTCGTGAATTTCTCAACGTATTCCGCATTGACTCGTGCTGCACGTTCTAGTAGGCGTGAGTGGAGGTAGAATACGTCGCCAGGGAAGGCTTCACGGCCCGGTGGGCGTTTAAGTAGCAATGAGATTTGACGGTAAGCGACGGCTTGTTTTGATAGGTCATCATAGATGATCAATGCATCTTCACCGCGGTCACGGAAGTATTCGCCCATGGTGCAACCCGCATAAGGTGCTAGGTATTGAAGCGCGGCTGATTCTGATGCTGATGCTACAACAACGATGGTATTTTTAAGCGCATCGTGGTCTTCGAGTTTACGAACAACGTTTGCGATAGTAGATGCTTTCTGGCCAATAGCCACGTACACACATTTGATGCCAGAATCTTTCTGATTGATGATCGCATCGATAGCTAACGCGGTTTTACCCGTCTGACGGTCACCGATGATAAGTTCACGTTGACCACGACCGATAGGCACCATGGTATCAACGGCTTTATAACCGGTTTGAATTGGCTGATCGACGGACTTACGCTCGATTACGCCGGGTGCAATTACTTCTACAGGGTCGAGTCGGTCACAACTCACAGGGCCTTTGCCATCGATTGGCTCACCTAGTGTGTTCACTACACGGCCAAGAAGTCCGTTACCGACAGGCACTTCCAAGATACGGCCAGTACCTTTCACTTTCATACCTTCAGATAGGTCAGTGTAGGGGCCCATAACTACGGCACCGACTGAGTGCGTGTCAAGGTTAAGTGCAAGAGCGTACTTGCCACCTGGAAGCTCGATCATCTCACCCTGCATGACATCCGCAAGGCCGTTAATGGTAATGATGCCATCACGAACCGAAACTATGGTGCCTTCGTTGCGAGCTTCGGTGCTCACATTAAACTTCGAGATGCGATCTTTAATCAGGTCGCTGATTTCGTTTGAATTTAATTGCATAATTGTTACCTATCTCGCGTGAAGTTGATGAGCTAATCGGCTAATTGATGTGTTCAAAGAACCATCGATGACGGTTTCACCCGCCTTGATTACGATCCCGCCAACCAGCGAGTCATCAATAACCTGTTCCATTTCAACCTGACGCTCTAATTTCTTCTCAAGTGCAGCAGTGAGTGATGTAACTTGATCTTGTGTAAGCAATTCTGAACTGGTGACAGTGACAGGGATTACACGTTCATGTTCGTCCTTTAGGTCGCTGAACAAGTTAAACAAGTCTCTGATCACGGCAAGACGGCCATTCTCAGCCAAGACTTTAATGAGATTAATGACGTGGTCATCAACGAGTCCTTGGCAAACGTGAATGATGAGATTGACCAGTTCTTCAGATTGCTGTGTATGAACACCTTCTGCTGATGAAATCTGCTTAGCGATCGTTTCTTCTTCCGCTACCGTCACAAGAATGGACAACATTGAGTGCCACTCTTGTAACTTGTTTTCACCCAAAGCAAAGTCGAACGATGCTTTAGCGTAGGGATGAGCAATATTGGTGTAATCTGACATATTGCCTCCGTTTAGAGTTCGCTTATCATTTGATCAACTAACGCTCGGTTCGTTTCAGAATCTAGGTTCTTGCTGATCAATTTCTGTGCACTTTGAATAACAGCGTCTGCCATATCCGCCTGAAGTTCACGGCGTAACTTTTGACGTTCGCCTTCTAGCTCAGCTCTACCTTGTTCTAAGATGCGTGCCTTTTCTTGCTCGCCTTCTTGGTGAGCTAAGGTGATGATTTCGTTGCGGCGTTTCTTGCCTTGCTCAATCAGTTCGGTCACATTCTTTTTCGCATCTGCGACGAGTTGTGCGCCATTTGATTTTGCTAGTTCTAGCTCTTTCGCTGCATTCTCTGAGTGGCGTAAACCATCAGCGATTTCTTTTTGGCGCTCGTCTAACATCGCGGTGAGAGGGGGCCATACATATTTCATGCATAGCCAAACAAAAATCACGAATGAGATTGCTTGACCAAACATGCTGGCATTTAAATTCATACCTTCCTCACTAAATCTTGATTATTTACAAATCGATCTTTTCAAAGCTTTCAATTAAGCAACGGCAAAGATGATGTATAGACCGATACCAACACCGATCATCGGTACAGCATCAACAAGGCCCATCATGATGAAGAATTGAGTGCGAAGCATTGGAGTAAGGTCTGGTTGACGAGCAACACCTTCAAGGTATTTACCTGCTAAGTTACCAATACCAGATGCTGCACCTGCTGCACCTAAACCGATCAGTAATGCACCTGCTACATATAAAACTGCGCTTACGATATCCATTTGTATCTCCGATAAATAATGTGTTAGTTAATTTTTTAGTTATTAATTAGTGGTGTTCTTCTGTTGCCATTGCTAAGTAAACAACGGTCAGTACCATAAATATAAATGCTTGTAAGAATACGATTAATATGTGGAATAAGGCCCATGGAACACTTAGTGCCCATTGCATCCACCAAGGCATTAGTGCGATAAGGATGAATATCATCTCGCCTGCATACATATTTCCGAATAATCGTAAGCCTAGCGATATTGGTTTTGAAATTAATGTTATTAATTCAAGAACAAAGTTAACAGGATATAAAAGAGGGTTATCAAATGGCTGAGTAGTTAGCTCTTTGATAAAGCCTTTCAAACCTTTATTTTTAAACGTATAAGTTAACAATAAAATAAACACACCGAGTGCCATCGACATTGGGATATTTACATCCGCTGTCGGTAGGTCTCTAAAGTGCTCTAAACCCATTACACGAGTTAACCCTGGTATTAAATCTATAGGCAATAGGTCGACTGCATTCATTAACAACACCCAAACAAAAGTGGTTAATGCCAGTGGCCCTATTAATTTATCCTCCGCTTGAAAAATCTCTTTGACTAGGTTGTTAACGAAATCAAAGATAAGCTCGATAAAACATTGAAAACGACCTGGAACACCGCTAGTGCCCTTGGTCACTACATATCGAAAAGCTCCAATAAACAGTAAACCCGTGATCCAAGATACCAACATTGAGTCAATGTTGAACGCCCAGAAACCATCACCTGTAGTTAAGAAGGTTAAGTGATGCTCTATGTATTCGTGAGCGGTAGTGACTTGATCCATACTACACGTACTCCGATCTTGTAGAGGCAGTAATAAATGGTGTTAAGAAGTACCCAATCATTGTGAAAATGTACGCGTATAATATTACTGGGTTATCCAATTTAAAAAACTGGAATGCCAGGATAAACATTAAGAACGTATAGGTTATTTTCACGACACGACTCATTTGCATTAAGTCACGTAAACTATAATTAGGATTCTTGTGCACCTTAAGGCTTGCATATATAAAACCAAACAGCGGTGGTAACATCGCGATTACGACACCCAAAGCTGAAGACTCCATATCTACTTTATTACCAAAAAACACTTCATATAAAACTACACCGACGGCTAATACTATTTGGCAGAGAACAACTCTTTTAGCAGCAACAAGGATGTCGCTACTTATCCCATTAAGCCTCATAATAAAACCTTATATTTAACAGTGTAAGTCAATATAAAACACAGTTTGAATATGTTTTGTTACTAGCACTTACTTGTTAATAGCAATTTGACTTGTTAATAAACCTTTACTTGTTAACAAAGAAATAATCTTTCTGGCTTTATATCTCCTGACGAAATTAAACGTTAAAAACTAACTCGCTATCGTTTCGACAAAATATAAACTACGCCTAAAATTATGTGATCAAAACGACAAATATCGGCATCAATAATTCCATTTTTGAAATGAGTGTTTTTCATTTATGAAAGTAATAGTTCTATTATTAAATCCATGAATATTTAAAATGCTTTGTTTATAGCGAGAAAAGGGAGGTTTTACCCAGAAAATTAGAGAGGAAAAATATCAAGATATAATGTTATCAAGTAAGTATATTCAATGACTTAGAGTCTTTTCTAAATGTGATGACGGGTTGGTATTCGAAGCGGCGTATAACCAAGATTTTGTTGATATTGGAAGGTTTCGTTTGTGTAGTGAAATAGCAGTATGGTGCTCCTTATCATTAAGCTAATATTTTTTAATATCGTTATCATATTTTCATTATTGATGTATTGGAACGCGAATCAACACGCCCAGCACCGGGTTCAAGATGAAAATTTGATGAAAAATTCAGCATCCAACCGCTGATGCAACAAGATCTAGGGTCAATGATAAGGGCGAGGAAACATACGTACAGATGAAAAGTACGGGTTAATTGACTCAAAAATAGAGGTATCGCTGAGGTTGGGTCGAATTATTATCGGACGAATTCGCAGAGCATCGACCCAGAAATCACAGTTTCAATACAGAAATAATCGGAATCTAAAGATGTTTGTCGTATCAATAGGCCTATAGGAAGCGCCTTCATTTATGTTCCTTTATTACTCTTCATAGCTTAGGTATTGAATGCACAAGTCATGAAAGGCTTGTGCTTGTGGCGAGATCGTACGGTCAGCCAATCTGAAAATACCGATCTGACGTTGTAAGGGCGGGTCAATTAATGGGATCCACACCAAGCGGGTTTCATTGGTCGGGAAAGCCAGCTTAGGTAGCGTGGTCACGCCTATCCCGAGTTCTAACACCGAAAACAACGAAGTGATGTTCTCTACCGAATACAGAGCCTGTTCGCTGAGCATTCGTGCGGGTGTTGGGTCAAGTAGGGTACAAGTACCGTTGCGAATGAAGGGTTGTTTTAACAAAGTTTGCCATTCTATTCCCTCCCGTTGAGAGGCGATAGGGTTATCTTTGAGGCAGACCACACCAATAGGGTCAGAGAGTAAAGGCGTGAAATCGATACTCTCTTCTTCTAAATGGGAGCTATTTCCGAGGGCAACATCCACCTCTCCAGAGAGTAATCTCGCTTCCACACCTGCCGCATTATCGTCAATTAAGCTGACCTCAACATTGGGGTACTTTTCGCAAAAAGCCCCTAAAACACTAGGGATTAGTTTTGCGGCCACTGAAGGAACGCTCGCTATTCGAACTCGCCCTTGTTGTCCAGCTGCTGCAGCACGAAGGTCGTTATCTAATGCTTTGTAAACATTCAAGAATTGAATAATTTTCGGTAAACATATTTCGCCAAAAGGTGTCAGTGTCGATTTGTTGCCTGTTTCAAACAATGGTTGGCCGAGAATTTTTTCTAGCTCTTTTATCGATGTTGAGAGTGCCGCTTGCGAGCGATTTGCTCGGTGAGATGCCGCTCTAAATCCGCCTTCTTCGACCACTAAAACAAAATGTTTTAACTGTTGTAGCTTAATACTCATGACAGGAATCCTTCTCTAGGCCTTGCTATACCTTACTTTTTAAAAGGTGATAGATTTTATTTATCAAATGCACAAAATTTACCGTTAGATTTATCAGCCGTCAAGGTGCAGTATTTAACCATCTTGAAACATAGTTGTTACAAAGTTGGATGGAATCGTGAACGCACAAACTAAAAAACACCCAGTAAAAACCGAGCTTTTCGCTTCAAAAGCACCACTAGAGTGGGCAATCGTTAATAACGGCACTCTATACACCGCGCAGATTCCAATCGATGAGACTGGCGCAGTAGTAGAAGGCGGTATTGAAGCGCAAACGCGTCAGACTTTTAACAACCTTGTTCATACGTTGGAGTGTGCAGGCGAATCTATGGATTCAGTGTTGCAAGTTCTGATTTACGTGACAGACCGTGAATACCTAAAAACGGTCAACAGCGTATACGGAGAATACTTCAATGCACCTTATCCAAACCGTGCTGCGGTCGTCGTTGCAGGGTTAGCAAGAGAAGAAATGCTGGTTGAGTTCGTGGTTTATGCATCGGCGTCTCAACCTGAATAATCAGACTGTGAACTAAAGCTATTTGCGGATCAAAACTCTTTTGAATTGAAGTGGTTTATTGATACAAGCGACTTGGTTCACTTTAGAAACAAAATATACATCTTATTTTAGCAATTAATTACCTGAATATTAACAGTTTATTAATTAACCAGATGGTTGCCAGACTCAACCGCAACCTAACCGTTACAAGGACAGAATGATGACTCAATTACAGAATGTTCAAGCAGAAAACGCACTTTATATTGGCGGCGAATGGCAAGCGGGTGTAAGCACCGTTGCGAACATTAACCCATCAGATATTTCTGAAAACATCGGTAACTTTGCACAAGCAAGCACAGACCAAGTTCAACAAGCGATTTCAGCGGCGAAGCACGCTCAACCAGAGTGGGAAAAAACACCGATTGAACGTAAGCAAGCAGTGCTTCAAGCGATTGGTGATGAACTGATTGCACGTTGTGATGAGCTAGGTACATTACTTTCTCGTGAAGAAGGTAAGCCTTTTGCTGAAGGTCGTGGTGAAATTTACCGTGCAGGCCAGTTCTTCCAATACTTCGCAGCTGAAGTGCTTCGTCAAATTGGCGACAACGCAGAATCAGTACGCCCAGGCGTTTCTGTAGAAGTGACTCGCGAAGCTGTTGGTGTTATCGGCATCATCTCTCCTTGGAACTTCCCAACAGCAACAGCTGCTTGGAAAATTGCTCCAGCATTGGCTTTCGGTAACAGCGTTATCTGGAAACCTGCAAACCTAACACCAGCAAGTGCAGTTGCGCTAACTGAGATTATCCACCGCCAAGGCATGCCTGCAGGTACGTTCAACCTTGTACTGGGTAGTGGTTCAAAGGTTGGTGATGCACTGATCAACTCTAAAGACGTGAATGGTGTGAGCTTTACTGGTTCTGTTGATACGGGTCGTAAAGTCGCAGCTGCAACAGCGCCAAACTTCGTTCGTTGCCAACTAGAAATGGGCAGTAAGAACGCATTAGTGATTGCTGACGATGCAGATATCCAAACTGCAGTAGATGCAACTATCGCGGGTTCATTCTCGGGTGCCGGTCAAAAATGTACCGCATCTTCTCGTCTAGTGGTAATGGATGGCATTCACGACCAATACGTTGAAGCACTTATCAAACGCATGAGTGAGCTTAAAGTCGGTCACGCACTAGAAGAGGGCGTGTTCATGGGCCCTGTAGTCGATGGAAACCAACTTGAAGCAAACCTTGGTTGGGTTGAGAAAGCACGTCAAAGCGGTGGTGAGCTAGCATTTGGTGGCGAACGTTTGAGCATGAAACACGAAGGTTTCTACATGTCTCCAACCTTGTTCTTGAATACTAAGAACGATTGGGAAGTGAACCAAGAAGAAGTGTTTGCTCCTATGGCAAGTGTGATTCGAGTTGCTGACTTAGAAGAAGCTATCGCGACAACAAACGACACACGTTTCGGCCTAACAGGCGGCATCATTACTCAAAGCCTACGCAGCAGTGCGATGTTCAAACAACAAGCACAAACAGGTTGTGTGATGGTGAACCTACCAACTGCAGGTACGGATTACCATGTACCGTTTGGTGGTCGTAAAGAGTCTAGCTTCGGTCCTCGTGAGCAAGGTCAGTACGCGAAAGAGTTCTACACAGTCGTGAAGACAGCTTACCAGCGTCCTTACTAAGCAACTTTCTATATAAGAATTGGATAGCTGAGGATATTAAGTCCCAAGCTATCCAGCTATCGAATTGGCCTGATTCACAGAGTCAGGCCAACATCCAAACCAAAGCAGCAAACGAACTTAGACAAGTGATTTAACCCATTTTTGAAAACATGTTATTTGAGCGTGTTTTCAAAACCGAGCTAGAACACTGAGCTTTCAATAGGAGTGGTTATGTACCAGCAACGGATTGTTATAGATGGATTGCAATACTGCAATTGGAACAGAGAATATTTCCAAACACTAAAGGCGAGCGGCATTACAGCAGTTCACGCTACCGCGGTTTACCACGAGACAGCTCGTGAAACCTTATCTCGCTTTGCAGAATGGAACTTAAGATTCGAGCAGAATGCAGACATTATCATGCCGATTCATTCAATGGCGGATGTTGAAACTGCAAAAGCGACAGGCAAAGTCGGCATTTTTCTAGGTGCTCAAAACTGTTCTCCAATCGATGATGAGATTGGTCTTATCGAAGTAATGCGTCAGCAAGGTCTTTTGATCATGCAATTGACGTACAACAACCAGAGCTTATTGGCGACGGGTTGCTACGAGAAGAACGACACAGGTATCACGCGCTTTGGTAAGCAGGCGATTGAAGAGATGAACCGAGTGGGCATGATCATCGATATGTCTCACAGTGCCGAGCGTTCAACGCTTGAGGCGATTGACCTGTCTTCTCGTCCTATTTGTATCAGCCATGCGAACCCAACGTTTGCTCATGATGCACTAAGAAACAAATCAAACGATGTGATTAAAGCCCTAACCGCACGCGGTGGCTTAATCGGATTCAGCTTATACCCATTCCACCTACCAAACGGCAGCCAATGTACGTTGGAAGATTTCTGCCAAATGGTTGCGACTACCGCTGACATGGTTGGCGTAGAACACCTAGGTATTGGCAGTGACCTATGCTTAAACCAACCTCAAGCCGTTCTTGAATGGATGAGAAATGGTCGTTGGTCTAAAGCAATGGACTATGGCGAAGGCTCTGCAAACAACTCAGGTTGGCCAGATGCGCTGCCTTGGTTCTGTGGTAGTGCGGGTATGGAAAATATCTATAACGGATTGATGCGCCATGGTTTCAGCGAGTCTGAAGCTGGGCAAGTCTTGGGAGAAAACTGGTTTAACTTCTTGAAAGATGGCCTAGAGCCTCAAAGCAAGGGTTAAGTGTTTTTTCACTAGCAATCATCGGATTAGCAGCCTTCTAATAAACGTTCATTTAGACGTGCTGTTTTAACCAATTTCACTATTCAAAAGGAACAACGGTCTATTTCGCAACGCGGTAACCCAAACATGGATTAGCCTGCCCAACACAAAAAACAATAGGGCAGGTGTTAAATACACCTCTTGTAGTCATCATTAAAGTGACAGCTGCAAAGAAACCTCTGGAGTCAGAGTATGTCTGATTTAACCAATAGCGTGAAATCTTCAAACGTAAATGCGGGTCAAACACACACAGCAAGTAATACAACAAACAAAAATACGCAGTCTGAATCTACTTCAGACAAATTAGGACTAACCAACCCAGCACTATGGTACAGCGGCGGCTTTATTGCTCTGTTCGTGGCACTGGCTCTATTTGATGGCGAGCTGTTATCAAGCCTTGTAAATACGGGTTTTGCTTGGTCTGTAAAAGTGTTCGGTCCTTATTGGCAAATGCTTCTTCTTCTGACTTTTCTTATTGGTCTTGGCCTAGCGGCAGGGCGAACAGGCAAGGTTATCCTAGGTGGCATCGATAAGCCTGAGATGGATGGCTTCCGCTGGATGGCAATCATCTTCTGTACACTACTGGCGGGTGGCGGCGTATTTTGGGCAGCAGCAGAGCCTATCGCACACTATGTGAGTCCACCACCGTTGTATGGCGCACAAGAAAATGCACAACAAGGCGCGGTGAATGCTCTATCACAATCATTCATGCACTGGGGTTTTCTTGCATGGGCAATCGTTGGTAGCTTAACGTCTATCGTGGTTATGCATCTTCACTACGACAAAGGCTTACCGCTTAAACCTCGTATTCTTCTTTACCCTGTATTAGGTGAAAGAGCTCTGAAAGGCCATACAGGCGCACTGATTGATGCATGTTGTATTGTTGCAGTAGCAGCGGGAACCATCGGTCCGATTGGCTTCTTAGGCCTGCAAGTGAGCTATGCCCTGAACGAACTGTTTGGTATTCCAGATGGTTTCACGACACAGCTGATCATCATCTTGTTCGCTATCGTTCTTTACACATTGTCTGCATTAAGTGGTCTTAACCGCGGGATGCAAATGCTAAGCCGTTACAACGTAATTTTAGCAATGGCATTGATGGTCTACATTCTGATCTTCGGTCCAACAAACTTCATTTTCAATGGCTACATCCAAGGTGTAGGCAGCATGATAGATAACTTCATCCCAATGGCAACATACCGTGGTGACGAAGGTTGGTTGAGCTGGTGGACAGTATTCTTCTGGGGTTGGTTCTTAGGTTACGGCCCAATGATGGCAATCTTCATCGCACGTATTTCACGCGGCCGTAGTATTCGCCAGTTGGTATCAACCATCAGTCTTATTGCACCGTTCGTAACATGTTTCTGGTTCACCATTGTAGGTGGTTCTGGTCTAGCGTTTGAAATTGCAGACCCAGGCAGCGTAAGTAAAGCGTTCGAAGGCTTTAATTTACCTGGCGCGCTACTGGCAGTAACTCAGCAACTACCAATGCCAATGCTTATCTCTATTCTGTTCTTGATCTTGACGACGATCTTCATCGTAACGACAGGTGACTCAATGACTTACACCATCAGTGTGGTAGTCAGTGGTGAGACAGAGCCTAACGCAATTATTCGTACTTTCTGGGGTGTGATGATGGGGGTAACAGCATTGATTCTGATTTCCCTAGGTTCAGGCGGAATCTCTGCGCTGCAATCGTTCATTGTAATCACAGCGGTACCGGTGTCCATAATCTTACTGCCATCGCTTTGGAATGCGCCTCAAATCGCAATCAAGATGGCGAAAGAACAAGGTTTTTAAAGAACAGGTTTTTTAAAGAGCAGATTTTGTAAAGAAAAGGGCTCTGTAAGACAAGGGCTCTGTAAAACAAGAAACTGATTAAATAAGAAAAATCAGCCTTCGAAAGAAGGCTGATGCAAAAATTCCGAAAGGAACAGCAAAACCGTACTGGTGAAGATACACCGGACGGCAACGTATTTAGGTCAATCGATCTAGTCAGGACAAATAATAAGGGGCGAGCTCGCTTGCCCCACATAACGTGAAAGCTAACCAGCATACAGTAATAACGAATGCTTCAAATGACGGCAACGATCGGTTCTGAATGGCTAGCAAAATCCTATAACTATAAGGTGGTGAGCAAAATGGATGCACATCGTTCTACCTACACTGAATCAGCATTACGTGACGCAACGGTCGTCATGGCACCGGAAAGGCTAGGTGCGATGCACCAAACACGTATCAGCTTTGTAAGAACTCTGATTCGTAAAATGGCGCAGCAAGAATGGAAAGTGACGAAACATGAATGGCAATTAGACGCTCAGGGTTTTGGTCATGTTATCTATAAACTAGCGACGCCAAACCATGTTTATCATTTGGTTGTTTTTTGCGATGAAATTGCAGATGACGAACGAAATGACCGTGTAATTGCTGAAAAGTGGGACGTAACGTTTGCGCTTGTTCTTGGTGATGTTGATGTCACCCTACTTGAAAGACTTCGTGCGAATGTACCGCTTCAAGAAGCCGGCCGTAATCCAAATAACGTACTTGTTTTAGCGCGTGCAAACAAAAGTGTACGTGTGTTTGAACACATCGTGAGTCACTTGGCGAAAGGTGTTCAACCAACGCCAAAAGAACTCGCTGAAGTAGGCTACATCCTAAGAACCACTGCCGTTTATGGTAATGGCAAATTTGGCATTGCAGACTTTAAAATCTTGGAGAAAAATGAAGATTTTAATCAGTCATTTAGTGCGCAAATGTGTGCAGTTTATATGCTACGTGAGTTCAGCCTAGATTGGGTTCATTACCTAGCCGAACAACAGGGCGGTGAACAAGCGATTACCTTGCATCGAGGATTACAACGTTACCTTGGTGTTGGCAATGCGACTGGCTTGGGTATGGCGCCATACCTTATTAACCACCCTAGTATTGTCGATCAGTGGATGACAACCCGTGAACATGCATTGGCGGACGTGTTGTCCAGTCAGACTGATACGTCGTTGGTCGAGCCACTACGTACCTTAGTTAAAAAAGCGATTTGTCATTTAGAACAAGTCGTTACCATCAATGAAACACAACAAGAGCTGAACAAAGCTGCTGTTGATGACTTGAAGAACACAGAACAATCATTAGAAGCTTCTGTCAGCCTGTGCGATACATGGGCACAGTTAGTCGAACAATCTAAGCATATGAGTATGGAAGCCCAAGAAATCCTTATCTCATGCTTGATGGAATTGTACCCAGAATTAGTGGACGCCCATCAAGAGCAAATGAATTGTAGCGAAACACTGTCGCTTCCTAGTGGCAAAAAGATCCAAGATCTTCTTGTTGTACTAGAAGAAAAGTACCGTTGGGCGATCACGACCGACTTTACGAAAGCAGAAAACAACTACTGGTTCTGGTATCGATCTCAAGACAAAGAAGAGCCAAGACTCGGTGTTCGAGGTGAAGAGCTAGGTGAAGAGCGTGAATTGCCTTTAGATATCGGCCGTCAAGCTTACCGTTTGTACCACGCTTTATTGCAATTCGCGCCTGAGCTTTCATTGGCTGAATTCCTTGTTAAACAGCCGCAGCATCGTGCAATCGCACGCCGTGTGTGGACGCTAGGTAACAAAGCGATGGGCGACATTCAAATGAATGTGTTGCATCAAGATTCACCACCAATGCACTTGTTGCGCTGTAAGCTTGCGATGTTTGGTGCAACAAAATTTGATCCTCGCTCAGATCGCTGGGTACGAGTGACGTTTTTCCAAGGTGCACCATTGCTTGATGAAATTCATCAGGACGAATGGGTGTTCCCAATATTACCAAGTGAAGCGGAGCTGTCTGGTTCTCAAAATGTTTCAATTCACAGCACATCTACTCACGGCACAGCTATTCACAGCACACTAACTCACAGTACAAATGCGAAAGGCCAACATGGAGGTAAATCGTTATGATCGTTTCTCACAATGAACTGGTAGCGGCCGTCAATAAAGCCTTTCTGGGTATGCGTCGTACATGTGGTGAAGCTGATGTGATAGCGAACATGGTGGCAGATTTACAAATGGTGGGTTTGGATGGTGTTCGTCATTTTAACAATGCGAGCAACTTTATGGGCCTAGAAGACGATTGCCCTGTAGACATTCAAGTGCGCAGCGATAATACAGTTGAAGTCGACCTACACAAGGCGAGTTTGGCATGTCATCTTCCTGTGATTATGGACTATTCGATTGAACAAATGGTTGGCAAGAAGACGCTGAAAATTGAGCTAAACAACTGTCACAACCGTTGGTTAGCGTACAGCGAGCTTGTGAAGCTTGCTGCGAAAGGCATTGCGTGCATGGCACGTTGGGACAACGGCTCTAATCCTAAGAGCACTTTGTATGTGCTTAACCGTGGTTGCGTTGCTCCAGAACTGTTTTTATCAGATTTGCCACTGGCATCGGACGAACATATCCACAATATGACTATCGAACTTTCCGTCCAGGATTTCGATATCGAACGTTTGTCAGATGGCTACCAAACACACATTGAATCGGACGCGCTTTTTAAAACTCAAGAGAAAGCGTGGAGCGATGGCATTGAAGTTGATGATGGAGAGTGGGGCGCGTTGAAAGAGACCGCGACGGCTATCCTTGTTGAAAGTAGCCAACGTTCGACTCAAGGTGCAGGTGAATTAACGGCTTCGTAGTCGCTAGATTCGTTAGGTTCATTAGAACTAACAGGTTCGATAGATTAACAGTGAGTAATCTAGTTAGTTTATCAACACAGATAAAACCAAAGAGCTTAACGTATCCTCACCTCGTTAAGCTCTTTTTATTTGCCTCTCGCTTTTGGTTTTCTTCACTTTATTCTTCCGATCTCTCGTTAGATAAATCCCTTCTAAACGGACTGTTTTGACACATGTTGTTACCCGTTGAGGGGTAATTGAACAATTAAACGAAGCACCTTCACATTCATGTTAAACAAACGGTTTCATTTACAAGCCACTATGCGTATCTTGCTAATTAAAGGTGCCAAAGGGCGCCGTTTTTATTCGTACCGACGACTTTAGAATCAGATAAAAAAGGAATGAAGCGTGCAAGCTAACTTTATTGATGGAACCACCCTGTATCGTCAGCACTCTTTTGAGCTGCCACTCGATTACCAAGCCAAAGATGGACAACAGATCCAAGTCTTCGCACGTGAACTGGTTGATGTTACAAAAGATGCACAAGAACTGCCGTGGTTGATCTATTTTCAAGGTGGGCCAGGCTTTCCTTCTCCACGAGTAAGCGGTCAATCAGGCTGGCTAAAGCGTGCATTGCAAAACTATCGTGTTCTGCTTCTTGACCAACGCGGCACAGGCAACAGCACGGTTATCAGTCATGAAACGTTGGCGCACCTTTCTCCAGAACAACAAGTCGAGTACTTAACGCATTTCAGAGCCGACAATATCGTTCGTGACGCCGAAGCGATTCGTGAGCAATTCGATGTTAAGCAATGGTCGACGATTGGCCAAAGCTTTGGTGGCTTCTGCACCTTGAGCTATTTGTCATTGTTCCCACAAAGCCTACAGCGCTGCTATGTAACGGGCGGCATTCCGTCTATTGAGCGTGAAGCTGATGATGTATATCGTGCGACTTACAAGCGTGTAGAAGACAAAAACAGAGCTTTCTTTGCTCAGTTCCCACAAGCGCAAGCTATGTGTCGTGAGATCTCTGATTATCTGCTTAACAATGATGTGAGACTGCCAAACGGTCAGGTGTTTACAGTTGAACAGTTCCAGTTGATCGGCATTAATCTTGGTGGCGGCGAAGCAAACCTTCCAATGTATTTCACACTGGAGAGTGCGTTTGTTGAAGTGAACGGAAGCAAGCAGTTGAGCTACAGCTTCTTAAATCAAATGCAGCAAGAGCAGGGCTACCTAACGAACCCAATCTACGCTATTTTGCATGAATCGATTTACTGCCAAGGTGCAGCGTCTAACTGGTCTGCACACCGAGTACGCGAGCAGTACCCACACTTTAACTACCAATCGGATAGCGAGTTCTGGTTTACCGGAGAAATGGTGTACCCATGGATGTTCGACCAACTAGAAACGCTGAAGCCATTACGTGAAGCTGCAAACATGTTGGCCGAGAAGTCGGACTGGGGCTCTTTGTACAACGCAGAGCAGCTGAGTAAGAATACGGTTCCAATGGCATGCGCAGTTTACGCTGACGATATGTACGTAGAGCTGGATTACAGCCGCGAAACGCTGGCGAACATTCCAAACTCAAAAGCGTGGATTACTAACGAGTATGAACACAATGGCTTGAGAGTCGATGGCGAAAGAATTGTAGATAAATTAATGACGATGGTTGAAGCGTTAGAGAACCTGCCAAAATAATTAGACGATTTCCGTTAGAAGCTGTTTACGTTAAAGCTGTCTACATTAGAAGCTGTCTACGTTAAAAAGTTATGCACGTTAAAGGCCATCTGCGTTAAAGGCTATCTACGTCAGAAGCTATCTACGTTAGAAATCAGATACGCTAGAAACAAGAAAACGCTGCATCCGTGCAGCGTTTTTTTTATGTCATCGAACTGTGTTTTACTAGCCGTGATGTTAAGAACTGCAGCTAACTGAAACGATAGAGTTTAAGAACCGGGAGGGATAGTTCCTAAATTCATTAAGGTTGGATGACGATATCTTGAGTTTCTGTGGTAGTTAAGTTGGCGCGGTTTTGTTTGATAAGTTGAGCCGCATAAGAAGGACTCACAGCTTGAACTTCGCCTTTTGATCGAATCGTTAATGCTTCCCACGCATGGTCACGGTATTTGCCTGTTTGTGTATATTCAATAAGTACTCTCATGATTCTTCCATTCGGTGTGTGGTTAACGTGCTACTAACATTAGCGGCTTTGTGTTGGTTGCACACCTGTTAAATATGAAACATAAGATTAACCAAATGAGAATGTGTGTAACTTGAAAAACAGAAGAAATTGCACATATAACAAACAGTGGATATAAAAAAACGCTGCACAGTGGCAGCGTTAAAATAGAGATAAGTTGAAGAGCGATCAGCTGTTTTCTAAACCAACGATCTTACGCGCGGACATCACCGCACTATCTAAATCGGTCAATCTACCAGCACTCGCAGGACCAAGAACTGATGAATACAAAGCCAACTGCTTCTCAAATGATAAATCTAATTGGTTATATAGATTTTGGCGGATTTGAGCGTGTTGCTGTGGCTTTGCGCTCGACAGGCCTTCCAACGTATCGTAGATGAGTGTAGTTGTATCCATATCTGTCCTTAGTACACCTTTATAAAATTTTGTATATTATGCACTTGGTGTCATCTTTGTTCTGCGAGATTGATCGCATTATGTGCAGCTCTGCTTAATTGTGTAATCAGTTGGTTATAATTGTGTTGTTTTGACGATGTTAACTATGAAATCAACATAAAGAAAAGGAGGCACATTGGCCTCCTTTTAAAGGGTGATAGATAGTGGTTATCTAATGTTAATCGAGTTATCTCTGCGGTCATACATGTCTGGTGTGGTATGTAAGCCGCCAGCGTAACCTGCAGCTTCCAGTGTTTCTCTTACCTCTCTAACATGTTTCGCGGTTACTGGCTCCTCTCTATCCCCAAGGTGCAATCGTACGAAGGTGATCAACTCTGCCAAGCGTTTATCCGACAGGACATCTTCAAAACTTGCCATCGGCATGAAGTTTCTGTCTTTGTCGAGATAAGTGGGTTGAAGGCCGCGCACGGTTACCGCGATGGTGTTGAACGGGTCGTTGTGCATGATGATGCCATTATTCAGCAGTGTAGGTGCGATGGGATCTCGCCCTTTACCATCGTCACCATGACAAGCACCACACGTTTGGCGGTAAGTGGTGTAAATGTCAGTCGTGTAAGCGTCTTCATCAAACCCTTTAGGCTGCAACGGAACAGCGTTACTGCTGATGGTGTTGTTGATGTCACCACTGAGTAGGTAATAGGACATCGACTCGACATCTTCACGAGTCATCAAGCTCAGGCTGTTTTTCACGACGTCTGCCATACCCGCAAAAGCAGTCCCTTTGTCTGAGTGACCGGTATGTAAGAAGTCGGTGAGTGTTGCTTCGTCCCAACCGTCGATATACAGCTCATTGGCCGTGATATCAGGCGCGTTCCAACCATCAATCAAGTTACCTTGGAAAATACGTTCAGGTATCAGCGCTTGGGCAATGTTTCGCGGCGTGTGACATTCAGAACAATGTCCAAGTCCCGCAACCCAGTATTTCCCTTGTTGCCATTTGTCGACGTTTTTGACTTCCGTTTTAAGAGCTTCAGGCACTTGGTAGTCAATCGGATCGGTATCCATGAACACAATATTCCAGCCGAGCAACCCTAGACGAATGTTCGACGGGAACATCATGCTGTTGTCGTCATTACGGCGAGGCACCGCGGTGATTGATTGCATGTATTCCCACAAGTCGACCATGTCTTGGTCTGTGAGATATTGATAAGAGGTGTAAGGCATTGCAGGGTATAGATAGCCGTTCTTACCCTTGCCGGCGACTAACGCGGCTCGGAAGTCTTCAAAGTCATATGTTCCAATACCTTCCGTTGTGTGTGGCGTAATATTGGTTGAATAGACGGTGCCAAAAGGTGTCACAAAAGGTAGCCCGCCAGCAAAGGGTTCGCCACCTTCTGCACTGTGACACGCGACGCAGTCACCGGCATAAGCGAGGTATTCACCACGCTCAACAGACTGAGCTTTTAGGTTCGCGAGTCTTTGTTGTTGCACTGAACCCGAGTGTCGAATATAAGCCCCAAGCGCGAGTATCTCGTTCTCCGTCAGCTGTTTATCAAACGCAGGCATTAAGTTGTTCAAGCCTTTGTTGATAGTGTGCTGAATCTCTTCAATACTGCCGCCGTGCAACCAAATATCGTCTGAGAGATCAGGCACGCCAATCTCTGGGTTCGCAACAGAACCATCAGCGTGACAAGACGAGCAGTATTTTACAAACAGCTCTTTGCCGACTTTAACTTTTACTTCTGGAACATCGGTATGGCGTTGATTGAGGGAAGCTAAGTAGTAAGAAACCTTAGCCACTTCATCGGGGCGCATGATTTCGCTCCAACCTGGCATAGCACCGTTCCGACCTTTGGCGATCGAATGAATAACAGCTTCATCACTGCCACCGTACAGCCACTCTTGGTCTATCAGGTTAGGGAAGTGCTTTTGTCCCTGAGCATTATCTCGGTGGCAGGCCGCACAGTGAGTTTGGAACAAGATCTTACCGCTATTGACGATCTCTGGGACTGCTGCTAATCCTTGTAACGTGGTTTCACTGGTTTGAGAGAATTGTTCATTGAGAGTGGTGGATGGTGAACTGAGCTTATCATCGCTTTGTTCCCAATCGACTAATCCTTCCCATTCGCCAAGCCCGGGGTAGAGCACCAAATAACCAGCAGACAAAAGAAATGCGACCGCATAGCTTACAAACAACAGCTTAGGTGGAGGCGCATCTTTCTCTTCAATACCATCAAAGGTGCCAATGGTGTGGTCGTGATCGGCCTTGTGATTGCTACGCCAGTATTTAACGACAACAGACACCATCAGAATAAAGAATATTAAGGTTAAGAGTACCGCCCATAGATTCCAGAATGTGCTCATTGTGATACCTCCTGTGACGTATCTTTACCCAGGCTTTGTAAATAGCGAATCAGCGCTTCACCTTTGGTTTTGCCTCTTACTTGCAATCTGGCATCACCAATTTTTTGATCGGTATAAGGCACACCTAAGGTACGTAAAACCTCCATTTTCGCGCTGATATCATCGCCAGTCAGAGTCTGCTCAAACAGCCACGGGTAAGAGGGCATGATCGATGTAGGAACGACTTTTCGAGGATCAATTAAGTGAATAACATGCCATTGGTCAGAATACTTTCTACCTAAATTAGTGAGATCAGGGCCAGTACGTTTAGAGCCCCACAAGTTAGGAAACTCATAGATATCGTCTGCTTCTTGGTTGGGGCGACCATTACGCTTCACTTCTGGCTCTAGAGGGCGAACCATTTGTGTGTGACAAACATGGCAGCCTTCACTGATGTAGATGTCTCGGCCAGCTAACTCTATCGGTGTGAGTGGCATCGCTAAGCTGCCTTTGGCAATATCATCTCCACGGACAATGTTTGGCACTACCCAGACCAATAAAGAGAAGGAGGCCACGACAACAGTGGTCAAAATTAAAATGACGATTGAATGTGTAAAGTCTTTACTCATCATTTAAGCCCCCTCATTAACGGTGTGTTTAGCATCATGTACTGCGGGCATACGAACCGTTTTGTACAAGTTGAAAGCCATTAAGAACAATCCAAGTACAAACAGCGCACCACCAAAGAAACGCATGAATAGCCAAGGTGCTTTAAAGTCCATAGCTTCTACAAAACTGTAAATCAGTTCGCCATTTTCATTTTGAGCGAGCCACATATACCCCTCGCCGATGCCTGCGATCCATAGTGCTATTGCATAGATGGCGACGCCAGCATGAGCAAGCCAAAAGTGCCATTTAATCAGTCGTCGTGACCATAGATCGGTTTGGCCCCATAAGCGTGGAATGAAGTAGTAAAAAACCGCTATCCCTGACATTCCAACCCATCCGAGAGCCGCGGAATGGACGTGTCCTATGATCCATTCGGTGTTGTGTGCCACCATGTTGAACCAGCGAATAGCGAGTAACGGACCTTCGAATGTTGCTAAGCAGTAGTAAAGAATCGCTGAGAAAAAGAATAAAAGAATGTAGTCGGACTTCAGCTTTTCTTTGTTTTGTAGGAGGGTCATTGCACTATTGAACGCGCCCGCCCAAGAAGGGAGCCACAGGATCAAAGACATTACGATGCCGATGTTCTGAATCCAGATAGGAACGGAAGAGTAAACCAAATGGTGCGTTCCGGCCCACGTGTAAAAGCCGACCAAGCCCCAGAAATGGATCACAGACAAACGGTACGAATAGATAGGTCGATCCGCTGCTTTGGGTATGAAATAGTAATTCATACCAATCACACCAGCAGTCAGCAAGAAGCCGACGGCATTATGTCCCCACCACCACTGAACAATCGCATCTTGAGCGCCTGCAAACACAGAGTAAGACTTCATCGCCAACACAGGCATCGCGAGGTTGTTCACGATGAAAATCATTGCAACGACGATGATGAAAGCAGCAAAGAACCAGTTAGCCACGAAGATATGGCTGACCTTACGCTTAGTAAGGGTGCCAAAGAACAACACCGCATACAGCACCCAAACCAGTACAATCATTAAGTCGATTGGCCATTCAAGCTCCGCATACTCTTTTGAGCTGGTGTGTCCTGCGGGTAACGAAATGACCGCAAGTAACAAGATGAATTGCCAGCCCCAAAATACCATCCATGAAAGGCTTTTATTGAACAAGTCACAATGGCCTGTTCGCTGGGCAATGTATAAAGACGTCCCCATCAAGATATTCACGACGAAGCCGTAAATTACTCCAGAGGTATGTAGCGGACGCAGTCGACCAAATTGGAAATATTGAGAATCAAAGTTTAAGACTGGCCAATATAATTGCGCGGCGAGAATCACGCCGATGATCATACCTACGATCGCCCACACTAAGGATGCGACGATGAAGTACTTCACGACCTTAATGCTGTATTGCGTTGTCACTTGTTCCATAACAAGGCTCCTTGCCTAGAGGTTTTGAACCGCTGACTTAATTTTATTCGTTGACTTCATTTGAATCGCCAAGCGAGCTTGCTTCGTTGCCGAGCACTGAATAGAAATAGGAAATGTCACGGATGTCTTGGTCTGAGAGCGTGTCGGCTTGTTGTTGCATGAGAATCGCTAAGCCACTGGTTCTTTCTCGAGTCTGGTAATCTTTCAGTGAGGAGATGAGATAACCCACTTTTTGACCGCGAAGGTTCGGGTAGGGGTCTTGTGTTGAGATGCCATCAGCGCCATGACAAGTCATGCACACTTTGGCTTTTTGTTTACCTAACTCGAATTGTTCTTGGTTAACTTCGGCAGAAACAGGAAACATGACCAGCGTCATTACCAGGGTAGAAAGTATCGCCATGGGGTTAAATTTTTTTATATTCAAACTCATTCTCGATTCCCTTGATTATGAAATGAGTAAGCTTTCTAAGATCAATACACGAGATCAACTGGTGAAGTAGAAACGACTGGAACCCGTTATTAAGTCTCTTAAAGCTGCTTACGTTCGATTAAAGGTTATGCAGCAACCAGCATTCTCGCTACTTACTTACTCATATTTATTGTTAATTTTGTTGTTTGATACGTATTCATAAGGCTTATTGGTTTACTTCCGCAGAGTAAAATACGAGTTTTTGTTACTAGACGGTCGAGAAGGAATACGTCAAGCGGGTAGGGAGTGCTGAACGAGAGCGGTGATGGAAGCGACAGAGAAGTGAGAGAGAAACTGCGAAGCTATTGAAAAACAGCGAGGTGTAGGGGGCCTTAGGGATAAATCGATACCAATCAATCTGAGTGGTATCGGTACAAGTTAAATGGTCAATTTATACTAGACTCAATTTAGTGACCTTTTTAAATGGAGTTTAGAATGAGAACTGTATTCTTGTTGATGCTTTGGCTTTGCTCGTTTTCGATTTTTGCAGCCTCAGAGTTAACGGTTTTCGACCACTCCGGGCAAAAGCATGGTTTTAGTAGAGAGCAACTCCTGTCACTTCCTCAAAAAGAAATTACTACCACCTTGCCTTGGGTCGAAGGGCTGACCGTTTATAGTGGTGTGACGTTACAAACGGTGCTTGAAAATATAGATCTACCGATATCATCACAAGTTACTTTCGTAGCATTGAATGACTATAAAATTGCGGTGCCCAAAGAAGATTTTGATACCTATGAACCCATCATTGCGATTAAAAAGAATGGTGAGTTGATGTCTGTGAGGGAGAAAGGCCCGTTTTGGTTGATTTACCCAATCTCTGCGAACCCTGAGACCAATACCCCTGATTTCCATGCCAAGATGATTTGGCAGATTCGTGATATTCATCTGTAGAGGCTAATTATGAAGAAGCTGTTGTCTATGGCTGCAATCAAAGTCGTTGTTTTGTCTTTGGCCGTGGTTGTTCTATCCGTCAATATCTACAGCGTTACTCGAATTAATGACATCAACAAGAGCTTTTCTAATCGCCAAAATGAGGCTACATGGTTTGTTTTTCAACTTGTCAAAGAGTATGCAAACTTCTTGATGGTTAGCCACGCAAAGAAGATTGATTATGATGAACTTTGGTTGGCTTATGACATTACATGGAGTCGCTTTGATATTCTGATCAACAGCACTGAATCGTCCAATTTTATTCGCTCAGCAAACTTTAAGCCTTACTTTACCGCAGAGTTTGAAAAGTTTAAGTCGCTAGAATCGTCAATCAAGTTGGTCAGTACAGGGCAATTACCTAAAGAATCGCTGCAGAAGAAAGTTGATATTTGCTACACCACTTTGGTCGAATTCATTAACGAAAAGTTTCGATTACAAAGCCCAGTTATTGAAGAAAATACGTCCATAGTAGGCAAATTTGTTGTTGTTCACCAAATCAGCAGCGCCTTTCTTGTTTTGATTTTGTTGATGACAGGCATCATTTTCTATCTCGATTTTTCCATCAAACGAAAACTTTATTCTACCGACTTCATTACAGGCTTTCGTAATCGAGTATCGTTAATGAAATTTGTTAAGAACAGCTATCCTACAAACGGTAACTTCGACCTTTACTTTGTACGAATCAGAAATCTCAGTGAGATAAACCAAAAGTATGGGCTTGAATATGGAGACTTGGTGGTGAGTTCAGCCGCTAAGTCTCTGACGGCAAAGGTTCCGGAAAGTACTATCTCGTTTCGTAGTAGTGGCAGCCAATTTCTATTCTTCATTCCTGAGCACTTGTACACAAGTGATGAGATACAGGAAAAGTTCAATGACGTGCTCAAGGACTATATCTCGGCGGGCAATTTAGAATTGATGATTGACGCTGTAGTCAGGCATAAGAAGAATATCAGCTCTAAAGATATGATGGAGCTATTAACGACAATGCAGAGCTAATCTCCGCATTAGCGATAAGTTAAATCGTCAGGTTTTGTTTGCTTTTTGCTCGCCATTCTCCCGCTTCACTATCATGGCCTTTGCCATCCTTTATTTGCCTCCTCATTCAATGTGTAGCCAACGCAGAGCTCCTGCACTGATGAAGATAGTCCTACTACTAGTTATAGCTATAGTGGATTGCAACGCTTGGATAGGAAGGGAGGCCTTGAAGTTTAGGTTTAAGGTTTAAGGTTACTGCTTTTGAGTGAGAGCAACGATTCGCTCGTTAGATCTCGAACTGGTAACAGACTGCGGGTTTAAAATTGCTTGCGGATTATGGTCTCGCACAAACTCGATGAATTCCAGATAAGTGAGTGGTTGGCTAAAGAAGTAGCCTTGTATTAGGTCACAGTTCGCTTTTTTAAGGTAATGATACTGTTCTATGGACTCGACACCTTCTGCGACGATTCGCGTGTCACAAGAGTGGCCTAAGTTAACCATAGATTCGACCATCTTACGGTCGGCTTTGCCGTCTACCATGTTATCGATAAAGCTCTTATCAATTTTTAGCTCATCCACAGGGTAGTGGAGTAGCTGGTTGAAGGCTGTGTATCCAGTACCAAAGTCATCAAGTGAAACCTTTAAGCCTAGGCTTCTGATTCTCTCGATAGTCTGTACCGTAAGCTTGGTACTTTTCACGTAACTGGTCTCAGTTATCTCGATAATAATGTTGCTAGGAGGTACTTGGTACCGTTCGATAACCTTACGAATATTGTCGGCAAAATTGCGGTTGTATAGCTCCATTGCTGAAATGTTAATGGATAAGGTACCTTTGTACTTGTGGATTTCTGAGAGCTCTTTATAGCTCTTGATAGCGGTGCTAATAACCCACATATCGAGTTTGGATATGAGGTTGCTCTTCTCTGCTGCAGGTATGAATTCGTCTGGACCCGCGTTTATGGCAAATAAAGCAGGGCAACGAACCAAACACTCAGCGCCATCTACCTGAAGTGTTTTAGCGTTGAAAATAGGCATAAAGCGAAGTTCAAAGTTATCACTTTCACAGCACTCTAAAAGCCTTTTTTCTATAATGTCGTGTCTCTCTAACGTGTGTAATAACTCCTCGCCATAAACAATACGGCTTTCTCCATCATTGTGAGATTTTGCACGGAGCAACATCTCATCAATACATCGGTGCCAAATTTCTTCAAACTTTGGTGTGTCGAGCGGTAAAACACCTGTTGCGAGTGATAACCTAAATCCATAGTAATCAAGGAACGTAGTGCTAGTCAGCGTATTATTGATGTTCTCTATTTCTTCGTTTATCACTTGGCTTTTATTCATTTCTAAAATGGCGATAAACTGATTCCCCCCAAGCCTTGCTATGGAGTAGTCATTGCAATTGAAACCGGAAGATGACTGTTGGTTTTGTAGAGTATCTCTCAGCACTCTAGTTAAGTTTATTAGTACATTATCACCAACTTTGGCACCGTAGAGATCGTTGATTTTACGGAAGTCGATGATGTCCCAACAAACCACATAGCAGTGTGGGTTCATTGAACTCTTGAGGCGTACATCAAGGTGACGTATGAACGAACGTCGGTTGGCTAACTTGGTGAGTTGATCAAACTCAGCTTCGAATTTTAATTCCGTCAACGAGTCAATGTACGCGTTCTTTAAGCCATCAATTTCACTTTGCCCCGATGAACGCTTGAAATACCTAAGCTTGAGCCCGCCGATCGATATCTCTTGCAGTAAGTCTTTAAGCGGGCGCACAAGTTGGTAACGCACCACTAAATGCACGATCAACATGATCGTAAAGAGAGTGCCAAAGCCACCTAACAAGGTTTGTTTAGCGATGATGGCTTTCTCATGGTTGAACTTTTGTTCTCGAATATTTACTTGCGCGATGAGATGTCGGCTGGTCATCTGCACATTGATATTATCTTGGGTTTGCTCAATTGATTTGATAACGAATTGGGTATTTGCGATGTTGGCAGCGTCTGAGGATGGCTCGATTAAGAACTGAATATTGTCATCGTCATTGTATTTGATTAATAAGCTAGAGAGTTGTATCAGAGGTCCGTCAGCAATCAAAATGTAGCGATTTAAACTGCTACTTGCACGTTTATCTTGAGGAAGGAGGTAAGGGTCAATTGCCGCAACATACGAATATCTGAGCTCGCCACTAATCGAGACATAAGAGAAGCCTTCGTAGGAGAGTTCCTTCTTGCTGATTAACGAGGTGTATATGTCGAAGACTCTTTCATAAATCTTGTCAGGGATTTTTAGCTCCTCGAAAGGATCGGCTCTGAGAGTCGAAAGCGTTAATTTGAACTTAGGGTCCACGATATAAACATTGCGTTGCCCAAATTGATTGACGTGATTCTGGCTTAATACTCGGAGTACTCGTTTTTCCAATAGCGATAGAGTCGTGTAGTCGCCAGGATTTTGAATGTAGCGGAGGAACTGCAACGAAGAACCGATATCTTTAACTAGTAAGGACAAGCCGAGCTGCTCGTATTCCGCCGCGACTAAAGCGGTGTTCACATCAGATTGCACCTTGTCCAAATACATGTGCTTAGCATGATTTGATGCGAAGTTGTACATCACGATTCCTGCTATCAGGAGCACAAATGTCAGCGTTGGTAAAAGTACAAAATAGAGCTTCTTCAATACTGGCATGAGTTATCTCAAACTGTCGACAATACGATTGCGAATTTGAATGCTACTCGGTTCTAACGGCTGATAAAGGTAGCTGCGATCTAATACTTCTTTATTCGGGAAAAGCTCGGGATCGTTTTGATACTCCTGAGAAGTGAGTGCTTTTGCTTTTGAACTTGGCGTTGCAAACCATGAATCCATTGCGTTTTGAGCGGCGATTTCGGGTTGCGATAAGAAGGCGAGAATCGTGGTTGCCTGTGGAGATCGCTCTCCGTTGTTAATTGCAGCCATACACTCTAACCATAAGGTTGTTCCTTCTAGAGGCACTGTGTAGGCCCAAGATGCCTCAGGTTCGGCATCATTAAGCACATAGCTGTCACCTGAGTATCCGTAGGCGAGGTCGATATTGGCTAAGCGCTCAAGCTGGTGGATGTGGTCGATGACATACTCATTGCTTTCAAGATGTGGTTTTTGCAGTTGTAGCGTTTTGTACGCAACACGAAGTTCTTGCTCATTATTAGTAAATGGGTTAAATCGATTGACCAATAACGCCGTGCTCACCAAGTCGGTGGGGTCGTAGTACATACTTATACGGCCACTGACTTTAGAGTCGGGTTCAAGAATCGCCATCCAAGATTCTGGGGCGGAGATTCTATCACTGCGATATAGGATACCGGATGTTCCCCAAGCGTAAGGAATACCATATTCACCGCATCCATCTGCCCACCTGGGATCAAAATTGCTTTCAATGGATTGTTGTAAGTCACTTAGGTTATGGAACAGGTTTTGTTTGGCTAATGCCTTAAGTTTTACGCTTTCGATGATGACCAGTTCAAAAGCGCCTCGACGCTCGCTTAATAGAACCTCATCCCTTATTGACTCATCAGAGAAGAATTGTTGCTTTAGTGAGATGCCGTAGGTATCACTCAACTGGGTAACGACGCTGTCAGATAAAAATTCATCCCAATTGTAGAGATAAATATCATGCTGCTGGCCAAATACAGGGCTAGCCAAAAAGGATGTTGACGCAAGTATTGATACGCAAAACGCTTTCACTGACGGATTCCCTTTCGTACGTGATAACTAAATCGTAGCCCAAAATCTGCAACCTGATTCAAATTTACGACTCTTATTTTAGTACAACCTAATGCAATGCATGCGAACACCAACTTTTAATTACCAAAATAGAAGGGAAATGAGTCTGGGTTATGAGATCGCTAGGCAAAATAATGGATTAACTATCTAAACTAAATGTTGGAAAGTCGGTTATTAGAGCGTCTTTACCTAACGAGGCTTATGAAAACGTGTTGTCCGTCTGATTCTCTTAGTATCGAAGCATTAATTATGAACCAAAAAACCAACCGCAAGTTAATTATGCGATAATAATGCATTAAATTTCAAAATAAGGACGTTGATTTATGGATGCAGGTTTAGTTGGGATTTTTGTTACCGTGGCGATTGCTCATTTTTTGGCGTTGTTGAGCCCCGGACCAGACTTTGTGATTGTGGTGAAGAGTGCTGTTCGAAATAAGGGAAAAAAAGCCCTAGGCGTTGCATTCGGTATTGCCAGTGCGAATGCGGTTTATATTGCTTTGTGCTTGGTTGGTGTTGGCTCGATTCTAGCGGCATCCGTTTCTATTATGATTGCACTCAAGATCATTGGTGGTGTGTTTCTTGTCTATCTTGCTGTACAAGCGATAAGAGCGAAAAAATGCAATTACAGTAATTTCGATGTTGACGAAGAAGGTGCCTCCAATCAAACCACTTTTCTTAAAGAATTCCTCACCGGTTTTCTATCGGGCATCCTTAACCCTAAAAACCTTTTGTTCTATTTGAGCTTATTTACTGTTGTACTGAACAATGACGTTGGCTTCATGTTTAAGTTAGGTCTAGGTATTTGGATGACGGTGGTTGTATTTGTATGGGATGCGGCGATCATCTTCCTGCTATCTGCACCTAAAGTGCGTCAAGAGTTTACACGTGTTGCTTACTATATTGATAAAGTGACAGGAGTCATGCTGGGGCTACTTGGCTTGACTATTGTGAAATCTGCTCTAGTCCGCCAGTAGATTATATTGAATTATAATTACTTGGTAAGCTTACGTTCGTAGCTCGATATGGTGTCGGTGTGCCACGAATGTGAGCTTGTTTCCTGCCAGGCTGATACGTTTTATCTTTTATCTGCTCGATTATAAACCTTCTGCTTAATCCACGAATTCTTTGCATAACTCTTTGTTTGTCATTTCTTTTGTTTCTGATTAAGTATCTATAAATTTGTTTCTAAAGACTTGTAGCACAAGGTGATTGTGCTTATTGTGGGCAGCAATATCTAGGTTATGTCCCAACGAGCCATGATTGCCGGTTTGGGAAATGTTGTGCATTTAGGAGCCATTGTGGATTTAGAGATATATCAAGTAGATTCGTTTACAACTCAAGCGTTTAAAGGGAACCCTGCCGGGGTCTGTATCTCCAAAGAGCCGTTGGATGAGTCGTTAATGTTTTCAATCGCTGAAGAGATGGCGGTATCTGAAACGGCTTTTCTCGCGCTTAACACTATGACGCTTAAATGGTTTACTCCCGAAGTCGAAGTGAAGCTGTGTGGACATGGCACACTGGCAACGGTTCATGTGATGAAAGAACAAGGACTGCTTGAGACAGGTGATAAGGTCGTGTTTAACACCTTATCTGGGGAATTATCTGCCGCCGTTTGTGAATCGTCTATCGAGCTTGATTTTCCTAGCTCCGAACTGTCATTAGATTCTGAACCCAACCTCACGCTGCTTGAACATCTAGGTTTAGAGCCGCATCAAGTCGTATCATTCCAAGAATTTGACTCTAAGCAGTTAATCGAAGTATCCAACGAACAAGTATTATTGGAGCTTTCACCAAATTTTGATGCGTTAAAAGGCATTCAAGGTCGCGGTGTTGTGGTCACAGCATTGGCAGCAAATACGGAACTTGATTTTGTTTCTCGTTACTTTGCACCCTGGGTTGGGGTTAATGAAGATCCTGTGACTGGTTCGGCGCATTGCGCACTGACGCAGCACTGGGCAGAAAAGCTAAACAAAAGTAGTTTCAATGCTTATCAGGCGTCTCGTCGTGGTGGTTATATGTCGACAGAGTTATTATCTAACGGGCGAATAAAGTTAATCGGTTCTGCTATCACTGTGATTAGTGGTGTGTTGAAACTTTAGATCTCTATTGAAGCTTTAGATCACTGTTGCCGTATTTTTGAATTAACCAAGAGAGTTTCTTAGGCTATTCATGGTTGAACGAAACGGCTCTGCGTAATGTTATTATTGAAGGAATCACCGTGTCAGCCTTTTATCTTTCTCAAGTATTAGTCGCGATTGCGATCTGTTTCGATCTTTTGTCATTCCAGTTTAAGGAAAGGAAGAAAATCGTCACTTGTCTGTTCTTTGCTGGTGTGCTTATTTCGAGTCACTTTATTCTTCTCGAACAATGGACAGCGGCGAGCCTAATGACGATTGCCACTGTTCGCTATTTAACGAGCGTGTTTTCTACATCGTCTAAGTTTAAATATTTGTTCTGTTCCATGTCGGTGGTCGCAACGGCCGTGACTTACTCAGGATTAACCAGTGTATTGAGCTGTTTTGCCTCGGTGTTTCAAACCTTTGCCGCATTCAATAAAGATGACCGTCGATTAAGAGAGTTGATGATCATCGGAACCAGCTTTTGGCTAGTTCACAATTACTTAGTAGGCTCTCCTACTGCTGTACTGATGGAAGCGCTGTTTATCTGCAGTAACTTGGTGGGTTATTACCGTTTTTACTTCAAAAAGAGTGCTGCTGCCTAGGTTTCGGCTTTCTACTGTTTATTAAGTTAAAGAACCACAAGCTTTAAAGCGCAGCACCAGATTACAGTTAACAAGGATTAGGAGAGTTCGATGTCTAATATTTACGCTGATGTTCCTTCGTCAATGCCCAATGAAATATTCAATGACCTGCTTGCGAACGACAGTGTTCGAATCGAAAGAATATTGTCTCATGGTCATAGTTCCCCTGAAGAGGGTTGGTATGACCAAGATGAGAATGAGTGGGTAATGGTGATCGAAGGTCAAGGTGTGATTGAGTTTGAAGATGGACGCGTTGTGACTTTATCAAAAGGGGATTACATCAACATTTCCGCAAGAGAAAAGCACAAGGTTATTGGTACGGACAAAGACATGGTGACGATCTGGTTGGCTGTGTTTTATCGTTGAAACTCTTTGTTCTATAGTCGACTCATTCAGAGAGCACATAGGGATAATACTTTACCTGTCCAATACACTAGATACATGAAAGGACTATGTCGTGGTTAGAATTCGAAATTACCAAACCAGTGATGCTAAGGCGTTGTGGGAGATTTACTTTCATACCGTTCGCAATGTTAATGTTCGAGATTATTCTCAGCAGCAAGTAGAAGCTTGGGCACCAAGTAGCTTTGACTCTGAGCTTTGGCAAAAGCGTATGAACGAGTTACTACCTTTTGTGGCTGAGCTAGATGGTTGCGTTGTTGGTTATACTGACCTGCAACCCAATGGCTTGATTGATCATTTCTTCTGTCATCATGAATGCCAGGGTAAAGGCGTTGGAAGAGCGCTAATGGAACATGTTCTTGCTGTTGGTCGTGTTCGTGGTGTATCGCGGTATTTCTCTGAAGTAAGTATTACCGCAAGGCCTTTCTATGAACACCTTGGTTTTAAGGTCGTTAATGAGCAGGAAGTTGAAATGCGTGGCGTAAAACTCACCAATTACGTGATGGAGAAGGTAGTGCCTTCAGACGAACGGTAATCTCATTTTTGTTACAGTTTTCACCTGTTTTTGGTTCTCTTCTTAAAGAAAAATCATCACTTTAGCGATAATATTCACTGCAACTAATTTGAGTGAAGGAAGTAACGTGGGAATTGAAGCTTTAGCGTTTGTGATGGACGCATTAATAACAGCATGCTGCATGTATATCGCCTCCAAAATGTCTTTCGTGGTCGCAGACTTTAAATCCCTTCTTACTATTGCTGTAATCGTTGCTTTGGTGTCATTGATTCCGACAGTGGGTTGGGTGTTGGGGTTGATTCTGTTTGTGTTCCTTCTCGGGAAAGCGACGCACTCTAGTATTGGTGATTGCATCTGGGTGGTGGTCTTCACGAAGGTGGTGTCGATGGCGGCATTTCTAATATTCGGCCGCTTGTTTGTGTAACTCGGGTTCTTGTTGATATAAAGGCAGCCTCGCTTGGCTTGAGACCGTGATTAACTTTTTAGTTAAAAGATGAAAAGGGCGTGACCTGTCACACCCTCTTAAAAGACTTTGACCGATATTGTATTTCTTATTTAGGCAACAGCACAGCGTCAATCACATGGATAACACCATTGCTAGCCTCAACGTCTGGCATAATAACTTTAGCGTTGTCTATCATTACGTTGCCGTCATCAATCGCTATCATTACCGCACCGCCTTGAACCGTTACTGCGCTATTTAATTTCATAACTTCAGCTGCCATGATTTTACCTGGTATTACATGGTATGTGAGCACTGCAACTAATTTGTCTTTGTTTTCTGGCTTCAACAACATGTCGACCGTTCCTTCTGGTAACGCAGCAAATGCCTCATCAGTGGGAGCTAATACGGTGAAAGGGCCTTCACCTTTCAATGTGTCAACTAAGTCCGCTGCTTTTACTGCAGCCACTAAGGTGTTGAAAGAGCCGTTTTCAGCCGCAACATCAACGATGTCTTTCTTCATCTCGTGGTGGTTAGCGTGAGCAAAAGCCGTAAAAAGAAGCGTCGCAACTAGCACTGATGTGGTTTTGATTAATTTGTTAAACATATTGTCTTCCTTTGAGTTTTGTCCGTTATTTTCGAGAAGTTCTACGAAAGCTTAAAAGCGATAGATCAACTTATTGCACCTTTGAACCTATTTTTTAGACACCCAATTCGTCAGTTGAACGAATGTATCCGTTAAATAGTTGTTATAATTTTAATTTAATACATATAGTTAACGGGTGATTATTCAATTAATGGATGTGAATATGAGGTTTGTTTTACCAGTTGTATTTTCGGCATTCGCTTCAATGCCAGCTTATAGTGGCCTTGCACCAACTGAAGGTTTCAGTGGTAACTTCAGTGTCTTGACGGGTGTATCTTCTGATAGCAGTAACTTGAGCACCGAGCAAGACGCGAATCAAGCAACTAACACCAAGGAGGGGGACAGCGAAAATCTAGGGCTACTCGGTTTTTTGGGTACGGTTCAATATACCTTTGGTGAGTCACTGACTCATCAAGTGTATGCGGGTACCACTCGAGAGGATATTGCAACAGGTACCATTGCTTTTGAGATTGGTTATCGACATCAGCTATCTGGAGGCACAATATTGGATTTTTCTGTTCTTCCTACGCTTATCTCGGGCAAGGCTTGGACGGATCCGTATGCTGTTGGCGTTAATCGAAATGAAACGGATGTGAAAGGTAATGTAGGACGACTGCAGCTCACTAATATCGGTGGAACTGGTTTTCGAACGGATCTCGCATTTGGGCAATCTGATGTTGATGAAGAGCTATCTGGTAGCCAAGGCTTATCTCCGGAAAATGCTGTGCTGCTGGATAGGGAAAGAACCTATGTGTACGCCAAAGCAGGGTACCGCTTTATCTTGCCAAACCAAGCAGGTCTATTTGTTCCTTCAATGGTGTATTTCCACTCAGACGCAGAAGGAGGAGCACTCAGCTTCGATAGTTATGGTATTGAATTAAACTACGCAAAGAGAATCGGTCGTCATGGTTTTGTTGTCACCCTAGATGCAAGTGATCGTGAATATGATGAGTCGAATCCAATTTACGGGCAAGTACGTGAAGAGAATGAATTCGGTGCATTCTTAGCTTATGAGTTTGGTGGCTTAATGGGTTATGAAGATTGGTCGTTTATTTCATTACTCGGTGTAAGGTCGATTGACTCTAAGATTGACTTTTACAGCTCTGAACAAGCATTAGCGAGTGTTGGTGTTGACTACAAATTCTGATATTCACACTGCGTAAACAATACTAATCAAAGCAGAAACAGAAGCTCAGTCTTTCTATTTGTTTAATTATTTCGGGCACTTACACTTTCAAAGGTTGTAGGTGCCCGTTGCTATCCGTAATATGAAAATTAGCTTATGGACAAAAATAATATGATAAGGAAACGTTTTGGATATACAAATTAGACATTTAGAAGCAACGGATAGCCACGATATTTTTGATATTTATCGCCACCCTTCAGTTTCAGAAAATACCTCACAAAAGCCTTATCTTAGTTCTGACCAAGTGGAGCGACTGTTTGGCCATTCTGATCATTTCACATTGGTCGCCGAATTATCAGAGAAAGTCGTAGGACACATTACGCTATTCATGACCACAAAGGTAAGAGACAGGCACTGTGCTGGGCTTGGTATTGCGATTCACCCTGAAGCTCAAGGGAAGGGGATAGGAAAGGCTTTGATGCAAGAGGTGATTAATCAGGCCGATAATTGGCTAAATCTAGTTCGCCTTGAGTTAGAGGTTCATGCAGATAACCACTCCGCGATTGCTTTATATGAACGAGTGGGTTTTCAGTTAGAAGGCACCAAAAGGCTGAGTACATTCAAAGCGGGTAAATATATCGATATGTTGCTGATGTCGAGAATTCGACCGGATTATCGTTGATATCGAGCTAAACGGGTTCCTACTATATAAATCGGTTTTTACTATGTTAATGAGTAATTGATTAGTGAAATTCACACTGAACTCTGTATAGTAGCAACCGTTTGCTTCGTATAACCCCAATGATATGGCTTGGGGGTCTCTACCAGCTCCCGCAAAGTGCTGATTACGAAGGGTTTAGATCACAATTGTGTTCTTACTCTTTGTAATGGCGTTCAAGAAAACCTCCTGTCTATTATTCAGAGTAAGTGCACACCTAAAATCCATAGTAGGTGAAATATGAACGCATTTATTCAAGGGCTCCCAAAAGTTGAGTTGCATTTACACATTGAAGGTTCGCTCGAACCTGAGTTACTTTTCCAACTTGCTCAACGCAACGGCATTGATCTGCCTTATTCATCCCCAGAGCAGCTAAGACGCGCATACGAATTTGATGACCTGCAGTCATTTCTTGATATTTATTATCAAGGTGCGGATGCATTGCGCACTGAACAAGACTTCTATGACTTAACCTGGGCGTATTTAGAACGTTGTAAAGCCGACAATGTTATCCATACTGAAATTTTCTTTGACCCTCAGACACATACCGATCGTGGCATTGCATTCGACACCGCTATTAACGGCATTCATCGTGCGCTTGAACAGGGTCATAAAGAGTTGTGCATCACATCTCAAATCATCGCATGTTTTCTGCGCCATTTATCTGAAGAGAGCGCCATTCAAACGTTCGCCGATGTGTTGAAGCATCAAGACAAGATCATCGGAGTTGGCCTAGACTCTTCTGAATTAGGGCACCCACCAGAGAAGTTCAAGCGTGTATTCCAGCAAGCAAAACAAGCAGGCTTCTTAACGGTTGCCCATGCAGGAGAAGAAGGGCCTGCTCAAAACATTGTGGATGCGATTGAAATGCTCAGCGTGAGCCGAGTGGATCATGGTGTACAGTGCATGACCGACGAAGCTCTGATAGCCGAATTGATTGAAACCAAAATGCCGCTGACCGTGTGCCCACTGTCTAATATTAAATTGCGTGTATTCGATGAGATGGAAGACCACAATATTGTTGAGCTGTTAAGACGAGGCGTAGCGGTGACGATTAACTCGGACGACCCTGCATACTTTGGTGGTTATATGTCGGATAACTTTAACGCGGTGAGCTTAGCTCATGAGATGACGGAGCAAGAGCTTGCTCAATTTACTTTAAATGCTATAGAAGCGAGCTTTATTGAAGAATCATTGAAACAGCAATATCGTGATGTTGTTTTAGCATATCTCACTTAAGTCAAAAATTAAAAGTTAAAAGTTAAAAGTTAAAAGTTTCAGTCTGAAACTACAGGCGGAGTTTAGGATATAGGTGAATGCGAACGAACTCTCGGCATTTTGCGATTTAGAAAGCTTAAACGGCCAACAAGTGTTGGTCGTTTTTATTTTGGTTCTCAAGCGGGTTTTAAGCTAGATAAGTGGCTTAAGACATTAAGAAATATGATTTTATTTAGGTAAAAACATCTTGCCTTAAGCTTTAGTGAACTACATTTAAACGAGGTGTAGATATACAGTGTCACGCTGTATTGATATAGAGATCAACTTAAGCATAAGCATATAAAAGCAGACACAGAGATTGTCTGAGGAGGAACAAACTGTTGTTAGAGCCAACAATCAGTGAACAAATACAATGGCCGTGTGAATTGTCAGCGGACTTGATAGAAAGCTTGATTGATATTGCCGTTTTTAAAACGGGTGTCGACAGCTTTGAGATTACAAAAAAGTTTCAGAATTTGCCCGGTGTCTTTTATATTTTAAGTGGCTCCGCTGGAATCTGTTTTTCTACGGAAAACATGAAAAGCTTATCTGGTGGTGTTATTGGAAGGGGAGATTGGATGGGTGCTTTGTCTATACATGCTGACTACAACCTCTTTGCAGTGGCAGAAGAAGTCGAGCCTATCACTATGGTACTTTTTCCTGCAAGTAAGGTATTAGAGCTCGCAGAGCGGAAGTGCATGGTTTACAAATGGCTACTTCACTGTGGAACCAAAGCGCAATCTATTTGGATGCAGGCTTACTTATCCTCGATTCATGAAAAAGAGCAGAAAACCATTTACGTCTTGTTGGAACTTGCGGCACGCCAGACCAATATCGCGGGGGCAACCGTCAGCATTAATATTTCACAAATTCAACTGAGTTCGATAACAGGCATATCAAGACCTAGGCTAAACGAAGTTCTTAAAGGGATAGAGCAACAAGGCTTGGTTAAGATACAAAGAGGAAAGGTGTTTATCACCGATGTTAAGGGCTTGTATGAGCATATTTCACCGATGAATTTGATGATACGAGATCCTGTTGCTGAAATTAAGGCATGAATCTTTAACACTACGAGCTAACGTTTGGATTACTAGATTTTCAGTGTTTATTAGATATTTCAAAAAATTATGCACAGTGTTCTTTTAGGAACATACATTACAAGAGAACATCTATAATGTTCACTCTAGATTTATAAATTGAATTAGAGCGGAATAGAATTGTTATGAAAATGGCTGTATTGGAATATAAAGTATTGGGGCTTGGTGATTGGATTAAAACAAGAGTTTCTAGCCGCTGTGCGCACTTACTGGCTGCAGAATACAAAGCGCTAGGGTGGCCAACAAAAGTAGATGGAAAAGTGTTATCGACTGAGTCTGCTTAATCTATATAAGCCTAAATCATCTAGATGAAGACAAAAAAGAAGCTGGCAGTGCGCCAACTTCTTTCGTTTTTAAATTAAGACCATTGAGCTACTTGTTCACGTAGTCTTTGAATTTCTGCTTCGTTGCAGCATCCGCTTTTTCGTACCAGAAATACAACATTTCTTCGGCTGTATTCGCCGCATTTCCATCAATCTTTGCTGGAAGCGTTACGGGTTGTACTACAGCAGCCGCTGTACCCGCGCTAGCACCTAGTGTAAGTGCTGCGATGCCGCCTTTCTGGTTGTATTCCTTCGCTTCTTGAGGGTATTTACGGCCAATCTGCATGCCATCTTTGATTAGCTTATCTTGCTTAACACTGATTGCGTTTTGGTTTTCATCAACCAGTTTCCAATCTAAGTTTTGAAGGCCTTTTTTCGCTTCGTTGGTGTTGCGGAACTTCGGCATGTCGAACGTTAATGCGGTGTCTGTCGCGTCAAAAGTAGCAATAATGGTGTCGCTATCGACAAACTCGCGGTCGTTACCTTGGCTAAAAGCGAGTTGATATTTGAAAACGATTTGGTTCACGCCATCTGGAACGGTTATCGTTTTGCTCGAAGAGAAAAAGCCACCGTCAAGATCAGGTTTAGCCTCATTTACAGCTAAGACTTCGACTAAAGCATCTGCGCTAGAAGGAACTTCAATTGTCACGTCAGCTAACACGTTTGGTGCTACGATAATTGTGGAAAGCAGCGCGATGGATTGTAATGTTTTCATAATCATACAGTTGTTTATGGATAGTTAAATTACAATCGCATGGTAAGAACTCCAATTCAAGTCAAGTTATAAGGATTTGGAAAAATTTGCAAAATCTTAACGCAACGGTCATATATTAAGGTTCACATTGACTAGTGTGAGTTTTATTTTTGAAAAATGAGCGGATAGGTTGGGGATGAATTATGCTAGTTGGCGGTTCGCGCCTCATGTTCTTTGTATTGGGTACTAAAAAGCCGAGATAACGTTTGAGTTATCACGGCTTTGTTTGGCTTTACTAGGGTTGTGAGCGTTAGCTAGCTATTATTTAGCTTGCGCTGCTGCCGCTTCTAGTTGCTTAAGTTTACCTTGAAGCATGTAAGCATTTTGGTTGAAGTTACCAGGGTTCAACACTTGGCTTTGCTGCATAGGGTAGTCAGGTAGCGTGTTCATGAACTCTTGTACTTTGCCGCCTACTGGTACGAATAGCCACATGTTATCTGCCATCCAGCGTAGGTACATGCCCGATTCGTGTGGTGCTTTTTCGAATGGGTCAGCACGTAGATGAACAACTTGAGGCCAGTTTGGTTGGAAGCGAACTGCATCAACAATGTTACCGTCCATTACTGCGAACGAAATCTTGAAGTCATTCCAACGAACTGCGTTTAGCTCAGCGTTAGCAGAGAAGTAAAGCATGCTGTCACGAGGGCCTTTCTCTTCTTTGCCTTGGAAGTAAGGTAGGAAGTTGTAACCATCTAGGTGAACACGCCAGTTTTTACCGTTGTAAGTTGCCCCTTTATCAGACGCAAGTTTCTCAACCACTTTATCATCACCAGCGGCTGCGAGTAGAGTAGGGATCCAGTCTTGGTGCCCCATGATATCGTTGATCTTAGTTCCCGGTTTGATAGTGCCAGGCCAGCGAACTAGCTGAGGAACACGCATGCCACCTTCGTACGTTGTACCTTTTTCACCGTGGAAGTAAGTAGCACCACCATCAGGCCAAGATACCGTTTCTGCACCGTTATCGGTCGAGTAGATGACGATAGTGTTGTCTGCGATTTTAAGCTCATCAAGCTTGTCTAAAAGGATACCCACTTGGTCATCGTGCTCTAACATGCCATCAGCGTAGATGCTGATACCCGATGCGCCTTGGTATTTTTCTTGTAGACGAGTCCACACGTGCATACGAGTCGTGTTGTGCCAAATGAAGAATGGTTTGTCAGCTTTCACTGCTTTTTCCATGAATGCTAGAGATTCTTCTAGGAACTCTTCATCCGCATGCTCCATACGCTTACGCGTCATAGGGCCTGTATCTTCAATCTTACCGTCAGAAGTCGATTTGATTACACCACGAGGGCCAAAGTTCTTACGGAACTCAGGATCTTTAGGGTAGTAGTAAGTCTCTGGCTCTTCTTCCGCGTTTAGGTGGTACAGGTTACCGAAGAACTGGTCAAAACCGTGGTTCGTTGGAAGGTGTTTGTCTTGGTCACCCATGTGGTTCTTACCGAACTGAGCTGTCATGTAGCCTTGTTCTTTAAGAAGGTCTGCGATCGTTGGAGCCCAATCAGGGATACCGTGGTCCGAACCTGGCATACCGATAGTCAGTAGACCTGTACGGAAAGGTTCTTGACCGGTTAGGAATGCAGCACGACCAGCAGTACACGATTGTTGACCGTAGTGGTCAGTAAATAGTGCGCCTTCGTTAGCAATACGGTCGATGTTAGGTGTTTCGTAACCCATCATACCGTTGTTGTATGCACTGATGTTGAATACACCAATGTCATCACCCCAGATAGCAAGAATGTTTGGTTTTTCTGCTGCTGTTGCCGCTGAAGAAGCTGCTAATAAGCCAACACCTAATGCTAGTTTATTAATTTTAGTACCCATAAGGACTCCGGTTCACTTTTAAGATTAATGCGTTAGAACAACGCATCGATGAGCAAATGTTATTCTCAAAATTCCGTTACGTCCTTTTATAGTGCTTATAACCAATCGTTATGATGCATGGTTAACTTGCTGATTAAATTGAATTTAGGCTGATGGTTACCAGAAACCCTTAGATAACATGTGTGATCCTTATCATGTTTGTCGCCGTAAACCTTATCGATAACTTCTGCACCTGTATCGGAATAAAAAATGACAAAAAGATTAATAGTTTAGCGAACCTCGCGCATGCTTAAAAAATGGACTATACGTTGTAGGGCAGAATGCAAATAACTTACGGAGAGGTTTCTATGACAGCGAAATATGGCGTTAAGCGTCGTTTAGCAATTTTGGGTACGGCGATGATGGCGGCTTCCACCACCACATTCGCAGCTGAAAAACCAAATATTCTCGTGATTTGGGGGGATGATATTGGACAGTCTAATGTTAGCGCATACACCTTTGGTTTAATGGGTTACAAAACGCCTAATATTGATAGCATCGCCAAAGAAGGGATGATGTTTACCGATTATTACGCTGAACAATCGTGTACTGCGGGTCGCTCTACCTTTATTACGGGACAAAGTGTATTACGAACAGGTTTGAGTAAAGTAGGCTTGCCGGGTGCCGATATTGGTCTTCAAGCAGAAGATGCAACAATTGCAGAAATGCTAAAACCTATGGGTTACATGACAGGTCAATTTGGTAAAAACCACCTTGGCGATAAAGATGAATTCCTTCCAACAGCACACGGGTTTGACGAATTTTTTGGCAACCTTTACCACCTGAATGCTGAAGAAGAACCAGAGAATGAAGATTACCCAACCGATCCTGAGTTTCGTAAGAAGTTCGGTCCGCGTGGTGTCATTAAGTCATTCGCTGATGGCAAGATTGAAGATACGGGTCCACTGACGCGTAAGCGTATGGAAACGGTCGATGAAGAAACACTAGACGCGGCACTTGATTTCATGGATCGCGCAGTGAAAGCTGACAAGCCATTCTTCGTTTGGTGGAACGCAACACGTATGCACTTTAGAACGCACGTGAAAGCCGATAGTAAAGGTGTGACCGGTGTCGGTAATTACGCTGATGGTATGGTTGAGCACGATCGACACGTTGGGCAACTATTGAAGCAAGTGGATGAATTGGGAATCAAAGACAACACGATTGTTTTCTACTCAACGGATAACGGCCCACACATGAACTCTTGGCCAGATGCTGGTACAACCCCGTTCCGTGGTGAGAAAAACACTAACTGGGAAGGCGCATACCGTGTTCCAGCAATGGTCCGTTGGCCTGGCAAGATTGAACCTGGAACAGTATCTAACGAAATCATGCACCACATGGACTGGATGCCAACCTTCGTTGCCGCTGCTGGTGATGACCAAATCAAAGAGAAATTGCTGAAAGGTCATACTGCCGGTGATAAAACGTTTAAGGTTCACTTAGATGGTTATAACTTCCTTCCTTACCTAACGGGTGAAGAAGAAAAAGGCCGTCGTTCAGAGATCTTCTACTTTACCGATGATGGCGATTTAGCGGCGCTTCGTTACAACCAATGGAAAGCGGTGTTCATGGAGCAACGTGCAACGGGTACCATGCAGATTTGGTCAGAACCGTTCGTGACGTTACGTCTTCCTAAGCTGTTTAACCTGCGTATGGACCCATACGAAAATGCAGATATTACGTCGAATACCTATTATGACTGGTTGTTAGACCATGCTTATATGTTCGTTCCTGCGCAAGCGTATGTAGGCGAGTTCTTAGAAACGTTTGCCGAATACCCACCACGCCAAAAAGCAGCAAGCTTTAGCTTGGATCAGGTTATGGAGAAACTTCAAGAGAACCATAATAAGTAAGCTTTGGTTTATTGAAACTGATAGCTTGATGAAACTGATAACACGAAAGAGCTCCTAGGAGCTCTTTTTTTATGCGCATATCGATGAGTAAATCCCGGTCGTGAATATGAATCACAACTATCGTGCTCATTGCCACTAAATAATTGTATTTTAGTCGTTTTTACGTCTACCTTAGTAAGCATAAGGATGTATAAAAACAAGGAATGTTATGTCTGCATGGTTGTGCTCGCTAGTGAACGGATTGAAACACCAGAGAGTCGCAGTATTATCCGTAATCTTGTCTCCACTTATGTTGTCGCTGTTCAGTTTGAGCACCTATGCCAACGAGCAAGCTCCTAATAGCAACACTGAGACTTCAAAACTCAGTTCTGTAGCTTCACACGCTAGCTCTGATGTTTTACCTATCGGCTCTAAAGCCACCTATGTTGGATCGGAAGCTTGTGTTGATTGTCATAGTGAAGAAGTCGAAGCGTGGCAGGGCTCTCATCATGACATGGCGATGAAACACGCTACAGATGAATCTGTATTAGGCGATTTCAACGATCAAACGGTCACTCATGGCGGTAAACCCAACCGATTTTTTCGCAAGGGTGAAGAGTTCTGGGTCAATATCGAAGGCCCAGACGGGCAATTCAAAGATTACAAAATCAGCTATACCTTTGCCTTTGAACCATTACAACAGTACATGGTTGAGTTTGAAGACGGTCGAGTACAGTTGATTCCTTTCGCTTGGGACTCTCGCACTGAGGGCGAAGGCGGTCAACGCTGGTTTAACCTCTACCCGGATACCACCAACACTGATGAATTCTACTGGACCAATAGCGGTCAAAACTGGAACTTCATGTGTGCCGATTGCCACTCAACGAATCTAGAGAAAAACTACGACAGCGCGAGTAATACCTATAACACGACTTGGTCTGAGATTAATGTCGGTTGTGAAGCCTGTCATGGCCCTGCAAGCGAGCACGTTAAACAAGCCCAGCTAGCAAAAGCCAACGGCGGAAAGGATGCTCAAGTCTCGTCGCATTATGGCTTTGATCGCGACTTGTCGAAGTCGGTGAAAGAATGGGTTTACCAAGAGGGCAACTCAACCCTGCAACCAAAAGACATCATCCATACTAACCAAGTTCAAACCTGTGCTCAATGTCACAGCCGACGCACTCAGCTGAATGAAACAGGCGATCATGTTAACGGGTCATTCTTTGATAAATATCGCCTGAGCTTAATTACTCCTGAGCTTTACCACAACGACGGTCAAATCTACGACGAAGATTACGTTTACGGATCTTTCCTTCAATCAGTGATGGCTGAAAAAGGCGTCACATGTACTAACTGCCACGATCCACATACTGCTGAACTAAAAATTGCGGAAGAAGCTGTGTGTAGCCAATGTCACATTGCCTCTGAATACACGCCTGAAAAGCACACCTTCCACGAGGCGAATACCGAAGCTTCACAATGTACGACTTGTCACATGCCAGAGACGACGTACATGGAAGTCGATCCAAGGCGTGACCACAGTTGGCATATTCCACGCCCAGATATCAGCCAACACATTAAAACGCCGAACGTCTGTACTAGCTGTCATGAAGATCAAACCGATCTGTGGGCCGATAAGCAAATTGGTGGGTGGTTCCCAGATTCTAAGTATCGTAATCAGCAGCACTTTGCCGTTGCCTTTTATGCTGACTCAATAGGGCACAGAGGATCAGAAGATGCATTGGCGTATTCTGCTCAGGATTCAAGTTTAAGTAATATTATTCGAGCATCGAGCTTAGAACGCTTAGGTGGCAACACGGGTAAGAACACGCTTATCTCGCTGGCAAGAGCGGTGAAACACGATGATGAGATGATCCGTTTAGGTGCTGTTCAAGGCTCGTCTGGTTTCCCATTCACTGACCGTTGGCAGATTCTAGAGCCGCTACTGAAAGACCCTGTATTATCGATTCGTTCAGAAACCGCAGGCGCATTAGTGCGTTATTGGGGAGAAATGAATCCTCTGCAGAAAGACCAAATCAAGCCTGCATTGGAAGAGTACATTGAGATACAGCAATTTAATTCTGATAGAGGATTTGGACGTACTAATCTAGGCAACGTTTACCGAGATTTAGGTCAGCACGACAAAGCGATTGAGTTTTATCAAGGTGCTATCGAAATCGAGCCTTATTTCGAAAACAGCTACGCTAACTTGGCGGATTTGTATCGAGCGCAAGGTAACGAAGCAAAAGCGCTGTCGACCTTGAAGCAAGGTATTGAAGCTCAGCCTAAATCGAGTGTATTGCCATACAGCACAGGATTATCTCTGCTTCGTGTGAAAGATTACGACAAAGCAACGGAGTACCTTAAACAAGCTGCTGAAACGGCACAAACCGACCCACAATATTGGTATGTGTACGGATTGGCTTTGGAGAAATCAGATGTGCTTGCGGCAAGTCAATCACTGCACAAGGCTTACCAATTCAGCCGCAATCCACAACACCTGTATGCACAGTGTGAAATCTTAGCGCGAAATTACCAACAACCCGGTGTACCTAAAGCGTTTGAACAATGTGTTTCATCATTGAGTAAGGTGGCGCCGCCTGAGGCGATTAACCAATTGAAAGCAATTAGCCAGTAGAAAGCTGAGCTGAAATAAAGCGCCAACATTGAC
Organism: Vibrio sp. QJM3NY_27; assembly: GCF_057785955.1. Classification (NCBI taxonomy): domain Bacteria; kingdom Pseudomonadati; phylum Pseudomonadota; class Gammaproteobacteria; order Vibrionales; family Vibrionaceae; genus Vibrio; species Vibrio sp. QJM3NY_27. Next base: position 1,817,383 of record NZ_CM173512.1, on the reverse strand, counting down.
GTGGCTATGCGCTTATAATTTATGGTGTTTATAACTAATAGTTATGGGGCTTGTGAGTAGGATGTACGCAGCCAGATTGAATTAAGGGAAGACCTATGAACCATGCGCAACAAGCAATAAACCAACTGATTGAACAGACAGAGAAAAGTGTTATCGGTCAGAGTCACGTCGTTCGGGCTCTGGTAATCGGATTATTGACCAATGGCCATGTGCTTCTAGAAGGGCTCCCTGGTACTGCGAAAACGCGCTCGGTGAAGTCGTTGGCGAATTTACTGAATACAAGCTTTGGCCGTATTCAGTTTACGCCCGATCTCTTGCCATCAGATGTTACGGGTACTGAAGTGTATCAAGAGCTGGATGGTAAGCCTCAACTGCATTTCCAACCGGGGCCTATTTTCAATAGCATTGTTCTGGCCGATGAAGTGAACCGTGCCCCTGCGAAGGTGCAAGCGGCTCTGCTTGAAGCGATGGCGGAAGGCACGATAACCGTAGGTGGTCAAACTCATATCCTTCCAGACTTGTTCATGGTGCTAGCGACTCAAAACCCTGTTGAACAAGAAGGCACGTATCCACTGCCTGAGGCGCAAATGGACCGTTTCATTATGAAAGTGACGGTCGACTACCCAGAAGACGAAGCGGAGCGTGACATTATTCGACTGGTGCGCAGCGAAGAGTTGGGCAGCGAGACCAGTTCAGAATTAGTCACCCCACAGCATATTGAACCTGAATTGGTACTTGAAGCTCGTCGCCAACTTCCTGATATTGCGGTTTCTGATTTAGTCGAAAACTACATTGTGGCCTTGGTGATGGCGACTCGTAAGCCTGAGCGTTACCCAGAATCAAACTTGTCTAAATGGATTGAGATAGGTTCAAGCCCACGAGCGTCAATCTCCTTGGATAAATGTGCACGCGCTTATGCGTGGCTACAAGGGCATGACCACGTCACGTTAGACGATGTGCGAGCAATGCTACCGACCGTATTAGGCCATCGATTTTCGCTATCTTATGACGCATTGGCTGATGGTGTGAACCATCAACGAGTAGTTGAAGAGCTGCTTGATAATGTTGAGATCGGATAACTAGGGGGCGTTATGGCGAAGCCAACACAAGCTCCCGAATCGCAAGGCCTTGATCCACGACTGTATTGTGACTATTCAAGGCTAGTGCGAATACAGGCTCAAGCGGAGTCGTTTTCTCTGTTACCTCATTTAAAGGCAGGCAGCGTATTGTCAGGACGACATAATTCTTTGTTTCGCGGTCGAGGTTTGAATTTCGAGGAACTGCGTCATTATCAATTGGGTGATGATATCCGCAACCTCGATTGGAAAGTGACAATGCGAACAGGCAAGCCGCATGTTCGTAGTTACACCGAAGAGAAAGACCGAAATGTGATGATCTGTGTTGATCAGCGCAGTTCGATGTTTTTCGCTTCTCAAAATACCATGAAATCTGTTGTGGCTGCCGAAGTGGCGGCATTGTGTGGATGGCGAGTGCTTAAAGACGGCGACCGTGTCGGCTTTGTTTTAGCTTCACACCAAAAGCTATTTCACAGCAAAGCACAGCGTTCTCAGTCTGATTTACTGGCGCAGCTCAAGCACCTAGCAAAAGCCAATCAAAGCTTAGGGGTGAGTGTCAGTGACAATGATGGTGTTGGGTTTAGTCAGTGGATTGAACTGATCAAGAGAATGAGACTCAAGCAGTCGACTTTAATTTTTATTAGTGATTGGCGTGACTGCCAAGAACAACACCTTGACCGACTCAAGCAGCTTCAACAACACAATGACATCCTAGCGATCATGGTGACTGACCCATTAGAACAGTCATTGCCTCAAGATCTTGCAAGCGCAAACTGGGTGGTGGGTGATGGTCGCTTTCAACTGAATCTGGATAGCCAATCTAAGGTCAATCTTGCGAGCGAGAGCCTTGCTCAGAAAGCGGAACTTCAGAAACAGTCCCTTGCTAAATTGATGGCGATGAAAAACCTCCCTTATATAGAATTAGACACGTCGGGCAATCACATATCACAGCTGCAGAAGCAAGTGGGAGGGCGCTAAATGGCTGTTGAACATACTCCTCCAAGTACCTATATCCTCCGCGAACTGCACGATGTAGCGATTCCTGACAGTGTGAGCTGGGCTCCTCAAACGATCGGCTGGAAGATCCTTGGCGTTATTTTGTTATTGGTCGCTATCTATCTGGCTTATCGTTTAGCGCAGAAATGGTGGAATAACCGTTATCGTAAAGAAGCGCTTAAAGAGCTCGTGCTATTGGATGCACGAGACAAAAATTCAACCGAGCGAACTTTCAAGGTGCTCAAAGTGGTGCTTCGTTATCTAGACAGCGGCAATGCTAAGTTGTTTGGTCAAGCCTATGTAAATCGCTTGAATGCTTATTTGCCTGTTAGCGCTGGCACGAGCGCAAACAGCAATGCTTTCTTTACCGATGAAGTATCGGGGTTATGGATGCAAAGCCTAATTGACCCTAAGGTGCGTTTGACTTTTGAACAGCGTTTAGAGGTGATTCAAACCGCGATGATGTGGCTAAAAATTCATAAACCCAATGTACAAACAAAACCAGAGGTACAAGCGAAACCCGAGGGACAAGATAATGTTTGATAGTTTATCTGCCAGCTTTGAATTCGCGCACCCACTGTGGTTTATCGCACTACCTTTACCTTTGTTGGTCTACTTTGCCGTACCTGCTTATCGCACCAAACAAATGGCTATCAAAGTGCCGTTTTTCAGTGAGCTGGTTGAAGCGATTGGTGAGGCGCCATCCGAAGGTGCAAGCCAATTAACACCAAGCTGGTGGCAACGCACCACGCTGATTATTACTTGGGTACTCGTGGTTTGCGCGTTAGCTAAACCAACCATCTTAGGTGAGCCACAAGTTCGTGAACAATTAGGTCGCGATGTGATGGTGGTCGTCGATTTGTCGGGCTCAATGGCTGAAGAAGATTTTACTTCTCAACAAGGCGATAAGATCTCTCGTTTAGATGCAACCAAAGACGTGTTGGCTGATTTCGCTAAAACTCGAAAGGGCGACCGATTAGGTTTGATTCTGTTTGGTGACGCGGCATTTGTACAAACGCCATTTACAGCTGACCAAGAGGTGTGGCTTGAGCTACTCAATCAAACCGACGTGGCGATGGCTGGGCAAAGCACGCACTTAGGCGATGCCATTGGCCTTGCGATCAAGGTGTTTGAACAGAGTGAGAAGCAGAGTTCAGCGGTTCAAGATTCAAGTATTGATGCCAACGCAAAAGAGAAAGTAGTGATTGTGCTAACTGATGGTAATGACACTGGCAGCTTTGTTGAGCCTATCGATGCCGCCAAAGTGGCTAAGGCAAAAGACGTTCGTATTCACGTGATCGCCATGGGTGACCCGCAAACGGTGGGAGAAGTGGCGCTGGATATGGAGACCATCAATCGTGTGGCGCAAGAGTCTGGTGGTGAAGCTTTTGAAGCTCTCAACCGCGATGAACTGACTAAAGCCTACGCTCAAATCGGTGAGCTAGAGCCTCAGCTGTATGAGAGTACGACTTATCGTCCTAAGCAGGGGTTACACCACTACTTGATGGCGATTGTCGTTGTGATGTATTTGACTGCGTTTAGCTTAGCGACAATCCGTAGAAGATCCCTTTTGGTTTCTTCAAAGAAAAATTTGAAAGGAGAGAACAATGCCTGATTCTCTCATGTTGCAACAGTTTTTTACTCAGTTTCACTTTATCCGACCTTTGTGGTTGTTGGCCTTTATTCCGATGTTCTTCCTGTTATGGGTTCGTTGGAGAGAAGAGACCAAACCGACGTGGAAAGACATTCTACCTGCACACTTACGTGATGTATTGACGATTGGCGAAACAGGCTGGCGTAAGCAGCTACCATTGAAGCTATTGGTGGTGATTGTAACTATCGCCATCATTATCTGTTCTGGCCCGACATGGCAACGTGAGGCTTCGCCTTTTGGTGAAGACAAAGCGTCGATGTTGGTTGTGCTTGATAACAGTGAATCTATGCTCGCTAAAGACTTACCACCGAGTCGCTTGGAACGATCTAAGCAGAAGATTAGAGACTTATTAGCAGCTCGGAAAGGCGGTAATACGGGCTTAGTGGTTTACGCAGGCAGCGCACACGTCGCGATGCCAGTCACTCAAGACAGCAAAGTATTCGAACCGTTTCTAGCGGCTATCACACCCGATATCATGCCGGTATCAGGTAAGTCAGCAGAAGAAGCACTGCCTCTGATTCATCAGCAACTGTCTGGTGAGTTAGGCTCTTCAGTACTGTTGGTATCAGATGGTGTAAACCCAAGCACCAGTAGGGCGTACGAGAGTTTCTTTAACGACAACCCTTATCAGTTGCTCATTCTAGCCGCAGGAAACAGTAATGTGGTGAGCGATAACCCTGTCGACCTAGATTCACTGCGTAACTTAGCGAGTAAGACAGGTGGACGAGTGATTGAGGTGACCGTTGATGATTCCGATATTCAACAACTGAACAGAGCGGTTGAAAGAAACATGCAGCTCAACGGCGAATCTTCAATGCCTTGGAAAGACATGGGCTATGGACTGCTTATTCCAATGGCTTTCATTATGTTGCTATGGTTCAGAAAAGGGTGGCTGGTGCAGTGGTGTGTCGTTGGTTTGATGATCACAAGCAGCATGTATTCACCAGACACTTTGGCGAAAACAGTCAACTTAACCGCTGAGAAACCAGTTGTGGTGGAGTCGGTTACGGCTTGGGACAAAACAGCTCAATGGTGGTGGGACTTATGGCTAACGTCTGACCAGCAAGGTCAACGCCTGTTGAACCAGAAGGAATACCTTGAAGCGGCAAAACATTTTACTGATCCAATGAGAAAAGGCGCGGCTTACTACTATGCTCGTGATTTTAAGCTCGCTCACAGTGCATTCCTGCAAACCAAAACTGACCTTGGTTTGTACAACGCGGCGAGTGCGTTAGCCAGACAGCGTGAATACCTTGCGGCGCGAGACCTTTTGAAATCATTAAGCGAGAAAGAGGATCTGTCACCAGAACTAAGGCCTGACGTTGAGCATAACTTAGCGGTAATAGGAGGTATTGTCGAAGAGGTAAACCGAACCAGTGAAAGTCAATCCGGAACCACAGATGGCCCTGAAGAGTCTTTAGAACTCGAAGACGATCAGCCGCGAACGGGTGATGGCGCTGAAGAAGAAACGGTAGCGGAATTGATGCTCAAGGAAACGCTTAATGCCAATGAAATTTTGGGCAGCCAAGAACTTGCCGATAAGTGGTTGAAGCGCGTAGAAGCGGATCCTAAGTTCTTCTTGAAGTCCAAGTTCCAAATTCAATTAAGAGACCCTGCACCTTCCATCGAACAAGCGTCAAAACAGGAACAGGCATCAAAACAGGAGCAAACCCAATGAGTCGATATGATTTAGCTCTTGAATCGATTCAAGTAAAGGTAGGGCGCTCAGAGTCCTTTAAACTAACCAAGACCTTGCTTGTGTCGATGGTTCTATTGATTAGCACTGTTTTCCCTACTTTTGTTTCTGCTGCCGATATCTTCGATCTTCAAAAAAGTGGTGACGTTGAGCTTATTGCTTGGGTAGGGGAGAAGCCAAAGTCAGGCGATAAGATAACGCCGAATAAAGTGAGCGTTAATGAGCAGGTAATTCTGAACATTGAGGTGGCGACGCCGCGTTGGTTAACGGGAGGGACTCGAATCGGCAGTATCGAAATCCCTAACGTGATTGCTAAGCAACGTAACCAACTCGCAACTAACTACACGGAACGGGTCAATGGCACTACATGGTCACGCCAGCGTTGGGAAGTGACGCTCTATCCGATGACTTCTGGCGAGTTTGTCATTCCAACCGTACCGGTTCGTATTCAAGTGTCCGCTCCTGATGGCTCAAACGTAGGTGGCACGCTTTACACGCAGCCAATTAAGTTTGAAGCTTCGTTGCCTTCAGGTTTACTTGATAATGAATCGCCTTGGTTTTCTGCAACAGAAGTAGATACAGAGCAACAATGGCAACGCTCGAGTGAAAACTTAAAAGTAGGCGATGCCATTACTCGAACGGTAACCATCAAGGCAAAAGACAGCCTTTCTGTATTACTCCCGGACGTGTTGAACAATGAATCGATCCAGCAGTACCAAGCTTACCCGCAACCTAATCGTTTAGATGATACTCAAGAGCGTGGTAACTACCGTTCCAGTCGAATTGAAGAGACGGTTTATGTTATTCAGCAGGGCGGTGAATTTTCGTTGCCAGAGTTTTCATTTCAGTGGTGGGACAGCAAGAATCAACGCCTTGAAAACGTGGTGATAAAAGGGAATGTGTTTGAAGCTAAACACACAGTCCGATCTTTCATCAAGGCTTACATGTCAGTGTTTATTAGCGTTGGTCTGGCATTGTTGTTCAGTGTGGCGTGCTTTGTTTCTGTTAAACGTTATTATGCGAACCGCCCAACACCAGGTTGGTTGGCACTACGTCGTTTACTTAAGCAAGGTAATTGGCCTGCATTAAGAACCTTTATCTATCGTCAATTGCGAAACGAAACCTCTCAGCTAGAGCTGGGTAAAGCGCAACTTGGTAAATTGAATGGACAAAAGCGTTGGCTAGAAGATAGCGAAGCGCTTCAACAAGGGCGAGAAGACAAAAACGTATTTACTCGTTTGTGGAGAGGGTTACGTAACTTACCCAATGACACATTAAACTCAAGCAATTCTTGTTCAATTTTCGACCGCTTGAAAATCCCTAAAGCCTTGCCAGACTTAAAAGATAGAACTAAGTAGCAAACTTTAGTTATTCGCATCGAACAAAATCGGCAGGTTCTCTACTATAGGGAACCTGCTTCTTTAATATGGAACTGTATGAAAAGTACCGAACTCAATCTAATTCCTATATTTGTCGCTATTTATGAAGAGCAGAACTTATCTAGGGCTGCTAATCGCATGGATATAAGCCAGCCAGCTGTGAGCAAAGCGCTTGCAAGGTTGAGAGATATCTATGACGAGCCACTGTTTCATCGAACTACTTCTGGCGTAGAGCCAACCACATTCGCTATTGATATCTATCCAGCAATGGCTGCGGCGCTTAAAAACTTTACTTCTACTTTATCCGCATCAAGAGATTTTGACCCTAAAACCTCTGGCCGTGTGTTTTCAATTGCCTGCGTTTCAGCAGCGAGTTATGAAATGATGCCAAGAGTCATGCAGTTAATCAGTCAAGTCGCACCTGGTATCGCATTAGAAGTTCATCCTCTATTTACGGAAGATTACGAGTCTGATTTAAGGCTTCAAAGACATGATGTCATTATCGATATGACGCCAAGAGGAAGAACCATGCTCAAGCATGAGGTGATCTCTAAAGAGGAACTGGTGGTGGTGTGCCGTAAAGACCATCCCACGATTGGTGACACTATCGATATGGAACAGTTTTTATCACTTGATCATGTGGTTGTTTCAAGATGGCATGCACGTAGAAGCTTATTGAGTTCTGAACACTACAGTGACCTTGAAAAACGCAGAATCGTCTATCGAGCTGCTGGCGTTGTTGAGATGCTGCCTGTTATTGAGGGCTCTGATTACATTGGCGTGCTACCTATGTCATCGGTGCGTTGCTTTTCTGAAAAATATGACGTTAAAACTCTTCCTTTGCCATTCGAATTGGAAGACCTCGATATGTGTATGATTTGGCACCCCAGTCGCACTAACGAACCTAGCCACAAGTGGTTGCGCACTAAGCTCAAAGCGGCGGCAAAAGAGTTATCAAGTTAGCTTCTAAAGGGCTTTTTCATAGAAAGCATTCGCGCAATTTTAAATGGAAAGAAAGCCAGTATCCCTGAGCTGAGGTAAGCGGTGTTTACTACAAGGGGACGGGATATTGACCTACAAGTTAGAGTCAGGTGGGACTCGTAAGATATGTTTCGCTTGGTGCTGCCCGAAGGCAGCCCTTGTTTAATCATAAATCATTGAAAGAACTTACTGAATTGTTTAATTTAAGTAACGGATACTAAGCCTCTTTTGGGCTCTGTTCTGAGTTAAGCAAGAAGTAGGACACCCAATCATCAATAGGTAAAGGTCGCGCGAAGAAATAGCCTTGAGCGTATTTACAACCGATCTGGCGCAGAGTCGTTACATGATTCTGGGTTTCAAGGCCTTCTGCAATCACTGAGAAATCGAGTATTTGCGCGAGCTTGAGAACCGCGCAAGTAATCTCATAATCTACTTTTGACGAGTTAATATCTTCAATAAAGCTTCGATCTAATTTTACGCAATCGGCGGAAAGATTCTTCAACACCGACAACGAAGAATAACCCGTTCCAAAATCATCGATAGCGATCTTGTAACCCTTAGAATGAAGTACCTCAATGGTCCTTGAACAGGTCTCGAAATCTCGCATCATATCCCTTTCTGTGATCTCCAGAAGCAGCTGATGAGGCTGACAATCTGTTTCGTCGAGTATCACTTGTAACTGGTCTGCGAGATCGGTCATATAGAACATTCTCGCTGAGAAGTTGATGGAAAAAATCACGCCCTGTAGGTCCATTCCTGCGCGTTGCCATTCGGTAATCAGATTCGCTACTTTCTTAAATACCCATTTATCAATGTCGATAATGAGATCACTTTTTTCGGCAACCTCAAGGAAATCGACGGGCGGTAATAAGCCCAGTTTAGGGTGACGCCAACGTATTAGAGCTTCGGCACCAATGATGTCTTGCGAGTCTAAGTTGACTTTGGGTTGGAAGAAGACTTCAAGCTCGTCATTGGCAATGGCTTGATGAAGCCCCATGTTGGTTTCAATCAAGTCATTTACCTCGTGAGTCATTTCGTCCGCGTAGACGCGATATTGATCTCGGCCGTTTCGCTTTGCGTGATACATTGCTGTGTCCGCATTTCTGATTAGAGTTTCACGATCTAAACCATGAGTAGGGTACTCACACACACCAATACTCGCCGATACAAAGATAGAATTATCATCGATGTAATAAGGCTTTCTTAACGCTTGATTTAAGCGGTCTGCGATAGGTTCGCCTTCGTCTAACCCAATGTTTGAGTAAACAACCAAGAACTCGTCTCCGCCCATTCGCGCAACAAAGCCTTTATCACCCACTAAGTTACTCAATATGTGCCCGACATTGACTAATAAGTTGTCACCTGGTGCATGCCCTAAAGAATCATTAATGGTCTTAAACTCGTCAATGTCGAGGTAGAACAGCAAGAAAGAGGCGTTGTTCTCATAGGATTTCCTGATCTCTTCATCTAACTGTTTGGTTGCCAATAGTCGATTTGCCAAACTGGTCAGTGGATCGTGGTGGGCGAGGAAGTCGAAATTCTTTTTTTCTTCAGTGAGGTCTAGGTATGCTTTAGATAGCCTTGAAGCCATATCATTATAGGCTTTCTCTAAGTGAGACCATTCGTCACTTCGGCCCAAGTTAATGGGGTTTTTTAGGCTTCCAGACTCTAGACGATCGAAGCCATGTCTCAGTGCATTGAGTGGCTTTCGAATGTGATGTCGAACAACGTGGTGAACCAACAACATCGATAATACAACGGCTGAAAAACTGATAATAATGGCGTTTAGTCTTGATAAACCGATCTCTTTTTCAAGCTGGTCGGTTAATTCTAAGGCTTGGCTTTGTACGCGTGACTCGGTTTTTTCTACCATCTCCAATAGGTCGCTTTGAGCGACTAAGAGTGAAGCCATCACCAACCAACGCTGCTCCAGATTAGCTCTAATGCGCTTCAAAGCGGCGTTGTATCGTTTCACCGTTCGATTGATTCTTTTCTTCTCAGCAATAACCGCCGTCGTTTCGATATCAACGTTTTCTAAGTGGAGTAAGAATATATCGAGTTCTTTCTCGACTTCGATAAGCAGTACTTTCTCCGTTTCTGGCGTGATGCGACTGTGAATGTCTCCAACCATTTTCCCTGAGGTGAGGAACGACTCTCTCAACATGTTGATAAGATCTAATTCATTGTTATAACGAATGAAATTGGGTTGGTCTAAGTGCCTAAGCTTGCTGTCGGCTATCGCAAATTCGAGCTGATCAAGCTGTTCAGCTAAGGTGGCGTCGATCTGATTGGTCTGCTTTAGAATTCGATTCAATGCGAGCGAACTGCCTAAGAAACGGTGGAAGTTATCGATAAAGGCATCAATTTTTTGCGAGAAACCTTCGTTAGTTGATAGGTCTCTGAGTCGTTGAAGCTGGAAATCCACATTAAATGCTTCTTCCGACAGTGTGGTTTCACTGAACAAAAAAGTTTGTTCAAGTAGCTTAACTCGAGAGGTGAGCGTAAATACGCGTCGGCTGATTTCAGAGTTAACAATCAAGTCTGATACGTGTGTAGAAGTTTCGTTTTTAAGCGTCGACTCGACGTAATAGAGAGATCGAATCACCATGATGACAGCAAAGCTGACAATCAAAAGCGAAAGCAGGTTCGAAATAATGAGTCGTTGGGTGATGTTTATCTGAGGTAATTTCATTGTGGCTTCCAAATTTTCAGATACGCTTCACGGTAGCCATTTTTAGGGTCGTAGATGCCTTTGTCTGACTGGCTGATGAGCTCTTCAACATTATCGGGCGTGACGAGATGCACAGGGGCAGAGTACCCACTTGGCGGCATTTGATTAAATGCTCGGTTGAGTTCGTCGACTATTTGCCAGCCTTGTAGATATAAGGGCTCAGGAACTGTTGCTAGTTGGAATTGACCGCTATTGATTCTTTTGTACGCGGCCTTGCTACCATCACCCGCTGAGATATTTTGTGGTATTAACCGGTACTCCTCTAGGTTTGATTCCAAAGAAGGGATAGCATAATCAATGTACAGGTCGTTAATTGCCAGGAGATGAGTGACTTTCTCGCCGTACTTCTCATCTAGGTTCTTTAATGTCGCAGGCATTTGCTCGGCAATTTTATCGAGCGGTAAATAGTTAAGCTCAAGTACATCACAAGTGCTGCAACGCTTGATGGTATTGACCATCGCGTTGGCTTTGATCATCGCGATTTCATAGTTAGGGTCGGTGAACACCACGGTTCTCGCTCGACCGTTTGAGTTTACAATCGCGAGTAGCGCGGCCACTTCCGCCACATCGAGAGGGTCGGTGGTGATGTTGGTGTATAAACCTATTTCTGGATTACCACCGACAAGTTCAGTCGCGTGCCATCCAATGACTACAATTCCCAAATCTTCTGCTTGTTTCAAAATGGTTTTGTGTCGGACTGCGTCAATGCCGCCCAAAACAATGGCATCGGGTTCAAAACCAATCGCTTTCCTGATAGCTGCACCTTGGCGCACTTCTGAGCCTAATCCATCGATGAATCTAAGGTGCCAATTGATGTTAGAAATGGCTTCAGATATGCCTTTCCCAACGCCATAAACGCCACCATTACGTAAATCAGACGCGACAAAAATAACGTTCTTTTCATGGCGCACAGCAGGGCCTTGTGTGGGGCCATTCCACGTTCGCTGGTTGGAAACCGCACGCATCACTTTTTCTTCAGCATATTGGAAGAAATCGTCTTCATGATTACCCGCAAAACTCTGAGAGTAGCAAGTAATAGCGAGCAACAAACTCGCAAAATTTAATCTCTTATTCATATGGCTTATAAAACGCTTTAACTTATAATCGCTCTATATTTATAATAATGTTAATAAACATTCAAACATTTGGTAACAGTTATGCCGGGTCAAATTTGTAAAAACGTCTTGCTAACCCTACTGACAGCGTGTTTTTCCCTCCCTTTGTACGCCAATTCCGACCGTATAAGGGTGGAGGCTGATGCTCAGAAACTCGAAAAATTTCAAGAGACTGTGAGTGGCGAACCGATTCTTTTGGCTCCAATGTCGGTAGAAAAACCGGTAAGAATTGCATTAATTTACCCAAGTGCAGATATTTCTGACTTTTGGACAAGAAATTACACAGCATTGAAGCAAAGGCTCGTCGCTTTGGAGTTACCATTTGAGATAAGCGAGTTCACCTCAAGGCAAATTGAGCACTCATTGCAGACTCAATACACCGAACAAGTGTTGAACTCTGAAACCCCTTACGACTTCGTTATTTTTGGCCCTTCTGAACTGGGTATTCAAGCTGAGAATATTCAAAAACTGTCTGCTTCGACAGAGTTCAAAACGTTTATTTGGGCTTTTCACACGCCCAATGAACAATGGAAACATCAACCGGATAGCTGGTTCGATTTTTCAAGCGCGATGGGGGCCGATGTCCTGTGTGACCATGTGGTGAAAGAGCTCGGTAACGACGTGGAATTTTCAGCGAATCGTGGGATACCGGGAATAACAGATACCCAACGCTCACAAGGTTTCATTGATTGCGTAGAAGAGAAAGGTGATTGGCTAACAGTGTATGAGCACTTTGGGCAATACCAGAAGATAGGCGGTGCTGATGGAATTCGTTTAGTGCTCGGTAATTTCCCTGAGGTGACCATGGTTCACAATGCCAATACTGCGATGACCATGGGAGCGGTGGACGCATTAAACAATGCCGACATGTTGTCTGAAATCTATGTGACGGGTTGGGGCGGTACAGCGAAAGAGATTGAAAAGATTCGTACGGATGAACTGGATGCGACTCCAATGAGAATGAGTGATGACCTTGGTGTGGCAACGGCCGAAGCGATCAAGTTTCATTTGGAAGAGCGTGAAGCAGAAGTCCCACTGGTTTATTTAGGCCGTATCACGGTTGTACACAACAAGATGAATGATGACCAGTTGGATCAGCTGACCAGAGAAGCGTTTCGATATTCTGGTAAGAACTAGGTTAGATTCAATCTATCCTTTATCAATCAAAAAGAGCCGCTTATCTGTTTCGACTGAATCAGTCTGAATATGATAAACGACTCTCTTAATGAGTGGGCACTGGATTCGAAATCTAGCTCACGAAACCTTAGAGGTATAGTCTACTCAGTGATCTCTTGTAACACCTCTCCAATTGATCCGCTTGGTTGGGTTATCCCCAGTTTGTTCGAAAGCGTTGGCGCAATATCGTATGGCGTGATTGCACGCGAGATCTTCTGAGCTTCAACGTCGTAGCCTGCGAAGATTACAGGGACGTGCGTATCGTACTTCCATGGAGAGCCATGTGTAGAGGCGATTTGAAGGCCTTCCATGTCGTTAATGTAACTACGCGGTGCAAACACCACATACACGTCACCAGAACGAGCAGGGTGGTAGTTGTTTTTGATTAGCTGCATCACATGAGTATCAGGCACTCGGTTCGCTGCAATATCGCTGCTTGATACTGCAAACGCCACACCCTTCACTTTTGCTATTTCATCGGCGATCGCTTCCTGCACTTTAGCTAGGTCAAGTTTCTTCTCTGCGATTAAATCGTGATTCAGATAGATATAAGGCTGTGCATACAAGCGAATGGCGTCTTTGGATAAACCAAATTGATCCTTCAATCTTTTTTCTACGCCACTCGAGAGCAGTGTGTCTTTATTGAAGTATTGAGCTTGATTAAAGCCAAGCGCATTTGCCGCAGGTGAAGATTCAGGGACACCATGATCGGCAGACAACACAATTAATGTATTTTTTAGTCCGACTTGGTTATCAACGGTTTTAAGAAGCTTGGCGATCGTCTTATCAAGTCGAATTAGGTTGTCTTCTGTTTCTAGGCTTTCAGGGCCGTATAAATGCACCACGTAGTCGTTTGATGAGAAACTCACAGACAGATAATCGGTCACGTCACTTTGGCCTAGCTTCTCTTGCATCAACAGTGTGCTTGCAAAGTTTTCTGTGATCTCGTCACCAGCCGGGCTAACGGTTAGCGTTGTGCTGTAGTACTTGTAACTTGCGGGGCCATAAGGGTGAGGGAAGGTGCGTTGGAAGTCACCGAGTTTCACTTTGTGTTCGGTATTGTGCTCTTGAAGCGTGTACTTCTCACGTGGTAATGAGAGCTCCCACTTCTGTTTCGAATACTGAGCAGCAATCGCTTTCTCGTTCCAACGTGATACCCAATCTGGATACTCGTCGTAGTAATAGTTGCTGGTGACAAACTCAGATTGCGCTTTGGAGAACCAGAAGGCTTTACCACTGTGTCCCGCCAATGAGATTGCGCCGCGATCTTTCACTGATACACCGAACACTTTTGATTTGCCACTATTAGAAATCGTCAGCTCGTCACCAAACGTGGTGGAGAGTATTGGCACAGGGGAACGGCCATCGCCTTGTGCTGTCTTCTGCGTTGGGTCGATCTCAGTTGCTTTGTCGACACCCGCACCAGAGGTCAACATTTTGTAGTTGCCGTCTTCTACGTTATACACCAAACGCTCTTCGCTACGGTCATACCAAACGTTACCTACCATGCCGTGTACGCTCGGTGGCGCACCGGTTGCAAGCGACACATGCCCCACGATCGTTTCCGTGTTGCCATGTTGGTAGTTCGCGTTGGTGTAGTAAGTGCCGTCATCCATTAAGTACCGGAAACCACCTTCACCGAAGTTATGCTTATATCGTTCGATTAGGTCTGCGCGCAGGCCATCTACCGTGATTTGAAGGACTAGATCTGGCTTTTCCGCAGCCGAAACAGGGAAGGCACAGAGTAACGCGAGTGTAAGTCCTGAAAGCTTGGTGTATTGCATAGAGTTTCCTTATTTAGTATTGCAGCAGAGTTCTAAGGTTTGGTCAGATTTCCAACATTTGGTTAGATTTCTAATGTTTGTACAGTGCGAATCGTATTTTTAGGATTGTTTGTGAAGATTATTGAGTCATAACCGTCGGCATCTTTAGTTAGTTCGTATCCTTAACTAAACGCAGGCCCATATCTGACATAGTGATCGATTGGCTTGCGAAGTCGCGACGGTAACTTTCAGATTCATTTTCGTCATAAGCAAAGCTGCCACCGCGAACCGATTTATGTGATAAACCAACGTCGCTGTGTTTTGCATTGTTAGGATTGTCTGTTGGACCGAATCGGTAGAAGGTGTCATCGAAGGCATCAATCACAAACTCACCCACGTTTCCGGTCATGTCATATAAGCCTAGTTCATTTGGCTTCTTTAGCCCGACTGGATGTGCGCTATTTTTAGAATTTGCTGAGTACCACGCAACATCATCTAAGTTATTGGAACCACTGTAAGTATAGCCTTTGCTCTTGTTGCCACCTTTCGCTGCAAATTCCCATTCAGCTTCAGTCGGCAGACGGTATTCTTCACCCGTAAGTTCGTTCAATTGTTCAACGAAGTAGTTCGCCTGTTGCCAACTTAAGTTATTGACCGGAACTTGTGGGTTTTGGAAATAACTGAGAGATGAACCCATCACCGATTCGAACAATTCTTGAGTCACCTCAAACTTCGCAATGTAGAAACTATCTACAGTTATATCTCGCGCTGGTCGTTCTGCTTTGGTCGCTTCAGGATCGTTCGAACCCATGGTGAATGTACCACCTTCAACTAGCACCATTTCTTGGTCGATTTGTTGAGCGATAGGGTGTGTAGGCACGCTCGCACAGCCGCTTAGGAAAATAGTCATGGTGATGCTGCTGATCGCCGCTAATTGTTTGTAATTGAAAAATTTCATCACGTGCCTCGAATGTTCGAAATAGAGGGCAATTTTAACGTTTAAGGTCATTCCTATTGGTTATAAAGGGTATAACATGCCACTGACTGAAATAGGCATTATGATGGCTACAGACACTAAGATAGGTAGATAAATCATGCACATTACTCAAGGTCCACAATACAATGGTAAGGCGTCTAAACGCTTGCATGTTATGGCTAAGCCAATTGGTGCAGCGTGCAACATTGATTGTAAATATTGTTATTACCTAAGTAAGCAAGATTTGTTGGAGTACAAGAAAGGCAGTTCTCCAAGAATGGATGATGAGACGTTAGAAACCTACATCCGACAATACATCGAAGGTCAAAATACGCCTGAAATTATCTTTTCATGGCAGGGCGGTGAACCGACCATGCTAGGTTTAGCGTACTTTGAAAGAGTGGTTGAACTACAGAAAAAGTACCGACCTGAAGGTGTGTTGATCTCAAACGATCTACAAACCAATGGCACATTATTGAATGACGACTGGGGCCGATTCTTAGCAAAGAACAATTTCCTAATCGGCTTGAGTATTGATGGCCCTGAAATGCTGCACAATGCGTATCGTGTTAACAGAGCAGGCCGTGGTACATTCAAACAAGTGATGGCGGCCGTTGAACTGCTGCACAAACACCAAGTGAAATTCGCAACGCTGACTTGTGTGAATAACCTCACCAGTCAAAATGCACTTGAGGTGTATCGCTTCCTACGTGATGTGGTGAAGTCACCGCAAATGCAGTTTATTCCTATCGTTGAGCAAAAAACCTTTAGAACGGTTGCGCCACAAACGTCTCAAGTGAGTGAGCAGCTTAAACAAGGCGACAAACGCCTTATCCCCGGCCATAAAGACTCGATTATGGAATCGTGGTGTGTGTCGGACTTGGCTTGGGGTAACTTCCTTATTTCTGTATTTGATGAGTGGGCGAAGAACGACATCGGTAAAGTGTTCGTTCAGTATTTTGAAGCAAGTTTAGAAACATGGATAGGGCGTCCTAACCCGCTTTGTACTCTGAATGAAATCTGCGGTAAAGGCCTCGCGATGGAGCCTAATGGCGACGTATTCTCATGCGACCACTATGTTTACCCTGAATACAAGATTGGCAATATTCATCACGAGAAGCTTGATGACTTGGCGTACAGCGCACCACAGCAAAAGTTTGGTTTCGCTAAATCACGCACAATGACCAGTCAATGTCAGCAGTGTGATTATAAGTTTGCTTGTCATGGTGAATGTCCTAAAAACCGCTTTATCAAAACTCGCGCAGGCGAACCGGGCTTGAACTACTTATGTGCAGGTTGGCACAAGTTCTTTTCTCATGTCGACAAGTCGATGGCTTATATCGCTCGTGCGATGGGGCATCCGGTTGCTCATGGCAAATTCAGTGACTCAGTATTGATGGCACATCGTGCAAAACAGGCGCAACAAACTACGTTCGAGACCAAGTTTTAACTCGTTTTTTGGGTCAACAGGTCTAAGACAAATTTAATCAGATACGAGTCTAAGGACAGGCTAAGTTCTCCAGTTTAAGGTAATACTATGATGAAGAAGAGTTTAGCGACGGCTGTTGCTCTATTAGTTTCAACGTCCGCATTGATTTCAACGTCTGCGATGGCAGCGAATAGCGTTCAGCAAACTGTTGACGCTCCGGCACAAAATATCAATCAAGTGCTCGAAATGACGGACACACAAACCCGTATTCAACAGTTGTCTTACATGGCACAAGATCAGAACCAATCTATAGAGAATCGTACTGGTGCACTGCAAGAGCTTGCTTCATACCCAAGCCAGAATGCGCTGGTGGCGGTGGCAAGAGGTTTGAAAGATCAAAACCCTGAAGTTCGTGAGGCTTCGATTATCGGTTCTTCGCCATATCAACTTGAGCATCGTTGGGCGTTAGTTTCACCTTTGCTGAGCGATACAGATTCTATGGTTCGTCACTCGGCAACATCGAACTTAGTACGTGATTACAATACGTTAGATAAAGAACAGAAAGCACAAATTGAACAACCCGTCGCTGAGTTAATCACATTCTTGGAATCACAAGAATCTGAAAAGTTTCAATTGTTGTTCGCTGACGTGCTCCGTTGGCACAATGAATGGGATAAAGCGGAAACGATTTATCTTGAGTTGATTAATACTCACCAGAAAGACCCTCAAGTTTGGCTGAGCTACGCGGATAACTTCCGAGCTCAGAATAAAGATCAACAAGCGGTCGAGGTGTTGGATCGTGGTTTGAAGAACGTGCCGGACAATGCAGCGATGCACTATTCTAAATCATTAACTTTGGTTCGCCTTGAAGACAAGGCAGCAGCAGCCAAAGAGATTGAAGTAGCAGCAGAACTTGCAAAAGATAACAGCTACTACTGGTACTTGAATGGGGTACTACAAGAAGAGCTGGATATCGACAAATCGACTAAATCGTTCGAGAAGGCGTATTTGATCTCTGGTTCTCCGGAGCAGTTATACGCAGTATGTGATATCTACGTGCGATACGGCAACGACAAGACCGATGATTGCTTAAGTGAGCTAGGTAAAGTGGCTCCTGATTATGTTATTGAACAGCTGAAAGAGAAGCGAGTAGCGCCAAGCTCATAATATTTGAATGAGTAAATTGATAAGCCGCTTATGAAAAGCCAGTCGAAATATTCGACTGGCTTTTTTGGATCTAGAGTTCTGTTTGGAATGTCTATTAAAGCAAGGCACAAGTTGGAAACATCTAAAGTGGGTGAGCTTATTCTCTCACCCGTTAAGTTAAATTATTCGCCCATTGAGGTGGATGCACGGCGTCTGTCTGTCGCGCCATGGATCTTGCCATCTTTGATTTCAATGGCGTTCAAACCGCTGACCACTGGAATGACATGTACTGGGTAACCGAGCTGCATAAATTCTGGAACCAACATTTCAGCGTAAGTCTTCTTCTCGACCAACAAACCTGTTGGATCATAAGGTTTGGTGCGGTCGATCTTGGTGCCGTACTGAATGTTCGGCAGGTCAATTGCTTCCTGCGCAGACAGACCCCAATCTAAAACACCAACCACAGTTTTCAACACGTACCCCGGAATTTGTGAGCTACCAGGAGAACCTACCACTAAACGCAGGTCGTCTTTTTTATCCATAACCATTAACGGGGTGATCGCGGAACGAGGTCGCTTACCTGCTTCAATAGAGTTTTGAGTCGGTTTACCGTTTATTGTGGGTTTGGTGGAGAAATTTGCCATTTGGGCATTAAGAATCACGCCGTCGACCATTACCCCTGACCCCATGCCTGTGCCGACGGTACTGGTCATTGCAATGGCATTACCGTCTTTGTCGATGATAGATATGTGCCCTGTATCTTGGCTCTCAAAACCTTGATATTGAGCGTAATCGGTATCAGATAGCTTGCCTGCTTTCGGTTTTGTTTTCGCAATGCCACTCTCCGGAATGAGCTTACGTCGCTCGTCGATGTAGGTTTTGTCGAGTAGGGCAGCAATTGGCGCTTCAATGTAATCTGGGTCACCTGCATACGCAATGCGATCGGCTTTGGCGATTCTCATGGCTTCAGTCATCAAGCGCCAAGGTTCAACATCAGTTTTAGACATGGCGGCTAAGTCATAAGCTTCTAACATTTCAAGGCTTTGAGCAACCATCACGCCACCAGAGGCTGGATAACCGAACGAGACAATCTTGTTGCCTCGGTAGTCGCTTTCAATAACCTCACGCTGTTTGACTTGGTATTGTGCAAAATCTTCTATAGAGAGCTTTGCGTGGTCGGCATCGATTCTGCTGTTCACAGTTTCAACGATGTGCTTACCAAACTCGCCACCATAAAGGTACTTATCGCCTTGTTGAGCAATGTTGCTAAGAGTGTCAGCAAGCTTTGGGTTCTTCATCAATGTGCCGGTTGGTTTGATTTGGTCGTCACTCCAATACAGGGCTTCGATTTCTGGATCTTCAATCAATCGTTCTTGTTCACGAACCACGATGTCGTAGGTGTAGCTGTTCATCGCGTAACCCTTGCTTGCCAGTTCAATCGCGGGTTGAACAAGCTCAGACCATGGTAGCTTTCCGTATTGTTGATGAGTGCTATAGAGCAAACGAAGCGTGCCGGGAACGGCAACAGATCTTGGTCCTAAAATCTCATTTCGACTGAGTGCTTTACCATCTTCCATAAACATATTTGGAGTCGCACTTGAGGGCGCTTCATCACGCCCATCCAGTGCGAGAAATTGATCTTTGTCTTTTTGATAAAACAGCGCAAAAGTACCACCGCCAATCCCTGTCATATCAGGTTCAACCACCGACATGGTCATCTGCATCGCCACCATCGCATCGACCGCATTACCGCCTTGCTTGAGTACCGAATACCCAGTGCTGCTTACATATGGATTCGTTGCACTTACCATAAACTCTTCGCCACTTTCATCTGGCGTAATTGGAAAAGGATTTGGCTCAGCCGCGAAACCGACCGCTGAAACCACACTTAAAGATAAAGTCGCTATTCGCATGCGTTCTCCGTTTAAGGTATCTGTTTATTCGCTCTTAGGTTGACTGAATAAAGGCGGTGAAGTTCGTGAGTTTGCAGCCTTCTTACACAATGCTGACGCTGCTGACAGAACCATTAAATTGTAGATCACTCTGCGACGTTAATTTATTACCAAGTTGAATGTAAGAAGGGTTTTGGCTTCTTTATATCGATTTAATCGTGACGATAGGTCTGCTCTTAAATAATAAAAATGAGGACAAAAACCGCAGAACTATATTTTAAATAAAGGGCCGATATTTTGATGACTAAGGGTTTTTAATAAAATGGTTATTTATACATGTTGATTTATATGGTTATTTTTCTGAGATAACAGTTTATAAATAATATTAACATTTCTGTCACTATTTTTGGTGTGACAGATTGATATACTGGTCAGATCTGTTATTGTTCGAATAATTAGTGCAGTTTATCATACTGTTTAGCAAGGAAAGCTTATGTTTACACTATCGATCAAGAATAGAATTCTAGCGTTATGTTTAGTTTCGTTAGTCGGGTTTATTAGTATTCTATTTGTTGGAGGGGATACATTAACCAACAATACAAAGCAGGTTAATCGAATTGATCAAGTGACTTATCCTGTCATGAATTCTGCTTCGTTGAATAGTGTTTTAATCTCTCAATTAGCAGAGCGTTTTAATTTAGCCGTGACTCTCGGTGATGAAGAGATTTTGGAGATGAATAAGCAAACTCTTGCTGCGATCCAAAGCAACTTCAATATTCAAATTTCATTGGACCAATCTTTACAGGGTTCATCCGCACTTTTGCAAAATCAAACCAATCAATATTTCGATCTGGCTTATCGTATCGCGCAAGGCATGATCGACGAAGAAATTAGCCTTAGTGAGGCAGGTCGTCTCGCGAAGCAAAGCACTGCAATTTTAGAAGAGCTTACTACGGGGATGAGTGAGTTTTCGTCGGCTCGTCAGTCAGAGTTTGAGAACGCAGTGCAAGAGTTGGAATCGAATAACAAAGCAGCTAACCAGATCATGAGTATTTCAGGTGCATTAGCCATGCTTGCTATGTGTATCTTTGGGTGGTTTGTTGTAAAAGGTATACGGAAAGATTTAGCAAACATCAGTGATAAAATGCGTGATATTGCGGAAGGAGATGGTGACCTAACCGTTCGCTTACAACACGAGAAAAACGACGAACTAAAACCTCTAGTTGAATCATTCAATAGCTTTGTTTCTCACCTACAACAAAACGTGACGCATACAATCGAAAACGTCACTCAATTGGACACTATTTCTGGCTCTTTGGTGAGATCTAGTCAGGTCACGAACGAACTTTCAACCAAACAACATCTTTCTATTGAAGAAGTATCTAGTTCATTAAATCAGTTGTTTGTTGCTGCCAGAGAGATCGCAACGAACGCGAATGATGCTTCGACTTCTGCTTCGAGTGCCAGTGAACAGGCGACACTAGGAGAGCAGCAGGTTAAAAGTACCATTTTAGCCGTGCAAGAACTGACGCAAGATGTAGGCAATGCTTCACAAGTGGTTAAGCAATTGAATGACAAGACTCAAAGTGCCGGATCTATCTTAGAGGCGATAAGCGCTATTGCTGAGCAAACAAATCTACTGGCACTAAATGCTGCAATCGAAGCGGCACGTGCTGGTGAGCAAGGTCGTGGTTTTGCTGTTGTTGCTGATGAAGTTAGAACGTTAGCATCAAGAACACAAACGTCGACACAAGAAATCCAATCTGTACTTTTGCAGTTACAAGAGCAAGCTAAAACAGCCTCTACGATCATTTCGGATAGCGTGACGAAAGCTGAAACTTGCGTTGAAAAGTCACTTGTTGCTGAAAACTCGCTACAAAAAATCACTTCCGAGATCACTGAAATCAGTCAGCGAAACGAAAGTATTGCCGCTGCAACTGAAGAGCAGGAACAAACTTCAACTCGTATAGAAACTTTTGTCGAAGAAATTAGAAAAATGGCAGAAGGTACAAGCAACAGCGTTCAACAAGTCGATGCAGTTGCTCATGACATTCAGGAAGTCACTCGTAACATATCAACATTAACTGGCCACTTTAAGGTGAGTTAAGCCCCCTAGAATCATTCCTTCTCTCTTTCTGGCTATGCCTCAAGGAGGGCAGGAGTATGCCCAACATTTGGGTTAATTACATAAAAACAAGAAACAACATAACAAATTGGAGTTAGTTATGAAGAAGACAGTGGTTGCTGCCCTAGTAAGTATGGCGTTTGGAGCAAATGCTGCAAATATGGATAACCTTCGTATTAGCGGATTTGGTTCTGTAGGTATCGGTAAGTCAGATAACGCAATCGGTTATGCTGGCTACACGGACGAAAAGTTGGATTGGGAGCAAGAAACACTAGCGGGCTTGCAGTTTGATTTTCAAGTTAACGAGCGAGCGAAGTTCGTGACGCAAATTGTTGCAAACAGCCGTTATGACTATGAACCAAAAATCGAAATGGCTTACGCCTCTTATGATTTTGATTCATTTACTGCCCGTGCAGGTAAGCTGCGTCTACCTCTGTTTTTCTACTCTGACTACACTGATCTTGGTTATGCATACCCTATGATCAGACCTTCTCAAGAATTGTATGAAAACATTGTTTTAAAGGGCTATACGGGCGCTGATTTATTGATTCCGATTGAGCTTGAAGATTCAAGCATTCTTCTTCAGCCTGTGGTCGGTATTGGTACTATTGATGAAGACGACTCAATTGTTGGTGAAGTTAAACTGGATAAACTATTCGGTATCAGTGCCAACTGGAACGTTGATGATTTTACTTTCCGTGGTTCGTACTTTGTTGCTGAGTCAAACCCTTCTTGTGATTTCCAAAACTCACAAGACCCGTATTGTCAATTGGGTGCAATGCTAGATAGCCAAGATGGTCAGTTCATCTCCTTGGGTGCTCAATATGACAATGGTGATCTGTTAGTTAATGTTGAAGCTGCGGATGTTCAGTTGGAAGGGCAGTTTTATGACTATCAATCGGTTTCTGGCTTGGTCGGTTACCGAATTAATGAATTTACGCCTTACGTTTCTGTTAGCTGGGTTGAAACAACAGACAACGAAGAACGTGAAAACATGACTACGACGGCAATTAAAGAGTCGATGAATTACGAGCGTCTTTCTTACTCTGTTGGTAGTCGTTGGGATTTCGCTAAGAACATGTCTTTAAAAGCGGATGTGACGTATGTGGATTACCGAGATACTAGTGGTGGGTTCCAAAGCAATGTTGAAACAACAGCAAACCCATATATTGCAACGGGTAACTACCTTGAAGACAGCTCTATTGTCTATTCAGCACGTCTTGATTTCGTATTCTAAGGAGGCAACATGAAAAGTTTACTGGCAGCAATAACCGTAGCGGTTCTTTCATTTAACGCTTCTGCTGGAATGGTAGTGATTGGTAACAATGCTGGCGTTGATTCTCTATCTAAATCTGACGTTAAAAAGTTATTCATGGGTAAGAAAAGCAAGCTATCGAATGGTACCAAAGCACAGATCATCGAGCTGGCCGATGGTTCTGAAGGTCGACTAGCCTTCCATGAGGTGGCGACGGGGCGCAGCGAATCACAACTTCAATCAGCGTGGTCGCGACTTGTATTTACCGGTAAAGCTGAAGCGCCAATCCAGGTTGCAGACTACAACGAAGCAATCACAACGGTTGCTTCAAAAACCAACGCAATTGGTTATGTCGACGAAGCCGCTGTAACAGGTGACGTGAAAGTATTATTTAAATACTAAGCGTTGTTTGCTTACCAACATTAAAAAGCCCAAGGTTATTTGATTACCTTGGGCTTTTATTTAATGGTGTGTCCCGTCCTGAAATGTGTTTACACATTGAGGACGAATTATGACTACTTCAAATAATACCTACGTTAAGCGCACTCAGCGTGATTACACACTAGGCTTTAAATTACAGGTCGTCGCCGCTGTAGAAAGAGGCGATATGACATATAAACAAGCCCAAACCATTTATGGTATCCAAGGCCGTTCAACTGTTTTAACTTGGCTTCGAAAGCACGGTAAGATGAATTGGGCGCAAACTCCAAGGATGAATACCATGCACCAATCAATTAAGCCTAAAGAGTCACCAGCACAGAAAATAAAGCGCCTTGAGAAAGAGCTGGAAGACGAAAAAATAAAGAATCTCTTTTTAAATAGAGTGGTTGATATTCTTGATACTGAACACGGAACTAGCCTCAGAAAAAAGTATCTCGCCAAGGAGCAAGAAGTCTTCAAGAACAGGACGGAATAAGTTTAGTTCGAGTATGTAAGCTATGCGGGATATCGAGACAAAGCGTTTATCAACGAGAAAAGCGAGCTGTTCATCGCCAGTTGGAACTTAAACCCATCAAACAAATGGTGTTAGATATTAGACGTTATATGCCTCGGGTTGGCACTAGAAAACTCTACTTTTTACTTAAGCCAAAGTTGCAAGAACAAGGCATCAAGCTAGGTCGAGATGCTCTTTTCAACTACTTACGTGATGAACGATTATTGGTAAGACCTAAACGTAGTTTTACAAAAACGACAAACAGTAAGCATTGGATGAAAAAACATCCGAACTTATTAAAGAACTACAAACCATGCAATCCAGAGGGTGTGTTAGTAAGTGACATTACCTATATCCAATCAGATGAAGGAGTTCACTATCTCTCATTGGTAACTGATGCGTTTAGTCGGAAAATTATGGGCTACGAGCTAAGCAACGAAATGAAGGCGACGGATGTTGTAAAAGCGCTAGATATGGCTATTAAGGGACGTCAATATCATCGTTCGTGTATCCATCACTCTGATCGTGGTCTCCAGTATTGCTCAGGTGTTTATCAAGATAAGTTGAAAAGTAGCGGCATAAGCCCCTCGATGACAGACGGTTATGACTGCTATCAAAATGCATTAGCAGAGAGAGTAAATGGAATACTGAAACAAGAGTTCTTACTTGATAAGTGTAAAAACCTCGGAGAGCTTAAACAACTAGTAAAAGAGTCTATAAGTACCTATAACAACATGAGGCCGCACCTTAGTCTCAGGATGAAAACTCCAAATGAGGTGCATGAAAAAAGCCAACAGCTGACGCTGTTGACTTAGTAGAAATACTGTCAACGTATTTTAGGACGAGACAGTGATTGTTTAATTCTGGGTTAGAAAACGAAACTCAACATGATGGTGTAAAGGACGGCATCTTTGTCATCAAAACCAGTAAGTGCGTTGAAATCCTCAACAAAGGCACCGTTTGCTTTACGAGCCTCAAAATATTGCACTTCACCATTAATAGACACGTTAGGTAACACATCATAGTCAACGCCAATTAAGTAGCTGTTCCCCTCTAAGTGTTCATTGGAGTCAAATTGTGCGCCATAAACGACGTAAGGCGTGAATGACCCTAAGTGGTAGCCAAGACTTGCGTACATGGATGAAGAGAAGTCGCTAATTTGCCCTTCACTGGCAAGTACAGCTTGACCAAATTCATATTCAGCACCTAACGACCAAAGTTGGATGTGTTGGTTGTCTGCTGTTGGAAGTGAACCGATGTTTTTAATCTTTACGGTTTGGTCAAAATTGGAATCGAGGAATGACAAATTCCAACGATAATCTTCTCCACTCAATTGTAGATTGGCACCAAACATTCGATTTGTTTCAAACTCCAGCTCAGTTGTCGAATTGAAGTCGACCTCATTGTTGTCTTTTATACCGAAGAACGGGGAGAGTAATAGAGTCGCCTCATCACTTACATCGTGAGTCCAACTCACTTTGATACCATTGAAGGCAGTAATACCTAATACGGCGTTATATACCTCTGTTGGGGGTCTCGCCGTCATATAGGCTTGGCCGACATAGTAGTATTCAGAGGCAAGGAACAGTGGCAGCCTTAAGCGTCCAACACTGACATCGAAGTCGTTAAACTCGTAACCGACGTAAGCCCACTCTAATTGAGGGTCACTCCAATCATATTGGGGTGGTTTGACAACTTGCACAGAAGCTTTGAATGAGTTGTAGAAGTAGTCTAACTGAACCCCAAATGTGGTATCACAGTCGTAACAATTTTCATCGGTAAAACCGCGGTTGATGATTAATGGATTATCGTTATCTGAGGTTGCCCAAGAAGTAGAACCGAATCCGCTTAACGAAAAATTATCGGTAAGTTCAATAATCGCAAAAGCCGGAGAGGCAACTGAAGCACACAGTACTGACGTAATTATTCTTTTCATATTATTTCTCCGAACTTATAACGTAGAGAATGTTGGCATTTTGAGGAACCGAAGAGAGTGGGGAGTAACCAATACGGTTTGGTTTGTCATCAAGCCAGTCCACTAAGCTGTCGGTTGACGCCGTTTTGATTTCTCTTGGATAACGCGCTTTTCCTGAAAAAGATAAACCAGCCCAGTGTGCATTCATTTGAGCGGCATTTTTTCCAAGCAAAAGCTGATAAAAGTCCTCTCTTTCGGCACTGTTCTCAGGCCAATCAGACAGTTCAACACGTTTGCCATTGAGGCGTTTAGTTTTCCCTCTATAGAGCTTTCGCGCTTTGTTTATTGATATCTCTTCAAATCCGGAGTCTAAAGAAAATATGGCATAATCTTCAGCGGCGTGAGCAGGGCTGAGAAGAAGCAAGCTTCCTAATAGCCCTACCGCGACTGGCAACATGACTCTGCGGGGAAGTGTTTTTATTGTTCTAATCCAATCCATGGGTATCTCCTAACAAGTCGCACTTTCTATTTGATGGAATAGCTTTTCTTTTCTTACGGGCTTCGCTACATATCCATCCATGCCTGAATCAAAGCACTTTTGAATATCATCGTCGATAACACTGGCGGTTAACGCGATGATAGGAGTTTTGCTTAAGCCTAGGTTTTTCTCATGCTCTCTGATCTCTTTGGTCGCAGTGAAGCCGTCCATAACGGGCATCATGCAATCCATTAAAATAATGTCGAAGCTACTGTCGTTTTGGTACATGTCGACGGCGATTTGCCCGTTGTCGGCGATTTCAAACGCGTAGCCCGCCTTTGTTAACATCACAGAAGCGACTTTTTGGTTAACTCGATTGTCTTCGACGAGCAGTATTCTTTCAGATTTACTCGGAACCGTGTTTTGTACTCTTTCTTCTGGCAATGTTCGCTTAGCCGCAGCATTAAGAATCGGTGTTACGGTCGTGGGTTTTTTCGTAGATTTAGTTTTGTAGGCAGCAGGAAGTGGCATCGCTTCAACGGCGGCAAGTACTTTTTCTTTTAGCATTTCAAATTTGAAAGGCTTTGGTACATAGTCATCCATACCTACGTCGAAACACTTTTGAATATCATCATCAATCACACTGGCGGTTAAGGCGATGATAGGGATACGACGCGTGGCATTGGTCTCTTTTTCAACGCGTCGAATGTTGCTTGTCGCTTCAAAGCCATCCATGATGGGCATCATACAGTCCATCAGTATCACTGCGTAATGAGGATTTGCGGTGAACATGTCCACAGCTTCCTGACCATTATTAGCGAACTCGAATTCAAAACCACTTTTACCGACATGAAGCCCAGCAATTTTTTGGTTGATCTTGTTGTCTTCGACGATGAGTATCTTATGTTGGATCTCTAGAGGTTGTTGGCTTGCCTCTGAAAGCTCAGCTAAACCCTGCGTATCACAGAGCTCAATAGCTTTAATTAAACGTAAGCCGAGTAGGGGTTGTGCGACTTGTGCAGTAACACTGTCGCCAAGATCCGCAGGCTCACTTAAGAAAGAACGTATCAAACAGATAGTGATGCCATTCTGGTGCAGCTTAGCTAAGTTATCTGCGTGGGTATTAGCTAGGAATGCATCATCTTCAGCGAAAACGACAGTAATCGGTTTATTGTGTTTCTGAGTCGCGAGTTGTTCGGTCATCGCGGAAGTGTTATTCATTCGCTGAGTTACCTTTAAGCCATAAAGGTTAAGGTCGCATTCTATTCGTGTAGAAAGCATGCTCTCGTTACCCAGAATATAAATGTCAGCGGTTGCCGTGCTTGGTTTAGGTAGCATGATGTCAACGGGTAATTCTAAGTCGAAGTAGAAACAGCTGCCTTTCCCCTTAACTGAATCGAGCTGAATCTGGCCACCCATCAGTTCGACCAACTGTGTACTGATGGCGAGGCCAAGACCAGTACCGCCAAACTGACGTGTAGTTGAGTCATCTTCTTGAGCAAAGGGCTCGAATATTTGTTTCTGTTGTTGCTTGCCGATACCAATACCTGTGTCGCGAACGGCAAATCGAATGGTGATATTATCGTCAGATTGTTCGAGCGTTTGGATTGATAATGTGACGCCACCTTCTGCCGTGAACTTCACTGCATTCGACATAAAGTTCATTAGGATCTGTCTTAAGCGGTGATCGTCGATCATCACGCGTGCAGGTGTGTCTGGGCTGATATCAACGTTAACCGATATTTTTTGCTCTTTCGCTTTTGGCGCAACAATAGAGGCTATGTCGTATATCGATTCTCTAATCGACGCCGAGTGCGGGCTGATTAACAGCATGCCAGATTCAATCTTCGAGAAGTCTAAGATATCGTTGATCAAGCTCAGTAGCAGTTGGGATGAAGTTTCAATCGTATCCACATAATCACGCTGTGTGGGTGTGAGTGGGGTATCTGCAAGAATCTCGGAAATACCAATAACGCCATTGAGTGGGGTACGAATTTCATGAGACATATTGGCTAAGAAGCTGCTTTTCGCTTTGCTAGCTTGTATTGCATGATCTTTCGCTTCTTCAGCGTCTTCTTTGGCTCGCTCAGCGTCTTCTTTCGCTATCGTAAGCCTGTCTTTTGCAAGTTCTCGCTCGATGGTCAACCGTTCAACTTGCTGAGCAAATAGGCTGAGTTCATCTTTGCCTTGAATCAGCTTATCCAAAGAAGGTCGAGTTTCATCATTTTCGCTTTTCAAGAAAGCTAACACCAAATTCAGGTTGTTGGTGACTTGTCGTGCCAAGCTTAGGGTTAATCCCATTACAATGGTCGCGAGCAAAGCAACGATGGAGATAAACAGTGTTCGTTGGATTTGCGCTTCATAGATGGCTTGCTCAACTTCCTGTTGGAACTCTTGCTTGATAACATTACCGAGGCTTTGCAATAAGCTGAGTCGAGCACTCATAGCCTCTAATCCGACTGAAATCTCTTGTGGCGTTAGTTGGCTGATTGCGTTTAGGTCGAGTAGGGCGCTGCGGATCTCTTGGCTTTGAGCAAATACATCGTTTCTAAACACTTCAACCATCAATGACACTTGATGTTCGTTGGCATTCAATGACACAAAGCGTTCTAGGAACAGTTGTTGTCTTTCACTCAGAGTTTCGATCTGTTCAGCGAGTTCTGGATCGTATTCTTGGCTATTTTGGAATATCTCAATCAATGAGGTACCCAGTTTAAATTCTTCATTTGACCAAAACATCAGCCATTCAAGCTGTTGTAACGCGGTGAGGTGCTGTTGAATTTCACGCTTGGTGTTTTCGAAAGGGACTTTTTCTATCTCAAGGAGCAACTGTTTGTACAAATCACTCTGCCATTCAAGTGCATCCAATTTATCGTAACTATCAGTCGCTTCCATCGTTGATAGAGTCGCTTCGCTGAAGTCTGCAACCAGTTGGTTCATTTCATCAGAGGTGTTTAAAAATATAGCTGGAGAAAGCGTTTTTAGTTCTGCCTTTACTTGGCTGCTTTGTGTCGCGAATTCTTCAGGGCTAGAAGCCAGAGTGCTCCGATATAAGACCGAAATATCTTGAAGATACACAGATAACTGATTGGTTCGTTCAAAATCGGTTAACTGAGTCGTTAAAATATACGCTTGTCTGCCTGCTAGAAAGAGCAGTAGTGAAATGGGAAGTAGAACTAAGCCAAAGAGTTTATGTTTGACTGAAAGGTTATTCCAGACCGTAATCGCCATATAAGGATCCATCCAACTGTTTTTATATCAAAACAGTAGAATAAAAATGATGATATGGAAACTTTGAAACTGTAAATTTAGTGGAAGTGTGGGAGGGGTATAAGTTCTTGTGATTCCAGAGCTTATTTTGAAATGGATTCTGTTTTTAGTGGTTTATAGCGATTGGCAGTCGGTTTATTTTTTTATGCTTATTGATGAGTAACCTAAAAGACGCGCTAATGAGCACGATTTTTGTCTTGAGTTACTTCGAATAGAAGCTGTTCTAACACCGTTTTTGCTGAAGGCTCTAATGTCCAAATTCCTAGCATTCGCTTTAGCGCGGCACAATATGCTCTGTTTTTTAATAAAAAAGCGAGCGTATTTGTATCGTTATTCAAAGCATGTGTTTGTATGACGGACAGCTCGGCTTTGTTTGCGATGTCAATTTTCTTAAGATTGAAAGCGGGTAGGAATGCACACACGTACCAAACTTCAACGATCTCTCTGAGTTCGATTTCTTCTTCGGGTACGTCACAGTCCTGAAGTTGATGACCTTCAGGAATCGCGGATAAGTACGCTACATCAAGCTTGTCTGCAACAAAAGTGTACATTTGCTTCCTTGTTACCAATATTTTGAGACTGAATCATCCCTCTCACTTATGAATTTGTCAATTACATCCATTTATCTAAAGAGTGAATTGTGAATAAGCGTTGAAGTTTTAACTCAAACTGTTTAAGTATTTGTCTGTTAAGCCAAAATATTTCAAATTCCCGTCTGATTCTAAGACTAAACTCATGTTTGATGTGGCGATCAAACCAGGATCATTGGTGGAAAAAATCACCGTTTTATTCAGAAGTTTATCGGTGAACAAACGATTAAAATACTGTGCGTTTTCATTTTCAGAGCCGTTGAAGGGTTCATCAATGATGATCAGAGATTGCTCACAGTTACCTAGGCCAAGCGCTAAGCGCAGTTTTTGCTGAATTCCGTTGGGAAGGCTTTTACATTTATCCACGCTTAATTGTGTTGCTAAGCCTTCTGGTAGCCATTCATCTAACTCGAAGAAGCTCACCATCTCTTGCATCTTATCTGTTGGAATGAGCCCATTGTGTAGAATGAAGTTGGTTTCTAAAGAGCCCTCAAAAATGTGTAGATTAAAAGGGATGTAGTTAATCGATGTACGATATCGATAACTGTTAAATTGCTTAATGTTGTAACCATCGACGGACACTGCGCCTTGATAGCGATCTTCCAACCCTGCAATGATAGAAATTAGCGTTGTTTTTCCGCAACCTGTCGGGCCACAGATGACCACTTTTGCACTGGGTGGGATTTTGAAACCAAGGTTGGTTAAGCCTGTTGCAGCCCCGGTGTAACGGTGGCTTACACCACTGCCCACAATACTGCCTTGGAACAGGCGAATAGGCGGGCTTTTCTCTAGCGTTAGCTTATCGTCATTCATCGACATCAAATTGTTTATTTGTGCGGATGAAGCCTTGATGGA
The DNA here is from genome assembly GCF_057785955.1 of Vibrio sp. QJM3NY_27. Lineage (NCBI taxonomy): Bacteria > Pseudomonadati > Pseudomonadota > Gammaproteobacteria > Vibrionales > Vibrionaceae > Vibrio > Vibrio sp. QJM3NY_27. The sequence goes on along the minus strand of NZ_CM173512.1, from coordinate 1,785,951 downwards.
CTGGAATTTAGAAATTGAGTTATAGATGCCCATGATTGGCCCTAATGCTTTCCAAACCAGAATAACAGTCGCGAGCATGGCACCAGCATCTGAAGTGCCTTCCATTACTCCAATTACTGCAGTCACGATACTGGCAGTACCAATCACCTGAATCAAACTACCACCCGCAGCCTGGATTTTACTGTTGGTTACAGCAACGTTCTCGGCATCACTGGTGCTTTGCATATGGGAGGCACTAAAACGAGATTGAACTACGCGCAGTAAAGGCAAACCCTGAATGGTCTTGATACCACGAAGAATTTCATTCCATTGGTAAGACACCATCGCGTTAGCACGAGAGCTTTTGGATGTGGCTTGTGAGTAGATATAGCGTGAGTAAATACAGAATACTAACATCAAGATTAAGCCGCCCATCACCACAAGGGCTGCTGTGCCAGACATCAGAGCAATCGCAATGATGAATACAATCACAAATGGCATATCAAAATAGCTTAGGGTGGATTCTGCAGTCACTAATCGACGGAAGGTGTCGATATCTTTCAAACGAGCTAACTGGGATGAAACGCCAGCGGTTGATGTCATCGCGTAGGGCAGCCAAAGAAGCTTCGATATTACGGCTTGGGATATGTGTACCGCGAGATCTTTACCGGAGGTCGCAATGATGTTGACCCGCATCTTTTTAAAGAAGTATTCCGAGAAACCAACAATGACGGCAAACAAGGTCAACCAATAGAGCGTTGCTTGAGAACTCGAGGTGAGTGCGAAGTTATACACGCTCATAATGAAGAAAGGCTGCAATGCTCCTAAGATACTGATCACAAAGCTCAGGATGATTAGGCTTTTGAGTTCATTGTTGTAGCGGTAAAAAGCGTATTTTATCCAATTACTTCTATCTTGGGATTCGGGTGGGGGTTCGCGAAACAGACGAGAATATTCACTAATTGCAATCAATAAGCAGGGCTTCTTACACATTGGATGTTCAATGGTGTTGTTGTTCGTGTAATCGAACAAAAGCAACTTGCCATCCTTGGTCCCCAAAAAGATGGCATTAAGGTTTTCTATCTCAATAAAGCATGGGTGAGGGTGCTTATCGATATTCTCGAGTGTTTTAAGTTTAGTGACATCACAACGATACCCTAGGCGTTCTATGGTTGCGGTAAAGCTATCGCTGTCATTCGGTTTTGGAATAAAGGCGTCACTGAGGATAGAAGGAGTCCCTTCCCATTCAAGTGCTATTAAGGTGTAGGCCAACCCTCGAATCAGAGGTGATTGGCTGTAGCGCTCGTCATACCCGCTTGATTCAAAATCTGCTACGCGCTGTGGAACATTGTTGAAGTCTACTAGGATACTCATTATTCACCTCCCGTAAGTTTGACACGTTTGAGGCGATGGTTAAGTTTGTCCATTTTATTACTGGCGATAATCAGGATCTTGTCATTGGCACGATAAGCGGTACTGGTTAACACCACGCGCGCAAATTCATCATCAAAGACACAATCGATGTCGTCGAATATTAAGACGCGTTTACTGGCGAGCAGAGCGCGGACTAACAACAAAGCGTAACCGACTTGGCGCGAGAATGGATTGCGCATATGGCCTTTGATTTCAGTGTAAAAGCCGGCCGGCAGCGCATCTATTTGTGCTTTGATGTTCATGGTTTCACATAACGCAAACGCAGTGTTATTCAAACTCGGTCGAAAGCAGGTCAGATTATCAATAATGGATCCTTCTACGAACGAACTGGTTTTATCTACCATTAGCACGCTGTTGCGCCACACGTTGTAGTTAACATCATCTAGACGCGTTTCGTTAATCATTATTTCTAGTTTGCTATCATTGTTTTGTCGCGTAATACAGTTGGCTAAGTGTGTCTTGCCTGCACCACTCTTACCTGTGAGCAGGTAGGCTTGTCCTAGTTCAAACTCGATACGTTGTTTGTCAGAGTACTTGATTGAAATACGTTCAACTTCTGTTGTTTCATGTTGATGCTCAACAGAGGCTGCCAGTTCAAGCAGTTCCGCGATACGTTGTATATGGAGTTTGTTTAATTCCCAGCGGCTCGCAGTACGCATTACTTGTTGGTAAGGCGCGAAGTAACGGTTGGTCAGCATAATGATTGCCGCCATGATGCCTTGGCTTGATTCCATGTTGATAACCGCGGTTGCTAAAACCACAACCACACAAGCAATCGAGAGTTGTTGTATCAGCGCCAAGATCAAACCAAAATTCGATTCAATTTGTTCATATTTGATGTTCTCAACTTCACGCTCTTCGACCATCTGTGTCATCAAACTTTCAACTCGGTATTCCATGTTTCGCGCTTTAATATCAAGTGGACTAGAGATGATTTCAATGATTTTGGACGTCGTTAAACCTTCAATATCAGACTTGTTTTGTAGGCTGCCAATCTTTTGTTTAGACAGGCTCCAAGCGAAAATAGCTAAGATAACCGAGGCAATCAGAAGTGTAACGCCTGCCCATATGTTAATTAGGCCGATGATGAGGATGGTAATTACGCTGACGGCAAGGTTTATCAGGGCTCGAACCGACTCTCCACCAAAGAAGGTTTTCAGCTCAGGAATGGTTGAGATCCGTTCTAGGTATTCACCAGGTTCTAAGCGGCGAAATTTGGAGATTTCAGCCAAACAAATGGATTGGAATACCTTGTTGGTTAAATTGGTCTCAAACTGTCTCATGATTACGGAAGAAATCTTCTCTTCCTGACTTTTCAGATGGTAGTCGAGGAAGATGGAAATCAAGATAATCGCGAACAACAAGAACAACGTGTCTTGTGCTTGGTTGGGCAAGACTCGGTCGAAAATGATCAGAATCGAGAAGGGCAGCACCAAACCAAATAGCGTTGAAATGATTGTCGAGAAAGTCAGATAGCATTTATCTGCCATGTTGATTTTTTGAGAAAATTGCTCAGTTTGCATTGCTAACTCCTTTTCTCAAAGACGACGTTGAGAGCAGGTGTTTAGGCACTAATTCTTGCTTGTTTCGACCTTCGATGTCACTCATTAGCTGCATAACACTCTCTATAGACTGCACGGAAAGCACGCCTTTAACCTGCTCAAGCTTGATGGTTTCGATGATGTAGTCGTAACGTGCGCTTTCATAGTCTCTTAACGCGCTGAACAATTTACTTTCTGCGGCAAGCAAATCGGTGATAGTACGCGTGCCTAACTGGTACGCCCTTTGGATACCTTTGTAAGAGGCATAATTAGCGCGAATGATGTTTTCGTAACTGCTTATAGACTGTGAGAAATCGTTAATGTTGAGAACTGAGGTGTTAACGCTGTTGCGTGTGGTGTATAGCGAGTCTTGGTAAAGCAATTCAGTTCTTTCAATGGCAGTTGAAGATTTTTGATATCCATAATAGTCAGAACCACCTGACAAGATAGGTACAGCGAGATTCAGCCCTACGCTTGTTGAGTTGCTTTCGCCGGTCGCTGTTATGTCGGTTTTGTCGTAGTTATTGGCATCATCGTGACGATAGCTGGCTGAAAGCGAAACGGTAGGTAAGAAGTTCGAACCGCTTTCTTTTAAGCTTCTTCGGCTTCTTTCGACGTTTTTCTTTGCTACTAACAAGTCGTTATTGAGCTTTAAGGCTTGATCCATGATCGTGCGCTGTTCGGTTTCATTTATTTCCTTTAACGGGACACTTTCATATATATCTTGTGATGGCGTAATAGGGTACTGAATTTGAATAGACAGCCCGTTAAGAATGACACGACGATCTTTCTGCAAGGTTCTTAATCGATTCGACACACCTTCTTTTTGAGCAATAACTTCGTACAGTTCACTGGCCGCTGTATTTCCTAGCTCTACGTTACGTCGCATCTGATGTTCACGAGTCTCAGACGATTTAAGCTCAACCTTAGTCGCTTTGATTTGAGCGTTGTTTTTCAGGTATTCAAAATACTGTGAACCGATTTCCGAAATAGTGCTTTGAATTTTGTTCTCATGTTTAATCTCTTCAATATTGAAGTCGAGCTTTGCTGTTCCGTATTTGAAAATATCGCCAAGGTTGAATACTGATTGGGAAAGGGAAAGACTGTAGCTGTTTGAGTTATAGCTTGAGGTCTCATCAGGCACACTTGATAACAAGGTTTCATTTTCGTTCCAGGTGGTATCGGCTGCACCATTAAGCGAAGGGAGAAACTTAGATCGGCTGACGCCAATGTTGTACTCGTTTTCTTCAACCCCTTTGTTGCTCGCACGAAGAGAAAGACTGTTTTGTAGGCCGAGCTCTACCGCCTCAAGCAGGGTCGTCGCCGATGCTGAAAGTGTTGTGCTGAGTGCAAGCGCAGCCATGATGCTGCTAGTTAAGTTTCTGTACCGCAACATACTTGTTGATCACCTTGATGATTTGGTCGCTTTTGTAAGGTTTGCTGATCACGTAATCCATTCCGGCTTCAATACAAGCCTGGTGTTCGTTACTGCTGGTCAATGCGGTTGCACCTATGATGGTACAAGGGTTTTTCTCGTTCTCTTGTTCAAACTGTCGAATCCGCTTTGTCGCTTCAATACCGCCCATGCCTGGCATGATGCAATCCATAAAAATGATGTCAGACCGTTGATTCATGAAGTGTTTCACAGCGTCGGCACCATCACCCACAGTGTCTGGTTCATACTCTTGTTTGGTCAGGATTCGTTTAAGTAAGATCTGCTGAACTCGGTCGTCCTCTACGATAAGGAATGAGCTGTTCTCCATTTGTTCTTCTGATGCTTCCGCTTCCATAATGGTCAACAAGTTAGGGATGAACTCATAAGGAATCGCAGGGGAGTTGATGATTTTATCGACGAAGCTGTGACACTCTTGAGCGTGTTGGGTGCTGGTTACTGATAGCAATAGCTTGGTATGTGGGTGATTTTTAAGTTGGGATTTCACCGTTTTACAAAGCGATGGCAACTTGTTTGCCTCAAATGTATCAGTCAGCATGATCGCATCGTATTCACCGAAGGTTTTCGCTGCTGAAAATAGCTCATTTGCGGTGCGAACCTCGGTGATATCAAGCCCTAAGTTCGAGAGCATTTTCTTCATCACATCAATGCGAACTTGAGTGTTGGCGCAGAGTAATAAACGCTTGCCGTCGAAGCGAGTTTTCTCTGTGTGGAAATTCTTAGCTTTTAGGTCAAGCTCAATCTGGAAACGTTCCTGAGTGCCCGATTGGAACCAATGGCTTTCGTAATACCCGTAATCTTTCAATACGCTTTTCGCCAAGTCATCTGTATTGGCGGTATGGTCTTTGTGAGCACTCCAATGCAGCTTGTTCAATTTGGCAACCGAGACATCAAGTGTTGATAGGAAGTTGAGATTAATGGTGACACGCGTATTTTCCATATCAGAAGCGGCGCCGGACTCTATCGTCACAAATAACTTCTTATTCGACTTGAGTTGAATGGCATTGGAAAGTTGTAAGAACAGTATCCAAAACAAGCTGGTGGATTGGCCTTCAACACGGTTCGGTAAATTGTCAGAAATAAAGCAGTCGAGCTGACCTTCATTACGTTGCACTTTTGCGCTGATATGAATCATCAACTCAGACAACACGCTCAGAAGCGAAAACTCTTTCGATTTACTTTCTGTCCCTTGTGAAATCAATCGGTTATAGTTTTCAGCGAGCTCAGATAAGGTGTTACACGCAGAGGTAATATCTTTCGCCATCAATACACCATTTTCATCGGTTTCTTGAACGAGATATTGCACACCACCATTAATGGTGTTGGTGATTCCACGAATCTCATATCCGATTAGCGCATACAGCTGTTTATAGAGGTCGTTGTTGCGCTTCTGGTCTTCTAATTTACTGAAGATCAATTTGAGGTGAGAGTAAATCTGGCGTTGTTTAGGATTGATGCTTACTTCGTTAAGAAGTTCTTCTAGTCTTTGTAAATCTAAGTGTTTGAGCTCTTGGTACAGAGCATCGAATTCATAGTCGATTTCTCGTTCATTCGAACTGGATTTCTTCAGTTTCAACATCGCGACTGAGTTAGATAAAACCGTAATCACAGTTAATATCAGAACCACCATAAACAACCAGATAAAGAACTCGTTTTTCTCAGACATCAAGTCGCTCGCATGGTTGTTAAACATGGTGCGATAGTTATCATCCATTTGTAGGTAGTTGTTAGTCAGTGATAAATACAAGTCCAAAACATCGTTACGGGCTTTCACGCTGTCAGAAAATCGGTTAATCGCCAATTCAAGTTGCGTATATTCGGTCGCACCAACCAAACTGAATTCGGTTTTGTTCAATGAAGCCAAAGACCGAAATTCATCAATTTCACCTTTCAAAATAGAAAGGTTCAATTCACGGGTACTGCAGTTATTAGCTTTTAGGCATTGCTGTAAGGTTTGAATATCGAGCTCTATGGTTTGATTTAACTGTTGGGCTTGTATCAGCAGCGGGGCGTTTTGCACTTGCGCGACGGAATCTACTTTTGACCAAGAAAAGTACAAATAGAAAGCGAGCGCCGCCAGTACGACGCTAAACCCTATGCTAAGACGTAGCGCTGGAACTGAAATGTTGTATGAAGGTTTTCCGCTCATTGACTACCTCTCATCGAATGCATCTTCAATGGCAGACATCACAGGTTTCGCTGCGTATTCGATTACGCGACGCGAGCCTGTTTTTACATCGGCGGTAAATTCCATGTAAGGCGATAGTTTGTATTGTGTGCCTCCTCGCTCAAGAAAGTTTCGGTCAATTTCGATCTCTGCTAAATAGAATTCGGCATCTTCCTCTTCATATGATGAACGGCTGATTGAGGCGATCGTTCCCTCAACAAATCCGTATTTTGCAAAGTTATAAGTGTCCATTTTTACTTTCACAGCCTGACCAATTTCAACAAACCCCATGTCTTTACGAGGGATCTTTGCTTCTCCGTGTAGGGAGTTATTAATCGGTGCAATATCAGCGATACTCTCACCTGGTGGAATTACTGCCGAGCGGAAGTTGAAGTGCAATTTATCGACCACACCATCAACCGGAGAGTAGACGACTAATCGATCAACCTTGTCGGAATGTTGTGGTTGTAAGATTCGTTTAAGCTTGAGGTCTTTATTCGCCTGAATGATTTGTGCTTGGTACTCTGAGTTTCGATTCTCAACCAAGTCTCGGTGCTGCTTTTCAAGTTTGTCGAGCTGAAAACGTTCATTCATGACCGACTCATCGAGGTTTTCAATCTCACGTACCATATTGGATTCTTGTACTTTCATGTTGAGAACGTCGACATACGACGCCATCTCTTCTTTATAAAGCGTGTTTTTGATGTTGAGTTGTTTGCGAATGAGCGATAGTTGGTTCTCTGAACTTTTACGACGCTTAAGCATCGATTTAATCAGAGAACTCTTGTGTTTAATATCGTGTGTAATGAGCTCTTCGTTAGAGCGGTTTTTAGAGAACTCTTGCTGCCACGTATTCATGTTTACCTGTACTTGTTCCGGAAACCTTTCGATGTAAGAAGCGAAGTTTGGTTCGATCATGTCACGCAAGCTTTCATAACGAATTTTGTCTAGCTCTAGCTGAGTGATTTCGGTATTCACGGTATCAAGTTGTGTGTTGCGATCTAGTGAGCGTATTCGTGCGATTGGTTGTCCTTCATAAACAACTTCTCCTTTTCGGACTAACATCTCTTCCAATATGCCGCCTTCTAAGTGTTGAACTTTCTCGACGTCGGATTCCAGTAGCAATTCACCGCGCACAGAAACGACAATATCGATACGCGCCTGTGACGCCACGGCGATAGCGACCAAAGCGAGTAGGAATATGATGAGCAAGGTTTTATGAACGCTGGTCATGGCACTCGCAAGTACGATGGTGTCATCCGCTGTTACCTTAGACGCTTCGTTATTAGAAACGAGCGCTTTTCTAAGATGATGCTCTATTTGGTTATTGCTCATGGCCTACCTCGATGACTTGCCATCTATTACTTCCTTAATATCCAACAAGTGATTGATCTGTCGATTGACGTTTTGTAGCTCAGTTTTTACATCCTCTAAAAGCGCTTCAGGCGCAGGGAAGTGGTGTTTACTCAAATGTTCCAATTTGGCCATCTTGGGTGGTAGGTCTTGGTCGCAGAGCAAAGTTAAGATGCTTTTCAGTTTTTTTGAGTAACTGCTGAGTTCATCAAAACGCTGCATGTCATGGAGAGTATCTATGTTTATATCTGCGTCTGAAAAATCTTGATAAAAGTCGCCTAACAGCAATTGCAGCCCTTTGTGGTTGTTGCCGATTGAACGCAACAAATTCGTCATGTCTATCATCATTCCACTGCCTTAATTGCTTTAATGACAATAACTAAGGATCTTTAAAGACAGTTTTCAAATTTTTTTTCATTCTTTATGTATAAAAAGAAAAATATGAAAAAAGTTGTATAAAAACTTGGTTTTTCAAAATGGTGTCCTTTAATGCCTCTAAATACGATCAGTTAGCTAGTAGCAACGGAGGCTGTAATGGCAGGCGAAAACAACCAAAATGAAGATCTAAATGACGCGGTAGAACAAACGGACACGAACGACGCGGGTACGCCCTCCCAACAGCAGAATCAACAAAATCAACAGAATACGATTGCGTCGACAATCGCGACGGGTGCTGAAAACACGGATGCGGCAGACGAAATCAACCAAGCGCTAGAAGACAATCCAAGTGGCGCAGGTAATGCAGAAGATGCGTCTGCTTCTGGTGGGGCTGTTCAAGAAGAGACGCCAGAAAGCGATGGAGACTCAGATGCAGCTCAATCCAATGTAGTCGGTGGTGCGGCTTCTGAAGCTGGCTCAGAGAATGCTGCCGGTAGTGGGGGCGGAGCGGGTGCTGGCGCGCAAGCTGTCGGTGGTGAAAATACCGCAGGTTCTGGAGGTGCTTCGAGCGCTGAAGGTAATGAAGAACAAGGCCAAGCAGTAACAACGTCAGCTGCGCCTAGTGCTGATTCTTCTAACTCTGGTGAGCAACAAGTCGGTGATGATCTCGATTCACAAACGGTAGAAGAGACATTCGCCGTTGATGTTCAAGCCTCTGACGAAGGGACTATCAGTGAAGTAGAAGATGACTTTGATTCTGAGACGGTAAGCGAAACGTTTAAAATCAAAGTGGAAAGTGAAAATGATGCACCAGAAGCTCAACAAGACCTGGCTTACATCATCGATGAAGATGGATCCATAACATTCACTCAAGAACAATTACTCGAATACGCAAGTGATGTAGATGGCGATGAGCTGGTTGCTTCAAACGTTCAAGTCGGCGCAGATGCAACGGTTCAAGACAATGGTGACGGTACATTCACAGTTGTACCTTCCGCTGACTTTAATGGTGAGCTTGACCTTACTTTTGATATTAGTGACGGTCAAGAAACCGTAAGCAGCGCAATTGATTTAACGGTTCGTCCTATTAATGACGCACCTGTACCAGAAGATAAAACCTTTGAAATAGAAGAAGACGGCACGCTTGTTTTCACTGATGCAGACCTACTAACCGGTGCAACGGACATTGAAGGCGACAACCTAACGGTTGAAAGTGTGACCTACGATGGTGGCGACGGTATTTTTACCGACAACGGTAATGGTACTTACACCTTTGCACCAAATGAGAACTTCAACGGCGATGTAAACTTCGGCTTCGATGTGTCTGACGGGACTGATACGGTGTCTGCAAACATTGATGTGAGCGTTACAGCGGTTGATGATGCGCCAGTATCGGGTGACCTCGCTTACTCAGTGGACGAAGACGGTTCGATTCGTTTGAGCCAAGAACAGCTTTTATCGCAAGCATCAGATGTTGAAGGTGATGACCTGACAGCCAGCAACCTAACGGTTGATGGCGATGCAACAGTAGTTGCTAACGATGACGGCAGTTTCACCATCACGCCAGATGAAAACTTCAATGGCGACATCGATATCAGCTTCGATATCTCAGATGGTACCAATACGGTTCAAGCATCAGCAGATTTAACAGTTAACCCAGTTAACGACCTACCAGTCCCTCAAGATCAACAGTTCAGCGTTGAAGAAGACGGTACACTCATCTTCACTGATGCAGATCTGTTAACAGGTGCTACGGACATTGAAGGCGACAACCTAACGGTTGAAGGTGTGACCTACGATGGCGGTGACGGCATTCTTACCGACAACGGTAACGGCACATACACCTTTGCTCCGAATGAAAACTTCAACGGCGATGTAAACTTCGGCTTCGATGTGTCTGACGGTACCGATACGGTGTCAGCAAACATCGATGTGAGTGTAACGGCGGTTGATGATGCGCCAGTATCCGGTGACCTTGCTTACTCAGTGGACGAAGACGGTTCAATTCGTCTAAGCCAAGAACAGCTACTTTCTCAAGCATCTGACGTTGAAGGTGATGACCTGACTGCGAGCAGCTTAGCGGTTGATGGAGATGCCACAGTTACTCAAAACGATGACGGCAGCTTCACTATTACGCCAGATGAAAACTTCAATGGCGACATCGATATCAGCTTCGATATCTCAGATGGTACCAATACGGTTCAAGCTTCTGCAGACCTGACGGTTAACCCAGTTAATGATTTGCCCGTTCCTCAAGATCAACAATTCAGCGTTGAAGAAGACGGTACACTCATCTTCACTGATGCAGATCTGTTAACAGGTGCAACGGACATTGAAGGCGACAACCTTACTGTTGAAGGTGTGACCTACGACGGTGGTGACGGTATCCTTACTGATAACGGTAATGGTACTTACACATTCGCTCCGAATGAAAACTTCAACGGCGATGTAAACTTCAGCTTCGATGTGTCTGACGGGACTGATACGGTGTCCGCAAACATTGATGTGAGTGTAACGGCGGTTGATGATGCGCCAGTATCCGGTGACCTTGCTTACTCAGTGGACGAAGACGGTTCGATTCGTTTAAGCCAAGAGCAGCTTTTATCGCAAGCATCAGATGTTGAAGGTGATGACCTAACGGCTAGCAGCCTAACAGTTGGCGGTGATGCAACAGTTACTCAGAACGATGATGGCAGTTTCACCATCACGCCAGATGAGAACTTCAATGGCGACATCGATATCAGCTTCGATATCTCAGATGGTACAAATACGGTTCAAGCATCTGCTGACCTAACCGTTAACCCTGTTAATGACTTGCCAGTTCCTCAAGATCAACAATTCAGTGTTGAAGAAGACGGCACGCTTCAATTTACTGATGCAGACTTGCTTACAGGTGCAACCGATATTGAGGGTGATGATCTCACGGTTGAAGGCATCAGTTATGAAGGGACTGATGGGGTACTGACAGATAATGGTGACGGCTCATACAGCTTTGCGCCAAATGAAAACTTCAATGGCGACGTGAACTTTAGTTTCGATGTGTCAGACGGCACCGATACGGTGTCTGCAAACATTGACGTTAGCGTGACTCCAGAGAACGATCCGCCAGTTGCTGGCTCTACGTCTTACACTGTTAATGAAGACAATTCGATTACCATTTCTGATGCCCAACTATTGGCAACATCTTCAGATATTGAAGGTGATGTATCGATAGACAGCGTGACTTACTCGGGTAGTGATGGTGTACTTGAAATCAACGGTAACGGCACTTACACCTTCTCGCCAAACGAGAACTTCAATGGTGAAATTGCTCTAGATGTGGTGGTTGCCGATGAAGAAGGTGCAACCGATGCGACAACTGCGGGTATCACCGTACTTGAAGTTAATGATCCGCCAGTTGCTGGCCCAACGTCTTACACCATTGATGAAGACTCAGTACTGACCTTCAGTGAGTCACAAGTGCTACTGAATGCTTCTGATGTAGAAGGGGATGTTGAGCTTGTTGGTATTAGCTACGATGGCCCTGACGGTATCTTCTCGGTAAATGGCGATGGTACTTGCAGCTTCGCTCCGAATGAGAACTTTAATGGCCAAGTTCAGCTTGATGTGACCGTGCGTGATGAAGACGGTGCAGAAGTTGAAACCGTCATCAATGTTGACGTATTGCCAATCAATGATGCGCCAGTATCGAGTGATTTGGCTTACAACGTTAACGAAGATGGTTCAATTACATTGAGCCAAGAGCAACTATTGTCTCAAGCGTCTGATGTTGAAGGCGAAGACCTAACCGCGAGCGATTTAACGGTAGATGGCAACACAACAGTAACCGCCAATGATGATGGCAGTTTTACCATCGTTCCAGAAGCGAACTTCAATGGCGACATTGATATTCAATTCAACATTACTGATGGTACTGACACAGTTCAAGCAACCGCCGATCTTACGGTTAATCCAGTTAATGACTTGCCGGTTCCTCAAGATCAACAATTCAGCATTGAAGAAGATGGCACTCTGCAATTTACAGATGCCGATCTACTTACCGGTGCCACCGATATTGATGGCGATGACTTAACCGTTGAAGGTATTAGCTATACAGGTGGCGATGGCGTATTGACCGATCACGGTGATGGTACTTATACCTTTGCGCCAAATGAAAACTTCAATGGTGATGTGAACTTCAGTTTCGATGTGTCTGATGGTACAGAAACGGTCAGCGCTAACATTGATGTGACTGTGACGCCTGAGAACGATCCGCCCGTTGCGGGTTCAACCTCGTACATGGTCAACGAAGACAATGCGATTACCATTTCTGATGAGCAATTGTTAGCAAACTCTTCTGACGTTGAAGGTGCGGTATCGGTTGATAGCGTGACCTACAGTGGCACCGATGGTGTGTTCCAAGATAATGGTGACGGCAGTTACACCTTCCTTCCTAATGAAAACTTCAGTGGCGATATCAGCCTTGATTTGATTGTTGCCGATGAAGACGGTTCGATTGATGAAACCACCGCGGGCATTACCGTTCTAGAAGTGAATGACCCACCGGTTGCAGGTCCAACGTCTTACACCATTGATGAAGATTCTGTTCTTACATTCAGCGAATCTCAGATTTTAGTGAATGCCTCTGACGTTGAGGGCGATGTAGAGCTAGTTGGCATCAATTACGATGGCTCGGACGGTATCTTTATCGTAAATGGTGATGGTACATGTAGCTTTGCACCCAATGAAAACTTTAATGGTCAAGTTCAACTGGGTGTGACCATTAAAGATGAAGACGGCGCAACGGTTGATACTCATATTAATGTTGATGTACTACCTATCAACGATCCACCGACTTCTGGTGAATTGGCTTATACCATTAATGAAGATAGCTCGATCACTCTGAGCCAGGATCAATTGCTAGCTCGAGCGGGTGATATTGATAGCGAAAACCTAGAAGCTATTAACCTGTCGACCGATGAAAACGCGACCATCCAACAAAACGACGATGGTAGCTATACGATTACACCAGACGCTGATTACAACGGCGACTTAGACTTAAGCTTCGATATCATCGATAACGACGGTGGTTCAGTTCAAGTTGGCCTAGACATTACCGTGAATCCGCTGAATGACTTGCCACAAGCGCAAGATCAACAGTTCTCAATTGAAGAAGACGGCACACTACTCTTCACCGATGCTGACCTACTCGCAGGAGCATCAGATATTGATGGTGATGAACTGTCGATTGAAAACGTGCTCTACACTGGTGCAGACGGCGTTCTGAGTGACAATGGTGACGGCACATATAGCTTTGCACCAAACGAGAACTTCAATGGCGATGTTCAATTCTCATTTGATGTTTCTGATGGCACGGGCTCAACGGCTGCTGTCATCGATGTCAGCGTAACGCCTGAGAATGATCCACCAGTCGCAGGTTCAACGTCTTACACAGTTCAAGAAGATGGCCAAATCACGATCAGTGATGAGCAGTTATTAGCGAACTCTTCTGATGTTGAAGGTGACGTTGCTCTATCAAGTGTTAGTTACGCTGGTGATGACGGCTCATTCGTTGATAACGGTAATGGCACATACACCTTCACACCAAATGAAAACTTCGACGGTGACATCTCACTTGATGTTGTTGTCGTTGATGAAGACGGTGCAACCGCAACAACAACCGCTGGCATCGATGTTATTGCTGTGAATGATGGACCTGAAACTTCGGGCATTCAGGCTGAGGTAGACGAAGATAATTCCATTACTATTACTCAAGAGCAGTTGCTTGCAAACGCAACCGATGTTGAAGGTGATGAGTTAACGGCAACTAACCTACAAACCAACGATCCAGACGCGACAATTGTTACTAATGACGATGGTTCATTTACCATCACGCACACAGAGAACTTCAATGGCGAGTTGGACTTCACATACAGCATCAGTGATGGTGACAATGAAGTTCTGACCACATTCGACTTAACGGTTAACCCAGTTAATGATGCGCCAGAAGCGGGCGAAGAAATCTTCATTCAAGCACAAGAAGACCAAACGGTTGGTGTGACGCTTCGTGAAGAGCCGGCACTGCGCCTGGATCAAGCACCAGAAAACGGCATCATCGAAGCAAATCTTGACAATGAGTGGGTAGTACTGGAAGTCGGACAAGAAGTACCTGCTGATACAGAAGTACGCTTTGTTCCAAGTGAGGATGCTCTGGCTGAAGGAACACATACCACGCAAATTGGTACCTTTGACGATAATGCGAGCGTAGACGATTGGGGCACAGAAGTAGACCCATACACGCGTGAGTTCTCGGATGGCGACTTAACGGTAACGGTTCAAAGTAACGATGATCCACTTGGCGCTTGGAATGGTAACACACACATTGGTCACGGCCTTGGTGATACCGATCGCCAAGGGCTGAGTGGTGATGAAAAACTGACTGTTTCAGTTGAAGGCCAAGACATCAACGAAATTAGTTTCCACCTAGATGGTTTAGGTGGTTGGTTCATGGAAGATTCACGTCACTTTACAGAAGTAGAAATCAAAGCATTCAATGAGGATGGCGACCTAATTGACTCGATGACTTACCACAAAGAAGATCGTGGTGGTTACGAGACTGATTACACGCTTACTGTTTCTGAACCTGTGTCTTACTTTGAACTCGGTACGGTACAAGGAAATGGTACTTACGTCGTTCAAAACATGACAGTGTCACAAACCTATCATGATGAAGCCGTGTTTACTTCGATTGGTGTAGACGGTTCTGAAATCACTGAAACGGTTGAGTTGAACATCCATGCGGGTGACAACGAAATCGAGCTAACGGCTGATCTTCCAAATATCACTATCGATACGGAAGGTTCTGCTCAGTTTGCTTCTGTTGTGATTACAGAAGAACAGTTACTGGCACAAGCCTCTGATATTGATGGCGACGACCTTGATATTCAAAATCTAGAGCTGGTGGGTGAAAACTCAGAGCATGCAACACTGACTGATAATGGTGATGGTACTTGGACGGTAACACCGGATGAAAACTTCCATGGTGAAATCGAACTGGGTTATCAAGTTACCGATGGTGAATTGACCGACGACAACATCATTAACATTAACTTCGAGTCGGTGAATGATGCACCAATCGTTTCTGGTCCAATGGTGCTATCGACAGACGAAGACCAAGGTATTACTTTCAGTGCTGATGATTTATTGGCGAACACTACAGATGTGGAAGGCGATACGCTGTCTATTTCTGACATCACTTACGGTGGTGATCACGGTGACTTGGTCGACAACGGCGATGGCACGTTTACCTTCATGCCGAATGAAAACTTCAATGGTGAAATCGACATCGACTACAAGGTGTTTGATGGTACTGATGAAGTTGCAACGCACCTAGACCTAACGGTTGTACCGGTCAATGATGTGCCGGTTCCGGGCGAACCACTGCACACCCAAATGCTTGAAAACGGATCCATGATCATTGAAGCGAAAGACCTATTGTCTGGCGCAACGGATGTCGATGGTGACATTCTTCATGTTGAAAACCTATTACTTGCAGACCAAACGCAAGGTACGTTAACAGATAATGGCGATAATACGTTCACCTTTGAGCCTGCAGAGAACTTCTCTGGTGAAGTGAATCTGACCTTCGATATTAGTGATGGTCAAGCAAGCGCGCCAAGCATTGCAACAGTCGACGTTGAAATTGTCAACGAAGGCCCTGAAGTTAGCGGCCCAATTGAAGCGGCGGTTGATGAAGATGGTTCAATCACCATTACGCAAGAGGACTTGTTGGCGAATGCAACCGATGTCGATGGTGACAACCTTGAAGCGGTTAACTTTGCGACCAACGATCCAAATGCGGTTATTGTAGAAAACTCAGACGGTAGCTTCACAATCACACCAAGTGCAGACTTCTTTGGTGAGATTGAGTTCACTTACGATGTCACTGACGCAATTGAGACAGTGGCAGCCGATCTTAACCTGACCGTAAATCCAATCAACGATGCGCCAGACGTACCGGATATGTCTTTCACAACGGAAGATGGTCAAGCAATCACCATTACCGAAGCTGAGCTATTAGCACAAGCGACAGACGTTGAAGGCGATGAGCTGTCTGTTGTGAATGTGACTAGCGCGAGCGACACGGTAGAAGTCACGGACAACGGTGACGGTACATACACATTAACGCCAGAGCAGGGTTTCTTCGGCAATGTTGATTTAGCGTTTGATGTGAGCGATGGCACTGACGTGGTTGCCGCAAACATTGACCTAAAAGTTGAGTTCGTCAATGACACGCCAGAAGCGACGCCAATGGTTGCAGATGTCGACGAAGATGGTTCAATTCTCGTTACACAAGAGATGTTGTTGGAAAGCGCGAGCGATCAAGATGGTGATGAGCTGTTTGCGAGTGCGCTGGAAACCAATGATCCAAACGCCACCATCGTAAATAATGGTGATGGCACGTACACAGTGACGCCTTCGGAAAACTTCAATGGTGATATCGCATTCACTTATGAGGTGAGCGACGGTGAGCTGAGCACGTCTAATGACATGACATTGACCGTGAATCCGGTGAATGACATTCCAATCGTTGCTCCAGGCATGTACCACATTGAAGAGGATGGCAGCATCCTGTTCACTCAAGAAGATCTGTTGAGTGGTGCGATTGATATTGATGGCGACGACTTAAGCGTTACTAGCATCAATTACTCTGGTGATGAAGGCACAGTCACCGATAACGGCGATGGCACGTTCAGCTTCGTTCCTGAAGAGCACTTTAGTGGCGATCTACAGTTCAGTTTTACAGTTACCGATGGCACAACTGAAGTAGAACAAGACCTCAATGTTCACATTGAAGCGGTCGCAGATGCGCCGGATCTTGTGATTACCGATAGCGATGGCGTTAACGTCGATGACCAAGCGATTTTGGTTGAGCCAGGCGGCATTGTTGAACTGAATATTGCAGCGGCGCTTGTCGACCAAGACTTGTCTGAAACACTTACCGTAACTGTAGATGGTGTGCCAGAAGGTTCGGTTATTCAATACGATAACGAAGGCGTTCTGAATGACCAAGAGAACGGTATCACCAGTTACAACGACACTGAAATTACAGTAACGTTTGAAGGTGAAACGGCAGGTTACCAAAACGCAGCGGGTTACTACAAAGTTGACGAAGACGGCAACATCACGGGTGTTGAAGTTGTCTATGAAAATGCATCACAAGTGGGTGGCGGTGGTGACCTTGTTCCAGGACAAGACCAGTTCAGCTTCCAAGTTGAAGAAGGTGAAAGTTTCAACCTGTTCTTGATTCCAAACGGGCATCAGCACAATGACTTTGACGCGATGCAGGAAGGTCAGTACGAGTTCCGTGCAGTGGATGGTTCGCCTGCAAACATGGATACGGTTGATCCTCAACTTGTATTTGTTGCTGCCGATGGAACTGAAACTGTAGTTCAAGGGCAGAATGGTGACGCGATATTCCATGGTGGTTCAAGCTCTCAGCTCAACCAAGATGGTATCGAACATACGCGCACAACGGTTAATGAAGACGGAGAGCTGGTTTACGGCTTTGAAGATTTGTATGGCGGCGGTGATGCTGACTATTCAGACTTCAACTTCACAATCGATGTCGGTGAAGTGAACAGCCAAATCTACAGTGGTGAAGTGACGGTTGGTCCTGATGGTACGGTGAACCTACCAACAACGGCTATCGAAAATGCACTACAAATCCAGTTACCAGAAGACTTCAACGAACAGCTTGAAGTTCATGTAACAGCAACCGCAACAGAGCTATCGAATGATGATTCTGAAACGGTCTCTCAAACCATCTACATTAACGCGACAGGCGCCCACATTGAACATGCACCTGAAGCACTTCCTGTTGCTGCAACTGTGGAAGAAGATGGTTCTATCATCATTACGCAAGAAGACTTGTTAGCTAATGCTCGTGATCTCGATGGCGACCAGCTGACCGCTCTGAATTTAGCAACTGATGATGACAGCGTTACGATTACCGATAACGGTGATGGTACTTACACATTAACGCCAGATGCTGACTTCAACGGTGATGTTAACTTCACATTTGATGTATCGGATGGTGATGATGTTGTCTCTACCAATCTTGAGTTAACCGTTTCACCAGTGAATGATGGTCCAGAAGCGCAAGACCAAGCGTTCACAGTTGGTGAAGACGGTGTGTTAACGTTCAATGACCAAGACCTATTAACGGGTGCAACGGACATTGAAGGGGACGACCTAAGTGTTGAAGGCGTGACTTACACTGGCGCAGACGGTGTTCTCACAGATAACGGCGATGGCACATATAGTTTTGCGCCAAACGAAAACTTCAATGGCGATGTGAACTTCTCGTTCAATGTATCAGATGGTACCGATACGGTAACCGCTAACATTGATGTCAGCGTGACGCCAGAGAATGATCCTCCAGTGGCGGGTAGCACGTCTTACACCGTTCATGAAGACAACTCCATTACGATCAGTAACGAACAGCTATTAGCGAACTCTTCGGATATCGAAGGGGAGGTGGCAATTGATAGCGTCACCTACAGTGGTAGTGATGGTGTGTTGGAAATCAACGGCAACGGTACTTATACCTTCTCTCCAAACGAAAACTTTAACGGCGAAATTAGCCTAGATGTTGTCGTGGTTGATGAAGATGATGCTGCCGTATCGACTACCGCGGGTATTACAGTCCTTGAGGTAAACGACCCTCCTGTGGCTGGTCCAACGTCATACACTATCGATGAAGATTCTGTACTGACCTTCAATGAGACTCAAGTTCTATTGAACGCATCTGATATCGAAGGTGATGTACAACTCGTCGAGATTAACTACGATGGCCCAGACGGAATCTTCTCAATCAATGGTGACGGCACATGTAGCTTTGCACCGAATGAAAACTTCAACGGCCAAGTACAGTTGGATGTGACCATTCAAGATGAAGACGGCGCTCAAGTTGATACTCATATTACGGTTGATGTCTTACCAATCAATGATGTTCCAGTATCGGGAGGCTTGGCATACAGCGTAGAGGAAGACGGTTCAATTACCTTGAGCCAAGAGCAACTTCTTTCTCAAGCTAGCGATGTAGACGGAGACGACCTTACTGCTTCTAACTTAATTGTTGATGGAGACACGACAGTCGTTGCTAACGATGATGGTAGCTTTACTATTACACCAGATGCGAACTTCAATGGCGACATTGACCTAACGTTCGACATTAGCGACGGTACCGATACGCTGGTTGCGACGGCTGACCTCACCGTTAATCCAGTTAATGACCTTCCACAACCTCAAGATCAAACGTTCAGCATTGGCGAAGACGGCATCTTGAACTTCACAGATGAAGACTTGCTAACAGGTGCGACAGACATCGATGGGGATGACCTATCGGTTGAAGGCGTTACTTACACAGGGGCTGATGGGGTTCTTACTGACAATGGCGACGGAAGCTACAGCTTTGCGCCAAACGAGAACTTCAATGGTGATGTGAACTTCAGTTTTGATGTATCAGATGGTACCGATACGGTTCAAGCCAATATTGATGTGAGCGTGACACCAGAGAACGATCCACCGGTTGCGGGTAGTACGTCTTACACGGTTCATGAAGACAACTCGATTACCATTAGCAACGAACAGTTACTTGCTAACTCTTCAGATATTGAAGGTGAAGTGGCGATTGATAGTGTGGCTTACACCGGTGCCGATGGTGTATTCGAAGACAACGGAAACGGTACGTATACCTTCTCGCCAAACGCTAACTTCGATGGCGATGTAAGCCTTGATGTTGTCGTGACTGATGAAGATGGCGCAACCGTAACGACCACAGCAAGCATTGATGTTCTACCTGTTAACGATGCTCCGGTATCGGGTGACTTGGCATACAGCGTTGATGAAGATGGTTCGATTACCTTGAGCCAAGAGCAATTACTTGCTCAAGCTGGTGACATTGACGGGGATGACCTAACAGCGGCCAATCTAACCGTTGGTGGTGATGCGACCGTCACTGTAAACGATGACGGTAGCTTTACCATTACGCCAGATGCGAACTTCAATGGCGATATTGATTTGAACTTCGACATTACCGATGGTGATGCAACGATTCAAGCAACGTCAGATCTCACGGTTAACCCTGTGAATGACTTGCCAACAGTTGGTGAACCACAATTCACCACTCAGGAAGACACCAGCTTTACCTTCACAGAAGAGCAACTGCTGCAAAATGCAGGTGACATTGATGGCGACAACTTGTCGGTTGAAAATGTCGCTTCTGACAGCGGTTCTTTGGTTGATAATGGCGATGGTACTTACACATTCGCACCGAATGAAAACTTCGACGGCAATGTGAATGTGACGTTCGACGTGAATGACGGTACAGCGACAGTACCAGCGGAAGCGACGATTGATGTTCAATCTGTGGTTGATATGCCTGAGTTGTCGATTGCCTCTGACTTGGTGATTGCTTCAGATAACTTCGAGTCTGGCTCAAATGGCTGGAATGCGGGTACTGAAAGCTCACAAGGCTTTGAGTCGGGTGACATGCTGGGTCGCATTGGTGGGACTGGTGGCGATGAAGCGGTCAGTAAAACTTACGACATTCCACGTGATGTGAGTGAAGTGAATATCTCATTCAGCTTCTACGAAATTGATTCTTGGGATGGTGAGTCGTTCCAAATCTTTGTAGGCGGTGAAGAGCTTACCTCGCTAGATAATTCTGCGTTCCGTACCGAAGATGGCACGACAACGTTGTACGATTCAGCTGGCAATGAAGTGGGTGAAGTCGTCCATGGTGTATCGCAAGGTGAAGGCTTCAGTGGTTGGAATGACCAAGCACACCAAATTACCCTAACGGTACCCGTTGAAGACGGCCAACTTGAATTAGGCTTCGGTTCAACCTTGAACCAAAGCGTGAGTGATGAGTCATTTGGTATCGACAACATTGAAATCACAGTGTCTGACGCGGATTACCAAATCATTGGTACCGAAGATACGCCAGTACCACTGGATATTGATGCGGCACTAACGGATACGGATGGTTCAGAAAACCTCGCTATCTTGATCGAAGATGTGCCGGAAGGAAGCTCGCTTTCTGCAGGTACGGATAACGGTGATGGCTCTTGGTCACTGCAACCAGGAGAACTAGAAGGGCTAGAGTTTATTCCTTCAGGTGACTTCAATGGTGATGTGGTACTAACCGTTAAAGCGACATCGACTGATGTTGATACAGGCACCACCGCAACGGCAACACAAGATGTGACGATTCATATCTCTCCAGCAAATGATGCTCCAGAAGTTGATGGGGATATCAGTGCAGTCACTGCCGAAGACAATAGCATCACGCTAACGCAAGAACAGCTGCTAGAACACGCTGTCGATATTGATGGTGATGACCTATCAGCAATCAACCTAACCACCAATGATGAAAATGCCACCATTGAAATGAACGACGATGGTAGCTTCACCATTACCCCAAGTGAAAACTTCAACGGTAATATCGAATTTAGTTACGATGTCACCGATGGAGAAGAGATGGTGGCAGCCGGTCTAGACTTGACAGTAACGCCAGTCAATGACGCGCCAGAGCCACAAGATCAAGCATTCACTATTGGTGAGGATGGTGTTCTTAACTTCACGGACACTGACTTGTTAACTGGCGCAACCGATGTTGAAGGAGACGACCTAACAGTAGAAGGTGTGACTTACACGGGTGCGGACGGTGTTCTTACTGACAATGGCGACGGCAGCTACAGCTTTGCACCAAACGAGAACTTCAATGGCGATGTGAACTTCAGTTTTGATGTGTCAGATGGCACGGACACGGTTCAAGCCAATATTGATGTGAGTGTAACGCCGGAGAACGACCCTCCAGTGGCGGGTAGTACGTCTTACACGGTTCATGAAGACAACTCGATTACTATCAGTAACGAACAGCTATTAGCTAACTCTTCAGATATTGAAGGTGAAGTGGCGATTGATAGTGTGGCTTACACCGGTGCCGATGGTGTATTTGAAGACAACGGTAACGGTACGTATACCTTCTCGCCAAACGAAAACTTCAATGGTGATGTGAGCCTAGATGTTGTTGTGACCGATGAAGACGGTGTAACTGAAGCAACGACAGCTGGAATTACTGTACTTGAGGTGAATGATCCACCAGTCGCGGGTTCAACCAGCTACTCTGTCAACGAAGACGAAGTTATCACCATCAGTGCCGAGCAACTGTTGGCGAACGCTTCTGATATCGAAGGTGAAGTGGCAATTGATAGCGTGAGTTATACAGGCGCTGACGGTATCTTTACTGACAACGGTAACGGCACATTCAGCTTTGCACCTAACGCAAACTTCGACGGCGATGTGAGCCTCGATGTCATAGTGACAGATGAAGACGGTGCGACAGTAGCCACCAGCGCAAGTATTGATGTCTTGCCAATTAACGATCCACCGGTATCAGGTGACTTGGCGTACAGCATTGATGAAGATGGCTCGATTATTCTGAATCAAGAGCAATTGCTGTCTCAAGCTTCTGATGTGGATGGTGATGACCTTACGGCAAGCAACCTAAGTGCGGGCGATAATGCGACGGTCGTAGATAACGGTGATGGTACCTTTACGGTGACACCAAACGCCGATTTCAACGGTAATATCGACCTAAGCTTTGATATTTCGGATGGTACAGAGTCAATTGTGGCAAACGCCGATCTGACGGTAAACCCAGTTAATGACTTGCCAACGACATCTGATGTTTACGCGAACGTTGATGAAGATAATGTCATCACTATCACGCAGGAGCAGTTACTAGCGAATGCCGCTGATATTGAAGGTGATGATCTTGTCGCTTCCGACTTAACCTTGGTGGGAGATGATGCAACGATTGTCGATAATGGCGATGGCACATTCTCTATCACTCCAAGCGAAAACTTCAATGGCTACATCGATGTGGCTTACAGTCTCAGCGATGGTGACACACCGATTGCGGCTAACTTAGGTTTGACGGTTGATCCAGTTAACGATGCGCCAATTGTTTCTGCTGATGTTGCTATAACCATTGAAGAAGATGGTTCGTATACCATTACTCAAGAAGAACTCCTACAATTCGCGACTGATATCGAAGATGATGACATGACCGCAATTATCGGAGAGCAAGGCGATGAAACGACCGTAACCGGTACGGTGCTGGATGCCGAAACGGGTAGCCCAGTCGTTGGTGCAGACGTCACAATGACCGATAACGCCGGTCATTCTTACACAGCGGAGACGGATCAATCCGGTAACTACTCTGTGAGCGGTCCTGTTGTTGACCAAGGTACCGTCACTATTGAACAAGAAGGCTCTATTACCAGCAGCTTCCTGGTTCCAGCAGGCGAAGATACCAACGGTGGCGTAACCGCTATATCCGAAGTCCTTGAAGAAACAGATATGCGTATCGTGGTCACATGGGGCGACAGTCCACGTGATATGGACAACCACCTATGGCTCTACGATACAGAGAATGGCAATGAGCTAGACCATATTTACTATCGCGACATGAGCCATGATTTGGGCGAAGGTAATGTCGTTCAGCAAGATGTAGATGATACAAATGGTGGTGGCCCTGAAACAATCACCATTCCAAACTACCAAGATGCGGACATGCACTATTCAGTACACAACTACACCAGCAGAAGTTGGGATGTAGATGGTGTTGAAGATGTACAGGTTCAGGTGTTTGTAGGCGATACATTGGTTGAAACCTTTAGCCCTGATTTATCTGAAAACCCATCGGGCGACCATTGGCATGTATTCGATATCGTGAACGGCGTTATTGTTCCAAGCCAAGATGTAGGCAGCGAGAATGCGTTTGATTTACCAACGGCAGAAGAAGCGCTCGCGAATGAAAACGGCATTGATATCTCTGAGTTGCTAACTGGCGATGAAGGTGATGATTCTGGTGAAACGGGTGGTAACGAACCAAGTGTTGGAGATGTTTCAATTGAGAACGCTCTTATCACTGACAATGGTGATGGTACTTACACCATTACACCGGAAGAGAACTTCAATGGTGAATTCTCGATTAGCTACAACGTAGACGATGGCAACGGTGGGGTTACTCCAGCGGAACTAGACGTGACCGTAACAGCAGTTAACGACCTTTCTGTAATTTACGACCACGACTACACCATTAATGAAGATGGTTCGCTGACCTTTACCGATGAACAGCTACTGACTGGTGCAACGGATATTGACGGCGATGATCTTTCTGTCGAGTCGGTTAACTACGAAGGCACCGACGGTGTGTTCACGGATAACGGCGACGGTACTTATACCTTTGCTCCAAACGAGAACTTCAATGGTAATGTCGACCTTACTTACGATGTGAGTGATGGTACAGATGTTGTATCGGCGAATATTGATGTTCAAGTTGTTCCAATCAATGACGTACCGGTTGCAGGCACTACTGCTTACACAGTTGAAGAAGATGGCAGTATTACCCTAAGCGATGCACAACTTCTGGCGAACAGCTCGGATGTGGAAGGGGAAGTCTTTGTTAGCGATGTCAGCTACAGCGGCACAGATGGTGTGTTCACCGATAATGGTGATGGCACTTACACCTTCTCGCCGAACGAAAACTTTAACGGCGACATCAGTCTTGATGTGTCTGTTATGGATGAGGATGGCGCAACGGCTGAAACAACCGCAGGCATCGACGTTATTGCTGTCAATGACCTACCGGTTGCAGGTTCAACGACCTACAGCGTTGATGAAGATAATGTGATTATTATCTCTGATGCTCAGCTTCTTGCTAACAGCTCAGATATTGAAGGTGATGTATCCGTTAGTGACGTTTCTTACTCGGGTGCAGACGGTATCTTTACTGATAACGGTGATGGTACTTACAGCTTCGCACCAAATGAAAACTTCAACGGCAATGTAAGCCTAGATGTGACCGTTGCCGATGAAGACGGTGCAACCGCGCAAACTACCGCGGGTATTGACGTTATCGCAGTCAACGACGCTCCAGTATCTGGCGACTTGGCTTACTCAGTGGATGAAGATGGTTCAATCACCTTAAGCCAAGAGCAATTGCTGGCTCAAGCGTCTGATGTTGATGGCGATGATCTTACCGCTGCAAACCTAACGGCAGGTGATAACGCAACAGTAACGGCAAACGATGATGGTTCATTTACCATCACACCAGATGCTGACTTCAATGGCGACATTGACCTAAGCTTCGAACTGTCTGACGGTACTGAAACGGTTGTCGCAACGGCAGACCTTACTGTTAACCCAGTGAATGATGTCGCGGTTGTTGAAGATGTGGCTTACACCATTGAAGAAGACGGTTCATTAACCTTCACAGATGAGCAACTGCTGGCGGGTGCTTCTGATATAGATGGAGATGAGCTTTCAGTTGCTGATGTGTCTTACACCGGCGCAGAGGGTGTGTTCACTGACAATGGTGATGGTACTTACACCTTCGCTCCAAATGAAAACTTCAATGGCGAAGTAAGTCTGGACTTCTCAGTATCTGACGGTACAGAGACGGTTGATGCAAACATCGACGTAACGGTAACAGACGTTAACGATGCACCAGTAGCGGGCGCAACGTCTTACCAAATGAACGAAGATGGCACCATTACACTGAGCCCTGAGCAGTTGATTGCGAATAGCTCAGATGTGGACGGTGAAGTATCACTCGATAGTGTTAGCTATTCAGGTGCAGACGGTATCTTGGTTCAAAATGAAGATGGTTCAGTCACCTTCGCTCCAAATGAAAACTTTAACGGCGACATCAGTCTTGATGTGACGGTTATTGATGACGATGGCGCAACGGCTGAAACTACCGCTGGTATTGAAGTGATTGCAGTCAACGACGCTCCAGTAGCCGGAAACGTGGCTTATTCGGTTGATGAAGATGGTTCAATTACGCTATCTCAAGAACAGTTGTTGGCGAACGCTTCCGATGTTGATGGTGATGCACTGACCGCAAGCAACCTATCTGCGGGTGACAATGCAACCGTCACAGCAAACGAAGATGGTTCATTTACTATCATGCCGGATGCTGATTTCAACGGTGAGATTGACTTGAGCTTCGATGTGTCAGATGGCCTTGAAACTGTTCAAGCTGGCGTCGACCTAACGGTTAACCCAGTCAATGACCTACCAACAGCCGCAGACCAAAGCTTCACCGTTGAGGAAGATGGAACACTAATCTTCACGGATGCAGACCTACTAGCAGGTGCTGCAGACATCGACGGCGATGATTTGTCTATCACGGATGTGTCTTACACGGGCGCAGAAGGTGTGTTCACGGATAACGGTGATGGCACTTACAGCTTTGCTCCAAACGAGAACTTCAATGGCGATGTAAACCTTGGCTTCACAGTGTCTGATGGCACCGAGACAGTCGATGCCAATATTGATGTGACCGTAACCGACATTAACGATGCACCAGTGGCGGGTTCAACGTCTTACCAGATGAACGAAGATGGCACGATTACCATTAGCCCTGAGCAGTTGATTGCCAACAGCTCAGACGTTGATGGTGAAGTGTCGCTTGAAAGCGTGACTTACACTGGCTCTGACGGCGAATTGGTTCAAAACGATGATGGTTCAGTAACCTTCACACCAAGTGAGAACTTTAACGGTGATATCAGCCTAGATGTGGTTGTAACCGACGATGACGGTGCAACAGCGACAACAACGACGGGTATTGAAGTTCTAGCCGTGAACGATGGACCTGAATCTGAGGATGTGAAACTAACCACAGCCGAAGACAGCACCATTCTTATCACACAAGACATGTTGTTGGCTCAGGCGACGGATATAGATAACACCGCAGACGAGCTGTCAGCTTCGGGTCTACAAATCGACCCTAGCTTGGGTGAGTTGTTAGACAACGAAGATGGTACTTGGTCATTCACACCAAACGAGAACTTCAATGGCGATGTGCCAATGACGTTTAACGTTAGTGATGGCCAAGAGACAATTTCAGTCGACGGTAACATCGATGTCACGCCAGTGAATGATGCACCTGAAGCGCCAATGATTGAGATGCAGGGCGAAGAAGATGTGGTCATGGTGATTGACCCAGCTTACATCGCGGATCAAGTGACGGATCTAGATGGTGACGAGATCAGCATCGAAAGCATCACGGTTCGTGCTCCAGCCAATGCGACCTTAACGCAGCAACCAGACGGCATGTATCACTTAGTGACTACTCAAGACTTTAATGGCTTGGTAGAACTGGGTTATCAAGCGACTGACGGGGAAGAAGTGGTTGATGGCTCGCTGAATGTGGATGTCATTCCTGTTAACGACGCACCGTTTAACGTCGGCAACGCAATGATGACCACAAGCGAAGATGGCGCGTTCACCTTCGATGCTGGCGACTTGATGAACTTGTTCGGTGACATTGATACCGCTGACCTTGTTGTTTCTCGCATTATCACCGCAGACGGTGAAGATGGCGGAGAAGTAACAGACAACGGTGATGGTACGTGGACATTCACACCAACAGGCGACTTTGCGGGTGTTTCTGACCTACAAGTTGTCGTGAGTGACGGTGAGTTTGAAACCGTTCTCGATGTTCCTGTGTACGTACGTCCTGTCGCAGATGGCGCGGTTATTTCAACTGACCATGACGGTCCATTGGTGTTCGGTGAGGATGAAACCGGTCACTTAGGACTGAATGTTGGCCTAGTCGATGATTCAGAAACACTAAGTAACCTAGTGATGACAGGTTTCCCTGTTGGATTCGAGGTAACAGATGGTGTGAATACCGTGATGATCACCGAGCCGGGTCAATACATCGACCTGTTCGATTGGGATATCTCAAACATTCAAATGACGCCTCCTGAAGACTTCCATGGTGAGTTCTTCGTAACCGTAAGCGCAACAACGGTTGATTACGGAGATGAGCCGGAAGCGTTTGAAGATGGCATCGATTCTGGTGATTTCGAAACCGTAGCGGGTGATTCCATCATCCTAACGGCGGACGACCTAATCGGTTTGGCTGAGAATGTGGATGCTGACAGCGATGATGAAGTGAAACTGGTTCATCTTGCCGACCGCAGCCAAGGTGAGATTGTCGATAATGGCGATGGCACTTGGACCTTCACACCAGCACCAGGCTTCACTGGCGAAGCAGACATTGCGTACGTAGTTGATAAAGATGGCGTGCTTCATGATGAGCAAACTGGCGTAGTCGTGAAAGAAGGCGACTCGCAAGAGAATGCAGCACCAGAAGTTAACAGCATCACGACGACGGAAATCGCAGCGGATGCAACCTTGTCGTTCACTGATGAAGACATGTTAGCGAACCTGAGCGATGCAGAAGGCGATAGCTTGAGCATTGAGTCAGTAAGCTTGATGGAAGGTCAGGGCGTAATTGAGAGCGATAACCAAGGTAACTATCAATTCACACCTGCTGAAGACTACACCGGCGATGTTCAAGTTGGGTTTATCGCGACCGATGGCGAAAATCGCATCGAAAGCTTCTTCAATGTGGATATCCAAGGTGGCGATGAAGCAGCGGCGAGTGAAGGTTATGCCTTAGCTGATGATGGTTCACTAACTATCACCGAGTCACAGCTGGTGGATGAGTTAGGCGTGAGTGATTCTGCACAAGTTGTTGATGTTGCAGACGCGAACGATGCAGGCTTCTTTGCGGAATCTGGTGAAGGTGAGTGGACTTATTGGCCGAACGAGGACTTCGATGGCAATTTAGCGATGAATGTTGACGTTAACGATGGTGGTGAGGTGTCGAGCCATAGCTTAAGTATCCAAGTAGCCGATGATTCAGTACAAAGTGATGAACCACAAGTTCAAGCTGCTCAAGTAACAGAAGACCAGCAAGTGGAAGTGGCTCAACAAGCTGATGACCAAGCTCAAGATGCTGAAACTGAAGACAGTACAGCAGATGTAACCGCGGCACCGGGCGATACCATCTCTATCTCGATTCCAGATGAGGTGAGTGGTAACGAATCGGTTGATTACGCTGATATGTCTGGCTTACCTGAGGGTTCCACTGTGAGCAACGCACTGGATAACGGTGATGGTAGCTTCACAATCAGTGGCAACTTAGAGCAACCGGTATCCGTTGAACTTCCAGAAGGTTACGAAGGGACTAGCGAAATCCAATTCCAAGGTTACGACGAGTTGGGTAGCTCAATTGACGGTGCGAGCGGTTCTGTTGAAGTTGAGGTCGATGATCAATACACCATGCAAGGTTCTACTCAAGAGCAGCAACCGGACATGGCAGGTATGGAATCTGGAGGCAGCGACTGGACAAGTTCAGGTGGTCAAGATCAAGGTGTTGACTTCACGGATGACTCTGGAAGCTTCGATTCAGATTCTCAAACTGGAACCGATCAAGGCAACGACTTCGACCAAAGCTCGATTTAATCGAGAGGGCTTGGTTTTAGTCTGAACCGACATTTAGTCTAAACCAACAAGTAGATAGGGCAGCGTAAAGTTGCCCTCACTAAAGCCATGTGGGTCATTGATGCATGGCTTTTTTATTGCTTGTTCTTCTAAACAATATTGTTTGTTTCGCTAAATAAACTTGAGAACAGATAAAAATGTCCTTAATTATTAGAAGAGTTAGTTAGAAAGGAGGGACGACATGTATCGTTATGTCAGTTCACCGCAAGCGTCGAAGTACATCGTGCCACCACCTCAACATCGTGAGTTGTCGAGTGTGGATGTGCCTGAGTCCGAATTAGAGATGCGAGAAATATTGAATAATTGGTTTGCTGATGGTTTAGCACCCATTATTGAAAGTGAAGATGACTACATCTCTGCGAGCGATCACGTTCGATTTGAAAAGCTCAGCGGCACCGTTGGGATGCTGTTGAGAAACAAAGATTATTATTTTGCGGCCAAACGGATTCTATCTGTGTGGGAACAAGATTGCCTTGAAACCACTTACATCAATTATCTCATTTTACGCAGTGAGCGAGTCACTTCTTTAAGGTAAGTTAATGCTGTGGCATTTGCCAATAGCGATTAGCCATTTAGGGTTCGTGTGCTTACGATCTTTTTGTTTTTCTACCGAATTAGGTAAACAAAACAGGCAAACAAAAAGGGCAAGCTTTGAGGCTCACCCTTAAGGTTCTTTCTTTAATTAACGTTGTTTCTCAATTAACGATGCTTTTGTCTAACGTTATTGTTCTTTCCTGTCGTTATAACTTATCAGTAGGGTTGAGACTTACACCCAACCATCAAATTTGAGTCGTTTTTGAATTCTCTCGACTGCTTCTTTCTGCATTTGTCTAACACGCTCATTAGAAACATTCACATCTTGCATTTGTCCCACCTCAGACAGTGTTTTCACCTTGTTATCAAAGAAACCAAAACGGTGAATGAGAACCTTCTGTAATTTGGGTGGCAGTGTGTTTATTATTTGCTCTAGAGCTTGGGTAAAAGACTGATCTTCACAATCTTTTTGCGGGTCAGGGATATACTCACTTTCACACTGTTCAAGTACTATCGGTGCGTGGCTGATACCAACCGTTGTTGTCACGTCAATAAACCCACTTAACGCCACCAGTTGATCGACGCGTTCGGCCTTAACACCAGAGCTGTCTGACAACTCTGAAATAGAAATCTCTTTACTCATTTTTTTACTTACATCGAGCTTCTTGGACGCGAGGCTATTTATTTCTTTGCATACGTGGGCGGGCAATCGGACAGTACGACCTTTGTTCATCAATGCTGCTTCAATATTCTCTCGAATCCACCATACGGCGTAAGTCGAAAAGCGATAACCGGGTTCGGGATCGTATTTATCGATTGCTTTGATTAAGCCGATGTTACCTTCTTCGATAAGGTCGAGCAGCGTGAAGTTGTTGCCTTTACGTTTTAGGTAACTCTTTGCGATTTTTACAACAAGTCGCAGGTTTGATTCGATCATGATGTCACGTGCTTGCTTGTCACCAGCGCGATTCAATTTTGCGTAATACACCTCATCTTCACGCGACAGCAGATCAATCCCCACAATATCCTTTAGATAGTGAGCATAAGGTTCTGCAGTGGTAGAAAATGATTCTTTAATGGGTGTGTCATCCATGAGCCCCTGAAACGCAGCAAAACTGTCATTGTTCATTTCCTTGTCCTTTTTTAGCCGACTGAACGTTTTATTTTTTTATTTATTATTATGCCACCAAGTGATTAACGCTTGGTTTCATTAGAGTGTAGATAACAGTTTCTTCTTTACCAATAAATAAAATGCAATTTCGTATACTTACGTCACAAAAAGATCTACAAGTATTTAACCATTTTACATCTCATCGAACGTGTCGGTTTTTCATAGGAAACATGAACATGCATAGCTTATAAAGTATGTATTATGCATTGGCGTATGTAGATAAATCGAGTGAATTTATAGTAGCGGGCGGCTATATAATTGATAGGGAAAATGAGGAGAACGTGGCAAGAGTCGAGGTTCCATGTTGCCAAAGTACCTCAGCTCTTTAACCTGTTCAGCTGACATTGTTTGCTGCGTAAAACTATAAAACTATTAGTGGAGACTAAAAGCTGTTACGGAATACTAAAAGCTCAGTGAATTGACTAATAAGTGCTGAGCACCTCATCGATTTGTTTGTTGATGATCTTCATTTCGCTGTAGATAACAGAAAGATCATCATCTTGAGGTGCAAGCTTATTAAGTGTGTTTTGCTCCACTCTTTCTAAGGCCACGGTGGCGGTTTCTTCGCCGAAGCTGGCTAATATGCCTTTTAATGTGTGCACGGTAAAATGAAGCTTGCCCCAATCCTGTTGCTGTACCAGTTCTTGTATCTCTTCTAATGAATTGCCATGGTCTTCTTGATACACAGACAACACAGCGAAAATCACTTCTTTGTCATTATCTAAGTAGGCATTTAGGGCATCAAAATCTAGCATATAGACTCCTGTCGGCTGTATGTTGAAAATGGGCTGGGCGGCTTAGTAGAAAAACCAGATCTTAATGAATCACTGAGCCATTGGCTCCATCTTGGTGGAAGCTCTAGCTGTGCGAGCTGTTTCAAGTATTCGTGTCTAAGGTTTTCTTCTATATGAGCTTTATGGACGGCATATATATAGTCAAGTTTCGCCGCAATTGAATATGGGTAATTGTGAATGTAGTCCTTTAGTTCTTGGATGGAATCGGAATTTTCGATATTTACACAAGTAGAAGGGTCTACATCTTTTGATTCGAGTTGGTGGTTTATTGTCTCCCCTCGAGCTTTTAAGCACTCTGTAACTAAGTGGTACAGGGAGTACTCGCCAAAGTGAGTCAGGAGAGGCAGCAATTGAAGCAATAAGTGAGTGGGTTGGTTGTAAAAGTTATTTGCTAACAGTGTCGAGGCTCGAATCACTTTCTTGTGAGCAACTTGAGGGCTGTTCTCAATGAGTAAAATATTACTTTGAAATAGGGCAAGGCTGGCCAGAACTTGTTGCTGTTGTTTTACCGGAAGTTTGAGATTTACCAACTCTGTGAATTGATTAGCATGTTCCAGCAGAATACGTTTGTACTTTAATTGTGTCTCACGTTGGTAGGTCGCCTTTAGTGAACTGAAGTGAGCGCTAATGGAATGAATAATATCAATGTCGGCAGACGATATATGCGTCGCGTACATCTCACCAAGCTTGATAAGCATCAGGGTGTTGTCGACGTTTTCTGCCAAGTCGATTGCTCTTATCGCACGGTGACTGATGCTAGGCGTCATTTCAAACGCTCTTATGGCCAGTTTAAGTGCGGGCAGTAACATATTATGTTTTTCATAAATGCAGCTTAAACAATCAATAACGTTTAATGACAATGGCTGAGCAATCAGGTAATTGTGGAGCTTTTCTATGGCTAGGTTCGGTTTACCCAAGCTGTCTAGAATTAATGCCTCTGCGACTAATTTGGTCGGGTGCATTTTCGTGTTCGAGTTGTTGATTGTGCTTGAAAGCAAATCCCATTCTTTGCCTCCAATTAAGTGCTCAATCAACGTCGCTTCAAACTGAACGCTATTGCCATTAGGGGAGATCGCTAACGCTTGTGTCAATCGTTCCAGATTAGTGATCGGATATAAGTCATTCAGTTGGGTGAGTTTCTTCGAAACGGACACAGCACTTTGAATCTTCTTGCCTAAAGATTGAGTATTGATCGGTTTAGAAACAAAGTGATGTGCTTCGCCAGAAAGGGCTGTCAATACGGTTTCCTGACGCATATCCCCAGAAACAAGAATCGTGGCGACTGTATGATCGATGAGCCTGTTTCGATAGAGGATCCCCAAAAGCTCAAACCCCGTGAAGGATTGCTCTAAGTGGTAGTCAATGAGGAGTACATGAAATGAGTGCGTCTCGACCGCCTTGATGGCTTGTCGATAATCGGTCGCAATAAAGATGCAATCATGTGAAATGCCCAAGCTCGAGAGTTGCTGCTTAATGAGTATTGTTGCGCTCTTAGAGTCGTCGACAATCAAAACCCGCAGGTCTGTTGGTAAGGTCAAATCCATTTTCCTCAATACCAAATGTTATGTTTAATTTAGGTGTCAGGTTGCACATTGTCAAGGTGCCTATATCACATACAAACACTCAATAAACTATTGGTAATTAAAGAGTATTCGATAACATTTATGAAAGCCTTCAAACGCAGGCTGCGTTTACCTTATTTTTGTGGGGTTATCCGTGTTTTAGAAATAAAAAAGAGGTAAGCCGATAAGCTTACCTCTCTGTTTTCTTACTCGATTTTTTATCCGAAATGTAGCCTTTTTTGAAGCTTTACTAACTAAAAAACTAGCGCTAATCACGCATGTTAAAAATCAATACTGCCGCTAGAGCCAAGAACGCCGTCATCATTAAGAACACATCGTTGTAAGCCATGATGGCAGCGTCACGTTGCATTGTACCAAGTAAGCTTGCTTGCGCTTGTTGCATCGCCGTTGCGGCATCACTTCCTGACTGAATGAAAAACGCTTGTTGTTGCTGAAGCGTCTGCCAACCAAGTTGACTCACAGAAGGTAGCGACTCCTTGATGTGAGCCAGATGCTCACGGGTTTTGTTATCCAATAGCGTAGCGATAATCGCGATGCTGAAAGCGCCACCTAAGTTTCTCATTACGTTGGTTAACGTTGATGCGTCTGGCGTGTCCATTTTGCTGATGTTTTTCATGGCAACCAAAGACAGCGGAACCATAATAAATGGGCTACCGATAGCACGCAGAACCATAGACAAAATCAGCTGTTGGCCAGCAAAATCGATTGTCATGTGCGTATTCACGTAACAACTGAAACCGAACATTGCGAAGCCAAAGGTCACCAAGTACTTAGGCTTAATTATCTGTGTTAGCTTGGGCACAATTGGGAATATCAGAAGCTGTGGGAAACCCATCCACATTAGCACTTCACCAATTTCCATCGCGTTATATTGCTGAATTTGAGTGAGATACATCGGCAGCACATAGATAGAGCCAAGCAACGCCATCCCCAAAATCAAATAGGCGACACAAGACATAGCAAACTGCCCATCCCGCAATAGCCGCAGGTTAACCAATGGCTTTTTGTGTTGGAGTTCGTTTATCACGAAGTAAACCAAACTCACCGCCGACACGATACTCAAGCCAATAATAAAGCTCGAACTGAACCACTCTTCACGGTTACCTTCTTCTAGTACCACTTCCAAACAACCTAGCCCTAACGCCATGGTGGCAATACCAAACCAGTCCGCTTTTTTCAGCGTCCCAAGGTCGAGCTTTTCGTCATCCAAGCCATATCGGATCATGGTGACCACAAGCAAAGCAGGCGGAATATTGATGTAGAAAATATAGTGCCATGAAAAGTTCTCCGTCAGCCAACCACCAAATGTTGGGCCGATCGATGGAGCAAAGGTCGCGGTTACGCCAAACAGTGCCATACCCACAGCCCGTTTGTTAACAGGCAATAACTGAATCACTAACGAGAAAGCAAGCGGGATTAAAGCGCCACCACTGAAGCCTTGCATCGCTCGGAATACGATCATCGAGGTCATATTCCAAGAGAACGAACACAGCAAAGATGAAATGGTGAAAATGGCCGTCGTCCACGTGATATAACGGCGTTTACCGAGCGCTTTAGAAAGCCAACCACTGAGTGGGATAGCAATCATCTCTGCGACTAGATAAGACGTAGAGATCCACGAACTTTCATCTAAGGTGGCAGACAGCGCGCCTTGAATATCTTTGAGAGACGAGTTGGTGATCTGAATATCCAAGATCGCCATAAACGCGCCAATCAAACCGCCAAATAGGGCGATCCAATGGCGTCTAGAAACCACTCCATCATCATTAGTGTGGGTGACAACACCAGCGTTACTCATGATCTAGCCTCGTTTATCGATGGTCGCTACCACAGACAAACCAGGAAGCAATCTACCTTTCAATTCTTGCTGATCTGGAATGGTAATTTTCACCGGTACACGTTGAACGATTTTAGTAAAGTTACCGGTCGCGTTTTCTGGTGGCAGTAGTGCAAACTTGGCGCCAGTCGCAGGAGAGAAACTGTCTACCACGCCTTCAAGTGGTTGTCCCGGGAAGGCATCTAATTCAACTTCTACGGATTGACCTTTATGAATGCCGCTTAACTGTGTCTCTTTGAAATTAGCTTCGATCCACACTTGGTTGTTTGGTACCAAACTCATAAGTGGCGCGCCGGCTTGAATCAACAGACCTTCTCGCACGCTGCGTTTGCCAATTACACCATCTGCTGGCGCGTAAACTTTGGTGTAATCAAGGTTAAGTTGTGCTTGATCTCTTTGTGCTTGAGCTTCAGTCACGGATGCGTTTGCTTGTTCGATTTCACTCGCAATCACGATTAGCTGATCATTACTTGCGACGAGGTTTGCTTTTGCTTCTTCAAGTTCTGCTTGGGTGACTTTTTGTTGTGCGACCATGCTGTCGACTTCATCTTGCGAAGCATAGTTGCGCTTTAATAAGCTGCGAGAACGCACGACTTGTTGGATTGCACGCTCGTATTCAGCTTGTGCGGAATCAACACGGCTCTCGGCTTGATTTATTTGGCTACGTTGTAACGTTTGTTGAGCGATAAGGTTGTGTACGCTTGATTGAACGACGCTTAAATGCGCATTCGCCTGAGCAAGTGCAGATTGGTAATCACGATCATCAATTTGAACCAACAAGTCACCTTGTTTAACCGATTGGTTATCACTCACGTAAGACTTAACAATATAACCTGACACCTTCGGGCTTATATTCGTGATGTCGCCTTGTAGGTAGGCATTGTCGGTAGATTCAAAGTATTGGCCATAGCCGTACCAATATCCGGCACCAGCAAGACCTAATGACAGCATGATCGCAGTAGCAATAAGCGGGGCTTTTTTACGTTTTTTTGTGCTTACTGATTGCGAAGCGTTGTTGTTCTCTGTCATTTTTTATTTCTCATTTTGTTTTTATTTAGATGTAACGAATTGTAAATGAATTCGATTGATTGATAAGATAGGAAAAAAGGGAAACACTGTTGCAAAAATCTTACTAATATAGCTTTGGGAGAAGTACGATGGACTTAAATGCTGTGACTGTTTTTACACAAGTTGTTGATTATGGGAGTTTCACGCACGCAGCTGAAGCGTTGAACATGACCAAGTCGACCGTCAGCCGAAAGCTTGACGAGCTAGAGCAGCATCTAGGTGTGAGGTTGATCACTCGTTCGACACGAAGTTTAGTTTTAACGCCAGAGGGTGAGCGCTTTTATCAGTCGAGCATGCAGATGCAAGAGATCATGAACCAAGCTGAGTTAGAGGTTTCTGCCAATCAGGATTTGATCCGAGGGCAGTTGAATGTTGTGTTGCCTGTCGAATTGGGACATCAAGTATTAGCCACATACATCCACAGTTTCCTAAAAGAGCACCCAAACGTGACTTTGAACTTAGAACTGTCGAATCGAGAAGTCGACATCATTGCGGAGGGGATCGATCTTTACGCACAAATTGGTGAGCTGGTGGATTCGAGCTTGGTTTCTCGCTACCTCACAACATCGAAGCGTGTATTGGTAGCCAGCCCTGAGTATTTAGAACAGTTCGGTGAAATCTCTTCACCCGATGACCTTAAGCCTCCATTTAGGATGATTGAGGTGGTGAATAAGGCGGCACGTCTACCCAAGTGGCATTTGCAATTAGAAGGCGGTGAGTCGATTTTGATCGATCTGCCGTGTCAGTTACGGGTGAATACCATCACGGCATGCCTAACAGCTTGTGTGGATGGGCTCGGCTTGGCGGTGCTTCCTGAATTCATTTGTCGGGAACACTTCAAGACAGGTAAGCTGATTCGTTTGTTACCTGAATATGAGATGCCAGAAGTTTCAGTAAGCCTAGTGTATGCAGACAGGCAGTTGATGCCGAAACGTAAAAAGGTCTTTATCGACTATCTACTGACTGCCTTTCAAAATAGGAAGCACAAGTAACGGGCTGAACATTAGCGGTTAAATAAGTGCTTAAGCTTCCTATTATTCATTTTTGTCTAAACCGTATTGAAGCTAACTATGATTGGGCTGCCAGTCGACGACTTGCCCATTCGCTAATATAGCTTTGACCGACAGGGCTGCAATATCAATGTTATCGTGACGAAAGGTCTTGTTGGAGAAGTTGGCAATGATCTTACTCCCGTCACTGAACTCGGTTTGTTGAACTTCGCCGCTTTTGTCTAACCAGTCGAAATCGACCAACTGTTTATCCCATAACTGTTCGTGCATCGGTTCAAAGCCATCTTGATAGTGTTTGAGTGCTTTTATCCTTGGACTTGAACTTGATAAAGCTTCATCTCTGGTCAAGTGAACCATCGGTGGTGTGTTGTACAACATGGCGGTTAAGTCTCGTTCTGCTTGTACATTAGTGAACTTAAGGCTGTCTGAGTGCCAATGGCGCGTATTGATTACTTCATCATGGAAAACGGCTTGGTAAAGCGGAATTCGATATTGTGGCGAAAACAGTAGCGACTTGTAGGGCTCTTTAACCTCGGCGGGTTTAAAGAAGAAGTCAGGTTTGTGGTCTGGATACCAACGACCTAAATAGTAAGGTGATTGACGATTTTCTTTCATGTCTTTATCTGTCCAACCGAAGCCTACCGTTTCTAAGCCGTGTGCAAACGCGATGCCTTTTGTTGTTAGGCTGTTGCCGTCTTCAGAGCCTAATACTAACGATGGTTGCTCGCTTAGCCACTGCATTCGGTTGTTGAAGGCAGAAAGCATATCCGATTCGTTTGTATCGCCATTGCCATTACCATTGCTGTTGCTATGACTCTTGCTATGACTGTCTATAGAGCCGCTGTAATCCTCACGTGCCATGGCGGTTGCATCAACATCTAAGAACAAGCTGTTGAAGTTGCCGAATTTCATAATGTCTTGAGCGCGCTGCTTTACGTAATCTAAATGGCAATTCGGATTAAGATAGAATCCGTTACCTCGAAACCCTTTTTTTAGGCTGCCATCCGCTAGTTCAATGGCACAACTTTGACGCATTGGCTCTGGTAATTGAGCGGTTAGCCAGTTGTCGTTCAGCTTCGCAGGAATGGCTGTGTTGTAGGAGTCATAGGTGCCGACCAGATATCCTGACTGTTTTGCCAGACCCACAGCGTTAGGTTGATAGAATGCTGGCATCCAATTATCAAATCCGAGCCAAAGTTTGTTTAAGCCTGCCTTATTTAGATTGGTTACCATGTCTGAAGACAACGCTTGTCCCCAAGTGTCTGACGAGTTTAGGTAGGGGGAGGCGTGTTCAACCAACCAATTTTTCTTATTCTGCGCTGCCACGTATTGAGCTTTAATCGTGTTGTTTTCGAGTGTCGGATTACCGACTGGAAATAACACCTGCAACGACTGGCTAATAGAGTCCAACAATAACTGTTTGTGGTACTGACTGAACCAGTCTTTGCCCTTGGAGAGTGATGAAAGCTCTCTTTTTGCTTCATTCGAAACGTTGAGTTTAGAGCCTTCTAAATACCAGGTTTTCAATCCCCACCAGTCGCTTACATCTTGGATGCTTAATGGGTCTTTGCCAAATAGGTAAATGTGGCTTGCGCCGATTAGCTTACTCACATCTGGATTGTGCTTTTGCTTTGCTACAAGTGTTTCAGAAAGGCCATTTTCGATGCGCCAATCGCGGTAGTGTTTCGCTCCATCTAACCACGAGTCTCCAAGGGTGATACGAACAATAAAAGATTGTGACTGATTGAGCATCGTAAATTGGTGTGATGCCTTCATATCAATTCTGGTCTTGGAATTTGTGGAAGTATTAGAGGATGCATCTGCAAAGAGCAGTTGATTGTTGGTTGCATTAATCATCTGATAGCTAATGAAGTGGTCGTTCTGTTGTGCTGTCCAAAAAGGCATCTTTAGGTCTTGAGTGGTGTTGCTTCCAGAATGGTTGTCGACTAGATAACTACCCCAAAGCTTGTTATTTGTAGGTACACGCATGCCTTCGCTAAAAGGAAGAAATAGGGTCTGAGTTTGTTTTTCTGCAAGATCAAACCACGCCAACTCTACGGGCTGGTTACGTTTCACCTGTATATTTGAAGGGAAGCTGAACTGAAAAGTGAGCTGGTCTTGATTAAGCTCGGCCTCAACGTTTATCCCACTAGGTACTAAGGTCCAAGTTGCGGTCTTTGCTGAATTAATTTTATCGGAAAGACCAATGACTAGATTGGTCGCTTTCTGTGGTTGGTTATCAACGGTGAGAGCGCCGCTGTTAACGCTTAAGCCGTTCCAATCTATCTCTAAAGTATTCGATGAAATAGAGACTGTATTGTTAGTGGCGATGTTAGCGTTGTCGCGAATACTGCTGCCGCTAATGCTATTTCCGCTAACGCTGCTGTTGCTGGTGCTAATAGTGGTGAGCGTTATTTGGCCCGCTTGTGCGTTGGATGAAAACAGACAAGCTGTTGTTAAAGCTACAATGGCACAAGTAGAAAGATTGAGTGGGTGACGTACGCTGAGCATATCTAGATTCCGTAAAGGGTAAGTACGGTTATTACACCCAAGTAGCGCTAGTGCTTTGTCACCTATATGTCTCTATTTTCTGCATTACCTAGTTTCTCATCTTCTTCTGAATGCATTCCATTAGAAAGGCACCGCGACACGCTGCACATATTGGACTTCAATCGCGCCTTGGTATTCAAACATTTCAACCGAAGCACTCAAGTGTTTGGCATTAGTCCCTAGTGGGCTTTCTGTGGGAACGGGTGCTTGCGCTATCTTGATTGGCACTTTGTAGCCTAACAGGTTGTAGTTCTCATCGAACCATTGCCAACTCACATTGGCGTTAGGGCAGTTGTTGATCACCTTCGGTGGCGTGATCACGATATGTGGTGCGCTGAGTTTACTTTCGAGTGTTAACCATCGCTTGCTGTTGTCTAAAGCGACAACAATAGGATAGTGGTTTGAATCTATCTTTAGTTGATAAACACCAGATTCGGGTTTGATAAACATTTCACTAGTCTCAATCTCTTGATACTCATTGTTAGAAGCGAGTTGTCCATCGAGAAGGATTTTACCTCTTGGGGAAACCAGAGAGATAGGTTGTGTTTGGATTTTCGTGTCTTCACTGAGTTGCTCTGCAGCGACTTTGATTTGATAACCTTGCGATGACAGGCCGTAGCGTCGAATGAAGCTAACTTGAATGTGATGTTTCGTCTCAGTGTCTTGTCTTAGTGAAGTTCCGCATTGAGTTTGGCTCAATATCTCTTGTTTCACAGGCAGCCAAAGCTCACTATCGAGTGTTTGTTGATCGAGTGCGATTTGAAGCTCTTGCCACGCGACTTGAGGTTGTTCATCAAGCAGAGATTGATACGTATGTTGCAATGGTGTGTTGGTAAACCAAGCGGCGTGACACGCAAACGGCAAAGCGCAGATCAATGCGATTAACGAAGTGACTCTCATTATGATTCCCCAGCTAAGCGGTAACCAACGCCGCGATGTGTTTCGATCTTTAGGGTTGGCAGCTTCTGGCGCAAGCGCAGTATGTGATTATCCACGGTTCGGGTACTTGGAAAGGCTTGATAACCCCAAATCTTATTGAGTAACTCATCACGATGAAACACACGACTTTGGTTCTGAACAAACAAGACCAATAACTGGAACTCTTTAGGTTTTAACGTGATCGGGCTTTCATCCAAATAAGCGATTCGTTCTGACAAGTTGATTTGGATATTTGCGTAATTTAAGTGGCTCACCCCTAACGGACGAAGTTGGGTAATGACTCGAGCAAGCAACTCCTCGTTCGAGAAAGGTTTAGTGACGTAATCTTTGGCTCCTGCCATTAAGCCTTCTACGCGTTGTTGGACTTCCACTTTAGCCGTTAACACAATCACTGGTAGGGCTTTGAGCAGTAACCAATTCGGCAAATGTCGCAAGCTGTCACCGTCTTCGAGTTGTCGATCCAGTATCACTAGATCGGCTCGGAACCATTGCTTACTGGCACTCTCTGAATCCTTCGCCCAAAGGCATTGGTAACCATTGGACTCAAAGAAGCTGACGAGGCCCTGTCCAAGTAGATGGTCGTCTTCAATCAGCAGTAGGGTGTTCATAAGCTATTTCCAAAATACATCGGGTTGGGTTACGAAGAATAATGAGGCGGCCATTCGCTTGTTTCATCAAGTGTTCGACAATTGTGAGGCCAATGCCCATGTTGTCTTGTCTGTGATTGATATTCGGTGTTGCTCGAGATACTAACCGTTGCAGAAAAGAAGGGAAGTGACCTTCGTCTTGCACCTCAATCCTGAGCTTATCAGCGAGTTCTACCTTGACCAAAACCTCACCTATACCGTGCTGTTTAGCGTTCTTAATCAAGTTATCTAAGCAGATGGTTAGCCAGTAATACGGTAGGTTAAGTTCAGCATCACTTGAATCACATTGATACTCGATATTGTGCTTTTCACATACATGATCGAGCCACTCTTCTAATGAAGCGTTTTGCTTCAACAAAGGTTCTGACTGATCCGAACTTAGATACACTTTACTGTTTTCGGTGAGCTGAGAGAGCCTTTGATAGTCGGATATTAAACGCCAAACCGCATTTTGAGTTTCATCAGAAAAGTCATCGTAGCGATTTCTAAACATTTCGACGGTTAAGCCTAGGCTAGTA
Organism: Vibrio sp. QJM3NY_27; assembly: GCF_057785955.1. Classification (NCBI taxonomy): domain Bacteria; kingdom Pseudomonadati; phylum Pseudomonadota; class Gammaproteobacteria; order Vibrionales; family Vibrionaceae; genus Vibrio; species Vibrio sp. QJM3NY_27. The sequence continues at coordinate 1,743,578 of NZ_CM173512.1, read as the reverse complement.
ATTGGCGTGCGCAGTTCATGAGTAAGAAGCTGTAAAACGAACTGCCTCTCTTTTCGTTGTTTTGTTCTTAGGTATAAGACTCTACCGAGTCCGGAAAGCAACGTTAACAGCAATGTAAAGATCAACGTTTTCATGATCAGATTGTCATTGCTAGGCTCGCTTAAGCACACGTTGCTGTAACGAAAAGTACAGGTTTCACCCGTCAAAGATACCTCTTGCCGCTCTGCAATAGGTTGCCAAACATTTAAGGGAATGGCTTTCCAGCCTTGTTCGCCACTTAACCAAAGCACATCGTCCTGTTGCCAAGCGCGGTATCCACTGAGCAGTGCTTCTCTGCCTTGTGCGCTTAGGTTTTCTAGCTTGTTATATAAAGGATGCTGAGGGTTGGTAAGACTCAAAAATGGGCGTATCTGCTCGGTCACATCTGGGTAAGCGGCTAAATAACGATCAGCAAAACTGCCACCTGCAGGGTGTCGTTTGGAGTGTGCTGCAAACCAAATGGAATCCAATGCTTGTTGCTGACACAAAGCGAGCTCAAACTCGATGGCGTCATCTAATGAAGGGTTATTGCTTTCAATCGCTCGGCAGTGATCTTGTATTGACGCTAACGCTGCGATGTCGTCCCAACTGAATTGGTTGAAATCAGGATAGCGGCTACGTTCATGAAGCAGAACTTTCGGATACTGAGCCAACTCTTGTTGAGATACTAGGATTGGGGATGATTGCCAGCTCAGTTGATACAGGGTTTGCCACTTGTCTTGCAAACTTTGGGCATTGGCTAGAGTTGGGAGCCAAAAGATCAAGCCAAGGGCTAAGGTAAACCTGCGCATCCAATCATTCTCGTTAAAAGTCGTGGGGCGAGTCTAAAGAGTTTTGGACGTGATTTGTAACCTGAATGTCAACAAGTGTTCCTTTAACAACAAATTGTCGAGTGGGTCATGTTTTAAAATAATAAATTGGAAATACAGTAAGTATCATTTTAATGGATTAAACTAGATAATTGTGTACTTATTGTCATTATTGAACGGATGGAGGGGACTATACTGGGCTCATACCTAATCAGAGGAACCACCATGAAAACACTCATTAAATCAGTATTGGCACTTAGTATCTTAACAGCGGGCTCGGCTCAGGCATTCGAATTAACGAGTAATGATATTCAAGAAGGTCACCCAATGGCGAAGACGTTTGAATATTCAAGTTGGGGCTGTGATGGCGAGAACTTGTCACCGCAGTTGATGTGGAAAGATGCTCCAGCAGGAACCAAAAGCTTTGCAATCACGGCTTATGATCCAGATGCACCAACTGAAAGTGGTTTCTGGCACTGGGTCGCGTTTGATATTCCAGCAACAGTGAGCGAGCTACCTCGTGGTGTCGACATCTCTAAAGTGGGTGGCAAAGAAGGCCGCATAGATTATGGAACGGTAGGTTTCGGTGGCGCTTGTCCTCCTGAAAAAGATGGCATGCACCGCTACCAGTTCGCGGTTTGGGCATTGCCAACGGATAAGCTCAACCTAGACGAAAACACGCCGTCGGCTGTGGTTGGATTCACGTTGAACAGCATGGCTTTAGGCAAAGCGAAACTGACTACAACTTACACACGTTAATAGCTTACACACGTTAGTAATTGACACAAGCTAATAAAGCGACCAGTTATTGATGCGAAAGCTGGTCGTTGATAATAAGTAAACAAGGGAGATGAGATGAATCATCAATATCAAGTGACGATCTTTCGTGCAGAGCAGTTACAAAAACTGCGTAATGTGAGGATTCTATCTCCTAGTATTATTCAGATCATTACAGGCAGTAAGCGCCTGTTTTGGAAAGACTCAACGGCAGAACTCTCACATTCTGAGCTGCTGTTGTGTGAGGCATCAGCGTCATTAAGTTTTGAGAATATGCCTCACAAAGGACGCTTCTTATCACGAGTGTTCAGCTTTCAATTCCAACCTTCTCAGGCGATGCTTGATTTAAGTGAGGAACGCTCGAATGATCTGGGGCTGCCTACAGTACAAGCGGACCGAAGCTTACAAGATTCACTCAATGCTCTGTTTTCCTTTGATAGACAAAGCATGAGTAAAGAGACCCAGCAGTTTTGGTTGCAGGGCTTATACCAGCAATTAGCCGAGAAGGGCGTACTGCATCGATTGTTTATTAGCTCAAACGTCTCGTTTAGCCAGAAACTCAGCCACTACCTTTCACATTCACCGGACGAGAAACATCCGTTAGAGTCGGTAGCAGAGCGCTTTGCGATGAGCCGCGCCACGCTTATCCGTAAATTGAAACTTGAAGGCATGCAATATCGTGAGGTACTGGCTGAAGTTCGCTTGAGTCACGCGCTTTATCTGATGCAAAACGGGCAGCAGAATGTCGCGATGCTGGCTCAGTCTTGCGGTTACCAATCGGAGGGGCGTTTTAGTCAGCGCTTTAAAGGGAAGTTTGGTTTGTCGCCAAGCGAATACATCAAAACCGTCGTCAGCAATAGAGTCGCGAGTAATAAAGTCACGACGCCATAACCATTCTGTTCGTCCTAAACGCTCACTTTTTTGTCTCGTGCTGCCAATGCCGCGAAAATCGTGCACGCAAATGCAACAGATGCGATCAGCAGAATGGGAACGCTCCAAGAATCGGTTTGAGCATGAAGCTTACCCACCAGCGTTGGACCTGTTGCCGCTAAAGCATAACCAATTCCTTGCGCCATACCCGACAGCGATGCGGCTTGGCTGCTATTCGATGTTCTCAGGCCAACAAAAGAGAGCGCGATAATAAACGTAGAGCAGTTGGCTAATCCAAAGAGTCCCACCCAAAAGATCGCAAACTCAGGCAAATACAGCAGCCCAATTAATCCAATGAATACACTCGAAGTACAAAGCGTAATGAGCCATTGTTGGTTATCGCTTTTACCTAAGAACGGCAGTAACAGCAATCCCGGAACCATAGTCGAAAATTGTAGAAATCCGTAGATATAACCCGCATCGATTTCGCTGTAGCCAAGGTCGTTCAAGATCTGTGGAAGCCAGCCTGCCAAAGAATAGAAGGTAAATGAGTTAAGCCCAAGAGCTAGTGTCACTTGCCATGCAACGCCACTCTTGATCATCTTCTTCATCGGAATTGGCTTTTCTTGATGCTTGTTATTGGTCGATGAAGAAGAGCGTTTTCTGATTTTAGGCAACCAGATCATCAAAGCTAATATTGGGAATATTAGGTTCATTAACAGTGCTAATTGCCAACCCGTGACCGTGAATAAGGTTAGATTTGAAAACGGCACCATCAAACTTGAGCCTAACGTCGAACCGATGCCCATAGTAAAGATGTACAAAGAAGTGACTGTCGCAATACGAGTAGGGAAGCTAATTTTCACTACTACGGGCAACAACACATTACCAATCGCGATACCAAGTCCAATCATTACTGTGCCGATGTATAAAGTCGGAATTGCTCCAAAAGAGCGCAGTGTAATACCCGTAGTGATCAAAACTAAGCCTAAGAGCAGACTAGGTTCTAGGCCAATTCGTTGAGATATCTTGGTGACTAATGGTGAAAATAAGGCAAAAGTTAACAGTGGCAAAGCTGTTAAGAAGCCAGCAGCCGACGACGTAAGGTTGAGGCCTTCCATAACCTGAGAAAGCACAGGAGCCAAGCTCGTAAAAGGCCCACGAAGGTTAAGTGCTAGGAATAGAATCCCTAACATGACGAAAATGCTATTACGAAGAGAGGCGCTCATAGGTTGTTCTACTGTTTGCTTATGAGAAGAAAAGCTAGCCTACAGGTCATTGAATGATTACACAAATACCGTTTAAATAGGTTTACTAATGACTGAACCAGCGTCGCGCGCGCTTTACCAAAAAAGGTAATCCATGACCATATTGAATATCCATAAACTCATCTCAGATTTCCCACTGCTTCAACAATTGATTGCATTGGAAGAAGTGGTTTGGTTTAACCCAAATGTGACGACTCTGGAGCGCGGTTTACCTTATGTGGGATTGGGCGAACAAGATATTCATGATGCGAGTTTGAGGTTACAAAGGTTTGCCCCTTATCTGGCGAAGGCATTTCCTGAAACTCATGTGACGAATGGCATCATCGAATCTGAGCTTATCGATATCCCTGCAATGAAGTTGGCATTAGAAGCTCATTATCAGCAGCCAATAAAAGGGCGTTTGATGATGAAGAAAGACAGCCATTTGCCGATTTCAGGTTCAATCAAAGCGCGCGGAGGTATTTATGAAGTACTAACGCATGCCGAGAAGCTTGCGATTGAAGCCGGGTTACTATGTGAAAGCGATGACTACAGCAAGTTGCTCGAACCTGAGTTTCGTAACTTCTTCCAACAATACAGCATTGCAGTAGGTTCAACGGGTAACCTAGGCATGTCGATCGGTATCATGAGTGCCAAATTGGGCTTTACGGTCTCTGTTCACATGTCGGCAGACGCGAGAGCTTGGAAGAAAAGTAAACTGCGAGAGCACGGTGTTAACGTGGTCGAGTATCAACAAGATTATGGCGTTGCAGTAGAACAAGGGCGTAAAGAGGCGGAGCGAGACCCACGTTGTTTCTTTATTGATGATGAAAATTCGCAAACCTTGTTTCTTGGTTACTCAGTGGCAGGACAACGACTAAAGCAACAATTTGAACAGCAACAAATAGTGGTCGATAAACAACACCCATTATTTGTCTACTTGCCATGTGGAGTAGGTGGCGGGCCCGGTGGTGTTGCATTTGGCTTGAAGATGGCATTTGGCGACCATGTGCACTGCGTTTTTGCAGAGCCGACGCATTCACCTTGTATGCTTCTTGGCGTTCATACCGGTTTGCATGACCAAATTTCAGTACAAGATCTTGGCATCGACAATCTAACGGCTGCTGACGGCTTAGCGGTGGGTCGTGCGTCTGGTTTTGTTGGTCGCGCGATGGAACGTTTGCTTGATGGTTACTACACATTAACCGACGAACGCATGTATCAATTGCTAAGTGAACTGAATCAAGCCGAGGGGATTCAATTAGAGCCTTCAGCACTTGCGGGCATGCCGGGTGTGATTCATGTTGAGCAGAATAGAGAATATCTTGATCGCCTAGAGATTGATGAGTCGACGCTAGCGAATGCAACGCATCTTGTGTGGGCAACTGGCGGAGGCATGGTGCCGAAAGAAGAAATGGCCGCTTACTTGGAAAAATTGTCGGTTTAGCCCTAAAGCGTTTATAAGCTCGCTGTTTGTTGATGCTTAGCTGTTACAAATATAAGCATTTAAAAAGATAAGTCATGATAGAAGAGTGTTGTTTATCGGTTGAACGCACTCTTTGTTACTCCTAAATCCAGTCGTTATTCAAACAATAACTTGCGCAGATCGTTATCCGAAACACATATTTTATAAATTAGGCTTCTTAGGTGTTATAACTATCAGTTAGGTTGAGTGGCATTCAACTTGATAGGGATTTAGCAATGCAAACGGATAAAGTGATGCAGACAAGACACATAAACACACCAGAAAAATTACTCCAGCGTTTAGATGCGATTGGGGAGTCTTTGGAAGCATCGGGTAAGGCTCATGCTTTACTGGGATTGGGCTCCGTAGGTATTGAAACGGAGCGACTTGATCAGTATTCAGATGTCGATTTTTTCGCGATAGTACAAACGGGGCATAAGCAGTATTTCTTAGACTGCTTGCATTGGCTATCTGATATTCACCCAATCGACTACGCGGTGAGAAACACCGTCGATGGCTATAAAGTCTTATACGCTGACGGAATCTTTTGCGAATTTGCGGTGTTTGAATCCCATGAGTTAGCGCATATTCCATTTGCTGAAGGGCGCATTGTTTGGCAGCAACCTGAATTTGATACGCAGTGTTGTGTTCCACCAGTAAAAGGGGAGGCACACACTAACTCCCAAGAGTGGATCATTGGTGAGGCTCTAACCAATCTTTATGTCGGCATGTCTCGTTATAACCGAGGCGAAAAGCTGTCGGGCAGTCGATTCGTTCAATCTTACGCACTTGATCGTTTGATCGATCTTGTGGATCAAACTGAACATTCTGAGCCTGAATTCGTCGATGAGTTTATGTCGGATAGAAGACTAGAAGCGCGCTTTCCTAAGTTTGCTCAATTGCTACCAACCTTTACCCAAGGTTACGAGCGTACGGCTGAATCGGCACTTGCCCAACTGGCGTTCCTCAACACCCACTTCACAGTTAACCAAGCCATGTGTAACCGAATCACTGAACTGTGTTCCGGTAAAGATTAAGCTTATAACCTGTTAATCTTAAAACCTATTTTCTTGGTGCGCGTAAATAACAGTTGTCGCTAGTCTGTATTGTTGATAGGTTTTAACCATGAAATTTAATTCTGCTTCAACTTCAATTTTCTTTTGGTGGTGCTCTTAATAGAGCAGCACGGAATATTCACATTCTTTAGCTGCTGGACGGTAGCTAAGAATGTCATCAAAAATGTCGCCTCTTTTTATCTCCAGTAGCCTTTCTAACTTGGAGATACCTCATGAAAACCCATTCAAACAGCCATATTGATAGCAACAGCCATGCGGTCAGCAACTATAGCGCTGGCAGTAAGAACAATACCAACAAGCCTGAAATCATTCTGACTGGCGATAGAGCAACTGGGCCTTTGCATTTAGGCCATTACGTCGGCTCTCTCGAACAAAGAGTCTCTTTGCAGCATATTCACGACCAAACGATATTGGTCGCCGACATGCAAGGGCTGACCGACAACGCCCATAACCCCTCGAAGGTTTCTTCTAACATTCTCAATGTAGTCGCTGACTATCTTGCTGTTGGAATTGATCCAGCGAAGACCACGATTTGTTTACAATCACAGTTGCCGGTGTTAGCTGAGCTCACCATGTTCTACAGTAATCTTGTTTCTATCGCTCGTTTGGAACGTAATCCAACGGTCAAAAGCGAGATTCAAAACAAAGCATTTGGACGCTCAATTCCAGCAGGCTTCCTCACTTATCCAATCTCACAGGCGGCAGACATCACCTCTTTCAACGCGACTTTAGTACCTGTCGGTGATGACCAACTGCCGATGTTAGAACAAACCAATGAGATCGTGCGAAAGTTAAATTCGCTCGCTGGCAAACCAATCTTGAATGAATGCAGGCCACTTCTCAGCAACGCCTCGCGTCTCCCTAGTGCTGATGGTAAAAGTAAGATGTCTAAATCGATGGGCAACGCCATTAATCTTGGTTCAACAGAAAAAGAGATCAGAGCTGCCGTTAAATCCATGTATACCGACCCAAACCATCTACGAATTGAAGACCCAGGCAAGGTAGAAGGGAACATCGTGTTCACTTATCTTGATGCTTTTCACACAGACGTTAACTATGTCAGTCAGCTAAAAGAGCATTATCAAAGAGGTGGGCTAGGCGATGGACAAACTAAGAAAGTGTTGGAAGAGTGCTTACAAGAGATGCTTCGTCCTATTCGTGAAAGAAGATCTGAGTTGCTGGATGACAAAGCGCAGCTCATCGATATTTTGCGAAATGGTAGCGAAGTCTCTAGGGAAAGAACGCAAAAGGTATTGTTCGATGTAAAAGGCGTCTTTGGTCTGAATATTATCTAGCATTTGCTGCACCTGTCACAGGCTAAACGGCGGGAGAGTGAAAGCGCGATGACTTAGTAATCAAGAGTTTGGTATTCAATGACTGGTTTGGATGTAAATAAAGTCAATTGATTTGAATGGTGATTACGATTGATTTATAAAATGCCTTTTGTGAATATCTTTGAGGTTATGTGGCAAAGCACGACCTCAAAACCTTATCTTCAAGTGATGGTAATTAAATGAAAATTAACGTTTTACTCCCTGTCTTATTTTCGATTCTGGCCCTAATGTCGGGTTGTTCAGATGTAGTCAGCGATGAATACTCGACTTATGCGCAAGCCAAACAAGAGCGATTGTTCGACAGAGGTTGGTTAACCGATATTCTGCCTAAATCTACTTTGAATATTGAAGTGAATAACGATCTGGATGCGAATACTTCAAAAGGACGCTTTATCATCAACGAGCCAGCATTGTCCGAGTTTATTGCGAAATTGGAGTCGAGTGAGTCGACCAATGAATTTCACTTTGTAGACGGCGAAAATGTTTGGGTGTTCATTGTGGGAGAAGACAGTGTAGTTAACTACACACTAAACAAGCGTGAAGACTAAGTTGCTGAATTCCAACCTATATCTGTTTATTGCTGATATGGGTTGATAAATAGCACGTTTCACCAAAGTACCAGCAAGCACTCATCATGGTTATTCTTCGGACGGTAATCATGGAATTCAAACCGTTGAATTTGTCGACGCTGCACTTTCGTCGTCGTTAACCCAAAAAGGCGACGAATAATGTTCAATCTTTGGGTTCAGTTCTTTGTATATGGATATAAAAGACATGAGGATAAATTCGTATTTTCTCGTTCTTCTTAATACATTGCTTCAGTTAACCATCAGATTTAACTTACTTTTTTTGACTGCATGTCTCAGTTCGTCCTGCACCAGTAATTATGTTTTGAATTAAGCTCACGTATGCAACTAGGTTTATTTCTATATGTGGAATATCTATCGTTAAGATACGCGCTCATCAAGTTGGTGAATTTGTAAAACATAATTATAAAAGGTTACATATGCGTAGTGCACATTTAATAATGCTATTCCCGATAGCGTTTACTTCTCAAGCTGCTAATGTTGTTGATTATTCGAAGGTTGACTTGTCTAAAGTACTTAATAATACACAACAAGGGCTTACAGTAGCCAGTGAACAACTGTCTTATCAAGATATAAGCCGAGTAAACACCAATACAACAACACTTTTACGTAAGAAGCAGCTCCATTATGGAATCCCTGTTTATGGACAATCTGTGGTCGTTGATCTTTCTAAGCAAGGTGTGGAAAAAGCTGTTGATGGCCAAGTGTTAACCGGTATTGAGTCAGATATTGGTTCAACACTGCCCATGATTAATGCTAAACAGGCGGTTGATATTGCGAAGTCACAACACAAAGGTATTGCCGCGGCTACTATCCGTGACCCTCACACTGAGCTTGTTATTTGGCTTGATGATCAGCAGTCTGCTCGGCTCATCTATAAAATTGATTTCTTACAGACTAAAGGGATGGCTCCTTCAAGGCCGATTACGCTTGTGGATGCTAAATCTGGTGAGCTATTGGAACAGTGGGAAGGCATCGCTTTTCTTGAGGCTGAAGGTCCTGGCGGTAACGAAAAAAGTGGGCGTTATTATTTTGGCTCAAACACAAAGTATGGCGGTTTTCAGGTTAACCCGTATTGCCAAATGGACAGCGAGAACGTCGTTACTCTGAACATGAACAATCAGCAAAGCTCTGGGCAGATACATCAGTTTAGCTGTAGCGATAATAATGGCGTGAACGTTAACAATTATCGCGCAGTGAATGGTGCGTATGCGCCGATGAATGACGCTCATTATTTTGGCCAACGTGTATTCGACATGTACCAAGATTGGCTAAATACACGTCCGATTAAACAAAAGCTCACGATGCGTGTTCACTATGGTTCGAATTATGGGAACGCATTTTGGGACGGTCGTCAAATGACATTTGGCGATGGTAACCAATCGATGTATCCGCTAGCAACATGGGATGTGATCGCCCATGAAGTAAGCCACGGCTTTACCGAACAAAACTCAGGCTTAGAATATCGTGGAATGTCGGGAGGAATGAATGAATCCTTTTCTGATGTGGCAGCAGCAGCATTAAGTGAATATGTGCACGGTAGCTTCAATTGGAAGATGGGCGAACATGTGATGAAACATAGTGATGCAATGCGTTACTTCATTCAACCAAGCCAAGATGGTGTGTCTATTGACCACGTCAACCAGTACTACAACGGCATTGATGTTCACCATAGTTCAGGCATTTTCAATAAAGCGTTTTACCATTTATCAACAAGCAATAACTGGGGAATTAAGAAAGCTTTTGAGGCTTATGCTACCGCTAACCAACTTTATTGGACGCCTAACTCGGACTTCCAACAAGGTGCTGACGGTGTCTGCAAAGCGGCCCAAGATCTTGGTTATGAAACCTCTGCGGTAAGGATTGCTTTTAACGAAGTAGGCATTGATGTAGAACACTGTGGTTCTGGTCAGCCTAATCCACCATTACCAACTTCAGACGTTGTGGACCTAGAGATCAATATGCCAACGCCTATCTTGAGTGACGGCGCGGATCAGCAACAGTTCGTTCTAAAAAATACACCAGCCGATGAGGTATGGGTGCAGACTTATAATGGGTACGGTGAAGTAGATATGTACGTTGCAATCGGTCGACCAGCCACGCTGAGTGACTACGATTGTGCGTCAACTAATCAAGGTAACCGAGAATATTGTGGTCTCAATGGTGTAACGGGTGCCGACATTTACGTGATGGCTTCTGGGGCTCAAGCTTCGATGGATGCGTATGTTGCTGTGAGTGCTGACCTAGAAGCTCCTCAACCTGAGCCACAACCAGAACCACAAGGTTTGTGCGATAACCTTCAAGAGTGGAACCCAAATTACTATTACCCCGCAGGCACAGCAATTCAATATTATGGCAATAGATTCTCAGCGTCTGCGGATAACTGGGGAGCCGACCCGTTCAACAATTATTGGTACTGGGTATTTGAAGGTACTTGTGACTAGTTAAAACGACTTAAAGTGATTCAAGTTAGCTAAAACCGATGAGAAGGGAGCGCAGTCTGTGCTCCCTTTATTGGTTCAAAGTGAGAAGTGAAGGTGTACGCTTATCTTGTGTTAGCAAACCCAACATTAGAGTATGTAACTTAGCGTTATTCAGCATTGAATATTCAACATTTAGTAACAACGAGATAAGGATGATTAAATTGGAAATTAGCCATTTAGACCATTTGGTATTAACCGTTCAAGACTTATCCGTGACGGTGGATTTTTATCAAAACGTGTTAGGTATGAAGCCAATCCAATTCGGTGAAGGGCGTTTGGCTTTATCGTTTGGTAATCAAAAGATTAACCTTCATCAAAGAGGTAATGAGTTCGAGCCAAAGGCTGAGTACGTGCAAGCTGGCAGTGCCGATCTCTGCTTTATTACCAATACGCCCATGATTGATGTTATTGAGCATATCCAAGCGCTAGGAGTCGTGATAGAAGAGGGACCAGTACCGCGAACAGGTGCAACGGGTAAAATCGTTTCTGTCTATGTTCGAGACCCTGATGGGAACCTGATTGAAATATCCAATTACTAGATGTTGGCGAGAGCAAAATACCAGACCGTTTAATAGAAACTTAATAGTACACCAACTGCCTTTAGAGCCAATAGATGCTGGATGTTGAAAGGCAAATAAATTACAATCGAACAATGTTTTATTAATTCAAACTCTAATCCCTATGCTGAGAAATTTAATCACATTCATCGTTAGCCTATTTCTTTTGACGGCTTGTTCTACAACGAGCAACAATCAACTTGATGATAAGACATTAAGTAACGAAGACACTGTGTCTAAAAGTGTAGAGGAAGAGACCAATCTAGACATTAGTACAGAAACAAACTCTGGTACTAACGCAAATGCTAAAACGGGTGATGAGCCTTTATATGAGGCTGGTGGCAACGATGATTCTAATGTGCTCCCAGATTCCAAAGCGAACCTAGAACCAAATACGACTTTAGATGTAAATACATCGTCTGACTCAAATGAAGATTCGAATACACACACTAAGACAGAGCTTACATCAACAGAAACCTCTCAAATAACGGCAAAACACGCGGCCGACGGGCACGATAGTGAAAAGGGCATAGGAAACTATTTCTTGCAAAATAATGAACCAACCAAGAAGGTCATTAAATCGTTAGAGGGTGTGACAGACACATTGAATATTCTGACCTTCGGAATATTTGCGACGGGCCATGGATAAGCAAGTTGGGGGCGAGCTCTAAGCTAAACTTTGTAATGAAGCGATGAAGGCGAGCTAAGTGGTTCGCCTTTTTTATATCGCAGCCTAATTAACTCATCGTTCTGTTGGCTATTATGTTTGTTGTTCAATATCCACAGCTCTATCTGATTAAGTCAAAACACAGTCAACTAAAGTAGGAATTTTCTCGTTCTGGAAGGGACTAGTCGTATTTACTGTGTTCGACTTGTTATATGCACCAAGGCTTTTAATACTCTTACCCAAAAGTAAGCAATGAAATCTAATCTTGCTAAGACAATGTCTTATATTCACTTTGGAGCATAGTAATATGTTTGTTGTGAAGTTCGATGTTTAGATTAAGTTATCAATATTCTAGGGAAGAGATATGAAGAACAAGAGTGTGTTTTTAAGCGTTGCGATGGCCATGTTATCGGCTCAAGCAAATGCATCTAGCGCGAATCATGAAGCTGTTTCAGATGGAGTTATCGCCGAACAAAGAGCGAACCTTTCTGAAAATACTCAAGGGAAAGGTTTTGGCCCGCAAGCCCCACGAGATTTGGACTCTTTAAAGGGAACTAACGCCCGCCTGTTTTCGGATGCGCCAGATTCAACAGCAATGAACTTATGTAATATTCACTTTCACAAGAACGCCGAGCATAAAGGGGGTGAGTTTACTCAATACGCTGGCAATGGTGATGGAAAGGGCTTCCAAAGTGGTTTCAAATACACAGGTAAGTTAAGCGCTGCTGAGCTTAATCCATTCGATCAAAAGGTTTGTACAAGTGATCATGGTTCTCTTCACTCGGGAGATACTATTGAGGTGCATTACGTGTATTCAACGGCGCAAGTTGAACCGGGTGAAACATTGGGCGCTTGTTTTAACGATGCGATTACCAATCCACAATTGCGTGTTGAAACTCAAGTCTATGTATTAGTTAATGACGATAAAGCTCTCGACTTCGAAGTATTAGCGAAACACTCTAAAGTCAACGGTTTAAACCAAGCCCCGAACATTCCACAAGATACCGGTTCTGCGATTCAATACGCAGGCTCTACAACTGGCCCTGGCTATAATGAACAAGGTTCACCGTTTCAAGTAACATGGAGCGTGAGACCGCAAGTAGCGAAAGTGAACATTGCGACGGTAGGCAGCTGGTGTGAAGGCAATGACTTCAACGAAGATCACGCGCATGGTGTGAGAAACATAGTTGTAAACCCAGAGTTGTTGTCACCAATAGCGAACTAATCTTGTTACGTTGATTTGTAATCAATATTTTTCAAAGGCGAGCCACTAGGTTCGCCTTTTTTGTGTCTTAACGAAAAACGCTTAGTTTCAGTTTCAGTTTCAGTTTTAGGCTTAGGCTTAGGCTTAGGCTTAGGCTTAGGCTTAAGTTTAAGTTTAAGTTTAAGTTTAGTGGGGAAATTACGTGTGACACTTATTCAAAACATGAGTTGTGTTAAACGTGCTTAGTCAAAAACGTTCTTTACCCGAATCGAAGCTCCATGATACGTTCATGATCAATTATGTTGGGTTATAGATAAGGACAGTCCAATGTCATTAGAAGGTGCGATTACATTCTTTATTGCCATGTTTATATTTGGTATTACTCCGGGGCCTGGCGTGTTTGCCATTTTAGCTCGAGGCATGGTTAACGGTTGGCGAAAGTGCATCACTCTCTCGTTGGGGATGATATGCAGTGATCTTATCTATCTTGCGCTTGCCTGTTTTGGTCTAGCGACGATTGCTGAGAACTGGTCGTTTGCTTTTGAGGTAATTCGCTACGTTGGTGCGGCTTATTTGATTTACTTAGGCTACAAGATGTTTAAGAGCCTACCGGAAGTGCAAGGCTCAGCGGAACTTGCAGCCAAACAAAGTCAGAAATCAGAACTCGCCAGTTTTGCGCAAGGCTTTTTGATTTCGGCATCAAACCCTAAAGTGATTCTCTTTTATATTTCATTTTTGCCGACCTTCGTCGACCTGACTGTTTTGCGCTCACAAGACATCGCCTTGGTTTCTGTTTTAGCGGCTGTTGCTCTGATGTCTGGTTTAATGCTAATTGCAATGGGCGCGGGCAGAATGGCAAGTTTACTTAAAACGCCACGCGCACATAAAAGGTTAAATCAAAGTGCAGGTGGAATAATGATTGCTGCTGGCTCGTATTTGGCGATAAATCGATAAACACGATTTTTTAAGCACGACTCTTTAAACAAGAAGGCGAACCGAATGGATCGCCTTTTTTGTTAGAGAGAAATGGACTATATGCTTGTAAAAACTATTCGTATAAAAAGCTAGCGCTTATAAACACGGTTCATTTGCTAAATCTAAGCATCTACAAAAATCACTTCACCGGTAATGAAGCCATCGACAGAACGCTCGAAGGCTTTACCGACTAATTTGCTCGGTACAGGTTCAAAGCCTGGCATCATTTCACCGTAAACATCCCATGCTTCAGCAAGAACCGTTGGGTTGATTACATTGATACGTGTGTTTCTTGGCATTTCATAAGCGACACACTTTACGAATGTATCAATTGCGCCGCTGGTGGTTGCGTCTGCAATAGCGAAAGGGATTGGTTTAACGTTCAATATGCCACTAATCAGCGTAAATGAACCACCGTCAGCGATGTACTTTTGGCCGATACGAACAAGGTTAATTTGTCCCATCATTTTGCTCATTACCGTAGTCATCCACTGTTCTTCAGTCATATCTGCAAAGGTATTGTATTCGCAAAGGCCGACGGTGTTCACAACCGCATCAAAGTGACCCACTTTCTTGTAAAGCGCCTCAATTGATTGTGGGTCAGTGATGTCAACAATATGGTCTACATCGCCAGAGCGACCCGCAGTGATAACGTTATGATTGCCTAAGCCCATTAATGCTGCTTGACCCATCTTGCCACGTGCGCCAATTAGAATGATTGTTTTCATGTTGTTCTCCGATCTGTATATGTTTCGTTTCGATGGAAGAACTTTAACCAAATAGCCAAACAAGTAGAAACAAAGCTTAGTTGTGAGTGTTACTGGTTTTATTTGTTGAGTGTTACACTGACATGGAATCCAACTTCACCGAAGCGAGTGCGTGTGAGCAAACTAGACCGACTAGACATAAAGCAACTTAGAGTTTTCCAAGCTTTAATCCGTGAAGAGAACGCGTCTAAAGCTGCGAATCAATTGGGGCTGACCCAGCAAGCTGTTAGTGAGCATTTGAAGAAGCTGCGAGAAGTGTTCGACGATAGGCTGTTTGTTAGAAAAACCAACGGCTTTGTTCCGACCACCTTCGCGCAAGAGTTATCTGTTGGTGTTGATCGTTTACTGATCGATTTCAATTTGTTGTTATCTAGAACAAATTTCGTACCAGAGAAAGCTAAAGGGACGTTTGTGATTGCGGCGACGGATTATGCTCAGCAGATCATCCTACCAAGCTTAATTGCAAAGCTAAGGGCACAAGCACCAGAGTTAAAGCTGATTGTGCGTGACTTCGAAATCGACAACCTGCACGAGCTAATGGAAAGCGGCAAAGTTAACTTAGCGATCGCGTTTCCAGACTACATTCCAAGCAGCTACAAAGTAATCAAGCTGTTTGAAGAGCACCATGTGTGTGTTGCATCACCTCGTTCTTCAATAGCACAAATCACGCCTTCATTAGAGGAGGTGGCGACCTATCCAACCATTATTGCTTCACCATCGCGTCCAAACTTCAAAGGGTCGATTGATGAATGGTTCGGTCAGTTTGGGTTAAAGCGTAACGTGGTGGTATCTGCACCGTGTTTCTCTATCGTACCTATGTATTTAAACACTACTGACTCTATTGCTTTCTTACCATCAAGGGCAATCGAAGGGCTGAACTTGGTGACTATTCCAATGGAACAATCCCCCGAGAGTTTTGATGTGATAGCCGCATGGCACCCAAGGTATAACGATGATCCGCTACAAAAATGGGTGACGTCTTTGTTAGAAGTCGATTAATGGGAAGAGTGTTTTTGTATCGCAGCGAACTAAAGAAGGCTCTTATTGGGCTGTCTATGTGATTAGATTAGATTAGGTTAGATTAGGTATTTCGACCTGAACCGCCGCTACTTTAATTGGTGTTCTTGCACTTATTTGTTCATCGACATTTTTTTCTTCTAACCTGAACTCCAACTACTTGATTTCCAGTTAATTGACCTTTATTGAAGAATTTTACGTGTTGCATAAACGTGATCAATATATGTTTTTTGTATTCTTCGGCTAAAGTTATCGGGCTTTTTACAGATAAAGGAATAGAGGCGAGCTCTAACACGAGATAAAACGTGCGAGCTTTGGTTTCGCTTTTTGAAACCTTTAGAGAACTTTTAACAAACTTGCGTCGAGACAACCTAAATGAAGAAAACAATCCTATTTGCCGTTTTTATTATGTTTGGCATTGCCGTCGCTGCGAGTATGGCGTCAACTTATTTCATTTCAAGCGAAAAAATTGATGAGATAATATTGAACAAATCTCAAGTTCAAGCTGAATTTTTGGCTGGGAATGCTGGGTATATCTTAGAGAATTCGGACAATCCAGTTCAAGATTTACAAAAGCTGGTGGGCGAGCTGAAACAGCGGTCTGATGTCACTTATGCCATTGTTATCGATAGTAACGTAAGTGCTATTGCTCACAGCGATAAAAATAAACTGAATAAAGTTTATGAAGATAGCTATACCGTTAAAGGCGCGACCAAAGGCGTACAACAGTATTCAAAATGGTACGCTGATGTTCAACAAGTGTGGGTGTTTGACATCATGGCACCTATCTACGTCAACGGTGAGCTGTACGGTACTTTTGATATCGGTATCCCGATCACAGAGGTTAGCCAAGCAACGAATGGCATTATTAGCTACCAGCTCGCTTCAATGGTTTTCATTTTTGTGGTTTGTCTCGTTGTTCTATCACTTCTTCTTAGCAAACTGATGCAACCTCTCTTGGTATTGAAAAATACATTGCATGATATTTCTGAAGGCGATGGTGATCTATCAGTACGTTTGCCTATCAAAGGGAATGACGAAGTTGCTCAAATCTCATCGGCTTTCAATGTGTTCGTTGGTAAGGTGCACGAGATAATTACGCAAACAGTGAATACGGGGGTCGAATTAAATAAGACCGCTATTGGGCTTCGTGAACAGTCGCAGCAAGCATTGCAAAGAGGGCAAGAACAGAACGAACAAACCATGTTGGTCGTGACGTCTATGAATGAAATGATTGCCACGGTTAATGAAATTGCATCTAGCGCGGCTGGTGCTGCAAGCGCGGCAAACATGGCAGCGAGTGAAACTCAAGAAGGTCATAAGACGATTGAGAAGACCACGACTTCAATTTCGAACCTTGAAGCCGAAATGAATAGTGCTTCTGACATCATTGTGAGCCTTGCTGATAATACTCAGTCCATTGGTACTATTCTTGATGTTATTCGAGGTATCTCTGAGCAAACGAACTTACTGGCACTTAATGCTGCAATTGAAGCTGCGCGTGCTGGTGAGGCTGGCCGAGGCTTTGCGGTTGTTGCTGACGAAGTTCGTAACCTAGCGACAAAAACCGCGCAGTCTACCGATGAAATTGACACTATGATCAACCAACTTCAAACCGAAGCTAAGAACGCTGTTAGTTCGATGAGTAATAGTAAGAGCTTAATTGAAGAGGGTACGACTGAAACTGAAATGGCTCGCCAAGCTTTGGAAAAAATTTCCACGCAAGTTTTGGCTATTCTTGATATTAATACGCAAGTCGCAACGGCAACGGAGCAGCAGTCAGCGGTAGCGAATGAAATTAATATGAACATGGATACGGTTAATAGCTCAGTCAAAAACGGTTTGAGCGCAAGTGAGAAGTTAGAGCAATCAAGTCAGCAGCTGGCAGAGTTGTCACAAGTTCTCGATCGTTATGTTGGTTCATTTAAAATCTAGACTTCCCAACATATTTCTTTGAGAGAAGTGTTGAGTCTCCAGTTATTTAATAGCGCTTATGTCATACATGAGCGCTATTTTTTTGCGATATGCAGACGCAGATACTCCGATAGAGCGCAATAGAAATGAAGAATGTACCTGCAGTGTAATATCGTGACAATTTAGCTCATTCAAAACAACGCGATCAAATAAGACAGCGACAACAAGGCGCTAATTTTCATCCTCCCATGCGTAAGGTCTAAAAATCGACTAAACAACAACTTTGACGCGACACAGAAGGTGTTCCGCATCTCATCACGATGTATAGTTATTGATAATTCATTCAGTAATTGTATCTGTAGTTGTCAGTTGATGTGGGTGTTATGAAGAAAAACGGCTTTACGTTAATGGAATTAATCATTGTTATCGTGATACTCGGTGTTTTAGCTGTGACAGCAGCTCCAAGGTTTCTTAATATCCAAGAGTCAGCGAGAGAAGCGGTGCTTGAAGGTGTTGCAGGTGCAATGGAAGGGGTAATCACGCAAGTTACGTCTAAGGCCATTATCGTTGGGCTTAATCCGGACGCAACAAACCCAGGAGATCAGAGCAACTATGTGATCGATTTTGGCATTGGTAGCGTTGAAGTCGATTGGGGAACCCTTTGCCCTGAAAGTAAAGGTGAATCAGGAGATGCGTTAAATATGCTCCACTTCCTAACTTTGTCGGATGATGATAGCTTAACTTCAGAACTCGGTAATCGACACACTGTGGTCGGGTATGATTATGACTTTACTCAAGCAGAACTAGATAGTACGAATATAACAGACGCTGACCTAGAGCAACGCCAAGGTTGCTTTGTTCTTTATGACTCTTTTGGCCGAACCAATGGTAGTCAATGTCCTGATGAAGGATGTGAGTGTACAGTTCGTATTGTTAACAACAATTGTTAAACCGAACCCTTTAACTGATTTTTAGACTTCGAATAAAAAAGCGCGTTATTACCGGTTGGTAGTAACGCGCTTTTTTGTATTAGCTTATCGGTCAATCTTAGTTTGCTATTGCCGCACTTGCTGGTGGCAAGTCACGCTTCTTAATCACGTATCGCAAGCGAATTAGCATCAGCGTCGCTGAAACACTCAAGCCCGTTAGGATACCAATCCAAAAGCCTTCTTCACCCATTGCTGGAACAATATGGTCTGTTAAGCCCAACACCATACCTAGTGGTAGTGCTAAGCCCCAGTATGAAGCGATAGCTAAGATCATCGGGATCTTAGTGTCTTTATAGCCACGCAGTGCGCCGTTAGCAGAGGTTTGCAGAGCATCGCTGAATTGGTACATCGCCGTAAAGGTCAACAATACCGCTGCTGTAGCGCTTATTGTAGGGTCGGTTGTGTAAAGCCTAATGATCCACTCAGGGAACAGCAGGAACATCGCTACTGAAAGTAATGAAATCAACGCTGCAACCAAGATACCGACTTTGCTGCGTTCAATTGCGCCTAGTTCATCTTTCTCGCCTAGTGCATGCCCAACACGAATTGTAATGCCAAACGAGATACTCATTGGAATCACGTAAGTTAGGCTCGAGATGTTAAGTGCAATTTGTGCGGCAGCTACGTTCTCTGCACCAATACGGCCAATCATCAGTGCGATTACTGCAAAGATGCTGCCACACACCGCGATATTCATCCCGATAGGTAAACCTAATCTTAGAAGGTGTAGCATCTCTTTTGCTTTTGGCTTCGCATCTGAAAACTTGATGATGGTCTTGTAGTGGTGATGACCTTTAATGTAGGAATACAGCATTCCCGACATTAACCAATACACTAAGCTTGTCGCCCAGCCACAACCCACAGCGCCCATTTCAGGGAAGCCGAACTTACCGTAGATAAGCACGTAGTTGACCGGAATATTCACCAACAAACCAACCACAGAAATGATCATTGGCACTTTGGTGTTGTTCATCCCTTCACAGAAGCCGTTCAAAGTGTAGAACAGGGCAATACCCGGCACACCGAAGGCTAGGGCAAACGCATAATCGCTGCCGATAGGGATGATCTCAGCGGCAACCCCAATCCATTCTAAGATCGGTTTAGCACTCACCAAATAAGCGATGAGTAATACACTGGCAATTAATGCCAACCAAACCATCTGGAAGAATTCAACAGAGATACTTTGAAAGTCACGTGAACCGCGGTGATAAGCGACAACAGGCGTTAACGCCATGATCACGCCACGCAGTAACAGCAATACAGGAATCCAAAGACTGGTGCCAAGTGCAATAGCGGCGAGGTCGGCAGGGCTTACTTGGCCAGCCATTGTCGTATCGACAAATCCCATCGCTTGGGTCGCTATTTGAGTCAAAATGATTGGAACCGAAAGATGCATAAGCGCACCCGATTCATGAGTAAAAGGACGAAATTTCGTTAGCATGGAAGTTCACAACACCAATATAAATACACGAATGATGGCAGGATGGCCGGTGTGCATTTTAGGATGTGCCCCGTTGGGCGGGCGACAATATAAACACCTTACCGTATAGGGTCAAGCATTGGATTTATAGAGTTCAACTAGCTTTGATATTCGGATAGGTTTTGAAGGTCAAAACACAGCGCCAACGCACGTAAGTTAATGATTTAGTGGGAATCATACTAGACGAGTAAATTCTATATTTGCCACACTAATTACTAAGGTCACGGTATAAGTGATTGTTATGGAAAGACAAAGTCTAGTACAATTGCTGGCATAAGGAACTAGATAGAAAAATTCTGTATTTAAATGCAGAATTTTTCTGTCTAAGAACTGTTATGCATCAGGACAGGAGAATCACTTGGAAAAACGTTATCAGGTTTTTGTTAGTTCAACATATGCTGATTTAAAAGATGAACGTCAAAAAGTTCATCAAACTCTTATGGAAATGGACTGTATCCCTTCAGGAATGGAAATGTTTCCTGCTTCCGATGAAGAACAGTGGGAATTCATCAAGAAGATAATAGATGATTGCGATTATTACTTGCTAGTAATTGGTGGCCGTTATGGCTCTCTTTCAGATGATGGTATTAGCTACACTGAAAAGGAATATCAGTATGCAGTAGAAAAAGGGATAAAAGTTATCGCGTTTATTCATGAATCACCTGACAGTTTAGCTGTATCTAAAACTGACATAGATCCTGCTTTAATGGCCAAGTTAAATGAGTTTAGAAGCCAAGTATCAACAGGAAGGCTAGTGAAATTTTGGACTCATGCGAATGAACTGCCTGGATTAGTAGCTCTCAGTTTAACTAAGACAATAAAAACTTACCCTGCTGTTGGCTGGGTAAGAGCTAATAAGCAAACTAGCTCTGAATCGCTTGTAGAAATAAATGCATTACGTAAAGAAAACTCTGAACTTAAACAAGAGTTATCAGGGCTAAAAATACAGCCTTTGGTTTCAGTTGATAATTTGGCAGACCTTTCTGAAGAAATTGAATTTAAAGGGACTTATACAGCTCAATGGCAAGGTCAAACTAGAAATTGGTCAACGAATATGTCGTGGGAGGAGATATTCTCAAGCCTTGCACCTTATTTGCTAGAGAATCCGAATGATGGTTCTGTAAAAATTACGGTAAAAAAGAATGCAGTTTCTCGAGTTGTTGGTTCATACCATGAAGCCGTTTTAGATGATCAAATCTATCAAACAGTAAAAATTCAGCTAATGGCTTTAGGGCTTGTAGATGTGAAATACGCTAAAACTGTTAAAGGCGGAATGTTGTTGTTTTGGAGCATTACAGAAGCAGGTAAAGATCTAATGCTCAAACTACGAACCGTCCGTAAAGCTAATACATAACGCCGCAAATGGAGTAAAAGTGGAAGTTTC
The DNA here is from genome assembly GCF_057785955.1 of Vibrio sp. QJM3NY_27. Classification (NCBI taxonomy): domain Bacteria; kingdom Pseudomonadati; phylum Pseudomonadota; class Gammaproteobacteria; order Vibrionales; family Vibrionaceae; genus Vibrio; species Vibrio sp. QJM3NY_27. Next base: position 1,721,937 of record NZ_CM173512.1, on the reverse strand, counting down.
AGATTTTGCCAACATTATTAGTATTGTCTCTGGTTTAATGACTTTGTTAGGCATCGGTGGTTTTTTTAGTTGGAGTATTTATGACAAGTCAAAAGAACCGGATTTGTCTGGTAAGACTATTTCGGTATTTGCTTATTCAGTAAAGTTCGGTTTATGCATTTTGGTTTTTTTGCTAATGCTTTTGCCTGTGTATCTTGTTCATATCTTTATAGTTTTAGCTATTGGTGACGGTTCTATTGGAACTTCGGATATGTACTGGTCTCAAGGTGATTGGTATGCTTACTTAGTGAGCTATACGATCATAGTGTCAATTTGGCTTCCTATTTATCTATTGGTGACGTCATCAGTTTTCCAATGGTCTTTACTACCGTTTCGATTGTTTATGGCAAAAATACAAGGGAAATCTCTAGCCCCAGCTAGTTAACAAACGACTATGGCGCCAATATCAATTTGGCGCTATCTAACCCTTACTTAATCATCACTTCTTAGCTTCAAACCTACCTCTTATTGCCATAAAGCCAGCAGAAACACAAAAATCCCAATCCCGAGCGTGACTTTTAGAAGCAAGCCAAGAGGGGCTCCACCTTTTGGCGCTTTGTTGCAACATCCCATAATTGATTCCTAATTTATTGTTGGTTTCAATCAACCTTAAACCTTTCCCTTACGGTAAGGTCAATGCATTTGTTGACCTTGAATTTCAGAAAACAAAAAGGCGAACCGTTTGGTTCGCCTTTTGTTATGTTTCGTTGCTTAGCGCCGCTACGAATTAGTCTTCGTAGTTATCGATGCTTGGGCAAGAACAGATTAGGTTACGGTCGCCGTATACGTTGTCTACACGGTTAACTGTTGGCCAGTACTTCGAGTTCTTCGTTGCTTTCGATGGGAAGCAAGCCAGTTCGCGAGAGTAAGGGCGATCCCATTCTGCGCCTGAAATGTCAACTTGTGTGTGTGGTGCGTTCACTAGAGGGTTGTTGTCTAGTGGCCATTCACCCGCTTTCACTGCTGCCATTTCGTGACGAATTGCTATCATCGCTTCACAGAAACGGTCTAGCTCTTCTAAATCTTCTGATTCAGTTGGTTCTACCATTAATGTGCCAGCTACTGGGAAAGACATCGTAGGCGCGTGGAAACCGAAGTCCATTAGACGCTTAGCAATATCTTCTTCGCTGATGCCTGTGTCTTCTTTAAGCGGACGAATATCGATAATACATTCGTGTGCTACGCGGCCGTTAGTGCCACGGTAAAGAACAGGGTAGTGAGGACGTAGTTTCTCCATCACGTAGTTCGCGTTCAGAATCGCTACTTTCGTTGCGTCTGTTAGGCCTGGTTCGCCCATCATCGCGATGTAAGCCCAAGAGATAGGCAGGATTGAAGCACTACCTAGATCTGCAGCTGATACCGCGTAATCTGAACCTTGTACACCGTTTTCGATGTGACCCGGTAGGAAAGGTGCTAGGTGCGATTTAACGCCGATAGGACCCATACCCGGACCGCCACCACCGTGTGGGATACAGAATGTTTTGTGTAGGTTCAAGTGAGATACGTCTGAACCGATGAAGCCAGGTGAAGTTAGACCTACTTGAGCGTTCATGTTCGCGCCGTCTAGGTAAACCTGACCGCCCGCTGCGTGTACTTGTTCACACACTTCTTTCACTTGCTCTTCGTATACGCCGTGCGTAGAAGGGTAAGTGATCATGATGCTTGATAAGTTTTCTTTGTGCTTCTCGATTTTCGCTGCTAGGTCTGTCATGTCGATGTTGCCATCTTCATCACACTTAACAACCACTACCTTCATTGAAACCATAGATGCTGTTGCAGGGTTAGTACCGTGCGCAGAGCTTGGAATCAGACAAACGTTACGGTGAGCTTCACCGCGGCTTGCGTGGTAACGTTGAATCGCGATTAGACCTGCGTATTCACCAGATGCACCAGAGTTAGGCTGTAGTGAGAAATCGTCGTAACCAGTGATTTCACATAGCTTCTCTTTAAGATCTTTTGCTAGTGCCGTGTAACCAGCCGCTTGCTCTAGAGGTGCGAATGGGTGAATCGAACCAAATTCAGGCCATGTTACTGGAATCATCTCAGCAGCAGCGTTCAGCTTCATCGTACAGCTACCCAGAGGGATCATGCCGTGCGTTAGTGAGAAGTCTTTGTTCTCTAGCTGTTTTAGGTAACGCATCATTTGCGTTTCGCTGTGGTGCGTATTGAATACTGGGTGAGTTAGGAACTCTGATTCACGACGGCAGTTTTCTGGAATTGCTGCAAACTCGTTTGATGCAATGTCAGAAGATAGTGCTTGAACGTCTTCTTTCACGTCGAAGATTGCGAACAATGCGTTCACGTCGTCGATCGTTGTTGTTTCATCTAAGCTGATACCGATCTTACCAACAAGTCGACGAAGGTTGATGTCTGCTGCTTGCGCTTTCGCGTACAGTGCATCTGTCTTGTCTTCTGTGTTCAGCGTAATAGTATCAAAGAAGCTGTTGTTCGTTAGCTCGTAACCCGCTTTAGTCAGGCCAGCCGCTAGGATAGCTGTCATGTGGTGTGTACGACGAGCAATAGTACGTAGGCCTTCTGCACCGTGGTAAACCGCGTAGAAAGACGCCATGTTTGCTAGAAGTGCTTGAGCTGTACAGATGTTCGATGTCGCTTTCTCGCGGCGGATGTGTTGCTCACGAGTCTGCATTGCCATACGTAGCGCTTGGTTACCGTGAGTATCGATAGATACACCGATTACACGACCTGGCATTGTACGCTTATGCTTTTCACGAGTACCCATGAATGCAGCGTGTGGACCACCGTAACCCATAGGAACGCCGAAACGTTGCGCTGAACCGATTACTACGTCTGCGCCCATTTCACCTGCAGGCTTAAGTAGAGCAGAAGCAAGTAGATCAGTAGCAACTGTTACAAGAGTCTTATTAGCTTGAGCTTTAGCAATGATGTCTGTTAAGTCGCGAACTTCACCCGTTGTACTCGGGTATTGAAGAAGCGCACCAAATACGTCTTGCTCTGGAAGTGTTTCAAGAGCGCCAACCATTACTTCAAAACCGATGTACTCAGCACGAGTTTTAACAACTTCTAGTGTTTGAGGGTGAACATCGTCAGCAACGAAGAATACTTTGCTCTTGCTTTTACCAGCACGCTTACACAGTGTCATTGCTTCGCCAGCCGCTGTCGCTTCATCAAGAAGGGATGCGTTCGCGATTTCCATACCGGTTAGGTCCATTACCATTTGTTGGTAATTGAGTAGAGCTTCAAGACGACCTTGAGAAATCTCTGGTTGGTATGGTGTGTAAGCTGTGTACCAGCCTGGGTTCTCTAAAACGTTACGTAGAATAACGTTTGGAGTGAATGTGTTGTAGTAGCCTTGGCCAATGAAAGTACGTTTCACTTGGTTTAGGTTAGCGATCTCTTTAAGAGAGGTCAGCATGTCCATTTCGCTCAGTGGCGCAGCAAGTGTCATTGGTTTTTCAAGACGGATTTGTGCAGGAACCGTTTCGTCGATCAGAGCGTCTAAGCTAGTCGCGTTGATCGCATCAAGCATTTTTTGCTGGTCTGCTTTATTAGGGCCGTTATGACGAGCAACAAACTCGTTTTGAGTACCCAAGTCTTTTAGTAATTGGCTTTGAAGTAATTCAGTCATGATATGTTCTACTTTCTCTTTGGAGCCGTGAGCTAGCCCCTAAAATTAAGCTGCTCTAAAGAGCAGCTTTATCGTAATGAGGAACCTATTAGTCTTCTTCGATAGAGCTTAGGTATTCTTCCGCATCTTTAAGGTTGTTTAGTTCAGACGCATCAGACATCTTCACTTTAACAATCCAACCACCTTCATAAGATTCTTCGTTAATCAACTCTGGGCTATCTTCTAATTCTTCGTTGATTTCTACGATTTCGCCAGAGATTGGTGCGTAGATATCAGAAGCTGCTTTCACTGATTCAACGAGAGAGAAGCTTTCGCCAGCTTCGATTTCGTCTCCAGTGTCAGGCAGGTCAACAAACACAACGTCACCTAGCATCTCTTGAGCGTGCTCAGAAATACCGATTGTTACAGTACCGTCACCGTTGTCTTTTACCCACTCGTGGCTGTCTGCAAACTTTAGTGTATTGTCCATTGCTTATTCTCCAAAAATTTATGAGGTTTTAATTTAAATCTTAAAAACGGTTTAACGATAAAGAGGGAAGCGTTTGCAAAGCTCTTTAACTTGCTTGCGAACACGTTGCTCAACTTCAGCGTTGCCTTCAGGGCTTTCAACTAAGCCATCAAGTACATCGCCGATCCATTCACCGATAAGTTTGAATTCTTCAGTGCCAAAACCACGACTGGTTCCAGCTGGCGTACCTAAACGAATACCCGAAGTAATCATAGGCTTCTCTGTGTCGAATGGTATGCCATTTTTGTTACATGTGATCCCTGCACGCTCTAATGCTTCTTCAGTTACGTTACCTTTCAAGCCCTTAGGACGAAGGTCAACCAACATTAGGTGCGTGTCTGTTCCGCCAGTCACAATGTCACAACCGCGAGTTTGCAACACTTCAGCAAGAACTTTTGCGTTATCGATCACTGAATCAATATAAGTATTAAATTCTGGGCCAAGAGCTTCGCCAAACGCCACTGCTTTAGCTGCGATAACGTGCATTAGTGGGCCGCCTTGAAGGCCTGGGAACACTGCAGAGTTGATCTTTTTGTTGATGTCTTCGTGGTTAGTCAGAATCATACCGCCGCGTGGGCCACGAAGTGTTTTGTGCGTTGTTGTTGTAACAACGTGTGCGTGTGGTAGTGGGCTAGGGTGAGCACCTGTCGCGATAAGACCCGCGATGTGTGCCATATCGACCATTAGGATAGCGCCAACTTCGTCTGCGATTTCACGGAACTTAGCGAAATCAATAACGCGTGGGATAGCACTACCACCAGCAATAATCATTTTAGGTTGGCTTTCGATAGCTAAAGTACGAACTGCTTCGTAATCGATTTCTAGTGTATCGCGGTCTACGCCATATTGAACGGCATTGAACCATTTACCAGACATTGCAGGGCGTGCACCGTGTGTAAGGTGACCACCAGCGTCAAGAGACATACCCAAAATAGTGTCGCCAGGTTGAAGCAGAGCAAGTTTAACTGCACCGTTTGCTTGAGCGCCTGAGTGAGGCTGTACGTTTACGTATTCGCATTTGAATAGTTGCTTCGCACGTTCAATCGCAATCGCTTCAACTGTATCTACATGTTCACAACCACCGTAGTAACGGCGGCCTGGGTAGCCTTCTGCGTATTTGTTTGTTAGGCAAGTGCCTTGAGCTTGCATTACTGCTTTAGAAACGATGTTCTCAGAAGCAATAAGTTCGATTTGTTCATTTTGACGAGTGTTCTCTGCTTGGATGCCAGCAAATACTGCGTCGTCAGTACCAGATAGGTTCGTAGTGAAAAAACTGTCTAAGCTATGGTTTTGGTAAGCGTTCATTGTCGAGACCTTTCATTAAGCTAATGGTGATTATTTTTATAGTCCATTAGGTCTTACGTTGATTTCTGCATCGGTATCGTTTGCGCTATATAGGTATAGATAAACGTGAATTGCGTTATAAATATACTCTTACAGCGTCTAAGCGATCGTTGTAGGGTCAATGCAGCACGAATTGTTTCCCAAAAAGTTCGGGTAAAAAACAGCTCTTACAAATGTTAAATCTATCATTTGCTGCAAGCTGAAGTAGCATCTCTTCATCTAACAAGTCGATAACATAGCTCCGATAAAATCAATTTTCAACAAAAATTTCCAATAGGAAACAACTTTTCTTGTTTTGCTACGGGGAGCACGCTTTATTTCTCTGTGTGCTCTTTAATCAACAAAGCGCTTCATGCAACAATGAAATTAATAGACAGGAAGCAAGAATTTAATGAGGGACCTATGTCAGAAGACATTTATGATGAGTACCCATCTTTAACGTTGGCGAAGGAAACGTTAGACCAGAATATCGAACCACTTAGGCTTGGTCAGCGCATTAAAGATATCCGCGGCAAGCTTGGGATTACGTTAGAAGAAGCGAGCCAACGTACTGGTTTAGCTCGCTCTACGCTCAGCAAAATTGAGAACGAGCAAATCTCTCCAACCTTCCAAGCGATGCAAAAGCTAGCGATGGGCTTACAAATAAATATGCCCCAACTGTTTGAGCCACCAAGGAAAAAGGTCGCAACGGGGCGTCGTGACTTAACTAAGGCCGGTCAAGGTAAACCTCACCCAACCCCAACGTACGAGCATGAACTGCTTGCAACAGAGCTGTCTAATAAGAAGATGATGCCCTTTAAGAGTCGCGTGAGAGCGCGTACTTTTGAAGAGTATAACGATTGGGTACGTCACGACGGTGAAGAGTTTTTGATGATCATCTCTGGTGATGTGATGTTCTACTCAGAATTCTACGAACCTGTGCCAATGAGTGAAGGTGATAGCATGTATTATGATGCCAATATGGGTCACATGCTTATCTCGACCAGCGCAGAAGACGCGCTCATTTTGTGGGTGACAGCAAAATAAATTAACAAAGTTGGAATTTCTTATAGTGAATGCAACCGTTTGCTATTGTTTCTAACGTTAGCCAACAGACGCGATATTGATGTGATAATCATCAATATCGCGTTTTTGTATGCATCGAAAAATTGTTTTTAAATTGTTAAATGTCACATTTTGAACTGTTTTACTATTGTTAAGGGTGTAAAACTGACTCAGGCTTGTTTATTATAGTGAACACGGTTTACTCATGTTGATTGAAGTTTACTGAAGTGAATTCTTAGAAAGTGACTTGTAGAGCTTTTGTACAGCTAACCTGATTTATCAAGCTAACGATATAAGCCTATATAAAAGACATCACTTTTTACTATCTACTGTTTCTAAGGTTAAGACGTCAAGGTGACTAACGCGAATACGCTGAGGTGACTAATGATGAGACTTATCGTTAGAAGCGACTCTAAATAGAGATATAAGCGGCAGACTCGACTTTGGACAGCCTGCAACGCTTCATGGAGAAGAAAATGACTCAAGAACACGCTAATCAAGACCTACTAACAACACCACTGCATGCACTTCATGTTGAAGAGGGTGCAAAAATGGTTCCTTTCGCTGGCTACGATATGCCAGTTCAGTACCCACTAGGTGTAAAGAAAGAGCATTTACACACTCGTGATGCTGCCGGTCTTTTTGATGTTTCTCACATGGGGCAACTTCGTCTTCATGGCGCAAACGCAGCAGCTGTCTTAGAATCTTTGGTTCCTGTAGATATTATTGACCTTCCTTCTGGTAAACAGCGCTATGCGTTCTTTACTAACGAGCAGGGCGGCATTATGGATGACCTGATGGTTGCTAACCTAGGCGATCACTTGTTTGTTGTTGTTAACGCGGCTTGTAAAACACAAGATATCGACCACCTAACTGCGCACCTTCCAGCTGACGTAGAAATGGAAGTGATTGATGATCGCGCTCTATTAGCACTTCAAGGCCCTAAAGCGTCTGAAGTTCTTGCTCGTTTCCAACCAAGTGTTGCAGACATGCTGTTCATGGACGTTCAAAAAGTCGATATCGACGGCGTAGAGTGCATCGTAAGCCGCAGTGGTTATACCGGTGAAGACGGCTACGAAATCTCAGTACCGAACGATCACGCTGAAGCACTTGCTCGTAAACTAACATCAGAAGCAGAAGTGGAGTGGATTGGCCTTGGTGCTCGTGACTCACTTCGTCTTGAGTGTGGTCTATGTTTATATGGTCACGACCTAGACACAACGACAACACCAGTAGAAGCTAGCCTTCTATGGGGTATTCAAAAAGTTCGTCGTACTGACGGTGAGCGTGCAGGCGGTTTCCCAGGCGCTGATATCATCCTTGAGCAAATCGCAACGAAAGATGTTCAACGTAAGCGTGTAGGCCTAGTGGGTCAAACTAAAGCGCCAGTACGTGAAGGCGCAGAGCTGTTCGATGCTGAAGACAACAAGATTGGCGTTGTAACAAGCGGTACTGCTGGCCCTAACGCTGGTAAGCCTGTTTCTATGGCGTACGTTCGTACAGATCTAGCAGCAATTGGAACGGAAGTTTTCGCTGACGTTCGTGGCAAGAAGCTACCAATGACAGTAGAAAAAATGCCTTTCGTACCTCAACGTTACTACCGTGGCTAATCTCTTTTAAGATAAACCACTAAGTTGAATCAAAGCCTATTGTTTACCTCTTTATATTAAGAAGTATGACGGTAGGCTTTTTTGTATTCGGTAACGTACATAACTTTGAGTATTGGTAAAGATACATCGTCTGGAATTTCGTTTATAAAATGAGAGATGTGGCCATATCGTTACAAATACTTACTATACTCAGGTTTATGCCGTGTTATGGTGGCCACATATCATTTTTATAAATAAGTCGTAGTGGTTACAAGGAGTTAACTATGAATGTGAACTATACAGTGAGTCCGGTTCGTAAAGCCGTTTTAGTGCTATTAGCACCGTTGATTTATACATCTAGTGTATTGGCGACGGAAAACACGGCCGAGAGTGCTCCTGATGCGGGTGTCACACCTTATATCGTGAATGGTAGTAACGCATCTGTGAGTGAATTTCCTTCGATGGCAAGCCTGTTCATCGATCGTATTGGTTACGACGGCGTTTACTCGAAAGGTTCATACTGTGGTGCGACTATTTTAGACAATTACCATATCTTGACAGCGGCACACTGTATTTACGGTGATCAGAGTGCACAGTTGTTTACAGTGGTTGTGCCTCAATTGGAAGATACCTCGCTATTTCCTAATGGGAATATTCCAAAAGTACGAGTATCAGAGGTGTATTACCGAACTGATTATTCAAATAGTATCAATCAGTTATTAAGAAATGATATTGCGATTTTAAAGTTAGAAGCCTCTCTCAATCTTCAATCTTCCGCTGAAACTGTTATTCCTCAATTTGATACTTACCTTAATGCTGCGAATGATTTCGTTGCAGTTGGCCATGGCGACATAGAAACGGATGTTGATGGTACAACTTTGCTACAACAAGTTGATCTTACATACGTTGACACTCCTAATTGTAAAGCTGTCTTCGGTCCCTTAGTCACAGACAAACAAATTTGTTTTAATGGTGATGGACCGAATAATGGTCTATATGGTGGTACATGCCAAGGTGATTCTGGTGGCCCGGTTTTTTGGAAAAATGGGTCTACTTATGAGCAGGTTGGTATAACCAGTTTTGGACCAACTACTTGTGGTGCAGGCATCGGTGTTACATCAGTATTTACAGAGATATATGATTATAAAGATTGGATAACTGACGTGACTAATGGATCAATCGATAGCACTGAAACCGTCCAGTTTTCTGCGACAGAGGCAAAACGAGTTGCGTATGCTGGCACAAGTTCGTCTGGCTCAGGTAGTAGTGGTGGTAGTGTTTCATTTGGTTTGCTAGGTATGCTGATGTTGTTCGCGGGTCTTAGAAAAGCCGTGTTACGTTAGAACTTCAATGTTTTGAACAAGTCGACGCTTTATCTAACGATAGCGTCGACTTTTTTATCTCTGCAGGTTTATCTGTTTAGTCATTTACCCGCTTAGTTACTTAGCTGTTTAGTTCTACAACCGCTTTTCGGCTGTACCTTTCTAGAATCTCATCCATCTCTTTTATTGCATCATTGATACTTTTGATGCCACCTTGCGCGACACCTTTTTCACTTGGGTTCAATGCAGAAAAAGCCTGTCTTAATTCCTTATCTTCCAACATGTTCCCGTGCAACAACACTTCTTTGTAAGTGAGTAGCCTATGCTGTACCGCGATAATTTGATTGCGGGTATTTTCTGATTCTAATGCGTGCTTTATGCAAGGAAATGCCAATGTATAGCGATTCGCAATTTCCAATTTGACGTCTTTATTATTCGCAATTTGCAATTTTTTTTATTTCCCAACACTTAAATATTCAAGTTTAGTAGCCTGTACGCTCACGACCGATCTAAGTGTCAAAGTTTATGAAACGTAACGTTTTTTAATAATCGAATAATATGCCTTTAATGGCGTATGTAAACCGTTGCGAGTCAATATGGTCTGCTTCTTGCTGAAATTAGGTCATAACTGTCTATTGAGGATAAGCTTATGTCACAAGAACCCATAATCATGGCGCTGATTGATCGCAGGAAGCTCGCTAATTTGTCCCAGGAAAAATTAGCCTCAAGTGCGGGAATGAGTTTAAAAACCTATCAACGAATCGAACGTGGTGAAGCTGATATCAAAATGTCTCAGTATCGTTCGCTCACGAGGACGTTGAAAGTTACCGATTTGGATGTGGTACTGGATGTTGTTGGCGCATCACAAGCGACAGCGGAAGACGTAGCGGCGGTCAGTCGTTTACTGACCAGCGAAGAGCGCATGTTGTTAATCAAGCTGATTTTGTCGGTCAAAAAGCAGCCGTAGCGTTTTGGTCTAATAGGTACCGTCTTTTCTCTAAATAAATAGAGTTAGAGCGGTTGTTTCATGGGTGACGTGTTCACTGATGACATGAAACAATTATTCTACTCTTCCGCGCAGTTGCTTGGTGGTACTTCTTTGCTTCTTACCTTCTAAACGTCTTTTCTGAGAGCCACGCGTCGGCTTAGTTGCTCGTCTTACTTTTTGAACCTTTGTTGCTTCCAAGATCAGTTCTTTCAAACGCACCAAAGCATCATCACGGTTTTGTTCTTGAGTTCTATACTGCTGCGCCTTAATGATAATCACGCCATCTTTAGTGATACGGCTATCTTTGTGTGCAAGCAGTTTCTCTTTATAGAAATCTGGTAGGGTGGAGTGCTTGATGTCAAAACGCAAATGTATCGCACTTGATACTTTATTGACGTTTTGGCCGCCTGCTCCTTGTGCTCTGATCGCAGTTAACTGGAGTTCCCAGTCTTGAATCGAAACAGAGTTAGATATTTGTAACATAAACATCCATTTTGAACGGTAACATGGGGTCATGATACTGAATATTGGTTATGGTATCAGTAACTTTCTCAAAGAGTGGTAGTAGTGATGAAAATAGATTTAACGGCATATGATGGATTAATCTTTGATATGGATGGTACGTTGATCGATACAATGCCAGCACATGTAAAGGCGTGGCAGCAAACGGCTGAAGAATTCGGTTTTCATTTTGAAGCGTCTTGGCTGCATAGCTTAGGTGGCATGCCGAGTTATAAGATCGCGGGTGAGGTGAACAGTAAATACGGTTTATCGCTCGACCCACAAGCGGTTTCTACGTTTAAGATGGCGTCATTTGCTGCGATTGAAGACAAAGGAGATATCATCCCTTGTACTCACTCTCTGCTGTTAGAGCATCTGGGTAATAAAAAGATTGCAGTAGGAACGGGCAGTCAACGTAAAAGTGCCGAACAGTTATTGGATAAGACAGACATCTTGAGCAAGCTCGATATTCTAGTGACAGCAACAGACGTTAAGAATCACAAACCCAATCCAGATACCTTCTTAGATGCGTGTTTTGGTATGGGATTACAGCCAAAGCAGTGTGTTGTGTTTGAAGATACGAACTTAGGTAAACAAGCCGCTCATGCTGCGAAGATGGATTGTATTCTGGTGGTAGAAGGGAATAAGTTAGAGTTTTACCCGGCCCCAAGTTGATCGAGAGCCTAACAAGAGTGCTTGTACTGTCAATTGTTAGGCTATTTCACTCATTTCTTTGTCTAGGAATAAGCATACATTGTTTCTACCTGCCGCTTTAGCTTCGTATAACGCTAAATCAGCGCACTTGTAGTTCAGTGCTGGATCGTTGGTGACGTTAGTAATGCCGCCACTCACAGTGACTACGTTATCGAGTTCAAGGCTGACAGCAATTCTCAGCCTATTGAGAACGTATTCAGCTTCTTCTGTTGTGGTGTGAGGCAGAATCACACCAAACTCTTCGCCACCAATGCGAGCAACAAAATCCGTTTCACGGCATTCACGCTGAAGCACTTGAGCGACTGTTTGAATGACTCGATCACCGTAATCGTGCCCAAATCTGTCATTAATACGTTTGAAGTAGTCAATATCCAAGATAGCTAAGCAAGATTGCTCGCGAGTAGGGTAACGATTAACACGAGAACATTCGTCACGAAGTTCAAGGTCAAATTTTCTTCGATTCCAGCAACCAGCTAACGCGTCTTTTTCACTTAGGTTTCTGAGCTTTTTTTCGAGTTCTTTGTGTTTACTAATATCGACAAAAGAAGCGACGTAAAACTGAATCACATCTTTCGAATCTTTGATGGTTTGGATTCGTAATATCTCAGTGATCAAAGACCCGTCTTTACGGCGATTGACCACTTCGCCTTCCCAAACTCCCGTCTTGGTGATAATGCTCCACATCTTGATGTAGAACTCTTGATTGTAGCGACCAGAGGCAAACATCGAAGGCTGACGTCCTTTTACATCTTCCAAATCGTAACCACTCACGCGAGTAAACTCTTGGTTTACTTTGATGATTCGGTTATTTCGGTCAGTAATTACCAAGGCTGACATGCCATTCATCGCGGCTTTAGCCAGTTGGCTATCGATGCTGTTCTTTTTATGGTTACTGTTCCAAAGCACAAAACCTGCTGAGATCATCGAAATTAAGAAAGATAAGGTGATGATCTGCACGAATATGGCTTGTTTTTCTTGTCGGTATTGGCTGCTGAACAGTTGGTTTTCAACATGAAGAACCAAATAAATTGGTCCTTCAAATTGCTTTATTTTAGGGCTGATATCTGAGTGGAAATACCAGTTTTTACCATCAAAGTAGCTAGAAGAGGTATTTTCTTGAATGGCTTTCCAAAGTTCAGGGTAAAGCTTCGCGTAGGTTTTATCTGAACGAGATTCAATAAGATGCCCAAACGATTCTTCGATATCCGGGCCCATGATGACATGTCCGGTCCTGTTAAGAATAACAGGGACGGCGGATGACGTACCGATTTGATAAAGAAGGCGGTCGTAGACCTCGAGCATATTCAGGTTAGCGATAAAGTAACCAATAATACGATCTTCTGATGCGACTGGTGTCATTATCCTTAGGGCTGGCATCAAAGGATGGACAACCTCACCATTTTCAATCTCTAAATCGATACCGTTGGAGCTTACGTCTCCAATCTTCAGTCGGTGGAGATCTTTAAAGTAGCTACGAGCTGATTTGTTCTGCAGTTTATTCTCAGGAACTATTGTCGCTTTATTGTTGTTGTAATTGATACGGTAAACCTCGTTACCTTCTAGGTCGAGGTAGCGAAGTTGAGAATAGTATTGTTGTCCGCGAGCTAACATCACCCACAGATCTTGCAGAGCTTGTTTATGAACAATTGATGGTTCTTCAATTGCGCGAAGCAACGTTTGAGAGTCTGCGATGGAAGGAACAGAATTAGATATTTGCTCAACAATAACGGCCAGTTCGTGGAAGCTGTATTCAATTTGGTTTTGACTTGATTGCTTAATATTTAGCGTGTGCTGAGCGTCTATCCGATCAAATTCAGAGTTAATATAGAGGGCAGGGACTAGTCCTAGGGCAAAAATGGTACATAGAAATTGGCTGACTAGTTTTTTTATACTCGTATTCATCACTGTCCTCAAAGAATCAGCGCAATACTATATATTTTATGGGGTTTTTAATGTGATCTTGACCCAGAACTTAAAACAAGCTTTGCATATAATTATGGTTTTAGTGCAACTTTTTGCAATTAAGCTTGATTGTTGAGCAATCACTTCGTTAAAAAATGATTGCTCGATATAGAACGCCGATCTGAAGCTTGAGCCCAATTAATCGCGATTAATTGCCGTTTATCTAGCTATGAGCAGCTAGCTTAGGCCGATAATATTACCATTACTATCAATATCTAATGACATGAAAGCCGGTTTATCAGGTAAGCCTGGCATGGTCATTACGTTGCCGCACAAAGCGTAGATGAAGCCGGCACCAGCACACAGTTTGAGCTCTCTAACCGGTACATCAAATTGAGTCGGTGCGCCTTTTATATGAGCTTCGGTAGATATAGATAATGGTGTTTTGGCCAAACATACGGATAGGCCACCGTAACCATGTTTGTTGAACTCTTTGAGTTGTTTCCTTGCCAGTGGTGATAGCGAAATACTTGCTGCGCCGTATCCGACTTCAGCGACTGCCATCAGTTTCTCTTCTAAGCTTTGCTTAGAGTAGTACAAAGGCTTAAATTTACTCTCTGTTTGGCATGCTTTTACCACGGCGTGAGCCAACTGAACTGCACCTTCACCACCTTGACCAAAGGCTTCACTTACTTCAACGCTGACACTTGGGTCAAAGTCGGTGATCATTTGTTTCAAAGTATCGAGCTCTTGAGCTGAATCTTGTGGGAATCGATTGATCGCAACGACAGTAGGCACTTGATATTGTTTAACGTTGTTGATGTGCCATTTAAGGTTCTCAAAGCCTGCAGTGAGCGCGTCTTGATCGTCATTAAAGATTGAATCAGGCAATGGAGTACCCGGTCTCAAATCGTATAAACCAGAGTTGGCTTTTAATCCGCGTAATGTTGCGACAACTACGGCGCAATCGGGCTTCTTGTTCGACGCTTTAACCTTGATGTTACACGCCTTCTCAAACCCCATGTCAGAGCCGAAGCCGCCTTCAGTCACAACAAAATCACTGAGTTTTAGAGCAATCTTATCGGCAATAATTGAAGAGTTACCATGTGCAATGTTTGCGAAAGGTCCTGCGTGAATCAACGTTGGCACACCTTCAAGGGTTTGCATCAATGTTGGTTCAATAGAGTCCTTCATCGTTACTGTCATAGCGCCCGCGACGTTAAAGTCTTCTGCGGTTAATGGCGAACCTTGATTGTTATATGCGAGTACGACATGGCCGATCCGCTTGCGTAGGTCTTGTAGATCATCGGCCAGCGCGAGAATAGCCATCAGCTCTGAAGCGGCTGAGATATCAAAACCATCTTCGCGTTCAAGGCCATTAATTGTTTTGTCTGCTTCGTTTTTGCCTACTGTGATCATGCGCAATGCACGGTCATTATGGTCGAGTACACGGCGCCACACGATTCTGCTTGGGTCGATGTCTAATGATTTTAAGCCAGAGCGTGTTTCAAAGGCTTCTAATCCTTCACGCTGCTCATGATACAAGCGTGCATCAATGGCTGCAGAGGCGAGGTTATGAGCGGCTGTCACAGCATGAATATCACCGGTGAGGTGCAAGTTTAATTGTTCCATAGGGGCGACTTGAGAGTAACCACCACCGGCTGCGCCACCTTTAACACCAAAAACTGGGCCCATTGAAGGCTGGCGAATGCAGGCCATCGCAGATTGGTTAATCTTTGCGAGGCCTTGTGCTAATCCAATAGTAGTGACGGTTTTGCCTTCGCCAAGAGGCGTTGGTGTGATAGCGGTCACCACGACCAATTTACCATCTTGTTGGTTGGCGAGGCGTTCAAGTGATGTCAGAGACACTTTAGATTTGTATTGCCCTAATGGCTGATGTTCGTTGTGTTGCAGGCCAGCTTGTTTGGCAACTTCACTGATGTTTTTAAGGGGAGTAGAGCGACAAATATCAATATCAGACAGCATATTTGATCCTTATATCAGAACCGAAAGGTTGTACGTAAACGTTTGCGTGGCGATAGTACTGTATAAATTTGCCAAGTAAAGGCAAACCACACGAATTATGTGCTGGAAGATAACAGATCTAAAGAGTCATTGCGCGAGATCAAATGTTAAACGAGCAAAATATTCGATGTGACTACCTTCAGCTGCAGTTATATTAGTGCTGAATACAAAAAGGGCTGCATATAGCAGCCCTTCAGGAATGGAAAATCTAGCTGGTCATCAACTTTGATGAGTTAACAACCTGGCATGGTTGATTAACGATCCCAGTATGTTTCTTCTAAGCTATCTTCGCGTTCTGGTAGTGCACGAGAAAGGCGAGGAGAGTGCTGAGTCAATACTTCGTAGCTTACGCGGTTTGCGTACTTACAAATTTGAGACAGTGACGAGTAAGTTAAGCACGCGTGCTCGTGTTTCTCTGAATTCGGTACGTTCACGTGATGGTAACTGTTCGCTGCCATGTCATGTAGAAGTGCCGAAAGCGCGCCATCACCAGCACCGTTTGTGTTTTTAATCTCAAGTGGGCCACCTAAGTAAGGGCCGATGTGAGAGTACACTTTGACTGGGTCTTTACAGTCTTGCTTACGCATCGCACGGCTGAATTCGTATTTGTTAAATTCAGGAATGTTACCCGGTAATAACGGTAGTGTGGTTTCGCGTTTCGCTGGCTCGTCAGTGTAGCCTGCCATGTATAAGCCGACAGGACCTGCAGTGCAGAGAACTAGGTCAACCCACTCAAGCGCTTTGTTCGCCGCTAGCAAAGGATCTTTTTCACCGGTTAAGGCTTCACCTTCATCTTCGTTCATTGCGACGATGGTTACGTTCTCTTTCAGGTATTCTTGCCACCATTCAGCGTTACCTTCGATCACGTACTTCGTACCAAGCGTCAGTACAACTGGCACATTGTGCGCTTTCGCGTATTCAATCGCTTTTTGTACCGCTTTTGGCATCGGATCTTCAGGCTTACCGCGCATTAAGTATGAAGACACAACCAATGCAGACGCTTTTTCAAAAATCTGTTCAGGAATACTTTCAGGGAGTAGTTGGTTCATGTGTCCTTCGTTGATCGCAAACGTACGTTCGCCATCTTCGGTAATGAGCGTGTAACAACGACCAATTGGACCATCAACGGTTTGTAGGTGGTTTAAGTTCATACGAGAAGAAGTGCGGCAAAGGTAGCGGTAACCAAATGAGCCAACTTCAATCTTCTTAGACATTACGCCAAGCAGGACAGATTTACTGTCTGCAAGTACGGAATAGTTGTGCAATGTATTGCCGATAGTATCGCCAGGGTATTGATGCGTGATCAAACCGCGTTGAACTAATTCTTCATACAGCGCATCTGCTTTACTTTCTTCCAATACTAGTGAGTGACCTTTACTCAGCTCGTATTTTTCTAGGAACGCGTTGTCAACACGGGCCTCGATATCAACAATAGTTTGACCCACACCGACAATTGTTGCGCGGTGAAGCTTAGGTGTTTGTTGAATTTGGTTGACCAACGGATCACGGGCGTGAGTTGGAAAGTAGTGCTTAGATTTACGCTGTCCAGGAAATTTCATATGACAAATACAGTGAAAAAATTTTGCCGCATGATATCACATTTTGTTTCTGTTTCTTTCATTTTTATTACATTTTGAATCACCTGCGCAATGTCTGTACAGGTGATTCAGCTTACTCTTGCTTCAGACCATTCGTGTGAGACTATTCGACTGGAACGAGTGTTGCCGGATCTACGTAAGCCTTTGTACCCCATAGCGGAACGGTTGAAAGGCTATGTTTGAAACTGCCTTCTGTTTCTTTGGTTGTGTAAGACAAGTAAAGCAGCGATTGATTCTCAGCATCGTAGATACGACGAACCTTCATCGTTTTAAAAAAGATACTTTTCGACTGCTTGAATACCACTTCACCTGATTTACTTTTGTCTATTTTAGCAATCATTTCTGGAGTGATTTCGCCCGTTTGACGACAAGAGATAGAGCTATCGCTTGGATCAGAAAGGCTAAGATTTGCTTCGATTGATGCAATGTGACAAGTCACACCTTCGATCTTATCATCATCTAAAGATGACATTTTGATATCCTTCATTGTGAAGAATCCCAAAGAGACGTCGCCAACCTCGTTGTCCGAACAGCCTGCCAACATTGTGATGATACCTGCTGCTATTAAGGCTTTTTTCATAAGAAGTCCTTTTTATTTATATAGTTCTGTTTACTATAAGGATATTGAAAGCTTGAATACGAGTGTAGAGCTTTTCACCGAGTTCTTAAAGGATGTTATGAGAGAATGAAAAATATGAAGCATTTAAAGTACTTGTTGGTGTTAGTTATGCTCTGTATCCTTTCTGCATGTAGCTCGGCACCTACGCCGACCATATGTCTTCCAAATAACTGTGATATTTGGGGTTACTAATCTTAGGTACTAAAAGAATGAATAACGAAATACCTGAAAGCGCGCATAAGAAAAACCAATGGCTGTTTAGCCAACTCGACATTGCTTATCCCGCAAAGGAGAGCTTGCTAGGTCGAGAACTTTATCAAAGCAGACTCCCATCCAAGAATTACCAACTCCTCGCTCAAGATCAAATTCCTTCCCAAATTGATGAACTTCATAAAGTCGATTTCCATAAACTGACGGTACTTTTTTCACTTAACCAAGCCAGTGTTTATCACGATGAAACCGAAAGGGCACATATGCTCGAGTTCTTGAGTCAGATTATGTTGTCTGATGAGCATGTTTTATACATTGGTACTCAAAGTGGTGATGTTGTGGCGAGTGCTATTGTCACAGAAGTGGAAGACTCTCTGTTGATCTCCGACGTGATTATTGAAAACGGTCAAGATATCAACGGCTTTGCCAAGCAGTTACATGATTTTTGGGCACAAGATCATGCTTCTCACGATAAAGTGTGGGTCGAGAACTAAAGATTCTTTGAGAAAGCGTTAATCTAAGTACAATACCCCATCTTTTATAAAGGGTTTTGTATGTACAAGCTATTGATATCAATCGCTGTATTGTGTGTTAGCGCTTTTTCTACAGTCAGTTTTGCTACCGACTGGGATATCAAACGCATCCTAGTTTTACACTCATACGAACCTTCTTACCAATGGACTGCTGACTTTCAGAAAGGGATAGACAGTGCGTTCAGCCAATCTCAAACCGAAGTTAAACTCTCAATCGAGTATTTGGATACAAAGCGCGTCCATAGCTCTGAGTACTACCACTCTCTCACCGATTACTTACAAGCCAAATACGCAGGTTATAAATTTGATGGTGTTATTGCGACTGACGATAACGCGGCTAATTTCCTTGAATCACTGAGTGCGTTGATTGACCGTGCGACACCTATTGTTGCGGCGGGTATCAATGACATAAGCACCGATATGTATGCGGTGTCTGATAGAGCGACTGTGCTTTATGAAAACGATCAGATAGACG
Source organism: Vibrio sp. QJM3NY_27 (assembly GCF_057785955.1). Lineage (NCBI taxonomy): Bacteria > Pseudomonadati > Pseudomonadota > Gammaproteobacteria > Vibrionales > Vibrionaceae > Vibrio > Vibrio sp. QJM3NY_27. Next base: position 1,702,919 of record NZ_CM173512.1, on the reverse strand, counting down.
TCAATATTAAGCTGATCTCTAAACTAAGACCTAATCTAAAGAACCTCTATTTCATCAATGATTACAGCGTCACTTCTGAGCTAATCCGTAAAGATATAAGCCATTTTATGGCAGGCTTTCCATCGATTAATTTGGTAGAAATACGCGATTTGTCGCTCAAGCAAACAAGTGAGTTCTTGAAAGGGGTCTCTGTTGACGATGCGGTCTTACTGAGCCACTACAATACTGAGTTAGATCAAGGTGTATATCATACCTATCAAGAGGTCGCGGAAACCTTATCTGCATCGAGCGCCGCACCAGTGTTTGCGTTATGGCAGTTTAATATAGTCGGTGATGTACTCGGAGGTTATGTAAACCACTCGCGAAGTATGGGCGAAGAGGCCGTTAGTGCATTGGATAAGTATGTGCCTCTTAATTTTTCTACACCTTTAGTTCCCGGTGACAACAAGCGTTTTGTTTTCAATTATCCGGCGCTTAAAAAGTTTGGTATTGGTGATAATGTACTGCCGACAGGATCTGTGATTGTTAACGAGCCTTCCTCCTTTTTACAAAAGAACTTTCAATTGTTGTTGGGCTTAATCATGGTCATTACAGGGCTGAGCGTGATTATCGTGATGCAATTTATTACCCTGCGCCAAAAGAAAGAGTTGGCAAAAAAGAACAAGCGAATCCTTGCTCTACAGAAACAAACTTTGAATGTTCAAAAGGACATGATTCATGTGTTGGGTGAAGCCATTGAAACTCGCTCTGGCGAGACGGGTAATCACGTTAAGCGTGTAGCCAAGTTATCCGCATTGCTTGCCAAGTATCGTGGCTTGAGCCATCGCGAGGTCGAGATGATTGAGATCATAAGCCCGATGCATGATGTAGGTAAGATTTCGGTTCCGGAATCTATCTTGGATAAACCAGGTAAATTGACAGACCAAGAGTGGGATGTAATGAAACTTCACACCACTGCGGGCTACAATTTACTGAAGAGCGGAGCGGGTGATATTACCAACCTCGCAGCAATCATTGCTAACGAACATCATGAGCGTTGGGATGGCACTGGATACCCTAATGGTAAGGTAGGTGAACAAATTCATTTGTTTGCTCGCATTACTGCGGTAGCCGATGTATTTGACGCATTGCTTAGTGCCCGCTGCTACAAAGAGCCATGGCCATTAGAGATGGTCGTCGATTTGTTCGATAGAGAGTGTGGCTATCAATTTGACCCTAAACTAACCAAACTGCTACTGAAACACTTGCCCGAGTTTGTCGCCATCCGAGATTCGTATCCCGATACTGGAACTGTAGAATATGCGTCTGTACCTTCGATTGAAGTTAAGGTATTAGAAGAGTCGGTTGTTAGCTAACTCTCGCTCTATCTGAATAGTCTATAAGTCTTGGTTTCTTTATCAATTCGCCATAATCCGACTAGGACGTGGCAATTTATATTTTCCACTGAAATTAAGTCATTTATGTAAACCTTGCAGTATTTGGTTTGGCAGATTCTGGGTTAATTTGATGAAAGCTGTTGCTTATGTCGAGCCATAAGGTGATCAAGCCCATATTTCGCGAAGAGAAATAAGCCTGCGTCCGTAAACTGTTATCTTAATCATCCCACGCATTGAAAGAACACTATAGGATAAAACTTGAATTCAATGCGAGTGAGAGAGCTATGCGGTTAGAACAGACTAAATGTGTAATTTTCGATTGTGATGGAACACTCATCGATAGCGAAAAGCTTTGTTGCCAAGCCTTGGTGAATGTATTCACCGGCTTTGGGGCGGAGCTAAACGTTAATGACTGCTATGCGCACTTTCAAGGTGGAAAGCTGGCCGACATCTTAATGGATACACAGGAACGTTTAGGGCTATCTATCTCGATTGATACGCTTGAGCCGTTATATCGTATTGAATTAGAAGCCTTGTTCCAACGTCATTTAAAGCCGATGGATGGTGCCATCGAGCTCATTGAATTTCTAAAGCGACAGGACATCGAATTTTGTATCGCTTCTAATGCGCCTAAGTCTCGGGTTGAATCTTCATTGGCCATGACAGGAATGCTTGATGACTTTAAAGGTAAAGTGTTTTCAGCTTTTGATGCCAACAGTTGGAAGCCAGAACCTGACCTGATTATGTATACAGCCATGAATATGGGCTTTTTACCCAATGAGTGTATCTATGTGGACGATACTTTGAAAGGAATTGAAGCGGGTGTTCGTGCGGGTATTCAATCTTTCCGATTGCGCCCAAGTATCAATGAATCAGTCGTAGATCCCGAAGCCGACTCATCAGAGGTAGCGGCTCAGGATATCTACAGTTTGGAAGAGATTTCGGTTTGGATTAATGGCAAACACTGCTCAAGTGGTGGAATACCGAACCCTGCAGCTTTGGTGGGGTAGAGCCTAGCTGAAGGCTGACTACCTTACTAAATTGTTTAGTGTGAAAACCGCAAGAGGCACAAGTAAACTTTTCTCCACTTTCTGAGAGCAGATATTCGTCGTGTTGGCATAAAGGGCATGTAATGTCGTCGGTGTTTGGTGTTTCTGTTTTATTCATTATGTGTCACCTGCAGCAAGAGGGTAAGCGAAAAAAGACCCGTTTAATTAGATTACCCCTAAGCTCGAATATTAGACAGTTTTGACACTTGATAATCTCGCCTTTGCGACTTGCTTCATGGTAATGATAATCTCATCGTTAAAGACCATGTGTTTCCTGCAGTTATTAAAGGAAGTTGTTATTAAAGGAAGCTGTAATTAACGGACGTCGATAAAAAAGGACTCATGATGAGTCCTTTTTAGTTTCGCTTAATTTAACTTGGTCAGCCTAAGTGAACACTCAAATCTAAGTGCGGTATCTTGCCAAAGTTTTAGACAAAGAAACTGATGCGTCTGTCAGTGTCGACACGCCATTTGAAGAGTTTTGAGCCACTTCTTTAATCACATCGGATTGACTGCGAATATCGTTAAGCTCAGCTGCGATGGTGTTCGCTACGTTGCTTTGCTCGTCCGCTGAGGTTGCAATCTGAATACTCATATCCATTAGCGCTTGAGCTGAGTCAGCAATCGAGTTTACATCGTCCCCAATGTTTGAAATCAGTTGGCTGCTAGTTTGCGCTTGATCGACCGTTTGCTCGGTGATCTTAGCGATATTTTGGCTCTCTTGCTGTAAGCGTTCAATCATCGCTTGGATTTCAACCGTAGCCGACTGAGTGCGACTTGCCAGTGTTCTTACTTCATCCGCAACAACTGCGAAACCACGGCCTTGTTCACCCGCACGAGCAGCTTCAATCGCGGCATTCAAAGCAAGCAAGTTAGTTTGCTCTGAAATAGCGTTGATCGTCGTGATCACTTCATTAATTTGGCTAGTGTTCACATTCAAGCTAGTAACAGAAGATGAGGTTTGCTCAATCAAAGAAGAAAGGGTGGTGATTTCTGAGATGGCTTGTTGAACTTTCGTATGGCTGTCGTTGATTTGCTGCGCGTCTTGTTCAGTTTGTTCAGTTGAACGTGCTGAAATGTTAGAGACTTCATTGGCTGAAGCGGTCATTTGATCCATAGCAGTAGCAACAGAGTCTAGAGACGCATTCTGGCTCATGATTTGTGTTTCACTGCGCTTCATCTCTGCTTCGAAAGAAGCCGATGTTTCGCTTAGTGTCGCTGCACTGTGGTTTACGTTGTTGACTAGCTCACTAAGCGTGTCCATTGAACGGTCAAGTGCACAACCAATCGTACCAAACTCATCTCGTCCTGGGTGGAAACCAAGGCGTGATGTTAAGTCGCCATCACCAATTTTTTGAGTAGTTGAGTAAAGCACCCACAATGCACCGCCTAGAAAAGTCGCCACCCAGTAACAGAAAAGACCAAAAGGCACACACCATAAAAAACTGAGTAATAAAGAGTACAGTGCTTGCTGCTTTTGATTCTGTGTATCGATATTTGAAACGGTAAGAGAGTAGTAGTTACCATCTTGTGCAATGGCTGTTGCTGTAACTGCACCATTCTTCAATATGGTTGTTTCTTGAGGACGTGTTTGTTGGCTAACTGAACGAACGGAAGCTGGGGAATCTGACGCTGATAAGATGCCTTGCAATTGATATTCAACCTGCTGTTTTGCACTCGCGTCAATTTGTTCCATATTGTTGACGTAGTTGAGGCCAGCGAGGCTTGCCATAGCGGCAAAAAAGATCAAGAAAATGACCCAAAACTTGTCGTTGATAGACATTTTAATAAACAGTTTATCTATCGTTCGAAATTGTACTTCTTTCATAAAAACTCCACGGTAAATCCTTTACCGTGGACTCTAAATAACCGACCTCAATAAAAATGTGATGCCAATCGACTAATTGTGAAAATTAATGATACCAACATATCGTTTATGAGATATCTATCAAGTATTTTTGTTCTCTATGGGTTTATTAGCCCAGAGAAGGCAATAGCCCTACTGAAATAAGGATTTGAATCGCAATGATAAAAACGCCTACGCTGCCAACTAAAAACAGCGCTTTACTTCCACCTAACACTTGGTAAGTCGCTTCGTTGCCTTGAGGTTCTACAGAGAAATCCGTGTAACGAATCTTGTATACCATCACTGTCGGCAGCAAAATTGCGAGCACTGAAAGTGCTATGGCTGCGTAGCCCAGAGCTGTAATGAAACCCTGTGGGTAGAACAAGGCAAAACCTAATGGCGGTAAGAAAGTGATAGCGGCTGTTTTAACGCGTTTTGCACTGCCTAGTTTCTTGCTCAGTGAATCCCCCATGAATTCAAATAACCCCAAGCTCACACCAATAAAAGAAGTCAGCAGTGCAAGGTCTGCGAATACGCCAACAATAACGCTAAGGTTTGATTGATGAACGGTTTGTGACAATGAGACTAACAGTGCGCCCAAACTTGTATCCGATAAAAGCTGCTCTTGGCTGATCACACCTAGAGTTACACTCTGCCAGAAAACATAGATGACCAAAGGCAGTGCAGAGCCAACAATCATGACCTTACGTAGAGATCGAACGTCACCATCTAGGTATCGAACAATTGAAGGGATGCTGCCGTGGAAGCCAAAAGAGGTAAACACAACTGGAATTGCAGCAACAATCAGCCCTTGCTGTAAAGGCATGCTCATTAGGTATTGAGAGGTGATGTTTGGTGCTAGGAAGCTGAGTACCAGTACCATCGCAATCAGTTTAAGTCCGAATAAAACGCGGTTAACTTTATCAACACTGTGCGTACCAATCGTCACAACGCCAGCAACTAACAGTGTGAATAGAAGGGTTGTAATTTGGCCATTAAGCTCAAAGCCTGAAATATCCGAGATACGCTGATTAAACTGCGCACCACCACCTGCGATATAAGCTGCACACAGAGCGTAGAAAAGGAACATAACTGCAAAGCTAGCGATCCACTTACCTTTTGTCCCTAAGATTTTGTCAGCTAGCGTGTGTAGGGTTGCGTCAGAATCAGCGAATTGATGTAGTTCTACCATTAACAATGCAGTAAAGGCCATTAGAGCCCATAAGCCAAGCATTAGAAAAAGTGAGGTTGAAAAGCCAATACCTGCAGAAGCAAGTGGAAGAGCGAGCATGCCAGCACCAATAGTGGTGCCTGCAATGATCAAAGTACTACCAAAAACCTTTGATTTATTCATTGTATATAATTCTTTACGTTAGGGTGTGTTTTCATTGTAATTCTTCTAGCTTAAGCGCATAAACCCAAAGAATATCTCGATTTTCAAGTATTCTGATTGAGTTTAATTCCAAATGCAATGTCTAATGTAATTAAAAATATCCACTGTAAACTATAATTTACGACTGGTGAGTTGGAAGCACTCAAATGCCCGAAGCAAACGTTTGACCATGATCTGCTTCAAAATTTGTAGAGTAATTTGTTGTACTTGGTGTAAGGTGACAGTACATATGTCGTTCGCGTATACCCCTTTAGCGTAAACAAGCGCTAATGATCGCGAGTAGCTTCAAGCTATAAATATGGAATGGGTAGAGTAGAGTGCGTTCATCAAAGTGACATAATATAAGTCCAAGATGGTGCACTAGTTAATCGGACATCATGTCCGCATCAAGGAATAGAGGGGGCACTATGAGTGACCAATCTTTTAATGACGAAAGTCTTGAGTTGTTAGATGCCATGGAAATTGGCATTGATTTATCTGACTACGAGCAGGCGGTTAAACAATTAGCAGAAGAACTTTTTAAGTCTTCGAACTAGGTTTTACCTGAACTAAAGGTTTCTGTAGTTCAACGTTCTCAAATTAGACAATTCTTAAACTGAGCAAATCTCATTCGCTCACACGTCATAACAAAACTATCCTCATTAAAGTTCGCGAAGATAAACGAGTACGTTTACCATGTTACTTAGTTCTCGATACTTTAATGAGGTTCAATGAACTTTCTCGCACACCTCCACATCGCTCAACACTGTAAAAGTAACTTAGCTGGTAATCTGTTAGGTGACTTCGTTAAAGGCGACCCTAATAAACACTATTCAACCTCGCTTTCAGACGGAATAAGACTTCATCGATTCGTGGATAGTTACACAGACCGCCACGATGTATCCCGATCGGCAAAATCGCTTTTTTTAGGCCAAACGCGTCGCTTTGCACCTATTGCACTGGATGTATTTTGGGATCACTGCTTAGCCAATCATTGGACTCAGTTCTCGCAGCAGACGTTAGAGCATTTTTGTTTCGATAGTCATCAACAGATCTTTGAACATCAAGAGCCACACTGGCCTGAGAACTTCATTACGATTCATCAGAAGATGGCTGAACAACGTTGGCTGGAAAGCTATCAAGACATGTCTTCCATAGAGGTGGTATTGCAACGTATGGCGTTGAGAAGGCCCAAGTTAGGCATGCTCAAAAATTGTTACGACGACCTCGAACGTCACTATGATACGTTGCAGTGTCACTTTAATGAGCTGTATCCCAACGTTTTAGAAGAAGCGAAGCAGTTTAATGCACTTCAAATGAAGAAAAATCAAAAGGAAAGGTAAACAGCGTAATGCAGGTTTGCTACAATCCGCGCCTATTTAATCTTTGAGCATCATACTATGTCTGAATCTACCCGATCTTTTAACCAACTAGGATTGTCTGAGCAACTTCTTACAACGCTATCAGAGCTAAACTTTACGGCTCCGACTAGTGTTCAAGAACAAGCTATTCCATTGGTACTGGAAGGCAAAGATGTACTGGCTGGTGCGCAAACGGGTACCGGTAAAACCGCGGCGTTTGGTTTGCCGATTATTCAAAGATTAATCGAGACTAAAGACAATGTTATTCCGAACCCTAAGCTCGTTCGTGCACTTGTGTTAGTGCCAACGCGTGAATTGGCACAACAGGTGTTTGATAACGTAACGAGTTATGCGAAAGGCACCGATATTAAAGTTGTGGTGGCTTACGGCGGCGTTAGCATGAAGGTTCAAACCGATAACTTACGTGGAGGCGCCGACATTCTTGTAGCGACACCTGGTCGTCTTATTGACCATATGTTCACCAAGAACATAATGTTGAGCCAAACGGAAGTGTTGGTATTAGACGAAGCCGACCGCATGCTAGATATGGGCTTCATGCCTGACATCAAACGCATTCTTTCTCGCATGAACGACGTACGTCAGACGCTGTTCTTCTCTGCGACGTTCGACAATAAAATTAAAGCGCTTGCACATCGAATGATGCAGTCACCAAGCGAAATTCAAGTTACGCCAAAAAACAGCACCGCTGACACCGTTACCCAGATGGTTTATCCGGTTGATAAATCGCGTAAAAGTGAACTGTTGGCCTATTTGATTGGCTCAAAAAACTGGCAACAAGTGTTGGTGTTCACGAAAACTAAGCAGGGCACTGATGCTCTAGTTAAAGAGCTTAAGTTAGACGGTATCAAAGCGGCATCAATCAATGGTGATAAGAGCCAAGGTGCGCGCCAAAAAGCACTGGACGATTTCAAATCAGGCAAGGTGAGAGCGTTGATTGCAACCGATGTGGCAGCTCGTGGTATTGATATCCAGCAGCTAGAACAAGTTGTGAACTATGACATGCCATTTAAAGCTGAAGATTACGTTCACCGCATCGGACGTACTGGCCGTGCAGGTAATACCGGTTTAGCGATTTCTTTGATGAGTCAGGATGAAGCGTACCTATTGGGTGACATTGAACGCTTACTTGATACTCGCTTACCTCAAGAGTGGTTAGAGGGCTTTGAACCAAGCCTAGAAAAAGATGTAGCCCCTGATCGCGGTGGTCGAAGTAAAAGTCGTTCATCAGAAAAACGTAAGATGAAAGCGAAGCTTAAGATTCACCAAAACCGCGGTAAAGCACGTCGCTAACAAGCTGGATAAAGCTCCAGTTTAAAGATCTATAGATATAAAAATGCGCCGTTACAGTTGGTTCTGTAACGGCGCATTTTTGTTTCAAGTAAATCAATTTATGACCAAGGAAAATAAAAACACTGGATTAATGATGTTCTTGATTGCACTTCCATACACAGGGCACTTCATAAATTAGCTCTTCTAGGCTAATTGGGTTTAGCACCCATTGGTCTTCGATTCTAAACTTACTTACCATTTGTGAGTTGAATAGTTGCCAATGCTTAAGTAGGGCATCTTCGGGCGAGGTGACCATATCGCCTTCGTTCCATGTGCTTTCCATGAAGGGAGTTAGGCATACCGCACCGTGCGCATACATGATCATTTGCCATTTAATCTCATAAATGTTGATCAAGTTCTTTGGATTCGCATCGTTATATTGTTCAGCTAACATGTTGATTTCTTTTTCAACATCGCCAACATTGTCGATAAAGTAATCGACCAAGTTGTCTTTTTGACGAACAGAGTCAGTGATAAGTTGCATCGGTTTTCGTGAGTGAATCATGTTGCTAAAGAGGCGCATACTAAATAAATAGATAGTAATGTTTGGTGCGACGCCTTTTGGTAACTCTTCCACTATCTTAGCAATATAAGACTGAAAATAGGCGTGTAAACAATCACTTATCGCATGCCAGATTTTTTCTTTGCTGCCGAAGTGGTGGCGAATAAGGCTATGCGATACACCTGCTTTCTCACTGATGTTACGAAGCGAAACGCTATCATAACCATGCTCACAGAACATATCCGCAGCAACACCCATGATCAAAAATCTCGTCTCTTCAGCGTCTTTTGCGCTTCTTCTGCCTTGTTTCTTTTCAGTCATCTTCATTTCACACATTTACCTGATTACCACATTCTACACTGTTTTTACTCAAATAAAAAATACTGCACAGGTGGAAAGTAAAGCTTGTGGATTACGGAATTTTGAATATACTGCCCACCTGTGTAATAAATCATAATAATTAAATGGAGAGACATCATGCAGTCCAATTTGTCTATCAATGCCATATCGAGCAAGCGCATGGGAGCTGTGATTGCAGCACTATTGCTCGCAGGCTCTTTGACCGGATGTAATAAGGTTCAGTCAGAAGAAACGGTTCAAGTTGTTAAGCCTGTAAAGCTGTTTGAGATTCCTTTGCAGACGGATATCGAGCTTGATAGCTTTATCGCAAAAGTGGATGCAACCGACCGTGCTGCGCTTTCCTTCCAAGTAGGAGGCGATATTGAAACCTTCGATGTTCGTATGGGACAAGAAGTGAAGAAAGGTCAGGTGCTCGCCGTATTAGATGCGACGGATTACCGTATTGCGGTTGATGCAGCACAAGCAAAATTTGATCTTGCAAATAGCCAATACAAACAAGCTTCTGAGTTGTACGCGAAAAAGTTAGTCAGTACTGATTACTACGACCAAGCCGTGAACACCTTTACTGCCGCTGACGTTGAGTTGGACCAAGCAAAAACAAACCTTGGCTACACCACCTTAGTTGCTCCATTCGATGGCGTGGTATCGATGGTGTTTGGAAAACAATATCAATTGATCGCAGAAAAGCAGCCTGTACTGAATATTTTGAATCACAGTGAGATGGACGTGACGTTTTCAATTCCAGTATCAAAGCTTGAAGACCGTTCTATTCAAGACCTAACGAGCTCAAACATGTGGGTTGTGATGGATAGCCACCGTGGTATTCGTATCCCGACTCGCTTTAAAGAAATCTCTACACAACCAGATGAAGACACCAACAGCTACCAAGCGGTTGTATCCATCGAAAAGCCGGAAGGCATCAATTTACTTTCTGGAATGACAGCGCAAGTTGAAGTTCAGGAGCATAAATCTGACTACGGTATTGGCATTGTTGATTCAGCTTGGTTAACCAAAGAAGCTGACCATGGTGAGCTATGGCGCTATAACCCTGACTCTCAATTGATTTCTAAAGTACAAGTCCTTCTTGATGAGCAAGGCAAGGTTATTGATGGATTGTCGTCTGGCGACCTTATCGTTGAAGCGGGTGTGGATGTGTTATCCGATGGACAGCAAGTAAAAGCTTGGTTACGTGAGGGAGGTATTTAATGAACCTTTCCAAATTATCAATTGTTGTCGCGTCGGCTATGTTGCTTCAAGCCTGTAACAGTGAAGCCGTACACCGTGAACAACCTCCTCTGCTAGTTTCTACCTTTGAAGTTGGCGCGCCGCTGACTGATCAATTCAGAAGTTTTAACGGTCAGGTAATGCCCGCTGAATTGACCCCCTTGGCATTTAAGCTCGCAGGCGAAATCCAACAAGTCTTGGTAGAAGCCGGTGACAACGTCGAAAAAGGGCAGTTACTTGCGACCTTAGACAACGCAACGTATCTCCAAGATCTTACTGATGCTAACTCTCAATTCAAACTGGCGAGCAAACAGTTGGTCCGTGGTTCGGAGATGTTTGGTAGCAAGATGTTGTCGCAGTCAGAGCTAGACCAACTAACGGCTAACTATAAGCTGGCATCAGCGAATTTGGCGGCTGCAGAGCGCAAGCTAAGTTACACAGAGCTTTTAGCGCCATTTTCCGGGACCGTTTCTACCGTGGACAAGCAACGTTTCGAAAACACGATACCGGGTGAAACACTATTAAGCGTGTACCAGAACGACAAGGTATATGTACGAATTCAAGTATCAGATTCGATCTTGGCATCGATCAGTCCAGACATGCGTTCAAATAGCTATCGTCCTGAGGCGACCTTTGGCGGTCACACTGGCCAATATCCACTGACGTATTTGGAGCACACCAGTGAATTGCACCCGCAATCGCGTACTTACGAATTTTGGATGCAGATGCAACAACCTAAAAACGAAATCCTGCCGGGCACCAGCGTTACGGTGAACGTGGATATGGCGAAAGCTGGCTTGAGCGATGTTCAAGGCTACCAATTACCAATGACAACTTTAGAAGCGGGTTCTGAAGCGAATCAGTTTTATGTGTGGAAAATGGAAGACGGACAAGCATTCAAAAGCGAAGTAGAAGTCGACAAGATCAGTGGCCAAGGCGCATTAATCGCTCATGGTGTTGAGCAAGGTGATCGACTCGTAAACTCGAATCTAAGAAAACTCCGTGACGGAATCAAATTGTCAGGAAAAGCAGAATGAACATCGCAGAATATTCAATAAAGAACAAAGTAATCAGCTGGCTGTTTCTAGTCATTTTGGCCATTGGCGGTGTGACGTCTTTTGGTAATCTATCCCGTTTAGAAGACCCAGCTTTTACCATTAAAGATGCAATGATTATTTCAACTTACCCTGGCGCTACGTCAATGGAAGTTGAGGAAGAACTGACTTATCCCCTTGAGAAAGAGATAAGACAGCTCCCTTATATTGACAAGATCACTTCGACCTCATCGAATGGCATATCCCAAATTATGGTGAGCATGAAGATGGACTACGGTCCAGACGAGCTACCACAAATATGGGATGAAATGCGTCGTAAAATCAATGATCTACAGCCAACACTACCAAGTGGTGTTAACTCAGTTCAGATCATTGATGATTTTGGTGACGTATTTGGTGTGATGATCATGCTGACTGGTGATGGCTACGATTATGTCGAGCTAAAACAGTACGCAGATTACCTAACACGTGAAATCGAATTGGTCGATGGTGTCGGCAAAGTAAGTATTGCGGGTGACCAACAAGAGCAATTGTTTGTTGAGATGTCACTTGAGCGTTTAGCAGCACTGAACCTAGATATGTCGATGGTAACGTCACTGTTAGCACAACAAAACAGTGTGGTATCGGCAGGTGAGGTAATGCTCAATGGTCAAAGCCTAACGATCAAACCTAACGGTACGCTGAGCACAGTTGAAGAGCTAGAAAACCTAATCATTCATGGTCGTGACACTGGCAATCTGATTCGTTTGAAAGATGTTGCTGAGGTCACTCGCGGAATCCAAGAAAAACCGGGCAATGTCTTAACTTACAACGGCAAGCCAGCTATTAACCTAGGTATTGCGTTCTCTTCAGGCGTAAACGTCGTCGAAATTGGTAGCGCGTTAGATGCCGAACTGGATCGTTTAGAAAGCATTAAGCCAGCCGGTGTTGAGTTGAATTACTTCTACAACCAAGCACAAGAAGTGGACAAGTCTGTTGCTGATTTCTTGATCAGCCTAGTGGAAGCGGTCGCAATTGTTATCATCGTACTTCTGTTCGCGATGGGCTTGCGCAGTGGTTTGATCATTGGTTTGGTTCTGTTGCTGACTGTATTCGGTACGTTCATTCTTATGGACTACAACGATGTTGAACTGCACCGTATCTCGCTGGGTGCTTTGATCATCGCACTGGGTATGCTGGTGGATAACGCGATTGTTGTCGTTGAAGGTATTTTAGTTGGCTTGAAGAAAGGCAAAACCAAGCTTGAAGCAGCGAAAGACATCGTGACACAAACACAATGGCCACTATTAGGTGCAACCATTATTGCTATCACAGCCTTTGCACCTATCGGCTTGTCGAAAGATGCAACGGGCGAGTTCATGGGCTCGTTGTTCTGGGTATTGTGTTTCTCGCTATTCTTGAGCTGGGTAACGGCGCTAACATTAACGCCTTTCCTGGCTGAGATGTTGCTTAAAGAAGAAGACAAGGTTGATGAAAACGTAGACCCTTACAAAGGCATCTTGTTCGTTGTATTTGGTGCGTGCCTGAAAGTAGCGCTTCGATTTAGATGGCTTACTGTTGTCAGCATGGTTGCGCTATTAGCGGTTTCCGTTGTCGGCTTTGGTATGGTGAAACAGCAGTTCTTCCCGCCATCAAACACGCCAATGTTCTATGTAGACATGTGGATGCCGGAAGGTACTGATGTTCGTGAAACGATCAAGCAGACAGAAAAAGTCGAAAGCTACATTCGTCAACAAGACGACGTAGAGTTTGTAACCACAACGGTTGGGCAGGGCATGCAACGTTTCGCGCTGACATACCAACCAGAGAAAAGCTACGAAGCGTACAGTCAGTTACAAGTAAGAACCACTGACCGTGACACCATGTTCGAAGTCCTAGAAGAGTTAGACAAGGACTTAGCCAACAAATTTGAACAACCTACGTTCCAATTCAAATTGATTGAGTTTGGCCCGTCACCAGCTTCAAAAATCGAGGCTCGTATTAGTGGTGCCGACCCACAAATCTTGCGCAGTATTGCGGTTGAAGTGGAAGACATCTTGTTAGCGGACCCAGGCTCTCGAAATGTTCGTCACGACTGGCGTGAACGTACCAAAGAGCTAGTGCCACTGTTTAACGAATCAAAGGCTCGTCGTCTTGGTATTTCAAAGACGGATCTGTCCGAGACGTTACAGATGGCGTTTGGTGGCTACAACATCGGTTTACTGCGTGATGGTACTCATATGTTGCCTATTGTTGCGCGTTTACCTGAAGCAGAGCGTTTTGATTTTGAATCACTGAACAATGTGAAGATTTGGAGCCCATCGCTACAAACCTACATTCCCGTTGAACAAGTGATTGATGGTGTAGAGCTTCAATGGTCTGAACCACTGATTCAACGTCGTGATAGAAAACGTACGCTAACCGTCCTGGCTGATCACGATGTATTGGGTGATGAAACGCCGGCTAGCTTGTTTGCTCGTGTTAAACCAAAGGTAGAAGCATTAGAGCTACCAGCAGGTTACAACATTAGCTGGGGTGGTGAGTACGAAAGTTCGAAAGATGCACAAGAATCTCTATTTGGTTCACTGCCAATGGGTTACTTGTTGATGTTTATCATCACCATGCTTTTGTTTAATTCGCTTCGTAAGCCACTTGTGATTTGGTTTACGGTACCACTTTCTATCATTGGTGTTTCGATTGGTCTGTTAGGTACCAATATGCCATTCAGCTTCACGGCGTTCCTTGGCCTACTGAGCCTAAGCGGCATGATTTTGAAAAACGGTATCGTCCTGCTTGACCAGATCAACACCGAACTCTCAACAGGTAAAGACCCATACCTAGCGGTTGTCGACAGCGCGATTAGTCGTGTACGACCGGTATCTATGGCAGCATTGACGACTATCTTGGGTATGATTCCTTTGGTATTCGATGCATTTTTCGGCTCGATGGCGATTACCATCATGGCAGGCTTAGGCTTTGCTACAGTACTAACGCTAATAGTAGTACCAGTGATGTTCGCTATTCTATATAGAATCAAACCGTCCACTGCGGGTTATTAGGGAATGATATAAAATAGATTCTTTTAAGCCAGCCTAGTCAATTTTGACTGGGCTTTTTTATGGGTGTGATTTGGCGACTAAGGGACTATAGCGTCAGCGAGCGTTGCGTTAAGAAAGAGATAGGTATTAAAAAGCCGCTAACCAATGGTAAAGCGGCTTCCTGTAGAATAGGGAATAGGGAATAGGGAATAGGGGGCAGTTCTAGATTGCGAGGCGGAGATCTAACTCAATCGGCTTTGGCATGGCTAAGTGATAGCCTTGATACATATCGAAGCCTAAGCTTTGCATTGCTGCGAGCTGTTGTTCGGTTTCGATACCTTCGATTACGGTCTTAGCACCAATTTGATTAGCAAGGCTAAGAACCAATTCCATCTCGCTTGTGTCGCCTTGTTCAAAATCCAACATGACAGAGCGATCTATCTTGATGATATGAGGATTAATATGACGAACGCGCTGTTCTGTTGACGCTTGTGTTCCAAAATCATCAACAGCAATTTGAAAGCCGTTCTCTGCGAGAGAGTGAGCAGCATCTTTCAAGCGTTCTTCACTTTCTGCATTCAGTTCTACCAGCTCCATGACGATTTGTTCGCATGAAAGGTTAAGTTCATGCAGGCGTTTAGCCAACAGGCTGTCACTGACTTTTTCTGCGGCAAACAGCTCACCAACGTTTGGAAGAACGTTTAGGAAGAGGTGTAAATGACGAATATTCGATTGCGCGAAGTTACGGATATGGATAGCGCGACTCAGCCTTTCTACATTGATCTTGTCAGTGCACAAGGTATCGTCGGAATGGAAGAAGTGATCAGGACGAACAACATCCCCTTTGCTATTCGAAATACGAACCAAAGCCTCAACGCCTATCTGAGTCATTGAACTGTCAAATATAGGTTGATAGACACTTCTAAGTGTTAAGTCTTGATATTTCGCAATAAACTGCATATCGGCATCCACAGATATACAGCTAATAAATTCACTTCTGTCTGATAAAATCATAGTCGCTAATAAAGGTGTTTATTTAATGACGAAAATATACGTCATGGCTGTCACAATATTGACAGGTGTAAGTAAATTGTCAATTAATAAAAATTCATTTGTAGGGTCAATATTTAAATAAATATAATTAACGAAAAATCAGCATGATAAATGACATTAGCCATTAAATTTACTTATCATTCACTATATTTGATAGTTGCAGTGAATTTAATGGCTAAGTAACGTCTCTCATATTAACCCCAGCCAATATAAGGCTAGAATGCTGATACACCAGAGAAAAGTAGGGTTAAAGGCTTAGATTGTGGGGGAATGTCAAAGTTACAAAACAGAGAGACTAAGCGAGTTACATAGAAATGGTATCTATCTCTCAAAATCGAGACGGCAAGTACAACAACTATTAATAATTAAAACAGAAGGTTCGAATAATTAATGAACAAGGAATGAGTTGTCTTTTATAAAATATTGGGATGAAGGTCTAACAATTTACTTTCAATATTGAATGAAAAAGTTGACCCGTATTATCACTGCCATTGAAGTACCGCATAAAGTTGCAGGTATTTACGAACCAATTGTTGATTTCCTGACCGTTTGAGTGGGTGGCTGAATTTAATAAAGCAAGGGCTGATTCTGAAATTGTTATTTAAATCGGAAGCGAATTGAGAATCACTCTCTCTTAGGGTGATGCCCTGCTGGCTGTATTCCGTTATCTCGTCTGGGAGTTCTCCCATCCACCAATGTAACAACTCACTACTGTTTTTACTTCGGCTTATCCAATGGTCGGAGACAATAATCAAAACGTCATTTGGCTGAATGGCAAATCCATACTCTTGCTGCCAGTTATGAATGTCTAGCATCAACTTTTTACGACAGGTTTTTCCTGCACTCACCATATGATGGCTGATCATCCAAACGGTACCTATTTCAGAAGAGATTCGGAAGTGTCGAGGGTTTTCACCAGAAGAGAGCATTTCGAGTGGGCTGATGTTGCTTGCATGGTTAAAGCTAACAAAGGTGTGTTCCATTCGTCGGGCAAAGGCTTTGCCGATGTGATGCTCACTGATTCCTTGATTGTGTACCGTAGGGTAGTGGCGTTCACATAGCTTTAGGCAATCATCTTGAAATTGATTGACGCTTTTAATCACTAGATCTAATAACAATGAAGTCCCTTATACATAGTTACTATCTTATTGATGGGCAATAGTACGGTAATTGAGGTTCCATTACCTATCGCCAAAGTGCGAGTTCTTGATCCCTCTATCAAAATTAGCTATTGCCGAGCGATTTTATGGATAGCACTGGCACTTCAATGGTCTGTATTCTAAATTATGAGGAATTCTAATTAGTTAGAAGGATTATGCTTAGTTAGCAAAGTTACTGGTGGCTAGCTTAATCTTAGTCAGCTAATCACAATTGATCTACTTACTCTTTATTTGGAAACATTCATGACTATTCAATTAGATTCGAAACAAAAGTCTGAACTCACTCATACGCTTCAAAAGTACCTTCAAGATGAACTCGATGTGGAACTTGGTCAGTTCGACACGGAATTTTTGGTCGACTTCATTAGCAAAAAGTTTGGTGCTGTGTATTACAACAAGGGGATAGAAGATGCTCAGAAAGTCATGGAACGAAAAATGTTAGATATCTCAGATGAGCTCTATGAAATTGAACAAATCGTTGAAATATAGAATCAGCAAGCGATTGTTCGACAAAGAAATTTGTCAATAAGGCAACTTGTTCAAAAATTTTGAATAACTTGTTTAATTTGAAATGATGTAACTAATGTAAAGCTTGGTAAATAATATGTTACACAAACTTAGTGTAGGGTACGCTTTTCAAAATTACACGACTCGTTAACATTCGGAACAGATGCATGGACAACAACGTTAAAAATTACAATCCCTTAGCAAGAGCAATGCATTGGATTTCAGCACTCGCAATATTTGGCTTATTTGGTGTAGGCCTATGGATGGTTGATCTTTCATACTACAGCGAGTGGTACAAAACAGCGCCAGACTACCACCGTTCGGTAGGCATTCTTTTGGCTACAGTTACTGTTCTCCGTTTGCTTTGGAAACTAGTTACCGCGTCACCTAAGGTGGAAGGCAAAAGTTATGAAGTTGCAGCCGCTAAGATAGCGCACGGCTTTATGTACATTAACCTAGCGGTTTTATTTATTTCAGGTTATTTGATTTCAACATCAGATGGCCGTGGGATCGAGGTGTTTAATTGGTTCACTGTTCCAAGTATGGGTGAGCTATTTGAAAACCAATCGGATCTCGCAGGAACGATTCACTACTATGCTGCATGGGTACTGATCATTATGGCATCAGTGCACGCCTTAGCGGCGATAAAACACCACGTTATCGACAAAGACGATACGCTACGAAAAATGATAGGAGCTTCAAAATGAAAAAGTCAATTATCGCTACAGGATTAGCACTTGCTATGGCAATGCCTTTCGCTGCGAACGCCGCTGATTACGTGATTGATACAAAAGGTGCGCATGCTTCAGTTAACTTTAAAGTTAGCCACCTAGGTTACAGCTTTATCCAAGGTCGTTTTAACACGTTCTCAGGTGATTTCTCATTTGATGAAAGCAACGTTGAAGCGTCTAAAATAAACGTAACGGTTGATACTACAAGTCTTGACTCAAACCACGCAGAACGTGATAAGCACATCCGTAGCGGTGATTTCATCGATGCAAGCAAGTTTTCTGATGCTACATTCAACAGCACGAAAGTGGTTGATAAAGGCGACGGCAAACTTGAAGTTATGGGCGACCTTAAACTTCATGGCGTAACTAAGCCTATCGTTATCGAAGCTGAATTCATTGGTGCTGGTCAAGACCCATGGGGCGGTGAGCGTGCTGGTTTCGTTGGTACAACTCGTCTAGAGCTTGCTGACTTCAACATTCCAGTAATGGGCGCTTCAAGCTATGTAGACATGGATCTGCACGTTGAAGGTGTAAAGAAATAATCTAGCTTTCAATATTCGCTGACAGGTATCAACATTTTTTAGAAACATCAAAAGTTTGGTCGATACTAAAGAGGTCAGCAGCTGGCTAGTTAGTTAGTCATCGGGAAAGTAGTAAAATAGCTAAAATATAGAGAAAGGCGCAAAGTTTTCATTTTGCGCCTTTTTTATTGAGGTAAATGGCGACGCGTTTGGGTCTGTTTTGTGTCAAACCTTTTACTGCGTCTTAAGCCACCATTTACTTCTAGCCAGTCAACGTTGCCATGACTGATTTTCCTAAGTGAACGACTAATCCCTAATCATCCAGCTTTGTTTTGGTTAAGTTACTATTTGTTAGTCAATTCGTCTTGCGTTAAGCCGTTTCTAGTTCAGCCTTTGGAACCACGTTTAGTCGGTCACCGTAGATTGGACGTAGTGCTTGCATCACTTCAATGCGAGTTAACACACCGACCATTACGCCATTTTCTAACACTGGCAGCATATGTGGTTGGCTTACTTTCATCGCTTTTGCACGCTCTTCTAGAGAAAGAGAAGTCAGGCGAGTGGCGTAGCCCATGCTTGTAGTAGGGTAAAGTTGCTCTTTGTCGATACATAGGAATTCAGCAACATCGACCAACTTATCGCTAGCAGAGATAGCGACTACGTCACGGCTCATTAGGTCTACCACTTTCTGGCCTTTAGTCGGAATGTAGTCTTGGCACCAAAGGTCAACCATTACGTCATGAACAGAGAAGATACCCACTAGGCGACCTTCAACATCGCAAACAGGAGCGCTAACAAGTTGAGCGTCTAGAAGGGAATCAATTGCGACTGATGTAGGCATTTCTACGCTCAGTGTAATTGGTTGAGTGTTCATGATTTGCTTGATAGTCGTTGCTGTGTTCATAGTGATTTCCTTAACTGACGTAATTTCTGTTGTTTGTGTAATTGCTGTAATTTTTGCTGCTTTCAGCTGCGGGCGACGGTAAATGCTCCAGTTAGCTAAGCCGACCAATACTGAACCACCTACAATGTTGCCGATTGTCACTGGTATTAAGTTTGCGGTGACAAATTTCATGATGTTTAAGTCTGCGTACTGAGCAGGCGTTGCTCCGATTTGCATCCAAAAACTCTCTGGTGCGAATGTTTGAATCGTGATGCCTAGTGGAACCATGAACATATTCGCCACACAGTGCTCAAAGCCTGAGCTAACGAACATTGCAACGGGTAATACGGTCATCATTGCTTTGGTCATGGCGTTCGCAGAGCTGAACGTTAACCAAATCGCTAAACACACCAATAAGTTACAAAGCACACCCAAAGCAAAAGCTTGAACAGGGCTGTGGTGTAGCTTGTGTTGAGCAATGTTCAGAGCGTTTAAGCCCCATTGACCGCCATCCAGTTGATATAAGCCTGCTGCGCTTACCAAAGCCAATAGGAACATGGCACCGATAAAGTTACCGACGTAGACCTTGCCCCAGATAGACAACATCTTGGTGAAGGTTATCTGCTTGTTAGCCCATGAAATGCTTGATAACACTGAACTGGTAAACAGCTCGCCACCGCAAATCACAATCAGGATTAACCCCATACTGAATGCAAGACCGCCGGCTAAACGACTCAATCCCCATCCAGCATCAGCGCTACCCGTGGTCACCGTGATGTAGAATAAAAAAGCAAGCCCGATGAATGCGCCAGCCATGATTGCCAAACTCAATGTCATGCTGCTGGTTTTATTTGCTTTGCTTAATGCAAACTTCTCGGCTTCCGCCATCATTTCTGTTGGCGAGAACAGCTGCTGATTTTCAGAAGTGCTGGTTGCCATATCCCCCCCTTGAACAATCCGTCATGTGTAATTCCTAGTGTTAACGACTTGGTTAATCCGTAATGGTTAATCAGTGATTTTTTGCAGGGCTCGTTGTGTCCTGCCATTCCAGATTAGGGGGTAGAGGGGTAGAGGTAAAATTGATAATTTTTAGAAACCACATCAAATTTATTGATATAGATTGGGTTACGCGTAGAATGAAATTGATTGCTCATCGGCTTAAGAAAAACGAGCAACAGGACACAAGTTATTAAAAGAATTAAGGATGAATTTTGCGTTATTCATTAAAGCAACTCGCGGTATTTGATGCAGTGGCAGATTCCGGGAGTGTCAGTCAAGCAGCAGACAGATTGGCGTTGACTCAATCGGCGACAAGTATGTCTCTTGCACAGTTGGAAAAAATGCTCGGCAGGCCCTTGTTTGAAAGGCAGGGCAAGCAAATGGCCCTTACTCATTGGGGTATGTGGCTAAGGCCTAAAGCGAAGCGTTTACTGCAAGATGCGCAGCAAATTGAGATGGGTTTTTATGAGCAGCACTTACTAAGTGGAGAGCTCAAACTCGGTGCAAGCCAAACACCAGCGGAACACCTTGTTCCTGACCTCATCAGTATTATTGATAACGACTTTCCTGAGATGCGAATCTCGCTCGGCGTACAAAGTACCGATGCGGTTATTGATGGCGTATTAGATTATCAATATGACTTGGGTGTTATCGAAGGTCGTTGTGATGACAACCGAGTTCACCAAGAAGTGTGGTGTACTGACCATTTAACGGTGGTTGCATCGGCTCATCACCCCTTTGCGAAGCGTGAACGAGTAAGCTTGGCGCAATTAGAACAAGCAAAATGGGTATTACGTGAACATGGTTCGGGTACTCGCAAAGTTTTTGATAGCTCTATTCATCATTTAATTGGTGATCTTGATGTTTGGCGAGAGTATGAACACGTTCCTGTTTTAAGAAGTTTGGTTGCAAACGGCCCATATTTAACGTGTTTACCTTATCTCGATGTCGAACAGTTTGTTGAATCAGGTCAACTCGTTACCTTGAATGTTCCTGAGCTTGAAATGGAACGTACGCTTTCGTTTATCTGGCGTGCTGATATGGCCGAAAACCCGCTTGCTGAGTGTATTAAGCGAGAGGGTAAGCGCATGATGAAAGGCAAACCGTCGGTTCTGTAAGGTAGATTTGATAGAATACTAATAACTATTTATGTTGAATAAGCGATTTCGGTCTCTATCTGGTGATAAATGCATGTTCGCATACATTATTAATGTGATCGAGATCGGCTAAAAAAGGGTGTTCTTCCCATAATATGCTTACTTGATTTTAAGTGAGGCTAAATCCGGTTGCGATGAATTACGTAATTAGGCTTTAGAAATAGTATGAGTACATTAGTCGCGATTTCATTAACAACAGGTATTTTGTCAGGTCTATGGGGATGGATTGCTATCTCTTTCGGCTTATTGTCATGGGCAGGTTTCTTAGGTTGCACCAGTTATTTTGCTTCGCCAACAGGCGGCGTTAAAGGGCTAGCCGGTAGCTTATTGACCAACATGACAGGCGTATTCTGGGCAATGGTGATTATCGAAAGCTCAACCTTCGCAGGGTTAGAGATTTTAGGCTATATGATTACCGCTATTGTGGCTTTCTTTATGTGTATCCAAGCGAAACAAGCGTGGCTAGGTTATATCCCAGGAACCTTCATTGGTTGTTGTGCGACGTTTGCTGCAGGTGGCGATTGGCAACTTGTAGTACCATCTTTACTGCTTGGTGGTGTATTTGGATACTTGATGAAAGCAACGGGGCTATGGCTTCACGAGAAATCGACTCAATCTTCGGAAGTGGTTGAACAACACACTAAGCAAGCTAAGGCCTAATTAATACGTTAAGCCGTAGTTTAGTGACTGTAAACTCTTGCAAGATAACCCCCAATTAATTTGTATATCGATTTATACAGGCACACCACTTGGTGTGCCTTTTTTGGTTCTTGGTTAAGCCAGTCAGTCAAAAAATTCATCTGCAGAAGAACCAATAGCACCTATCAATTAATTAAAGCGCTTAGGTGTTGCCGTTTGCCATGGTGATGACACGTTTTAGCGTCCACCTTAATAACAAGGGAATACAGTCTTGTCCTTGATTCTCACAATGAGACACGATCGCTAAAGCCAGATCTGGTTTTGCGTGTTTCTTAAGAACTTTAGCCACGACTTTTTTCGCTGGGATAGGGTGATCGTAAGGAATCTTAACCATGTCTCTGAAAAAGTTCTCAAACCCATTCATATACAAGTAGTGCTCGATGTCTCTGTCAGGCAGTTCTGTGAGGCGATGTCGCTCTTGATCGTTCCCAAGTTTAGATAGCACTGTTGCCGCATATTTTTTGCCTGCTGCATCACCATCGGTGACGACATGCCAATCGATGCCAAATTCTTGCGCGACTTTGATCAATGCCTTTAGTCCTGATTGAGCGAACTCAATAATCTGAACGCCTTCCGCAGCAAGGTTATAGCCACATTGGTTGGCTAGCTCGTTAAACAACCAAACTTCAGTCTCACCTTCTACCAATAACCAACAGCGAGCATACAGAGCACCTGAACGATGGAAACGAATATGAAAACCAATTCGACGAAGCTCATCTTTGCTAAAGTGGTTCATGTTGAGTTGGTTAGCGATGGTTTTATCGGACTGACGCACCAAACGACGAATCGATTGAAGTGGTACGGCAGCAAGTAGATCGCCACTGTTGGTGGTAAGGATTTTTTGCATGGGTAACTTCTGCATTAGGCTCCAAGCCCTTGCTAGGTGCGTTGGGTGCAGTCGACCTTCTGGATCTTCAAGGATCAAAAGAGGGCGAGCGCATCGTCTTAAGTCAGTCGGCCCTTTGGC
This sequence comes from Vibrio sp. QJM3NY_27, assembly GCF_057785955.1. Classification (NCBI taxonomy): domain Bacteria; kingdom Pseudomonadati; phylum Pseudomonadota; class Gammaproteobacteria; order Vibrionales; family Vibrionaceae; genus Vibrio; species Vibrio sp. QJM3NY_27. The sequence goes on along the minus strand of NZ_CM173512.1, from coordinate 1,679,730 downwards.
CTGTAGATAAGCGTTAAGTAAGCCCATGAATAACAGCCGAGTTTGCTTATTCTTGGTCTCCTCGACCAATTGATGAATGCTCTTGTCGTTCGCTCCAGCTGAGTACAGTAGCCCGTCACGCGGTTTTCTCGGATTCTTACGTGAGACACTCTTAAATGAGAAGTAGTGTTCTATTAAGCTTTGCATTGATTCAAGACTACTGCGCATTTCACCTTTATTAACATGTCCGGGTATCGCCATAAGACGGCGGCAGGTGTTGTCGATGCGCTTTTCTATTCTTGCCTGACGGCCATTGCCATTGCCATTGCTATTGCCGTTGCCGTTGCCGTTGCCGTTGCCATTGCTGCCGTTTCCATTCGTGCCATGACCATTGGTCGTGTGATTATGTCCGTTCCCATGTCCGTTATTTGGATTGTTGTTCCCATTTACGTTTGCATTATTCGCGTGAACATTAGTCGGCAGGTGAGCATTGTGGTTGAGTGAATTTCCGTTGAAAGGGCGATCAAAGTGCCTTGCGTCTCGTAAACGGATCACAGGATGTAAGGTCATTAATTCTTGAGCAAGCTTTTCTGAATGATGGAGTTTGAGCGGATTACCGTCTAAACCTAAAAATGCGTAGTTTGTGGTCGTTTCATATTGTTCTAATGTGGCACTGATTCGGTAATAGATACGATAGACGCCAAACTCATCTTGAACCCATATAGGTTTGAGCTTGCGGTAACGACCAGCGTTGAGTTCGCTCTTGTCATTGGCTTTTAATGCGAGAACAATTTGAAGATGTTGAGACTGTGGATGTGAAACCGAGTAATCGACATGAAAATCAGTCATTTCGAAGTGATATGGGACACCGTCTGAGGGGAGAACGACGGACAAAGCATCAAGTAAAGAAGACTTACCCCAAGTATTTTCACCAATCAGCGTGGTTAGCTCGTCAAACGCGAGTGACATGCGCTTGATACCTCGAAAGCCAGAAATCTCGATTCTTTCTAGTTGCATAGGCTTACTCCTAACGGAAGGCTCTGCTAATTGTTTGAAAGCTAACAGATATCTTTAATCATAATCGAAAAATGCCAATCCGGTATGCTCACCTGTCACAAAACCCGTTGTTTATTTATACGGTTCAAAATGGGATTTTTGATCTATCTCGAGAATTTTTTTGCAGTGCAGTTTCATAAAATTCACGATTCTGTCATGATTCTCGACCTAGTATGAAGGGACAAAGAGAGAAGAAAATATGACTAAAAAGAATAAGCCGACAAAAATAGTGTTGGCACACATCAACGACACCCACTCATACTTTGAACCAACCTCGTTACAGCTATCACTTAAAATGAACAACCACATCATTGAACCTTATGTCAGTGCTGGTGGCTTTGCTCGAATTTCAACACGCTTTAAACAAATAGAACAAGATGCCCAGCGTCAGAAGGTTGGAACCCTGTTCCTACACGCTGGTGACTGCTTCCAGGGGACTTTGTACTTTTCTTTATTCAAGGGAAAAGCCAACGCCGATTTGTTGAATGCCCTTAATATAGATGCCATGACGCTCGGCAATCACGAGCTAGACATGGGTAATGAGCCCGTTGCGATTTTCGCTAGAAGAATCAAATTCCCATTGTTGGCCGGTAACTGGAATCTATCGAATGAGGATATCAATAAAACTCATACCTTAGCGGACAACGAAATTGTTAAGCCTTATCTGACTGAAACGCGAAGTGCTTCTTTTATTACGAAAGAGTTTGATGGCGAGAAGGTTGCAATATTCGGCTTAAGCATCGACAAGATGGCGGGCATTGCAAATCCAGATATCGATACACCGTTTGAAAATGCTTTAGAAACAGCAAAAGCGACCATTGAGCAGATTCATAAAGCTGGTATCAACAAGATTGTGTTACTTAGCCATCTTGGTTACGAAGCTGATTTAGAGTTAGCAGCCAACGTAACAGGTATTGGTGTCATTGTTGGTGGTCATAGTCATCGCTTACAAGGTGATTTCTCTGATATTGGCTTAGTTAAAGATGATGATTACGGCGTGAAAATCGGTGACACTTATGTTGTGCAAGCGGGTTTCCATGCAATGAGTCTAGGACACTGTGAAATCGAGTTCAATGCTGAAGGCAAAGTGACTCACTTCAACGGTAAGAACGAACTGCTGTTAGGCCGTCGACTGTTTATAGACGCGAAATTGAGTGAAGTAGGGCAAGACGATGCCCACGATATGGCGTGTGAGTTTTTGAACAACCACCCCAATATTGCGGTATGTAAAAAAGATCCGGAACTTCAGAGCATTCTTACGGATAAATATCAGCCGAGAGTTCGAAAGCTTCAGCAACAAGTTATTGCTCATGCAGATACAAAACTGCGCCACATACGCATCCCGGACGAGAAAGGCCCGAGCCAACTAGCGCCCTTAGTTGCTCAATCATTTCACTACCTAATGAACAAAAAAGGGCATCAGGTTGAATTTGCCATTCACAACGCAGGTGGTGTTAGAAATTCACTGAATAGCGGCGACGTCTCTGTTGCCGATATTGCCGGAAAACTACTACCGTTTGCCGTACCCATTGGTGTGTATGAAGTAAAAGGTGAAACGATCGCAGGCATGCTTGAAGGTGCAATCAACAATGCTTTGGATAATGGTGTTGTAGGGACAGGTTCAGGCAGCTTTCCTTATACGCATAACTTGAGGTTTTGTTACCACAAAGAAGCACCTCTAGGGCATAGGGTTCACCATTTAGAAATTCGCTCTGAAGTATTGGGCTGGCAGGCTGTTTCTCGTGACCGTATTTACCGAGGCGCGTCGTCAGCCTATACCATGAAAGGAAAAGAGGGCTATAACGCCGTCTTGGATATGATAGGTGATGGCGTGGTTACGACCGACTCAATGGCAGACTGTTTCATCGAGTTTCTACAAGACCACCCAGAGTCACTGCAACACAACGAGCCGCTGAATTGTTTGGAGTGTTTTAGATAGTCACAGGTAATTTAGATAGTCACAGGTAATGCTTGCGGCTAGTATTATTAGTTTTGCCTATTTATAAATTTGGCATTGTTTATGCTTTATTCCTGCAGGTCGCCTTCTTGTGGAGATAAGCATGGATAAGAAAGATTGGTTAGATGCGGTAGCGGTGGTTGGTTGGGTATCGGTTTGGTCTGCGTTAGTGTACTTGGTACCCGCTGCAGGTTTATAACGTAGCGTGCCTTTAAGTGAACTGTAAGATAAAGCACGTACAAGACTCGTTCGTTATTCGCATCATTGAATAACGGATTTGTATCATGAGTAATGGTAATAGGGGTTAATCCTCTCAGTAGCATTCTCAAAATCAATACGAATGTCGTTTTGACAAGCCTATAGAAATAAATGAGGAGCGTTTTGCTCCTTTTTTATTTATTTCCGAAAATTTTTCTAGACGAAACAAAGATAGAGGAATATTATCCACGCGTTTGGGGAGTAGTTAGCGCAAGTTTACATATCGTCATCTCGTTAGGCCAAGAGTCTATCCGGTATGTAAAGGTGAAATCCCATATTTCACTTCAACGAGACCAACGCAATCACAATCAAGATCCGTCGTGGAACTTGATAGTTTTGTTTGCGGAAGGTCTTTGTACAGTTCTTCCGCCCGGAGGAATAATGAACTCAACTCAATCTCTATTATCTACGAATAGTGAATCCTTTTTTTCATCGCCAATCATGACGACTTATGCGGGCTTTTTCCTGCTGACAGTCATTCTCGTCTCTATTGATATCTATCAGACTCGTGGTGGTAGTGTAACCATCAAGAAAGCGGCAATTTGGAGCGTTTTCTGGTTTGTGCTCGCGTTTTTATTTGCTGGTTCCATTTACCTTTTTTGGGACATCTATGCGCCGAATAGTGAATACACAGCCCAAAAAGCAACCGTGTCATTTATTACCGGTTACTTGCTAGAAAAATCATTGAGCGTAGACAACTTGTTTGTTTTCGCGATGATCTTTGCTCAATACCAAGTTCCTGAGCATCTAAGACCTCGTGCGCTTCTTTGGGGCGTAATTGGTGCATTGGTGCTTCGCGCAATTATGATCGCATTAGGTGCTCAGCTATTGGCTGAATACCACTGGGTGCTTTATGTATTTGCTGCGTTCCTAATTGGTACGGGTATTAAACTGGCGCTAGATAAGGGCGAAGAGGAGAGTGTGAATACGCTACCTGAGAAGTTACTTCGTAAAGTGATGCCTGTGACAGAAGACTTCCATGGTCCCGCGTTGATGATCAAGCAAGGCACTAAATGGGTACTCACGCCAATGATGTTGGTGATTGGTGCCATTGCGGTTATGGATGTCATGTTTGCACTGGATTCTATTCCTGCAATTTTCGCCGTTACGCGAGAGCCATTCTTAGTACTGGCTGCAAACGTATTTGCATTGCTTGGCCTTCGTTCTTTGTACTTTGTTCTGCAAGGCATGATGGATAAGTTCATCTACTTGAAGCCTGCACTGGCATTCATCATGGTGTTCATTGGTGTGAAAATGTTATTGGTTGACAGTGAGTGGGCTATCCCAACGTATTGGTCGTTAGCTGTTCTAATTTCTACTATGACGATTGCGGTTATAGCGTCGATTTATGCGAAGAAGCCAGACATTGAACAAGTAAATTAAAACAAAAATAACTTATCGAAAACTCGATAATAATTAGGTGGTCAATGAAGCTTGAAATTTATTTATGTAAATTTTTTGTGACATTGACCGCTGTTGTTTGAGGGTTATTTGTACTAAATGCATGATTTAGGCACTGCTGTGAATTTTTACTCATCAAGCGTGAATATGTATTTCGAGGTGTTGTTAATGATTTGTGTTATTAGAAAAACTAATCTGAATTTCTAATTTTAGTCATTTTTTAACCTGCAAAAGATCACCTATTATTCTTGTCATCAGAACGAACCACATAAACAAATTTATAGAGAGGCAATCATGGCTCAAGCAATGCAAATGAATACTATCGCTGTTCCTAACTCTATGGATAAGAAGACCTACTCGGTTAACATCAAAGGATTGATTGCACACATTTTCGATATTCTTTTCGTAGACAACTCTCCACGTAGTTACTACGCAAGCGACCTATCTGGTCACATGCAACGCGATATCGGTATCAACCGTTAATCTCTGCGTTAACATGTAAAAATATAGAATTTAAAAAACGCCAGCTGCTAAAGCTGGCGTTTTTGTATCTGAAACAAGCTGTGTATCTGAAAGGAACTAAGCATCTGAAATAAACTACACATCTGAAATAACCCCAGCACCTGAAATAAACTACACATCTGAAATAACCCCAGCACCTGAAAGAAACTCATCACCTGAAAGAAATACTTAGGCATAACGGTCTGTATTTGAGCGCCAGTAAATTCGCTTTGTACAAGGATCTCGGTATGTCACACGCCACACGCAATTCATCATTGATTAAACTTTGTTTATTTGCCTTACCGATCGGCGCCTATTCCTCTGTGTCGTTTGCACAAACCTGGAGTAACGAAGGCCAGCCTGCTCAGGTTATTGAGCTGTTTACCTCTGAAGGTTGTTCTAGTTGTCCGCCTGCTGACACGTACCTTAGTACTTTTGCAGATCATCCAAAACTTTGGACCGAGGTCATACCGCTTGCTTATCACGTAGACTACTGGGATTACTTAGGCTGGGGAGACAAGTTCGCCAGCAAGGCATTCAGTCAGAAGCAACGTTTGTACAAAGCTTATGGGGTAACAAGTGGCGTCTATACACCGGGCTTCGTTGTCGATGGAAAAGAGTGGCGTGGTTACTTTAATTGGCTAGACAGAACGTTGCCTTCGCTCCAACAACAAACTAATCCCAAATTAACAGTGCACCATGAAGGCGATACGTTCAGTGTGAGTTACGAAAGCAAAGGGGATTATGTCGCTCATATTGCCTTGTTGGCGATGAACGAAGTCACCAGCGTTAAAGCGGGCGAGAACAGAGGTAAGAAACTTGAGCACGATTTTGTCGTGGTTTACGACGGCTATCAACGTGGTGAATCCAAATGGCAATTCAATATCGACTTCTCCCCGTTAGTCGCCACGCCAGATGCTGTAGCCGTATGGTTAACTGAGCTCAACTCATACACGCCAGAGCAAACGGTAGCAGGGTGGCTTGACTAAATTTGCGATAACTTGTTATCTGGATGTGTTTTACAGGGGCTTAATCGCTGAAACACGGGAGAAAGGGGCGATTTAGTTACGTAATACTGCTGAAATACGTTAATATAGCGCGCTATTATTTTAGCTTTGAGTTCCTGCAATTAATGACTAACACCACAACACCACCCAACTTCTCTGATCTTGGCTTAATCTCTCCTTTGATGGCTCGTTTAACAGAGCTTGAATACCAACAGCCAACGCCTATCCAAGCGCAAGTTATTCCAAGTGTGTTAGCAGGACGCGACCTAATTGCAGGGGCAAATACGGGTTCAGGTAAAACCGCAGCATTTGCACTTCCACTGTTACAGCAGATCCATGAAGATGCACCTTTAGACCGTCGTTCGGGCAAAGGTAACTTTGTGTCCGGCCTTATCTTAGTTCCTACTCGTGAGCTTGCTAAGCAAGTGGCTGACAGTGTTAAGTCTTACGCTGTGCATTTCAATGGTGCGATCAAAACGGTTTGTGTATTTGGTGGTGTATCGGTCAACACTCAGATGCAAGCGCTACGTGGCGGCACTGATATCTTGGTGGCAACACCGGGTCGTTTGTTGGATCTGATCTCAAGCAATGCTATCAAGCTAGATAAAGTAAAAACGTTAGTGCTTGATGAAGCTGACCGTATGTTGAGCCTTGGTTTTACAGAAGAACTAGACGCGATCTTGAAACTTCTGCCAAGCAAAAAACAAACCTTGTTGTTCTCTGCGACTTTCCCCGAGCAAGTTAAAACGCTGACTCACGAACTACTGAATGATCCAATTGAAGTTCAACTTCAAAGTGCCAATGCGAGCACTCTGGTTCAGCGTGTATTCGAAGTCGAGAAAGGACGCAAGACAGCTCTGCTAGCGCACCTGATTCAACAACACGAGTGGCGACAAGCACTGATCTTCGTAAACGCGAAAAACAGCTGTGAGCACCTTGCAGATAAGCTTTACAAGCGCGGTATCATCGCAGAAGTATTCCACGGCGATAAAGGGCAGGGTTCACGTACTCGTATTCTTGAAGATTTCAAATCTGGCGAGATTGACGTTCTTATCGCGACAGACATCGCGGCACGTGGTCTGGATATCGAAAAGCTACCAGTAGTAATCAACTTTGACCTACCGCGTAGCCCATCAGACTACATGCATCGTATTGGCCGAAGTGGTCGTGCGGGTGAGGTTGGTCTAGCGCTATCTTTGATCGACCACGAAGATTACCATCACTTCACAATCATTGAGAAGAAGAACAAAATCCGTCTTGAGCGTGAGCAAATTGAAGGTTTTGAAGTGGATGAAGAGGCAACCGCTGAACTTGTTGCTGCATTAAAACCCGTTGCGCCACCGGCTGGTACAGGCAAGAAGAAAAAGAAGAAAGCACCTAAAAACCAAGATGTTTGGTTGAGAAACAACTGATATTGAGTCAGTAAAAATAGAATTTCTAAAGGCGCTTAATTGCGCCTTTTTTGTGTCTGCTAGATAAAGAGATGTAATTGGCGAATGAACAACTGAACTTATGTTTAAAGTGAAGGCACATTAGTTCGTAGGACGACGTCCTCTATAAGAGATTCAGTGATTTCACGCTTTGCTCATAACCTATTCGGGTTTTGAGCAACTGGGTAATGGCGTGAAGACCTCGATTAAACAAGTAATACTGGCAGCTTCACTCTTCATGGTTATTCACCCCGCTGCGATAGGTGCAGACTTTAAGGTTAAAGGGCTAAACAAAACTCTCACTGAAAATGTAGAGTTATACTTAGAACCTTTGGTTGATGTCCCAGCTTCCCAGCTATCCCATACTAAGTTATTGAAACGGGTTCAAGATGCGCTCAACCCTTATGGCTACTATCATTCTCAGATAGATATCGAACTTGATGACAGTGATAACCTCACCTTGAACGTCGATTCTGGCCCTGTCATGTACATTGCAGAATCGGTTGTAAAAGTCACAGGTGAAGCGAGTAAAGATGAAGAGTTCATCAAAATACTCACGCAAAGTAAGTTAGATTCAGGCTCACCATTATCTCACCAAGAATACGACCAAACTAAACGAGCGATTTTCTCTATGGCAAAGCGTAAAGGCTATTTTGACGGTAGGTTTGTCGAGTCTAAGATTGAAGTGATTCCTAGCGAAAACATCGCCAACATTCACCTGCATTTTTCTAGTGGCCCACGCTATAAGTTTGGCGCTATCAGCATTCCTGATGATGGTGTTGAAGCTACTCGTATCGATAAAATTCCAACATTCAAGCAAGGTGAGGAATTTGACACCATCAAGTTGGGTGAGCTGCAGTCTGACTTGTTTGAAACTCAGTGGTTTCGCAGCGTTGTTGTGCACGGTGACTTTAACCACCTTGATGACAATCTAGAAGTGCCAATCGAAATCATTGCTGATCCAAGCTCTCGCAACATTGTGCAGGTGGGTGGGGGTTATTCTACCGATCTCGGTTTAAGAGCGTCTTTAAACTGGTCCAAGCCTTGGTATAACCGAAGAGGACACAGCTTTGAAACACAGACGTATTTGTCTGAACAAGAGCAATCACTGCAGCTAGGGTACAAAATCCCAACAGAGAAAGTGACGACCGATTACTTTGGTATTCAGTTTGAATCGAAACGAATTGATCATCGAGACACCAATAGTTTTTCAAACGATCTTAAGTTTGAACGTTACTGGCAACTAGACAGTGATTGGCAAAGCACTATTTATGTCAAATATTTGCACGAACAGTATCGTCAGGCGTCTGAGGAAGATCAATCGCAATTATTGTTACCAGGCCTCAGTTTTTCTCAGATTGATCGTAAAAATGATCAATTGGAACTTAGTCATCGACACATCTACTCTGTTGAGTATTCTGACCCTAGTCTGTTCTCTGATTCAAGGTTGTTGCGGCTGGAAGGAAACAGCGTGCTTTCGTGGGACATTAGCGAAAGCCAGAAGCTCCATTTCCGTTCAAACGTTGGCATTAACATAGCTAAATCGTTGTCGGATGTACCATCGTCATTGCGTTACTTTGCTGGTGGCGATGGGAACTTACGAGGCTATGGCTATGAATCGATTTCTCCGAAAGATGAGAACGGTGAATTAACAGGCGCGCGTTACATGCTAACGGCAGGGCTTGAATATCAACATCAGGTTTATCGGTCAATTTGGATGGGCGCGTTTCTCGATGTTGGTGATGCGTTTGATGACGAAGCGGATTGGAAGCGCGGCACAGGCCTTAGCCTGATTTGGAACTCACAATTTGTGCCTATAAAACTCGATTTTGCTTACGGTTTAGATGCCCCTGAAGGTGATGAGTTTCGTATTCATTTTTCCTTGGGCACTCAGTTCTAATATTTGTACGTTGTTTAAGCGCTCACGAGGATGCGATCCATTGAATGGGATTCAAGTAAATCGACAGAGCGTAATAACCTTTGTGCTCTAGCAAACACAAAGGTAAAAACAATGAAAAAGGTACGATTCGGTGTATTTGGTAATATGGGCCCTGAAGCAGATGCTTTGTTCCAAGATACCGTCGCCAAGAAAGAAATTGAACACGGCGCGCTTAAAGACCAAGACCACATGGCCATGATTGTGGTTAAAAATTCAGATATCCCAGATCGCTCTGAAGCAATAAACGAAGGCGGTATCGACCCTGTCCCAGAGTTGATTGAATCAGCGTGCATTTTAGAACACGCCAATGTTCAATTTGGCGTTATGACCTGCAACACCGCCCATTACTTCAGACCTGAAGTTCAAAAACATACCAATGTTTATATCGTCGATATGCTTCAAACCACGGTTGATCAAATCAAAGAGCAGAACCCTGAATCCATTGTCGGTATTTTGTGCACCAACGGTACATACAACTCGGGAATCTATGATCGCTACCTAACAGACGCCAATCTTGTATTCGCTAAACCAGATGCTTTTGAGCAAGAGCATAATGTTCATAGCGCTATCTATGGCGAAGTCACGGGTGAGATGACCGCATGTGGGCAAGCAATCCGAGAAACCAACGGCATTAAAGCAGGCGAGTTTGACCGTAATGCGGCACTTCTTGCTGTTGAGGTTCAAAGCATCGTAGAGAAGGGCGTTGATACGGTCATTCTGGGGTGCACTGAACTTCCTCTGGTTAGAAAGCAGCTTGAAACTGCATTTCCAGCACTTACTTTTATTGACCCAATGGAAGCTGTTGCAGAACGTGTCGTTGATATCTATCGATTAGCAGAGCAGTATGTTGAACGTGACCATCTTGATTACGACATTAACGATGTCGATTCGATTTATACAACGTTAGATATGGTGAACTACGTAGCCAAGAGAGCGATGACCTACCGCCTGTAAGCTCCGATACGTCTATTTGAAACATGAGAAAGCCGCGAATTACGCGGCTTTTTTGCATTTGGACTGGTGAGAACTCGAAGCTCGGCACTTAAAGCTCAAACTCGCCATTCATTTTTTGAAACAACCAATCCGGCAATTTATTCCATGAACTGTAATCAGGGTTCTTAGTCTGTTTTTGTTCCCCTGAAACCCAAGTAGTCTCGCCTGATTGGGCTCGCGATACAGTCCAGAACAAATCCTCTTTCTGACGTGTTAAGTAGTGTGTCACTTGCTTCGCAAACTCTTCACTCTCAATCAACACACCAAACTCAACGTTGAGAAAGTCTGATCTTGGGTCGAAGTTGGATGAGCCTATATAAGTAACACGCTCATCTAGAATTACAGTCTTATTGTGATAATAGGTATCAACATGAAAGTAATGGTCGTCGTTTATCGCATCGCTTTTGTATTCTAAAATATTAACCCCTTTGTCCAACAAAGTTTGACGATGTTGTTCGTAGTAGGCGGGTATAAACCCAGAGTCATTCGACGCCGAAGAGTTTGTGATTAATGTCACTTGAGCTTGTTGTTCGGTCAATGCATCAATAAACACAAACTGCTGGTCACTTGGTACCACGTATGGGGTTGAAATCATAGCCTTAGAAGGTGTCGGTACTTTTTGCTTCATTAAGTGCTCTGTACGCTGACGAAAGTAGGGCTTGTTGTCATTTAGCTTCTCTAATGAATCGAATAAAGGCGTTACCGATGCTTTAATAAACCTTGGTTCGCTTAGGCGATGTATCTGTTGCTCGACATCGAAAGTGATCGGCTTTTTATTCTTCTCACCTTTATTTATTGCCTTGGTAAACGCTTTGTATTGGTCTTGTTCTTTGACTTTGATTCGCTCTTGAATTGGCACTACATATTGGCTGTCCCAAAGCGCTTGGTAATTGTTGTCGAAAGACGCGATTACGTCACCTCGAAACAAAACGTCCATATCAAAGAAGTTGGCATTCTCGCTATAGCCAAAGTAATCATTGCCGATATTTCTTCCACCTAAAATCATCGAGTGATGATCAACATTGAAGTACTTCTCGTGAAGCCGATTATCCAGTTGTTTTTGGTGAGTCGAGAAGTTAAAGGCGCGACCAATCCAGCCCGCTTTACGTGACTCAAAAGGATTGAATAGTCGAATCTCAATATTGGGGTGTGAGTCCAATTCCGCTAGCCATTTATCATTAAATACCAGTAGGTCATCTAAGGTCAGTCGGACGTGAACCTCGCGATCCGCCGCTTGCTTTAGCTCGTTTAGAAGCATCAAACCAAGTGTGTCACGCTCCCAAGAGAAGTAGGTCATATCAACTGAGTGTTGTGCTTGGCGAACAAGCTCGATACGACGTGCGAAGGCTTCTGGCGCAGTCGGGATCAGGTACACTTCTGCTTGGTGTTCCGTACTTTGCCAATTTGCTTCGAAGTCAGGTTCAACATCGGGATAAGGTTGGGCACACCCTGTGACTAAAGCAATTAACATCATTGTGCATGTTGTTTTTAGTTTGCTAAGTGTCATAAATAACCTGCGTTTGAAAGTAAATTTTGGATATAAAAACGGCCAGCGAGCTGGCCGATAAAGTAGGAGGGGTGTTGAGTCTGTTTAGTTTAGGTACCACTGCCAAGGCATAAGACCTTGATCTTCTAAACCGTTTAAGCGACCTTCACGAAGCTTTGGATCAACACCTGGGTTTGTAGCATAGTCCCAGTCATAGGTTGTGCTAGCGCTAAAGCCTTGAGATTCGATAACTAATACATTGTCGGCAGAGTCGCTGTACTGGTAGTTAGTGAATAATTCTTCGCTAAACCATAGGCGTGACATTTCGTTCATCAACGCCTTCTCACTGCTTGTCGGGTGAATCTCACTACCGTCAAAACGTACAGCTTTGTTAAACATAAATGGCAGTTCTGAACCGTTACATGCACCGCTGATGCAACCGATCGTTTTGAATAGATCAATGATTGACAGTTGGTCGTATTCGCCCGTTTCTTCATTTAGACCTGTTTTAAAGTTCCACATGTTGAAGCTTGGTTTGTGCTCAAAGTGGTATAGCGTTGCTTCTACTTCGTTGTTTGCTGCCATATAACGAGCTGGGCCATTGAACAAGGTGTCATTTAGCAGGGTTTTAAATTGTTTCATGTTGTCAAGAGCACCACCTATGTCAGCTTCTGAGTTAGGGTAGAAATCAGTTAGAGCCAGAATATCTTGGGTTTGTTGATGGCTAGTGATCTCAACAATGTCAACCAAGCAACCTACGGTACCCGTAATATCGTTGGTATCAATGCATCCAGTCATTTCAAGTAGATCACCTTCTAGCTTGGCACCATAAAATAAGCCCGTTACTGCGCTGTAAGCACTGCTTGGCAATACAAGGTCTGCTGAAACTTCATCGCTTGCTTGCTCAGATAGTTTTTGCTGCAGAAGAACGATATTGTTTTCATCTTCTAACCAGTTAACCATAGCTAGAGCTAGCTTTGCTGGATCTTCATTAGTAAGCAGTTCAGGTTCATCATTTGTTAATAACTCGATGACTGTCGGAATTAAGAACGTAGTAGTAAAGAGCATGCCAAAGCTGTTCGCTTCATGTGCATTTTGACCTAGGACAGTTGGTACTGAGAAGCCTGCTTGCATTGGTGATTTTGCTGATTCGCTACAGCTACCAAGGAGACTCGTTTTTTCACACAATATGTATGGAGCAAAAGGCATCAGGTTTGACATTGGAGTCTCATCTGCGGTTGGGCTCAGAATTGGGATTTGCAAAGAACCTAACAACCAATTTTTTAGCTGTTCAATACCATTCAAAGCTGTCTCTTGCGACTCCATGATCTCGTCGACCGAAGTGTCTACATCAAAGTTATTGTTGCGGCTCTTAGCCACGTCATAGCTAGGATATTCAAAACCATACGGGTTACTTTGCATGATGGCACGTTGGAAATATTGACCTGCGATCTCTTCATCTTGCTGCAAGAAACCAATAGACATGGCACCTGAGCCTTGACCGATAACGGTTACGTTTTGAGCATTACCACCGAAGTCAGCGATATTGTTATGTACCCACTCCAAAGCGCGCTTCTGGTCACCTAGGCCATAGTTGCCATCTTTGTTCGCGCCTTTAATCCATTGAGTACCTAATTGACCAAGACGGTAGTTTAAGCTTACATAGATGAAAGGCTTACCATCGTCGCTTCCTTGAGCAACCACGGTATCACCGTGCACAAGTGCTTCTGCACCAGAGCCGTATTCAAAGTCACCACCGTGGATGAATACATAAACCGGTAGGTCTGCATCAGCATCTACGCCTACCGGGCGCCAAATGTTCAGGTTCAAACAGTCTTCAGATTGTGTCTGTGAAATGGTTTTTAATTGTGGGCAAGCATCACCAAACGAAGTGGCATCGACGATGCCTGCTGAGTTCAGCAGCTCAGTAACTTCTACAGGGGTACTGTGCTCAAAACGTTCAGTATCCGCAAAGCGAATACCTTTAAAGATTTCAACAGAAGCCAGCTTGTCATCTTCAGAATTAGAAGACACAACAAGTTCTTGTTTGGTCGCTTTGATCATCACTTCGCCGATTTGCGCAGTAAACTGTTCAGCAGGTGCCGGTACTAAAGGCTCTGGTTTGTTTGGCATAGGAACAGTAGGTTCTGTATCACTACCACAAGCAGCGAGTAACATTGAGATAGTCACAGCAGGAATTAATTGTTTGTTGAGTTTCATTGTTACGTCCACAGTTATTTGTTGTTACCAAACCAGCAATTCCGTGCGCTATCGTCGACCGTTGTCGTGCTTGGATGTATGTAATTTTCTTATGGGATGTATATTAAATACATTTAATTGATTGATGGAATCGCATAAGTAGGACGCCACCCATCAAGAGTGGCCGTGACCACTCAATGCATGATGTAGGGCTAGAAGCGATAACCAAGGTTCAATGTTACAGCCGAGCGCGTTTCGCCCTTGTTGTACAACATCGTCATGTTGTAATGTTTGCCGATCTGCTTATTGAATCCGGTTAAGAATGCCCACTGGTTAATGTCGACACCAACGTCATAATCAAATTCGATGTCATCGGTTTTTACGGTGCCTTGCATACGTGAATTTAAACCTTGGTATTCAGCACCAACGAAAAACTGAGCGCGATAGTCAACTAATTGATAACCCAACATTGGTTGAATAGTGACGATGCCATCGCCCCAATCATCTAATCCTTTTAGGCGTGTTTGTGAGTAGGTACCTGTCACTGAGGCAAAGAACTCTTTGTAACCAACAGATAGTGTGGTGCCCGCACCGCGTAAGTCATATTCGAGATGCAGTGGTACATTCAAACGGCCTCTGTTACATAAGGCAGAGACACCTTCGCAAAGTGCGTTACCTAGCCCTGGCAGTTTGTCATTGAGCTTGTCTTTTAGGTATTCACCTGCTGCGCCGGTATAAGCCGCATCCACATTCGCATCAACGTTTACCTTTCCTACATATCCGAATACATTCCAGAATGGCAGGATATTTACATCGCCGCGTATCGAAAGGCTTTCTGCTTTAACTGTCGCAACGCTATCTTCAGGATCAAATAAGTCATTCAAGCGAACACCACCAATCACGTAATCAGTCATTGGAATGTCCATGTCTTGGTTGCGATAAGCCACTGATACGCCGAATGGAAGAGGCAAATCAATGCCTTGACGGCGCACCATGTCACCCATTAACGGAAAAACTCGGTCTAGCTTCACGTTTGCTTCTTGCATTCTTGGGTCTGATACTTCTTGAAGTCTGTCTTCATTCAGTATCTGTACACCGTTGTCGTCTTCATACAGTGCAACGGGTTCAGTTAAACTCGTCATCTTCATAGGCTTATTCTTTGATGTACCTACGACTTCAGTCGCTTTACTAGCAATAACAACCTTTCCTGAATCCAATGTGTGGAATTCAATCTCTTGACGATAAGTTTCTACTTTGTATACGTGATGTTTGAATGGCTTATCGTTAGTGATTAGCATTCGCTTGGGTTCGCCATCAATTAACTCAATGTCGACATTCAAAAAACGGAAATACGCGATGTCTTGAGGTAGTCCATACTTCGAATAGTCGAAGCTGATGATTACCTTGTTATCGTCGATTTCTTTCACGCGAACCGAAGCTGAATCAAAGCTTTCTGCATAATCACGTAAGCGATATTCGGTACGTGTGAACGCTTCGATTTCATCTAGCAGGTTTTCGTTATCATCCAGTTCTTCTGGGTTGTATTTGATACGAAGATCGATGTTGCCTTTGCTATCGGTGTTCTTGACGAGGTAAACGCTTGAGTCACGAACTTCATCACCAACTTTCAGAGTACGATGTGCGTGCTCAACTAGGTGCTCACCCTGTACAAGTGAGCTGATTGCAAGCTTTGGCAAGTCATGGCTAATACCATATTTGTCAAACAGTGCTCGACCTTGCTCCATGACTTCGGTGTAAGTCTTGGTTTCCGCTGCTGACGCAAAAGTGGGAGTAGTAAGTAATAAGGCGCTCGCTAACACAGAGAGAGTATGGGTCTTACGGGCGCTGTTGCGGATTTCAAAAAAACTCATGACGGATTCCACGCTGAGTAACCTCAAACCTTCGAGGTTCACACAGTCGATGTAAAACTGAACTTCGTGTTCAGTTGTTATGTATTTATCCATTAGGATTGCTTGTGTGAATGTCGCGACTAAAAATGCATTGCGTCAATCAATGAGAGGATTTTAAGAGTAGGTGGCAGATCGCGTTAATCGCGTTTGATGGACGCTATCCTACTTTAGTTAGTTTTGATACTAAGACTATGATTTGTAGGCGCTTTAATTAGATAAAAACGGCCTGCTTAGTAAAATACTTTGCAGGCCGTGTTGTTATAGTGGTGAATGTATTGATTTTTAAGCGGTTACCTTCACTCTAAATAGATCAGTAAACAGCTTGGCTATCATTAAAATGATCAAAATATTCACCAGCATCAACAGTGGCGTTTCTATTGTGTAAACCGGGGTGAGGTTAAGTGCTCCAGATGTCAGTACGACTAACAAATTAACACCTAGTATTCGATGCACCATGAGTTTAGGCGTGGCGAACACTTTCCATATCACCATAATGTTAAGGAAGTAGAATAGACCCAGCTCCCATAACTCTGTCATTAATGGCATCACAAAGATGTACTGCAACAGAATCACCGATCCTGTACCCAAAACACCATAGAAGGCATCCTTAATAACGCTTGGTGGCATGGTCGGCACCATAGAAGAGAATACACCGGCTAACATAGGAAATATAAAACCACCCGGAACTGGAAGATAAATCCAAATCAAGAGCGATGTGATAAACATCGACACGCCTTGCAGCACTTTGCGTCCATCTTCATTCAAATGTTCAACAAATGTGCGATGAGCATGATGCCAAGACACTTCTTTATGATCACCCATTACATTAGGCTCACCTTCCACAAGTGATTGGTCTGGTGTTAATACATCGAACGTCTTCAAGTTGTTAGTTAGAACTGCCCATTGGATGCCCAAGTCTGATTCGATGTTACTTTGTTTGAGTAATGTATCTTGGATATGTGCCATTTCATCTATGCGCAAACTCCATGCTTGGATGTTCTCTTTAAGGTGGTAACTTCCGGTTAGTGGCAGATCTAAAAGTTGATACAGCTTATCAATATTCGCAGTGTTGCTTTCAAGTGCGGCAATGTCGATGTCGCCTGTTTTTTCCATCGCATCTAACAAGGCTTGTTTACTGGCTTCGAAACGTTGTACAAAGTTGAGCTCTGTATTCACAGGCCACAGGATGCGATACACAAAAGAGAACACCACAACACCTAGTAGTGTTTCTTGAAGTCGAACTACAGCAAAGTGAAAGGTGGTTTGGCTATCAAACCCGCCCATGCAAGCAACAATCGAACACACGGCAAATCCTATTGAAAAGATATAGCCGTACTTTTCATCGCTCGACATGAAGATACATACCCCAAGAAATAGGGTGAAAAAAGTAAGAAACAAGAAGCGATCTTGAGAAAATATGGCGATAAGGAAAAAGGCATAACTGGTTCCTAACAAGGTTCCCATTAACCGGTTATGGCCTTTGTTTATCGAATGGGCGAAACTCTCGTTCAATGCCATCACTGCTACGGCTATCGCCGCCCAATACGGTTTTTCCCAACCAAACCACAACGCTAGGCAGATTGCGATAACGATAGATAGTGCGGCTTTAATCGCGTCTTTAGTCGATGCAGTGAACATAAGAATCACCTAGCTATTTTTGATTATTTTAATCGAGGCAGTCATACCAACACGTAGTTGTACGTCTTCTGGTATTTTGTCTAACTTAACTTTGATAGGGATGCGTTGAGCGAGACGTATCCATTGGAAGTTTGGATTCACGTTTGGCAATAAATCATTACCTGTGCTGCCATCTTGCTTAGCGATACCAAAACCAATGCTTTTTATATGTCCTTCTAGTTGAACATTGTTGTGCATCATTAAGGTGACATAGGCTGTGTCCTGAGCATCGACGCCGACTAAATCAGTCTCTTTGAAATAACCTTCAATCCAGAAGCTATCTTCATCAATTAACGCAACCACAGGTGAATTCGCGACAACTTGAGAGCCCACTCGTAGGTTCAGATTAGTGATGTAGCCGTTAGTAGGCGCGTATACCTTAGTGTACTCAAGGTTGAGATGTGCTTCTTCTACGTTCGCTTTTGCCAGTTCTACATTCGCGGTGCTGGTTTCTACCGCGTTGTTCAAGTTGTTTAGAGTAAGAACTGGTACGGCACCGGGCGTTCTTTTCTCTAAATTCAACGCGCGTTGCTCTTCGTTTTTGGCTTTGGCGAGTAGGGCAAACGCTTGTTTTTGAGTGGCAAGCGCTTTTCTGTAGGTCGCCTTGTAAATACTCGGATCGATTTCAAAAAGAAGATCGCCTTTTTTTACTTTCGAGTTGTCTTCGACATGCACTTCAGTCACTTGACCCGTTACTCGAGGTGTAATCGAGACAATATAAGCGCTCACTTGCCCGTCTCTGGTCCACGGGTTACTTGAGTACGACTGGTAATAGCTATAAACCACAGTTCCCGCAGCAGCCAATAATAAAAGTGTGATGAGATAACGTTTGATCACAGTAAGTGCCTCAAAAAATGGTAATAAAATGGCCGATAGCGCCAGTAAAAATCACGATCAAGCTCAGTTCTGCTATTGCAGGAAAGGCGACGTACTTATGCAGGCCAAACCTTGTAGCGATTGACCCTGTTAGCATTGTCAATATGTAAGCCAGTGCGATAACCAATAACAGCGGTGGGAAGTAGACTTCACCCCACACAAGTTCATGTGGCATTGTGTTCATGGTTCTTTTCTCTATTTGTTTGGTGAATGCAACGATAGCGGAGTTATGTTTATTGTGATAATCGCTTATAGAGGATTAGATCCATCAAATCTAAGACCATACTGGCTTACGGTTCGATTTGAATCCTTGTTAAGTGCTGCAAAGCCTGCTGGCTAAGGAAACGAAGAGATACGATCTGGAGGTAATAATACTTAGTTGAAATTTATTTCCAAAATAATTTAAATATTTCGGTTTTGGTTAAGTCCTTTTAAAACAACAACTTTTAGTATGAACCGCGCTACTGTGACTCATAAAACAATCGAAGTGATGATTTGATCCTTCAAATGAGATTACAGAATAAAACCTTTTGTTCTTAATATTCGGTTCGAAGCAACGAGCTGCTTTATTAAATTGAATAATCCAACAAATATTACTATTAAGTATTCGTTAGATTATTTACTCCTTATATTTTGTAACAAGAGTAAATTTGTCATGGACATTATTTCTAATCTGTTTGACATGGCACCATTTGTCGCACTATTTATTACACTCTCATTAGGTTATATGGTTGGTAAAATTACTATCGGCCGATTTGTTTTAGGCGGGGTAGCCGGAACATTATTAATGGGCGTAATTATTGGGCAATTTGGTGTTCAGATTGATCCCGGCGTAAAAAGTATTTTCTTTGCGCTCTTTATTTATGCTGTGGGTTATCAAGGCGGCGCTCAATTCTTTAAAGCCCTTAACTTCAGAACCATTAACATTCTGCTCTCTGCGGTTGTTATGACGGTTTCAGGCTTATTGTGTGTGCTTGCTGCTGCATGGTTATTTGATCTAGATAGAGGTACAGCTGCAGGTCTAGCGGCTGGTGGCTTAACTCAATCTGCGATCATTGGTACTGCAGGCGATGCGATTGCACGTTTAGGCGGCGTATCTGAAGAAGCCAAGCACATGATGCAGACAAACGTAGCAGTTGGTTACGCTGTAACATACATCTTTGGTTCTTTAGGACCAATCTTGATGGTGACTTGGGTATTCCCAACGCTCATGAAGTGGGATATCCGATCTGAAGCTATTGCTCTAGAAGAGAAAAACTCTAACGGCAAACGCGATTTAGCAGACGGCGAATTTAATGCAGTCACCGCTCTAGTGACACGTGCTTTTAAAGTAACTCACGACGATAAATTGGTTGGGAAAACGCTAGCACAACTGAATCAATCATCACTTGCTGCGTGTATCGAACTTATTGAGCGCGACGGAAAAGAGCTAAGTGCAGACAAGTTCACTGCGCTTAAAGCAGGCGACCTGGTTGTGGTTACCGGCCGTAGAAATGCGGTTCATGAGCTACAGAGCAAGGCACAAAGCAATGAAGTAGCATTACCGGAAAGCTATGAAGTTATTGAAGAAAATCGTCAACTTATCGCTGATAACCGCAAGCTAATAGGTCACTCGCTAAAAGAAATCAAAGACAGCTCAAACGAGCGCTCATTCCGCGGCGTGTATGTGACAGACTACATGCGTGCAGGTACTTCAATGGACATTACTGATGACCTGATTGTCGAGAAAAACGATGTTATTCAATTAACGGGTACCGCTCAAGACATCAACCGAGTTGAAAAACACATCGGTAAGCGCATGGGTTCTGCGACTATGACTGACTTCATCGTACTGGGTTTCGGTATGGTGCTGGGTCTTCTAATTGGCCTAATTAGCTTCAAGATTGCAGGTATTCCTGTAACGATTGGCTCTGGTGCAGGTTGTTTGATTTCTGGCTTGCTTGTCGGCTGGTTACGTAGCCGAAACCCGCATGTGGCTCAGTTCCCAGCGGGTGCAGCAAACTTCATTCGCGACTTTGGTTTAGCGGCATTTGTAGGGATTGTTGGCCTACAAGCAGGCCCTCAAGCGGTTGATACCATAAAAGAACACGGTATGTCGCTTCTGTTCTTGGGTATGGCGGTCACCATAATTCCACAGATTATTTCATTCTTCTTCTCGTACTTTGTATTGAAGATCAAGAACCCAGTAGAGGCTTTAGGTTGTGTGACTGGTGGTCGAAGTGCAAACCCAGCATTCGCAGCATTGATGGAAAAAACAGGCAACGCAACGCCAGTATTCTCTTTCACTGTGACTTACGCTGTAGCTAACGTGTTACTGACGTTATGGGGACCAATTATCGTCGGCATTATTACCGTTAATGCGGGTATGTAATTAATACCTCGAACTAATTATAGATATAAAACAGCTAAAACAATCATCAAATTATTAACAGAGCTACCAAATAACTAAATAGGTTAGGTCTGAATAATTACAATTAAGTAAAACACTTCATTCTAATTGAAAGTGTTTAAAATTAAACTATTAGGTAAATATTATGACTACAAAAAACACTACTATCGACTTTTCAAAATTCGCTGATTTAAGCCCTTTTGAATTGAAAGATAAATTAATTGAAGTTGCACAAACAGTGCCAGACCGTGCTTTATTAGATGCGGGTCGTGGTAATCCAAACTTCCTAGCAACACTGCCACGTAAAGCATTTATTCGCTTGGGTGAATTTGCCGTAATGGAGGCGGAGCGCACGTATTCATATTTAGATGGTAGCTTTGGCGGCATTCCAGATGGTGTTGGTATTGTTGAGCGTTTTGATTCTTATGCAAACAATAATCAACAGAACCCAGGTGTTCAATTCATTGAAAAAGCTCTGAGCTACGCAAAAGATCGCTTAGGTATCGAGAAGCAAGTGTTCTTAAATGAGCTAGTGAATGCGTACTTAGCGTGTAACTACCCAGTACCACCACGCATGCTGACGAATATCGAAAGTGTTGTAAAACAATACATTGCAGAAGAGATGTACGGTCCAATGCCAATGACGACGGATTTCGATTTGTTTGCAACGGAAGGTGGAACAGCATCAATGACGTACACATTCCAAACAATGTTTCACAATGGTCTACTAAAGAAGGGCGATAAGGTTGCGTTAATCACACCAATCTTCACACCTTACCTAGAAATCCCTGAGCTTTCAGAATACGAACTTGAGATTGTAGAACTTCGTTTAGATGAGACAACATGGCAGCTACCTATGTCTGAAATCGAGAAGCTTGAAGACAAAGACATCAAACTGCTATGTGTGGTAAACCCAGCAAACCCTGCATCAGTGAAGTTCTCAGATGAGACGCTTGATAACCTATCAGACTTCGTTAACACACAACGTAGTGATCTGTTCATTATCACCGATGATGTGTACGGCACATTCGCAGACGATTTCGTTTCACTGTTTGCCAAACTTCCATACAACACACTTTGTGTTTACTCATTCTCAAAGTACTTCGGTGCAACAGGCTGGCGCCTTGGCTCGATTGCGATTCAGCACAATAACGTGTTCGATGATGCAATGCGCAGCCTACCAGAATCACGTCAACTGGAACTGGATGATCGTTACAAAACGCTTGACCCAGAACCACGTGGTATTAAGTTCATCGATCGTATCGTTGCAGATAGCCGAAGTGTTGCACTAAACCACACAGCGGGTCTTTCACTACCACAACAAGTTCAAATGGCGCTGTTCTCATTGAACTGCCTAATGGACTCAGAGCAAAACTACAAAGAAGCGTGCAAACGCATCATTCGCGAGCGTTACAAAACTCTGTACAAAAACATGGGTATCGAAATTGAAGAAAACAAAGATCGTGTGGACTACTACACATTGCTTGAGCTCGACACTTTGGGTGGCAAATTGTACGGCCCAGCTTTCGTTGAATGGTTCAAAGCGAACGAGAAGGGCAAAGACTTCCTGTTCCGCCTTGCACACGAAACTGGCGTTATCTTGCTTCCAGGCAAAGGTTTCGATGTAGTTCACGCTTCTGTTCGTGTATCGCTAGCTAACCTGACTCACCACGAGTACGAACTGATTGGTCGTGCAACTCGCAAGGTGTTAGACGAACACTTCGCTGAGTTTCAAGGCGCATAAGTTCAAGTCAGGCTTAGAATCGAATACATGATTTTAAGCCGATGACGTCCAACTCGTTAAGAATAAGCCTCGGCGATGTCGAGGCTATTCCGACCAAATAAGCACAGTGGTTAGATCGATAAAACTTCCTATCTTGATGTTCCGTTGTGTTTATTTAGTCGTCTTATCTAAGTAATCAAATCCATTTCAAACTGAAAGAGCGACGCATGAAAAGCATTATTTCTATTCAATCTCACGTGGTTTATGGGCATGCAGGCAACAGCTCTGTGGTTTTTCCAATCCAAAGGATGGGACTCGATGTGTGGCCAATCCATACTGTTCAGTTTTCTAATCACACTCAATATGAGCAAGGTTGGACAGGACAAACATTTGGCTCAGACGATATTCGAAACTTAATTAGAGGCTTAGACAACATCAGTGCATTGAAAGACTGTGGCGCGGTTCTCTCGGGTTATCAGGGAAGTGCAGACCAATGCAAAGCGGTTGCTGAAGCGGTAAATCTCATCAAAGATAAAAATCACAGTGCACTCTACATTTGTGACCCTGTAATGGGTGACCCAGATAAAGGTTGTATTGTTGATGACGGCGTGAAAGCGGCTATTGCCCAACATTTGCTGCCCATAGCTGATGTCATCGTGCCTAACCAATTTGAGTTGAGCGAATTGACCGGTACCAAAATCCACTCGCTTTATGATGCGGTTACAGCCTGTAAGAAGGCATTGGAACTTGGGCCAAAGATGGTGCTCGTGAAACATCTGCACTCATTACCCGATGATGCGTTCAGCATGATCCTCGCAACGAAAAAGGCATGCTATTTAGCTCAACGACCGAATATCGAATTTGATAAACAACCGGTCGGTGTTGGCGATCTTATCTCAGGCATATTTACTGCAGGGTTAATGAAAAAAATGTCTCCGGTGGCTGCATTCCGTCACGTAAACAACGCTGTTTACGGTGTATTGGAACTGACTAAAAGCTATGGCACTTGGGAACTACAAACGATTAATGCTCAATATGAATTTGTTGAGCCTACCCACGATTTCAACGTAGTCAAAATAGCCTAGAGCGTTTAACTCTAAATGTGGTGGCGATGGCTATTCGATGGATAGCGTCCTACAAACAAGATTACGAGTTAAGCCTTACTCTAGCTATATTACGACCACAAAGAGATGGACTTCACTTTATCCCTATTTATTAACTTTTCTGTTTTCAAATTTTATTAAACAGAGTCTCTGAATCACATTAGAGAAAATTAAATGAGCCTAAATATGAACCGTCTAATCTCTTCCAGTCTTACCGTTGCTTTGTCATTCCTCGTAGTGGCCTGTAGTTCACCTCATACACTGGATCTACGTGTAAATAAAGATAATTACAAAGAAGTAGTAGTAGAAGATACCTCTACCGTAGGTGAGCCACTGCGTATTTGGTCTAACGAGGCGCCAGATTTCTTATATTCTGCAGATGATAAAACCACGCCGATTACCGTATCAGGCGATCAACTGAACATTCTTGCGTTGTCAGGAGGTGGCGCCAACGGAGCCTTTGGTGCCGGTATTTTGATCGGGCTTGAAAAATCAGGCCAGCTGAAGGACTACTCCATAGTGACAGGCATCAGCGCAGGCGCGTTAATGGCACCGTTTGTGTTCATCGGGGGAGATGCGTTTCCGAAGATGAAGGAAGTGATGTTGAATATTAATGACAAGTCAGTCCTTGGCAAAAAGAATTTTCTGAACACTGTCTTTAAAGATGCGTTTACTGATGGAGAAAGCTTGTATCAGTTCATTGCTTCGGCGTTCCCTGAACCGATGATTGAGCAAATTGCAGAGCAACATCGAAATGGCAAGCGTCTGTTCATTGGCAGCACACATTTTGATTCCGGCGAGCTTGTGATTTGGAATGTGGGCGCAATTGCAAACAGTGACATGCCAAATAAATCCGAGCTTATCTATAAGGTTTTGGCCGCAAGTGCATCTATTCCTGGAGTGTTCCCACCGCAGTTTATCAATGTGGAACATGAAGGTGAAACTTTTGAAGAGTTACACGTTGATGGTGGCTTAGCGGCTCAAGTGTTCTTCAATCCATCGCAATTTGACTATCAACAGATCTCAGATGCACTTGGATTAGAAACACCACCACAGCTTGATGTGATTCGAAATGGTGCACTGAAAGCGCCGTACCACTCGTTACGAGACAAGGGCCTAGATTTGGTAGCGAAGAGCGTATCAAGCCTGACTCTTGCTCAAACTCGTGGTGACTTATATCGAATGAAATACATCAGTGAAGCCAACAATATTGATATGCAATTTACTTACATTGAACACGATTTTGGTTACGCCAAACGAACCAAAGACATGTTTGATGAACATTACCTATTAACCATATACGAGTATGGCTATCACAAAGCAACTCAGGGCAAACCTTGGGTAACCGAATTACCTTAATTAGGGATATTGTAAAATGAAAAAAACGGCATTAACGCTACTTATTATTGCAACGTCTGGCGCTGCAATGGCACAAAACACATCCTCAATGGAACAGCAAAAAGTAAATAACGACATGCTACAACTGGTCGATGTTCAACAAGAAGCAGCGTTGGTGATGGTTGAAGAGACTTCAGATTACGTGACAATTGATTACATTGGTCAGTGGGTAGAAGTGAATAACTACATCACACATAAAGAAGCTAAGCAACGCCAACTTCAGAAGGGCAGCAAGAAATACATTTACTCGCAAACGGGTGAAACTCTAGAGTCCATTGAGCAGCGTATTGCTGAACATATTCAAGCGGATCAACCTAGATATTTTAGTGTCGATATTTACCGCAATTACCACGGTGATTCAGGCGACTTTAACTACCTAGCTCGAGTTATCGAGTACATTTAAGTTATTCGCTACAACTCAATGATAGAACCTACTGACTTAAGTAGGTTTTTTTGTTTCAATTAGACGAATTCATCTCACTATTATTATGACAAAGTAGATATTTCGTCAGCCTGTGATAATTTAAATATATAACGATTAAAAATAAGCACATCAAAATGAATTTCAGCATTGAACAACTTCTCGCGTTTGTGACTGTCTATGACCAACTGTCTTTCAGCAAGGCTGCGGTTAAGCTTAACAAGCATAGGACAACAATCGGCCAAGTTATTACTAACCTTGAAGACCAACTCGCGGTAAGTCTATTTGAAAGGGTTGGACGATCGGTTAAGCCAACAGAAGATGGCCACCATCTCTATCACTATGCTAAGCAAACGATTGAACAAGCACGCACTTTCGACAAGGTAGCCTTGAGCTTGTCTTATGGCGGTTTGGAAAACATTACTTTTGCTTATTCAAGTGTGATACCTCATCAAATACTTGTGGATATTCGAAAGAAGTTGCGTCGCGATTTCCCGATGATGCGAGTGAATTTTCTAGTACGAAATAAAAAAGACATTAAGCAAGGCCTTCAGAGCGGTGAGTATCATTTTGGACTGGTCAACGTGCATGACAGTCGTGGAATACACAGTTTTGATGCCACCTTTTTAGGCCATATAGAATTTTTTCCTTTCGTTCAAAAAAATGGTGAGTTTTCATCTTTGGCAAAAGAAGATGTACTTTTAGCGCTAAGAAATGCGAAGCAGTTTGTCTTAAAATCCTTCATTGAAGAAGGAATGTCCGAAAAAATAACCGTTAGTTCTGACAATGAAGAAGTCGACCAATTAGCGCTAGTTATCAAAATGGTTGAAGCAGGCTTAGGATGGGCACTTCTACCAAAAACGTTCGCTCATTCTGAATTTTCGCATTACGACATCGAACCTATACAATCGTCTGAAATGGAACAAGGATTTAAATTTGGCTTTGCACTGTGGTGTCCTCATTCTAAACAAATTAGCGAAGTTAAGTCATCAGTCTTAGCAGTTATCAAAGAAAACGTAGAGCGATTGCTAAAGCGAGATTAATGAACCAATAACACAGTTTATTTGCTTATAGAGGCTCATTTATATGAGCCTTTTTCGTTCATACGATCTATGGATTATTTGATTTTGTAGGGCGAGACCCTCCATATGAGAGTAGGGGAAATATTAAGAGCTAGCTATTATGCTTGCGCTGATAAAGAACTTTCTTTGTAGCAAAATGTTATTATTTTTAATGTTTATTGCACGGAAGCAAATTTTCAACCGAGGTTCGCGCCTCGGTTTTTTTTTGAGGCAATTAATATGAACTGCAGTGGTGTGCTTGCGTTATTTTCAAGCTCTTTATTGATCCCTTTTTCTACTATGGCGTCTTTTTACGATCCTGTGGATGGCAAATTTGATATGGGCCATCACATCGCAGAAAATGCGACGGGCTTTTTACCTATTCCAATTTTGATTACCGAGCCTGCAATAGGTTACGGTGGCGGTGTAGCTGGCTTGTTTCTACATGAGACGGATGAAGAAAAGCGACAACGAAAGCAGGCAGCACTCTCTGCTATAGATGGTGGTGCACAGCTTGTTCCTTCTGCAATGTCAGTGGTTGGCGCAGTCGGTACAGAAAATGAGACTTGGTTTGTCTTTGGTGGCCATAGACGTTCATGGATGAATGATGCTATTCGTTATACTGGGGGGGGCGGTTTTGGTGTTGCGAATTTAGATTTGTACACATCAATCGATTGGGCACCGATTGATCATGACCTGAGAATAGCCACATCAACTTCCGTTGCTGTACTGTCTCAAAAGGTACAGTTTAGACTCGGAAATACACCTTGGATGTTGGGTATAAAGCAATTACTGGCAAAGTCTGAAATTGAATTCGAAAATACACTTTTAGATAAACTCCTGGGTAACGAATCGGTCACATCAGGTTTAGGGTTAGAGGCAGAATATGACACGCGAGATAACCTATTTTATCCGACTAAGGGCTATAAGTTGTCTGCTGATTACATGATTTATGATGATGCCATTGGCAGTGATTACAATTACCGTAATCTCAATATTGATGGTGAAGCTTATATCCCAATCACCAATAAATGGACGTTAGGCTTGGCCGCAAACTATCAAAACTTCGAACAGAAAGATCTGTTTGTATCACCAACAGCGAAGCCTTATGTTTCTTTACGTGGTGTGTCTTCTTACCGTTATCAAGGGGATGAGATTGAAACTATACAAGGGCAATTGACGTATAGCATTAATCATCGCTGGAAGGTTTCGGGGTTCTACGGTTCTGGTAATGCAAAACAAGATAGCAGGATAAGTCAGGATAGTACGGTAAATGCAGGAGGTGTCGGTTTTCGATATCAAATCGCAAGACGTTACGGTTTACACCTTGGTATGGACTACGCGCAAAGCCATGAAGAGCGTGCTATCTACTTTAATGTCGGCAGTGGCTTCTAGAGCTACGCATGGGTTGAATTTTTTCTAAGAAAAAGGCGCTAATCAGCGCCTTTCTAGTTTCTTATTACTTGTTCACAGTAAGATTACTTCTTACGGCAGAACTCAGCGATTACGTACATTGATTGACCGCCGTTTGTTTTACCAGAAACAAGCTTAGGATCGTCACCAACGCTGATACCACGGATAACAGTACCTTGCTTAATCACTTGGTTAGTACCTTTAATTGGCAGGTCTTTGATTACTGTTACGTCGTCACCTTTTTTAAGTTCAACGCCGTTCACATCAAGAGGCTTGTCATCAGCAGACATGCCGATTTGTGCCCAAACTGATGTTTCTTCTTCAAGGTACATCATGTCTAGCGCGTCTTGAGCCCAGCTTTCAGAGTTCAGACGAGTAAGTTGACGCCATGCCATTACTTGAACTGGCGCTTCTTGGCTCCACATGCTGTCGCTTAGGCAACGCCAGTGGTTGATATCTTTTGGATCGTCAATCTCACCCAGGCATTTGTCACATACCATGATGCCGTGATCCACTGTTACGTGGCTGTGTGGCGGTACTGCGTATGCAGTAAGAGAAGAATCAGAACCACATAGTTCACATTTAGATTGGCAGCGTTCTAGCATCGTAGCTTCAGAAGACATAATGGACTCACATTAGTAATGTTTTTTGGTGGCGGTATTATCCACTTTATCCTGAAAAATAAAAGGGTATTAAAGAATTAAAAGCGAGATCCTACAATATTCTAACTCAAGAGGATCCGAGATGTAAGATAGCAGCTGCTACCGCAAGCGGCGAGAAGTAGTGAAGTAGCAATTAAGGTCGATACGCGCATAGATATTTTTGTCTTAGAACTAGTGAGTTAGACAAAGAAGAAATATTAGTGGGTTTGAATAGCGATGAAATGAAAAGCCCAGTCCGAAACTGGGCTTTGGTATAGCTAGATATACTTACTTAAGTACTGAGGTATTGGTGACACCAATTAGCAAATCATCCACTAGGAAGTCAGCATTTTCCATCTGCATTTCTACATGATGGTCTAAGTCAGCCAGTGTTCCCCCGGGGGATGCAAACGTACTGTGTGTTGCTGTCGCATCAAACTGAACAAAGCTAGCAGAAGGAGATACCGTCGTGCTAGCACTGTTCACTATTGTTAATCCAAGTTTAGCCGCAAGAGGTTCAGTACCCGCAAATGGTGCTTTTGCAACATTGTTTGGTACGGTATTGTCACCATCTACTTCTGTCATGAAGAATGGTGTTGATAGTGAGCCACTTGAGACAAGGTCACTTGCATTGGTAAATGGATCAACTGTATCTAGCGTAGTTTGCGCAGCATAGATAAAGCTAGAGAAACCAGTATTCAGTGCCGCTAGTTGGGCTTCGCTCGCTACTTGTTCAAATGCCTCATAACACGATTTGTCAGACAAGTCTGCACACGATGCATCTGCATAGCTCGCGTAATCTGTTGAAGCTGCGTACGCTAGGTTATGCTTGATTTGGGGTCCAAAGTTAGGCGACCCAAGTAGCAGGTTACCAATTTGACCACCCGCGTTTTGGATAGATGCACCGCTGAACGTGTAAAGTGCATCAGCTGTCGGGCTACCCAACGTATTGTTTGCGGCTGCAACTGCTGAAGTGCCAACGATACCGCCAAGCGAATGGCCAAGCATTTTAACTTTTGAACCAGTCATTGGATTGAAGCCGCTAAGTGGGCTTTTAGCTAATAAGCCAGCTTGCGCAGAAACGACCAAGCTTGCTCGTAAACCCAGTACATCGAGCACGCTTTGGCGAAGGTTATCACGCGCCACTGCAAGGTTAGAAAGATTCAGGTAAGCCAGTACATCTACGTTGGCGGAGCGTTGATCATCTAAACTACGAGTACCATGGATTGGTAGATCGATTGCAATAACAGCAACACCTGCTTTTACCATATTAAACGCAAAAGAGTACGCATTTTCTTTTGCTGATGTAATACCGTGTTGATAAATCACAACATCTGTAGGTGTGCCAGTTTGCGGTGTAAACAACAAGAACTCGACGTCTTCGAGTGATTTGACCACTGGTACAGGTGAATAACGACTGATAATACGGTCACTATCCAGCTGTGTTCCGTCCGTTAGATACAGAGTCGAACCAACAAGCTTTAACTGCTCTGTCGGTTCCGTAGCTAACTTAGTGACATCTACAGGGTCATCGGCAAATACACCGGTAGAAAGCTGTTGAACCATATTCGCCTGTTCGCTTTCATCCGCTAGTGCAGCACTGACTTTTGCAAGGCTAGGCATTGCAGAAACCATTGGTTGCATGTTCCAGTCAGCACCTTTCTGTATATAATGAGGCAGTTTTGCCACACCTTGCGTCACATTCACCGCAACAGCGGCGCCAGCATATAAGCCTTTGATTGCTGTTTTAGCTGCATCCAAGTCACTAACGTACTTGTTAAAATTTTCATCAGCATCAAGTGCTGTAATAAAATCTTGTGTCGTCCCCATTGTCAGAGTATATGCAGTAGAAAGGTCAATTGAACCTTCATTTGCGTCGTTTTTGTACACAGTATTTAACGTATTAGCACCAGTAGCAAAACCGGTTGCCGTGACGCCTTTTACTGCGGCAAGCGTATCGCCTACAGATTGTGTGCTGAACCATGATGAGTAAACAATATCAGCAGGGTTGACACTTGCGAGTCCAAAAATACCCTCAACTGCTGTCGTGGCTGCCTGTACTGAAGCTAGGTCACCAGTCTCATAAACGATCTCTTTCGTTTTACCTGTTGCGTAGCTTCCTGATGTACCAATAGGATTTCCGTTTACGTCTTGAATCGCTTGAGTTACCGCGAAGATGTACTCGCCAGATTCGTCCAAAGAGTTCATAAATTGAATGTATAGAGAATTACCGCTCGCTTGTACAACATAGTCCGTACCCAGCGTAAGTACTTTTTCGATTGGGTTTGAAGCGCGATCCCAATCGGTAAGACGTTGGTTTATTTTAATAACGCTGACACCAGAAGTAACAAGGCCGTCAGCAAAACCATCGCCATTGAAGTTAAGAACGATTGGCATAGACGTAGACCAACCATCCATTGTGTTCATGGCTGCGAGGGGATTGGTCAACGCATCATCACCACCTGTTGGAAGGCCAAGTGTTCCGTCTGTGCTATCCATCAATAAATAAGATGGTGCAGGAACGTCTGCATCTGCACCTTGCAATGTAAAGCTAATCGATGTGTTGCGGTCAAGAAGCGCTTGAACCTCTGGTTCAAACGTAACGGTATCAGAAGTGCCTGAACTAGAGGTATCGTCACCACAACCTGTAAGTAGGATTGCAGAACAAAGCAGCGATAGTTTAAACGTATGTTTCATTGGTTTTACTCCGTTAATCCTAATTAATTGAAGGTGTAGTTCATTTGTACGGAACTGATGTACGCTGTACCTTCTGAATCAAAGGTGATCTCTTGATCTGCGGCATCGGTTTCAGTAAATGAACCAGACTTACTTTTAATGAAAGCAAAACCAGCATCAAAGGTCAGGTTTTCTGTCATTGCGTAAGTCACGCCTGCGCTGTACCAAAAACGATCGCTATCAGGGATACTCAATGTAGCTTCACCGGCTTGTTCGTCATAGGCGATACCCGCACGAAGTGTCCATTGATTGTTCAGAGTGTATGTACCACCGAAGGAGTATCTGTTGTTGTCTTCGTATTTTTCAGGTTTGAAGAGGCACACTCCACCAGCACAATCTTTACTGGTTGCTTTTAATTCTTTAAATGTGCTCCAGTCTGTTTGTTGCCAGCCGTAGTGGATCGCCCACGCTTCGT
Source organism: Vibrio sp. QJM3NY_27 (assembly GCF_057785955.1). NCBI lineage: Bacteria > Pseudomonadati > Pseudomonadota > Gammaproteobacteria > Vibrionales > Vibrionaceae > Vibrio > Vibrio sp. QJM3NY_27. The sequence continues at coordinate 1,647,761 of NZ_CM173512.1, read as the reverse complement.
TTAACTGATGGAATGCCGAAAGTTCGATAATAGACGGAAGAGAAATCTGCAAACGGCCATCTACTTTTGCAGCGTTGGCGATACCAGAGTCATAACTGCTGAATTCACCGTCATCAAAGTCAAGGTCCACTTTAGAGCGATAACCAAAGCCAAAACGGTTGTTTTCATTTAGCTCGTATAACGCGCCAATGTTCCAACCCCAAGCAAACGTGTCGCCCTCCATACCAATAAGGTTGTCTGACTTCTTGCTGCCAGGGCCAAATAGCGGGGCAAGTGAGCCTTTGTGGCGAGTTAACTCTGCGTGTGCGTATACCAAGTTAATACCACCACCCACACTGAATTGTTCATTAATGCGGTAAGCTACATTAGGGTTGATATTGACTGAAAGAAGTGAAGTATCGCCAGCCATATCACCAACAGAAATATCATCTGGGTAATCGGTTGCAACACCATAAGTTGTAAACATACCGATACCCCAAGCCCAGTTATCATTGATAGGGCTTATATAATAGGCTGCTGGAACGACTTGTAGTGGTGCTACATCTTTTGAGTGTTCGTTATTGTCCACGTCATACACATTAACTTCTGGATCAACGATAGAAACCGCGCCTGAAAATTGGGCTGTATCAAATAGGGTCATTGCGGCGGGGTTTCTCGCTAGTACACTCGCGTTATCAGCTACAGCACCTTCACCTGAAAATGCGCGACCAAGACCTGAGGCAGAGTGCTCAGCAACTTGGAAACCAGCCGCAAGTGAATTACATGCAAATAGCACAGAAAGTGAAACGAGAGAGCGTTGTATTGTTTTCATCCTTGACCCTCCTAGGGCATCAAATCTCATTCTTATTGTTGAAAACACACTGAGCGTTGTTGGTGTTTAAGCTCTAATGTAAATGGCATGTTAAATTCATGTTTAATATAAAGTCAAAGAATGAGTTATCATTTTGTGAAGTAATATTTTTGAGGGGCGGCACTCTAACACTAATAATATAATTACAATCAATGATTTATGGGTGGTTGGAGGTGTGACCAGAATGTTTATGTTAGGTGCTGGTATAAATAGTGTTCAACTGCTCAATATGTAACAACTTTGTTTATGTTTACCGTTAATCGCTAAATCGGCATAATATCGATTCATATTGATAGTCATTAAATTGGAATTAAAGTTTGGAATTACTCGCGATAGAGTTTCTTGGAAAACCACTTCGTTTAGAGGGGTCAATGGCAGGGTGGCAACAGTTGTATTGGGACAATACTTTGGTGTCCCAATTAAACGCAACCACAGATCAAGATGACGCTCGAACTCATGCATTTACTCTGCGCGCAGGCGAAGAAACGTTGCAGTGTCACGTTGAGGCGTCCGTTCAGTGGCAACCGTTTGAGATGACCTATAAAGCGACCGTGAATGGCCAAACCGTTACCGAAGGCAATCGAAACACCAAAGATATCGAGCAACAAACACCGGTTGTCGCACCAAAACCAGAGAAGCGTTTTAGCTTAATCGGGTTAGTTTCGCTGGGAATGAAAGCCCTCAAGAGTGCCAAGTTAATCAAGGTGGTACTTGCCTCTGCGAGTTTAGCCGCTTATTCGTGGCTATTTTCAATTCAGTTCGCTTTAGCCTTGATCGCTTGTTTAATGTTCCATGAATATGGGCACATTAGAGCTATGAAATACTTTGGAATGAAGACCAAAGGCATCTATTTGATACCATTCCTTGGTGGTTTGGCGTTATCCGACGAAAAGATCAATACGCGTTGGCAAGATGTGGTTATCTCGATCATGGGACCATTGTTTGGTTTGATACTGTCGTTGATATTTATGGTGTTGTACTGGGCGACTGGCGAAATGTTCTTCGCCGGGCTTGCAGTATTTAACGCATTATTAAACTTGTTTAATCTATTGCCGATTTTGCCTCTCGATGGCGGACATGTACTAAAAAGTATCAGTTTCTCGATGAACAGTGTGCTTGGTATTGTCCTGTGTGTTGCGGCTGCTATTGCTGGCGTGGTACTGAGTTATCAGTTGAATTTGACCCTGTTTGGCTTCTTATTGATTATGGGCAGTGTTGAAATCCTATTCGAATGGAAAGGGCGTCACCATAGCCATTTATTGCCATTAGATAAATATGGCCAAGTCGTATCATTCCTTTGGTATGTGGGCTTAGTGAGCAGTTTAATCGGCGTTATCTGGTACTTTGCCTCTACTGGTGATCAGCTATTAAGCCTACCATTGCAAATTCTTGGTACTTAACAAGAATCAAAAACAAAAAAATGCCCTAACCAATATAGATAGGGCATTCTTGTATTCGAAGTTTAGCGTCTAAACAAATGTAAAATTACGCTTTGCAATTTGGTCTTGGTGAACCTGATTGAGGTAACGTTTTTATCGTCGCCTGTAGATCTTTGATACGCGTACTGTGGGAAGGGTGCGTAGACAGCAACTCTGGCGGTTGGCTACCACCTGATGCTTTCGCCATGTTTTGCCACAAGTCGACGCTCTGTTTAGGATCGAACCCTGCCTGAGCCATATATTCTAAACCAACAACATCGGCTTCTGATTCCTGAGTTCGGCCATACGGTAGAATTACCCCGTATTGAATGCCTAAACCTAAGGCAGCCATTGTCATTCCTTGGTACTGTTTGTATTCTGATGCGCCTAACGCGACGCTAGTAATAGATAAGCCAGTATTAGCGATTTGAGACTGAGATAGACGCTCATTACTGTGGTCAGCGAGAACGTGAGCCACTTCGTGTCCGATAACCGTTGCGAGTTGGTCTTGATTGACCGCTACCTTAAGTAACCCTGTGTATACGCCAATTTTGCCACCCGGCAAAGCAAAGGCATTCACTTGGTCGCTATCAAAAACAACAACTTCCCATTCACTAAAGCCTTGTTTTGGAATATGTTGAGTAATGCTATTTGCAACGCACTGTACATAAGCGTTTGTTTTCGCATCTTTACTTATTGGCTGCTCTTTCTTCATTTGTTCAAAAGATTGTGCCCCAAGTTGAGACATGTCTTGATCAGAAAAAAGCAGTAATTGGTTTCTTCCTGTCGGGGAAGCGCTACATGCGGTTAGGCCTGCAAGTGTGAGAAGCGAGGCAAACTTCATCCATGACGTCATACAATATCCTCTGTGTATTCGGTTTTTATGCATGTTAACATCAACTTGCGTAATAACTAAGAGCTGTAAGATAAGTATTGTATTTAAAAACATCGTTATCGTTAAGATCACTATTAACGATAATGAAGTTATTTACTTACTAATAAAGCAATTCACGCACTAATAAAGTCAATAATTAAGGAACCCATATGAGTATTTGGAAAAAGCCCGTTGACCTAGATACCTTCAACGCGACCTCAAAAAATACCTTAATTGAGCACCTCAACATTGTTTACACAGAAGTAAACGATAATTCCTTAGTGGCAACCATGCCGGTTTGTCATTTTACGCACCAACCACTAGGCATGCTTCATGGCGGCGCATCGGTTGTGCTAGCTGAAACGCTTGGCTCATTGGCGGCTAATTTCTGCGTACCAGAAGGCTACTATTGTGTTGGATTAGATATCAACGCGAATCACGTAAGATCAATGCGTGAAGGCCATGTTATAGGTACTGCTGAACCTATTCACCTGGGTGTCTCTACCCAAGTATGGCAAATCAATATCACTGACGAGCGTCAACGCTTAGTTTGTACGAGTCGATTAACGATTGCCGTGAAGAAATATAAGCGATAATAGAGTAGGCAGCAGTTAACTGTGTTCTATTTCGAAAATAGTAATTTGTATTTTAAAGAAGTAGCTAGAGAAACCGATGGTCATAACGTTTAAAAGTGGAAAAGTTATCGCAACCGCACATGAGCTGGTTGTTCGTTTAGATGGTGAACATAGAGTCACACTGCAAGCACAAGTTGACGCGATTCAATTAATTGGAAAAGGGGCAAATGTCATTTCGGTGAATGGCTCTGAGTGCAAGTGGTCAATTAAATTAGATAATGAACAACAGCTTCGTGATATCGCCAATGAAATCGGCTGCGATGTGATGTAACTGTATGCTGCAAAAGTACTTAGCCATTCTGTTTGAATAACATCTTGGGACGTCATACCCAATAATTCGCAATAAAAACACGTCAGTAAGATTGATTTTACGTCTTAAAATAGGGAAACTGAATTCAATGTCCTTTGAATAAGTTTTCCTCTTTATGAGCAGCCCAAGACTTCGCGTTCAATTTGAAACCCTGTTTGAATACTTCGATGGTAAAGATTCTGATGTTCAGCTCGATGACATAACAGATGTACTCTGTTGTACGCGTCGTAATGCAAGAATGGTACTCAACAAACTTGAAGAACAAGGCTGGGTAGAGTGGTTACCGGCGGCTGGCCGAGGTAAGTTATCTCAACTTATCTTTAAGCAGAATCGTTGCGATGTCAGTGAAAACTTAGCGAGGCGGTACTTACAGGAAGGTAAAATTGGTCAGGCGCTGTCAGTGCTTGACCACAATGCTGCCAAGCTTACTCAGGTTATTCAAAACTATTTGGGTGTGCAATATCAAGAAGGTGAGCAGGTCATTCGTTTGCCTTATTATCGACCGCTCTCAATGCTTAACCCGACAAAATCGATGCGACGTTCAGAGCAGCATATTGCCTGCCAAGTCTTCAGTGGGTTAACGCGATTAGATGAAAATGATCAGTTACAACCCGATCTTGCTCATTCATGGCAAAAAATCAGTGATTATCAATGGCGATTCTTCTTAAGGCCGGGTGTCCGTTTTCATAACGGGGAGCCTCTATTAACGAATCATGTTGTCGACACGCTTCTTGCGCTCGAACCACTCAATTTGTTCTCGCATATTAAAGATGTCTCTTCACCCGCAAATTGCGTGGTCGATGTATTCTTAACGCGCCCAGACAAGTATTTCCCACTCGCGCTCACGGAGTCGGTCGCTAAGGTCACTTTGCCGATGATTTTACGTGGCGAAGACTACGATATTCGACCAATTGGTACGGGGCCGTATCGCATTGAGAAGAACGATGAGAAGCAACTCGTACTAACGGCTTTCAACGGATACTTTGGTTTCAGGCCGTTGATTGATCGCGTTGAGGTTTGGGTGGTTGATGAGGCGTATTCTTCTATGGTTTACCCAAGTCTTTCGAAACCTGTAATGGCCGACCGTGGTGATAGTGATGAAGTAGAGCTTGATCCTGGTTGTACGTATTTACTGTTGAATAGAAAGAAGGGCATCGCACAAGATCCCGCATGGGCGGAGTTTTTGTCTAACGCATTGAATGCAGCTGATCTGTTTGTTCATATTCCAAAAGAGACCGTCATCGATTTGGGCGTTCTACACGCCTATGGGATAAAACCTGGTTGGTATGACATAAAGTTAAACACGCCAGTCTGTCCACCAGCGAATGCGAAACCAACCATTAGATTGGCGTACCAATGCCAACACCCGATGTTCCCAACACTTGCCAAAGCGATTGTCACTGTATTGAAGCAATATAATGTCGATGTTGAGCTTATCGGTTACGAAACCGATCCTCCACACGCCGATAATGTTGATATTTGGATTAATCCAATGGGTATCGCTAACAACAGAGACGATGCATTGGCCGGCTGGTTGATGGATTACAGTTTTCTTGATGAATCCAGCCCAGCAGAAGACTTCGACCAATGGTGTCACATGATTGATCGTTGGCGTTCAGGCGAATTCGACCAATTCCCAGCAAGGCAACTCGGTAAGCAACTGGTCCAAAGCAATCAGTTAATTCCGATGTTCCACTGTTGGTTGGGCGTTAACAAAGATCAATGTGGCACGTTGCAGAACGCAAAATGTAATGCATTAGGCTGGTTCGACTTTAGTCAAGTTTGGGTGAAGCCTGACGTTGATTGAAACCCAACGTTGATTGAAAACCAAGAACACTTATTAGGACCAAATAACTCAATTAGGACAAAACGATGCAAACTGTGATGGTTACATTTATTACGCTGGTGGCCTTTGCTGCTAATTCAGTTTTGTGTCGCTGGGCTTTAATGGATCAAACGATTGATCCTTTGAGCTTTTCGATCGTGCGCATCTTGTCTGGTGCGCTTACACTGTTGATTTTATTCACTTTATCTGCCCAACCTAAGCATAAGCAGGAGTTAGCAAACAACAGCACATCGGTATATACAAAGCTAAAGTCACAGTTTCAATTCACATCAATATTGTCACTGCTTGTGTATATGTTTGGCTTTTCATTCGCTTACTTAAAGCTTGGCGCAGGTCTCGGTGCGCTGGTGCTGTTTGTCGCAGTACAATTTACGATGATTGCCGCGCACTTGTTCTCTGGAAACAGAATGTCATTACTTGAGTGGGGCGGATGTTTGTTATCGGTGGCAGGGCTTGTTTACTTGTTAATGCCAACTGAATCGACACAGGCACCAGACTTAGTTTCTATCATCTTGATGTCTCTGGCAGGAGTTGGGTGGGGTATTTACACATTGGCAGGAAAGAAATCTTTAAACGCACTGCAATCGACTACCGCTAACTTTGGATTTAGCTCGCTAGTTATCCTTGCAGGTTTAAGCCTTCTAGTTGTAATACCTAATGCAATGCCTCAAGTCTCTATCACTGAGCAAGGTTTGATTTACGCGGTTATATCGGGCTCAGTGGCTTCAGGTGTGGGTTATAGTTTGTGGTATTACGTGGTGAAAAAGCTGAATACAGTGGTCGCATCCATTGCACAGCTCTCTGTGCCGGTTATTGCGACACTCGGTGGCGTCTTGTTACTCTCCGAGCCGGTCACCATGCAATTTATTATCTCATCGACCGTTATTTTACTCGGGATAAGCTTGGTTCTTGTCGCACCTAAACTTAAGAAATAAAGAGTTCAATCATTAACTTCTATGGCTAAACCAAACAAGAAACAACCAACCAAAACGGTTCAGATTTTCTGTGCGAAATGCAAAACGCAACTTTTTAAGTATCGGAAAGGTGGCAAAGGTGCCCTCGTGAAGTGTTTTAAGGAACGTATTGTTGAAGATTTCACTAAAGAGCCATGTGTGTGCCCTGAATGTGGGATTGAATTCGCGCGAGATACCTTGGTTCGAGGTACGCCAGCCTACAAGTTTGTGGGTGGCAAGGTGACTATGAAGTAGAAAAGAACAAATGCCACGACACAGTTTCTGTGTCGTGGCATTTAAATCGACTTATTAGCTTATAAGCAAGAAGTTGATGGGGCTATCCACGAACTATTGAGCTCTAACTCGCCCTTGAAGTTTCAGAAGTAATAGCGAGACAATAGCACCCGTTGTATCACACAGCATGTCTTTCTGTGCGTCCCAAATATCACCTTGTGAGCCAAGGAACGCGATACCTTCATCACCACCTGCAATCTCGGCATACCACCACTCGATAATTTCGTAACCTGCGGCAACACTCATGATCGCAAATAAGGCAAAGAAACATGCCAGTACTGGTTGAGCCAATTTCTTACGAATCAAATATTCAGCGAGCGGGTAAGCGTAGAGACCAATCGAAAAGTGCGCCACGCGGTCAAAGTTATTACGCTCAGATCCAATCAGGTTATTAAACCAATCAAAGGGGACTTCAGCGAAAGTGTACTTAGCGCCAATCGTATGCAGAACCAACCAGATGAACATTAAAACGTAAGCCGTCTTTGAAAAGGTGAGCTTGGTGGAAAGCCACCAGATACCTACTAATATCGCTAGAGCAGGAACAATTTCGGCAATCCATACTGCTCTTGAAGAGGGAGCAAACGCTGAAAATAGAAACACAATCAGATAAAGCGTCGTTAATGAAAGCAATGGTCGATTTTGAGCAAGTGGCGTAATTGTCATATCGAGATCTCTCGTCAAAATTTTTAATAGTGTTACACAATATTGAACAGTGTTCAATTAGGCTGTAATCACCATATTTGTTGAAAACTGGCGTTATCGCCCAGTATCTAGACAAACGGTTGCGAGAGTTTCACAAAAGTTTGATTTACAACAAAGCGATCCTTAAAATCGCTTCATCACTACATAACAAGAAAGAAAAGTCATGAAACTGGAAACTGTCGATTACCTTGCTGACGACGCAGCAGAACAATTTGTTCGCTCTCTACGTGAAACTGGTTTTGGTGTTCTTAAGAACCATCCAATCCCGAAAGAGCTTGTTGAGTCTATTTACGAAAACTGGTACCAATTCTTCATCTCTGAAGAGAAAGAAAACTTCCACTTTAATGTTGAAACACAAGATGGATATTTTCCACCATCAGTGTCTGAAGTTGCTAAGGGCCACACTGTAAAAGACATCAAAGAGTACTTTCACGTATACCCTTGGGGCCAAATTCCTGAGCAGCTGAAAGAACAGATTCTAGATTACTACCAACGTGCGAATGCTTTTGCTCAAGAGCTTCTAGGATGGGTTGAAGCTCATGCTCCTAAAGAAGTACAAGAGAAGTTCTCTATCGCGTTGTCTGAAATGATCAACGGCAGTGAGCAGACTCTGCTTCGTGTTCTTCACTACCCACCAATGCAAGGTGACGAAGAGCCAGGCGCTATCCGTGCAGCAGCACACGAAGACATCAACTTACTGACTGTTCTTCCTGCTGCAAACGAGCCGGGCCTACAAGTTAAAGCTCAAAACGACGAGTGGTTAGATGTTCCATGTGACTTTGGCAACATGATCATCAACATTGGTGACATGCTTCAAGAGGCATCGGGTGGTTACTTTCCATCGACAACTCACCGTGTAATCAATCCATCAGGTGAACGCCAAGAGAAATCTCGTATCTCTTTGCCTCTATTCCTTCACCCGAAACCGGAAGTTGTGCTGTCTGAAAAGTACACAGCAAACGAGTACCTAATGGAGCGCCTAAGAGAACTTGGCGTTATCTAACTAGCGAAATATTTCGTACTAAAATTGGTATAGATATCAAAGGTCAGCAAAATTGCTGACCTTTTTTGTACCTGTACCGCAGGCTCACGTCTGCATTGATGGCGGTTGCACTCACTTAATGACTTTCAGTTTCATGATGAAAGGGTGCCTTTGAGCCAAGCGTTTGAAAGTTGTTGGTCCATTAGCTCGACAAATCGCAAAAAATCGCTTTCAATTAAAAGAGATACGCCAATGGTTATGATGTAGGTTGCTCATTGTATCCAATACCCTAGTCATCCATTAATACAGAAAAGCTAACTGAGTCTACTATGTCGAATCATCAAGAGGTGAGAGCAAACTTTCATTGCCATATGGAGAATCCATTGCTTTGGCCGATTATGGAAGTGCTTAAGCAAAAGCCAAGCGGCTGGAAAGTACACACATTGGCGGCTCACCTTAACGACCTTGGGTTTGTGCCGGTGCTAGACCCAGCACCTGAGAAAGAGTTGTTTAAAAAGAACTTCCTCATAATGAATGCGCTTTATCAGCTTCAAGAAACCTTACACCCTGATGGTTGGCTACAAGTCCAAGCGATGGACATTGAATTGATGAATGGTCGGTATCACGGAAGCAGTCACAGTATCGATCATCAAGACCCACTGCGAGAATACTACATTAATTGGATTAACTATGAAGCGGACGAGGGCGAAGTCAAAAGGCTGCTGAACGAGTTCTGGACTCGGTACAGAAAGTTTGTCGGTGGTGATGAACTCGATATGGATAGAAGCCGAGCGTTAAACTTGTTTGAGTTACCGTTGGACGCGACTCACCATGAGATTAGAAAGCGCTGGCGACAATTGGCTTTGCGCTGGCATCCAGATCGGGACGAGGGCAACACGGCTAAGTTTCAGACATTGTGCGAAGCATGGCATATATTGAGAAGCTCGTAAGCTAACGAAGTCTCTAGCTACGTCTACGTCTAATGCAACTCTAAAATAAAAAGCCCCATACTATGAATCTAGAGTGGGGCTTTCTTGGTATTAGGAGTTATCTTTGTTTTGGCCACTTTTATGCTCAAACGCATAATCGAGTACTTTACGGATATATGGCGCGCCGACTTTTGAACCGCCGTTACCGTGTTCAATGACCACCGTCGCGACATACTCAGGGTGCTCGTAAGGTGCGAAAGCCGTGTAAAGCGCATGGTCGAGTAAATGCTTAGCCAACTTCTTCGAGTTGTAGACTTGATCTTTCGCAAGATCAAATACTTGTGCCGTACCTGATTTTCCGCCGCTAGTGTAGTTGGTTCCCTTAAATGCGCGCCTGCCGCTACCTCGCCTGCCGTGGTTTACGAGTCTCATTGCATTGATGGGTACATCCCATATTTTGTCAGGGACTTCAGTGATAGATGGCATAGGTTCAGGTGTAACGAGTTGTTGTGTGTCAAAGTCCTCACCATGATCCAAGATTGCTCTCAGGATATGAGGTGGCATCACCTTTCCATGATTGACCAACACTGAAGTCGCTTTTGCCAGTTGCATTGGTGTCGATGTCCAATAACCCTGACCAATGCCAATTGGAACTGTGTCACCTTGATACCAAGGGGTACGATAACGCATCATCTTCCATTCTCGAGTTGGCATGTTGGCGGTACTCTCTTCATAGATATCGATACCTGTAGGTTCACCAAAACCAAAGCGATTCATCCAGCTTGAGATACGGTCAATGCCCAAGTCAAAAGCGGTTTGATAGAAGAACGAATCCACTGACTCTTCAATGGCTTGAGTGACGTCGACAGGGCCGTGACCCCAGCGTTTCCAGTCTCGCCATGATTTAGAGCTACGCTTAGAACCAGGGATTTGCCATGAACCGTGATCATCACGAATCGTATCCTCAGAGATGACATGCTCTTGCAAGCCAGCGACTGCCATAAATGGTTTGATGGTAGATGCCGGAGGATAAACGCCGAGAGTAGTGCGGTTTACCAATGGGTGAGCAGGATCATTCAATAAACGCTGATAGTTCTTGCTAGAAATACCGTCGACAAAGAGGTTCGGGTCGTAGCTGGGGCTTGATGCCATTGCAAGTACACTGTTGTCTTTCGGGTCCAGAACGACTGCGCTGCCTGTTCGGTGATCAAGCTGGTCGAATACGTATTTTTGTAGTTCGAGATCGATATTTAATACGATATCTTTTCCTGCTACTGGAGCTACATACTCAATGGTGCGGACGACTCGCCCACGGCTGTTTACTTCGACTTCTTGATAACCTTTGGTGCCGTGCAAAATGTCTTCGTAATAGCGTTCGACACCAAGCTTACCGATAATGGTCGTCGCTTGATAATTCGCTTCGATGCCTTTTTCTTCTAGTCTCTTAAGATCGCTATCATTGATGTGTGCGACATATCCTAAGACATGGGTAAGTACCTCTCCATTTGGATAAAATCGTTTCAAGCTGGTATCGATCGATAAGCCGGGGAATTGGTACTGGTGCACTGAGAACTTAGCAATTTCTTCTTCGCTTAGGTTCTCTAGTATCGTGACAGATTTGAAACGGCGAGTGTTGTGATAACGCTTTTTGAAACGAGCAATCTGCTCAGCCTCTCGCGGGATGTATTTGTCCAACTTGGTAAGCATTGCATCGACATCATCAGTTTGCTCTGGAATCATCGTCAGATTAAAGACAAGTTCATTCTCGGCGAGCAACACACCATTGCGGTCGTAAATGAGCCCGCGAGTTGGGGGAATAGGTAATACTTTGATTCTGTTGCCGTCGGCACGAGTTTGATAGCTTTCAAAATTTTCGACTTGAAGTCGGTAAAGGTTGCCGACTAAGACAAGAGTGAACAGCAAGATCCCACAAAACGCAACGGTTACACGGTTTTTGAACAGATTTACTTCTTTTTTATGGTCACGCATCTTAACGCGTTTATGATTCATTGAAGCCTCAAGGGGTTGTTACATTTGGTTACACTTGTCGAGTCGGAACTTTATATGAATATCGCCATAGTTTTGTAAAAGCTGTGTCATGATTTTTAGGATAAGCACAATATTGGTGGGTTTTATCGTCAAACAAGAAAAGTGAGGCAGGAGACGGTCTTAAGGCTTTATATAGAGCTAGCGAATAAAAAAAACGGCCCTCACATTGAGAGCCGTCCATACAATTTATGATGCTTGGATCTAACTTAGTTCGAAGGTTTGAACTGAGATTTACGCATACGGTTTAGTGCGGCCATTACATCCAATACTCTTGGTTTCGCTAAATCACCGTAGTTTGGCATGTTGACGTGCCACTCATCGCTTAAGATAGCGCTAAACTCTTTAGCAGGGTTGTTTGACCAACCCGGAGTTTGGGCAAACTGGAACCATGCCCAACCAATCGCGTTCACTTCTGAAGTTGATTCTAACTGCTCCAATGCAGAAAGATCAGCGAATTCCTTACCAAAACGCAACGACTCTTTGCCTTTCGCGTTAACACGGAACTTACCGTCAGTCAGAATGTTCATCAGTGCAGCACGGTTTAACGAGCGAGGAACAAACGTTTCTAATGCTGTCTCACATTCATTAGTTCGTTGAGTAGGGTGTTGAGCGATCACTTCTTGTGCTTTTTCAGTGACGTCTACCGCTTGGTAGTCGTGCATTTGAATCACAGTGTCAGCCACATCTAGGTAATCGCCAGAACCACCCATTACAACAATGGTAGAGATATCCATCTCTTCACGTAGTTGGCCAATACGGTCAACAAGTGGAGTGATAGGCTCAGCCCCTTTTGATACTAGCGCTTGCATACGTTCGTCACGGATCATGAAATTAGTCGCTGACGTATCTTCATCAATAAGTAGTGTTTGAACGCCGGCTTCAATCGATTCTTGTAACCAAGCCGCTTGAGACGTAGAGCCTGAAGCATCTTGAGTGCTAAAATCAGACGTGTCTTTTTGCATCGGTAAATGGTTGATGTAGTTAGACAGGTTCAAGTTATGTACACAGCGGCCATCTTCCGCACGGATCTTCATTGTATCCGTCGCAGTAACAATGCCTTCACGACCGTCACCTGGAATATGGTTGTAGACAGAACGTTCAACAGCATTCAATAGTGTAGATTTACCATGGAAACCACCACCAACGATCAGCGTGATGCCTTTAGGAATACCTAGGCCAGTCACATCACCTTGGTTTGGCGTGTTTAGCGTCACACTTAAAGACTCTGGTGCTAGGAAAGGAACTGCGCCTTTCATTGGTAAATCACAGTTACCAGCAATACGAGGTAATACGCTGCCATTTGCTACGAATGCCGCTAGGTTGTTTTCTTCCAATTGAGCACGCAACGCGTCTTGGTCTTCAACGGCTTCACAATGCTTAATCATCGCTTCAATGTTGAGTTCGCGTTCAAGCGTTGCACGACGAATAAACTTAGGCAAATAGAATGTAATGATGTTGATTGCTTTCTTTGCAAGAATACTACGACCATCAGCAGGTAGGTTGATACGAAAACGGATTTCGATACCGCGCTCGGTGAAAACCACTGAGGTGTTATCCAAAACAGTTTGACCCGTTAATGCAATAGACACAGTCGTTTCTTGCTTAGCAAATTCAGAGAAGCTACGTGCAATGAAATCACGTGCTGCTACTTGGTATTCGTAAGACTTTTCTTTAAGCCAATCTAACCCAGTTAACGACCAAGCGCGTGTTGCGCGAAAACGTGAAGAAGATGCATACGGGTCACCTTGAACGTGGTCGATGTGTAATTCGAAATCAGCAAAGTCGTATTGACCTTTAATTTGTTGATATGCGCGGAAGTTTTGTTTTTCGAGCTTTTTAAGCTTTGCAGTCAACTGATCCATAACGAGGAATGCCTATATAAAGGGAAGATTAAAACAGAAAGGCGGCGATTATAAAAATCACCACCTTTAGAGTAAAGAGAAAGTAGGCCTAAATCCAAAACAAACTGCTCTTTTTTGCTTTAAGCGTAACGGGTTGTCCCCAAATAGTTTTGATTGATTAAACTGTGTTCGAATTCTTGGCTCGGCATTGGCCGCCCATAAAGGTAACCTTGGCCCACATCGCAGCCCTCGTTGATAATAAATTGCTCCTGAACTTCCGATTCTATCCCTTCAATCGTGACTTTTAGGTCGAGCTTCTTCGCGATTTGGACAATAGAACGAACGATTTCCGAGTCTTCGTGTGAGTTAAGCATCTGATCGATGAAGCTCTTATCAATTTTAATCGTATCGAACGGAAATTTCTTGAGATAACTGAAAGAGGCGTAGCCCGTCCCAAAGTCATCCAGTGACAATGTAACGCCAATGTCATGCAGCGATTCTAAGGTATTCTTAGCGACAACTTCATCGGCAATCAGGCCACTTTCTGTCACCTCGAGTTCCAAAAAATGAGGTTCTAGGTGATAGGTTTCGAGTAGGTGAACCACTTGTTCCGCAAAGTGCACGTTCTTGAGTTGAATTGCAGACACATTCACAGCCATCTTGAAATCTTCAACGTATTCGGACCACTCTTTCGCTTTTTCAATCGCATTGCGTAGAACAAAGCTTCCGACTTCGAAAATCAAGCCGTTTTGCTCGGCCATATGTATCAAGGTTTCGTTGGAGATATCACCTAAAACTGGATGGCGCCAACGTAGTAGGGCTTCAGCACCAACCCAACGATGCGTTAATGGACATACTTTAGGTTGAAAGTAGAGCATGAGGTCATCATTACGGACAGCTTGAAGCAAATAACCTTCGATCTTATTGATGTGACTTTGTTGTTCAGTATGAGATTGAGAGTAGTAAGCGAATTTTTGCCCGGAATCTTTACAGGCGAGCATGGCTTCTGATGATTTCTGGAGAATGCTTTCCGCATCATCTTCGTTATCAGTAATCGCGATCCCGATAAAGGCATGCAAATGTACTTTGTCACTGTCGATATCGAACTCTGAATGGCCGACTTTAACGAGCGTCTGGCACAGTTCTTCTAGGCGTTGGTGCAAATCTTTTACGCTGAACGCCAGTACGAGATCGATAGAAGTAGGGCGTGCAGTTAGTACCTCGATATCCGAGATACTGTCGATACGTTGTCGGTATTCAACCAGCACTTGATCTAACGCGTCATAGCCATATCGAGCCTGTATGCGCCTCCCATTCGTAAACCCTATATGAATAACCGCAAATGAACTGTCCGTCAGCCTTTGCTGTGACGACAGTTTGTTATTTAGGCGAGACTCGAATGCGGTTCGGTTTAAAAAGCCGGTGCCGATGTCATGATTCTTTTGGAAGTTTATCTTTTGTTCAGCCGCTCTTCGCTTATCGATCTCTTGGTTTAAAGAATAATTGAGGCTCGCAAGATCTTTAGTGCGAGTGTAAACCCGGTTCTTTAAGTCACGATTCATTTGGGTGAGCTTAGCGTGCTGAAACAAGGTTTTAAGCTGGGACTCTATCGAGGTACGAAAGCTCTCTAATAGCTTGATATAGGTAGGCGTATAGTGATTCTCTTTCGAATCCAAGATACAAATGGTGCCGAACAATTCGCCGTTAGGCCAAAATAGCGGAATGCCACAATAAGAGATTAAGCCAAGCTTTGTATCGGGGTTGTTTTCCCAATCAGGAGCGGCAAGCGCATTGGGCACCACAAGTTGTTGCTGAGACTCCATCACCGTTTCGCAGTAAAGCCCATTTCCTAAGGTTTCGGAATCGCCTTTGTTGTAAGGGTTATTCTCACTGTGACTGGTAGAGAAGACTTCAATATAGTTGGTGTGAACACGCATGATAAGTGCGGCAGGCACTTCAGTGATTTGAGCCAAGAGGTCGACAATATTCTGCCAGCTGGAGGCCATATCGTCAGGGATATCTAAGTCTATCGTTTTTATCTTCTTCATATGACTCCGAGTCAATTATGCTAAATGCATCAACACATCCTGTGTTAATTAAGATGACCAAATAAACTGTGAATCTTACTTTTACTAAGTATAAGAAATGTTGCACAAAAAAACCTCTGCAATTTTGCAGAGGTTTTCAAATGTGAATCTGGGTCTCAGTAATGAGATAAGTTTCGATTAAGGCTTTAACTTTATAAAATCATCAGTGTTAAGTTTCTCTTTATAGTCTACCGACGGTTGAGCAAAACCGTTCAACTGTAAAAACTCTTCTTTGAATCCTTGATAGTCGCCAATTGCTTGAAAGTTGTTTTCATCCATAGCTTCAAGTAGCTCAGTCACATGGGCTTGGGTTTCTGGATCGAGTTCCCATTCATCCATCCGAATTAGGCGTTCGCCGTCCAGAGGGACTTTTGATTGACCATAGAGTTTACTGCTGAATAGACGCTGCATTTGTTGGATACAGCCTTCGTGCGTCTCTTTCTCTTTCATCACTTTATATAAAGCGAGCAGATAAGGACTTAATCCCGGAATGAATACACTGGCTTTGGTGACGAGTGCCTTACACACAGTCGCGTAGGCATTACCGCCGAAGTTTGCTAGTTCAAGATTCAGAGCATGGCTGGTTTGATGAAGGTCTATTTTAGCGCGTCCCAAAGTGCCGTCTAAGTAAATAGGGTGCGTGACTTCTGGACCAACATAGGAAAATGCGATGGTTTTACAACCAGGGGCAATGGATTCAGCGTTGATGAGCTCATCTATCCACTGTTCCCAATCTTCGCCGCCCATGACTTTGAGTGTACTTTTGGCTTCTTCTTCCGTCGCTGCAGCAAGTGTGTCTGTCACCCAGTTGTCGTGCTCTAGCGAGATAGTCGCACCGGTAACGCTTTCACCAATAGGCTTAATGGCAGAACGCCAAAGCTCATCAGTATTTGGCTTAGGTCGAACGCCCGCCGCTAAGCTATAGATAATCAGATCCACTTCACCTTCGAAGTAGGTTTCAATGGCTTCGACAACTTGTGTACGTGTTTCTTGTGAAAATGCATCGCCAACGATGTTGATAGCAGTGCGTTGCTCTCGTTCGGCTTCTTTCTTGAAGTAGATGTTGTTGTACCAACCAGCACTACCGAGGGACTTTTCGTTAGGACCGCGCTCGAATGAGACGCCGATGGTGTCAGCTTTTGCACCGCCAAAGGTCACGGCAATACGAGCGGCAAGGCCGAAGCCTGAGGAAGCGCCGATAATCAGTACTCGTTTAGGGCCATCTTTGATTTGCGGCGCACTCTTAACAAACTTGATTTGTTGCTTTACGGCTTCTTGACAGCCAAGAGGGTGAGCGCTTTTGGCTACCACACCCTTGATAATAGGTTCGATCAGCATAAATAACCTTACAGTTAACGGTGATATGCACTCAGGCTAACGTAAAGCTGTGTAAAATTTATTGAGCTAGACCATTAAAACTTAAAGATACTGATATAATTCTTCGGCGACGAATTCAGCGATCCAAGGTTGAGCTTCTGGTTTTGGATGCAGTCCGTCGTTCATCATCCACTCAGGTTTAAGGATGATATGCTCTAGGAAAAACGGCAAAAGCGGCACATTTTGTTGATCAGCAAGCGCTGCAAAAACGTATTCAAATTGCTGGTTGTAACGCTTACCGTAATTCGGTGGGATTTTAATCTGCATCATAATTGGCTTGGCGCCCGCAGCTTTTATCTGCTCAATGATTTGATCAAGGTTCGCAGACATCAGCTTAGGTGGGAAGCCACGAAGGCCATCATTTGCACCGAGTTCGATAAGAACAGTGTCTGGAGCATGTTCTTCAAGTAATTGTGGCAAACGAGCTAACCCGTTGCCAGTTGTGTCGCCCGAAATACTGCCGTTTACCACGGTAACTGTTTTGTCATGCTTCGCTAATGCGTTTGGCAATAGACTTGGCCAACTCTGTTTGATGTCCATGTTATAACCAGCACTCAAGCTATCACCAAGTACCAGTAACTTAGAATCTAACTCGGTATCTTGAGCCAAAGAAGCGGTTGAAAATATAATAAAGAATAAAAAGGAAATTAGTCGAGTCATGCATACATCCATCATTAAAGCTGAAGCTGTTTCGAAGACAGTGTCTACTAATCAAGAACATTTAACAATCCTAGAGCACGTCGATATTGATATTCGTGAAGGTGAAACTGTCGCGATTGTCGGCACGTCTGGCGCAGGTAAATCAACCCTAATGACATTGCTTGCAGGGCTTGATGTGCCAACGAAAGGCGAAATCAGTTTATTAGGGCAGCCACTTTCACAGCTTGATGATGAAGCAAGGGCTAAGATCCGCAGTGAATCGGTAGGATTTGTATTTCAAAGCTTCTTATTAATCCCAAGCCTTTCTGCGCTGCAAAATGTCACGCTTCCTTGTCTACTTAAAGGGGAAGACGAAGACATCGAACGTGCGACGGCTTTGCTTGAATCAGTGGGCTTAAAAGACAGGCTTGATCACCTGCCATCTCAACTATCAGGCGGTGAACAACAAAGAGTCGCTTTAGCTCGAGCTTTTATGATCAAGCCAAAAATCCTTTTTGCTGACGAACCTACAGGTAACCTAGACCAACAAACGGCAGCCAAAATTGTCGAGTTGTTGTTTGAGTTGAACTCATCACATGGCACAACGCTTGTTCTAGTGACGCATGATCCTAAACTCGCACAACGTTGCCAACGAACACTTAAGATGCATGTCGGTCAGATAGAGGAAGTCTAAATTGAATTCATCAAACGGACTGAATAAGCGCCTGTTCTCATGGAGTGTCGAAGAGATTCGACACGGTCAGTTGTGGCCAGTTTCCATAGCATTAACACTGATCATTGCGTGTGTTTTTGCATTATCGGCATTGGCCGAACGTATGGAGCAGGTGATTGTTAAACAGGGCAAAGATGCGCTTACTGCCGATAGTGTGTTTATCTCAGCAAACCCAATCCCGCAATCCTTATTAGACCTCACTCAGGTTGAACAGTTAGACAGCTCTCAGTTGACACGTTTTTCAACGATGGCATTCAGTGATAACTCGATGCAGCTAGTGACGGTGAAAGCGGTTGAAAGTAATTACCCATTACGCGGTGAAATGATCTTAGAGGGTGCTGATAAAGCATCAAGTAACCATGTTGAGCCAGGTGAACTTTGGTTAGACGAGCGTATATTTGCACAGCTTGAGGTTGAAATTGGTGACAATGTCACTATTGGCGATGCCGATTTAACGATAACAGGGCGTATCACCCAAGAGCCAGGTTTGAGCTTTAACCCATTCCAACAAATGCCTGCTGTGCTAATTCATACCAGCGATATCGAGGCCACTGGAGCGATTCAACCGGGCAGTCGCGTAAGCTTTAGGCTGTTTCTAAACGGTGATGATACAAAACTGAAAGCCGCGCAAGACAGCGTAGAATTGACACCGAGCGATCGCTGGCGCACGCAAGATTCAGCGAGTCGCACTAACGACATGTTCGAGAGCACAACTCAATATCTTTCGCTAACGGTTGCTATCGTTGTGATCATGGCGGCAACCACTTTGGTACTTACTTGCCAACATTATGTTGCGAGTCGCCGTAAAACCATCGCGATGCTTAAGAGTTTGGGCGCGAGCAAGCAATGGATCATTAAATGGTTGTTTGTACAGGTGTCTCTGTTAGTGGTCATCGGCGCTGTACTGGGAATTACAATAGGGGTCGGCTTAGAGTTTCTACTTCGTATACCATTAGGTGATTTGTTGCCAACACCACTTCCTAGCTATGGCATTGAACCTGTCATTTTGGCGATTTTATCAAGTATCCTCATTGGTGTACCTGCGCTTGGAATTCCGTTAATTGGCTTGGTCAACACTTCGGCAATCAGCGTGATTCAATCGAGTCACCAATCAAGTGAAAGCTACAAGAAATACCTGTTGTTGCTGGTACCTATTATTCCAATGATGCTGATGTACGGCGATAACCTGTTGGTATGGATAGTTCTAGCGGGTATCGCATGCCTGTTCTTAGTGCTCGCGATTGTCAGTACGTTTGTTCTGCGTTTGGTCGGCAAGCTGCCGACGTCGACATCTATGCGTTTGGCATTGAGCCGAATTAATCGCACACCATTAGCAACAGGGATTCAATTTGGGTCTTTAGCGTTGTCTTTGATGCTGCTATCTATTATCTGGCTAGTGAGAAGCGATTTGTTGTCGGATTGGCAACAAACCTTGCCCGAGAACGCACCTAATGCGTTTGCGCTGAATATTGCGAGCTATGAGAAAGACAGTTATCTCGAGACGATTGATGCAAACGGAGTAGAGCGTACTCAAGCGTTTCCAATTATACGAGGAAGACTCACGACCATCAACGGCGTTGAAGCGGCAAAATACAGCGATACCTCACAAGAAACAGATGCACTAAGCCGCGAGATCAACTTCACTTGGGGAGATAGCCTGCCTGAGTACAATGAAGTGTTAGAAGGCAGCTGGACACAAGAGCAGGGCGTATCTGTGGAATCCGATGTCGCGGAGCAGCTGGGTCTAAAGATTGGCGATGAGCTATCGTTCACAATCAACAGCCAGAATGTCTCTGCCAAGGTGAACAGCATCCGAAAAGTAGAGTGGCGAGAAATGAAGCCGAATTTCTACTTCATATTTACGCCAGATGTTTTGAGCTCTATTCCTTCTACTTGGCTCGTGAGCTTCCGACTAGAAGAACAACATAATCAGATGCTCAACGAACTCTCTCGAAATCACCCAACCGTGAGTTTGATGGATATTCGTAAGATGGGTAGCAAGATCCAAGAGTTGCTCAAACAGATTGTTTGGTCGATAACCGTACTTGCGGCTCTGGGTGTGGTAGCAGGGTTGTTGCTAATCTTTACTCTGTTGCGATTGAGCTTGTCTCAAAGACAACAAGAGATACGTTTGTACCGCACTTTAGGTACGAGCAAGAAGCGCATTCTCAACACTATTTGGTGTGAATACGGGTTAATGGCGTTAGTGGCTGGCTCGATTGCTGCGATGGGTTCTGAGCTCAGTGTTGCAGGGGTAATGAACTTTGGCTTCGAGTTAGAACCTTCACTCCACCCAATGCTGTGGATAGCGCTACCTGTACTAACGTTCATCACATTGGCTGCGGTAGTGAATAGCTTAATCAAACGTTTGTTGGCACCCGTGAACAAGGATTTTGGCTAGTCGCTAGCGAGATCTCACAAATGCTTAAAACGGTCTAAAAGTGACATTATTTATATTTAGTCATGCACTATTTATAAGGCGTCGCTTTAGACCGTTTTTTATTTGACCAATGGGTAGCACAAGTAACGAATATAGCACCTTAATTTTCCAATTTTTTAGTGTTTTTTAAAACTAATCGCACAATAATGCCGATTTAATGAACAGCGGTTAGTCCCTGTAAACAAAGGGTTTGCGCAACTTAGCAAGAACGTTATCAACAGTTATCCACAAAAACGGTGGATAACTTTAGGGATAAGTTAACATCTATGTTTTAAGAGTACTGAGGCAGCCTTTATGTGGCGTCACTTAGGACAATTTTGACTGTTAGAATAACCTTTAAAACTCTATCTGGAGTTATTGAGTCAAGAGATTATTTATGTTTTTTACATAGATATTAAATCCCACTGAACTAAGACCTTGATAAAAATGTGTTTTAATTCATCGCAGAACAAAAGTAGAATAGCGGCAGTTAATCTTATTCTACAGAACACGATGAACCACAACAAAACGGATACAAATCAGCCTTCTATTGCCATTGTTGGTGGTGGTATTGCCGGAACAACGAGCGCGATTCACTTTAGTGAGTTGGGTTTTAAGGTCACTATCTTGGAAAAAGGGCCGAGTTTGGTTAATGGTCCACCAATTTGCCACCTGCACGCTGGCGGCAATTTGTATCGAGATATTTCTGTAGAGCAGTGTCTTCAGTTGCTCACTCAGTCAATTGATACTGTCCGCTTGTTTCCCCACACGATCAATATTCGACCGACAATTATTGCTGTTCCACACAGTGATGGTGGAGAGCCGTTGGATCTGCTTCCGCGTCTAAAGATAATCAAGAACGCTTATGCTGAGCTTGTTAATCAAGATAAAAGCAACCAAGTGCTTGGTAAACCGGAAGAGTATTACAAGCTGTATAGTAAAGATGAGTTATTAGCACTTGCTACCCAAGCACAGCCTCTGAAACCAACATCGCTTGATGAGTGGTGTATTCCTTTCGCTAAACATACGGATCTAGAAACCCTTAAGTATCCTGTTGCTATGGTTCAAGAGTATGGTTGGAGTGTATTCCGACTTTCTGCAACCGCTCAGCTCTCTTTGGGGCAACAGTCTAATTGTACCGTGTTAACCAACAGCCGATTGCAATCTGTTGAATCGTTAGAGCAAGGCTGGTCTTTGACTTATACCGATACCGAAAACCAAAGCTGTCACCTAACGACCGACTACTTGATTAATGCAAGTGGCTTTGAGACGGGCATCGTGGATGACTTTGTCGGTTCTAAGCAACAAAGGCTTGTTGAGTTCAAAGCCGCATATGTTACAGAGTGGCCGTATTCGCAAGAATGTAAGGAAGAGTGGCCAGAGGTTATCTTCCATGGCCCGAGAGGCACACCGCAAGGCATGGCTCAGCTAACACCGTACGCTGATGGTGTATTCCAACTTCACGGTATGACGGAAGGGATTACTCTGTTTGAGGGGGGGCTTGTTTCATCATCAACAGATTCATCACAACCTCAGCTGCCTTCTAAGCTTCTTAAGAAAATCGTATCAGGTTGGAGTGAAGAGCAGCTTGAATTAAGAACTCGCGCTGCGATAACGCATATGTCTCAGTTCATCCCAAGTTTTAGCTCTGCACTGGTAGGTGGTAAGCCTCTGTTCGGTGCACAGCAGATTCCGGGAACCGATCCTAGCTTAAGAGCTTCAGATGTTTCATTCTGTGGTGAGCGCTATGCTCGACTTGAAGTAGTCAAAGCTTCCTCAACCCTAGAGGCTGCACAAAAGGTTGCTGAGCATTGGTTTGATGTCGCAGAGTCAGTATCGATTGAAGATACGCACTCGGTGACAATGTCACTTAATCTAAATGCTATTGAAAACAGAGCGATAGATTTGACACAAGAACGTGGATACCCAGAAGCGCTTGCAAAGGTGTCAGGTCAAGACCACGCTTAAAATTGCGCTGATTCATCTAGCGTCTAAATCATGATGGCCTCATCAAAAAAATCCAGCTTGCTGCAAACAGTAAGTTGGATTTTTAGTTTATACGTCTTGCTTCATGTTCGAAATTATACCAATCACAGTAAGTAAGTGATCAAAAATAGCGTAGGAAAAAAGCTTGAGAACAAGGCGGCTCTTTTCGACAAGAAGTTTCGATGAGTAGTTATTCTACAATCAAAAATTCTAACGAAGTTATCGAGATTTTTAACGAGCTAGGGTGACCAGTTAATTACTACGATTGGTATTAAAGTGGCTTTTATCTACAGGGGCACATCAATAACCGAAAAATTGAGCCCATTGGCACCAAACATCTTGTAAGCCTAAGCGATCTCCCTTGCTGAATGATATCGCATGTCCAGGTTTGGCTTGTGCTAAGCGCGGTAAATCGATTCTGGCGACACATCCAATCTTTGGGTAGCCACCAATAGTCTGTCTGTCATTAAGCAACACGATAGGTTGCCCATCTTGGGGGATTTGAATCGCACCTAAGGCAATGCCTTCTGACAATAGCGAAATATCAGGTGAATCAACCGATTCACCACTCAGTCGATAACCCATGCGATTTGAATTTTGGTCAACGTGATACTGTGCGTTATACAAAGTCTCTTTTGCTGACTCGGAGAATAGTTCGCTTTGATAGCCTTCAATCACTCGCAGGTTCACTGGTAGGTTGTAATTAGGCGTGTATCGGAAGGTGACACTCAACGCTTTAAACGGGCGAGAGAGTTTGTGTTGGGTAAACGCAATTTGTTGCCCTTGCTGGCATGGCTCTCCATCTTGCGTTAATCCACCAATCTTTTCTCGAGTCACCGTAGAACAGCTATGAAGAGTTGATGGAACATCGAAGCCCCCCTTAATGGCTAAATACGCCCTTAGACCATTTTTAGGTAAACCAAATGAGAGAACTTGCCCAGCGAAAGCTTGAAAAGTACGCCAGTTCGACTGTGGTTTGCCATCGAGCTTCGCTTGTAAATCGCCACCACATAACGCCATTTCGCAATCAAAATCGATTCGTAACGCACATTGCCCAAGCGTGATTTCCAACGCCGCTTGGTTGACTGGGTTTCCGAGCAGGTGATTGGCCCAGCTATACGAGTAATCATCGACAGGGCCACCTTGTGTCAACCCGAGATGAGCGACACCAAATCGTCCGAAGTCCTGAATCAAGCTCAACGGGCCGGGCTTAATGACTGTCAGCGTTGGTTTGGCTTTTGACTTAACCATTAGCGACACCTCCACTAATCTCCATAAGCCTAAGTTCTACAAATTCTTGTTTTGAAATCGCGATGAAACGGACTGTATCACCGACATTAAGTAGAGACAGCGACGTTTGCGTGGTATCAGCGTTCTTTAATTGGCTGTGATCAAACAGTGCGAGTGGGCAATTGCCAATAATATTCCAACCGCCCGGTGAGTCCGAAGGATACACCGCCGTTTTCGTATCCGCGATGGCGATGCTGCCTTTCGGTACACTTAAGCGTGGGGTTGAATGACGAGGCAAAGCAAGTTCATTGACCACATCAGACATAAACGCAAAGCCAGGCGTAAACCCAATGGCACTGACGCTGTATGTCTGAGAAGTGTGGTATTGAATAATATCGTCCAGCGACATGCCTTGGGCTTGATATCGGTCTAAATCGAGTGCTGTTTCTGGTGAGTAATAAGCGGGAAGATCGATAGTGTTACGCGTGTTAATAACACTAGAGAAGGACGAAATAGCATGACTTAACAAGGCGTTGAGTTGTTCCATGAGCTGATGCTCTGAAATTCTATAAGGTAAGTAGTCAACCAGAATGGTGTGGTAAGCCGGTGTCACATTCATCAATACAGGTGCTAAGTTTTGACGAATAGCATCGGAAAAATGAGCCATGTACTGCGCATATTGAGCGCTAGATTGATTATTTGAAGGCGATAGCGCCAAGGTGACCAAAACACTGCATTCTGCGACTGGCGCTATATTGAACTCAATTTGATTCGTCGTCATTTCGTTTCCATACTTTTGCTTGCCTTTGATTTACTTACTGCCTTTTATTTACTTATTTGGCTTTTCTAACTTCCGTGTCCAAACCAATACAAAGCAATTAGACCTTACTAGCAATTGGTTAAGTGCCGTAAGGCGAGCGATAAGGCCATGCGCCATACCAATCACACGCTTCATATTAGTTAAAAGCGTTGAGGTCTTGTCTGATTTTTCTAATTAATGCGATAGATTGGGGATTATCACCATGAACACAGATGGTATCGGCTTCAATAGGCAGTCTTTCACCTTCTATGGTCGTGACCGAACCGTAGTTAATGATTTGCATGACTTGGTTGTAGATGTCGTCCTGATTAACGTAAACCGAGCCTTGTTGAGTTCGCGGCGATAACTGCCCATTATTCAAGTATGCACGGTCGGCAAACGCTTCAAACAAGAGGGGTAAGTCATGATCGTCAGCAATATCTAAATACTGCTGATTGTCTGACGAAGAGAGGATCATTAAGGGGATGTTAAATTCAGCGACTGCTTGGGCTACCGCATTAAACACATCAATGTTCGCCATCATATCGTTGTAAAGAGCGCCATGAGGTTTCACATAGCCAACAGATGCATGGTGATATCGGCAAAGGGCTTGTAGTGCACCGACTTGATAACAAACCAGTTCACTGATCTCATCCATGGTGTGCGGAATAGAACGGCGACCAAACCCGACTAAATCTTGATAACCAGGGTGAGCACCTATTTGGGTGTGATAGTGCTGTGCCAGTTTAATAGTCTTGGACATAACGTGCGGATCAGACGCGTGAAAGCCACAAGCGATGTTTGCCATATCGACCCATTCCATGACCGACTCATCATCGCCCATCTTCCAATTGCCGAAACTTTCTCCCATGTCGCAATTAAGCAAAATCTTCGTTGTCACGTGGTGCTAATCCTTTACGTTGAGGTAAGTAATGACGGTCTTATAAATACCATAAATAAACAGTGACCTGACTCAAACTTTCGACACCGAAAATTTACCAGTATGGCATTTCATATATAGTTGAACTATTGATTAAAGGATTAATATCTATCTGTATATTAGGTGAGCACATGATATCGCGCCAGGTTTGCTTAGGACTAGCATTAACGACACCTGTTTTTGTAGCTGCTCAAGAAAACTCTTTAGACCAACTCATGTCGATGAGCCTTGAAGAGTTGTCTATGTTAGATGTTGAGATGGAAACGGCTTCGAAAGTGACACAGAAACTTACCGACATTCCCTCATCGGTTTATGTACTTTCTAATGAGCGAATTCAACGCAGTGGGGCTAAAACCATTGCGGAAGTGCTGACGCTAGTACCCGGCCTCAAAGTAACCAAGTTTAACGAGACCTCGTGGTTTGTTTCGACGCGCGGGTTTCATGATGGGCTGTATAACAAAATGCTCGTGATGATGGATGGACGAAGCTTATTTAGCCCAGTCTATGGCGGCACGTATTGGAGCGATGTTGACTATATACTTGCCGACATCGAACGTATCGAAGTATTAAAAGGCCCCGGCGGAACGATTTGGGGAGGCAATGCGGTTAATGGTGTGGTGAATATCATTACTAAGTCTGCCAATGATACTCAAGGGACGTATCTCTCTGGTGTCGCTTCTAATACTGATAATTACGAGTTTAGTGTTCGTCAGGGTTTAAGCTTTAATGACGATGTGAATGCGCGTGCATTCTATAAGTACCGAGAAGAACCCACGTATCGCACAGACGAATCTGAAAAATGGAAAGCGCAAACGGCTGGGATGGTGTTTCAACCAAGTAATGCCGAAGAAAGTTGGTCATTACGTATCGGCGGCGAGAAAAGCTTTTACGAGTCGGAACTCTATACGTTCCAATATGATAACTCAGGTTCGTTTGTCGGTTCACAAGCCAATGATTTTGATAACAAGAGCCAATCTGTTTACGTCCAATTCAACGACTCTCGCCATTTTGATGAAAGTTCGACACTCTCATACTCGTTATGGGGGGAATATAATGAGGATAACGCGCCAGATGCTCCGGGAAGCTACTCGACCCTCGATTTTGACTCGACCTATATCAACCAGCTATCTGCAAAGCATCAGATGACACTCGGTGGTGGCCTGCGATATATGTATCTTGATTTCTCGTCTAGCCAAGTTTCGGACGTGGATTGGTACAATCCCGATTACGAAGGTCGAGCCTACAATATCCAATCTGCCAACGATTATATTGCGAACGCTTTTATACAGTCTCAAATTCAAATGACGGAAGCACTATCTATTACTATTGGTGCCAAGGTCGAGCACTTTACACAGAATGATTCAACTGAGCTTTCACCTCAATTGCGAGGTTTATATAAGTTAACTCAACGTCATTCTGTGTGGGCGGGGCTCAGCCGTGCAGTGGTTGCACCATCATATATGGATTCAAACTCTACATACTACTTCAACAGTTTGAATACCGATTCAAACGACAGTTATCTGGATGTCTATAAATCAAACTCAAACCTTGAAATAGAAGACGTCATAACGGCTGAAATGGGGTATCGCTACTCTAACAATTCAAATTTCGAGCTCGATGCAACAATCTACCTGAGTGAACATGACAATCTTCGCTTCCACAGCTATGACCCGAATGATATCCCCGCGAATCATGTCTATGTCGGTGCATTATCTGATGATTATAAAGCGAAAACCTATGGCTTAGAGTTAGGCGCAAGTTATCAAATTACAGAAGATCTCACCAGTTACCTGAGTTATGCCTATTCAACGTTAGAGGGTGAAAACAAGGGTGATGACTCTAAATCTAGCCCGCAAACTGGCGTCTATCATGACATTGATAATGAACATTTAGCCACGGCACAGTTGATGTGGAATATCACCGATAGCTGGCAATTCGATGTTATCGGCCAATACATTAATGTGAATTACCCAGACTATTGGATAGCAGGCGATGGCACTCAATACGAATGGCAATCTTACCCACATGAAATAACTTTTGATGCACGTCTTGCATGGAAAAAATCATCCGCAGCACCTTTAATTGAAGTGGTCGTTGAAAACATTGGTAAGAGTGACGGTTATCAAGCTGAGTTCACGTCTGAGAAAAGTGCTAACCAAGAGTCCGTATATGTGAGGGTCTCTCATGAATTCTAAGTGGCTCAAGTACCGTATTAAGCTTGGTTTTACTAAACTCAGCATTGCCACTTTAGCTATGTTTATTGTGCCTTTGAATACATCGGCGGCTAGCTTCAAGCCTTATGAAGTGAAAGCGGTGTACCTATTTAGAATTGCCAACTTTATTCGTTGGAACGACGAAAGCACAATGAATACGGTTAACTTCTGTGTGATTGGCGATGAGAAGGTAAGCAAAGCACTGACGTCGATTACACAAGGAAAATCTATTCGTTCTCTCGCTATACAAGTACATCAATTGGTGACTCCTAAGTGTGATATCACTTATCTATCTGATACCGATAATGATGAATTTAGCCGTAAAGCCCACTCACCACATACTGTGACGATTAGCGATATCCCAAACTTTACGGACATGGGAGGAGTCATTGAGCTAACGCACATCGATAATAAGCTAAAGCCTAAGATCAACTTAGTGAATGCAAGACGCGGTGAATACGTCATCGGCTCAAACCTGTTACGAATCGCTATAGTGGAGGGCCAATAATGTTGTCTTTCATTAATAATTTATCGATTAAAAACAAGCTGATATTACCGATTGTCATCTTCATCGCGGTTACTTTTGTGACGATTCAATCAGTTAATTACACTGTCACTTTTGAGCGAGAAAAAGAGAGTCTTATTCAGCGAGTTAAAGTGTTGGCACAAGGTGTTGCTTATAACCTGCAAGCCGCGATTCTATTTGAGGATAAATCCTCGGCTCAGGAGATTTTGTCAGCCTTCGTTGCGGATAAAGATATCGTCAGGGTGAAGCTCTATGACATTAATGAACAGCTTTTTGCGAGTTATCAAGTGAGTAATACGCTGGTTCCTAGGCCGAATACAGATGAATTAAATGACATCGCGGATCACCAATTTGCCATCTCCGAGAATTTCATCTTTTTGCTTGTTCCGGTGACTCTGGATGAGGCTGTGATCGCTAACTTGAGAGTGACAATATCAAAAGAGACGTTTAATACGATCTTAACGAATATTTTCAAGGTTGCGGCCGTCTACTTGCTGTTTCTGGTGATCTTAGGCGGGGTACTGGTCAAATTGGTTCAACGCTTGATTATCGAACCGATGTTTGACCTTAATGAGGCGATGCAAGCCTTTGTTGAACGTCGTTCAGAACAACAAAAATTAGTCGCAACGAACCACGATGAGATAGGGGATCTGGTTCGAGCTTTTAATACCATGCTCGAAAGACTTCAACATCGTGACAACCAAATCAATTTTACGCTCGATAAACTACAAGAAGAAAAGTCGTTTGCAAATGAGGTAATTGAAACTGTTCAGCACTCGTTGTTGGTAGCAGATGAAAAAGGGTTCATCGTTCATGCGAACGCTGCCACTCGTGACATTTTTAAGTGTACCGAAGCGTTTCTTGAAAATTTATTGATCCAAGAGTTGATCTCGACAAAGCAAACTGGGTTCTTACAAGAGGTTATCGACGCCAATATTGAGCTGAATGACGAACTACTCGAAACCACCGATCTCTTTAACTCAAAACGCTGGCTTCGTGTGAGCAGCCGTTCGTTGTCAAAGCACGGTCGTATTCTTTATGCAATCCAAGATGTCACGGGGATAGAAACTGCCATGAGTCGCCAGCGTATAGCCGCGGGGGTTTTTGAGAACAGTAAAGACGGCTTAATCGTACTGAATTCATCCAATGTAATTACCATGGTAAACCCAGCGGTCACCCAACTTCTTGGTTATCACGCCGATCTGCTGGTGGGCAAAACACCATTTGACGTTTTTTCTTGGCAACAGTTTTCATCCCTAATGCCGACAATTCGCAGTTCATTGGAAAATTATGGGCAGTGGCAAGGCGAGGTATGGGAGAAGAGTGCATCTGGCACTTTGGTTCCAATGTTTGTAAAAGTGAATCGAGTTTCGTCAGACAACGAGAAAGACGAGTTTGATATGGTACTCACACTGTCTGATTTATCTAATGTCAAAGAGATGGAAAGGCTTGAACACTTGGCTCATCACGACGCATTAACGGGTTTGGCCAACAGAGCTCAGCTGTATAAGGTAATGGATGATGTCGTCACGTCTAGCCATTATTCTAATCAGCATTTTGCGGTTATCTACTTGGATCTCGATGGCTTTAAACACGTTAACGATAACTATGGACACGATGCGGGCGACGAAATCCTCAAAGAAGTATCGAGCCGGTTGCTATCTCAAGTTCGTGCAGGAGATTTGGTAGCACGTTTGTCGGGTGATGAATTTGTTCTTATTATTAAACAGACCAATAAAGTCTTGTTAGCAAAGTTAGCGGAGCGACTGTTGGAGCTGATCGGGCAAGAGGTGACCCATAAACAGCGTTCGCTTCATGTTGGAGCGAGCTTGGGCATACACTTAGTTGATGGTTCAGAGCGTGATATAGACGTGATTCTAAAGGTTGCCGATGAGGCGATGTACCAAGCAAAACGAAAAGGAAAAGGTCAATTTGTGTTCTCTCGTGATAGTTAATAGCCGTAGGCGTTTGTGACCTCTACCTAAGTTGTTGTATCATAAGTGATAGGTTGAATATTTTTAATTAAAAGGTCTGCTAAACATGAATGTTTTAGTTACAGGTGGCATGGGTTACATCGGTAGCCATACAAGTATCCAGATGATCAACGCAGGAATGACACCTATACTTTTTGATAGCTTGTATAACAGTAAACCAAGCGTTCTAGAGCGTATCGAAAAAGTATCTGGTGTTCGCCCTAATTTCATTGAAGGTGACGTTCGTGATAAAGCGCTTTTGACTGAAACCATGAAGCAACACAACATTGAAGCCGTTATTCATTTCGCTGGCCTAAAGGCGGTTGGTGAATCTGTGGCTAAGCCTCTTGAATACTATGACAATAACGTCAACGGCACGTTAGTCCTTGTTGATGCAATGCGTGACGCTGGTGTGAAAACCTTAGTATTCAGCTCTTCAGCAACGGTCTACGGCGATCCTGCGAGTGTGCCTATCACCGAAGATTTTCCAACAAGCGCAACCAATCCTTACGGTCGTAGTAAGCTAATGGTTGAAGAGTGCTTAACCGATTTCCAAAAAGCCAATCCAGATTGGAGCATTACGCTGCTGCGTTACTTTAACCCAGTAGGTTCACACCCAAGTGGTGAGCTAGGTGAAGACCCGCAAGGTATTCCAAATAACCTAATGCCATTTGTCTCTCAAGTAGCCGTGGGCCGCCGTGAATTCCTATCGGTATTTGGTAGCGATTATCCAACAAAAGACGGGACTGGTGTTCGTGATTACATCCACGTCATGGATCTGTCTGATGGCCACATCGCAGCGCTTGAAAAGGTAGGGCGTAAAGACGGTCTTCATATCTACAACCTTGGCACTGGTAACGGTTCGAGTGTATTAGATATGGTTAAAGCGTTCGAGAAAGCGAGCGGTAAACAAGTCCCTTATAAACTGGTCGATCGTCGCCCAGGTGATATTGCAGAATGTTGGGCAGACCCTGCTAAAGCTCAGAAAGAGCTCGGCTGGAATGCGACGCGTACATTGACTGAAATGACGGAAGATACATGGCGCTGGCAGTCAACGAATCCTAATGGTTTCCCTGGCTGATCTAGTCGTTTCATGAATGATTAATATACAAAAAGATGCTTTAGGGCATCTTTTTTGATCTAAATCGAATAAAAAGTGAATTAGTGGTTAAAAAGTATCATTCTGTATCGGTTGTTGTTATCATGCTCGCGAATTATATGTTTAATGTTAATTTTCTTTGGAGTTAATCATGGAACTAGGCCTAATTATCACTTTCATCATTGCTGCTGCAGTAATGGTTAAGAAAGAGATGGCAGAGAAGTAATTTCACTTTATCCCTTTTTGATACAATTTTTAGTGAAATAATAAAAGCCAGCGTTTAGCTGGCTTTTTAGTCTCTGCTGTATACGTTTCTGTGGTTCAGATTTCTAACGAATTAGAATTCGTATTTAGCTGAAATGCCGTAGTTTCTTTCCGCTTGAGAGTTCTCTTTGTAAAGCTCATCATCGCCACGAATGTCGTTCCAACGGTAGTACTCTTCGTTAGTTAAGTTGAATACGCCACCACGGATAGTAAGATCCTTCATTGGCTTGTAGTAAGCTGTCAGGTCAACAACCGTAGCGCTTGGAAGCTCAGCTTGACCAGCGTTGCCGCCGCTTTCGTCATCGAAGTTGATGTCTGAACCAGACTTGTTAGCTGTGTAGTTTAACTTAAGGCTAGTACCCCAGTTTTGGTTTGGAGCATCATAGTTAAGACCTAATACAGCATTCCAAGGGTTAACACTATTCAGTGCATTACCGTTTCCGTCTTCACCTTCTGTATATGAAGCAACGAAGTGAGTTGAAATCCCCTTAGGTGCACCTACCAAAACATCCCATAGTAACGTGTTAGAGAATTCAACTCCCTTAATTGTTGCCGAATCTAAGTTAACGTTAGAGTAGTGTGTAGTTCCGCCAACTTTTTTCGTTACCACTGTTTCGATGAAATCATCGTAATCACTGTAGTAAGCCGCAATTTCAGACGATGAAGCCTGTGTATTATGACGGTAACCTAGCTCATAAGAGATACTGGTTTCTGACTTAAGATCCGGGTTTGGATCGTTTACGTAACCATGTCCTGGGTTGTCATACGTGTAGTACAGTTCATCGAAAGAAGGGGCTCTAAAGCCTTGGCTAATTTGGCCAAAAATGGTGCCTGTATCAGTAAGTTTGTATGTTGAGCCTAAACGTCCAGTTACCGCAGAATCAGAGAAGTCCGTAAGTGACTCACCTGTATTTTTACCAGGGTCTGTAGAGAAGTGATCGAAACGAACGCCTGGAGTAACAACAAGTTTGTCGTTCATTAGGCTAATTTCGTCTTGTACAAACAGACCAAACTTCTGCTCTTTAGCATCAGGAGTGTATACATAAAGCTGATCATCAGTAGCAGGATCAGAGTTGTACTCCATATTCGTGTTGCTTATATCGCTGTGTGTATATGTCGCACCATAAACTAGGTAATGGTTGTTAATCTCTTTATCTAACTGCGTTTCAATCTCAAGCTTATCTTCTGTGTACTCGTAATCTTTGGTTTGAAGATTGTCGTTGTTAGCAGGAACGTAAGGTGGAAAGCCCGGACCTGCGGGTTTAAAGCGTTTCGTCACACCATTTTCTTCTTTGGAAATGTACGACACTTTACTGGTCACGGTATCGGCAATTGCGCCATCAGCGAACCAAATGTGTTTAATCGCAAATCGATTTTGCTCTGTATCATCTGCACCCGTGTAGCTATCGTAGCTTGAGTGATAAATGTCAGAGTCAGAAGTATCCTTGATTAGCTCAGCTAGAAACTCGATACGATGGCTTTCGTTCAATTGGTATTGCAATTTTACCAATAGGTTATCTGCAGATGTGTCTTGATCTTCTACTGCGTAATTCTCTAAGTTATTAGAGTCGCGGAAGTTTTGAAGCTCTTCACCGTCACGACGAGTGTAGGCAACCAATGTTTCTAAGTCACCAAATCGATTAGCTAATGCAACGTGCTCACTGAAAGAGTTATCTTCTGAAGAGTAAGACAGTTTCGCTTGGCCACCGAAGTCTTCGCCATCTTTCAAGAAATCAGAAGGGTCTTTAGTTTCAAAAGCAACAACACCGCCAATAGCATCACTTCCGTGTAAACTTGAAGCAGCACCTTTGATAATTTCTACACTTTTAAGCATGTCGGGATCGATTGAAATACCGCTAGAATTGATAAATGCGTATGGACCACCATCAAATGAACCTGGCTGAGAAGAGCCATCGACTAAAATCTTAACGCGTTTACCTTCCATGCCACGAATGTTGATAGTCTGTGCGCCTTGGCGAGAGCTTGAATTCATCGTCACACCCGGAGTGTATTCGAAGATTTCATTCACATCTTTCGCCATGTTCTCTTCAATTTGCTTATCCGAGATGACAGTAACAGAAGCCGCAGTATTGATAAGTGTTTGATTCGTACGAGTTGCCGATACAACAACCTCGTCAAATAGGGCATAATCGTCAGCAAAGGCTGATGTTGATGAAAGCGCTAAAACGATTGAAGCAGAGAGTAGGGATTGCTTATACATCTGATAGTTACCTTAGTTCCATAGTATTATCTTGATTTGCGAAAGATAATATTGGATCTAAATGATAATTACTATTATTTGCATTTAAATAATTTTCAATTTTATCAACTAATTCATAATTAATACTCTTAAATATCTGTATTAAAAAGACTTTTACAGAAGCATTCATAGTCTGAATGCTTCTGTTTTTGTGATTTAAGTCTCATTTATAAAGTAGGAAAGCTATGCATAGTCCAATAACACTTGAAGCATTACACATATTAGATGCCATTGATCGTCGTGGGAGTTTCGCAGCTGCAGCAAATGAACTGGACCGAGCGCCTTCTTCATTGAGTTATCAAATCCAGAAGTTAGAGCAAGACTTAGATATCATGATTTTTGATCGCTCAGGCCACCGTGCAAATTTCACGGAAGCGGGGCAGTTAATATTAGAGCAAGGTAGAATCATTCTTGGTGCCACTGAACAACTCGTTAACGATGCGAGTATTCTTGCTAATGGCTGGGAGCTAGATTTAACCATTGCCTTTGATGGCATCATTCCTATTGCCAATTTCTTCCCGTTGGTCGACGAACTCGGGAAAATCAGCAAAACACGTGTTCGCTTACAAGAAGAGATCTTAGCCGGATGTTGGGAATCCCTGACAGATGGCCGAGCCGATTTATTGGTATGTCCCAAGCTCGATACGATTCCAAACGATATGAAAAGTGACATCATTGGTAAGATGGAAATGGTATGGGTCGCGGCATCAAACCACTACGTTCATAAACGTTCTGGGGAGTTCGATCAAAAAGCGAGGGAAAGTTACAGGGTTATTGCAATTGCAGACACTGCACGTGATCAACCAGCGTTAAGTCGCAATATTCTAGAGAAACAACCTCGTTTAACCGTAACAAGCTTCCCAGCAAAGGTAGAGGCTCTGACAACTGGATTAGGGATTGGCACCTTGCCGAGTAGTATTGCTAAGCCGCTGATTGAATCTGGCGTTCTACAGCAGA
Organism: Vibrio sp. QJM3NY_27; assembly: GCF_057785955.1. Lineage (NCBI taxonomy): Bacteria > Pseudomonadati > Pseudomonadota > Gammaproteobacteria > Vibrionales > Vibrionaceae > Vibrio > Vibrio sp. QJM3NY_27. The sequence continues at coordinate 1,612,576 of NZ_CM173512.1, read as the reverse complement.
TTTCGGGGACAGAACCACAGCCGATCGATATCGTCATGGCTTGGCGACGCAACAAAATGGGCGACGCCAAGTCTTGGTGTATCCAACATCTTAAAAAGACATGGGCGTTAAAGTAACGGTAACACCATATCTGCAGTACCATCTTCAAAACTGATATCTAGCTCGAAGCCGAGCTTTTGAGCTAGTGTCAGCATCCCTCTATTCGTTGGCATCGTCATGCCCGACATCTGTTTAGTCTGCTTCGCACGGCAGTAATCGATAACCTTAGTCATAAGAATACGACCTAAGCCGACACCTTTCAGATCGGAACGTATCAGAATCGCGAACTCGGCATCGGTGTTCTCAGGGTTAATCAGCGCTCTCGATACACCAATAATCGCAGGCACACCTTGTTCCTTACGAACCACCACAAACGCGATTTCTCTATCAAAATCAATCTGAGTAAAGTTCGCCAACGCCTCATGATTGAATTCACCAACATCACTAAAGAAACGCTTATAAAGATCCTCTTTAGATACGCGATTAATAAAGTCAGCATGAAGCGGTTCATCTTCAGGAAGAATAGGGCGTAGCAACACTTCGGTGCCGTCCTTGAGTACGATATTCTCTTCAAGCTCGACCGGATAAGGGCGAATCGCAAGACGTTCTTGTGGATCGCCTTCGTACGCTTTCAAGATGATATCGGCATCTAATATCGTGAACTTGTCACCATTGGCTAGTACTGGGTGGATATCCAAATCATGTATTTCAGGGCAATCCACTACCATTTGCGATATACGAACCAGCAACTCAGATAGCCCTTCAATGTCGATCGGGTTAGGCAGTTTTTGCAGGCGAATCTTGCCACTTTTTATCGCCCTAATGATCAAGTAACGCGCCAGTGTCATGTTAAGCGGTGGGAAAGCAGCAGCGGCATCAATTGATTCGTCCCACTCAGAGCCACCTTGGCCAAGTAAAATGATAGGGCCAAAGGTTTCATCCGTTGTGACCTTAACTCGCAGTTCTTGGCCGCCAGCAAGCTTGGCCATACCTTGAATCAACAAGCCATGGATATGAGCAGTAGGGAACGACAATTGAGATCGATCGAGAATTGCCTGAGCGGCATTCGCGACTTCACTACTGTTTCGTAAATTGAGCATCACACCTTGAACATCCGACTTATGCGCAATGTCTGGTGAGCGAAGTTTTACGGCGACCGGGTAACCGATCGTTTCAGCAATGTGCACCGCTTCACTTGGGTCAGAAGCAATCCAAGTTGGCAACACATCAAGATTGAAGTGCTTGAAAAACTGACTGTTTTGATGGGTATCAAGACTAACTGTATCTTTATCCAGTAGTTGACGTTCTATCCAATTTTTTGCATCTGCCAAGTCTTCAATGTGCACTTTTTCTGCCGTGGTCGGCGTTTCCATTAACTGACGTTGGTTGCGTCTGTACTCGACCAAGTGCATGAATGCGACCACCGAACTTTCAGGCGTTCGATAGGTTGGGAAACCCGCTTCCGTAAACAGCTTTCTCGCTGGCCTTGCGGTTAACTCACCAGACCAATTCGTTAAGATATTAAAGCGCTTGTGGCGAGGATGCTTTTTAATCGCCTCAATAATTCGCTCTGCCGTTTTGGCTGAATGTGCGACCGCAGAAGGGCTGTGCATGATAAGAATGGCATCCGCTTCATCGCCATCGAGCAAGATGTTTATGGTGTCGATATAGCGTTGATCGCCGGCATCGCCAACAATGTCGATAGGGTTGCTATGAGACCAACTCGATGGCAAAACCTTACTGAGTTTATCGAGCGTATCTTCAGATAATTCTGCGAGCTTACCGCCGCGGTCAAATAGGGTGTCCACGGCCATAATTGCAGGGCCGCCACCATTGGTAACAATAGCCAAGCGCTCGCCACGCAAGGGCACTGAATGAGTCAGTGTCTCTACCGCAGCAAACAGTTCATGTAAGTTCTTAACTCGCAACATACCGCTGCGTCGGATTGCAGAGTCATAGATAATGTCTAAGGTATCGGCACCACCGGTATGTGCCATGGCCGCCGCTCGGCCCTTCGCTGTTCGCCCGCCTTTGAGCACTAGAATTCGTCGGTTGCGTGACGCTGCACGCGCTGCAGAGATAAAGCGCCTCGCATCAGTAATACTATCGACATAAAGCAATATCGCTTCGGTGTGAGAATCGGTGCTCAGATAATCCAAGAGTTCCGAGAATTCAATGTCACTGCCATTGCCTATCGAGATAAACGCTGAGAAGCCAATCTCTTTGTCGTTCGCCCAATCGAGAATCGTGGTACACACTGCAGCCGACTGAGAAACAAAGGCGATTTTACCTGGCAGCGCAGTTACCGGAGAAAAAGAGGCGTTCAAATTTAACCAAGGGACAATAATCCCCAAGCTATTGGAGCCAAGCACCCGAATGTTGTGTTTTTTAGCAATCGCTAGGCATCGTGCATCATACGTTTCGCCATTATCGCTTTGTTGCTGCATATCGGAAGAAAGCACAATGACAGAGGCTATGCCTTTCTCGGCCAGCTCTTCAAAAATGTCCACATTACGGGTCGCATTGGTACAGAGAATCGCAAGGTCAGGCACGATAGGCAGTGACAAAATGTTCTTGTATGAGAGTACGCCTGCCACCGAGTCATATTTTGGCGTAACGGGCATCACCGCACCTTTAAAATCCCCGTGCAACAAATTGTTCATGACGATATATCCCGCGCGCGTTTCTCGTTGAGAAGCACCAACAACAGCGATTGAACGGGGTTTAAGGAGGGGATCAAGATGATTCATAGACATATCCTAGCAATGCACGTAAGTTCATCGTAACTTACTTTTCACTCACGGGTTGATGGCAAATTCACCGAATTCAGATGAATAAGCAAACACTGCATAAAGTTTGTGAAATAGGTCACCCACTAATGGTGTATAATCTCAAAGTTAACTTGATTCTAAACCGACGTATCGGCATGATTTATAGTAATTATTATTAAGGATATAGAGCTTTCCATGAAAAAATTTGCAATTGTGACTTTGCCACTGCTCTTGGCTGCATGTGTATCTGACGACTACGTTACAAATGTAACTTCAGATAGTTATCAAGAAGAGTACAAAACGGCAAAAGTTGAAGCTCCAGTTGTATCTCAATCTGAGCAAACAGGCGTTGTTGAAGAAAACGTTGTCAACGTGATCAGAACCGAACCTGTTGAGCAGAAAGTCACTCAAACGACTAAAGCTAAGCCAGTTGCAGTAGTGACAGGCCCAACGAAGAAACAACAAGATATGAACCAGCGTTTTGGTTACACGGTTCAAGTTGTTGCTGTTGGCAGCCAGAGTAAAGTCGATTCTTTCGTGAAAATGCTACCTACGACTTCTCAACCAGTTTGGGAAAACTACAAAATGGTTAACGGCACTAAGTGGTTCACCGTACTTTACGGTGATTACGCAACACGCTTAGAAGCTAAAAAGGCAATCTCAACGCTGCCAACCACTTTCCAAAACTTGAAGCCGTTTGTTAAGAGCATTGATGACATCAAGAACTCTGAATACCCAACGCTTAACAAGTTGAACTAAGTTTTAATTCAGAAAGAGGGAGCAAATGCTCCTTCTTTTGTTTTAAGACCTGCAGTTTTGTTTAATAGTTAATCGCTCGTTCTTTCGAACACAATTTTAACGTTCAAAACACTGTACCTATTTCGACTTTTGTTTATCATTGAAGTCAGTATTCCTAGTTTCAAGGACCGAATTTACCCATGAACACCATTAACATCCTTCTACTTTGTGGCGGTGGATCTTCAGAGCATGAAGTCTCTTTAGTTTCAGCCAATTACCTTTTTGAACAACTGAATAGCGTTGCCGATTTTAACGTTGTCAGAGTTGAAATTAAAAACGAAGGCTGGTGTCTTGATTCAGGTGAATTGGTTTATCTAGATATCAATAATCAAACCTTACGTGGCGACAACCTAGAGTCTAAAGTCGATTTCATTGCGCCTTGTATTCACGGCTTCCCGGGTGAAACAGGTGACATTCAATCATTATTTGAAATGGCTAAGATTCCGTACTTAGGTTGTGGTTCTGAAGCGAGCAACAACAGCTTCAACAAAATCACTTCAAAGCTTTGGTACGATGCACTTGGCATCCCAAACACGCCGTATCTGTTTTTATCAGACAACAACGACCAAGCTCATTCACAAGCGACTCAAGCTTTTGAAAATTGGGGTAAAGTGTTCGTGAAGGCGGCTCGTCAAGGTTCTTCTGTAGGTTGTTACCAAGTTAACCAAGTGGAAGACTTAAGCGAAGCGATCAATAAGGCGTTTACCTTCTCTGATCAAGTGCTGGTTGAGAAATCAGTTGTGCCTAGAGAGCTAGAAGTTGCCGCTTATGAAATCGATGGTGAGCTACACATCAGCAAACCGGGCGAGGTGATTGCACCTAATGGCGCATTTTACTCTTACGAAGAGAAATACAGCTCAGACAGCCACTCAATTACCGAAGTTGAAGCAAATAACTTAACAGATGAACAACTAGAGTTAATTGCAGACAGTGCTCGTAAAGTATTCACCCAAATGAAGCTTCGTCACTTGTCTCGTATCGATTTCTTCTTAACACAAGACAACGAGATCTACCTGAATGAAGTCAACACCTTCCCAGGTATGACACCAATTTCCATGTTCCCTAAAATGGTTGAACATGATGGCCACAAATTCAGCCAGTTCCTAGAGAACTGTGTGAGAACAAGCATTTCTTAGTTGTTCCAAAATATCTTAGCGAGTCTTACACCACTGGCTAAAGAACATAATAGTGCCTTGAGCTTATTGCCAAGGCACTAGTGTTTTAAACTTCATCTTCTCACTCTCAGCCGTCCCCGAATAACCCACATATTGCGCAGGCATTGCAGGGCTGAGCCAACGACCAAAATCCTGAATCTCCCTCACCTTAAGACCTTGTTTTGACAACTCTTGTGCGGCACCCACACGAATCGAATTCCCTGAAAAATGGTGGTTTTCTGCGAGCTGAAGTAAGTCGCTTGCACTTCTTAGTATCCTATAGATCGACGAATCATCTAAAGGTTGCAGACTGATATTTTCATGCTTGTCTATCGCACGAAACACGGGTAACTCATCTTGTGTCCCAGTAAACGCAAACCAACGCTGAAGAGCAGCACTTGCTACTTGCGACAGCCGATACACTGAATCTTTTACTGTAATCTGGTAATCATTTTCAACGCACTCGACATTACCCATTGATAACGCCTTAAGTTCTGATCGTTTTAAAGCACACTCAAACATCACATTATAAATGGCGATATCTCTGATCTCTTTTAAGCTCGATTTCTCATTTGAAAGTAACGTGTTTAACTCAGCGAGGTGTGCAGATGTCATGGCATTGGTTTGCTTAGCGTCGCCGGCCATTTGAGCTTGCAAGTGGAGCAGGGCAAAACGAACTTGTCTATGCTTAATTGGGTTGGCAAAGCTCAACACAGTATGCAACAAACTAAGCGTTGCAGTGTAACGTTTTAAAGATGCGTATTTTCTGTCACTGGATTCAGTCTCTAGAAAACGACGAACAGCAGTAATAGAGGCAGGGAGTGTGTTGATACGGTTTTTAGTACAGAACGCATGGTAGCGATTCCAATCACTGTAGATACCCAACAGTGAGTTACGAGAGTACTGGTATCCTGTTAACTCATCTATAATTTCAATTGTCGCGTGCCTGTTCAATTTTTCAACAAATGAATTAATTGTCACAGAGTCGGTTAAAATAGGGACTTTTTTTCGCAAATTACCGTACCTCGACAGGTGTTTTTACCATATTATGCTTGATATCATTATAAGTATACTTATGATTAATACAGTGAAAACAAAAAGATGATTAATAGATATGGCTAATTCAATTTACCGTAGCGTCCATCTGCAATCGATGGATGCGAATAACACCATTTGGCGTGCTAAGTTAAAAAACAATGTTATTCAGGGCAACCTAGCTGCCGTGAAGAAGAGTATTGATTGGTGGATTGACACGGCGTCTATTATTGACCCTAAAGAGTTCACTGCATTAAATAAGTCGAGAGGAACTGGTGGCCTAACTGAAAACTTCAACGGCTATCAGATCAAGAATGACACCGGTGAGCCTAACGCGTGGTATTGCATGTTTAACGGGCGTCTTATCAAAGGCGGCAAGATTGCAATCCAGCGTCATATAGAAGCTTACTTACTCGCAAAACAAAAAGCAGAGCAACAAAAGAAGTAATTTATGAGCCTAGTATATTCAACAGAAACAGGTCGTATCACACCTGAAGAAGAGAAAGTCCAACGTCCTAAAGGCGATGGTATCGTTCGAATCCAAAAAGAAACCAAAGGCCGTAAAGGCAAAGGCGTTTCTATAGTAACTGGCTTAGACCTAGATGACGCACCATTAAAACTAATGGCAGCGGAACTCAAAAAAGTGTGTGGCTGCGGCGGCTCAGTAAAAGATGGCAACATCGAGATTCAAGGCGACGCTCGTGACAAGCTCAAAGCGCATCTTGAAAAGAAAGGCTACAAAGTTAAATTTGCTGGCGGTTAAGCTCTAACTAATGCCAGGGGTAAAATCGAAGATTATTATCACTGGTTATTAGGTATTTTATGGTAAATAGCTAATGTGGTTAAATACACAGTATAAATCAGAGAATATCGACACCAAATAAAGGCAGGGCATCACACAAAGATACCTGCCTTATAAACACCAAAATCAATTTAACATAACGTACATAATACGCACTGAGCTTGTAAGCGCAAAGTTGTAATGTCACTATTTTCAAAAGTTAAAATGTCCCTTTAGCTCATCACCACTAGGCTTAATTGATATTGGTAAACGCTATGGACATAACAACATGCTGGTGACTATGAGTGATTCAGAGATCAATCGTTTTAAAGTAATTGAAGATGTGTGTCAGCGACGGATACGCCGGGCCGATGCTGCCGAGATCCTCAGCTTGAGTGTCCGTCACATCCAACGCCTGATGAACCGACTTCGTAAATACGGTGCGAGCGGATTGGCTCATCGCGCTCGCGGTAAGCCTAGCAATCATCGTTCGAAACTCGGTGCTAAGCCTTGTCCGTGAAAACTACAGCGACTTCTCACCAACACTCGCTCAAGAAAAGTTATCTGAGCTGCACAACTTGCCCATATCAAACGAAACTTTACGTCAATGGATGATCGCCGACGGACTGTGGCTTCCACATTCACAACGCAAACCTCGGGTCTATCAGCCTCGTTAAATCTCGCTCTAAAGTTTATGTTTGGGGCATATGAGGACATTTTAAAATGGCATTGACATGTTGACTATTGATGTTAGTGCTCAAACTGAACCCTGCGGAAATGCCGAAGTTCAAGCATGATCAAAACGATTTGTATGATATATCAACTCTAAGTAATATGTGCCGCCTCTCTTCTAGCCAAGCAGAAAACCGCTAGTTTACGCTATTCAAACAAATCAAATTGGTTATCATAATTAATGAAAAATCGTTCTAAAATACTTGTCCCTTTGACATTCGGCATCTTTTCATCATTGTCGGCCTACTCCAATGAAACCACACTCGATCAAAATACATCATACGACAGAGTTTATGTAGGTTACCAAGCGTTAGATGATAAGTACTCAGAATACAATGGTATTAAGATCGGTTATACGAACCAAATATCTAACGGCGGAATTTTGCTTGGCGGTGAATTTAGCTATAACAAGTCAACCAACACTTATTACGACGCAACGTTAGTTGACTTAAACTTCAATGCTGGATTTGATGTGGTATCGTTGTGGTTTGAAAGTGATTACAAAATCGTTCCTTACATAAAACTTGGTCTTGGTTCTTACAAGGAAGATTATGGAAATGTAGACATTTCGGATTTCGGTATCAGCCGTGGTCTAGGAGTACGCTATATAGGAAAGCATGGCTTGTACCTTGACGCTAGCTTACAGAAGCAAAACGTTGACGTAATGGGTTTAACTACTGTAGACATAAAATGGACTGGCCTATCCCTCGGCTGGTCATTCTAATGATCATCTACTAATGAAAATTTTTCAAACAAGGTAACATCGTGGAACTTATATTCTATGTGATTGCATTTGGCATCACGATTTACATTTTTCTACTACCGACAACCATCTCAAGACGAAAAGACCACCCACATAAGACTGCAATAGCAACACTAAACATAGTTGGTAGTCTTTTCTTTGGTACTGGCTGGCTAATAGCCCTAATTTGGAGCTTGATGAACACTAAGCGGCTATAGCGTTAAGATAACCTGTTACGATTCCGTAGCGGTCGTCGAACTAGTCATTTCTAATGAATTCCGACTAAGTAAATATATAAAGACTATACGACGCATGAACTTAAAATTTTCGCAATAGGTATTATTAATTACGAACTGAATTTCTTGTGGATTCAAAGGTTATGCATACTGACGTATTTATAAAGTGACACTGCAACTAATATGGGTACTAACTAGTGAATTAGAAGTCTAAAACCAAACACTTCAAATTACTGTATAAATGCACAGTTAAATTATTATCCCCGTAAAACCGCACTTATTGACCAAATAACAATAAAAACGACATATTCCTTTCTGTTTTTTATTTGGCAGTCACCCTGCTATCACCTATCTCTTTCCGTACGATAATAGGCAAGAACCCAAACAGAAACTAAGAGCAGGAACGTTGCTTCATTACGCAAGTCAAAAGATGGAATTGAGGACGCCTTGCGCAACAAGGAAAAACCATTCACATCGCGTTGTTTGATTTAGACCATTTTAAGCAGATCAACGATCAACATGGCCATGAAGTGGGTGACAAAGTACTTATTCAGTTTGTCGCAACGGCGAACGAGAGCCTTGGTGAGCAGTACTTGCTTTATCGCTGGGGTGGTGAGGAGTTTCTACTCGTTTGCCTCGAGCAAACTGCGCTACAGTGTAACGAATCTATCGGTAATCTTTACCTAGCAATGGACCAAAGCCTTTGGCCTAAAGCGCTTAAAGTAACCGTTTCGACTGGAGTAACGCAGCTCAAGGAGCATGAATCGATACGTACAGCCATCAAACGTGCAGACAAAGCACTCTACCAAGCGAAAGACAACGGACGAAACCAAGTCGCTACATTTTATTAAGGCTCGCTAGACTGGACTGCAGTTACACATTCAACGCTCTGCCTATACTCAATCAACACGTAATCAACACCCTGTCGATATCTACTCTCCACTTAAGCACCCGTTAGATTCTTAAGTGCTGACCAAACAAGCCCATAAGCTTTGCTGTCTCATCAGAACTCAAATCGATTCGTATGCCTATAAGCGCACTCTCGCCATCTGCTATAACACCGTTTGCTAGAAAACCATCTGTAATAACGCAATCAATAGCATTCTCAGGTTGATACGTATTGTTCCTGAATCGCTCTATAAACAGCTCTTCCGTACGCCTCTAAGCTTCCTAAGCACTTGTTTTAAAGTGCACATATTTGGCTAGTAAAGCGTGCTCTAACCAGTGGTTAGTCACTCGCGGTATCGGTTTTGAACATTACCGTCGTCACTTATCTCGCACTGTTCTTAGATGAAATCCTCATTTGTCTGCTTCTGAACATTCATCCACTCGTATCCGCTAAAAATAGAGGTCACAACGTCACTAGCCTTAAAAAACGGCATATATTTAACCACTTAGACGTGGTGACATAAATACTGACACCTAAAATGGCGATTGTTTTACTTTCAGATCTTGCTGTAATTTAATTACAACCCAAAGCCAAGAAAAGCCTTAAAAGTGGATTACTCCGACGTAACTGACTGAATATACTGTATTTAAGGGTTTTTGGTAGATCGGTGTTTAGGGTAACTAAAGAGTTCGGATGTACGAAATAATATACTAGAGGGTAATATATTTAGTTATAGTGCACTAAGGCGTTAAAAAAGAAGGGCTGATGCCCTACTCTTCTTTATTACTCATTTCTTCACGAATTTGCTCAGCAACGATTTTGATAGCTTGTGCTGTGCTGATGCCCTGAGTCATCATTTCTTGAATTCGTTCAACAGCTTTCTGTTGTTCTTCGTGAGAAAGGGTTGGTAAGTCGTTTAGCATGCTCTGCTCCTTTATTTAGGAGCAGAACTATATAAGGACTGTTAGTAACTAGCAAGGAAATTGATTGAAGCACCCATTGCATTTTCGTTTGTGTAGTTTGCACTTAGATCTAACTGGAACAAGTTGAGTGGCGAGATACCAATACCGGCTGTGACTGTTCCTTCTGAATCAGAGTAAGCCAGGTTCTTGTAGTACCCTCCCCTTAACTTAAGCTGACGTAGAAGATCGACTTCGGTACCCACACGAATCATCTGTTCGTTATCAGCAAACGAAGTAAACTTCTCAGTCTCGTTTAGGTCGTAATCAACACTGAAAGAAAAGTAATCCGATACAATGCCGGCACCCACTGTGTATACCGGTTCAAGTTGGTAAGTGTATTTACCGCCAACTTGGTGTGTCGCACTACTTGTGCTGCTGTTTAGCGTTCTCGTCGTATCCTTGGTTTCGATGTCTCGAGAGATTAAGTTAGTTGCTGCAACACCCACTCGGAACGGGCCGAAGAACCAAAGCGCACCAGCATCCATATTAAATGCAGTTTCGCCGTCACTGTTTTCTCTTACATCAGATAAATCGTAATCATCAACCGATGCAACATAGTTGTACGTGTAAATACGTTGGATTTTAGGTGTGATACCAAATGAGATGTGTTGGCCCATAAAGGTTTGGTATTTTGCTAAAGAAAGGCCGACTTCTGCGACACCGATTGAAACCGCTTCAACGGTAGACAGTTCCACTTTATCTGCATCTGAACCTGTTGTGTAAACGTTAGGTGTTGCAAATGATTCTGTGTAGGCTTTAGCGAAAAGGTTTGCCGCGATAAACTGATTAGGAAGAGCAAAGGCGACTACACCACCCAGTTCAACATTGGCTTGGTTGCCATCCAATTTGTTAAGCGCCGCATCGAGTTCTGCAGTATTTGATGCATCAACAACACTATCGATGTTCGATTTCATGTCGTTGGGGTCGTTATAGCTACCACCAAAACTTGGCGTGATCATTCCCATATCATCATTACGACGATAAATGGCAACAAGTGCTGGGTTATAGAATGGAGCGGTTAAGAAGTTTGCTGAAACAACACCAACACCACCCATCGCATCACCACGCGCTTCAATGGCGTAGTTTGCTGCTGAAAGAGGAAGACTGGCGAATGCAATTGATGCTGCGAGTAGTTTAGTCGTATTTTTCATGCCGTTTATCTTTGTTAGATCCCTTACATAGTTAACGGCTCAATTTTAAATTACTTTAACTCTTCTTCGCTAGAAATATCATAAGTTTTACTGATAGTTTGTGCTTGTTCTATCGCTATGTCACCTTGCCAGCGTGAATGCACCATTGAAACCGCCAAAACGTAGCGATCATTTGGAAGTTCTTCGCCAGTGAGGTTCATTGGATAATCAGATTCATAGCTCTTGCCCCACACCTGCTCATAGTGTTCATCGACGTAATCGTACAAACCAATTTCGAGCTTAGGAAGCGGACAATAAGGGTTCAGCAGTTCTTTTTTATCGATGCGCCACGTGTCTTTTGACGCCCAACGAACTTGCTGGCGAAAAGAAACGTCACCAAGAATAATCCAAGTACTCCATGAATTACCGCCATCGCCTTTCACACTTAAACGATACAGGCCTGACTCAAGTTGAGATGCTAAATTGTAACGCTTGCGGTATAGGCTCACCGATGCGTTGTTTACCACTTCACTGTCTTTGGTTAGCTCACTGTCCGATGAAACAATCTTATCGACCCACTTCTCGAAGGTAATATCTTGAATGTTGTTTTCGGATTCAACATTAATCGATACGCGAAAAGTATCTCGGCCAGGGCTTTGAATAATGTGTCTTTTAACGACGACTGAACTGATCCAATCTGGGAGTGTTTTTCTGGTGAGGGTTTTACCACAATCTTTGTTCAATGCTTGATCGAACAGCTCATTGAGGTGGTCTTCTCGTGATTGAGAAGAGTTGATTTGCCAAACTTCCACTAGTGAATCAAACATCTGAGGTAAGTCATTATCCAGCAGGTGTTTATGAACTTGAGTTAGAGTATCGCTACTCTTAAACCAATCTGCAGCTTGCGCGGTATTCACCACGCAAGACAACATTAATAGTGGAAGTAAGGCTTTTTTCATTACGCTTTCATCTTGTAACCAACGCCACGCAGCGTTTCGATTTCTAGACCCGGCAGTTTCTGTCTTAGTTGCAGAACGTGCGTGTCTACCGTACGTGTTGTTGGGAAATGGTTGTAACCCCATACATGGTCAAGCAGCTCATCACGCGTGAAAACACGGCCAAGATTGCTTGCCAAAAATAGCAGTAGGTCGAACTCAGTTCGCGTTAACGTGACTTCCAGTTCATTGAAAAACACTTCACGTGTCGCTTTATCGATAACCAGATTTTGAGCCATCACTTTTGATGCGTCTTGATCTTCAGCATCAGGCAGGCGTAACTGCGCGCGAATTCGAGCAAACAATTCAGCTTCAGCGAAAGGCTTAGTTAGGTAGTCGTTTGCACCTGAATCTAGGCCCGCAACTTTGTCTTTTACTGTTACGAGAGCCGTTAGCAAAATAACTGGGATGTCTTTCTTTTTCTTCCAACCTGGAAGTGAATCTACTGAGTCACCATCAGGAAGTTGACGGTCTAGAATCACTAGGTCCGCTTGTTCCCAGTAGCCTTCAACTTCAGAGATCAGTTCTGCATGCAAACATTCATATCCAGCTTGCTCAAGGCTAACTAATAAACCGTCAGCTAAATTTTTATCATCTTCAACGAGAAGCAATGTCTGTTTCACAAGGTATCTCCAAAATAAATGTTGTTGGGGGGCCTATCAGCGTCATGTGACCGCCCATTTTTCCGACCATAGATTCCACTATCGTCAGACCTAAACCGAGTCCACTCTTACTTACGAATGGCTTTCTTAGTTGCCCCCAATCTTTGCGGGACAAGTCTCCATTATCTATAACTTTGAATGTCAGCTTCTTGTCAGAAGTATTCAGTTCTAGTATCACTGGTGCGACACCGTATTTCACGGCGTTCCTGATCAGGTTGTCGATGCACGTTCCTAACCAATATACGTTTATTTTTGCAGCAATATCTTTGTTTACACGGAGTTCAATGCCCGGTGCAAATTCTTCTTCAACTTTGTATTGAAGCCACTCTTCTACGCTTGGTACCCACTCTGTTGCGAGCGGTTGGTTGTCTGATTGCAAATAGTCTTTACTTGCTTCTGCCAACTGTCTTAAACGGCGTGTATCTTCACACAGCCTACGAAACTCATCATATACCGATTCTGGTAAGTGTTCGAACTCACGTCTGAACCCTTCAACCGTCAATGACAAACTTGCAATCGGCGTTCTTAATTCGTGCGTTAGGATTTGAAGCACCAGCATGCGGCTCTTCATCTCTTGTTTCTTACTGTTCCAACGGTAAACCGCCCACCCCAAAACAAGCATGATGTTGGCGAGCACCAAGATAAACATGGCGACTTGCAGAAGCTCTGAATGATCTTCTATTTCCCAACATACATTACCGCGCTGAACAAAACAGCTTTTGCCTTCTGAAGACAAACTGAACGATAATCCAGAAAGTGTCGCGTTTTCATTCCAGTCTGATTCTTTGTACAGGTAATATCTGTCGCCGCGTTTTACCCACATTTCGTCAAGCTCGACAAACATGCTCGAACCGGCTAACAGTGCCGTGATGGCCTCACTGTCCATATTTTGTAAACGAGATAACAGTTCATCATGTTCAGTGTTTGGACGCTCTTGAATATGCATAAAGCGTTTCAAAGAGTCGAACTTGTCAGGATACTTCTCTACGTATCGCGCCGCATAAGAACCACCACCTGGGTGAATCAAGCCACTACGGCTAAACCAACGATCAGAAAGCTTCGTTCCTTTACACATTGCACGAGTAAAGACTAAAGGCTCGGTGATCAACGGGCTTAACGGTAATTTCCCGCTACAGGTTTTTGATAACTGGTATAAGCGCTGTATGTCTTTTAATGGGTACTCTGCGGTTTGTGGCAGCATAGAAGACGGCATGATCAAACGTGTTGGATAATCAGCCTGCAACAATCGAATATCATAAGATTCGATTGCGGTTTCATGATCAAAGAGTTTGGTGAAATTATCGATACGCTCAGGTAAAGAGTCAGCAAGCGCGTTTGCAGACACAGATAACGTAGCGATAAGAAGAGTAAATGTTCTTTTGATGATCACAAACCAACGCAAATTCATATAGATCAAACAAATATATACCATTCGCTATCAAAGATAAATTTTTAACCGCATGAAAAACAGTGGGAATGGTGAGTTATAGCGATAAATTCCATCATATTAGGATTGTGTTGCACAGGCGTACTCGCTAGCTGATTGATGAATCCAGCCATCATTCGAATGGGTTTTGCTTTGGTTTCTTTACCCTATTCGTTGTGGGTTTGGATTAAGACTAGTTCTGAGGATCAAAAAAAGGAGCTCAAATGAGCTCCTAGTCTGGTTATTACATGGTGCTTAAAAAGCACTTAGAGACTATTAGAAAACCTCTTGGAAATCTTCTTAAAAAACTTCTTAGAAAACTCTTAGAAATTTTCTTAAAAAGAAACTAGAAAATGCTTTCTATAGATGTTCTAGAATGCCTAAACAGCTCTGTTTAGCATCACCAAACAACATCTGCGTATTCTCTTTGAAGAACAGTGGGTTTTGCACACCGGCGTAACCTGTGTTCATCGAACGTTTGAATACGATAACATTCTGAGCATTCCAAACTTCAAGTACTGGCATACCAGCAATTGGGCTGTTCGGATCTTCAAGTGCTGCAGGGTTCACTGTATCATTTGCACCAATAACCAATACAGTATCGGTCTCATCGAAGTCATCATTGATTTCGTCCATTTCAAGAACGATATCGTAAGGAACTTTTGCTTCAGCAAGTAGTACATTCATGTGACCCGGTAACCTACCAGCAACTGGGTGGATACCAAATCGAACTTTGATACCCTGCGCTCTTAGCTTGTCAGTGATTTCATGCACTGGGTATTGAGCTTGAGCTACTGCCATGCCGTACCCTGGAGTGATGATCACTGACTTAGAGTTTTTCAGCATGTCTGCCACATCTTCAGCTGATGTTTCGCGGTGTTCACCCTGCTCTTCATCGCCATCAGATACAACGACGTCTTGGCCGAATCCACCAGCGATAACACTAATGAACGAACGGTTCATCGCCTTACACATGATGTAAGACAGAATCGCACCTGATGAACCTACTAACGCACCAGTTACGATAAGCAGATCGTTCGCAAGCATGAAGCCTGCTGCCGCTGCTGCCCAACCAGAGTAAGAGTTCAGCATAGAAACAACCACTGGCATATCTGCGCCGCCAATCGATGCCACTAGGTGGTAACCGAATGCGAATGCGATAAGAGTCATCACCATTAATGCGAACATACTGCCGTCAGCTTTAACGAACATAATCATGAGCAATGTAGAAGCAACGATAGCCGCTAGGTTCCACTTATGCTTATGAGGGATGTTAAGTGCCGACGAAGAGATAACGCCGCGAAGCTTACCAAATGCAACAATAGAACCGGTGAAGGTTACCGCACCGATAAACACGCCTAGAAACACTTCCACTAAGTGGATAACGTGTTCTGCATGCGTTGCCGCTTCTGGTGCATCAATGTAGCTGTTGTAACCAACAAGCACTGCCGCCATACCTACGAAGCTGTGCAGAATTGCCACCAGCTCTGGCATTTCAGTCATTTCTACTTTCTTCGCGAAGTGGATACCAATACCACCACCGATCACCATAGCAATGATGATCCACACAATTCCAGCAGAATGAGGGCCAAAGATCGTCGCGATCAACGCGATTGCCATACCCGTAATACCGTAATAGTTACCTGCACGTGCAGATTCCTGTTTCGATAACCCGGCCAAGCTCATTATAAAGAATACAGCAGCAACAATATAAGCTGCTTGTACTAATCCTTCAGACATCTGTTACTCCTTAGTCTTTACGGAACATTTCAAGCATACGTTTGGTCACGGTAAAGCCACCAAAGATATTGATACTTGCAATTAATACGGCAATAAATGATAAGAATGTGACGACGCCACTTCCTTGTCCTATCTGTAACAGTGCGCCTACTACAATGATCCCTGAAATCGCGTTAGTTACGGACATCAGAGGTGTATGCAATGAATGGCTTACATTCCAAACTACGTAATAACCCACCACACAAGCGAGAACAAAAACGGTAAAGTGAGATAAGAACGCAGCAGGAGCAACCGAAGCTATCCAAGCGAAAGCACCAACAGCAACTGCCATACCCGCCGCTTTCTTAATTGGAGAGACAGGTTCTTGAACTTTTGGTTCAGGTCTCACCGCTTTAGGCTTAGCTTGTTGTGGTTGAGCAGAAACTTGAATTGGTGGAGCTGGCCAAGTCACTTCGCCCTCTTTAACCACCGTTACGCCACGTAAGACGACATCTTCAAAGTCGATATTGATGTTGCCATCTTTCTCTTTGCAAAGCAGTTTCAGCAGGTTAACTAAGTTAGTCGCGTATAGCTGAGATGATTGAGTCGGCAGTCGACCAACCATATCGGTGTAACCTACCACTTTCACGCCATTAGCGGTTGTGATCACTTGATCTGCAACCGTGTATTCACAGTTACCGCCATTCGCAGCGGCAAGATCCACAATGACGCTACCTGCACTCATGCTGTCTACCATCTCTTTGGTAATCAGCTTCGGAGCCGGGCGACCTGGGATAAGTGCCGTTGTAATAATGATATCGACGTCTTTTGCTTGAGCCGCATAAAGCTCTTCCGCTTTCTTATTGAATGCTTCAGACATCTCTTTTGCGTAGCCATCACCCGCGCTGGTATCTTCCTTGAAATCGACTTCCAAGAATTCAGCGCCCATAGATTCGACTTGCTCTTTTACTTCAGGACGAACATCGAACGAACGAACGATCGCACCCAAACTACCTGCAGCACCAATCGCCGCTAGGCCAGCAACACCCGCACCAGCAACCAATACTTTCGCTGGTGGAACTTTACCTGCCGCCGTAATTTGACCCGTGAAGAATCGACCAAACTCATGTGCCGCTTCAACAACGGCACGATAACCGGCGATGTTTGCCATAGAACTCAATGCATCTAGCGCCTGAGCTCTCGAAATTCGTGGAACAGAATCCATCGCCATCACGTTGATGCTACGAGTGGACAATTGTTCCATTAATTCTGGATTTTGAGCAGGCCAAATAAAGCTGACCAATGTTGCGCCATCTTTAAGTAGATCGATTTCGTTTTTAGACTCGTCAACGATCGGAGCGTTAACTTTAAAGATAATATCGGATTTCCAAGCTTCATCTGCGGTAACAACTTTTGCTCCAGCTTGTTCATAAGCTGCATCTTCAAAACTTGCTAACGCACCTGCTTGTGATTCAACACAAACTTCAAACCCTAATTTTAGAAGCTGTTCTACCGATTTCGGCGAAGCAGCGACTCGCGTTTCACCTGCGAGTGTTTCTCTTGGTACACCAATTTGCATAGCTATTCCTTGACTATTGGCACGAATGACTTATTCGTTTGTATCTAACGACAACTAATACTTCAAGCGTTTTGTTCAAAGAACAGGAAAAGTTATTACTTATAACGATCTGGATGGAATTTGAGCGCTTCATTTGAAGAAATGACGACCGTCTCGAACTAAGAGGTCAAACCACTTGCAAATAATCCTTTAAATAACAACTTACTAGCTGTTCTTTGTCCCTAAAACTAAAAAGAGCTTTCAGCATATACACTGAAAGCTCTCTAAATTATGACCAACATCAATTCTAACCCTATTTGGTTAGCTAAAAATATTGTCGCCCATTTGGTCGATGAACATCTGCGATTTTTTTAGCATCAATTCATCGGCATCTTGTTTGTTTGAAACAACATCTGAACGAATAAAACGATGAGTTTTGATTTCACCGTCGAATTCTTTCTCGATTCGCCCAGCAACACGGTATTGACCAGATTCTGCAATGGCATCTTGATAGATATTGAAACCTTTATATTCGACTGGCTCAATCTCTACTTTTTGTTCGGTTTTTTCTTTGCCACCAAATAATCTAGAAAAGAATCCCACGTTTTTTACTCCTTAAATGACCGTATTAACCCTAAACTATCACGACTGTTTACGGTTCAACAATGGCTTTTCATACCACTGCAATTCTACGTCATCATCAAAATTGTGTTGACTAAAGATAACGGGCACATTGTCGTCACGTTCGCGTCTTCTATCGTCAATGATCATACTTTCTGCATTCTTGACCGCGATCTCACTATTTCGTTTATAGAGTACCAATTTGTCTTCTGGCAATGCCGAAAGAAAATCGATATCGAAACGAATATAGATGGGCTTAAGTTGACCTAAAGCCAAACACGCGAGATCAGCCAACTGTTCGTTGTTATAACTAGACACATACTCCTCGGTAGCCAAGACCTGACCCACCAGCGTTTCCATATAGTTGTGAACATCAACACTAATTTGCATACCACACCTCCATTTGTAGCTATCACGACAGATCGCTATCACGACAGATCGAGTTCTAGCCTGATTGGCAACGACCTACATATTGTTACCTTACTATACCCTACTCATTACTACAGATTTACTAACTGCATGTTAACTAACTATAACGACTAATTAATTTCTCATATATACTGTGTAGTTGGTTCTATGGTTAATAGCAACTCAAATACATATAAAAATGGTTGCACCATTAGCGGCCTATGACTATGTTTTTGCTCTAATTTAAGTAAAAAGCTTGGCATTCGCTTGTTTAACCGTATCCTACGTATAAAATTAAATTATAAGATCATCAGTATAATTAGGCTCACCACGTAAATGGCATCTTCTTTTGTAACGTCGAGCATGTTTCGATTTTGCTTCCCTCTATTTTTATTGGCAATTTTACTCGCTGGTATGAACAACGTCATTCTTGTGACGGATTCAAACCTAGGGTTTGCTAGCAACCTTCCATATATCTTATTGAGCGTTGCCGTTTTGCTATGCCATACATTCAGACAAGGGCGCATGGCCATGGTGTCATTAACCATGCTAGTAGCCTATTTGATCATCCAAGTTCGCTTACAAACCCCTTTGGACACCGGGACCACCTTATTAGAGCTGTCGTTACTTGCGGCATTAGTACCGGTTACTTGCTTATTGGTGTATGCCTTCCCGGATAACGGTGTCAATTCAAAGTCGATGCTCCTCTACGCCATCGTTCTCGTGCTGTTTATGGTTTGGGCGCAATTGATCGTTTCTCATTTCCATGCTGGCGGTTTTGAATCATGGAGTGAAGGCCTACTGTTCATTGTTAGAGACTTCTCCAAACTGCCTTTTGTTTTGGTGTTGTATAGCCTTTGCTTACTTGGCCTTACAGCCATCCTAGTGCTGGTGTACAACCGTTCTATCGATGTTGTCGTTTATAGCACTATCTTGCTGTCTTCTTGTACGTTCATCTTCTTTGACGTGCAGTACATCTCTAGCACTATGTTCTCCTTATCAGGCACGTTGATCATCGTCTATGTGATGTCTGCTAGCCACGATATGGCGTTTAATGACCAACTGACTAACATCCCAGGTCGACACGCCTTAGAAGTCGATATGAAGCACTTAGGCCGCAAATATTCGATGGCTATGGTTGATATCGACCACTTCAAGAAATTTAACGATGCCTATGGCCATGACATTGGCGACGATGTGCTGAAACTGGTGGCTCGTATTCTTAGAGAAACCACTGGTGGTGCGAAAGCGTATCGCTATGGTGGAGAAGAGTTCACGATTATTTTTAAAGGCAAATACACGGAACAAGTGAAAGAGCACCTTCAAGTTCTGATTTCAGAGATTCAAAACTACGACATGACCATTCGAAATAGCCACGAGCGCCCTGATGACCATGAAGTGGGTATCAAAAATCGTGGTCAGAACGGAAAACCATCGGAAGTGGTAAACGTGACGGTGAGTATTGGGCTGTCTGATAGCACAACCACCAAGCATCCTGAAGAAGTATTGAAGCTTGCTGACAAGGCACTCTACAAAGCGAAAGAAACCGGCCGAAACAAGCTGTGTGTTGATAGCTAAACATAAGTGTCGATAACTCGACTAGAGGGAGATTAATCTTGGTTGAAGAAGATAACTAAGCTCCCTCCTTTCAGACTACTTCCGTAATTGATCGTAAACCCAATTCCAACATTATCAACCCAGTCGTTAAATAGATTTGGGTTGAGTAGCCAACCTACACTGCCTTCGTAGTATGACGTTGTACCCATAGAAGCAACGGTATCACCACCGATATCAATTCTTCTTATACTGGAGTACATAGAAGTAATGTTCTTATCCCAGCGTATTAAGTCATAGAAAATCTTGGCTTCATTGGCGATATACCAACCTTCGGGATATCCAACGTTGCCATTATTAGCCTCTCCCCAACCTATACCATTGAAGTAATGCCAACTAGTACTTAACTTGTATTTTCCCCAGTCATTCTTGTCTTCAAAGGTCAATTTAATCTTAGGTTCAATGATGTAAGCCCATGCATCGGTATTGAGATAAACGTTATCCAATTGATCTTTAATAGGCTCAAGTAATGATGAACGATATTCGAAGTCATTACGGTAATAAGAGATGTGGTTACCAATAGCAGAACTGAAACTCCAGTGCTCATCTAATTGGGATACATTCGCAAATTCTACATAGCCAGAAATGACTGATTCTTTTTGAAAATCGCTTTTCACCGTAGACGCGTACGAAATGTCCTTCTCAATACGCAGTGCAGACAAACGCAATGTTATCTCTTGATGATTATCTTCAATATATTCAGGAAGTTCAAACGTATACGGAAGGCTGATTGAAGTAATATCTTTTCTGCGACTTACAGAGTCTTTTGAACCAATATCTTCGTTATCTAAACTAAAGACTTTGTTTGGATCAAAATTATTAATACCAAAGGTAAACACGTCGGTGTCGTTAAGCAGTACGCTCGTCGCGAATGTTCGTTCGAGATCCTTTCTGAATGAATCTGTCAACGAGTTTGCATTACCTATTGTAGGAAAGATAAAACAAAGCAGTGGAAGTATGGTTGCCCTGTTTATGTTTACCCTAGAGCATAACTTTGAATGTGGCATTTCTTTTATCACTAAATCAGCTTCCTAGCACAATGCTATTAGAAGTATAAATTCAATTATCTAAAAGAGCTCACCAACTAACGCGCAAGCTCTAAAATAGTTCGCTGTATAAAGGTATTTCTACCACTTTGCTTTGCTTGATAAAGCGCCTGGTCAACCTTGTCGTAAATAGAGGCCGTAGATTCATCACCTCCGGGTACAAATGACAACACACCTTGTGACACTGTCACTCTATCAGATACCATTGAATGATCGTGTGCATAATTCATTTCATGCAGCGCTTCTTTGACTCGGATAGCTTGTAACTTAGCCGTTTCACTGTCGGTATCACTCAGAATCAAAACAAACTCTTCACCGCCATAACGCCCTACATACTCACCCGCACGAACGAAGAGTTGCTTTAAGGTCGAGGCAAGGCCTTGCAAGCAGGTATCCCCTTGAATATGCCCGTAATTATCGTTGTAAGGCTTAAAGAAGTCTACATCTAATAAAATGACTGTCATGGGTATATTACGCCTTCCATGCCATGCAATACTTTCTTCAAGCTTAGTGTCCATATATCGACGATTATACAGTTTGGTGAGACCGTCTTCGTTTGCTTGTTGCTGTAGGAGTATGTTGAGTTCTTCGAGTTTGGCAGTACTCTGCTTTAATTCTCGTCGCATGTGCGCGATACGCTGCATTGCGATCAGCTTGGAATTCAAAACAACTTTGTTAACTGGCTTAATCAGGTAATCGTCACCGCCCGCATCAATCGCCTTAGCGATCATTGCTGGCTCTTCGTGACCACTCAAAAAGATGATAGGAACCCATTCAGGGAATCGACTGCGAACCTCATTAGCTACTTCAAAACCATCCATGTCTGGCATGCTGATATCGAGCAATACGAGTTCAGGATCAAAATCAGAATAAACATTCAGGGCTTCCTTTCCGCTGCCGACAGCTTCAACAATATGACCTAATTGCTTAAGTCGAATAGCAAGTTGCATCCGGTCGAGTTGAACATCATCAACCAGCAATATGCGCATCGAAGATCCCTTTTCTATCATCACATCACCTTTATCTAGTGTTGAATATTCAAAGTAGCTCAAATTTGGGCTTAAATCATGCCCTAATCTCTATATTATATTGACTTTTTTACAGATCTTTTTAGCATTGTTTCTTTTTAAAGAGAAATACTATGTCAGACGCTACAAACAACGAAGTACAAGAAATCGATTTAACCACTATCTCACCAGAGCTTCGCCAAGTTATCGAATTTGATGAAGTGCCTAAAGAGATGCACAACATGGTTACTTCTATTCATGAGGTGTCTGAAGAAGCAGTGCGTGAAACTTGGAGCAGCCTTCCAGCAAGCGCACAAAATGTTTTAGACAACTTTGAGCAATTCCACGCTCTAATCTCTGTTAGCCAAGCTTTCGCTGGTGTAAACATGATGGAGGAGTTCCCTACTCTTAAACTTCCAGAAGGCATGTCTGATGAAGAAAAAGAAGAGTACCGAGCTCAACTGCTTGACCAAATTTTACATAACTGTGTAAAAGACATGGCTAAGCAAATCAAGAAAGCGCGCCGTGATGCTATCTTGAAGCGTGATTTCAAAGAAGTTTTCATCCGCTAAGCTATTCATCGCACCTAAATTTAGGTTGAATATTTAACGAAAACTTAATGATTAAGCCGTATGTTATTTAAAACATGCGGCTTTTTTGTGCCTGCAGCTTTTTCTGTTCGTTGCTTGAGAGCTTCGCTCACAATATCTTTGTGTTTTTTGCCACTGAAGCTCTTGTCAGTGTCGCTTTTGACATTCTACAAATAATTAATATGCCTTAACACTCATACAGTGTGGCGTAAAGCTGGCAGTTATACCGTAAAAAAATGACGCATGTATCCATTCATGGAATCAAGATCAATATTCATATCGCGGACAAGTATTCATATTGCAGACAAACAGTAAGTATCGCAAACAAGCAGTAAGCATCACTGACAAACGTTAAACCCGCTGAAAAGCAGTAAACATAGAAAAGACAATGACCGAACTTATCTCACTCATTGCCTCAAAGGTCGCGCCTGAATCAGTGCGTGACGGCAATATCTCGCTGAGCGACACTCACGCCTTTAATTTGAGCGTAGACTTGCTGACCGATTTCCAAACTCAACTCGTCCAGAGCCCACAAGGTTATGGTGGCCCACAAGTAACAACCAGGCTCTAGCTCCAGTTCTACTGCAACACTCTGCTTGTTTGAGCCTTGCTGGTGCGTCTCTACGCTTTTAATGGTCACAGGGAGGATATTACGTATAGAAGTGCCTTGCGGCTGTTCTAGCGTGATAGAGACATCATTTGCCCTAACTTGTAACCTTACCGCAGCTCCAATGTCGCTCGACACCTTCTGAACCCACAACGATGTCGATTTACCAAGCTTCAGTCGCGATAGTGCGTAATCGTCATTGTGCTCAGCTAGCGTCCCCTCAAACAATGAACTTTGTTCTGAGAACGATTGCCACGGCTGCATCGCTCGTGAAGCCCATACTTCCTCAGTCACACCCGACGAAATGACTTTGCCTTGCTCTATGATCACAAGGTGATTGGCCAAGCGTAGGATCTCATTAAGGCTGTGCGTAACGTAAATGATTGGAATATTCACTGTTTCAGAAAGGTTTTCCAGAAACGGCATCACTTCGCGCTTACGAGGTAAGTCGAGAGAGGCCAATGGCTCATCCATCAACAAAATACTCGGCTTAGACAACAAAGCACGTCCAATTGCCACACGTTGCTTCTCACCGCCAGACAGACGAGCTGGATAGCGATCAAGCAATGAGTCCAAAGACAACAGCGAAACTATTTGCTCAAAGTGCGCTTTGTCCGCACCTTTCATACCGTACTTAAGATTCGCCGCAACTTTCATGTGCGGGAACAATCGCGATTCTTGGAACACATAACCAACGTTGCGTTTATGGGTTGGCAAATTAATGCCATTTCGACTATCAAACAGAGTGGTGCCAGATACGCTGATCAAGCCTTTGTCTGGCTGTTTAAGGCCACTGATCGCATTGATAAGGGAGGTTTTACCCGCACCAGAACGACCAAAAATCGCCGTAATTCCGCTACTCGGTAACTCTAAATCGATATCAAAAAAGGTTTCACCAAGCTGCTGCTGATATTGAAGGATCAAAGCACTCATGCATTTCCTCCCAAGCGTTTTGCTGACTTTTTGTTGAGCCACTCAGATAGCATTAATGAACCGAGCGCTATCACAATTGAAATGACACACAAACGCGCCGCTTCCATTTCCGCGCCAGGGGTTTCAATAAAGGTATACATGGCCAATGGAATGGTCTGAGTTTCACCGGGAATATTTGAAACGAAGCTGATGGTCGCACCAAATTCACCTAGGCTTCTTGCGAATGAAAGCATGGTGCCAGTAATGATCCCTGGGATCATTAAAGGTAAAGTGATGGTGAAAAACACACGAAGAGGTGAAGCGCCCAATGTGGCTGCGGCCTCTTCCAGTTTACTGTCTACGGTTTCTAGGCTCAGACGAATAGAGCGAACCATCAATGGCAGCGCGACAACAACACACGCGAGTACCGCGCCCTTCCAGCTAAAACTGAATACGATACCAAACACGTCATTAAGCCAAGAGCCAATAACGCCTTGCCTACCCATCATCACTAGCAACAAATAACCGATGACCACAGGTGGAAGTACCAAAGGCAAATGGACAATACTTTCTACAATGCTTTTACCCACAAATTGTTTCTTAGCAAGCAACCATGCTAAGCCGATGCCGATAGGAATAAGCCACAAGATGGCAAAACCAGCGACTTTCAAGCTCAGCATTAAGGCTTGGTATTCGTATTCCGATAAATACATCATTTAACGCACTTCAAATCCAAAACTGTTCAAGGTGTCCTTCGCTTTTCCGCTATTTAGGAAAGTATAAAACTCTTCTGCGACGACTTTATCGCTCAACTTCGCTACAGGGTAACGTATTGGCGTATGTAAATTTGATGGGAACGTCGACACTAGGTTCACTTCTTTAGAAAGCAACGCATCTGTTTTGTAGACAATGCCAAGCTTAGCTTCTCTACGCTCTACCAAAGCCAATGCCATACGAACATTGTTACTTAGTGCCAATCGAGTCTTCACATCGTCCCATACACCTAACGTTTCTAGCGCTTCTTTCGCATAGATACCCGCAGGAACCGACATGGTGTTACCAACCGCAAGTCTTTCATTCGTTAGTAGTTTAGCCCATTGGTCACCGTTTGAGAGATCCAACGATATTGGCGTCTCTTTCGGGGAAATTAGCACCAATTCGTTTTCGCACAAGTTTGTGACATTGTCACTAGAAACCAATTGACGATCGACTAAATGCGTCATCCATTTTTCGTTTGCCGAGATAAATATGTCTGCTGGCGCGCCTCTTTCGATTTGGCGTACCAAAGATGACGTGCTCGCATAGACTGGAATAACATCGACAGAATGATCTTTCTCAAACTCTTCGACCAACAAGTTAACCGCATTCGTCATCGACGATGCAGCGTAAACTCGTAGCTTTTCCGCAGCCAAAAGATGACTAGAACTCAATGCCGAAGTTAAGGCGATGGTTAAAAGGATGACTCGCTTTTTCATTGTGATCACTTATCTATTGTTCGTTTCAGTTCTTGAGCTCGTTTTAAGACAGACTCAACGGTTTAACGAAAGCTAAAGCTATTAACGCAAGCTAAAGCTTTTAACTCTAACTGAAGCTATTAGGTCAGACATAAGCTAATGAGTCAGACATAAGCTTTTGAATTCAGGCTAAAGCTTTTAATTCAGACCGAAATGGTTAATTCCGGCCAAAGCAAATCAAGATTTAAATGCTCTTCGATGGCATCAGCGATTCGATTAATACCCAGCTCTTTAAGCTGTTCATGGTCAATCGCTGTTACATCGTTGGCTCCTGCCCATTCGCAAATAAGCGACAACGCATCGCTGTTATCGAATACGCCATGCAGGTAAGTACCAAAAATTGAGTTATCTTGATTCACAGCGCCATCAAGGCTGCCTGATTCTAACTGAACCGGTAATGCTATTTCTTTGACATCAGTCCTACCTACGTGGATCTCATACCCTTTTACTTGTGCTGTTTTACCATCAAGTGTCATGGTGCCGCGCATGTTTGTTAAGGTTTTCTGTTGTGTTAGCGTCGTTTCAGTATCGAGATATCCTAACCCTTCGCTGCTTCCTGGCTCACCTTCAACGCCATCTGGATCGTGGATGATATTTCCTAGCATCTGGTAACCACCACAAATACCCATCACTTTGCCGCCCAAGCGTAAATGACGCTGAATATCTTTATCCCAGCCTTGTTGTTTTAGGTAATCCAAATCAGCTCTTACCGATTTTGTACCCGGCAAGATAATCAAATCTGCATTGTTTATACGTTCACCTTTACCGACATAACGTAAATCAATGGAAGGATTAAGTCTTAACGCGTCGAAGTCCGTATGGTTGCTGATTCGGGTTAGCACTGGCACCACCACCTTAAGCTTAGCTTCTCCGTCAGACTCTTGAGCTGAGGTAATGGCATCTTCCGCTTCTAGGTTAAAACCATGGAGATATGGCAATACACCAATCACTGGCTTGCCGGTTTTCTCTTCTAGCCAATCAAGTCCAGATTGAAGTAGCGCGATATCGCCTCTAAAGCGGTTTATCACAAAGCCTTTTACGCGAGCTTGTTCAGATTCAGATAACAACTCTAATGTGCCGTAGAGGTGTGCAAAAACGCCACCACGGTCAATGTCAGCAACAATGATCACAGGGATATCCGCCTTTTCAGCAAATCCCATGTTCGCAATATCATTTTCGCGGAGGTTAATTTCTGCTGGGCTACCCGCCCCTTCAATCATCACGCTTTCGTATTCGTCAGAAAGTCGGTCAAATGAGTCAATAACGGTATCCATCGCCACTTTCTTGTAATCGTGATAGCCCGTAGCTTCCATGTTACTGATCGCTCGGCCTTGCAGAATCACTTGTGCGCCAGTATCTGAATTGGGTTTTAGCAATACCGGATTCATGTGAACAGTGGGTTCAATGTTACAAGCTTGCGCCTGAACGGCTTGAGCGCGACCAATTTCGCCGCCATCTTTTGTCACCGCACTGTTTAACGCCATGTTTTGTGGCTTAAAAGGTGCCACTTTGATTCCTTTCCTTGCCAAAACACGGCATAAACCTGCCACCAAAACACTTTTTCCGGCATCTGACGTTGTCCCTTGAACCATAAGGGCGTTTAACGGTGATCGCATCTGTACTTAAATCCTTAATTTCTTAATGTTCAATTTATAGCTGTACGCAATATTTCTCTGCCTCCATCTTAACGTCATTGCCGAGTAGATGCTCAATAAAATGAATGGAAAATGAATGTGTTACTCACTCTGGATTCAACCCCGGTGTTGTTTAATGGCTCCATCGAAACGAAGCTTATGAACAATAAGCAGCGCATCAACAAATAAAACGTACTAACGAAAAGAAACGTTTCAAATTCAGAAAAACGTTTCTACTAAAAACAACATTAAGGGATTCACCATGAAAAAAACTGTATTAGCTATCGCATCTACTATTATCCTTGCCCCTACTTTCGCAATGGCTAGTGACCACAACAGCAGCAATACCCACAACAGCAATAGCAAGCACGAGAGCGCTATCGCTTACACAGGGCCGATTGAAACCGTTTCTGTTGCGACACTACTTGCAGACACAAGCATGTTCGCAGAGCAAGAAGCGATTGTAGATGGCAAGATTGTTCGTCAGCTAAAGAATGATACATTTGTCTTCTCTGATGGGCAGAGTGAAATTCAAATCGAATTGGATGATGATATCCGCCTAGCACAACCGCTAACTGCTGATACTAAAGTACGCATCTTCGGCGAATATGAAGGCGGCAAGACACCGGAAATCGAAGTGGATCATATCCAAGTTCTATAAGCGATAAATACAAAACATACTGACTTCAAGTAATTGGCCTGCATATTGCAGGCTTTTTTGTATTATACTGCCGAAAAATACAATTTATATGGAGTCACCATGCTAGGTTGCACGAATAAGACTGTCCTTTTAGGACTAGCTGCACTGTGTTCATTCTCTGCGTCTGCAAACAACTTTAACTACAACACATTCGAGCTACGCATGGGTACTAGCCCAAGTACTTTCGGTGGTGAAGTAACAACAATGTTCACTCAGAACTCTCACTTTGTTGCTCGTATCGATTCAGAATTTGAAAGTGACTGGGATGCAGCGGTAGGTATGGGGTTCAACGGCCCAATTAATCAATTTGCTGACGTTACGGGTCAAATGCTGTTACACAACATTGAACGTAATGATGACAATCACATCAAGACTGAAATCAACATCGGTTTGAGAGCGTGGTTAATGGCAAACGTTGAAGTTAACGCGCGCCTTGGTCAACTGATCGACAACGACGACTCTCGCTCAGTTGTTGGTATCGGCGCTCGCTTTCACTCAACGGATCAACTGTCTGTTGGCCTTGATATGCGAAACAACGGTACTTATGGCCACCAAATCTTAATGTCTGCTCGATTCGGCTTCTAAACTGAATCGGCTGCTAAACTGAATTAGTTGCCTTAGTTAAATTCTGTTTCTAAGCTAGGGTCTACTTTTAAGCTAAGTTCCCTTTATAAGTAGTGATACAGAGATACTAAAAAGCCCCGAGCATAAATATGCTCGGGGCTTTTTTATTATTCGCTGTTATCGCTCGCTTTTAACCACGTTAAGACTTAGCGAGCAATTTGCATCTATAGAGCAACCATCAGCATCTTTTTCTGATGATCTAAGTACTCTTCATAAGTACCTTGGAAACTAACCAGTTGCTTGTCTTTCACATCAATAACGTGTGTCGCCAAAGAAGAAACGAACTCACGGTCATGGCTTACGAAGATAAGTGTGCCAGTGTAAACCTTCAATGCATCGTTAAGCGCTTGAATTGCTTCCATGTCCATGTGGTTCGTTGGTTCGTCCATTACAAGCACGTTGATGTCTTGCATCATTAGCTTGCCGAATAACAGACGGTTCTTCTCACCACCTGAACAGTTACGCGCTTTCTTGTTCGCGTCATCAGCAGTAAACAATAGACGACCTAGAATGCCACGTACCATAAGGTCATCGTGCTTCACTGTGCGCCATTGAGAGATCCAATCGAAGATGCTCAGGTCGTTGTCAAAGTCAGTCGTGCTATCTTGTGGGCAGTAGCCTACCGATGCGTTTTCAGACCATTTAACGATACCTTCGTTTTGCTCTAGTTCTTGAACTAGGCAACGTAGCAGCGTGGTTTTACCCACACCGTTCTCACCAATAACAGCAAGGCGTGTACCCGCTTCAAGCAGCAAGTTACCACCAGCAAACAGTGTTTCGCCATCGAAGCCGTGACCAAGCTCTTTAAGTTCAAGCGCTTGACGGTGTAATTTCTTGCCTTCACCAAAATCAATTGATGGGCTCATACGGCTCGATGATTTCACTTCATCAAGCGTGATTTTATCCATTTTCTTAGCACGTGAACTTGCTTGCTTCGCTTTAGATGCGTTTGCGCCAAAACGGTTAACGAAATCTTGAAGTTCGCTAATTTCAGCCGCTTTCTTAGCGTTGTTTGCTAGAAGTTGCTCACGAATCAAACCAGAAGCTTCTAGGAAGTACTCGTAGTTACCAGGGTAAACACGTAGCTCACCGTAGTCGATATCAGCCATGTGCGTACACACAGAGTTCAGGAAGTGTCTATCATGCGAAATGATGATCATTGTACATTTACGCTGGTTTAGCTCTTCAGCAAGCCAGTTGATCGTGTGAATGTCCAAGTTGTTGGTTGGTTCATCAAGAAGCAGAATATCTGGGTTTGCAAATAGAGCCTGTGCCAGAAGCACACGCAGTTTCCAACCTGGAGCAACTTGCTGCATCAGGCCGAAATGGAACTCTTCTTCGATACCCGCTTGAATTAGGATGTCACCTGCACGGCTTTCTGCTGTGTAGCCATCCATTTCAGCGAATTCACTTTCAAGTTCAGCGACTTTCATACCATCGTCTTCGCTCATTTCTGCCAAAGAGTAAATACGGTCACGTTCTTGTTTTACTTCCCACAGTTTTCTGTCACCCATGATCACAACGTCGATAACGCTGTATTGTTCAAAAGCGAACTGATCTTGGCTTAGCACACCCAGTTTCTCTCCTGGAGTGATAGAAACGTTGCCCGAGCTTGGCGTTAATGCACCACTTAGGATTTTCATGAACGTTGACTTGCCGCAACCATTGGCGCCGATCAAACCATAGCGGTTGCCGTTACCAAATTTAGCAGAGATGTTTTCAAACAGCGGCTCTGCGCCAAATTGCATTGTGATGTTCGCGGTAGATATCAAAGAACTAATTCCTAAGCGTGTACTGACAGATAATTATTAGGCTATTTCAAGAACCTAAATAAGAAGTACGAAAGTATGGATTAAACAAAAATCGAAGCGCGGATTATATAGAGATCTCGATCACGTTGTCGAGGCTAAACCGTAAACGAATCGTAAACATAGACCATTTAGATGCTTTTCATACGTTATTAACGTGTAAATAGAAAAATCCCCACCAGTTGAACTGACAGGGATTCAATTTATCGATACTAAAAATGTTCTAATCTGATCGCTTTTAAAGCTATCTCTCTTCAAGACTAAAAGGCTTGAGGAGGAGATGTACCGTTATTTAGTAATTTTCTTTTGAACGTACTTTTGGCTTACATCCACTACCGCAACATCTCTAAAGAAGCTTCTACCCAATAGAATAGGGAAAGAAAGATGCGTTCGGTCTGCTAGCGTAAACTCAGTTTTGTCTTTCAGATCGCCGATTTGAATTGAAGCTACGACAACAGCACGTCGTTGTGTGCCTTCCGCGCTCGACTGCTTGATCTTAACCCAACGCTCTACCGGTAAACTGATCTCTTTGGTTGTGATACCGTCATGCTCAATTTTAAACTTAACCCAGTCTTTTCCGTCACGCTCAAAATCAACGATATCTACAGCACTGATCGAAGATGTTGTTGCGCCTGTATCAATACGAGCTTTAAATGCTTCTTTCAAACCAGGAACAAACACCCACTCTTCTTCGCCAAGAATCAGTTTTCCATCATCCGTTTTTAACGGTTTTGCTGGTGGCTTTTCAACTGGCTCAGGTTTAACTTCTGGCTCAGTTGGTTTTACTTCTTCAGGCTTCTCTGTAGGTTCCGTTACTTTCTCGCCTTCAGTTGCTTCAGTCTTTGAAGAGTCATCCACAACGGGTTGTTCTACTTGAGGCTTTTGCTCTGGCTCGACAGGAACTTGAGTCGTCGTCGAACAAGCAAACAGGCCACCACTTAGCATTAAGACTACAATCGCTTTCCAATTATACATTCAGTCACCTTCTATTTCGAAACGTTAGCTATCGCTTTAGCTACATAAGGAATATGGGATTCAGAAAGGCCTGCAATATTGATGCGTCCATCACCAACACCATAGACTCCATATTCTTCACGTAATTGATTCATTTGAGTTTCTTTAAAGCCTAGTACACTAAACATACCTTTATGGCTTTCAATGAAGTCAAAGTGTGACGTGTTGTAAGTATTTCGCAATTCATCACATAAACTTTGGCGCAGATTTAACAAACGTTGCTGCATTTCACTCAACTCTTGCTTCCAAATCTTCGTTAGCTCTTGATTCTGAAGAATTGTTTTAACCAGAGCAGCACCGTGATCAGGCGGCATAGTGTAAGTTGAACGAGCCAGCGTAAGAAGCTTGCCTCTTGCGTTGCCAACGTGTTCGCTGTTCTTACCGATAACGATCGCAGCACCCGTTCTTTCACGGTACAAACCGAAGTTTTTTGAACAAGACGTAGTAATCAGCATCTCTTCTACGTTGTTAGCCATATGTTGAAGACCTTTTGCATCTTCTTCTAGGCCGTCACCAAAGCCTTGATAGGCAATATCAACGAACGGTAAGAAACCATTCTTTTGCGATAACTTAGTGATTTCCTGCCACGCTTCAAAGTTGATATCAGCACCCGTTGGGTTGTGGCAACAACCGTGCAGAAGTACCACGTCTGATGGACCCGCTTTTGAAAGATCATCCAACATTTTCGCAGTATCAACTTGCTTCGTTTCCGGACTGAAGTAGTTGTAGTATCGAACTTTTAAGCCCGCCGCTTCCATCACCGGTTTATGGTTAACGTAGCTTGGGTTTGAAATCCAAACCGTGGTGTCTGGTTGAGAAACTTTCATTAAGTCACCCAACATACGAAGTGCACCACTTGCACCCGGTGTTTGAATCGCGGCTACACGACCCATTGCAGAAGTCCCTTTAAGCAGCAGATCAACCATGCTCTGGTTAAACTCTTCACAGCCTGCTAGGCCAACGTAAGCTTTGGTTTTCTGAGTATCGACAACAATGTCTTGAGCCATAGAAACGGCTTTCATGATCGGTGTTTCGCCTTGGTCGTTTTTGTAAACGCCAATGCCTAAATCGACTTTGTCAGTACGAGGATCGCCGCGGTAAGCGACAGAAAGAGATAAAATTGGATCTAAAGTTGGTTTTGGTAGATGTGAAAACATGAAAGTCACAACCCTTTGAAATTCAAGTATTGAATTTCACGTTAACATTTTCGTACTAAAATCAGAAACATTTTTTAATAGAAGAGCTTAGTTACCATAAGTAATCAGAGATTGGTCATTTTAAGCCAAGATAATGTGAAAATTTCGGGCATTTAATAACCAATCACAAAATAAACGGGCTTATTGTTAAGTCTTTTATTACGACTTCAATTAGGTGTTCTGTTTGAATTGCCTCGGTGTCACTCCCGACCAAGCCTTGAATCGAGTACTAAAGTTAGACGCATTCGGGTAACCGACTATCTCGCCGATGTGTTGAATCGACCAATCACTCGACTTCAGCAAGCGTGCTGCGTACTCCATCCTCATACGCATAATATGAGTCATTGGGCTGTGTGAATAATAGCGCTGGCACAAACGATGGAAATGCGGCTCTGAACACGGGAATAAGCCTGCCAGCTCATGAACGTTCCATTCCTTGTGGAGCTGCTTTTGTACGTTGTCGAACACTCGTCTTAAACGAATCAAATTGCGTGATTGTTGCTGAGGTACCGGCGCATTAATCATGTGTTCTATTTGAGCCACACTGTGATTAGCAATTGCTCCACCCAAATCGATCGGTAAGGCAATGCTTCTCAACAGAGTATGAATGCACGACGAGACGACTTCTGCTGCGGGAGACAGCGTATAACTCACTTCATCACTGACGACATTTTCCCATTGTTTATCGGGTGAGAGAAAGATCCATGCGATTTGCCATGTTTCTTCTTCAATCCCGAATCCATTCTCAATGCCCGCAGGCACGGTAATACACGACCCTGGCTCTAGAATATAGCGACACGCCCCACTTTCTAACCAACCCTTTCCTCTCACGGTATACAGCAACATGTGTTTTTGTTGGTTTTTCCGATACACCGAAAAGAAATCACGACACGACGCCGTCCCACACTGAACGATACCTAGCTCTTCGAATGCCAATACATGGCTTTGGTCGACAAACTCTTGATACGTGTTTTCAGAAATCTCATACCGTTCTTGCTTCTCACTCATTTCTCTTTTCGCTCATTGGGTTTGCCTGCAACTGAGTCGCCATGTAAGTAGTTCGATAGTTTTGGAAAATAGATAGTTTGGCAAAAGCTTGTGATGAACAGAAACAATACAGGCAAAACAAATGCCGATAAACTTCTCGCATATTAACCACAGGAGAAATGCGATGCTCTCGACATATCGTCATTTGGACAAAGAGTTTTGGCAAAAACTATTACACATTGGTTTACCTGTCTCACTGCAAACCATGTTGTTTTCATTACTAGGCGTGGTCGATATCTTTATGGTCAATCAGCTTGGTGATTCTGCAACCGCCGCTGTGGGCGTTGGCAACCGCATTTTCTTCTTCAACTTGATCATGGTATCGGGGATTAGCGGCGCCGTCAGCGTGCTAGCTTCGCAATATTTTGGTGCGGGTAATTTCAAGGGGATTAGACGCACACTAGCGCAATCGTGGGCATTGTCGATTGTCGCCATTATCCCGTTTGTGTTGATTTATACATTGGCTCCTGAATCCGTGGTGTCTGTGGTGGCCTCAGACCCTGATTACGTCCGCTTGGCAACGGATTACCTTTGGATAACAGGAGCCAGCCTTTTTGGTACCGCGATCGTAGTGCCCTTAGAAAGCGCACTGCGATCGGTCGGCGAAGCAAAACTACCTACCAAGATCAGCATCTGGGCGATCATCATCAATGCGATCCTCAATGCCTTATTGATCTTTGGCTTGTTTGGATTCCCAGAACTGGGTGTGGTTGGCGCGGCAATCGGTACTACGGTGTCTCGATTCTTTCAAACGATTGCCCTGCTTGTTATGGCAAAGAAACACTACGCCCACCTTTTCCCAACACTAAGTAATTGGCGCGATGCAATATTGCCTAAGCATAGAAAGAAGTATTTCAAGATAGCAATTCCGATGTTGGTTCATGACACGGCTTGGGCGGGTGGCATTCTGATTTATAACGTTATTGTTGGTCAGATGGGGGTTGGCGAGCTTGCGATCATTTCATTGTTATCACCAGTAGAAAGCATCTTGATCTCGGCGTTCATGGGCTTTGCCGTCGCTGCTTCGATCATTTTAGGCAACGAGATCGGCGCAAAGAACTATCAACGTGTTGAGAATACCGCTTGGGGATATGTATTGGTCAGCTGTGGGCTTGCGGCTCTGTTAGCCTTGATGTGCTGGTTTGCTAAACCCGCGATCATATACATGATCGGCCTTACGCACTTAGAGCTAAAAGACACGGCCGTAAACGTCACCTTAGTCATGGCACTCGGCATGATACTGAGAGTCTTCAATATGGTTGGTATCGGCGGTGTGCTGAAAAGTGGTGGAGACATCAACTACAGCATCTTCATCGATCTGTTTGGCCAATGGGCGATTGGTATTCCCCTTGCCTACTTTACTGCGGTAGTGTTTGGTTGGCCGCTAGAATGGGTTTTGATGATTGTGTTACTCGAAGAGCTAGCCAAAATAGTTCTGACCAGTCAGAGGATTCAATCCAAGAAATGGATAAACAACCTAATTGATGAGCCTGAGCACATTCCTATTTAAACAGGCGCCAAACCAAAACTTAGGTATCGGGCGATAGATTCAAAAGAACTCACACCCAAGGGCTGATTTGTAGCATTGCGCTAACGATGAAGCCCTTTTTTCTGTTTCTTTTTCTGTTCACGAGAATACTGAATCAGAACAAACCTTATAAGTTTATAAGTCAGTAAATCGATGGATGATTTGGTTTGAACTACCACGCCAATCTAACATTGGGTCCGCTTTATCTTGTTCGAAACGACCGTCAATCAGGGTATCAACGTATTCCAATACTTGCTTCTGCTTTTCATCCAGCTCATCGAGCTCGTAGCCAGTCCACATCCAGATGTCTTTGCCTTCACATTCCGCTTTTACACGCTGAACAAGCCTCAGCACTTCAGACACGTTTGCCGGATGCAGAGGATCGCCACCAGAAAGCGATAAACCACGACGCTTAATTCGCGGATCATTGAGGTCAGAGATAATTTGGTCTTGTAGCTCTTGAGTAAACAAATGCCCAGAGTCCAATCTTTGTGTCGACTGGTTATAGCACCCGCGACATTGGTGTACACAACCCGACACAAACAACGTGCAGCGTGTTCCTGGGCCATTTACAACGTCGATTGGGTGATATTGATGATAATTCATAAGGCAGTATTGAAAACTCGTTATTGCTTAATAGTTTGAAGGAAGTGCTGTAAGAACTGAAACGAAAGAATTGGTATCGACATAGCGCCGATACCAATCTTATGTCTTGAAACGTAGCTCTTCTAAGTGAGCTAGCTAAAGATCTCAGATCTTAACTAAGATCCTTCGTTAGATTAAAGATGCTTCACGCGGCGTTTAACTTCTTCTTGCTTACCGAAGTTAAATGGTCGTGCATCTGGGCTACCAAGGTAACCACAAACACGGCGTGTTACCGACACTTTGGTTGAGTCGTGGTTGCCACACTTAGGACACGTAAAGCCCTTACTTGTACAGTCGAACTCACCGTTGTAACCACATTCGTAACACTCATCAATCGGCGTGTTGGTGCCGTAGTAAGGAACACGTGTGTAGCTGTAATCCCATACATTTTCTAGTGCTTCGATGTTCTTCTGCATGTTCGGGAATTCGCCGTAACAGATAAAACCACCACTAGAGATTTCAGGATAAGGCATCTCGAAATCGATCTTGTCGTATGGGTTCACTTTCTTCTGCACGTCTAAGTGGAAGCTGTTTGTGTAGTAACCACGGTCTGTCACGCCATCAATCACACCAAACTCTTTGGTATCAATGCTGCAGAAACGGCTGCATAGGTTTTCACTTGGTGTGCCGTATAGGCTGAACGCGTAACCTGTTTCTTTGGTCCAAGATTCCACTTCACGCTTCATGTACTCCACTAACTCAAGCGCTTTAGCACGCATTTCGCCGTCGTCATACAGGTGAACATCTGTGCCGTAAAGCGCAGTCATTGCTTCGTGGATACCAATGTAGCCGAGAGAAACAGAAGCACGGCCGTTCTTGAAGATATCGGCAATAGAGTCGTCCGCTTTCAAGCGAACACCACATGCACCTTCCATATATAGGATTGGAGCAACACGTGCTTTGACGTTTTCTAGACGAGAGATACGAGTCTCTAGAGCACGACGAGCCAGCTTCAATTTTTCATCAAGCAGTTCGTAGAACTTAACCATATCTTGCTTCGCGTTAATCGCGATACGTGGCAAGTTGAGGCTAACTACACCTAAGTTGTTACGGCCTTCGTGAATCAACTCACCATTTTCTTCGTAAGTATTCAAGAAGCTACGGCAACCCATAGGCGTTTTAAATGACCCTGTCACTTCTACTACTTTGTCGTAGTTAAGAATGTCTGGGTACATACGCTTAGACGCACACTCAAGCGCCAATTGCTTGATGTCGTAGTTTGGATCTTGCTTCTGGTGGTTCAAACCATCTTTGATTGCAAACACCAGTTTAGGGAATACCGCTGTTTTGCGGTTCTTACCCAAACCTGCAATGCGGTTTTTCAAAATAGATTGCTGGATAAGTTTCGAACCCCAGCTTTCGCCTAGACCAAAACCAAACGTAACGAATGGAGTTTGGCCATTAGCCGTGTGTAGCGTGTTTACTTCGTATTCCAGAGATTGGAACGCGTCGTAACACTCTTTCTCGGTACGAGAGATAGCAAAAGCTTCTGGGCTATGAATGTCCCACTCTTTCGCTAGTGATAAATGCTTCTCGTAGCTCGCCATAACGTAAGGCTCTAGAACCTCATCGATACGGTTAATCGTAGTACCGCCATA
Source organism: Vibrio sp. QJM3NY_27 (assembly GCF_057785955.1). NCBI lineage: Bacteria > Pseudomonadati > Pseudomonadota > Gammaproteobacteria > Vibrionales > Vibrionaceae > Vibrio > Vibrio sp. QJM3NY_27. Next base: position 1,574,834 of record NZ_CM173512.1, on the reverse strand, counting down.
GATGTGGCTCGCGACTTGCGCGATGATCTGCGCGGTTACCGCTGTTGCTGTAGAAATAGACTTAGGCGTGTCGATCTCCGCGTTACCCATCTTGAAGCCATGCGTTAACATGCCTTTCAAGTCGATAAGCATACAGTTAAACATTGGGAAGAACGGTGCGTAGTCTAGATCGTGGTAATGAATGTCACCACACTCGTGAGCTTGTACGATGTCACGCGGCAAAATGTGAGTTTTTGCATAGTGTTTAGCCACGATACCCGCCAGCAAATCACGCTGAGTTGGGATTACTTTACCGTCTTTGTTGGCATTCTCATTGATCAGATCAACATTGCTTTCTTCGATCAAACCTTCGATCTCACGAGTTAAAGCGCTTTGCTTTTCACGTGCGATGTCTCGGTCATGACGATATTCAATGTAGGCACGAGCCAGAGACTTATACGGTCCCTGCATTAGCTCATTCTCGACCAAAGTCTGAATTTCAGAAATATGAACTTCATCGTAGTCTTCGAGCTTCAACTCAACTGCTAATGCCACATTCAGAGCATAAATAGCAATTTCCTTATCGGCTTTGTCTGATGCTGCTTCCACTGCAGCTTGGATACGATCTCTACTGAATGGAGCTCTTGAGCCATCACGCTTGATTACGATTGATTTCACCACTTCTCCTTACTCTTGAGGTATTCACAGACTTATCCACAAACACACTATATAGAGCGATTTATCGTTTAACTAACACTAGATATTGTGGCGTATTTAACGAGAACCACCAACTTTGAGTATTGATTTGGATCAATAAAACGCGCACGCTGAACAAGATAAATCCAATATTATTACGTGAGTTCTCAAGTCGAAAAGAAACAATGTAACAATAAAAAAACTGCTAAAAAGAGTTGAATTTTTGGTAAGTGTTGTAGGATAACGGCTCAACTATATTGGACACCAAAATTAGGGATATTTGGGATGAAACGACTTCAAAAGTGGATAATGTTAGCTTGCTTACTCAGTAGCCAGACATTTGCTGAACCTTTGACCATATCCAGTTGGAATATCGAATGGTTATCAACCAACGAGGCTGTGAATAAGTTTTCTTCCAAACGAAACCAAGCAGATTTCGATAAACTCGAACAGTATTTCCAATCCTTAAATGCGGATGTGGTCGCTTTTCAAGAAGTCGATGACATCAATGCCATTCAACGCATCGCCGGCGCTCAATACAAAATATTGATGTCTGATCGTTCATTGCCCAAAAACAGTAACCGACAATTCAAAGAAGTGAACCAATATACGGGCTTCGCGGTTCGTAAAGGAATCGCTCTCACTGACTACGCTGACTTTCCTCTGGAAACGAGTGCTAACAGCAAGCTCAGATTTGCCAGTTATATGGTTGTGGAAACGGATTCAAATCCAATTCACATGTTGTCAGTGCACTTAAAGGCGGGTTGCAGCGGCGCTTACAAGTCGAACCGTGACTGTTCAATACTTAAAGACCAAGCTAAGCAACTGAATAAGTGGATACAGCAAAGAGAACGTAATGGTGAAGACTACGCGATTCTAGGCGATTTCAACCATAACCTATCCTATTCAAGAGATTGGATGTGGAAAGATATGACGCAAAATACCGATGCCCAGTTGGCAACAAGAAAAACTCGAGCAGATTGTAAGGTGCGCTCAAACCGCAACAATCATCGCACACACCAGTTCCGTTCGGTGATTGATCATATTGTTGTGAGCAAGTCCTTGGATGCCTCTCCTGCGAAGCAAAAGGTATTTGAAACGCAAGATGTTCTGGACTACAAACTCAGTGACCACTGCCCTGTTTCAACGACTATTAAATAGTAGATTTTAGATAACGGCAGATTGTAGATAAGTGCAAATAATAGAAAACAGTAGATATAGAAAGAGGCTGACTGGCTTTTACTGAAAGCGGGCCAGCCTCTCTGTTTGGTCAGATAAGATCGAATCCTCTCAGCCATGCAATAAATGGTAGGCGTACTGCTAGCAACCTTTATTGGTTCGACCCGCTAGCCACATCCCCACCAGCATACTTAAGACGAACAGCCATACCGTAGGGTTACCGCCACTAAGGCTGGTTACTGCAGGCCCCGGGCAAAAGCCTGCAATCCCCCAGCCTAAGCCAAACGCTGTAGAGCCAAGAATCAGCTTTCTGTCTATCAACGGATTGTTACGGCTATCTAACGGCTCGCCATTAATCGCTTTAGCACGCTTTTTAATGACCAAATGATAAAACGGTGCAAAGACCAATAGCGCGCCACCCATAACGAATGCCAAACTAATGTCCCAGTTACCGGTAATGTCTAAGAAGCCGAGTACCTTCTCAGGATAAACCATGCCTGAGATAATCATTCCTGACCCAAACAGAATACCTGCGACCAAACCGACAACGATAGTAAATGAAGCGTTTTTCATTATGCCCCCAAGCCAATCAGATTCTTGATAAACACGGTTACGATTGCCACGCCCATAAATACGCAGGTCGCAACAATAGAACGTTTAGATAAACGAGCCATTCCCACAATGCCATGGCCGCTAGTACAACCATTTGCTGTTTTAGTACCAAAGCCAACCAAAAGACCAGCAATAATGACTAAAACGAAATTCATCTCTTCTAACTGTGGAAGTTGATAGCCTGTCGGGATTAATAGCCAACCACTTATGACCATTCCCACAACAAAGGCGATGCGCCAGTGCTTTTCGGTCTTCTCAACGTTGTTGTCCGTACCTGATTGAGAAGCCTTGCTTGCACTATTGTTCGAACCTGATGGCAATAGTCGGCTAACAATACCGCTGATTCCTGCTACTCGCCCTATGCCTAACATAAGTATAATTGCCGAAGCACCTAACAACATGCCACCGAACAATGCATCCCAAGGTATTAAACCCATCACCGACCTCTCCTATCCACAAACATCATAAACTCATAACAAACTATAAATTAGAGTTTACTAATAAATGTAAATTAGTCAATGCTAATGTAGAGCTAGTATGTTTCGTTTTGTAAGTCTGGAATAGAAAGCGTCCCGCATGAAAAAAGCCCCTAGGCGTTAACCTAAGGGCTTATTATTTGATTCGGTTATATTTTATCAGCTACTTAGTCTTGTTCTTTTCAGCTATCCACTGCGACATGTACTTGGTGCTCGCCATGCTGTGGTGCTTGAGCATCGAACCAAAGAAGTTATCTAGTCGATGAGATTCAAGTTCAGACTCTAACGCCGTTAATCGCTCAATCAATGCGTCGCCGAGTTGATTCTGCTCGTAGTGCGCTTCAAGGATTGAATGACACTGGCTTTGTGCCTTAAGCCACTTCTCTTCATCTTTGTATAGACCGACAGCTTGTTCAACAAACTCGTCGATATCATCAGCAACCGCACCCGGCCATTGCAGTTCACCTTGCGGTAGCATGCCTTCACTGCCGATCTCGCTGGTTACATTCGGAGTTTGCAGCTTCATCGCATCAAGCAACTTACCTTTAATGCCAGCGCCAAAACGTAATGGAGCAACACAAACACGCGCATCTTCCATCACTTCTTGAGCATCTTTAGCCCAACCTTTGATATGGAAACCGGTTTTAGGGTTGTGTAATGCGGTCGCTTTTGGCGGCGGATACGATCCATAAATATGAAGTTCAGTGTCAGGTAGCTGTTTGCGAATCTTCGGCCAAATCTTCTGTAACTGCAGCACAGCATCCCAGTTAGGTGCGTGTCTAAAATTGCCTATCGTCATGAAATTCTTACGTTCTTCAAAGCTTTTCGTGCTTTCAGGTAGCGTATTAAGATCAACCATGAAAGGCAGATGATGAAGCAGTTTTGGATCGATATTGAACTCAGATTGAAGAAGTTCCATCTCGTAACTTGAAATGATCAACGAAAGATCACAGCGTAGAATCGCGGCAATTTCACGTTTCGCTAAGTCACTGTACAAATGCGCTTTGGTCAGTTCAGTCTCTTTCTTAACAGCTTCATGGCGCGCGTTACGTAGGAACTGTAAATCTTCAGTATCCAGTAACTTAAATGCATTCGGGCATACTTTCTCAACACGCCAACCAAACTGCTCTTCCATCATAAAACGGTCGAACATCACGACATCGGGTTGCAGCTCTTCAATGTATTGGTCAAAGCTGTCGCAATTCAACTGTATAGATTGGCTTGTGATGCCCTCTTCAGAAAGATCGATCATGTGCTCGGTTTCTTGAGCTGGCGTTGCAAATTCAACTGACCAACCTTGTCTCTTGAACAGGCGTAAAAGTGACATCATATGGCTACCCGCCGCCGATGAATTCGGTTCTGGCCAAACGTAGCCAATTGCTAAAACTTTCTTCAAAACACTTCCTAAGAAATAACAAAAGGGACTGTAGAAGTCCCTAATTAAACGTAAGTCGATTTATACCGCTGATTATAATTAGTTCTAAAAACTCAGCGATCAGATTCGCTCACCTATATTGCGAGCGATCATAAGTACTTCATCAGCAGAATACAGGTTTGAAATCGTGGTTTCGACTTCTGCACCCAACGTAGATTGATAAAGCTTTTGTGCAAAGTTGTCTGCTCTGGTGGTCACTAGCACGTGTTTGAGCGTCGAGCCTTGATCCGCCAAATGCTGTTTTACCTGCGGCAGGGAATCTAGAATCAGCGTTTTTCCCAATCCTTGCCCTTGCACGCTTGGTAACACGGCAAGTTGCTCTAGTTCTAAAACAGCTTCAGGTCTAAACCCGCTTTTCTGAACCCAGATGATGTAACCCAAGATCTCGCCTTCACTCTCCACAACAAAGTTAAGAAAACGCGGTGCAGCATTTAAGTTACATTGTAACCAACTTCTAGAGTGCTGTTGTCGAACAAATGCAGCTTGGTGGACTAAAGCCGCCTCATCAAGGTCGGCTTTAGTCATAAGACGTACTTTGACGACTGTACCCATCAGCGTTATTCGCTCGCTGAATTCGGGTGTGTTTTACAGTGTAAAATGGCTCTTTCTAGAAGCTCTAAAGCGGATTTATCAGCTTCTGGAAGCTTAGCATCTGATTGACCTAGCGGTTCAACACGGTTACCCCATTTAATGTGGCCAGCACCCCACGTTAAACCCGCACCAAACGCTGCAACAAGAATATTGTCGTTAGGCTTAACGAAACCTTGCTCTAGCGATTCACACAATGCGATTGGTACTGTCGCTGCGGATGTGTTGCCGTAATTTTGGATGTTAACAAACGCTTTCTCGCGATCGATACCCGCCATATCACAAAGGGTTTGAATAATTCGGATGTTCGCTTGGTGCGGAATCACAACGTCAATGTTGTCGGTTGAGATGCCTGTGCGACTCAAAACTGTGTGCGCCGCTGCGCCCATGCCTTTCACTGCGCGTTTGAAGATTTCTTTACCAACGAAATCAAAGTCCCAGTAACCGTTATCAGCCGCAAAGCGATCCATAGACGTACCGAATTTTGGTACCGCTAAAATATCGCGGCCTTCGGCGTCACAACCGATTTGAGCTTCTTGTAAGCCGACTTGTTCTTCAGTGCGAGATAGAACCACAGCGCCGGCTCCATCACCGAAAAGAACCGCGGTATCACGCTTAGTCCAATCAATGAAAAATGACAGGCGTTCTGCGCCTACAACGATCGCATTGCGGTAGTTACCCGCTTGAATCAGTCGAGTCGCCGTTTCGACACCGTAAATGAAGCCAGTACACGCTGCGTTAAGGTCGAAAGCCGCTGCACTCTTAATGCCTAAGTTCTGTTGAACCTTAGATGCGGTATTTGGAATAAGGGAATCTGGGCTGCACGTCGCGATGATCACGAGATCGATATCTTCGGCTGTTAGGCCAGCACACGCCATGGCATGTTTCGCTGCAACAGTCGCTAGCTCAGAGGTATTTACATGACTGATACGACGGTTTTCGATACCAGTTCGAGTTCGAATCCACTCGTCAGACGTATCAATGAAAGTGCTTAGATCATCATTGGACAGCACGGCTGGTGGTAGACACTTTCCCCAGCCAGTAATTTCGGCGTAAAATTTTGTCATCATTTACCTGTTTATTGTTTGTTTCTATTTAAGTATCGTATTCTAGTTTTAAACAGTATAAGCGCTCCGTGCGTGATTCGTAAATCGCGTTAGCAACGGAGTTACAATAAAAAGAGAAAGTTATGTCTACATTCAACACACGATGCCCTTCTTGTAATGGCGTAAACCGAGTTCCTTCAGAAAGAATTTCAGAAAGCCCAACTTGTGGTAAATGCAAAACAGCATTGCTCGATGGCGCTCCTATCGAGGGAACGTCACTTAATTTCCAATCTATATTGAACAGTTCACAGCCTGTGGTTGTCGATTTCTGGGCGACATGGTGTAACCCATGTGTGGGTTTTGCGCCAGTGTTCAGTGACGTTGCTAAAGAGCGCTCGGGAGATGTTCGATTCGTTAAGATTGATACTGAAGCTCAGCAGCAGCTTGCCGCGATGTACCAAATCAGAAGTATTCCGACGGTAATGGTCTTTAAAGACGGTAAACGTGTCGATACGATTAACGGTGCGTTACCAAAAGGCCAATTTGATCAATGGCTTAATCAAGCTCTAACCAAGTAACACTATTGTTTAAGCTATTGATTAAACTATTGAATTAGCTTTTGCTTTGTTCTAAGTAAACACACAAAAATAGGTTAGAGAGTCTTATCAAATCAAGACTATCTAACCTACTGTTTTATTTATGGTTATCACTTAGCTTCTTGAATTAAACCACAGCTTCGCCTTTCGCTTGAATACTAGATTCTTGCTGACCTAACCCGTATTCCTCTTTGATTTGATCTGCGATTTTTTCAGCAATCATAATGGTTGGCGCGTTGGTGTTTGCCCCAATCAATGTCGGCATCACAGAAGCATCAATGACTCTCAAATTATCCAATCCATAAACTTTAAGATCGTTATCTACCACGGCTAATGAATCACTACTAGGGCCCATTTTACAGGTCCCGACCGGGTGATACTGAGTGTCTGCACGGTTACGAATGTCTTGCTCGATAGCCTTGTCATCACTGGCGTCCACTGGGTAGAAAGCATTGCCACGGATGTCATCAAACGCCGAACTCTCTAACATTTGATACTGCTTCTTCCAGCCCTTAATCATAATCTCCATGTCTTCTGGATGGCTGAAAAACGCAGGGTCGATCTTAGGCGGATCATAAGGATCACTACTATTAAGCGTTACGGTTCCTATGCTTTTCGGTCGTAGCAAGGTGACGTGAGAGGTAAACCCATGACTGGTATGTATTTTTCGGGCGTGGTCATCTACCACAGCGACGACAAATACAAACTCTAAATCCGGCACGGCGATATGATCTTCTGAACATAGAAAGCCTATCCCTTCAGCAAAGTTGCTACTCATCTTGCCACGGCGTTCTTTGTGCCATAGCGGCAGAGCTTTGGTCATTTCAGAGGCCATTTGCAACGAGATACCGAAGGTTTCACGCTTTTCACTGCATTTGTACGAATGCACTAAGTCGATATGGTCTTGTAGGTTCTTACCTACTCCAGGCAATTCATGAACCTGTTCGATGCCATGCGTCTCTAGTTCAGCTTTAACGCCGACACCCGACAGTAACAGCAATTGGGGAGAACCAAATGCACCCGCAGATAAAATCACCTCTTTGTTGGCTCTGATCTGATAACGCTTCCCGTTAGAGCCATATTCAACCCCGACCGCCTTCTTGCCTTCAAACAAGACCTTATGCGTGGTGGCCTTGGTCACGACCGTTAGATTTGGTCTCGAAAGGTTTGGTGTTAAATAAGCCTTAGCAGCACTGCATCGTTCACCATTAATCTGAGTCACCTGAGTCGGCATCGCCCCAAACTGAGCCGCACCGTTGATGTCGTCATTACGAGGAATCCCTATCGACTCACACGCCGTTAAATAGCGTTCCAACATTGGACTTGGCGATCGAAGGTTAGCCACATTCAATGGACCACCTTGGCCGTGATACTCATCTTGGTGAACTTCGTTATTTTCTGCTTTCTTAAAGTAAGGCAGACACGATTCATAATCCCACCCAGTGTTACCCAAACTTTCCCATATATCGTAATCATAACGGTGCCCACGAGCGTACATCATGGCATTGATAGAACTAGAGCCGCCAAGTGTCTTACCTCTCGGTTGGTAACCTTTGCGGCCGTTCAAACCCGGTTGTTTAACGGTTTCAAAAGCCCAATTATTCAGTTTGGTTGGCATCATTGCCACAACGCCAACCGGTGTATGAATGAATGGGCTCGTATCTTTGCCGCCCGCTTCTAGTAAGCAAACAGTGACATTAGGATCTTCCGACAGCCGAGAAGCCATCACACACCCAGCCGAACCACCGCCAACAACAATAAAATCATAACTATCCATTTGCCATCTCCGCTATTTCTAGTGGGTGTAATTCGCGCTTCAAGATTTTTCCGGTTGCTGTCATGGGTAAGGCTTTACGAATGAATATCTTACGCGGATATTTGTAATCGGCCAATTGCTCACGACACCATGTTATCAGAGCTACACTATCACATTGCGTATGTTCGTGAAGCACCACATGGGCGTGAATCTCCTCGCCTAGGCGATCATGATGTTCACCCACCACCGCGACCATTTCGACATCAGGATGACACATCAATACTTCTTCGATTTCGCGCGGGTACACGTTGTAACCACCGCGGATGATCATGTCTTTAACGCGATCGACAATGAACAAGTTGCCGTGCTCATCGGTGCGTCCAATATCTCCAGTTAGGAACCAACCGTCTCTGATGGCTTCCGCCGTAGCTTCTGGCCTTTGATAGTAGCCTTTCATGACACTTGGACTTTTGATGCAGACTTCGCCCAATTCACCCATTGCAACAGAGTTACCTTGTATATCAGTGATCTTGATAAGGTGACCACACAAAGGTTGACCCACACTGCCAGACAATCGGTCACCATCAATATGATTAAAGGTCGCAACTGGCGCTGTTTCTGATAAACCATAGCCTTCTAATACTGGAAGCTCAAAGCGAGACTCAAACTGTCGAATAACCTCAAGTGGCATAGAAGCACCGCCAGAAACACCCAACCTCAAGCTGTGTTTAACCTGTTCAGAGCGTTTGCTTATTTCTAAACTACTAGAGGACTCTTCTCCCGCCTTTAATAGCGCGATATACATGGTTGGAACGCCCGCAAACACGCTGACTTTATGGTTAATGATCTGTTCGATCACCAGTGACGGTTCGAAACGCGGAATCAACACCATGGTCGACCCTGTTAGCACACTCGCGTTCATCATGACCGTTTGGCCGAAGCTATGGAATAAAGGCAGTGTGGCCATTGTGGTGTCGCTGTACTCCAATCGCATTAGATACTGTGACGACATCGCATTGGTTTGCATGTTGGTGTGGGAAAGCTCAGCCCCTTTTGGCTGACCTGTCGTACCTGAAGTATAAAGAATCACAGCGGTATCATCACCATGGCAAGCCACAGACTCAAACGAAGCCAAAGGTTGTTCTAACCAGTCAGTGATTGATTCATGCTGCTCGTTTCTTTCTGAAGTCGTGTCTGCGCCGGTTGGGATGGGTATCTCGACAAAGTGTTCACAATGGTTTGCCTGTTCGAAACCTTGTAAGCCATAGCGACCGATGGGCAGCTCTTCACTGCCCTCAAAGCATAAATAGGCTTTCGCGTCCGAGTCATTAAGGTGGTAAGCGATCTCTCTTGCTTTAAATAACACGTTTAAAGGCACCACGACGCAGCCTGCTTTCAGGATTCCATAATAGGCAATCGGGAAATACGTGACATTCGGACACGACAACGCGACCTTATCTCCTTTCTTGAGCCCCAGCCTCTTTAAATTAGCGGCGACGTTTCCAGAAAGTTGTTCCAACTGAGAGAAGCTGACTTCATCCGTCCCCATTCGTAGTGCGGCTTTAGTTGGGAAAAGCGAAGCGCTGCGCTCCAAGTTAACAGCAAGATTGTGCATCCATGATCTCCTTATTCGGCTTAGACCTATTAGTCACGGTCACCGTAGACGTTGTTGTGTTTTGTTTCGAATATGTGTTTAACCTATGTTCATTTGCTCTTTGCTTTCGTTTCTAATCTATTGTTATTTCGACCCTATGCACACGTGTCCGTGTATTACTTATTAAATTACAACATTTCGATAACATTCCGCAAAGGTTGCAAAAAGACAAAAAACGGTGATATTCGGACATAATTGCAACACAGCCGACGAAAAGATGTTCGTGGTTAAGATAGAATAAGAACACTCAACAAGAGGCATATTATGGAATACACCGCAGTTTACGAACCGGATATGCAGGCATTTGGTATTCTTGATCTTCAACTATTGTCTCGCTATTTTTCATCATCCTTGACGGTCGATACGTTATTGAAAGGCAGTAACATCGATGAGTTCCAGCTTAATACGCCCGATACCCACATCACGCTCGCACAAAAATTAGCGGTGTTCAGTAACGCGCTTGAGAGTTCCAACGTAGAGGGGTTAGGGCTAAAAGTTGGACAGGAAGCCCGATTCAGTGATTTTGGTGTGTTGGGTTACGCAGTGTTCAGCAGTGAGACACTGTTAGACGCTCTTTTAATGGGCTTCAAATATCTGCGTCTTGCGGGCCCTGTTCTCAAGAAGACCATGTCCGTTGAACATCAAATCGGATACTTTCGCGCTGAGCAACTTATCGAGCTCGACTCTTTGTTGCCTTTCTGTTGTGAGTATTGGTTTTCCGCTATTCAAAGTTTGTGTGAAGAAGTGCTACAACAGCCGTTTCCCTCTCTTGTGATCCGCTTCCCTTACCCTAAACCTACTTATGGCGATCTCTATCAGGAGATTTTCCGTTGCCGTGTAGAGTTTGATTGCGAGCAGCTTGAGTGGCAGTTCGATGCAACAAGCCTATATTCACCTTTACCAACGGCTAACCCAATCACCTTACAAATGTGTTTAAAATCTTGTGACGACATGTTGGCTAGAGTCAGCGCGCCCACCAGCCTTAAAGAGAAGATCTCACAAATGTTTATTGAAAGGCCTGGCTGTTACCCTTCCATTGAGGCGCTATCCACAGAATTAGGAATGTCTTCTAGAACACTACGTAGACACCTTAAAGCTGCAGACACGAGCTATCAGAAAATATTGGATCACGTGCGATTTCACCTCTCTCGACACTATCTTTCATCGACGCATATGAGTATTGAAGAGATCTCCGATAGAGTGGGTTTTTCAGACAGTGCGAACTTTCGGCATGCCTTTCGTAGGTGGAGTGGAAGCTCGCCCAGACAATACCGAAAAGAAGTGGTCTAACACGATTAAACGCCCTAAATTAAAATCTGATGGATACAACGAATCTCTCTCCGTCTTTCAAATTAAATAGTCGTTTGAACAACGCTTTATCGGCTATTTAACCGCAGAAAATATCGCGAAAACATGAAATATCACAACGGTATTTTAGCCAACAAACACGATAGATTTCTTTTATCTTAACGACCATTTTTATTCGTTTTACCCAATTCGGTTTCTCCCCCATAGTCGCGGAAAATTCATCGTTTCTTTTACTATTTAGAGGCTCCTGCATTGGACAACATCCAACCAACAACTCGCATAACTGTTCCTGTTATTGCATTGTCTTTTTACGCGATCGCTTCAGGCTACTTAATGAGTTCATTACCATTAATGCTGTCTGAGTATGGCTTAGACAGTAATCTATCGAGTTGGTTGGCGAGTGCCTTTTATGCAGGTCTTTTAGCGGGTACGTTATTGATTGAGCGTGCGATCGCTCGCGTTGGTCACAAAGACGCTTTCGTCATTGCACTTAGCGTATTTATCGCCACGATTCTTGTATTACCGTTGGCGCCACATCAATCAGTTTGGTTGTTGGCTCGTTTCGTCGCGGGTGTCTCAGTCGCTGGGATCTTTGTGATTGTGGAATCTTGGCTAATGAGCGGTGAAGAATCTCAACGTGCGAAACGTTTAGGGGTTTACATGTGTTCGTTATATGGCGGTTCGGCCGTTGGTCAACTTGGCATCGGATACCTTGGTATTACGGGCGGCGTGCCTTTCATTGCAATGTTCACCCTGCTGTTTGGAGCAATCATTGTATTGATGTACGGACAAGCAACAGCACCACAAATTCACGATGCGCAGTCTTTATCACTGAAACAAATCAGCAAGCTAAGTCACAGCGCTTTGATTGGCTGTATTGTTTCTGGGTTAACACTTGGGTCTATTTACGGATTGATGCCTGTAGAACTCGCTCAGCGCAACATCGCACACCAAGACATTGGCGGTTTGATGGCGTTAGTGATCATGGGTGGTATGGCCGTTCAACCGATGGTGACGTGGTTGTCTCACCACATAGGACAAGTGTTATTAATGGCTCTGTTCTGCATGCTAGGGGTTGCAAGCATTGGTGTGCTCACTATCAACCATGATTTTTACGTTCTTGGTATGAGCTTGTTTGTATTAGGTATGGCAACATTTGCACTTTACCCAATTGCGATTAACTTGGGTTGTCGTAACTTAGACCCGAGCTACTTAGTTTCAGTGACTCAAGTTATGTTGTTGTGTTACAGCATCGGCTCTGTAGCAGGGCCATTGGTTGCGGATAGCTTTATGGATTCACAAGCAGGCTTATTCACTTACCTGTTCGCGTCTCTACTCGCTACAACCATCTACATGCTAATTGCTAGCCTAAAACGTTCTCCTCTACAGATTGCAGGCGAGTAAATGGAATAGACAGGCACAAGAACTGTATCACTAGGGCTCTTAGTTATGACTTCCCGTCTAAATTAAGAGCCCTTTTTGTTTTATGTCGTCTGGAGGAAAGATCGACAAAAAAACAATAGCAAATAGCAAATAGCAATAAAATCTATTATTTCAGAAGGTTAAGGTTGAAATACGTAACCTTCACCAGTAATCGTGATGATTAATCCGTCTCCGAATAATGATCTAATTTCGGATATCGCAACAATCACAGATGAGTTGGTCACTTTCTCACTTTCCCAGCCAATCTTCTTTAATTGGCCAACACTGAACAGTTCACCTCGATGTCGATTCATAAATAAAATGATCTTTCGGTACGCCAAAGGCATGGTAGCCAGTACGTAACCATTTTCAACATTGCGAATGAGTTTGGTGTTGAGTTCAACAATTTTACCGTTTAGTTCAAGTACTACGTTGTTTTCAGAGTGGTTCGTTTCTATTGCAGGATAAGAGTCCATTTTTATATCATTCCCTTACTATATAGCCAGCGACAAAGTCAGATTCGATCGTATTTATATAACGCCGCTTATAAGTGGACGTTTTAGATTTGACGATAATCAATGGAATTCGTACGGTAAAGAGATTAAATTTTTATTATTAATATATTAACAGGATATCAATAGAAGATTATTTATTACTCCATGACATACCCTTCGTTGGAAACTGTTTGTATACAACGGCAGTCAAGAATCCTCCTTATCTCGTAAATGGCAACCAACACAGATGCAGATGTCACCGCTTTACCTGCCCATCCTACACGCTTCAAAATTTGCTTGCTCACCACTTGGCCTCTGTTCAGGTAAAGATAGAAAAGTACTTTACGATGAGGCTCAGCAAGCGTTCCTATTATTGAACCACAACCCTGCTTGCGTACGATTTTAGTGCCTGATTGAAACTCTTTATTATTTAGAATAACCTTTGACGGGAATTCAAAATCATTCACACTTTTGATAGCTTGTTGCATTAATTCCTCGCATTGCATATGCAGTCACCCTCTTGGATATTTCCAATAGTACCGAATAGAGTAAAAATACTAAATTGATAGATATCTCAATACAGTATTATTACTGCAAAGATTGATCTTGCGTAATTGATCGAGGAAATAAACAACGCTAACCGGCAACCCGATGACTCTTTCGATATTGACTTGGCGATAAACCAAAATGCTTTTTAAAGCGATGTGAGAAGTTATAAGGATCTTTGTAGCCTAAGCGGTTGGCAATCATCGACACTGACCAATCTTGCTGCTTCAACAAGCTGGTCGCTTTGTCCATTCTCAGTTGTATCAACTTGCTACGTGGAGACACGTTAAACAACGACTTAGTGACTCGGTTTAACTGTTCTTCACTGATGAAAACACGTTCTGCCATCCCCGCTACGGTCCACGCTAAATGTAGACTACTCTCGATTTCGTTGTATAACGCCTGAACACGTGCCGTGGTGCTGGTCGATTTGGGCTCAAAGCCCGTTAAGGTTCGAATAATCTCGCTCATGAGCAGTTTTCTGTAACTTGCACGGCCGCCAATTTCAAAGTGAACCAAATTCATCAGCGACCAGATCTGTTCACACTGTCCAAAAGGCACAATGTTCTGACCTAAACTCGCAATATGTTGCCATTGCGGAGTATCAGGCGTCAACATCCACGCCATTTTCCAATAGTTGTATTGAGGATCGAGTTCAAAGCGAAATGGCGTTTCCGCGGGCAGAACCACCAGTGTGTATGGCGTGATGGCTTGTACCGAGGTTGCGGTCGTTAGAATTCCGCCCCCTTCTTGAGTAAAAATTAGCGTATGAACGTTTACGGATTCACGTTCAACCCAATACGCGTCATATAACTTCGCCATGCCACCCATATAAACACCACAGCTTTTCATTTCTGGGATATCTTCAACGGTCAAAAAACGTTCTTTGCACTGTTCCGCGAGAAAAACATCATCATGCCAAGTTGATTTAGGCTTCATAGTCTCAATGACGGGTTTGCACAGGTTTTGTTGTTTTTTAAACATGTTGTTACTTCACTCAAATCACTATAGTTCTGCCATAAATTGGAGAGCTTATGACAACTAACATCAACCCTAACTCATCTATGAATAACAAGCCAGAGAGCATCTTACCTCGTATCGTTAAACTTGGTTTGCCTGTTGCTTTGCAAAGTGCGCTGGTTGCTATTCTTGCCCTTGCTGACGTATTAATGGTCAGTGATTTTGGCATGGAAGCAGCTGCGGCTGTGGGAATTGCATCAAAATGGCACTTCGTTGCTATTATGATTATGGCAGGGTTGGCCTCAGCAAACGGAACATTAGTCGCCCAATACTGGGGAAAGAATGACCGAAAAAGTGCGCGCACAGTGTCATCTATCGCGATGGTATTTGGCTTAAAAGTTCTGCTACCTGTGACTGCAATCATCACTCTTGGTTCTCAGTTTTTAATGATGTTGCAAACCAGCGATCAAACCGTGATTGAACTTGGCGCGACTTACCTTTGGTATGGCTTCCCTGTTTTGCTGCTGACTCACATTGTGGTCGTGGTTGAAGCGAGCATGCGCTCATCAGGTGACACCGTAACTCCACTATTATTAGGTGGTGTTACCATTGCACTCAACATCGCGCTTAACTTCGTTCTAATTAAAGGGGCTTTCGGCATTCCAGCAATGGGCGTGGCGGGTGCGGCATTGGCGACAACCTTAGCGCGATTGATTCAAGTGGGCTTGATGTATAGCTACATGCGTATGCGTAAACACTGGCTGTTAACCACTCCAAGCTCACCACATCGTCCGTCACTGTGGCTTTCTTACCGACGTATTGCATTGCCGCTAACCATGAATGCCGTGTTGTGGGCAATGGGTACTATGGCATACCAAATGATCTTCGGTCACATGGGCACAACAGAGCTGGCGGTTTTCTCGATGCTCGCGCCGTTCGAATCGCTGTGTTACTCGATTTTCTTTGGTATTTCTGTAGCGTGTTCAGTATTGCTTGGCCATTCGCTAGGCCGTGATGAATTTGATGACGCAATGAGCATGGGCCTAACGTTCATAAAGGCTGTAATTGGATTTGGTGCGGTTGTCGGCCTTCTCCTCTTCCTAGGCAAAGAGCACGTATTGAGTTGGCTTAACTTAACAAACGAGAAACTATACCCACTCGCCGCGCCAGCAATGATCATCATGTGCTTTGCTGTCGTAATTCGCATGCTAAACATGGTAATCATCAACGGCATTATTCGTGCTGGTGGTGACAATGCATTCTGCCTGCGCATGGATTTCATCGCGATGTGGATGGTTGGGATTCCAGTGTGTGTTTACGGCGCATTTGTCGCTGGATGGGATTTCAAATACATCTATGGTCTGATGTTGGTAGAAGAAGTGGTGAAACTGGCCATCTGTTCACACCGATACTTGAGCCGACGTTGGATCAATAACCTAACGGTTACCTATGAAGAACCACAAGCGGCATAAGTTACCTGCCTAGCTACCTAGCTACCTAGCTACCTAGCTGCATTCAAGCTTAGATAGAAGTGTATCTACATCAAAAAGGTCTGAGTAATCAGACCTTTTTTGTTTCGATTACTTTCACATTACACATACTTTCACACAGTAAACAATGTGTTACTTCTTATTCATTCGGATATGGCGGTTCGACACATTCGGCAATGGCTTCTCTGGCACTTTCCGCTTCTCATGTATCAAATGTCGTACCGCTAAAATCGGATGCTTGAGTAGCATTCTTGGCCCAGCATATCGCATCACTAAACGCATCTGCTCTTTAGGGTCAGGCTTATAGCAATGAATTGGACACTTATTGCAGGTTGGTTTCGCCTCACCATAAGGACAGCGATCAAGTCGCGTCTCTGCATAACGCAACAGTTGCTCACACTCTTCACATAACGCGTTATTTTGACGAACCGCACCATGGTGATCTTTGCAATAGATGTGCACCATCGCAATAACAGTTTTGTACTCGGTTGCGAGTTCGCCTTGCAGAATATTGTTATGTTGAAACATGATTAATTACTCAGTGATAAACCGTACAGGTTGAGGTTGACGTTTTCACTTAACACGTCCTCGACTCGCTCAAACACAAAACCCAACTTAGTCAACAGTGCGATGCTTCGAATATTATCAGAGGTCGTGATGGCAACTAAATGATCGATATCAGCATTATGTTGAGCTTGTTCAATTATCGCTTGTGCCGCCTCCTTTGCAAAACCTTGCCCATATACTGCAGGTACAAATCCATAACCAATATCATGCGCCTCTAGTGTGTCTCTTTTAATCAAACCACAGACACCGATTGGCGTTGAAGACTCTTTAATCTCGACCATCAGTAAACACACACCCTTCTCTCTATACATCTTAAGAATGTTGTTTTCGATGTATTCAACAGCCTTGCCAGTATCGGTAATTTCCTTGTCTCCGATGTAACGTAAGAAATCTTCTGAGCTATATAATCGCTGAATAAACGCCGCATCTTGAGGTGCGATCATTCTTAATCGTAAGCGTGCGGTTTCGACTGCCTGCATAGTGATATTTTCCTTGCTGGATAGCATGTAAATATTGAGTTCTAGATCTAAAATGATTATCCTCCACCGCATAAACTAAATACAAGGCTATGCAGCAATGAACCGTAAGAAAAAAATCAATCAAATTCTAAAGAAAAGACAGAAACAGGCGACGTCTAAACTGCATGGTAGCAACAAGCCTCGCTATATTTCTAAAGCTGACCGCGCAAAAATGGAAGCTGAAGAGCAAGCGAAAGCCGCTCAAGAGCAAGCTGAAGGCACTGTTGAATCGGAAGAAGCTGGTATCGAAACTAAAGAGACAAAAGCTGCAGAGTAAGTTTTAAACTCGCAGTACTCTTGCCCAGCACTCTGACCCAAAACTCTGACCAGAGCCAACGGACAAGATCAAAAAAGCAGCCTCTATTTGGGCTGCTTTTTTGATCCTACCATTTGTAGTCGCGCTGATTAGCGTTTGAATGGCTGCACCTTCCAACGGGCAAACGGCGCTTTTCCATTAATCCCTGCTCTACCCCAACGATCAACAGAATCCACCACTAAGATACGCTCATTAGGCACCAGTGACTTAATCAAAGTCGTAGGCTTTTTCGCTGTAACTAACCATAGAGCATCGTCTTCAGAAAACATCTCTTTAAGCTTGGCTTTGTCTTCGTCTGTCCATTCCAGTTCAGCTTTAAACATACGTTCTTCAACAAACAGTTGGCTACCAGAAGCAAAATCTTCCAAGCTTTCTGAAAGCAACAATACTGAATCTACATCGTTATCCAATAATACCGCTTGTTGCTGGTTGATCAGTCCACGAACATCCAACATCACACGTTGTAAGTTACTATCAATCGTTTCTGCGTGTGTCGGCCACAACAACTTAAAGTCGTCAGCCACGATCGCCGCCATGCGTGTTAAGTTGGTCGGATTTAACCACGCGTATTTAGAAACATCACCATTCGACAACGTAAGCGCTGCAACCCCTTGTGCACGCGGTGTAATCGCTTGAGCGGCATCAACCTCTACCAAACGGATATTGCCTTGTCTTGCGTAGACAAAGGTAGGATCAGCTTGCCAGATCGACGACAGCGTTACCGCAACGGTCGCCTTTTCGCCCGATTGAAGCACTTTACTCGCACCCTTGGTACCAAACCAATTCGGCAGACGGTCAATACCGTAGCGTTTAGGTGGTAGGTATTCAGTAGTAATGTCTGTGCCTTTGGTCAGCTCAGTCGCCAACGCATAAGTCACAGGCGTACTGGTTAGGATATCTTCAGCATTAACATTGAGAGACACCATTGAGCCAACCAACAACAGACTACTAAGTGCACTCACTTGAGCCACTGCTTTTACTGAGATTGAGATACGATTCATTAAAGAAGTCATGGTTATGCCTTTCTTATAATTCGGTATAGCGTCGCCGCTAGGAAAAAGGTCGCAGAAACGATGATGATTGAAGCGCCTGATGGCACTGGCAGTTTTAGCTCCATCGGTAATACCGTTCCGACCAAACACGCGATGGTTGCCAGCAACGCAGAAAGCAAAACAAAGCTGCCCATGCGTTTAGTCAACAATCGAGCCGTCGCGCCAGGGATGAGCAACAATGCCCCAACAAGAACCGCCCCCACGATCTTCACTGCTGCAATCGTCACTAAGGTGATCATCATGACAAACAAGTAGTCATAAAAGCTGGTGTTATAGCCACGAACCTTGGCAATATCAGGGCTAATACAAGTGAGAAGAATACGGTTGAACGTCGGTATCAAGAGCAAAATGATGAGTGCGCAGCTGCCTGCGAGGATTGCTAAGTCTTGATCTGTTACCGTGAGAATCGAGCCAAACAGCACGTTCTCAAGCATGTGGATGTTGATCTTACGTGCCACGTACATCAGTAATGCCGCGCCGACCGCTAAAGCGAGCGCAAGGAAAACGCCGACTAAAGTATCGTATGGCACATTGGTTCTGTTTCTTACAAAATGAAGAAGCAAAGCAAAGATCATACAGAAACTGAACAGACCAATAATTGGGTTTTCTGGTGGCTCACCAAGCAAAACACCGATAGCGATGCCGGTTAAAGCCGCGTGGCCGACAGCTTCAGAGAAGAAAGCCAGACGCTTTGCAATCACCAAAGTACCAAGGCCACCTAGTAACGGGCCCAGTAATAATGCAGCAACCAGTGCATTCACCATGAACGCATACATGAAGCTGTCTGATAACCAACCCGCTTCAACGCCACTTATGGCAAGTTGTCGTAACCAATCCATTACGCAACCTCCTTCGATTTAACGATAGCTGCGCCACTGCTGTAGTGCTGGAATAGACTCTCGATCTTACTTGGGTGTAGTACCTGTTCATGTGGACCACTATCAACCAAGAATCGATTCACAACATGTACATTCGCTTCAAGACGACGCACTGCAGTTACATCGTGATGAACGGCAAGAATCGAGCGGCCTTCATCAACACATTCACGAATTAGAGATTCAAGATAACGAACGCCCTGCTCATCCATACCGGTCGTTGGTTCATCCAACACCAGTAAGCTTGGGTTATCCAACAACGCTTGAGCAAACAACACCCGTTGCTGCTCACCACCCGACAACTGTCCCATTCGGCGATCGCTACGTGTCGCCATACCCACACGATCCAATTGCGCGAGTGCGAGATCCAATTGCTTAGACTTACGACGCCAAAATAGTGGAATTCGAGTTTGGTTAAGTAACACGAAATCCATTACCGTTAGAGGTAGGCTCGATTCGAAGGTCGCTTTTTGAGGAACGTAACCAATACTTGGCTTTTCAGGCCAATGAATATCGATTTGCCCAGAGAAAGGCGTCAAACCAAGAACAGAGCGCAGCAAAGAGGTTTTGCCACCGCCGTTTGGCCCCATGATCACATGGCACTGACCCGCTTTAAGTTCTAGTGAGATATCGTCAAGAATGACGTTGTTGTCGTATTGCAGACCGAGGTGATTAATTGAAATTGATGGACCTAACATTATGCGTTCCCGCTCTTCGCTTGGTTAGCCGCAGCAAATTTCATGGCTTCGATTAACGTCTCGAGGTTCTTCTTCATCTCAACTTCGACTTTATCGTCTGCATATTCGCCATGTGTCATGTGAGAAAAACGGTAAAGCTGCACGCCTGTTTCCGCTTCAATGGTGTCAACAAAACGGTTTGGCATGTTGAGCTCATAGAACAGAACATCAATACCCGATGCGCGGATCTTCTCGATCGTATCTTGCAGTTGGCTCGCACTTGGCTCAACACCGTGTGCTGGCTCTATCACAGCTGCTACATCAACACCAAACTCTTGAAGGATATAACCATAAGCATTGTGCGTGGTCGCTACTTTCATGCCTGATGTATCGAGTTCACCTAATGACAACATCGCATCACGCTTCATAAAACGAAATTGCTTGGCGTATTTACGTGCGTTCTTGCGATAAAACGTAGCGTTGTCTGGGTCGAGCTTAGAGACTTCACTCGCGATGGTGTAAACCTTTTGAATCGTTGTCGAAAGACCAACAAACGTATGCGGGTTCACGGCACCTTGACCAACAGACTGGCCTAATGCTGGAAGTAGAGGCACTTCTTTGTTCGCTTCGATCACCACTAAGTCATCACGTTGCGCGGCTGAAATCACTTTAAGCGCGAAGTCATCGTGACCAATACCGTTTACCACAATCGCATCCATCTGGCTCAATCGCTTTAAATCATTGGGTTGCGGTAAGTAGTTATGAGGATTAAATCCAGCATCAACCAAAGGAAGAATGTTCACTTTGTCACCTACCACGGCTTTTACGTAGCTGAAATAAGGCTGAAGGGTTATGCCAATCGTCAGCTTATCACTGTCGATCTTATATTCTTTTGCTAATGCATTGGGTGTCATTAACACCGCCAATAACGACATGAACAGAGTCATAATTCGCATAGTAAATCTCTTATTATTTTTGAACATTTTGTTTTTCGAGAATCTGGGGTTAATGAGAAGAAGCATCATGCTGATCAGCAACTTCTGACTCATTCACCACCAATTTCCAACCGGTAGACTCAAGCGTGTGTTGGTCAAAAGTATCTGGCTGTTTCGCTACACCACCAAAGAAAATCCAGATTTCAGGAGAGACACTGTTGGCGTTTAAAATAAAGGAGTCAGCAAAGCCATGTTCGCTTTGTGCAGCGTATTCGCTTGGCGTCGAAAAGTAGTAACCACGCTCGTCCAATAGCCAAGCATGAGAACCTTTGCGCTTCCAACTCTGGTCTTCAACAAATGGCGCGACCCATTCATCCCTAAGTGACACAACACTCGGCCATTCACCGTCAGAGTCCATACGCAAGTCACGAATTTCTTCATGCGCTAAGCGTAACTCTGACAACATTGCCAAGTTTTCTTGTTCAACATCAGTCACCAGGATTTGATGATCAAGCACTGATTTAACGTGAGATTCTGCCTGATGAAATGGGATCGCGACGGTTGCAAAGCAAAGGATGAATACAATGCTCAGCACTACCCATTTACCTTCTCTGCCACCCGTATCAGCACGTACACCTTGAATCATCATTTCTCGCTGATCTCAACAACATCGACTTCAACAGGAAACTCATGGCCTGAATCGAATACAAGGTAGAACTCAGTGTCAGGATTTGGGAATTCAACGATAGAGCGTTTATCTGTCATCTCTTTTGCAATCAAGTTGTCTTCGTAATCGTACATCTCAACCGCGTAATCAATCGCTTTGCTGCCATCAGAATACCCCGCTTCACAAGCAACAGTTTTGCCTTCAAACCAGCAGCTCATCAGTGGAAAGTGTGCTTGCGCAGGTAATGCAGCGAAACCAAGTCCCAAAGCCAAGCATGGAGTGATTATCGATTTTAGTTTTGTTTTTATTGTCATGGTTCGTACCCTAGCCACAGTGCAAATTCTCAGAAGTAAACTGAGCGATAAAGGGCTCAAATGAGCCCTTAAGTTTTTGGTTGCTTAATCAGGGGTCTAACCCCGATATCACAAATCATTGAAGCAATGCTTCGAACGTTAGGTGAACGTTCGCGCTTGCTTTGTCTGCCAGTGGGTTGTCAATCAACTCACCTTTGTAGTTCGCTTTCATTACGTAACGACCCGCTACGTCTGGAGTGAAGGTAATTTCACCGTTCTCGTCACTCACAACATCAATCTGCTCTTGGTGGTTACGGTAAAGCGTGCCTTCTCGAGTGATCTCCGCTTTCACATCTTTCTGGATTTCACCGTTGTAGAAGAATTGGAATGTCACCGGTTCGCCTTCAATGATGTCTGAAGGGTGCGTTACTGGCTTCATTTCAAGTAGCTTACCTTCAATCTTAAATACTGAATCCGATGGCTTACCCACTGTGATGTAGCTTTCTGCACGGGTGAAACTGATTTGTGTTACCACGTCACGCGACTTTTCAGGAAGCACAGAGTCACGTTCCGCTTTGTTTGCTTTAATCCATTTCACTGTGTCACGACGACCGGCCTTGTATTGCGTGTAGTAAGAAGGCTCATTGTTGATCGCCACTTTGTGCGTGCCTTCTTCTTCAAAGTAAAAATCAAAGATTGAACGACGTTTACCGCGAATAACAAAGTTTGGACGCTCGCTGCGACCGTCTGGCATGATGACATGAGCGTTTTCACTGCCTGCTGGCTTATCGAAAACGAACGTACCGTGAGATGCAGTCACGTCGAACGTTAGCCAGTCACCGCCTTCTTTCGATACAGTAAAGTGAGATGGTAGTATCCAACGCGGGTGAGCTTGTGCTGTTGTCGTTGCGGCTAGGCCGAATGCCATCACACCCGCTAGTGCAAGTGCTTTGATTTTTGTTTGTTTCATCATGTTCAATTCCATTATTTATAATTGTTAGCCGTGTCGCTCTATCTGAGCCTACGATTACTGCTGTCTATTCTGTTCAGTTTGCTATTCGCACTTGTTATTTAGCGATGTAGTTCAGAGTGATTTCACCCGTCTCTTCCGTCGCCTTTAGCTCATAAGAAGCGTTTGAATCTGTTAGCGATACTTTTTGACGAAGGTAATTACGGCCACCGTGTTCACGAACAACTTCGATATGAACCGTGTACTCGCCCTGTTCTAGAGTTTGGCCATCATCGCTCTTACCATCCCAAACGAAGCGGTACTGGCCAGCAGGGCGCGTTGCAGACGTCACTGCATCAACCAATTCACGATCGTAACGCCCAACCTTTCTCCACCAGCTACGTAAATCTTTAAGCCATTCATCTTTACCGACCCAAAGCTCAATGGTTTTCACTGACTTTCGTTCGCTGTTCTCTACCCACACCGCCACATAAGGACGCGCGTACATTGAGGTATCAATCTTTGGAAGCTTAAAGTTCACATCAAGTTTTGCCGTATCAGGGATCGCTTGTGCCATACCTAGGCTTGGCAAAAGAGATAAAGCAAGAAGCACCTTGCTCCAGTTCATTTTTTTCATGTTTAACAACCTTTTAAATCCGTTTAACCTTTAATTCGCTCTTCAAGTTGATTCACCAAGCTGACTCATCAACCTGATTGATCAAGCTAATTAAGAATTAAGGTACGGCGACAAAATAGATAGCAAGAGAGATTGCAGACCCAAACACCGTCCATTTAATGGAGGTATTGAGCGTTTTTTTCTTAGGTAACAATAAGCACACGCCAGTCAGCACAAAAAAGATCATCAGCAGAGCAGTGATATCGATGAACCACTTCCAAACTTCACCGCTGTTACGGCCTTTGTGTAGGTCGTTCAAAAGCGCGATAACGCCGTAATTGGTGGTTTCGACTTCCACCATTTCAGACGTCACGTCAACGAACACAGAGGCGTTGTAGCCTGGTCCTTTGAAGTCCATAGACACTTCGCCGATGAGCAACTCACCGTTTTCAATCTCTGCGTAGATGTCTAAACCTGAAGGGACGCCAGATAGGTTGGCTTCTTCAAACAGAAATGTCTCAAAGGCCGTTTCGTCGGCTTTCAATCGCCCGTCTTGGATTGAAAATAAACTTGTAGGAAGCGTTAACGTAGACCGTTGGATATTGGGTTGGGTTGATTCAAATAACTCAGGTCGATTAAGGGTGATACCTGTCACTGAGAAGAAAAGAACAACGAGCAGAAGCGCCATTGAAATATAAACATGAAGTCGACGAGCCCATGATTGAACCGCCCTACTTTTTAACGACATACAAACCAATACCTATAAATTTTATGGCGTCAATTTAGTTGATAATCATTCGTATTGGCATTCAATTTACATTGTTTACGTTTGCCGAGCGGCGTAAGCAAATTTACGTAATATTACAAGGGAAGTAATCGAACTGCTTATCTACTCTGTTAACATGTAAATCTTTTTAACGTTTAGAGCTGGCGGTAATAACAGTTTCAAACGTCAATCAAGGGGACAAACGTCAATGTGATTCAACCCAAAGATCATCGATAGAAAGCAATAGGTGGATACACCGTGCATTTAAGAAAGGAAAACTGGAAGTATTTAGAACTGAGATCACTATCAAGATCATTAACATCACGATCTGTTCAAGAGTAGTTTAAGCTTATTGTCTATAAAACGAGCATGGCGATACATGTTTAAAAGGATTTTGAAATGCGTATTATTATTTTAGCTTTTACCATGTTGGTAACGGCTTGTACTAGCCAGATTATCGGCACTGACGAACATATCGAGAGTTATATCGGCTCCAATATTGCCGACGCCCAAAAGTTGTATTTAACGCCTCACTCTCAAGCTGTTTCATTTTGGGAGTCGCGCACGTTTGCTTGGGTAGAAACTCAAACCCCATTCGAGAATGGCGAAACACAACATGCTTTCAAAAACCCCTATCGTGACTGCACTATCAACTGGGTTGCTGACCAAAACGGAATGATCATCGCGGGATCGCACAGTGGCGAGATGTGTAGCCCTTAATTTTGCCTTTGCTCATACCTCGATCAAACACCAAGGCCTAATGAAGCACTAAGGCACAATTTTATTCAATATATAAAAAAGGGCGTCATTTGAACGATCAAATGACACCCTTTTGCTTTTCTTATTTCTAGCTTCTATGTGCTGTCTCTTATCTTCTCTTTTTAGCTATCAGTAGTTAGACGTTTCCGTTATCACTAACTGTTCTTAGCTGAGTCAGATATTTAATCCAACCTTTTGCTTCAGAAGAAGGTTCAATGTTGTTCGCACGCTTCGCTTGTGCCAGTGCGTTATCAAGGTTCTTTAACTTGTACCAAGAACGTACTTTCGCCAATGCGACGTCGGCTTGTTTGTTTTTGTCTTTCACTTTGTCTAAAACAACCAGCGCTCGGTCGTAGTAACCTTGCTGAACCAATAGTTGAGCCACATTCCAATGATATTGAGTGTCTTTTTTAGACGCTAGCGTCCACACTTCAATCGCATTGTCCCACTCTTTCGCTAGCTGCCAGTAAGTTGCTTGCTCAGCCAGAAGTTGAACGTCGCTGTTCGCATCATCTAGCTTGCTAATTTCTTGTGCTGCGCGTTCTGGAATGCCGCGTTTCGCGTAAAGCTGTGCTAACAAGCGGCGATCTGAGTTTTTCAGCTCAACACCTTGTAGATCAGCCAGCGCTAATGTGTTCAATGCATCACGATTACGTTCTAATCTTAGCTGAATACCAACAAGTTGACGCCACCAGTTATCTTTCTCTGGTTGAAGTTCAATGAGGCTTTCCAGTGTTGGAATAGATTGCTTCCACTGCTTTAACTGAAGCTGTGCGCCCAATTTCAGCGATAGAGGCGACAACTCTGCTTTTGAATTGAATTTGTCTCGATTACCGATGGCCACTAGGACTTTCGACCAGTTTTCAATTTGGTATTCAGCTTGTGCAATTCGCATCCAAAGCGTGTCTTTCTTTTCTTTTTCTGGCGCTGTTTTTACTAACTGATAATAGTGCGGAAGCGCGTTTTTAAACTGCTGATCGTTCAACAACAAATCAGCCAGCATGCGTTTCGTTATCCAAGCCTGTTCATCAACCAGCAAATTGCTGTCGACCGCATAAGTAAGCTGCTTAATTGCCGTGTCGGTTTTGCCATCTTGCCAGTAAAACACACCAAGCATACGAGCTACGTACGCTTTGTCGTAGCCTTTAGAAAGCTCCAAGCCTGCAAGAACGTCAATCGCCTGTTTAACCTGTTCATCTTGAGCAAGCTTGTGCGCTTTTTGAACACGAATAGCAGTATATTGAGTTAGCTCTTTTGCTTGTGTTGTAAGGGGCATTAACAACACGCCCACTAATATCCATATCTGTTTCATCATTTTGCCAACTTAAACTCTAGTTTCACGGTTTGACCAACCTGAGCTATCGCTTTTCCATCGACGACTTTCGGTTGATATTTCCATTTTTTAAGTGCTCTCATCGCTTCACGTTCAAACATACGACGTGGGTTTGCGTCAGTGACTTGAATATCAACTGGGCGCCCCGTCTCATCGATAGTAAAAGACATAATGACATGACCTTCAGCGCCACGCTTAAGCGCCTTCGCTGGGTAACGAGGTTCTACTCGATACAGAGGCATTGCCTGTTGGTTTGACCCAAAATCAGAAAATGTCGGCGCGTTAATCGCTAGACCATCAACAGATGTATTCAAATCCAATGAAGGCAGTGAAGACATCGAATTCAGAGGCGTAACTTCAGCTTGTGACTGAGACGTTTGCGCTTCTGGTGGTGGTTCTGGCATTTCTGGCTGTTCAGGAACGGCACGTTGTCTTCTTTGAACGTCTTGTTCTTGTTCCACCATCACCATGTTGAAACTTAAAGTCTCACCACTTTCTGGAGAACGTTGATGGCCATTATCAACCATCCAAGCCATGAAGGAAAACAGAGCTAAACCCAGTGCCCCCGCTATCGGTAAGGCAAGAAAAAGGCGAATCATTTATAAAGATCCTCCAAGATCATCGCTTTTCAGCAGCAAGCGCAATGTTTTTCACACCAGCACCTTTAGCGGCGTCCATCACTTTTACGACAGTTCCGTTATAAGCGTGTTCATCCGCTTGAATGACCAAAGAAGCATCAGGTTGTTCTAGCAATAAATGTTCTAACGTCGCTTGAACACGTTCAACATCGACAACACGTTTATCGATGAAGATATCATTCGCAGACGTAATCGCAACAAAGATGCCCGCATCCTTTTGGCTTACTACGTTAGACGCTTGTGGGCGATTGACTTCAACCCCTGATTCACGAACAAATGAACTGGTCACAATAAAGAAAATAAGCATGATAAAGACAATATCAAGCATCGAAGTAAGGTCTATTTGAGCCTCTTCATTTTTAGAATGACGTCGACCGAGTCTCATCGTTGACTCCTTAAAGATTTTTCTAATTTCAATTCTAAGCGGTTACACACTTTCGCTAAGCGTGCATGGACAAACATGCCCGCTAATGCAGCAACCATACCAGCCATGGTTGGCAGTGTTGCCAACGAGATACCTGAAGCCATCAATTTAGGATCGCTGCTTCCTTGAGTCGCCATGACATCAAAAACAGAGATCATACCGGTGACGGTGCCTAACAAGCCCAACATCGGACAAATAGCGACTAACAGCTTAATAAAATTCAAGTTTTGGTTAAGTAAGATACTCGCTTGACCTAACCAACCTTCACGAATGGCTTTAGCGTGCCAAGAAGAGTGATCTTCTCTTTCATGCCACTTTGCAATCCAAGCTTGGCGTTGCTTTGGAAAATAGAACGCAAGATAAAGCACGCGTTCTACCACAAGCACCCAATACACTAGGACAACAGCCGCTAGCCACCACAGGACGAAACCACCCTGCTCCATAAAGCTTGATAAAGACAGCAGCCAGTCACTCGTTAACCAACTCGCTGGTAATAGAGAACCCGACAAGATATCCATTACGCAGCAGTCCCAACTGGTGAAACGACAGCTTTTGATTCAACTGTTTTCTCTGCCTGCTCAGCAACAAGGCCAATACCCTGCTTCTCAAGAATATTACGAATGTTCTCTGACTGAGTGCTAAGAATGTTATGTGCCAATAGCAATGGCATTGCAGCAACTAGGCCAAGTACCGTTGTTACAAGCGCCATCGAAATACCACCAGCCATCACTTTAGGATCGCCATTACCAAACTGTGTGATCACTTGGAATGTTTCGATCATGCCGGTTACGGTGCCCAACAAGCCAAGCATTGGTGCGAGTGCTGCTAGAAGTTTTAGCATCGATAAACCTTTCTCTAAATGAGTCTGTTCATCAACGACGGCTTCTAAAAGGCGCAGCTCCAGTGCTTCAACCGTTTGGTTTTGCTCTTTGTTGTAAACTGCAAGAACACGACCAAGCGGGTTATTACCCGGTTGTTCAGGGTTCTTAAGTTGTGCGCGAATCTTCTGACGAGCGATAGCAAGAGAAATACCACGAACCAATGCGATGATTAGGCCAATGGCTAATAATCCAAGAATCACTTTACCAACCACACCACCCGCTTGAAGGCGGTCAGCTAGACTTGGGGTTAGCGCTAGTTGTTCAAGCATGAATCCACGAGAAGGATCGACAACAACATTAGATACTTCGCCATTCGCAAGTGAAGAAAGCGATGCCAGTGTTGGACCATTTGATGGCTGTTTCAGATACGCAATTGCATCTTCACGCTGAGTATTCCAGCTAACGTAACCTTGGTCTGTCACTAGACCAATTGAACCTAGACGGTACGCGTCAACTGTTTGTGTATTGCCTTCACCGTTAATGAACGCAATTTGTGATTTGCTAAGCTCTGAGCTCGCTTGAATCTGTTCAACCATACTCATCCACAAGCCAGAAAGCTGTGGCATTGATGGTAGTGATTTAGCATCGATAATTTGATCAACAGTTGCGGTATGCTCAGCGCGATCAACACTATTCACGGTTGAGCTAAGCTCTGCGCCCAATTCTTTTGCGTTCTGACGAACGACACCGAATAGCTCACCAAGGCTGCCTGTTTCTAAACGCAACTTCTCTTCTAAACGCGCAAGTTTGTTTTCGTTATCGCTAAAGGTTTGAGTAAGAACGTCTGTAGCGCCTTGGATTGAAGTACGTTTCGCTTCAAGCTGCGCCTTGATCGCTTTCAGTTCTTGTTCTGTCTTTTTGAAGTCCGCTTCACGCACTACGTTGTGAGAAGCTTGAGTACGATTCTCTGATTTTGCCTTGTTAACTAGCTGAGCAGTCGTATCAGAAGCTGAGAAAGCAGAAAATGAAATTGAAGTAATACAAAGCAATGCTGCTAATGGCTTTAAGTTCATTACTTAACCTCCGCAACAGTTAAAGAAACAGGTAAAGTAATCAAGCTTGGAGCCGCTTGTTGACCAGCGATATCGTAGGCTTTATCTAGCTCAGACTTCATCGAAGAATCAAGCTCTTGCCATTGATCTTCTGTTTGATCCCAAGACCAATATTGGCTGCCATTTAGATTGCGAGCGACTAAAGAGATGCGACCTAGGTGCAGTACATCAGCCTCAATCGTTTTTTCACTGGTCAATGCTACGCGACCTTGATAGACACCCAGCTTGATACCGTAGTCCATCTCAATTTGATATGCCTCTAGGATACGACGATACTTTTCTGCATCACTTACATCCGCGCGAGTCATCATCGCTTGCAGCTTTTCAACTCTTTCTAGACGCTGTTCTTTCTTGATTGGCACATCTTGCTCAACTAACTGCTGAAGGCCATCAATCATCTGGTACATCAGAGGCACAACACCTTGACGTGTATATTTGATTTCGTCGATCTGCCCTTCAATGCTCTGAGCTTCTTGATTCTGGCTCTCAACCAATGCAGCAAGGTGATCGTGATAGATTTCTAAGTTCTTAACTTCTTCTTGCAGACGCTCAATCTCAGCTTGCAGCATTAAAGTCGCTTGTGAGCTTTTATCAATAACCTTTTGGCTCGAAGCCGACGCGTTATTGGTCTTGTTTTGAATTGATTGAGCTTGATCCAAGCTGTTTGCCATCGAAGACGTTGCAACCAAACAGATCGCAAGTGCTAGGCTAGTTTTTAAAAGATTCATAATTGTAGTCATTTACTATAAGAAGAAGGTCAAATGAATTTTATTGATAAGCAGTCTCATTATCATTAAAAGTCACTCACATTACTAGGGATATTTTACTAAATAGCAGAATCACGAAAGGGGAAAGCCGAAACTTTCCCCTTAGTCTTTATGCTAGTAATAGTACCCTACTAACAAATTAGTATTTTACCTGCAAAGTCGCCATGTAGTTACGACCTTCGCCAATGACTACATTTTTTGCACCATCTTGGTTTGAGCTTGTTGAACCACCACCCGCTAAGTACTCAGTATCAAATACATTTTCTATATTCAAACGAGCAACAATGTCTAAGTCATCATTGTATTTATGTGTATATGATGCACCCATATCAAATCGAGCATAACCGTCTTTCTTAAAGGTATTTGCAGCATCACCATAACGCTCACCTTCATAAATTAAACCAAGGTTAACATCTGTACTTTCGATAACTTTGTATGTAGACCAAAGGCTTGCAGATAGTTCAGGAACATCTGCTGGTTTGTTACCTTGATAAGTATCGTCCTTAGTAATCTCGGCATCTAGATACATCGTTGACGCACTAAGAGAGAACTTTTCGGTTACAAAACCTTGAGCTAAGAGTTCAACACCACGGTGTTGTTGCTCACCTCCTTGAGTCTTGTTGTAAAGAGTATCGCCATTACCGTCGACACCGGCCTCCACATCAAGCGTAATGTTTTCTTTGGTAATATCGAATAATGCCCCACTTAAGAACAAACGCTCATCAAGCAATTCCCACTTTGTGCCTACTTCATAAGAAATACCACGTTCCGCATCTAACTCTTCGCCATCATTTACGTACTCATCACCACTCACAACACCTTGAGGCATAAAGCTCTCTGAGTACTGTACATAAATAGAGCCATTTTCCGCGGGGTGATAGATAACACCAAGCTTTGGAGAAACTTGGTTCTCTGTTAGGTCATCAGTTTTCTTCTCATCAAAACGTAAGCCAACAAGAACTTGCCACTGGTCATTTATAGTCATCATATTCTGAAGATAAATACCGTAAGCTTCATATTCAGAATCAGATTCTTTCACTTTTCCCGAATAGCCTGGTTTACCAACAGTTTCATTCGGAGCTTTAGACACTGAGTTATAGTAAGTTTGATGACG
The DNA here is from genome assembly GCF_057785955.1 of Vibrio sp. QJM3NY_27. Classification (NCBI taxonomy): domain Bacteria; kingdom Pseudomonadati; phylum Pseudomonadota; class Gammaproteobacteria; order Vibrionales; family Vibrionaceae; genus Vibrio; species Vibrio sp. QJM3NY_27. The sequence continues at coordinate 1,543,398 of NZ_CM173512.1, read as the reverse complement.
GTCGTAAGAGTAACCCAACCAGTTACCACCTACTAACAAAGTATTCTCAGTTCCTAATAGTTCAAAGTCCTTAGTTACATCAACATATGCTGTATCAAATACCCACTTATCTGAACGCTCATTACCTGAGTGCTTGATAAGGCCCGTCTCTTCATAATCAGAAAAGCTTGGGTATGATTCCACATCAAAACGTTCAAAGTTCTGACGGTTATATCCCACTTTCAAACCAACTGTATCGGTAATCAGCGCATCAACTGCAACACCGTAGTTCTCTACATCGTTTTCAATTTTTGACCACTCAGCATCCCAGATGTGTGTATTTCCAAGAACTGGCTTTCCGTTAACAATATATGCACCAGAATCGACGCTACCATGATCTTCTGTTTTGTCGTAATGTGCAGAAATCATTACTCGATCTGTAATGTCATATTCCACAAATAAACCACCAACAAAACGATCTGTATCTGGTTCAGTTCCATCACCATAAGAACGGTATGAGCCGTATGTTTCTTTAGAAAGCACTGTACGAGCACGAAGTGTCTCATCTGAGTTTAGAGATCCGCTTACGTCCAGTGTCGTGCGATAATGGTCATCAGAGCCCACATCTTGACTTAATGACATCTGAGTATTCGCAGTCGGCTTTTTGGTAACCATGTTTACAAGGCCACCCGGCTCCGACTTACCGTAAAGTAAACCTGATGGGCCTTTTAAAACCTCAACACGCTCTAAAAGCTCAATAGGTTGGCGGTAATGAGACCAATGTTGATGTCCATCACGTAAAAAGCCGTCAGAGCTGCTTAATTCAAAACCACGAAGAGAAAAACGCTCACGGTTACGACTTGTACCGCCAGCACTAACACTTGCATCGTTTTGTAAAACTTCGCCCAAAGTGCTAGCACGCTGTTCATCGATGATTTGCTCATCGATTACTGAAACTTGTCCCGGAGTCTCTAATTGAGTGGCCTCCATGCGCATTGCTGTTGTGTTTGTGTCGGCTTTGTAACCGTAGTCGCGACCTTCAACAACCATGTGTTCGTCTGTTTTTACTGTTTCTGCCAATACTGCTGGTGAAGCTAATACTGCGCCGATCACTAAAGCCAATGGGCTCTTTGAAAACATGTCCTTTACTCCGCTTTATTCTTTTATTCGAGCACTTTTTATTTATTCGATGTACTCGTTGAACCGTTTCCGGTACCACTAATCATTTCGGGAGTGAATATAAGTGATAACTATTACCATTTGCATTAAATTTACATTCTTTGCATTCGTAAAGCTTTGTAAAGGGGCTTATCTAGTGGTTTTAACAGGTTATACAAATCCAATTCGATACAGATATTTACAGCTCGTTTGAATAAAAAACCTCGCAGTTATCTTCGAATCTTCTGAAACACCATTATTTGCTTGGTCTATTTAAGATATGACGATCGATAAGAAAATTGTCTTGTCTTATTTACTACCTTTGAAACGACGGATTTATGTATAAAACCCTCGATAAATGTAAATAGATAGTGAATTACTTTGTTTTTATTTGTTTAATTTACACAATTATCAGTGATTGTGATCACATCTATAATTTCAAACTCATTTTTTGTTTTTCGATTTGAACAACCGACTGCTAATCTCCTGCTCACTTTGAAAAGGTATCAAAGTTATAAATAATAAGGAGTGTTCTAAATGAATACCAAGAAACCTATGTCGCTAACTGGTCGAGTTATCCTCGGTATGGTCGTGGGCATATTAACGGGATTTGCCATTCAATCCCTTTTTGCAGACAGCGGATTTGTTAACAACTACATCGTTAACGGACTCTTTGAAGTAGGCGGACAGATTTTTGTCGCCAGTTTAAAAATGCTTGTTGTACCTCTAGTCTTCGTTTCACTAGTGTGCGGTACAAGCTCTCTTAAAGACTTATCAACTCTTGGCCGTATGGGTGGCAAAACGCTTGCACTTTATATCGGTACTACAGCCGTTGCTATCACTCTAGCACTCACTATCGGTAACCTGTTCCAACCTGGAGCTGGTGCGGATCTTACTGCTGCGAGCTCTTTCAAATCAGCGGATGCCCCTTCTTTGGGCCAAGTAATCATCGACATGTTCCCAACCAACCCTATTCAGGCGATGGCTGAGGGCAAAACGCTGCAAGTGATCGTATTTGCTGTGTTGTTTGGTATTGCAATCAGTGCAGCGGGTAAACCTGGCGAGCGTATCGCTGCGGTTTTCTCTGATTTGAACGAAGTGATCATGAAGCTTGTTGCGCTACTGATGAACCTTGCGCCTTATGGTGTGTTCTTCTTAATGGCGAAGCTGTTCTCCGGCCTTGGTTTAAGCGCAATCTGGAACCTAGCAGAATACTTCTTAGTACTTGCAGGTACCCTACTCCTACACGGTTTGGTTACTTACAGTGCGATGCTAAAAGGTTTCACAGGTTTAAGCCCTATTACGTTCCTACGTAAAATGGAAGATGCCATCATGTTCGCATTTTCAACGGCTTCTTCGAATGCGACGATTCCAGTAACAATGGAAACGGCGAAAAACCGCATGGGTGTTGACAACAAAGTCGCTTCTTTCACTGTACCACTAGGTGCAACAGTGAACATGGACGGCACTGCTATCATGCAGGGTGTTGCAACGGCGTTTATCGCACAAGCCTACAACATTGACCTTACTATGGGTGACTACTTGATGGTTATCCTAACAGCGACATTGGCGTCTGTTGGTACTGCAGGTGTTCCTGGTGTTGGTCTTGTTATGCTAGCAATGGTATTGAACCAAGTTGGTCTACCGCTTGAAGGTATCGCGCTTATCATGGGTGTTGACCGCCTTCTTGATATGATTCGTACCGCAGTAAACATCACAGGTGATAGTGCCGTAACTATCATTGTGGCTAAGTCTGAAGGTTCTTTTGACGAAGCTCGCTTCAATGACCCTGCAGCTGGTGAGAAAGAAGAAGAAGTTAAGCTAACACGCCAACAGGCATAATCTAGCTTTTCTGTCGCTCTTACCTTCAAGCTGAGGCGTAATTAATGGCTATGCCTAGCTGATAACGAAAAGCGTATAAACAAAAACGCCACTGCATCTGCAGTGGCGTTTTTTATTGGGCTATGTTTCTAAGATATATTACTTAGATATATTACTTAGCTATATTACTTAGCTATATTTCTAAGCAATGTTTCTCAGCACGCTTTCAGCCATCGTTATAGATGGAGCACGACAGGTAACAACAAGAAGCTAGTCGGCGATTGGGAACATAAGGTTCACTCTAAGCCCTCCACCGTCTCTATTCTCAGCAGTAACATGCCCATTCATCACACCCATGGCTTCCTTCACGATCGCAAGGCCTAAGCCGTAACCGCCAGACTGTTTGTCTCGGGCTGATTCTATTCGTGTAAACGGGTCGAATATACCTGCAATCTTGTTATCAGGAATGCCATCACCATCATCTTCTACAGATATGACACTGTAACGTTTATCGGTTAACAGTTCATAGGTAGTCACGACAACATGAGCATTCTCACCCGCATATTTGATCGCGTTACTCACCAAATTACCGATAACTCGAAGGAGTAACCTTTCATCAACATTAACCATTGATGTCGGCATCTCTAAATCACCAATCAAGGTTTGATTCGGTTTTAAATCATTTTGCATCTGCGCGATTAGCATCGAACAATAATGCTCAAGATGCATCAAGCTTAACTTGGAGTCATAGCGAGACGTTTCTAGACGGCTGAATTCAAGGATCTCACCCACCAACTTGTTCATCTCTTCCGTTTCACTTTCCATTCGCTCAAGCAAGCCTATGCTCTTATCATCTACCTTACTGCGCAACAGGTGCAATGCGAGGTTTTGCCTTGCCAATGGTGTTCTAAGTTCATGAGACACATCGCGAATCAAACGACGCTGCTTTTCAGCGAGAGACTTGATCTCAACTGTCATATGATCAAAATCATGAGCAAGTTCGTTGAACTCCCGCGTCGTGGAATTTAACTCAGAAACAACACTGACAGTGAAGTCGCCTTGCGCAAGTCTGCGGCTCGCTTCTCTTAATCTATCCAGCGGCTGCTGCAGGCTTTTCGCCATGATAATTGAGAACAGAGACAACACGATCAAAGCTATTACCGCTTTCAACATGTAAGAATATGGCGCAAAGGATTTAGCCGGGTGAAACTGGTGTGGGAGTTGGATAACCAGTGTTTTACCGTTATTAAGTGGCAGGCCGAATATCGGCTTACTCACACGATCACTAAGTTGGTGATCTAACGTTCTTAAGTATTTAAGCTTAAATTCAAAATGCGGATGCATGTGACGATGTGTAATCGGACGATTGTCTTTATCAATGACGAACAGATAATACTGCTGAGCATTGCCCCAATCCGCGAGTTCATCCATGTCCCCTTCTTCAATCAACACATTCGCTTGATAGGCAAGGTCGAGCATTTCCGCTTTAACCGATTCTGGCACTTTAAGCAGCGCTTTCATCAAGGCTCTTTCAGCGACACCTTGCAGGATCAAAATGCTAACTAAAATGACGGTCAGGTAACTGAACAACTGGAACGTTAAACCATCTTTACGCTTGGCAATAAAATCAGGGCAACGCAGCAGTTTCTGACTCATACCCCTACCGACTCTAGGTAGCTATACCCTTTTCCACGAACGGTTTTGATGTGTTGCTTAGACAAGCCAGCCTGAACGAGCTTCCGACGTATATTACTGATATGCATATCTAAATTACGATCGAAAGGACAGAGTTCTTTCTTTAGAACATGGATTTGAAGGTCAGATTTAGATACAACAATACCGTCGTTTTTGACCAAGTAATCAAGCAGTTCTTTCTCAGTACCCGTTAACGGTAAACGAGAAAGTTGTTCACACAAGCCTTGATTAGGTGAAGCCAAAGATTGCCTTTGACGTTCAAAACCAACGCGGCGCAAGATTACCTTGATTCGGGTTAGGAGCTCAGGAACATTGAAAGGTTTGGCGATGTACTGGTCGGCTCCAGCTTGGTAGCCATCCAGCATAGAGGCATCGTCGTTCAGTGCAGTCAGCATAAGAATAGGAGTAGCAAAACGCTGACAAATACGCCTCGCCACTTGAATTCCGCTCAAGTTTGGAAGCATTACGTCTAGTAGAACCAAATCGACAGGGTTCGATTGAATAAACTCTAGCGCAGATTCACCACAATGAACGGTATCGACGTGATACCCCTCATTTTCCAATACTTCACCCAGTAACTCACACAACTGGATATCATCATCAACAACTAAAACGCGAGACATTGCACACACCGATAAATAAGAACAGTTTGCATTCTAATTATCGTTATTATTGATTTCAATTATAAAGTGCAGGATTTCCTCTATAGAAGAAAATCTTTTTCAATCGGTACAAATTTTGAGGCAGAATCGATAAGATTTTGAGCAGTTAACCCCGGAACACCATACACTTCAACAGGTTTGCCAAAACGCTCTTTGATTCGCTCTACAAGGATTTCGAAATCACCGTCTCCAGATACCAAAACAATCGTATCAACCGTCTCTGCGAGTTCTATCGCGTCTAACGCAATACCCACGTCCCAGTCGCCTTTTGCACTGCCATCTCGACGCTGAATAAAGGGTTTTAACTTCACATTAAAACCAACACCACGAAGGATATGATGAAATTGACGCTGCTTTGGATCTTGGCTTGAGATTGCGTAAGCATTGGCTGCCACAACGTTACGCCCTTCCGTGGCAACATACCAAAACTGGTTATAGTCGAAGTTAGAACGGTATTTGTCGCGCGTTGTGTAGTAAACGTTCTGAACGTCGACCAAAATTGCTATGTTTTCCATAATTTCATACCTTTAGATTTTCCGTATACCCTATTCTATTCAACTCTAAAATGCGAGCCGCTTTCTTTAATAAAAATGAACTCATTGGCTATGCTTAACGTAGCTATTATTGGCTTAACGCAGCTGTTATTGGCCTAACGTAACTGATATTGGCTTAACGTCGCTACTATTAGCTTAACGTAGTTGTTATTAGCTTAACTCAGAGCTTGTTTGAGTTTATCAAGGAAGGTGGAACATGCAGTACCGACAAATAATCAGATCGTACGTTGGCAGCAACACCAATGGCTCAGTATTGCCACGTTGCTGCGCAGCGATAACCAAAGCAATATCCAAACCATTGAAAACTCTATTAACAAGCGCGGTTATGTTTATGATTCTGTCAGTCAACTCGTTGCACGCTTACCCAGCCTACTCTCACTCCAAGGCCTTGCCGCACCGCAGTGTGATCTATTTTGCACCGAATGAGGACTCTGCCGTCAAAGAGTTTCTCAATGAAGTGTTGATCAATAACTGTCAATTGGATGAACGAGACGTGGTTATCATAGTCATCGCGGAAAGCGGCTACACAGTCCCTACTTGGCTTGAAGAAGAATTTAACTTAGAGGCGGTAACCGACAGCTATGGAATACCGAAAGGCTCACATACTGCTGTTTTGATAGGTAAAGACGGAAAAGAAAAGCATCGATGGAATGGGAAGACTGATTGGAACCTTATCACCAACATTATTGATGAGATGCCTATGCGCCAAAAAGAAATGCAGCGACAAAGTAGCCGCTGCAGTATTTGATTCTTAGTCAGCTAAGCGGTCGCTTAACACACTAACTTGTAAATTAATCAATTAAGCTTGCTTGTTAAACCAAGCCAATTTTTCATGAAGCTGAGCAACGCTACCTACCACAATCAATGCTGGGCTTTTTGCGACACTCGCAAGGTTGGCTAAGTCACTCAAACCACCACGGAACACTTTCTGTTCTTGGCGCGTACCATTTTCAATAATCGCAACAGGCATGTCTGCTCGCATACCGTTATCTAGTAAATTTTTCTGAATGTTCGGGCTCTCTTTTAAACCCATGTAAAACACGATCGTGTGATTGTGTTGAGCAAGCGAACGCCAATCAATATCTTCACCATCTTTCTTTAGATGACCAGTAATGAATTGAACGCTTTGTGCGTGATCTCTATGTGTAAGCGGAATACCCGCATACGCGGTAGCGCCTGCAGCTGCGGTGATACCGGGTACCACTTCAAATCTCACACCATTTTCAGCCAGAGTTTCGCACTCTTCACCACCACGACCAAAGATAAACGAGTCACCGCCTTTAAGGCGAACAACATGTTTATTTTCTTGCGCTTTAGTCACTAGCAGTTGGTTGATCTGATCTTGTGGTACACAGTGATGGTCGAGCTTTTTCCCCACATACAGCATTTCTGCATAGGAGTTAGCCATTGCCAAGATATCTTTAGATACTAAGCGGTCATAAACGACCACATCAGCCTGTTGAATAACACGTGCCGCTTTTAGGGTAAGTAAGTCTGGGTCACCAGGGCCTGCGCCTACTAATGAAACCAATCCTTTGGTTACTTCTTTAACATTCGATGACGATACTTCTGACATGCTGTGCTCCGAAGGTTTGCTTGTTCTATCTCAAGCTTTAATCTATGTGATAAGTCACTGTATTCATGATGACTTATCCAAATCCTTAACCCTTAGACTATCAGGTGTTGAATTAAATATTCAGTCTAAATACTAACGAAGATAGAAGTAATTATAACAAAACAGTCTATTGCGGCTATTTTACTCAATAAAAATCAACGCATTGATGATGTTTAAGGCTTTCGAACTAAAAAAGCCCCAAACATGTTGTTGGGGCTCTTAATCTCATACTAAATTACGTTTCACCGTATTCAGAATTACTTAGCACCTAGAGAAGGAGCGGTTCTAGCGTGTGTTAGGAACAAAGGAACACATGTTAAGAAAAGGCCACCTACGATGTTACCAAGGATTGTAGGGATAAGGTTGAAGTTCAACCATGTCGCGATACCGAAATCAGCGCCTAGAATCATACCCAGTGGGAATAGGAACATGTTAACTACTGTATGCTCAAATACTAGTGCGAAGAAGATGAAGATTGGGAACCACATCATTGCTACACGACCAGACACAGTGCGTGCTGTCATGTTACCAATCACGCCTAGACATACCATTAGGTTACAGAAGATACCGCGTACGAAACACGTGATCCATCCGTCCATACCCATGTTTTCAAAACCTAGGCTACGAGCTGTAGAAACCGCAATGAACTTTTGTGCTACTGCGTTTGGATCTAAAGAGAAGTTACCCGTTAATGAGATAGCAACCAGTACCGCAACGATTAGAGAACCGATAAGGTTACCAAGGCCAACAATACCCCAACAACGTAGAACACGCCCCCAAGTCACACCTGGGCGGTTATCGAATTTCGCTAAAGGAGCAAGGCCAAATACACCTGTTACTAGGTCGTAGCCCATTACACTTAGAATAACGAAGCCCACTGGGAACACAAGAGCGCCAACAATACCAATGCCTGTTTGCACGATAGTCGTAATTGCCACAACAACAGCAAGAGAAAGAATGATGCCTGCCATTGTGCTTCGAATCAGAAGATCGCGAGTACTTGTTTTCGTTTTCGCTTCACCCACATCGATCATCGTTTGAACGAATTCAGCTGGTTTAAAATCAGGAGACATAAGGTTGTCCTTAAAAAGTTAAAATTAAAAGTTAAAATCGGATAGGAAAAGGTTCTAGTTGCCGAACTAAGGCAATGTCGATAACTAGAACCCTTGATCTATCAAATCTTGTTACGTATTCGATTATGCTGAAATTTCAACAGCACCTTTGGTAATTCGAGCTTTATACGCTTTCACGCTGAAGTTCTCGTCTTCCATGCACACACCTGTTGCTAGGTTAAAGCGTTGTTTCTTAAGTGGACTCGCCACCCAAAGCTCACCTTTGTGCTCAACCGTTAAACCGCGAGATAAAACGTTTGATTGGAAAAACGGGTCAGTATTACTAATAGCGAACACTTCTTCAGCTTTAGTTGGGCGGAAAATAGCAACTTGCTCACCACCAACCAATGCACAAACACCGGTACCTGGAATAATATCTTCGATCTTACAAACTTTGGTAAATGCCATGATGTCGTCTCCCAATTAAACCAGTTCAACGTGAAGGATGTCGCCCTTCGCTTCTGGGTGTTTTTCTGTAAATGTTGCTGGGCGGTGTTGTTCACGGCCATCGTTAACAAACACAACGTTTTCATCACGGTCATCAGCATTGATGAAGTGTGAGAAGCGCTTAAGTTGAGCTTCATCGTTGATAGTGTCAGTCCACTCACAAGCAAAGTTACCCACTAGGCCAGCGACGTCAGCTTCGAGCTGGTCGTTGATGCCAAGTTTATTATCTACAATCACTTCACGTAGGTAGTCAACGCCGCCTTCTAGGTTATCCATCCATACCGAAGTACGTTGTAGTGGCGCAGCCGTACGGATGTAGAACATCATGAAACGATCGATGTATTTCAGCAGTGTTTCTTGGTCTAGATCGCTTGCCAATAAATCTGCGTGACGAGGCTTCATACCACCGTTGCCACACACATACATGTTCCAACCAGCGTCCGTTGCGATAATACCTAAATCTTTACCTTGAGCTTCAGCACACTCACGAGTACAGCCAGACACACCGAACTTCATCTTATGAGGCGTACGGATGCCTTTGTAACGGTTCTCGATCATCACGCCTAGGCCAACTGAATCTTGAACGCCGTAACGACACCAAGTTGAACCGACACATGTCTTAGCCATACGAAGTGCTTTTGCGTAAGCTTGACCCGTTTCGTAACCGGCTGCGATTAACTTCTTCCAGATTGCTGGTAAGTCATCTTTCTGAGCACCGAATAGACCGATACGTTGTGCACCAGTGATCTTCGTATATAGGTTGTATTCAGCCGCAACATCCGCAAGAACGCTTAGAGCTTGAGGCGTTACTTCGCCACCCGCCATACGAGGGATAACCGAGTAAGTACCATCTTTCTGAATGTTACCTAAGAAGTTGTCGTTGGTATCGTGCAGTTTTACTAGCTCAGGCTTAAGGATGTGCTCACCCCAGCAAGAAGCAAGGATAGAACCCGCTAGAGGCTTACAGATTTCACAGCCGTAGCCTTTACCGTACTTCTCAAGTAGCTCGTCGAATGTTTTGATTTCTTCGATGCGGATTAGGTGGAAAAGCTCTTGGCGAGAGTAAGCAAAGTGCTCACAAACGTCGTTCTTCACTTCCACACCCGCTTTAGCAAGTTCAGCGTTTAGCACAGAAGTCACAAGTGGAATACAACCACCACAACCTGTACCTGCGCCAGTCACTGCTTTGATATCACCAATGGTGTGGTGACCTTCAGCAACAGCTTGAGCGATCTTGCCTTTGGTTACGTCGAAACAAGAACAGATAACTGCAGTTTCCGGTAAGGAGTCAGCGCCAAGCGTTGGTTTTTCACCGCCAGCGTGTGCTGGAAGAATCAATGCATCTGGATGTTCTGGTAGGTCAATTTCGTTCAACATAAGTTGAAGAAGGTCACCGTAATCAGAAGTATCGCCAACCATTACTGCGCCAAGCAGTTTCTTGTTGTCTTCAGAAACGATTAAGCGTTTGTAAACTTCTTGCTCTTCGTTTTGGTAAACGTAGCTTTTACAACCAGGAGTACGACCGTTTGCATCACCGATTGAACCTACTTTCACGCCCAGAAGCTTAAGCTTCGCAGACATGTCAGCACCTTCAAATGTGCTTTCGTTACCAACAACGTGGTCAACAGCAACGGTCGCCATTTTGTAACCCGGAGCAACAAGGCCGTAGAACGTTTGGTTCCAAGACGCACACTCACCAATCGCATAGATGTCTTTATCCGTCGTTTGACAGTAATCATTAATCTCGATACCGCCACGAGGTGCGATACCCAAGCCCATTTGACGAGCAAGTTTGTCTTGTGGACGAATACCAGCAGAGAATACGATGAAATCTGTTTCGAGCTCTGTTCCGTCTGCAAAACGCATCACGTTACGAGCTTCAGTGCCTTCAGGAGCAATCTCAAGCGTGTTCTTGCTTGTATGTACGTTTACGCCCATACGTTCGATTTTTTGACGAAGTTGGTTACCACCCGCTAGGTCAAGTTGCTCAGCCATTAGCTTAGGAGCAAACTCAACAACGTGTGTTGTCACGCCAAGTGCTTTTAGTGCACCAGCCGCTTCAAGACCTAGTAAACCGCCACCAACAACAACACCAGACTTAGAATTCTTAGCGGTTGCTTCAATAGCTTTTAGATCTTCGATTGTGCGGTAAACAAAACAGTCTTTACCTTCGTTGCCTTTAATTGGCGGAACGAAAGGGAAAGAACCAGTAGCAAGAACAAGTTTGTCGTATTGGATTTCACGGCCAGTGCTTGAGTAAACCGTTTTTTTCTCACGGTTAACGTTGATTGCACGTTCACCGATCAGCATGTTTATGCCGTTTTTCTCGTAGAAGCCCTCTTTAACTAAAGAAAGTTCGTCTGCAGTGTGGTGTGAAAAGTAAGAAGAAAGGTGCACACGGTCATACGCAACACGTGGTTCTTCACAGAACACCGTAATGTCCATGTTCGCAACATCTGTCTTCTCGACTAAATCTTCGATATAGCGATGACCGACCATCCCGTTACCGATTACGACTAGCTTCATCTTGCTCATAAGAATTCCTGAAGGTTATATATTTCTTAACTACACGAATAATGAATTATGAAAGAAAATGAAAATATGATGTAAATCAATTACGAAAACGAACTACCCGAAAGGGGTAGGACAAAAGAGGTAGATCTGCTTGTTTATCGAGCTAAGCAAACGAATAACCTTGGTTTTGATAGGGTTTAGCGGGATTTTATATACACTTTGGCGCACTAGAAAGAGTGTTGTAAAGTTTCATAATAGGTTAGCAACAACGTAAGTAAATGACAATCATTTTCATTTACCGTTCCATTTTCTACTCTACAAATTGCCAAACCTCTTACTTCATGAAGAAGTATGAGTAATTGTGAAGAGTCATATGATCAATTAATGGTGACAAAGCAAATACCATCTCCTCTACTATTACGCATAACGTGTCTATGACAGACGAAACTATTACCTTCGCCATTTTACTCATCCATACCTCGACACTACTCGCGGCCGCTAACAACTTAAAATGATAGAACGGTTAGGATCACGGGCTTTGTAAGACATTGTATGGATATGTATTACAGCAACTGTAATCACCCAATATCACGCGACATCTCGGTATATTGGCACTACGTTCAAAATCATAAGATGTGTCCCATGAAAGTGTTATCTTTAACTGCATTCGCTGCCAATGTTCTTCTTGTCGGTTGTAATAGTTCAAGCCAAAGCAAGCCTGTGGCAAGCCAAGAAAATGTCAAACCATCCGTTGTTCACGGGATCACAATAGAAGCAGTCCCTTCTCAGTTCTCTGCGTATTCCAAAGCAGGTTATAACCGACATGTCGCGGTCAATGCCCCCAATGGCAAATCTATCCATATTCTAATTATGGATCGCCTGAGCGATTATCAAATAGTCAAATCAGTCAATATTCTCAACCACTATCTAACCCCCGTTGATGGCACTAAATACGGGAGCGCTGACTCAAAACGCGATATTGCAAATGCTATGGCGAACAATGGCGCAATATTGAAACTAATGAATTATCACGATGAGCCCCAATATAACGACGATTTGGATGGCCAACCCTTGTTCGAAGAGGAAATTCAAGTAGAAGGCGGAGAATGGTATGTTCGACAGGATTATGAAGAGCATCGCGATGCGTCTTACGAGGAAATTCTCCACCTAGTCCATGACTATGGTATTGGTGTTCTTAACTCCCCTCAAAGTGGCAAATCGGCATTACCTTTATTTCAAAAAGAGCTAAATACAATACAGACTCAGGCTTTACATAATGCCTATACACCTCCAGTTGACACTTTGGAAGAGTGGCAAGAAGAAGTCAGTGTTGACCAAGAATACTTTGCAGCCGTCATTGATAGCTATTACGGGCTTTGGGGGGCGTATAGTGGCGAAGGTATGTGGGGGTTATACAAAGTTAAAACTCGCGACGACTTCTCTACAAGAGATCCTAACGCGCAATATATTACGGAACAGATTTTCGCTCCAACACTGGCTTACGACGCATACATTGCAGATACATTCACCGGCACTTTTAAAATGCAATATGACCCAGCAACACCCTACACTCATCACTCTCAATATCTGACGAAACTAACGCTATCGGGCAAGAATAACGCAAATATTGAGATCAATGGATATGATAATAAGGTAACCGGAAATTTAGGTGTTAATATGGTTGTAGTACATGGTCCTAAAAGTGAATACCAAATCCACAATCTTGGGGGCGGTAAATTTCAGCTCAATGACACCGTTACTTCACGCGATGGCTTGAATACCCTATCAAGCATTGAACAAGTGCAGTTCACTGATCAGCGTTGGACTCTTTGATTCACATACACGTGTTTACTAATCAAACGGAGATATGATTCATAGCACTTGCTTCCTTAATGATTCTGAACAAAGACAGAACAAGAAATGTTTTCTAAGTACACTTTCCTACAGACGTAAAAAAGCCCGATCATTTCTGATCGGGCTTTTAAAAAAATGGAGGCGCCTCCCGGAGTCGAACCGAGGTCCACGGATTTGCAATCCGCTGCATAGCCACTCTGCCAAGGCGCCTTCAATAGTGTTTAAAGAGAACAACTCTCTTGAGTATTACCTAACAAAAAGTAACAATCAAATAGATGGTGCCCCGGGCCGGACTTGAACCGGCACAGCGCGAACGCCGAGGGATTTTAAATCCCTTGTGTCTACCAATTCCACCACCAGGGCACGCAATTCTTTATTGCGATGCCGATTACTGAAAAGTAAAACACCATCTTAATGTCAAAATGAATCAACATTACAAAATTTGGAGCGATACATCGGGTTCGAACCGATGACCTCAACCTTGGCAAGGTTGCGCTCTACCAACTGAGCTAGTATCGCAATTTCATTCTTTTAATTTCTCATTAATTAAATAAGAAAGAGAATGGAGGCGCCTCCCGGAGTCGAACCGAGGTCCACGGATTTGCAATCCGCTGCATAGCCACTCTGCCAAGGCGCCTTTATCAACATAAAACTATATTGAAGTGTTTAAAGAGAACTACTCTTTGTTCAACACTCTACTTAAAGTAGAAACTAGATAGATGGTGCCCCGGGCCGGACTTGAACCGGCACAGCGCGAACGCCGAGGGATTTTAAATCCCTTGTGTCTACCAATTCCACCACCAGGGCAACGCAATCATGCGATGCTGATTACTGAAGAGTAAAACACCATCTCTCAGCGACCTAAGCCGTGAGAACGAGGTGTACTTTAACGGATAGAAAAAATTCGTCAACAGTAAATTTTATCTTTCAATTCAAGTGATTAATTATCGAACTCAAACGATTGAAATTACTACAAATCGCACAAACTGCACACACAACACCCTACATACAATACCTAATTTGACCTCGGATTAGCTATTGGACTTAACTATGGCTACCGAATTCGAATAAGAAAGCCAGTCAACAGACTGGCTTTTGTACAGAAAAGTAGTTTGAAAGCTAACCCAAACTTAATAATTTTCTTTTAAGAATTGGTATGTAGGCTTGGGAACTATTGCTTCTATACTGCTGAAATCTCGGCTTGCTAAGAACTCCCTTACTTTAGAAGCACTAATCACATCGCCATTTGTTGAAATGCGCTCAATGATTTCAACTTCAATATCATATGCAGGGAGTAGTTCCTGCATTTTTTCGTTGTATTGTTGGGTGGTTTGACACATTGGCTCATTCCCAAGGAATATCTTACTAATATTCAGCGCCTTAGCTATGTACTCACAGAAAAACCAGGCTTCCATTGATGCATCAGCTTTAGCTTCAGAAGTTTCTTTATCGAAGTAATCAGGGTAAGTCAATTCAGTACAAATAAACTTTCCGCCTCGAATAACGGTTACGTTGCCAATATGCTTGGTACTTTCAAAGACTAACTTAAATCGATCTTCGAATTTAAAGAAAGATTTATCTTCTTCGATAACAAAAATGAACAACTTATCGACACTTCTTGCCGCATACTCGATTAAGTGCAAATGTCCTTTAGTAATTGGGTTACAATTGACAGCTACGCTACCTATGACACCTTCATTATCTGTAGCATGTTGATCCAATAACTCTAAGTAAGATTTCATTTCACAAGATTCAAGTGCCTGCGCAGTATGTTTGAATAGGAAGTACTTGAACTTTTCTAGAACACACAACATTCTATTATCTAAGTCGAATTGATGCGGTACGGGTTCACTTTTCAACACAGGTATTAAATTATTTGTTACGAGCTCTCCCATTACCTTATTTCCCTTACGGGAGTAATGACAATGACGCGCGTTTAAATCAATGAAAAAGTCGCCACCTCGGTCAACATCGTTGAGATCAATCGATAGTACAGCTGTATTTTCAACATTTTTGAATTCATCAAAGTTGAAAAAAACAATTACATCACCCTGCTTGATCTCCGTTTGTACCAAATTATTCATCGCTAGAAGCAAATTCATCCCTAGTACGCCATGATTTTCAACTCTAACGTTATCGGTTACTTTATTTATATTTTTCTGAACCTGACTGACAATTGTATTTTTGTCGCTCATACCATACGAAAAAGTTGTTGATGCTCCGAAGAAAAGCACTCGGCGATCTGATGTTTCTGGTTGGCCTGTGGTCGCTCTAAACCCATTCTGTACTGATATAACTGAGCTGTCATGATCAGATAAAGATACTTTGGTTGCTCTTACAATAGGCAGTACATCACTAAACAGCTCATCAATTTTGTTCTGCTCATCTTTGCTATAGAGTGATTTGATGTAAGTCGGTGGACTATTCCTGCGACTCCAATCTCTTCTCTGCTTTAGATAGAGCTTTGTGTTGTTAACAAGGTCCCTTTCCTCTTTAGACAGTTTAGTTAAATGTTCTTCTCCACTTTTAACATCAATGAGAACTGAAGATGCTCCTTTTGTAGCAATGTACGATTTGATAAAGGCCACTTTATCAGAGTCGTTCACACTTGAATTTAAGATATCCAAACTCTTTACAAGATTAGTACTTTCAGTAGTGGAATCTAATGAAACTTCAAGCTCTTTTGATTTTTCTGAGTCACCATTCATTAAATATAAATTCAATAACATGAAACAATATTCATTTTTTTTGAATTTGTAGACTAACTCTTCTATAAGACTAGTTGCTTTTTTATAGTCTTTTTTTTGTACATATAGCTCAGCAAGCCTAAGGTTTTTAGACATCTTGATTTTTGAAGGTAGTATAGGAAGTAATATATATAAGTTTTTTAATATCCAGTAAAACGTTAACTTATGCGATTGACTTTTTGATAGCATGAATAGAGCCTTTTACATTATCTTTATAACTTCGAAATTTCGAAGATGCTACCATATTAAATTTTCAATAATGTAAGGTTAAGTAAGGCATTGTATTTATCTTAGTTACAAACCGTATTATTTAAAAAAGCTTACTTATTAGACAACACTCGAATTGTTATTAAAAAATATCAATAAATGTTACAATTTAATATTATATAGAACAGTTTTAATACAAACTGAATGTCATTCCATCGTTTATTCCCCCCTTCATCTCTGTTTCATAATCTAAGGCTATAGTATTTAAAATACTGTCAAAACGATGGGTACCCGTGAAACCACTAAAACGATACCAATATGAACGCTACGCCGTGCTCTGCAACCTCGCCTACCCTAGAGTATTTAAACAAACTCGTTATGGTTTTGATCCGAATGGACAGCGCATCATAAAGAATCAGTTTGGCAAAACCATGATTCGAGTCTTATGGAGCAGCGACAAAGATGAAGTGGTCGTGGTTATCAAGGGGTCACACAGCGTTTCTGACTGGCTACTCACTTTTGCACTATGGACCAGAAGCTGTAAAAGGATTGGGTTGAACTATCGGGTACACGCTGGCTTCTATCATCTTATGTTCCAAGAAAGCCAACCAGGTCATAACGAAGACAAGCTTGGGCAAACCGTTATCAAACGCTTAGAAGCCACGCTCTTGCCTTTGTTAGAGCAAGGGAAAAGAATTTCTATTACTGGGCACTCTTCTGGTGGCTCTATTGGTTGTGTATTTGCTGACTACCTAGACCAAAAGTATCCAGGCTGTATCAAACGAATTGTGACTTTTGGACAACCTGCAATTGGTGATTGGAGTTTTAAAAAGAACTACCGTTTGAGCAAGAAAACCTACCGTATCTGTTGTGACATCGATATTGTCACCTTCATGCCGCCCGTGCCACTGCTGTATTGGCATGTAGGGAAAGTACTTTGGCTCTATAACGGCAGGATCTATGAAAACACACCGACGTTAATACGCCTTGGACGCTCAATTTTCAGTTGGTTGATCCGGCCTTTCTCTTATCACCTAATGAGCAAGTATATTCGTAACAAAGATTTCTTCGATAAGCACTGAGGCAGTGAATTAAGTTGATGCTGGCTGCATAAAAAAGAGCACAAGCCTGTAATGACTTGTGCTCTTTATGGTTTTAACTGCACTTAAAGTTTAAATCTTGATAGTTCCTGTTTGAGATCGTTAGCTAAGTGGCTGAGCTGATCGGCTTGCGAAACTGCATCTGTCGCATCAAGCGCCATCACATCACTAACTTCACGAACAGACTCAGTATTCGCATTGATTTCCGCGGTAACTAAAGATTGTTCTTCAGCGGCAGAAGCAATCTGAGTCGCCATATCACTGATCATCTGAATCGCTTCACGGATTTGAGCTAGGCTCTCTCCGGCCATGTCCACGTCATGTACGCTTGTTTTCGCCATATCATGGCTTTGTGTCATCACTTTCACCGCACCATTGGTCGCTTGTTGTAAGCGTTTGATCTTGTCTTCGATCTCTTCTGTTGAAGCATGAGTACGTTGAGAAAGCACACGAACCTCGTCAGCCACCACAGCAAAACCTCTGCCTTGTTCGCCTGCCCTAGCCGCTTCAATGGCCGCATTGAGCGCGAGTAAGTTAGTTTGCTCCGCTATTTCACGAATCGTCGCTAAGATAGACGCGATTTGTTGACCATGCTCTTCAAGCTCGCTGATGATAGACACAGCGCTTGTTAGCTCAGTAGCAAGTTCATTGATCGATGATTGGCTTTTGGCCATCTGTTGGAAACCTTGCTCGCTCAACTCCACCGAATGAGTCGCACTTTTGGCCGTACTCTCAGCATTCGTGGCGATTTCGGCTGTTGCTGTCGCCATTTCTGTCACAGCCGTTGCTACCATAGTGATCTCATCTTGTTGTCTGCTTACACTATCACTGCGCTTCAACGCACTGGTATTAGCATGCTCGGCACCGCTGTTCATCGCGGTAGAAACTTGAGTGACGTTTTGCATCATTTGATGGAGTCGATCAACGAAGACATTAAATTTATCGGCAAGTTGACCCACCTCATCTTGGCTCGACACTTGTAGTCTTTGGGTGAGGTCGCCTTCCCCTTCCGCAATATCAGCTAATGCTTCACTCACTCGACCCAGTTCAACTAATTGACGAGCCACAAACCATGAGGTTGCTACAGCCATAACGATCAATACAATCAAACCTGTGGTAATTTGGCTAATCAACATATCGAACAGGGGCTGCTCTAGTACGTCTTTATCCATTTCAATCACAAGTAACCAGTCAGTGCCTTTAATTGGCTCAGCCATGATGACTCGCTCGGCACCATCCACTTGCGTAAAGATCGTCGTCAAGTTCTGCGCAGCACTGTTTAATCCAGAAACACTTAATTCAGGTGCTATCTCTTTGACTTCCTTAAGGATGAAATCTTTATTCTTATGAGCAACGACCGTGCCTTGCTTATCAATTAGTATCGCTCGTCCATTACCTGGAACCTGAATAGCCAACACATCTTCAATTAGCTTGTCTAACGCAAGATTAGATGCCACAACACCGATGATTGAACCATTTTCGGTCACAGGATCGGTCAGTGTCACCACCAAGGTTTGCATCGTCACACTCACATACGGCTTTGTTGTCACAGCTCGATTTTCAGCCAATGTTTGTTTATACCAACCTCGGACTCTTGGGTCGTAACCCGCTTTATTCAATGAAGGATCATGGCGAAACATCTCACCTTCTTTGTTACCGTAATAGCTCAATCCAAACCCACCAGATACCAAGGTTTGACGTAAATGAGGAACGATATCTATTGAAGGGTTAAGCTGTACTTGTTGCTTAAGCCCGTGTACTGCTTGCTTCTTATCGTAAAACCAGTCGCTGATGCCTTTTGCATGAGCTTGAAGCGTATTGCGGCTTTCACTTTCGATTGCTTGCCAGCTGTTTGTTTGAAACGTCTTATAACCCATGAAAAGAAGAATGGCAGATGTAACAGCAATCGCCAAAACTACAGAGAAAACCATTTTCCTCTTTAGACTAAATTGCATATTTAAGAACCTCTTATAGAACAATTAAAGAAATATAAAAGAGGGACACTATCACTCATGCACATGTTTTAATTTGGGTTATCCCATAAAACAATGAAACAAATTGAGCATTATGGTTAATTGTGACTTTGGTTTATTTACCTGTCTATCAACAAAGGTTCAACTTAGGATCTCATCAAAATAGAGTGGGTCTATGAAAGGTAAAGGGGAGAAATGAAGAGGCAAGGATGGAGAAACAAGAAACAAAGAAGCCAGAAACGAAAAAACCAGCCACAAGGACTGGTTTCTTCTAAATGATGGAGGCGCCTCCCGGAGTCGAACCGAGGTCCACGGATTTGCAATCCGCTGCATAGCCACTCTGCCAAGGCGCCTTCAAGTCGTGTTTTAAGAGAACGACTCTGTTGATCACTACCAAACAAGATAACAATCAAATAGATGGTGCCCCGGGCCGGACTTGAACCGGCACAGCGCGAACGCCGAGGGATTTTAAATCCCTTGTGTCTACCAATTCCACCACCAGGGCACGCAATTCTTTATTGCGATGCCGATTACTGAAAAGTAAAACACCATCTTAATGTCAAAATGAATCAACATTACAAAATTTGGAGCGATACATCGGGTTCGAACCGATGACCTCAACCTTGGCAAGGTTGCGCTCTACCAACTGAGCTAGTATCGCAATTTCATTCGTCTAATTTCTCATTAACTAAATAAGAGAGAAAGAGAATGGAGGCGCCTCCCGGAGTCGAACCGAGGTCCACGGATTTGCAATCCGCTGCATAGCCACTCTGCCAAGGCGCCATTTTTCAACACGTTAGAACCGACTAAACGTTAGCCCCGCTGTGTTCGGGTGCCTACTTTACGGATTGAGTGAAGATAGTCAAACAAAAATGTGAATTTAAATTCTGTTTGCTGACATTTAAATCAAATTGCTGCATGTTCGATCTTTTTATTCAAAAAGCATACAGCAAAGTCGATTCATTTAAGGAGTTTGCGCCCTACCACTTTTTCATGAAGCGGCCAACGAGGCTTGGATGATACGACCAACAGTGATCAAACATGGTCATAAGTTGAGGGTTACCGTACTTAGAAAGACTAACTGCATGGAAACGGTTTTTGTGCGTTTTAAGTTTCTCAACTTGAGCAATCATTTCATCAGACTGCTTTGGTGCGATAAAGTCAGAAAGAACGATCAAATCAGCATTCTTGTACTTGTCGCCCATCATCAAATCTATCGACTTCATTAGCACTGGCTCAAGGTCTGTCCCGCCGTGGAATGAGTAACTTAGGAAGTCACTGGCTTCACGTAGGCCGTCTTGTCGCGTCAATTCATAAGTAATGTGTTCTGAAGAGAACAAAATCACATAACAGTCGCGTTCTTCAGCTAAGGCGATTTGCATCAAGGCATAAGCCATCGCTTTTGCCGACTGTTCTGGGAAACCACTCATTGAACCGGACGCATCCACACAAACAATAAATGGGCCTTTTTCAATGTCCACCGATTTGCTGTCTGGCTTTTGAGCTTTGACTTTACGTAGGGTTCGAGATTTACCTTGCGAACGATAGCTAAGCAAACGCTTGTCGGCCAAGTGTTTGTAGAAAATGACTTCTAACTCTGGGTACGCTAAGAACATGGTTTCGTTCGGCAGCATCTTGTTGAGGTCATCACTTTCGTGGATTCCAACAATATCATCGACTGCCTCATCGCTCTTCTCTTCAACCATCTGTAGTTCTTCTACAGGGGCTTTGTGCAAAGAAGGGTCATCTTCTAAGCCAGCCATGCGACCGAGTTTTTCAGCAATTTCTTGAAGGCCTTTGTGCTTATTTAGAAACTCCGCATGACGCTTCATTACTGTTAGGTCGGTTTTACTCAACTTAGCCGAAGCCATGTCCCACAAGCGCCCTACACTGCCTTCATCACCAGACTCCGTCACTTTATCCATGTTTTTCATGGTTTCCATGCGTTGATAAAGGTCAGCTAAGACTTTTTCTTTGCTTGTTTCAAGTTCGGTTACTTGAGCTTGTTTAATGGCGTCTGACAGTGATTGGTACCATTGGTCGCAAAAATAGTGTGGAAACATCGCGTTATAAACGCCTTTGTTGTTTTCCATCAAGCGTCTTGCTTGTAGATAAAACGCCGAGTGCCACTCCAGTTTTTTGATAACACTATCGATCTCGTCAAAGAACTGAGGTTCATCCCAATAGATCACTTCTTGGTAAAGTGCGATTTCCTCTTGGAACCTATCGGTTTCACACACTTTAGTGACGCGTTTTTTTACTTTACCGCGCCACTTAACCAAATGGTTTTTAACCGACGTTTTCACGCCCTTGTTCTCAGCAGCCATCATGACTTGAGAACGAGCGATGAGATCATTCATCGCTGTATCAATGATTCCTGAGTCAGCTACCATCAAAGCGAGGTTTAAGCCGTCTGCTCCTAACATATGCTCTCCCCTTACTCGAAGTACTGACTCATGAACTTAATGCGCTGTGCGATCTTACTGCTCTTCACTTTCGTGGTTTCAAGATCTTGCGTTACAGCTTGCAAGCTTGCTTCCATTGCCTTCGGTAAATCAGGATCAATATAGTTGTGAGGCAACGCATCATGGAATTCAGTTCGAACTCTCTTTAACTTAAATTCAGCCTCAGTTAACTGTTCTAAGGCTTTCTCAGCGCCACTCAACCACTTGTTATACAATTCTTGGTCTAAACCGTCGGTAGTAACCACACTCACCAATACAGAGCGATTGGCAATATCTTTAATCACTAATTGGTTCGATGCATCCAAGTCGAGTTTTAAACGGCATAGGTTTTTATTTTCATTTACGTAACCGTAAATATCGCCGTGGCCTTCTTTAAGCGCACGGTCAAAATCATCCTTGGCTACATATACCCAACGGCTATCGCCTTTCTCAGATTCAGAAACCGACATGTTGCTTTGCAGCATAACCAGTTTAACTAGGTTGTAAGCGCTGCCGACGCTGTACATTTTCGCGTTCTTGATATCATTTTGGTAAACATCTTTACGCAGTAAGCCGCTGGTTGATTCCATAGAGAGCGACACCGATAACGTTGATTCAACATCATCTTGAATTTCTTCAAGCTCTTCACGTGACATTTCGATTTGAGATTTCGACTCCTGCTGATCAAACGCTCGGTTCAATGCAAAATCTTTTACCACACTACGAACTACGTCTCGCGATTCTGGACTATGCCATAAACAATCTTGCAGTAGCATAATATCCAGCGGGTTTACGCTATCACGACCACTGAAGAATGCGCTTGCCTTCAACAGCTTGACCGCTTTCTTCCAGCGTCTGTCCGATACATATAGATCAGTTTCAGTAGCCGAACTTTGCTTTTTGACAGTCTCTTCAAGCATGGTTTTCAGTTCAAATAGCTTGTTAAACGAGTTATCCGTCAATTCCAAGTTATCGAGCTCTTTCTGCCATTGATGGTATTCAATATCAGTAATCGCCAAACCTTTTGGAATCACAGCTTCCTGAGAAGTACCCGTCGTCAGCATCGATTTGAAGTTTTGTTTGTTTTGAATACGGTTTACAAACACACGAACCAGCATCCGGTCGTAAAGAGCTTCTAAGCCGCTGTCTTCATCTGGAAGTTCGTTAGATGCAGACACTAATAAACGCATCGGCACGCGCTCGATGTCTGCGCCATTTTTGAACGTCTTTTCGTTAACGACCGTGAGCAAAGTATTTAGGATTGCAGGACCTGCTTTCCAGATCTCATCAAGAAATACAACTTGTGCGGTTGGTAGGTAACCCTCGGTCAGTCTTACGTAACGACCGTTGTCTTTTAATTCTTGGATACTTAGCGGGCCAAACACTTCCTCTGGTGTAGAGAAACGTGTCATCAAATATTCGAAGTAGCTACTGTTGTCAAAAGCTTGGATGAGGCGTTTAGCGATAAGACTTTTTGCAATACCCGGAGGGCCTAATAGGAACACACTTTCACCGGCAAGAGCCGCCAGTAAACAAAGCTTAATGGTGTCTTCTCTTTCGTAAACGCCATCTGAGAGAGCATGCGCTAATTTGTTGATTCTTTCAGAGAGTAGCGCCTTGTCAGCATGTGAGGAAATAGAAGGGTTCATGCGTTACTCCGAAAATCTTTGAACAGTTGAGAGTGTAGATACGTTTTTATACATTTGTTAGCACTTTGTTACAAGTATCTTTTATTATTGAGTTGCCTTTATATCAGATGGTTACGCTGCAATTTTCGCGTAATCATAGATTCCAATTATGAGAGTAACATCACGAACGGCGTCAAATTAAATCTATTGCTAAGCCTAATTTTTCTTTTATTTTCGACACCATAGACGTTATGGTGGTACACGTCTTCAGTTATACGAAAAATTGGCAAGGAATGTGGCCAAATTGCATGAGTAAAGTTATCCATCAATGGAAAAGTATTTCTCTCATCGAAGAGAACGTGACGCTCCCTACGAACGTCGTGGTAAAACATACAACAATACACCACCCCGGCGCGGCCGTTATTCTTCCTATCACTTCGTCAGGAAAAATCATCCTCATTAATCAGTTTCGTCCTTCTCTTAAGAAATGGCTTTTGGAGCTACCTGCAGGCACGATGGAAATTGATGAGACACCTCTTCAATGTGCCCAGCGCGAACTGGAAGAAGAAACCGGTTACAGTGCAACTTTTTTTCAGAGCTTAGGACAAGTCACACCTTTGGCTGGATTCTGCGATGAGATTCAGCATTTATTTGTCGCAAAACATCTTAGCCTCACTACCCGATTTGAATGCGACGAAGATGAAGTTATAGAAGTGATAGAGCTGAGCTTAGAAGAGCTGCACAACAAAATACGACACGATCAAATCACCGATACAAAAACTATCGCTTGTTTAAGCAAAGCCCAACTATGTGGCTATCTATAGCCAATTATATGACTACCTAAAGTACTCTAGGAGAGAAGCATGGACTTTCGTTCTGATACCGTAACTAAACCTTCGCAAGCTATGCGTGACGTAATGGCAAATGCAGAAGTGGGCGATGATGTTTATGGCGATGACCCAACCGTAAACGAATTGGAACAGTGGGCTGCCAATGAAACCGGCTTTGAAGCAGCGATGTTCACTTCTTCAGGTACACAAGCCAACCTACTTGGTTTAATGGCACACTGTGAGCGTGGTGACGAATACCTTTGTGGCCAACAAGCGCATAACTATAAGTATGAAGCTGGCGGTGCTGCAGTGCTCGGCTCGATTCAACCTCAACCCATCGAGAACAACCCAGACGGCACACTCGACTTTAAAAAGCTTGCCGCTGCGATTAAGCCAGATGACAGCCACTTTGCTCGTACTAAGCTTCTTAGTTTAGAGAACACGATCAATGGTAAAGTGCTGCCAATGTCTTACCTAGCGGAAGCACGTGAATTCGTAAACCAACACGGCTTACAAATGCACCTAGATGGCGCGCGCGTTTATAATGCAGCAGCGGCGCTGGATGTACACATCAAAGAGATCGCACAGCACTTCGACTCTATGACGATTTGCTTATCAAAAGGTTTAGGCGCTCCAATCGGTTCACTACTCCTTGGCAACAAAGAGTACATCGCTAAAGCTCGTCGACTGCGTAAAATGGTCGGAGGCGGTATGCGCCAAGCGGGTATTCTTGCCGCCGCAGGTAAAATGGCGCTGACTGAGAACGTAGCTCAACTTAAAAATGATCACGAGAACGCAAAAAACCTAGCGATTGGTTTAAGCAAGCTAAAAGGCTTCTCTGTTAACCCTGATTTCATTCAAACTAACATTGTATTTGCGAAGTTAGATGAATCTGTGGATATTAACCGCATCGCACGAGAGTTAGGTGAACAAGGTATTACGATGTCGCCAGGTAATCCAGTACGTTTTGTTACCCATAGAGATATCAGTTCAGAAGACATCGCTACTTTCCTAACAAAGCTAGAAAATGCGCTTTAACTCTTGACGAGATTAGCCTTTATAGCAATTGAGATTTGAGCTTCCCCTGTGGGAAGCTTTATTCTTTCAGCAAAATCATTAACCCATTCCACAGCCCAAATAGCCTTCGACACCTGCTAATTTTCTAATAAACACACTTGATTGACTGGAACAGAACGCGATCTCGTTTTGGCCTATGAGAATACTTTCTGACAATTATTCTAACATTTAAACATTAAATTATTGTTTAAGTTGGATTTACATTAATGGCTTATCAGCATTGTATTGTCACTAAAGGTAAATGACTTAGTAATAACAGATTCAAGTTTTTAATCACCACGCACACGATAATTAAAACTAGAACACATCAATCCTAATAGATTCTTGTAAAGAACTAATTTCAATAAAGAAACAGTAGATATTCGCCATCCATTATTAAAATTTTAAATCGCTACAATTAAATTATAAATTAAATAATCAAATTAGTGTTTTCGTTAATAATGCTGTCACATTCATGATGACAGTAACCCATCAAAAACTCCAAAACACCCGTGTAGACCATAGCTCTATTTTAATCAATTAAATAAAAAATCTCCGTCAATATTAGTATTGAGTAAAATCAACCTATCTAATTGAATATTAAATTATTATCTAATAATTTCGCTTCTACCTCTCAGCTTAAAATCATACTAAAACTCATACTTCTCCTAAATAATAAACTTTTTTTACTACTTCACCATTTTTTAAAGCACTTATAGTTTTGAAAGTTAAGCAACAAGTTACATTCAATCAGTGAGAGGTGAAATTATGTTTAGAGTATTTCGGATTCTTCATAACTTCACCGTCTTCGTGTTAATTTTGGTTCTGTCAATTTCATTTAATGTCAGTGCCAATACTTTAACGTTAGGAATTAACGGCAAGATCAAAGATCGATGCGAAATAAATTTTTTCTCTGGCAACATTATGAAGTTTACCGAACATCTCGATGAGCAATCGTTGCCTTTTAATGTGTATTGTAACCGCCCGTTGGGTATAACGATTAACTCAAAATACGGTGGCCTAAAATATCAACAACAAGGCGTTGATATTATTGAAACTTATAATTTGTCATTACAAATAGATGAGCTTCGTCTTTATGAAAGTCGACACAGCAGCCAACTTATATCATCAGTAATGATAGACAGTTCTGGTGTTATTCCTTTCGCTCAACATGGGAGCCTTAGGGTAGCACTCGAAAATAGCTTGCGTTTCGCAGGTTATTATCAAGACGTTATCGAGATCGAAGTTTACCCTTCGATTCATAGCGTGACAAAGTGAAAACTCTGCAATGTATCTGCAGAACAACAAACGCTCAGCAGTATTCGAGCCAATCATTTAAGATAAAGGAATTTCTAATGAAAAAGCTAACACTCTACGCAGTAACAGTCACTGCTATTTTTGGTGCTCAAGTCCAAGCCGCTCCTGGTGATGTCCAGTTAGTTGGTTTTGTTTCACCTGTATGTGAAGTTACTGGTCTTTCAACGCAACTGATGGACTTCGGTAACGTATCTCAAATTCAAAACCTTTCTGTTAGTGGTCTTAACATGAAGTGTAATGACGTCGATGGTGCAACTGTGACACTCACAAGTGCTGAAGGTGGTCTAGAGTCAGACGATAGCGAAGACTACGCTCTTACATACGATGCAACATTCAACCCTTCAGGTTTAGCTCCTTTTACGCTTAATGCACCAGGGGGCCCAGGTCAAAATGACGTTTCAGTCAGTAATTCTTATGGTGGTTCCGGAGTATTGGCTACTGGTGTTGCCGCATCTATTGATATTGTGACAACAGAAACCTCCCCATGGGCAGGTGGCTACTCAGATACATTAACCGTCAATATCACCTCAAATTAGAGGTTAATAAGTCGGGGGCTATTATTTGGCCTCCGACTTAATCTCATCTCAATATCAATATCAATATCAATATCAAAGACATAAGTTTAATTTGGAGCTCTTCGCTATGTATAAATGGATCATGCATAAATGGATCGTTCTTTTCCTATTGTCATTCACTTGTCTGTCCGCTCATGCGTTCAAAGTCGAACCGATGTCTATGGAAATGACACCGCTTGGCAAAAGAGCTCAAATGACCATGAGGGTTGAGAATTCGTCTACCGAACCACTCACGGTTGAATTGTCTCCAGTATTTATGACAATGAACGAATATGGGAAAGAGACCACGACGCCTGCAGATGACGAGTTATTAGTGATACCGGTGACCGCAATAATAGAACCTGGAAGATCACAATCCATTATGGTGCGGTATTTGGGCGATCCTTCCATCACAGAATCTAAAGCGTATCGCATTGCTGTTAAGCAAGTAAAAGTTCAAAGAGCGAGCAGCAATCAAGGGCAAGTAAGTCTTTTGCTTCAGTTTAATACGCTTATCAACGTACGACCTCAGAACACAGCTTCTCAGCTAGAAATTAAAAGTATCGAACAAAATGACAAAAAGAACAAATGGGTTCTTGAGGTACTTAACAGTGGTAATAGTTATGGTCGATTAACCAATACAACATGGAAAATATCTGATGGTAAAAATTCAACATATTTAAAAGGCGTAGAAATCGCTAAACGTATTCCGGGTACTTTAGTCCTACCCTACTCCACTCGCTTTTTCGAAATGCAGCCTCTTAAAAATTATGATGTGGACACCCTATCGATTGAAATAGAGCAGGATCAATAACAATGAGACGTTATATCTTGGGTGGGCTCATTTATTGCTTTCTGTGTGCTCAAACGTTTGGCATAACATTGTTTCCAACCGTCATCGAGCTCAACACAGATCACCGGGCAACATCGCAACTGGTTGTAACTAACAATTCAACACAAGCTCTCCCACTTGAAGCTAACGTTCGTCGTTTGAACTTCTTATCTGATGGCACGTTCCAAACATCAGATCTATCGAGTGAAGAGATGTTTGTGTTTCCACCAGCCGCAATGTTGGCACCCGGTGCACGCCAAGTATTCCGTATACAGTGGTTGGGAAACCGACCACTCGAAACCTCCCAGAGTTACTTCGTTCGCTTCAGTACCGTGAATATTGGCCAGAACAACGCGAGGATAGACAAACCCATCGGGCTAACAACCGGTATCAATTTACAAGTTCACTACAATGCGTTGTTGCACATTCACTCGTCCTCTTTAGAGCCTGACGTGAAATTACACATAGATGAACAAGGTCAACTGACACTCACTAATTCTGGGTCGCGATTTACCTATACATCGTTACTTCATTTTGCGGGGCTCGAATCTCAGAGCCAAAAAGTACATGAGGCTTTAGGTGAGCAGTTTATTCCACCACGCTCCATTATTACTTTGCCTTCTTCTTTAAATTATTTACCAGTGGGCACTTACCATGGGCATGAAAACTGAAACCTATCACAAGATATGGCAAGTTTTGTATGTCTTGGGATTAGTACTTTTTTATTTTGCTGCCTTAAGCCCTGCTGCTTGGGGTCAAGAAATGATCTTGAACCCGACAGGACGAGATATTCAACTTACCTCTTTGTTAAGAATAAGTGACACCATACTTGGGGAAGCGGACATTATCATTACCGCAAACAATGAAATCTTTTTACCAAAGGAAAGTACGCTTTCTCTCCTTTCGTCCGTCGTAACTCAAGAAGGTATTGGGAAACTCAATGACACAACAGACGATAAGATGCTGTCTCAGCACCATTTTGAGAGCGTAGGACTGGGCCTTAGTTTCGATTTCTCTTCATTAGAATGCATCGTGACGGTACCGCCTGAGCTTAGCTTAACCCAGCAATTGTCTATGAACGGTGCAGATGATTTTTATAACTATGCCGAGCCAAGTTTGCTTAGTGGATACGTTAACTTTGCCCTTTCGGCTAATGAGAGCCAATATGTCGATCAGAATTCGTCAAGGCAGGACCTCTATCGCAGTCAGTTTGACTCAGCACTTAACATTGGTTTTCTAAACTTTGAATATGAATCCTATTTAGAAAACAGTTCATCACAAGATTCGCGATACGTAAGAGAAGGATCTCGTCTTAATATTGACTTTGCAGAACAAGGCACACGACTTGTACTCGGCGATATGTACAACAGTGGTCAATCTTTTCAGGACAGCACCGACATACTTGGTATTGGCTTAACTCGAGATTTCACACTCATTCCAACCAGAAATGCACGACCACGGGCCAATCAATCATTCACACTTCAAAGAGCTTCAAATGTCGATGTCTATATAGATGGGATTGCAGTTCAGCGATTAACGCTAGGCGCCGGTAGCTATAACCTTAGTGACATACCTCTAGCGCAAGGTAGCAATGATATTGTACTCGTCATCACCGACCGCTCCGGGAATGAAGAACGCATCGAGTTCTCTGTTGCGACCGGTAACGACTTGCTCAATAGCGGTGAGTTTGAATATAGCGTCATGTATGGAGCGCCTTCTGAATTACAGAATGGACAACTAGAATACCTAACCAACGAGCGTATTTTCCATGGTTATGTCGATGTGGGTATTAATCCTTGGTTAACGTTAGGTACCAACTTCCAAACCCGTGAAGATCTTTACCAATATGGTGCTACCGCGTTATTCGCTTCTACATGGGGCGTCACTGAACTCACTGCTTCGCGTAGCGAACACCCTACATTTGGAACTGGCGACGCTTACAAATTTGCGTTCGATGCGGAATTTTCTAATACGAACACGCTGTCCCCACAACTGAGTGTAAGTTATGAATATCTGACCAACAATTTTACTGGGGTCTCAGGGTTTGATGCTTCCGATACCGATATCAATCTAACCACCCATTATGTATCTGCATTCAGCTCTATTTACCTTGGTCAGTCTTTACGTGCCGCCATGACCCTCAATTACCGCTCAGGGGTAGACAAAGAGAACGATTATTGGTTGATTAGCCCGAGTTTATCGGACGGACTGTTTGATACTCCCGCCACCTGGAGTGCACGCGTTAACTATCGGCATAACGCAACCGAAGACGATGATATCAGCACGACTGTCACCATAAGCTGGCCCCTTAGTCGACAAACTCGTGTAGTCGGTCGTTACACCACTGAGCTTAATGAAGCCGCCTTAGATTACAGCTATCAGAATAATATTGGTAATACGGGGGGGATGTCGGCGTTTGCGAGTGTCATTACTAACGAAGAAACGGATGCCGATATGGATGCTGGGATTAACTACACGGCTAACCGTTATGAATTAAACGCGACCCACGCTTCGCGGCTTGAAGACATTAATGGTGAAACACGAAATCACAGTACTGATGTGACGATAAGTAGTGCCCTTGCTTTTGCAGGTTCATCTGTAACGATCGGCAGACCGGTGCGCGAAGCATTTGCTATTGTTAGCAAGCACGAAAGCCTCGCAAAAAATGACGTGGCTGTCGACCCAACAAAAGATGGCGAGTACGCACGCGTTTACCTGAAAGGAGATGCAAGTGCCATGGTTCCTGACCTTGTTGCTTATAATGGCCAAGTAGTCGGTTACGAGGTCGATAACTTGCCACCAGGGTATGACTTAGGCGATGGTGCTTTTTGGATTAAGCCTGGTTATAAACGGGGATTCCAGCTACAGATCGGATCTGATGCTGTATTAACGGTTATTGGCAAGCTATTCGATCGTCAAAGTAACAACCCTATTTCACTTGTCGCTGGTGTCGCACATTACCTTGGTGATGCAAAACAGTTGCCGATTGACTTCTTTACCAATCGTAACGGCATATTCGCAATCTCTGGATTAAAGCCGGGGAAATATCAATTGGTACTCGACACCAAAGAACAAGAATCAGTCATCATTACCCTCAGTGAACGCAGTGACAACTTGATAAGACTAGGAGATGTTTATGTGGAATAAACAAGTTCTTTGGGGATCCTTGTTCCTCATCGCCATAAACCATGTACCTTCGGCATTGGCGTGTGAAGCCAGTGCCTTGGCTATTCAACCCGTCTCATCGAAATCACAATATGATGTTTTCAGCGCAGGAACTTTCGCAACAATAAACACTTACCGTATAGATGCGATCATAATTGGCGAACCATGCAAATTAGACTTAATTTTACAACTTAACGATACCAGTCGATCGTTAAAAGGGGTAAACCAAGCAAAACTCGGCTTTGAATGGAGTGGGCAGATTGGTATGTCAGTGGCTAATCAATGGCACTTATCATTAACCGAAAACCAACCTTCGGCAACGATACAAATGCGTTTCCCAAGTAAACAATGGTTAGCGTCAGGAACCTATCGAGGGTTATTGGAAGTCTCGCCTTCTTATACCTCAGATAGTAAACAAATAGAAATTAGCCCCAGTTCACTCTCGGTATCTGTTAACGTTCCGCCTGCTGCAAAAATTCATTTTTATGGATTGACCCAACAACATTATGACCTTGATCTAGGGACTTTATATTCCAACAAGGTTATTCGTTCCGCACCTAACCTATGGGTTCAAAGCAACACAGCTTATACCATTGTATTGGAATCAACCCATCAAGGAATGCTACGTCATGAATCTAATGAGGAAAAATGGGACATTCCATACCAACTTTCCCTTGATAACGACAGAGTAAACCTTGAACAACTGGATGCAAAAATTCAACGTCTTTCCGCTACGATTGGTCAGCCTATTCCTTTGAGTTTTGTCATCGGTGAGACAGAGAACAAACCAGGAGGACAATATGACGATACATTACAAATTTCTATCGAACCCCAACTTTCACAACAACCATAATTATGTAATTATATAAAAAGTGAGATATGCAACTCAATTATATAAAATCTATCATCATACAATCAAACGTGATTTTTCAGTTTCGGAGTAAATTATGTATGAAAATAAAAATAATTTAAAGCACATACTCCTGGTAGGTGACAACGGTATTAACAACCAGTTTATTCAACGAGAAATAGGGAAATACAGTGATTTTTCTTTTAGCAGAGAATGTATTTTAAGCATTGAGCGCTCTCGTAATCATAAAACGTTCGATGTCGTTCTCATTAGCTACTTACTCTTGGAAAATATCGAAGATATCAACATCATCTTATCAAAAATAGAGTCCAGTAAATGGGTAGTCTATGACGTTCCCTCAGATATTACCGGACAGAGTATTACCGTAATGCAACTATTCAACCTGTTTAATATAAAGGGGATGATTTATCAAGATGCTCCTATTGAACACCTTACACGTTGTTTAAAAACAGTATGTGATGACGATCTATGGCTACCTAGGAAGTTAATGTCACATATTTTATCCAATGCATGCTCTTATACTTTCAAGCCTCAGGTAATACTGTCTAACCTGACGAAAAGAGAGGCTCAGATATTTAAACGAGTTGTCAGAGGAGATTCAAATCTAGAGATATCAAGTGAACTATTTATTTCAGAAAGCACGGTAAAAACGCACGTATACAACATATACAAAAAAATAAATGTCACCAATAGAAAAGAAGCGATAAGAAAAGCACATTTTATCAATAGTTTAGAGACTATTATACAACCAGACATATAGTTGAAATTATGAACATAAAAATGCCGATTGTAGTTTTTTTTTCAAACAGACGTATTAGAATTTAAGCCCTTGAAAGGTGACCTGATATTATTCAGTTCCTCATAGAATCACTGTCAGGATAATAAACGAAGTTTAAATCGAATCGTCTGTGGTTTAATCACATTTTAAAAAGTAGAAAAACATCCCGCCCTATAAAATACGAGTCGAACTTGTAAACTCACGAAAACATCACTTCTGCAGCCCCTCTACTTACCTAACAGAGCAAAAAGTACGCTTTAACTGTTAACACCATTAGCATCTATAGCAATTCAGACTTGAGCTTCCCCTTAGGGTAAGCCTTATTGTCATGTTTTTAACTGGAGTAAAAACATGACTTATCAATCCTTCGCTTTACTATTACTCACTCTTTCCCCTAGCCTTCATGCCTCTGATTCTGGCGATCCTGAACTGGGTAAAATGAAATCACCAAGTTGCGTTTTCTGTCATAGCCCCACGGGTGAAACAAGTAACACTGATTACCCCAAACTTTCGGGTCAAAATTCAACTTACCTCTATAACACGATGAAAGCATACCAAAGCGGAAATAGACAAGGCGACTACGCAGAAATGATGCGAGTTCAGCTCAGTAAGCTCGATGATCAAGACTTGAGAGATATGGCGGCTTTTTATTCATCTCAAGATAATGGTTCCAGAACTCATGTATTAGATGGAAATTAGTAAAAAGTCCCAATATTCAATTGGGACTTACTCCCTAAGGGATGAATTAAGAAGCTCCATTATCCATAAATTCTTTCTCCGTCAGGTATGCTTCAACAATCTTCT
Source organism: Vibrio sp. QJM3NY_27 (assembly GCF_057785955.1). Lineage (NCBI taxonomy): Bacteria > Pseudomonadati > Pseudomonadota > Gammaproteobacteria > Vibrionales > Vibrionaceae > Vibrio > Vibrio sp. QJM3NY_27. The sequence goes on along the minus strand of NZ_CM173512.1, from coordinate 1,509,681 downwards.
CAGCAGATAGGTCGATGTCTTCAGTCGAAGTATGGCAGCTCAGAACAGAGAACAGCATCGTCTTCAAACCTTTGTAACCCGAAGTTGATGGATATAATGTTCCCTCTTCCTGTAAACGGTGAACTACTCGATCTGTTAGTTCATTGCGGTAAGTGTCATCGCCTTCACCAAATTGTGCTGAGAAACGATTAGAAATAACATCATTCAAAATCGTAATACCTTGCACGGATGAAAGCTTATTCGCCATACGCTGAGCTAACTCAGTACAACGATCAATGTGTTCAACAATCCCTTCTTTGCCTAATGATTTGAACGCTGCATACACAGGAACGCCACGTGCTCTTCTTGATGCAGAAATACCAAAATTAATCGCATTTCGATCTGGTTTTTCCATTGCATCATTAAGGTAGTCACCCATGTTACTACCGCCCATCGCTTTAGATAGTGCCGCTGCATCTTTTACGATGATCATTCCACTGTCATACGGCATGTTGAACCATTTATGCCCGTCAGTATCAATAGAATCTGCGCGTTCAATACCTGCTAATAAATACTTTTGTTTATCACTTGCGGCAGCCCATAAACCAATTGCACCATCTACGTGAAGCCACGCGTTGCCGTGGTTCTCGACAGCATCAGCCAACTCATTAAATGGGTCGAAAGCACCGGAATCAATACAGCCAGCTTGAGCGCAAACAAGCGTTGGGCCTTCTAAGCCTGAAATAATTTCTTTTAAGTTATCTGAGATAATACGTAAGTTATCGTCAGTTGGTACTTTGACAATCGTTTCAAGACCAATGCCAATCATGGATAGCGCGCGCTTGATCGTTGAATGAATTTGATCGCTGACAACAACGTTAATACGAGGAGCTCCAAACAAGCCTTTTGTCACCACATCCCAACCAGCGCGTTCAAGCAGTGTATTGCGGGCTGTAATCAAACCGGTGTAAATCGCTTCTTGAGCACCAGAAGTGAAACCTACCGCCGTACCTTTATTTAAACCTAGTAGCTCAACCATCCACTCTGCAGCTGTTTCTTCAACAACAGACATAGCAGGGCTAGAAACGTAATAAGGCACATTTTGGTCCCAAGCACTCACGAGCCAATCGGCTGCTAGTGAAGCGGGAAATGAACTGCCAATCGCGTACCCAAAGAAACGTGCACCACCAGATGCCATTAAACCAGCATCGACATTCTTTACCATGTCATTAATCACTTGTGATGGGTCTGTTGGTCGCAATGGTAAATCCCCGCCGATAGCTTCACGTAACGCTTGTGAGGTTGTACCTTTGTCTACCGGTCTATCTGCTAAAGACTCTAGGTAAGAAACTGCATGTTTGAGAGAGCTTTCAAGTGGTAAGCGATATTCATTAAAACGGTGTGACATGATGATTCCTCTATTTGTTGTCTACCCAATAATGTTATTGGATCAGAGCGTTTAGGAATTGTCATATCGCGCCACGGGAATGCGATTTAATAAAGTTCATATATCCAGCACAAAAACGAGAAACCAAAGACGAACTTTTCTAATCAATGTATAGAGTTTTGAGTCAATCATATAATTACCCCTCACTGACAGAAAACTATAACCCTTGATGTTGGCTGCGGAACTGTGAAGGAGTAAACCCTGTTTTGCGTTTAAAGAAACGAGTGAAGTTAGCAGATTCACCATACCCGATATTGGTTGCTATTGACGTTATTGAGTCGTCCGAGTACTTCAGCCGAACCTGAACTTCATTTAGAATAAGATCATCCAATACTTCGCGATAAGTTACACTTGCGCCGAATAAGCGCCTCTGGATAGTCCTAGGACTCATTCCCAGTATGTTCGCAGCCGTTGATATGGGTAACTTTCCCATCGACAAATATGGTTGCATGGCATGTTTGAATGAGCACAAAAAATCACTAGGTATACCTTCTCGATCTATGACCTCTCTTCCTGAATTTTTTATTAAGTTAACTTTTTGACTCAAAATTTTGTTATTTAGACGAATACCTGTGACTGAGCGGAGTGTAAAAAACTGAACATGTGCTAACTGTGAGCATTCAAAAAAGCACTCCGTATGTGGGCTGACAATTGTCACATACTTTTCTTTGCTGTTGTGTTTTGTCAAAGCTGTTATCAACTCATCCAGGAAAATGAACGAGAATATTTCCGCGTACTTAAACCAGTCTTGTGTCGCACCCTCTTTTTCGCGAACTAACCAGTAACAATCATTATGGAGCTTTAACGATATTTTAACTCCGCTTGAGTAATATCGAATGATTTCACAGAATTCTTCTAGCGCTTCTTTTACAGTGCCCTCCCTTGCTTTAACCAACTGAGCAATCACGCCCGGTATATAGGTGTTCTTACACATTAACCAAACACGAGTCACAAATGTGTCCAACGAAACACTTTCACCAAACATTCTGATTATGTTGAGTAAAACAGTCTCAGGTATAAACGGGAATTCACATCTTTGTATGTCAACCGGTGCTTTAACACCAGTAATCAAAGAATAAACATTAATATCTCTTTCACTAAAGAGTTCAGCCAGGTCATGAACACAATCTGTGCGAACAAGTGGTACTCCTCTATTCGGTAACGCCATACGTTAGGACCTTCTTTATAATTAGATGTTTCTCGTTTGATATGTTGACAGTCGTGCCTAAGAATTAGAAAACCCCTTACTTGGCAAATCAAATAAGGGGTTAGATTCATACTATTTAGTTATATTTAATATAAAGCACCTTTCGTAGGCTATTGCATCGACTCTTATCCAGAGGGTCTCCTAAATAATCGCCACCTTCTGCAGCCCTTTTCATTAATAACGCTCTTGCACGTTCATCACTAAGTAGATCTCGGTACTTTTCATAGGTTTTCAGTTTGAGAATTTTATATTTCGAATTTTGGCTAGGGTCAGAAAAGTTATCGTAGCAGTAATTCATAGCACCTGAGTTTGCGCCAATCTTACTGGCATCTGTGATTGCATACACGTTGGAAATCAACACAATCATAGAGAATGCGAGAATCTTTATCAGTTTCATATCCAGTACCCTTTAACGTTAATCTTGTTTCAATTGCAGTTCTCGAACCTCTTAATTGGCTGCAATTAATGTTCAAAATCCATGTTAATCATTCATCTAACGTCATGCTTGCCATTTGGTGACACATCAAAAATAACCAATTTAATTAATACTGATTTGACTCTGCCTAGCATATGTTTCAATTTCATCACGAAAATAAAAAAACCGATGTCACGACATGGCCATTAAATCAAGATATTTGATCTTATTTTTATCTTAAAAATAGTTCACTCTCTCATTAATAACGTGATGGTTCATTGATGGGAGTAGAACACCTAACTCCCTACATATCAGAATCTTAAATTGAGAGCCTCACATGTCAGAAATAAAAAAAATCGGCACTGAAACGCAAAAAAAGAAACCAATCAATAAAGTAAAAATAGCGACAAACAGTCTGTTGGCATTCACCATACTTTCTATTGGTATCGCTGTAGTTTCAGACAGGATTATTCCAACTACCGACAACGTTAGAGTTGAAGGCAACGTCATTTCCTTAAAACCACAAGTATCAGGTTTAATAGAACAAATTAATATTACAGCAAACACTAAAGTAGAGAAAAATGACGTGTTGCTCAAAATTGTCTCTACCGACTATGAGATAGCCGTTAAACAAGCAGAAGCAAAATTGAAGATAGCCGGGCAGCAAGTTGGGGCGCAAATGGCCAGTATTATTTCCGCTCAAGCACAACTCACGACATCGTTAGTTGCACAACAAAATGCTCGGCGTCAGGGTCAACGAGTATTAGCGATGGCAGACAAAGGGGTTGTATCAAAGTCAGATGCAGATACAACACGTGCCACGATTGATAAAGCTAATGCTGAGGTCATGAACGCTCACGCTAATCTAGAAAAAGCTAAAGCTCAAGTGGGTTCAGAGGGAGAGGAAAATGCACAAATACAATCAGCACTACTTGAATTACAAAAAGCCCAATTAGACTTATCGCGCACAACCCTATCAGCGCCTTCAGATGGTGCGGTAACCAACTTGAATTTATCAGAAGGTTCATACGCTTCTTCAGGCTCTCCATTAGTCACCTTCGTCGAAAGCGACAATTTATGGCTTGAAGCTTATTTTCGAGAGAATAGTCTCGGTAACATAAAGCCAGGCGATGATGTTGAAATCGCATTAGATCTTGCTCCAGGCACTACGTTCAAAGGCACAGTTTCTTCAATCGACCTGGGAGTCACATGGGGTAAAAACGAACAACTTGGCGACCTTGCGAGTGTACAAAACCAAAATGGATGGTTAAGAGACACACAACGTATTCCAGTTACGATCAAAATAAACGAACCATCAGCGATCCAATCAATGCGAATTGGAGGCCAAGCAGATGTCATCGTTTATACTGGCGAAAACACTCTATTCAACCTACTAGGAAAATTCTGGATTAACGTAGTGAGCTTGTTCTCTTATGTTCGATAAAATAGAACAAGCACAAGAGCGTAGTATTTTTCGCTACGTCACGACAGTCGGCTTGGCAACATTCCTTGCACTATGGTTTAACTGGCCATTAGCTTTTTGTACGCCACTTCTGACCGCAAAATTTATCACTGATAAACCTCAATTTCATATTCTCCATGTCAAACAGTTGGCCTATGCGCTTCTATCCACCGCTGTAATTGGATTCGTAGTATCAACGGGACTACCTGAGTATAAAATTGCCTTTCTTTCTATACTCACACTCGGGATGCTTTGGGCATACTATTTATTTACCGACCCTAAATGGGTCATGTTCGCAACATTCTTAATGATCGAACTGATATTACTTCCATCTATAACGATAATCGATCAAGCATCCGCGCTGAATGTAGGAATCGGTTTTGCGTTTTCAGGCACTTTGGCCGTCGCTTTGTATGCCCTTTCACACGTTTATTTTCCCGAAGAAGAGAAGACGGACTTTGTTGGCTTTCCCGTATCTCCACTTACCAAAGAAATGCGATGGACAGCCGCTATACGCGCATGGGTGATTTCATTTCCACTCGTATGCTTTTACTTCTATTTCCAACTTTCACAGATACTGCTTACCGTTGCATTTGTAATGTTATTATCGTTAATGGCAAGCAGCGAAACGTCCGGTAAGACCGCGTTATCTTTCACAGTAAGTAACATCCTCGCAGGCCTGATTTCATTCGTCACTTTTCTCATCATATCTTTAGCACCTAATATGTATGTATATATGATGGTTGTACTCAGTGTCATTGCGCTTTTCGGAATAAAGATTTATACCGTTCCACAAAAGGCGCCTATATATATTACGGCCTTTACCGGATTCAATGTACTTATGGGAACATCAATAAGCAGCGGCGCGTTGGATGACAAGTTTTACGTTCGTATTTTCCAGCTATTTTTAGTCTTGCTATACATGGTATTTATGACCTATTTCTTAGAGTCACGAACTAGGAAATAACCCGTCAAAAATCAACTTTCAGTCGTTCGTACAATCTCATCCATTGTTACTAGGTGTTGTTAAATGGCTGGGAAACTCCTGCCATATCTAGTCATGTGACAGCCACAGCCCCTAGATAACACCGTAAAGACATAGCTTCAGGTACAACATAGCGCTTTACACGCCCTAGCGAACCCTTACAATGTGCAGCAAATATATTTATCAAGGTTTATCTCTATGTCTATTCAATGGTTTCCGGGTCACATGCATAAAGCCCGCAAAGAAATCGAAGAAGTTATCCCACAGGTTGATGTGATCATCGAAGTACTGGACGCTCGTATCCCGTTCAGTAGTGAAAACCCAATGATCTCTTCACTGCGCGGCGATAAGCCTTGTGTAAAAGTGTTGAACAAGCGCGATCTTGCCGATCCTGAGCTTACTGAACGTTGGATTGAACATTTCGAGAAAGAGCAAGGCGTTAAAGCGATTGCGATTACCACCAGCGTAAAAGAAGAAGTTAACCACGTCATGGAACTAGTTCGTAAACTAGCACCGCACCGTGAACAAATGGGTAAGAACATCCGAACGATGATTATGGGTATCCCGAACGTGGGTAAATCGACCATCATCAACTGCTTGGCTGGACGTACGATTGCGGTAACGGGTAACCAACCTGCGGTAACTCGTCGCCAACAACGTATCAACCTGCAAAACGGCGTGATCCTTTCAGACACTCCAGGGATCCTTTGGCCTAAAGTAGAAAATCCACACAGTGGTTTCCGTTTAGCCGCTACCGGCGCGGTGAAAGATACGGCAATGGAATACGATGAAGTGGCCTTCTACACAGTCGAGTACCTAGCGAAACAGTACCCTCACCTTCTACAAGAACGCTACCAAATTGAAGAGCTGCCAGAGTCTGACATCGAGTTGATGGAAGCGATTGGTCGTAAACGCGGTGCACTTCGTGCAGGTGGTCATATAGACATTCACAAGTGTTCGGAAATCCTACTTCACGAACTTCGCAACGGTACTTTAGGTAAAGTAACGCTAGAACTACCAGAGATGATTACCAAAGAATTGGTTGAAGTAGAAGAAGCGGCTGCGCTGAAAGCTGAGCAACAGATTAAGAAGAAAGAAGAGCGCCGTAAACGTTACTTGAAGAACAAGCGCTAATCGCTATTAGTTTTTGTTAATCTGCATTAGTTTCTGTTAACCAGTCTTACACCAACCTCTAATATATTCACGCTCTATCGATAATAGGGCGTGAATATTGCGTTCTACCGTTTGTTGATCTAGCTAACATACTGACAAATCTATAGAAACGGTCATTTACAATCCCAAAGACTGTGACATACTACGCAAATTATTGTGTATCAATCTCGGTTAGTTTCTCAATGCGCTCTTATTCTGGGTTCAAGAATCAAAGATTTAAAACCTATTTCGATAATGAAATTTATTTGCCGTATATAAATTTCATCTACATTCCAATCTCAATATTCTGTGCTTTCATTGTTACCGACTACATCCACTTTGGTACAGAGTGCGTAACCCCTATCATTTTCCGAGTCATACTTTTTCTATTGATGATGGCCGTCGCCAGATACTGCATTACAAATAAACCCAACGTTTTAGAACTCGTAGAAAGTACCTTCCTTGTAATTAGCTCGCTTTTCTTGGTCTATGTAGGTCGACTCGCTATTGAGTTGAACAATTTCGATTACCAAGGTGGCATCATTCTCGTAATGATCTACATCGGAACCTTTTCAAGACTGTCTGCTAAATACAGCATCACTACTCTGTCGTTTATGTTTTTGGCTTATCTCATCGGCCTTGCTCCAATACTTTATGAGGCAGAGCCAAAGCATGAGATCGAAACAATTTCCGTTTATATTTCAGCTTACATCCTAATCTCAGCGGCCTGTATAAGGCGAGACTTAGAAGTACACAAACGTTTTGCTCAATCCGAACAACTGCGCAAACAAGCGATTCAACTTCGCAAGCAATCTAATATGTTTGAAGCCCTTTCTTATCAAGATGCGCTAACGGGTTGCTACAACCGCCTTTATCTTCATCAGGTGATCGAACCAAGCATAGACCGTCAGTTGTCCATTACATCGATCATGATAGATATTGATCATTTCAAATCGATTAACGACACCTACGGCCACCAAATGGGTGATATGGTGATCAAAGAACTGGCCGATGAGATTCAAAAAAGGCTACCAACCAGCAGTAACTGCTTTCGATACGGCGGTGAAGAGTTTTTAGTGATGGTCCAAGGAGAAACTGAGGCTTCAATTGAATCGCTAGTTAACTCCCTATTAGGATCTCCTTCTCTCCTTCGGTTAGAAGTAACGATTTCAATCGGTGTGAAACATGCGTCACAGGCTCTCGGCTCTGTCGAACAACTTATCGACGATGCCGATCAAGCACTCTACATTTCGAAGAAAAGCGGTAGAAATAAGATCACATGGAGTGATTAATCACACAGTATTTCACGCGCGTTAGCGATTCATTATAACGACCATTAATCCAATCAAAAAAGCCCCGAACAATTGAATGCTCGGGGCTTTTGTCTTCGTTCTTCGGCTTTAAAGTGACTTCAGTAATTATAGTTACTTAAATAAGAAGCTACTAAGAATACACAACGCTCGCTGTTTTCTGTTCAAGTTCAACGGGAGAGCTCCAAGAAATCACTTTTTCATTCACTTGGCTGCCACATGGTGCGTTCCAAACTTGCTCTAGTTCTTCTTTGCCACCAATTGCCTGATAAAAAGCAATCGCTTGGTGGTTCTCAGACATCACCTCTAGGTAAAGCCCCGAATCAGAATAGTATTGCTGCAACCACTTTGATAATTCAGACAATAGACGCTTGCCAACACCACGACCGTGGTAATTATTGTCTACGTGTAACGCATCAATGAACGTGCCACGTTCAAAGTTGTGATTACCAAACGCGCAGACGAAACCAACCAGTAAACCGCCTTCTTCAAGCAATAAAACATGTTGGTTGAAAGGAGGATTAATCAAACGAGTCTGCCAAATAACAGATCTGTCCTCCAGAACATCATTTTCTAGGTAATCATCAGCAAGAATGCCACGGTAATATAGCTTCCAGCTATCCGCGTGTAATTGGGCAATCCGCTCATAATCTTTATATTCAGCTACCTTAATTTCCATTTATTAGCCCTTAGTACTTCCATTTATGACTTGCTACTACATTTCACACTACCTTTATACAATATTTAAGCAAAACATACTAATACACGTTTACACTTTCAATATTGACTTACACGTGTACGCTGATATTCTAGCGAACAGATGTAAGCTCAATGGAAATTTACTAATGAATAGTGCCGATAAACCATCAACAAAAAAGCCACCACTAATCTGGCTCAATATTTTTGTATTCTCTTTTAGCATGCTGTTAGCTGTTGTCGCGGCTCCCGTTTATGGCTACTTTTTTGGCTATGGTATGGAGCACTGGATATGGCTAGCGATCTGTTTTACGTTCTGTAACCTTTCTATCACGACGGGTTATCACCGCTTATGGTCGCACAAAGCATTTGAAGCGCATTCAAGCCTAAGATTTCTATTTGCATTAGGTGGCGCATTTGCTCTACAAAACAGCGCGCTACACTGGTCTTCTGATCACCGTGTGCACCACAAGCATGTCGATAACAACGACAAAGACCCATACTCAGCAAAGCGTGGCTTTTGGTATTCGCACATAGGCTGGATGATTCGTAATTACAACACTGCAATGTACACAGATTACGAAAATTGTCGCGACCTAAAAAAAGATAAGATTGTTATGTGGCAGCACAAGCATTACGTTTTATTAGCATTACTTATGAACTTCGGTGTTCCAATCGCATTAGGTGTAATTTACGGTGACGTGCTTGGCATGTTGTTAATTGTGGGTGCAGTTCGTTTGGTCCTCAACCACCACACCACATTCTTCATTAACTCTCTTGCTCACATCTGGGGTAGCCAACCTTTTACCGACAAAAATACAGCGCGTGACAACGGTGTGCTAGCGGTACTCACTTTTGGCGAAGGCTACCACAACTTCCACCACATCTTTGAGAACGACTACCGTAACGGCATCTACTGGTGGCAATACGATCCAACAAAATGGTTGATTAAGAGTGCTTCTTTAATGGGCTTAGCAAGCAAGCTTAAGAAAACACCACAAGCTCGTATTGAAAAGGCAGAAGCATCAATGTTATTAAAGCGCACGCAGCAAAAAATCATGCACCGTGCCGATAAGCAACAAATCGCGGAAAAGCTTCAACAAGAGTTCGATGCGCTTGTATCAAACATGAACGAATACTACGAAGTCAAAAAGCAGCTAATTGAAAGTAAACGCGAAGACGTTGTGAAAAAGTACGAACACTCAGTACTTAAGGTTCGTTACCAACAAATCAAAATGAATTTTGAACAGCAGAAGAAAAATTGGGCGATGACGGTGGAACAATATGCTTAAGGGCAAATAATACACTTAACACGCCAATAACAACGCTGTTTGATTCTTATTCAAAAGCCCTCATATTGCTATGAGGGCTTTTTTAATTCACAGCTCTAATTAAACCCATGAATTTTAAGTCTTTATTCTAATAAAAGATACTAGTTCCAAATGTCACATTTTCAATGCAACAAGATGTCACCTTGGGGCTCTACCTGTGACAAGTATCACTTATAGAATGATGTCCATCTCATAATATGCGCGTCCCAAATTTCTTTCAGCAAATAGCGGACCCACTTTATGAAAATGTTAAAATCATCCCTGGCCCTTGCAATTTCTACTTCCTTTTTATTTGGTTGCGGTGACGAAACAACTAATAACTACTACCCTCAAGAACCAACCGTACCATCTTCTACAGAAGCTAAAATCGCCGTATTCAACCTGTCTTTTGACCGTTATACCTACGAAGATCTTGTAGCTGAAATGAAACTGACTAAGCCAGAGCAAGACGCATTGGTTGAAGGCTGGGAAAATGATACTTTGTCTGAAGAAGCCAAAGCCACCGCTCTTAAAGTAATCCAGATTCGTAACGTAGCTGCAATCATCCAGACTGAACGCCCAGAAGTAATCATGATGGCGGAGTTTAACAACGATGGTACAGCTGAAAATAACGATGCTCTTGTCGGTTTCCGCTTGAACTACCTATCTGTATCTCAAAATTCAAATAGCTTTGATCAAGACGGCACTCAGTTAGATCCAATCGTATTCCAGTACTTTGCCAACTTCGCGACCAACACTGGCCTTTTAAACGAATTTGGTTTTGACCTAGATAATGACGGTAATCCGGGGCAACTACCAGGCGATGCATGGGGCTTTGGTACCTACCACGGACAATATGCGTTCGCTCTAATGTCTATGTATGAAATTGATCACGACAACATTCGTACTTTCCAAAAGTTCAAATGGAGCGATATGCCTTCGGCTACCATGCCAACTATCACCAACTGTAACGATTCTTGGAACCCTATCCCAGATGGCATGGAGTGTGGTGACGACTGGTATACTGCTGAAGAGTGGGCAGAAGTTCGCCTTTCTTCTAAAAACCACGTTGATGCACCAATCCTAATCCCTCAAGAAGACGGTACCTCAGAGACGATTCACCTACTTATGTCTCACCCAACGCCACCTATTTTCGACACGGGTAAGAACAAGGTTCAAAATGCAGATGAAGTTAATTTCTGGGTCGATTACATCGATGGTCAAAGCTACATGTACGACGATAAAGGCGTGACTGGCGGATTAAGTACAGACGCTAAATTCGTTGTTATGGGCGACCTTAACGCTGACCCTCTTAAAGGTGATGGTGATTTGACAGCAATCAAGGCACTGATGGACCACGACAAAGTTAATCGGTTAGCGACGTTCGGTCCATTAGCACCTGCCAGCCTTGGTGGCCCAGAATGTCTAGCTCTTGGCGAATGTAAAGAAGCAAACTGGGATACTCCATACCCTGGTCAAGTGACCAGCACGAGCGGACTACGCCTTGATCATGTTGTACCATCAGAAAACCTAACGATTTCAGACTCTGGTATTTACTGGCCAGCAACGTTCGAAGACGGCCGTCTATTAATGAATGACGAACGTGTAGGTAATTACGGAAACGGTAAGGACATATCTTCTGACCACCGTATGGTTTGGATTAAAGCAGAAATCAACAACTAATACTTTCGAATAAACTCTATCATCCATGTCCGACTATTATAGTCGGGCATTTTTTATTAAAGAGACTGGCTTTAATTATGGATTAAAGTATCCATAGTAATTGGATCTAGCCAATCTTTACCCCTCTCATTCAACTGCTTATATTAATTACACTTACCGAGTGGAACACTGAGGATAAAGAATGAGCAAACTGACTATTATTGCAACGATCGTCACTAAAGAAGACAAAACTGAGCTTGTTAAATCAGAGATGATTAAATTGATCGATAAAACCCGTGTTGAAGATGGCTGTATTAACTACGATCTGCACCAAGATAACAGTAACCCTGCTCACTTCGTTTTTCATGAGAACTGGGAGTCTGAAGCTCATCTAGAGAAACACTTAGCGAGCCAACACATTGCAGAGTATGTAGCTGCGACTGAAGGTTGTATTGAAACCTTCGTGCTTAATAAAATGACGCACATAGCCTAACTAGCCAATGCAGCACTGATATAAATGACAAACCCTGCTCAACCGATTATTGAAAAGCGCACTCGTGGTTACCTTGCCAATAATACGGTGTTTGAATACAGCCGTAACTACTTCACGTCTAACGATTACCGATTTACTTTGGTCGCAAGACGCCAGAGATAATACTCATCAGCGAGTTTCTATAGTCGTAATATGACCAACACAGAGAGCGCCTGTTCTCTGTGTTTCTATGCTGTTATCTCAATCATAAACCTAACTTTCTCCCCAAAATATTCCTAAACCAATATCAAGCAACCTCACAAAAGATCATTCACGTTCATTTAAATACTGTTCGCGCACTTTGAACATAAACTAAGCGCCAAATGACAAGAACAACAGTCGACAGGAATGTAGATGAATACCAAACAACTTGAGGACGCTGTAAGCGAAGTGAGCTTATTCAATCAGCACCTCCACTTAATCCAATCCGTGCATACCATTCCGACCCCAAAAATGAATTGGGAGTCGATTGCGATGGAACCTGCGCCGGCAATGCCAACGGTCCGATTCGATCATAAAGTCAAAGCCATGGAAGCACTCGATGAGTACAAGCCTAACTGGCTAGATATGCTGTTGGGCAGCAAGTCGAAGTTGTACACCCTGACCAACAATATTGAGCGTGCCGCCGAAAAAGACATCGAACAATACAAAACTGAGTTTGTAAGTTGGGTTCAACACTACAGCTACTGGGCCAAAGGTAATCAGTTGTCGAAAGGCATTTTAAACAACGATAGTCGCGCCAAGCTTTCTGCCCTTTCAGAAGCGCAACAGAACCCTATAAACGCCGCTGTAGTCGACACCAAGCTGATAAACCACAACTTTAATACCTACAAGAATGGTCACCTGTTAGAAATCAACATTCAGGTTAATAAGCACAACGTGATTCCTAAAGAGAAAAAGGTACTGTGCCAAGGCGAAGTAAAGTTAGAGACTCTATCCCTTTCAGAAAGCAACGCCTTATATCGTGAGTATGTGTGTAGCTGTATTCTTAAATGTGCGCAGGACTCTTTCAATGTCTTACCCGAGACAAGCGTCGTGATCAATGTTGAACAAATCTCAGCAGACCATTCCAATGAAACCATTCTTTCGTGTCATATCGAAAAAGGGTTACTGGAATTCTTATTGATTGAAGATGACAAGCCCTCTGAGATCCTTGAATTCTTTGTTCATATCGAAGATTTCAACCCTCATAGAGGCAACGGGTTTTCTGCGATCAAAACCATCTTCTCGCCTTTGCCTATCGCGTCGTAACTCGCTCGACCTTACGGTTCAATCATTGACTACTCATCACGACTAACCCTTGGTTGGTCGTGTTAAATCACTTTATATACCTAACCATTATGTCGACACACACTACCTCACAAACAATGCGCCCATTAACAAGCACAGTTTCATACACACATTCCCTAGCAAAGCTACCTATAGTTCTAATCGCTATCTCTATGCCCGTATTTGCCGAAGAGGTTGATGAAGTGGTACTCGAAGGCGACGTCGTATTAAGCGAAGGTTCTGAGTTAAAAGAAGAAGCTGAAGAATCTCCTTTTACAACCCTGACTAAGCTTGGGTTTATCTACTCGCAAAACACCAGTTCATCTTTGTCGATCAACTCTGGAATCTCTGTTGGATACAAAAAAGAGAACTGGGGGCAGCGAGTTCAGTTCGACACCTACTATACCGATGCTGAAAATGATGAAGATGGTACTAATCGTTATACCACCAACTATGGCATTAGCTATGACCTGAACGAAATAACCTATTTGGTCGCCACAACACGTTTTGAACACGACCACTTTGGTACTTATCGTAAGCAATTCATAACAGCTACAGGACTGGGTCGCCACTTTTATGATACTGAAAGAATCAAACTCCAAGGATCTGCCGGTCCGGGTTACCGAATCAGTAAACGACAGTCTTCTGATGAAGAGTTTCCAAACAAAGAGAACTATGAACTGATCGTCAATGCCAATATTGATGGGTCATTAACCCTAACAGAAACGTTTTCTATGGGGGCGACGGCTAACATGGCTTACGGTGAAGAGAACACCAACTACAACTTGAAAGGCTATCTGAAAAATATTTTGATGGGCAATTTGGCGCTAACTTTTGATACCGAATACATTTACAACACCACCGTTGCGTCAGACCAAAGTAACGCTGAAATCTACAGTTCAATGAATCTAAACTACGATTTCTAACCGTCCGCACCGCTCATTTCGCTTAATCTAGAAACCCCTATAGCAAAAGGCCCTCACAACGAGGGCCTTGAAGTATTTAACTTAAACTTAAACTTAAACTTAAACTTAAACTTAAAGTATATCGCTATGCTGCTTTCGTTCTCAAGCGAGCTAATATGTCCATCTGTTTTAGGTTCGCCATACCGACGTAAGCGACTGGCACTAAGAACAGTGAGAAGAAGGTTCCGGCAGTCAAACCTCCGACCAACACTAAACCAATATTGATACGGCCTAGTGAACCCGGACCATCCGCGAGTGCCAGTGGCAATGAACCGAGGATCATGGTGAGTGATGTCATCAAGATAGGACGCAATCTTGAACGCGCACTGCTGATCGCCGCCTCTTGAGCACTTGCACCCGATTTACGTTTCTCGTTAGCAAATTCCACCAGTAAAATACCATGTTTGGTCACTAGCCCAACCAGAGTAAGCAAGCCGATTTTTGAGTAGATATTAAGGCTTTGGCCAAATATCGATAGCGTCAGAATCGCACCCACGATACACAACGGAACCGTTAGCAGGATGATCATCGGATCAACAAAGCTTTCAAATTGCGCCGCCAAAATCAGGAAGATGAAAATTAACGCCAATACAAACAACACCTGTGCACCGGCTGTTGAATCAACGAGGTCTTTTACAATTCCATTGAACTCGTAGCTCTGTGCGGGTTTCAATAAGCTCGGCACCATGTCGTCGATATAAGCTTTCACATCGCTCGCTGTATATCCGGGCATTAAGTCAGCCGTAATTTCAGCGCTGTCTTTGCCCATGAATGTCTTGAAGTTCGATTCTGATGTCACTTGTTTAATCGATACAAACTGAGACAAAGGAAGCCTTTGGCCAGACTGTGAGTCCACATACAGCTTATCGAGAACCTTAAAGTCGCCGAGATCCTTTCGGTTAACTTGAACTTGAATGGGGTATGTATAACCGTCATCGGCTTGTAAATCTGCCGCTTTCACTGAACCTAAGAAAGTAGATAGCGCATTGGTGACATTACTGTAATCCACGCCAGACAACACAATCGCATTGCGGTCAATCGACAAGTCATAACGCAATTGGTCGCGTAACATCGAATTTTTAATGTTGGTCACGCCCTCATAACTCTCAAGCGCCTCAACGACTTCACTTGCGGTTTCAGACAACACCGAGGTGTCGCGGTTAACCGTCGTCAGCTCAAGGATCATATTGGTCGCTATGCTTAAGTTATCTGCAGAGCGAACCTTGAAAGACATGCCGTAGGCAGAGACTGAACTTTGCGCTTTAGCGATAAACTCGTTCACCAACTCATCGGCTGACTGGTCACGTTCGCCCCATGATTTCAATAAAACGTGATTGGTCGGAGTCCCTTCGATGTAAGATAAATTCGCTTCTACTGAATTATCACCTTTGAACACACTGTTAAGCTGCTCGTTGTTGTCTAGGTGATACTGACGTCCGACCCCTGTAGGAGGCGTTGAAGTGACCTCAACAAAACCAGTATCTTCCGTTGGAAGCAACACTTGAGGCATTGTCCAAACCGCCAAAGCAGACAGAGTAATCAACACCAAGGCAATACCACTCATCAGTGTTTTACGCTCAAACCATTTGCTAAGTTCCTTGGTGTACAAGTCAGATAGAACATTCAGCTTCGCATCAACTTTTTTGTACCACCTTGCCGGCTTTGTAACTGGCTTCATTAAGTAAGCACACATCATGGGCGAGAGCGTTAAAGCAACAAACCCAGAGATGATCACTGCTGCTGCTAACGTGAAAGCAAATTGTCTAAATAGGTCGGCGGTTAAGCCCGACATCAAACCAATAGGGAGATACACGACTGCTAAAGTCAGCGTCATCGCTATCACAGGAAAGACGATCTCTCGGCACCCTTTGATTGCCGCATTAAAAGGGGTTTCGCCCTCTTCGATATGTCGGTAACAGTTTTCAGCAACGACGATGGCATCATCGACGACCAAACCAATCGCAAGAATGATGGCCAAGATAGTCAGCACGTTGATACTAAACCCGAGCACATGCATAACTGCAAACACACCAATCACACAGACTGGGATCGTGATAATAGGAATAGACGCCACACGAACTGAACCAAGGAACAACACGACAACGGCTGAAACAAGAACAATCGCCTCAACCAAAGTCATGAAACCTTCGTCAATTGCGGTTTTAATGAAATCAGCTTGGTTGTAGACCATCTTCATCTCAATGCCTTCTGGCAACTGAGGCTGAATCACATCTATTTGCTTCTTAACCTTATTGGCAACAATCACTGGGTTTTCACTTTTCAGTGGCAGTACCTGAATCGACATTGCTAAGTTGTCATCGACTCGAAGAATACTCGGGGTTAGGCTTTCTTCTCCCATTTTAACTTCTGCAATATCGCCTACACGAATGATCTTGCCGTTATCAACACGAATCACCAAATCTCGCACATCATCAACACTGGTCACTTGGTTGACCGGGTTAATAGAGAAATCTCTCACCTGACCTTTGATAGTACCCGCGGTAAATGTCGCGTTGTATGAGCTTAATGTACCAACTACATCCGATGCACTCATGTTAAGCGCCATCATGCGATCGGGTTGAAGCCAAACACGCACCGCCTTTTCACTGCCGCCGTACGGTCCCCAAATACCGCCAACGCCTTGTATATGCTTAAACTGAGGCACAACCTGTTGGCTAATGTAGTCGTACATATCTTGCTTCGACATCTTGCCAGTATTGACAAAAGTGATGATGTTACTGGGCATACTGGTGTCAGAAGAGTCATCCGTTACCGTTGGCTTATCCGTCATACTTGGCGGAAAATCGCCAATCGCTTCGACACTGCTGCGCAGATTGTTCATCAAACTGGTGTATTCGACATCATCAATGTCATCTTCAAAGATGATTTTTAGATTACACGTACCTTCCTGACAGTCCGTCGTCATGGTTTTCACACTGTCGAGACCGGTTGCAGCGGTAATCAGTTTGTCGGCCACGTTACGTGACATGAACTCTGCGCTCGCACCATTAATCGCCGCGGTTACGGTCGCTGACGGTGTTTTATGTTCAGGGAAATATTGGATCGATAGTTTCTGAAATGACAGCATGCCAAATAAAACAATTGCGATACTCAGTACTGAAGCAAAAACTGGATGCTTAATACAAATCTCAGGAAGCTTCATTCAGATTCTCCTTCGTTACGGCTTCCTTGCTCTGGGTTTCCTTACTTTGGATTTCCTTGCTTAAAGTTTCCTGGCTTAGGGTTTCGCTCGATAACGGCTCAACAGTCGCGCTTACCTCTGCTTGCTCGGTGTTTTCGTTGATCGCTTCGTCTACACCTTTCGATGCATCTGTCCAATCAACCGAAGGCTCTACCGGATGTTGTTCATCCACCTTTGTTACGCTCTTTTCTACTTTAGGATCAACAGTCTGCTGAGTGTCTTCTTTGTCTGTCGGTTCCGTTATTAACTCAACGGTTTTCTGTTCAACATTTGGGTTCATTACCTTAACCAACGACGCTTTCTTGAGATTCTGTTGTCCCGTCACTACAACCTTATCACCCAGTTTCAAGCCTTTCTCGACAACAACGTATCCGTCGTTAGTATTTACGCCCAATTCAACAATGCGTTGTTCGATCTTTTCGCCATTCACAACCCACACAAAGCGCTCAGCATCTTTTACTTGAACGGAATTTTGGGAAACCACCATCTGCGTTGTGTCTTCGCTCGTCATTTGGCTTACTTTGGCAAACATACCTGGAACCAAGCGATGGTCTGGGTTGGTTACGTGCGCGTGTACTTCTACACGGCCTGAACTCTCGTCCACCGCGGGGGCAATGTAATCCACTACGCCAGAAAAGGCTTCATCGACAAAAGCATCAACTTGGATGGAAACGTTCTGTCCAAGCTGCGCGTTACCTAAATCCGACTGTCCAATGGAATACTGAACTTCGACAGGATCGAGTTTGATCAAGCTCACCAGCGCGGTTGCGCTATCAATCTTACTGCCCACTGAGTGGGTAAAATTAGTTAACTGCCCATCAAATGGCGCTACCAATAAATAGTCATTCATCAGCGCTTCTTTCTGACGGTAATCCGCTGCTGCTAGATTCGCCTGCTCTCCCAGTTCTTCCACATCTTGTTGAGACATAGAGTCAGGCTGTTTCTTTAGTAATTCTTGTACTCGCTTTAATTTCGACTTTGCCAGAGCGAGCGAGCTTCTTGCTTTGTCTAAATCGGCTTTCGCTTTGGTATTGTCCAATTGAGCGATCAGTTCGCCTTTTTTAACTGAATCTCCATCTTTGAAATGGATGTTGAGAATTTTGTCGGAGGCACTAAATGTCAATGCAGCAGAATCCGTTGCCCTGATTTTGCCAACCTCGTTGATTGAAGATGTGAATGCTTGTTTGTGCGCTTTTTCGATAGTCACAGGAATCAAGTTTGAGTCTTGGGCAAACGATGGAGAGATATGTAAGGCAAACAGTGCCAGACAGATTGTTTTACTAAGCTTTGTAAATTTCATTTTTAATAACCATAACCGTTGAATTCGTCTGAATTAAAACGTTTTTCTAAGCAGCTATTTCTTACTTAATGAGCTTCCAGCTATTTAAATAATGCTAAAACAGCTAATAATGAGAAAAGGGCTCAACTCACTGTCGAGCCCTGCAATTTTTATATGATTCCTAAATTTTTACGTTCTGAACTCCAAAGTAAAAGTTAAAAACGATGCTGATATTGAACACCAAGCAAGAGAGCATCGGCAGTCACATCAGCAGTTATATTGGAACTCGTTCCTGGAATCGTCGTCAGGTTTTCGTCAATATCTTGTGATTCTCCGATGATAAATCCGACTCCAACGTCCACAGAGCTGGCAGCCGTGAAGCTATATGTCCCTCCAACTGTGAGCCAGTGTCGGTTTACATCAGGTATAGACAAGGATGTAAGTTCATCGGTCGGTGAGATGTCGTACATGTAGCCCGCTCGTAGAACGATGTCCTTTGACATGCTGTATGTACCACCGACAGAAACATGCCCTGCATCTTTCCATTGATACTCTTTGATCGACTCGTCATAAGAGTCAGATGTTAGCGAGTCAAATTCAGACCAGTTCACCCACTGCAGGCTGTAGTGAAAAGCCCACTGATCGTTGAGTTGGTGCCAACCGGAAAACTCTAGAGTGTCTGGTAACGGGACATTCATTTTGTCAGCAGAAACGCCTGCTTTAGTGATGTCACCTTCCACTTCGATATCTGGGCTGTAGCGATAAGAAATACCGAACCTGTTTCGCTCATTCACTTGATAAGTCGCACCAATGTTGGCTCCCAAACCAAAGCCGTCCGCATCTACATTCAACAAGCCCTGACGGTAGATCTCACCCTCACCGTAAATAACATCCAGCCCTGCACCTAAGTTGATTTCTTCAGACAATTCATAAGCAACAGCAAAGCCAACGTTGATACTGGAAAGCGCCGTTTTGCCCCCAAACTCATCGGCTTCGAACGAGTTATCAAATTCGACATCGGTACCAAAGTTGGAGTGAACCGTCGCACCTAATGTGAACTTTGAATCTTCGATAGGATGAACATAATGAATGTTTGGAACTAATGTCCCTGCGTCTAATGATTGGTCATCCAACATTTCAGTATCACCAATCATTGGTGTGTAGCTAACACTAGACACATCAATACCACTATCGATATAGATAGCGCCGACAGAGAGTGTTGGTTGCTCGATGTAAGCCATCGCAGCACTGTTCTTAGCAACAATCGCAGCGCTATCGGCTATCACAGCATCACCCGCGAATGCACGACCTAACCCTGTTGCGGACTGTGCATTAAGTTGAAAACCGGCCGCGTTAGTCAGGCAAGGAACAAGAGCAACTGCAGTACCCAATAAAAGTTTATTCTTCATTTTGAGGCACCTCTGTTTCGATATGATCTTCGTTCACTATTTCGATTGAGGCACCCTTTGTTGTTACCATAGAGGCAACGGCGACCTGCTGAGTATTGGTCGCATCCCAAACAAAATTAAGCTCTTCTGAATCTGGAAATCCGGGTAATCCCGATTCGTCCATCGTTCCTTCATAAGGGAACAGATAAGTACCATGCCCTCCCGTGGTCGTTCGAATGACCCCGCGAGTTTCAGTAGTAGTTAATGGTTGTCCTGTCGTGCCCGTAATTGGGGCCAATCCCAAAGCCTTTATAAGTGGCTCAGTTCCCGTTCTTATGTTGTCTGGAGCTGAGTTGGGAACGACACTGTCTGGAATGTAATCCACGCCGACATCACATGAGTCACCGCAGTCACCTACAGCCGCCAACAATAACGTTGGTTGTTCGTTGTTGGCTTGACGAGATGTAAAACTCGCAGGATCTGAGCTGTCGATGGCAGCCTGAACTCCCTGCTTTAAACCAGTCACAAGAAGGTCATAAATATCATTTTCTAACTGGCTAACCGTAAGAGCATTTTCGGAAGATAAACTGACAAATTCGTTCAACGCCGCGATACATTGTTGATTGGTCGTATCTGTCACGCAGCTTTCAGGAACAACTGTCTCAGCAATACTGCGCTGTACATCTGGGGATTTCTTAACACCCTCAGACATCTCAGGCCCTAAAGTTTGAGATGTTAAAGTTAGATTGGTGAGCCCCTGTCCTGGTACGACGAAGTTAACTGTTTTAAAACCAAACAATGGGGAGTCTTGACTGAATTCACTCACCATGACTGACATGATTCCACCCAAGGAGTGCCCGACTAAGTGAATATTTTTTTTATCAACCCATGGCTGACCATTCAAAGCAAAACGTAAACCTAAAAAGTCCGAAACCGACTGTTGTAAATTGGAGCGAAGAGCAAGAGGCGAGTCGATATTGATGAAGAAAGATTTGTTCGCTTTAGCACTAATTTCAAGCCCATTTACATCGTATCTCATGCGCTCACCATGATAAGGCATATCAATAGCCACCACCGCAAAGCCCTGTGTTGTATAATCTTTTGCCATTAGCGAAGCGGCAGACTTATCAGCTGTAACGCCATGAACAAAAACCACCGTCGGTAGCTGCTCGATTCCATCCCAACGAGCTGGGGTGTAGATATCAGCATTGATAATTTGTGACTCTACGACAATTGGAAGTGGATCATCTCCAGTAGGAAAGCCACCAGAGCCTGTTTTCATCCATTCATATAACGGTGGACATGATGCTTTAGGCTCGTATTGATCATAATTACATTCAGCCTCACGACTTTCAGTAAAAGGTAAATAAAATGGAAGCTTCAATTTTTGAGTATAAAGATCATATTTAGTCGTTTTATCTTCGACTAAAATGAGCTCTCGTGAGAAGGTCGTTCCTTCAGAAATATGGTTATCCCTCATCGCATCTAAAGTCGAATAAGCACTCTGCGTTGTAAACTGAGCGGCATACACAGGAACACCTTGTTCAGGAAAGTGCTTGTAGTATGCGTCCATAGCACTGAGTACTTGTTTCTGTAATTCAATATCTCTTTCACTTTCAAGGGGAACACCTGAATATAAAAGATCATTGAAAGATTGCGCAGCTTGAAGCGACTCTCCAAATTCTGTTTTCACACCATCAGTTACAACGACTGAATACAGTTCATGTGGTTTAAGACTAGCTTCACATTGAATCTTAATATTTGAACCATCAGCTTCAACGCGAGTTGCAACTAATTCCCCACTCTCATCAATTAACACGACATTATTTAATAAAGAGTTGTTATCTAATGGATAACGTTTGTCGGAATTAACACTTTGCAGAGGAATTAAAATCGGTTCTGCACAAAGGCCCCAGCCATCTAGTGCTGCGTATGAATTGTTGTAATCTTGATAATAGGCATCGTTAGCCGATGACATTACGACAGCGTCTTCTCCAATTCCCGAGATTGTTCCGTCTTCGTCATACCCATACCCATCGTTCGGTTTTGGTAGTTCGTTAATGTTGTAAGGAACCAAAACTGAAACAGGTTCTTGAGTCGGGTCTTCAGACTGACAGCCGAGTAAGGCAAGCGTCATTAGCCCACATAGATATGGCTTATTGAATTCTTTCAAAACAGCTCCTTCGTAGCTTTCGCATTTAACTGGTGTGGTCATGCGTTTATCGTTATTTGAGTTGCCGATTGAGTCGGAGGTAAACTCGACTTTTATTCGCAGAGAGCAAGGCAACACAGAGATGGAATGACACGTTGATAGAACTACGTAAGAAATTTGAGCACTTTACCCACACCCACTAAATCAGCGTCACCAGTTAATGATCTAATAGCAACTGACACCAAGCACCTGAAACCGCATTAAACAACCTCAAAAAGGTTTATAAGGGAATCTAAATAGGGGAATAAAATAAATTTATTCAATAACTTAAATATCAAAGGAGACAAAGTCAGCGAGTTTATATTTGTAGCAACATTTGTTATATTTAGGTTAGAACGCTTACAACAATGAGAACCCAGATGTCTGCTGAATTTATTATCAATGATGATATACAAGTCAATTTAGAAGAGAGTGAAATCCATCACTTTAAGACAGGTCGTACATACCCAATAGGTTCGAATGAATCAGAGCTACTCAAGTTTTTTATCTCTCGACCGAATGAAGTAATCACTCGCCAAGTTCTGATCGAACAAGTGTGGGTTTCTAAAGGTATATACGTTGAAGATGGAAGCTTAATGCAAACCATCTCTATCTGCCGAAAAGCTTTGGAAGACAAAAGTGGAATGATCATCGTTACTGAACGTGGTAAAGGCTATCGATTTGCAGGACAAGTGACACAAGACAAAGAAAGCGCGCTGCGTAAAATTCAATCGCAACCAAAACAAGAAACGAAACAACCTGAAGACAATACGGCGACAGATAGCATAGCGACAGAAAATTCAACAACCGAGACAACGGCCGCAGCGAAAAAAACAAACAGTGTAGTAGCGCTGGTTACATTATTTTTGGTAACTGCAGGTTTATCCCATTATTTATTTTCTTATTTAGATAGAAATAGCCTAGGCGAAGATCTCGTGGGTCAGCATTTTATCTCTTGTAAAATCGAATCCGACGAATTCACTTTTAATGAATTATTCAACGTCACGCTTTATGAATATAAGGGACGAAAAATCATCATCGATAATTCAGGAAAATCTCTGAGCTTTCCAGCAGGATTTAAAGGAGTGACTTGTGAATAACAAAAAGAATACAGTAATTTTTGTGGTACTGCTTGGCGTATTAATCGGTTGGCTTTCTACCTTTATTCCGAAGTCACACCTTGCAGGGCATTATTTAGCAAATACAGCTTCGATTATTAACCCGTCCAATAATATGATTCATAACCAGTCTTCTATTAACATCGAATTTAAGAAGAATGACAGTTATGACCTATTATACGTGTCGACCAAGCAAGTCGGTTTTACGTCATCGGGATCTTACTCTGTCACTCAACACGACATCTCACTCGATGAGAACCAACACCAGCAAATCATCCCGAATCGCGAGTTGTCGTTTTACGAAAAAGTCATGATAAGTGAAGGTTCTACCCTATCTTCTGACGCGATGCCTTACATTCCATTGAATAGAGAAGAGTTTTTACTGGTGACGCGCTATGGGATGATTCATTTTTGTAAGAAGGTAGTCTGCTCTGAGCTGTCAACGTATTCAAATGACATTCCTGACGTTGATATGAACTAAGCTCACTCGCTATTTTCACCCTAATTATATTTTAGTGCCAGCTTGTGTTTTAACGCTTACTTAGGGAAATAAGTAGGCGTTAAGCGTCAAAGCTAAGTAATCGTCAAAGTTAAGATTCTCACCTCTTTACTCCGATAAATACCCACTTCGTTACACATTTCCTTCCAAAGTACAAAAAACACTCACGATTTATAAAATAACGCATCCATATGCAACTAGAACAACCAAAAGTGATCCAAGTTATATTCTAACGAGCTACAAAATTTGTTTATTAACATCTAAACAACAGTAGTTAATCACGATTTACAACCACAATTAACATCGAAAAAAATGTTTGTCTTAGATCATATCAACCTCAACTATGCCTCGTGCCACAGTGCAGTTTTCTGTACATTCATTGTCATATTCTGAAACACTTTCTTATATTTTTTAAACTTTGTGGAGATTTCTATGTTAGAGCTCTTGATCGGATTAGTGATTACCATCGCTGTTGGTTACTTTATTGTGAAAGGCTATAAAGCGGCAGGCGTATTACTAACTGCTGGCCTTGCCCTACTTCTTATTACTGGCCTTATTGGTCACACAGTCTTACCAGCTAAGGTCGCTTCAACAGGTAACATGGTTACCGACTCACTAGAATTTGTTAAGTACATGCTTCAGTACCGTGGAGGCGGCCTAGGCATGCAAATCATGCTTCTTTGTGGCTTTGCTTCTTATATGACGCACATCGGCGCAAACAACGTGGTAGTGAAACAATTCTCTAAACCGCTTGCTGCTATCAAATCTCCATACGTACTTCTTGTTGCGGCTTACATCGTAGCGTGTCTAATGTCTCTAGCAGTAAGTTCTGCAACAGGCCTTGGTGTGCTATTGATGGCTACCCTATTCCCAATGATGACCGCAATGGGTATTTCACGCCCGGCAGCGGTTGCAGTTTGTGCGTCACCTGCAGCAATCATTCTTTCACCAACCTCTGGTGATGTGGTTATTGCAGCTGAAAAATCAGGCATGTCTCTTGATGTGTTTGCCGTTCAAACGGTACTACCTGTTTCTATCTGTGCAATCATCGTGATGGCTGCGGCCGCTTTCTTCTGGAACAAGTATCTGGATAAGAAAGAAAACACACCAATGGAAAAAGTAGACGTTTCAGACATTGAAACAACGGCACCCGCTTTCTACGCTGCACTGCCATTCCTGCCTATCATCGGTGTATTCCTATTTAACGGCCGTACGATTCCAGGCCTTTCACTTGATATCTACACCATCGTCGTGGGCTCTATCTTCGTGGGTGCTATCATCGATTACGTTGTGAAGAAGTTCGACGGTGAGAAAACATTAGAAGACCTAGATTCTTGCTACCAAGGTATGGCAGAAGCATTCAAAGGCGTGGTAATGCTGTTGGTTGCGGCGGGCGTATTTGCTCAAGGCCTAATGTCTATCGGTGCTATTGATAACCTAATCGGTCTTGCTGAATCAGCTGGCGCTGGCGGCATCGCGTTAATGCTTATTCTAACAGGTCTAACGGTTGCAGCGGCTATCGCGACAGGTTCTGGTAACGCACCTTTCTATGCATTCGTAGAACTGGCTCCGTCACTTGCTGCGAAAATGGGCTTGAACCCAGCATTCCTAATCATCCCAATGCTTCAAGCATCGAACCTAGGTCGTACCATCTCGCCAGTCTCTGGTGTAATTGTCGCGACATCTGGTATGGGTAAGATCAGCCCATTTGAAGTAGTAAAACGTACTTCTGTCCCTGTAATCTGTGGTCTTATCACGGTTATCTTCGGTACGCTTGTTCTAGTACCAATGGCAGCTTAATTGTCAGTAAAACAGACATGATTATTTGGATATAAAATGCCCTAACAAAAAGGCGCTGAACTTAATAAGTTCAGCGCCTTTTTTAATGTCACGTGTTCAAAATCATTAGAGGCTATTGATGCTAAATTAAAAGTTATCTCGAGAAACTGTCGTTAAAAGCTCACGTTATTTGCCCCTAACATTTACAACCAACAGTACGGCTTGAAATAGTTTTATTTCAAAGGAACAAGCCCTACTTCATGTCACCATAGCGTTCTAGGTACAGAACCGTTGCTGCAGTACGTGAAGGAACTTGTAGCTTTTTCAGCAAACTCTTCATATGTACCTTAACTGTCGATTCAGAAATGAACAGATGGTCTGCGATCTGCTTGTTGCGGTAGCCTTTTGCAACTTCTTGAAGGATCTGCATTTCACGTTCAGTCAGTTGGTCGAAGATGTCGTTGCGGCTCTCAGCATCATTTAAGTAACGAGATACAACACTGCTGTAGGCTTTGTCGCCATGGTGCGCTTGTTTCAGTAATTCGATGAGTTCATCGGGTTCAGTGTCTTTAAGCAAGTAACCATCAGCGCCCGCTTTTACAATTGCTTCAATATCTGCTGGGCTGTCAGAAACCGTTAGAATAACGATGTTAGCGCTTGAGCCATCAGTACGAAGTGCCTTCAGCGTGTCAAGGCCAGACATGCCTTTCATATTAAGATCCAAAAGGATCAGGTCCGGTTCTTCTTCATGGGCAAGAGCGACCGCTTCAGTACCGTTACTTGCTTCTGCAATCACTTCGAATTCATCTTCAAAGCTCAGTAATTGGCTTATACCTCTGCGCATCAATGGATGATCATCAACCAGCATTACTTTACAAATCGTCAACTTTAACTTCCTTCAAACTTTTATATTTCAATATGACTGTACAGCCTTCACCTTGAGCCGCTTCAATCGTTAAGTCGCCATTCAGTCTTGCCGCACGCTCCTGCATAATGCTCATCCCGTAGTGGTTCATCTTCGAACTACTTGGGTCAAAGCCATCTCCATTATCTTTAATCACGACGAATACTTCACCTTCCTCATCGATACAACATACATCTATCAAGTCGGCATTGGCGTGTTTTATTGCGTTTATTGTTGCTTCACGAATCAATTGAAGCAAGTGAACCTGACTGTGCGCATCAAGCTCAATCGATGAAAGATTATTGGTTAGGTTAATCTTCGCTTCTGTTCTTTCGCTGAGTTCTTCAAGCATGGTGCTCAAAGCCTCTCCGAAGTTGCCCTCTTTTATCGTCAACCTAAAGGTTGTGAGCAACTCTCGTAACTGAGTATAAGCATCAGCCAAACCGTTACCGATCTCCGACGCTATTTGTTCCGACTGCTCTCGGTGTTGTTGCTCTGGCAGTTTGCCAATCACACGCTTCAGCAATGTCACTTGGATTTTCAAATACGACAGTGATTGAGCCAGTGAATCATGCAGTTCACGTGCAATTGTTGCACGCTCTTCCATAATAATAAGCTGCTCAGCTTTTTTTTGCGCGCGATTATAGTAGATAGCTCGCGATAAGAGTTGGATAAAACTCTCAATCAGCGTCTTGGTTGAATGGCCATGATGATACGAACAATATAAATAGCCCAAGATAAGCTCATTGTCATCCAGCTTCATTTCAAATTTTTCATAATCTAATTTCGAGTCGTACCCTTCATCCATGATCAATGAACGACCTGAGTTATCTACAATCTCTAGCCTTAACGATTCGATGCCTTCTAAGCTCACGAGGTGTTGCAGGATTGCTCGGAAATTCTCTGGGGCGATACGAGTTACGGTCAGCTCTTGTGAAGAGTGATACAACGCCTGGAGTGATTGGTTAGCGTTTTGTAGCTCTATTGTCTTAGCATCCACAACGTCTTCAAGGTTTCGATAGAGCGCACCCAAGTCTTTCGCCATTGAGTTAAATGTCTTGGTCAAAATACCCAGTTCGTTGTTATTGGTGACCTTCAACTCTACTTCAAAGTCACTGTTTTTGATTCGCTGACTGGCGCCAACGAGTGCATGTAACGGCTTAACAACTTGTTTACGGACAAAGTGAACAACAAAAAGAGATATGACGAGAATTCCCCCTAAGCCAATACCACCAGCCCACGCCAACTTTATCAGCTTATCTTCAGAGAACTCTTGCAACTTAAAAACGAAGCCATCGATTTCAGCAACGAAGTTTTCAACTAATACGAGATAGTACTTTCGGTCTTCGCTGCTTAATACCTGTTTAAGCTCGTGCCAACGACCAATAATTAAATAGTAATCTTCGGTGATGTCTGTCGGAACTTCCCAACTGACCAAGTTGGTCATAGATGGAGAATAAAGAGACCTTTCGAATTCACGAATATGAGAATCATAATCAACTGATTCTATTTGAATATCATGCGCTAAACGATAGCTTTGCATACGCATTGAGCCTGCCACGTTAACCGCCTCTGCGTCGTTGAGACTTGACGCCAATGTGAAGATGGCAAAACCAGTAGTGGCAACTGAAAGGAGCAGTATGGATAGCAATGATTTAGCTATTGTACTCGTTACAGATGAAACAGGTTTAATAAGCAAAATCAAAATCCTGAAGGTATATAAGTGGCTGTCCGAAACCTATTGTCACACATCAAAAAACAGAGCTCCATTCAATATGTGACCAAACGCTTCGTAATTTATTGATCTAAGACAATATAGGATCCTATTTAGCCCTTAAGGGGTATTTATACAAATATTTCTAAAACTACACTACTTGTGAGGATAAATGACAAGATATTAACAAAACAATGATCTACAATTACAACATCTTAGCAACATTAGTAGGCATTTAGTGGTAGACCTATCGAGACGACGCCTATTTTCTAGGCGAAAAGTAGATTCAAGCCAGATTCGATTGCCTTGGATTAACAGCCTAGAAAGCTTTACAGATGACTGCACTCGTTGCGGTAAATGTATCGAAAATTGTGAGACTAAGATAATCATTGTAGGCGATGGTGGTTTTCCTACTGTCGACTATTCAAAAGACGAATGCACTTTTTGTTATCAATGTGCTGACGTTTGTCCTGAACCAATTTTTAAACCCAAGGAAGAAACACCTTGGCAAGCAAAAGCAAGTATCTCTGATAAGTGCTTAGCGCAACAAAATGTTGAATGCCGAAGCTGTGGTGACATGTGTGAACCTATGGCCATTCAATTTCAACTTAGAGCAGGCAGTGTTGCTCTACCAAAAATCGAGTTAGATGAGTGTAACGGTTGTGGAGCCTGCGTAGCAGTTTGCCCTACTTCAGCTATTCTTGTGAGTAATGCATAAAACAAAAATAACGAGAGCAATTTATGGCACTAAATGAAGTGCATATATCAAGTTTAGTCGTGCATGTGAGCCCAGAGCATCTAGACGAGATCAAAGCACAAATCGAGAAATTCGATAACGCAGAGATTTACGGCAGCAGCCCTGAAGGCAAAATCATAGTAGTCCTAGAAACCGAAAACCAAGGTTTTGTAACGGACACCATCGAAGAAATTAATAATATTACGAACGTTTTAGGCACAGCTTTGGTTTATCACCAAATCGAAACTGAGCTCGACGAAACGGATTTAGAAACTGGAAGCAACAATTCTCAACTTGAGGGTGAAGTATGAAAATGACAAGACGCGCGTTTGTGAAAGCAAACGCAGCTGCATCAGCGGCAGCCGTTGCAGGTGTAACTCTGCCAGCAACAGCAACCAACCTGATTGCTAGCTCTGATCAAACAAAAATCACGTGGGATAAAGCGCCTTGTCGTTTTTGTGGTACGGGCTGTTCGGTACTAGTTGGTACTCAAAACGGTAAAGTGGTTGCGACTCAAGGCGACCCAGAAGCACCTGTAAACAAAGGCCTTAACTGTATTAAAGGCTACTTCCTTTCAAAAATCATGTACGGTAAAGACCGTCTTGAACAGCCTCTTCTTCGTATGAAAGACGGCGAGTTCCACAAAGATGGTGATTTTACACCAGTATCTTGGGACCAAGCTTTCGACGTCATGGCTGAGAAATGGAAAGCCGCTCTTAAGAAAAACGGTCCAACAGGCGTTGGTATGTTCGGTTCAGGCCAGTGGACTGTAATGGAAGGCTACGCAGCCGTTAAGATGATGAAAGCGGGCTTCCGTTCAAACAACATCGATCCAAACGCTCGTCACTGTATGGCTTCTGCGGTAGGTGCATTTATGCGTACCTTCGGTATCGATGAGCCAATGGGTTGTTACGATGACTTTGAACACGCAGACGCATTTGTACTGTGGGGTTCAAACATGGCAGAAATGCACCCAGTACTATGGACTCGTATTACAGACCGTCGTCTAAGCCACCCACACGTTAAAGTAAACGTACTGTCTACTTACTACCACCGTTCTTTTGAGCTTGCAGACACGGGTTATATCTTCGAACCTCAATCAGATCTAGCGATTGCTAACTTCATTGCTAACTACATCATTCAAAACGATGCCGTTAACTGGGACTTCGTGAACAAACACACGAACTTCAAGCAAGCAACGACAGACATCGGTTATGGCCTTCGTGACGACGATCCACTACAGCAAGCCGCTGCGAACCCTAATTCAGGCAAAATGACTGATATCAGCTTCGAGAACTACAAAGCTTCTGTTGCTGAATACACCGTTGAGAAAGCGTCTGAAATGTCAGGTGTCTCTCAAGATGATCTAATCAAACTTGCGAAGCAATACGCGGATCCAAACATCAAAGTAATGTCACTTTGGACTATGGGTATGAACCAACATACTCGTGGCGTTTGGATGAACAGCCTTGTGTACAACATCCACCTTCTAACAGGTAAGATTTCTACTCCAGGTAACAGCCCATTCTCACTAACTGGCCAACCATCTGCGTGTGGTACAGCTCGTGAAGTTGGTACGTTCTCTCACCGTCTACCAGCAGATATGGTGGTTGCTAACCCTAAACACCGTAAGATCGCAGAAGACATCTGGAAACTTCCAGAAGGCACTATCCCTGCTAAACCGGGTGCTCACGCTGTTGTTCAAGACCGTATGCTTAAAGACGGCAAGATCAATGCGTACTGGGTAATGTGTAACAACAACATGCAAGCTGGTCCAAACATCAACACTGAACGTCTGCCAGGTTACCGCAACCCAGACAACTTCATTGTATGTTCTGACCCATACCCAACGGCAACAGCTCAAGCGGCTGACCTTATCCTTCCAACAGCAATGTGGATCGAAAAAGAAGGTGCTTACGGTAACGCTGAACGTCGTACACAAGCATGGTACCAACAAGTTAAAACTGTAGGTGACGCGAAGTCTGACCTATGGCAAATCATGGAGTTCTCTAAGCGCTTCACTATTGAAGAAGTTTGGGGCGAAGAACTAGTTGCGAAAATGCCTGAGTACCGCGGCAAAACCATGTACGACGTGCTTTACAAAAACGGCAACGTTGATGCATTCCCACTGTCTGAAGCTCAAGAGCTTAACGACGATGCACAAGCTCAAGGTTTCTACGTTCAAAAAGGTCTATTCGAAGAATACGCAGCCTTTGGTCGCGGCCACGGTCACGATTTAGCACCATACGATCGCTACCACCAAGTTCGTGGTCTACGTTGGCCAGTTGTTGACGGTAAAGAAACACTATGGCGCTTTAAAGAAGGTTCAGATCCATACGCTAAGAAAGGTTCTGATTGGGACTTCTACGGTAAGCCAGATGGTAAAGCGCTGATCATCAACGCTCCATACGAAGCGCCACCAGAAGTACCAAACGATGAATACGATATGTGGCTATGTACAGGTCGTGTTCTTGAGCACTGGCATACAGGTACTATGACTCGTCGTGTACCAGAACTTTACAAAGCAGTACCGGATGCACTTTGTTACATCCACCCTGCTGACGCTAAAGCTCGTGGCCTTCGCCGTGGTGATGAAGTTCTTATCGAAAACAAACGTGGTGAAGTACGCGTTCGTGTTGAAACTCGTGGTCGTAACCGTCCACCACAAGGCTTGGTATTCGTACCATTCTTTGATGCAAGAATTCTGATCAACAAGTTGATCTTGGATGCAACGGATCCTCTGTCTAAGCAGACGGATTACAAGAAGTGTCCAGTTAAGATCACTAAGGTTTCTTAAGCGCCAATTGCTTTTGGAACCTAGATACAAGATCTAACGTATTTAATATTGCGACTACTTTTTTCATCACTTTTTGAAAGAAGTAGTCCACTCAAAGAATTAGCCTTTAGGCGGAGAAATTAACCATGAAAAAACTGATTACTGCCCTACTATCAGCTGGTCTTTTGCTAGCTGGTGCAGTTCAAGCTCAAGCTGAGCTGGATAACCCAGGCGGCATTGGTGGCGTAGAATCTCTACGTGGTGCAAGTGAACTTGAAGCTACTCGCGCAGCAGATGACTTCAAAAAGTTCCCTCGTGACCAAGTACTCGAGAGTGACTACGTATACCAACCACCTCTAGTGCCTCATACTATTCGTAGCTATGAAGTTTCTCTTAACGCAAACAAGTGTCTTTCTTGCCACAGCTGGAAAAACGCAAAAGAAATGGGTGCGACTAAAGTGAGTGTAACTCACTACATGAACCGTGAAGATGCGGTACTTGCAGACGTATCACCTCGTCGTTATTTCTGTCTACAGTGTCACGTACCTCAAGCTAATGCTAAACCACTAGTTGAGAACGAGTTCAAACCTGTAGATTCACTGCGTTAATCGTAGCCAGACGGTAAGAGAGGCTATATATGATAAAATTACTTAAAGCGTTTTGGAAAAGACTCGCGACACCAAGTAAAGCAGCGGTAGGCGTTGTACTTTTCTTGGGATTCGCAGGCGGTCTTTTGTTCTGGGGTGCATTTAACACAGGTATGCAAGCAACCAACACAGAAGAGTTCTGTTCTGGTTGTCACGCTCCTATTGTTGCTGAAATCCAAGAAACAATTCACTACTCTAACCGCTCAGGCGTTCGTGCTATCTGTTCAGATTGTCACGTACCTCACGAGTGGACAGATAAAATTGTTCGTAAGGTTCAGGCATCTAAAGAGTTGTACGCGCACTTCATTGCAAAAACCATCGATACTGAAGAGAAGTTCAAAGCACGTCGTGCTCACCTTGCTGAACGCGAGTGGAAACGTATGAAAGGCAATGACTCACTTGAGTGTCGTAACTGTCACCAGTTCGATTACATGGACTTCTCAGAGCAGAGCCCTCGTAGTGCGAAACAACACTCAACTGCGCTAGCTTCTGGTGAAAAAACGTGTGTAGATTGCCACAAAGGTATCGCACATAAACTACCAGACATGCACGGCGTTGAAGGCTGGCAATAAGGAGCGATTGAATGAGTACTTTAGAAAGCGTAATTTGGCACATCCTAGGTTACAGTGCTATGCCAGTTATCATTCTTGGTGGCTTTGCAGGTGTTGCAGCCGTATCTCTTTGGCTTTTATCTATGACTAAAGACAAAGAAATCGATTAGAAATCGAAATTGCGTCAACTTTTACCAGTTATTTTTGAGATGAGTTGATACTAGAAAGCCACTGAATTCAGTGGCTTTTTTATTGTCTGGCATTTCTTACTTCTACTGTTGAGGTGTTTCTACTGTTAAGTAAGAGGCAAAACGTTAAGCTTGATTTTCCGAAGCTTCTGGATCGACGTTCTCTTTATCGACATCTTCCTTATCAACAATCGGCAGCACCTGTTTTACATAGTTACCCGGAGCCTTGCCAATCACAGGATGAAGCTCGGAACCTTGATTGAAAGATTCGATTTTCTCGTCAGCTTCAAAGCCTTGTAACCATTGATCCCAGTGTGTCCACCATGAGCCTTCGTTGTGACTTGCGTTATTTAGCCATTCGTCAGCGGAATCGTCTAGGTTATCGTTCAACCAGTAGCCGTATTTCTTTTTCTCTGGATGGTTAACAATGCCGGCAATATGACCCGACTCACCCAGAACAAACGTTTTGTTTCCACCAGTGTTCAATGCACCACGGTAAGTCCCTTGCCACAAAGCAATATGGTCTTCTTTGGCTGAGATAAAGTAGCTTGGAATTTTGATCTTATTCAAATCAATCCAAACACCGCCTACTTTTACGCCTTTGTCTTGAACCAGTTTGTTTTCAAGATAAAGCTCTCGCAGCAAGAAGTTATGGCATTTAGCCGCAACGTTAGTGCTATCACTGTTCCAGTACAGAAGATCAAACTCCATCGGGCTACTGCCTTTGAGGTAGTTATCGATGTAATAGTTCCAGTATAAGCTGTTCTCTCGAAGCAAACTGAACGTCACGCTCAACGAGCGACCATCCATGTAGCCTTTGGCGTTGTTCTGTTTCTCAATTGCGTCGATTATCGTCTCATTGATGTACGCCCCAACCTCACCCGGCTGAGAGAAATCTAATAACGTGGTAAAGAAGGTCGCCGTTTTGATTCGCTTCTTCATGCGCTTCGCTGCGTAGTAAGCCACCGTAGAGGCGAGTACCGTACCGCCAATACAATAACCTGCGGCATTGATTTGCTCTTTGCCGGTGATGTCTTCAATAGCGGTGACCGCCTTAACGACACCTTCCGTGACGTAGTCTCCGAATTCTTGGTCTTTCTGTGCCACACCCGGATTGCGCCAAGACATCATAAATACGCTATGCCCTTGTTCAAGCAGCCAACGCACCATCGAGTTCTTTTCTCGAAGGTCGAGAATGTAGTACTTATTGATAAACGGCGGAACGATCAACAATGGTGTCGCATTGACTTGTGGGGTCTTCGGGTGATACTGAATCAATTCAAACAAATCATTTTGGAAGACGACATCACCTTCTGTATTCGCAACATCCACACCCAATCGGAATGCATTATTGTTGGTCATACGGATCTTAAGGATGTCGGCACTCGCTTCCACGTCCGCTTGCAACTGCTCTAACCCATCAAGAAGGTTTTCGCCATTTCTCTCAAGAGTCAGCTTCATCAGCTCCGGGTTAGTCGCGATAAAATTACTTGGGGACATGGCATTGATAGCCTGACGTGAAAAGAACGCTACACGCTCTTTGGTTTTCTCGTCAATGCCTTCAATCGAGTTGATGGTATCGATATAGCTTTTACTAAACAGCAAGTAAGATTGCTTGATGAAGCTATAGAAAGGGTCGTTCTTCCATGCATCATCGATAAAACGCTTGTCACCACGATCTTCAGCGATAACGCTCTCGGTGTTACCCATCAGTGCAGCGTTTTGCCAGATTTGCAGTTGCTGTTCCCACCATTGGGATTGCAGTTGAAGTAGAACGGCTGGTTGGTTTGCGGCTTGCTCAAAAATTTTCGATGCATCATTAAAATTCAATTCTTGCATCGCTTTATTTAGGGGAGATTGCGCGGCTTCCTTGTTTTGTTCAAAATTTTCCCACCATTGCTGGTTCGTTTGTTGAAGCTTAACAAGGTAGTCCGAAAAGAAGTGTTGAAACATAACATGACTCCAATAATCGGAAAATCGCCACCAAGCGGCACAGGCCAACCTGTACCAACTTGAAGGCGACTAATTTTATGCAGGTGTAACTGTTTTCAAGTTTTCAGTTGTTAGTGTTTCAACATCTTCTTTGAACTCTTTTGCAGCAGCTTGCATTTTTGAGCTATCAGTCATCATCTGTTGAGACAATTGAGTGAGTGCCGTTAGTTGCTGGCCGTTAAAAGCTGTAAGACTATTTACGTCTTTGATTTCACTGACTGCTTTCATTTGTGCAAGACCCATATCGGTATAAGTCTGCAACGCATTCATTTGAAGTTCAGTCATTGTTTGAACGTTCTTTGCAACCAACTTATTGAATTTCAAGTACGGTTCAAACTGCTTTTCAGTTTGGTCTGTGATTGTTTTGAAAATATCCGTGTACATAAGTAACTCCTGGTGAATACATAGTTAGTGAAGAAATAGCTTAATAAAGAAATAGTTAAAAAATAAATAGCTTTAAAACCAATTTGGCTCGCCTACGGCATGTCGAGTTCTAATCCTCAATACCTTTAAGCAAAACAGCGGTTCCCATTCCCCCACCTACACAAAGCGAAGCAACACCATAATTGGTATGTTGTTCGATCATTTCGTGGATGAGTGAAACAATAATTCGGTTACCTGATGCCCCTAGAGGGTGACCAAGTGCGATAGCGCCACCGTTGACATTAACTTTAGATTTGAACGCTTCAAGCGGCAGATCATGTTGTTCAGACAACTGGTACATTACGCCTAACGCCTGTGCAGCGAAGGCTTCATTCAACTCAAACAACTCGACTTCTTCTAAAGTTAAATCTGCTTTATCTAGCGCTTTAGATACTGCTTCTACTGGGCCCAATCCCATGATCTTTGGGTCTAAACCCGATTGTGCGTAGCTGCTCAGCTCTACCAGTGGAGTCAGGCCGTATTTCAAGACCGCAGATTCAGACGCTAAGATAATGGCACTTGCGCCATCATTGATGCCCGAAGCATTACCAGCGGTGACCGTTCCTTCTCGGTCGAAGGCTGGACGAAGCTTTTGTAGAGCTTCGAATGTCGCGTCTGACTTCGGATACTCATCGGTATCAAAAGTGACGGTTTGTCTGCGTTGCTTAACTTCTACAGGCACGATTTGCTCGTTGAACTTACCCGCTTCAATCGCAGCAACTGCTTTCTGTTGGCTTTCTAACGCGTAGTTATCTTGTGCGAGACGCGAAATATTCAAAGCGTTGGCGATGTTTTCAGCGGTCATGCCCATGTGGTAGTGATTGAACGCATCGGTTAACCCATCACCCACCAACAAGTCTTTCATCGAGATGTCACCCATCTTGTGTCCGTTGCGAATACTCGGTGGCACAATAAAAGGAATCTGAGACATCACCTCAACACCCGCTGCAATAACGACTTCAGCATCTTGTGCTTTGATGTGCGCCGCTGCGTCCATCACCGACTTCATGCCGCTGCCGCAGATCATGTTCACACCGTATGCAGGAGTTTCCTCAGGTAACCCTGCATAGATGGAAGCTTGACGGGCAACCCCCATGCCTTGACCTGCCGAAATTACATTACCAACGATCACTTCATCAATCGCATCCAACGAAAGATCTACGGACTCCAACGCTCCTTTGATCGCAACGCCAGCTAACTCGCCCGCAGATACGTTTTTTAGCGACCCGGTGAATGCACCAATAGGAGTACGTTTAGCCGCAACAATAAAGACTTTTTCCATTATTCCATTCCCTTCAGTTTCGCCAATTAGTGCATGTACAAGCCGCCATTCACAGACAGTGTTTCGCCTGTAATGTACGCGCCAGATTCACTTGCTAAAAAGCCCACTGCGTCTGCAATTTCTATAGGCGTCGCTAAACGTTTCATTGGGATTTGGTTTTTAATTGAATCAAGGACTTCAGGCTTCATTTGCTCAACCATAGGCGTGCCTGTGTAGCCAGGGGCAACCACGTTTACTGTCACTCCACTTCTTGCACCTTCAGCCGCCAGTGCTTTTGAAAAACCAATCATTCCCGCTTTAGCCGCCGAGTAGTTAGTTTGTCCAAACTGACCTTTTAAGCCATTGACTGAAGAAATATTGATGACTCGGCAATTGCCCTTTTCGCACATAGGTGCAAACAGAGGCTGTGTCACATTGAAAAGGCTGTTGAGGTTAGTCTCAATCACATCTTTCCAAGCTTCGGCATCCATCTTTTTGAAGACGCTGTCACGAGTAATACCTGCGTTGTTGACCAAAACATCCACCGTGCCTTCTTCTTCTAACAACTTGCTTAAGCTCTGTGCACATTCAGCGGTGTTGGTGACATCTAATTCAAACAATCGCACTTGATCTTCAGTAAATTGCTTTTCATTAAACCAATCCAGTGCGCACTGATAATTCCCAGTAAAATAGGTCGCGATAACACGATAGCCATCCGCGACTAATTTAGAAGAAATTGCTGAGCCGATACCGCCTTTTGATCCTGTAATTAAAGCAAGCTTTTTCATTAATGGTTCCATCCCTTACAAGCGATTAAATAACAATGATGTTAATAAGATAATGTCTTAGTCGATAATTAAACTTTACGTTTTTCTTTAATTAAACCCTACAGCTCAAAATCAAAAATTATTATTACAAATATAAAATATTTTCGTATCATGATTAAAAACTAGACTTCCGTCCCAAAATCAATGAAATGTTACATGGATGTAAAACCACGCAATACTTTGATTTTAATAAGGTTTATTTAATTTTACTTTTATCACCAAGAAGATAAGTCTTTGTTAATACGAGACAAACCTATATATCTCAGCTTGTTTCAAGAAGAATGCAATGTGGGGATTTGAAATGATTGATCATGAGAATAATAACAAAACTCTAATTAGCCATTAATAAATGGTTCCTTATCATTCTATATAAACCTCAATATAATTAACGTTTTGGATTTGAAAGCTGAACATTATGAATAGACAAAAAAAGCCCACTCAATCTATGAATGGGATTAAGTAAATGTTATTAATAAATAGAGCGCAGGATTCTACTTCGTAAATATTTCATTTGTATTTACATCTAAATAAATTTTATTTTCAAGCGATAGTCCGCCGCAATAAATAAAATAGACATCTCGGTCACTGTACTTTACCGATTTCACCCAACCACCCAATTCTTCGAAGTCACTTGGGTCACATTCGCCATCAGAGATCAGCTCAGCAACCGTATTGCGGAACTTCTCTTTATGGATCTTAAGATCGTCGGATTTAACCAAATATGAATCCAATATCTCTATGCTTTCTTTCTCGGAAATAATCACTTCATCATTAGATAGGCCAGACATCGAAACCCATTCGGCTGTCTGTGGCCCGCCTTCTTTTAGAACGATGTAATCTGAGATACGAGCCCATTCGCCTTGTTTCTCTAACACTTCGACCTTTTCACCTTTATAGAGGTAATCTGTTATCAACCCATCAATTTCAGGCTGCTCTACCACTTCAAGCTTTCTATCCAGAACGTAAAACTCTGTCTGTTCTGGCTCAGGTTTAAGTTCCATGATCGGTTTTAAATCAGCTTCAGGCTGAGCAACTTCTTCAACGGACTCTTCGGTTTTGTCTGCTGGTGGTGAGTCTTTCTTCATAACAAAGAAGTAGTACGCTGCTCCTCCTCCGCCCAATATTAACAACACAAGTAAAGCGATCAGCGCTTTTTTCATCAAATCCACCAGCTCTTCCGTCTTAGGTATCTTTTAAGTGTACATCAACTCATGCTGCTGCTCATCTATACTCTCAATAGAGAACGCAGTAAGTAGAGGAAAGTCATGAGTTTTTGGGTGAAGGTTATCATTGTGAGTGTACCTTTGAGTGCTAATGTCGCGCTAGCAAACCATTGTGACCGTGAAAACTGGCAAGTACTGTTGGACCGCCAACTCTCATTTGAAGGGCGGTACAACCAATACACTAAAGAATTCAACCAAGTTCTCTCAACCTATAAATCACAAACGCTGTTATCCAAACATTTCACCAAAAAGCAGATCATTGAACTTTGGGCAAAGTACGAACAAAGGTTTAATTTACAGCTCAATAGTCATATGAATACCGCTTACGATGCCTCTGAGGTTCTATTAAAACAGGCATACGTTGTGTCTACCGAGCTAGATGGGACGGAATCTCTCATCCACTCATGGCAAGCCGTGGCTCAACACTGTGCTAAAGCAAAGCTACCGCGCCAAACTGAAAGCGCACAGTTGCACGTAACAAGCTCGCAATCACTCTCCCGAGATCTCCATACACTCAGTGAAAAGTTCCGTCAGCTGTCTTCAAAATACCGCAAAGAAGCCACGATGATTGACGAAGCACGCCACACAAACCAACCGACAAACGATGACCCAAACTGAAAACATTTCTAGGTTTCATCGCTTTCTCGACTGGATTTTTCCGATAAATATGCTTCCCTCAAGCCAAAATAGTCAGATAAGTCGTTAATCAAAGCTTTATCAATAAGTTGTAAAACTAATGTGCGAACTATCAACAATAAAGTTCAATTTCCGACCAATGCAAGCGAGCATATGAGATATTCATCACAAAATAGATTTACAAACGCCAAGAAATTGTTATCATGATTATTCATATAACTTAATAACAAGAAACATTTTGGCTAGGTAATATGCAAAAAACTATGGCTTTCAACTGCTTGAGTAACACGGAATGGACTGCGGAGATAAGAGGTAAACTTTTATCTGTAGCTAAACACATGGAAGAGTTCGGTTCAGTAAGTGAGCTAGAGCTATGTAAGATATTTGGAGAGACGATTTGGAATGACGGTGTGGATTATCATTCACATGCTTTCTCATTCAGAATTAACGCTCAAACTGGGGATTGTTCAATCTCTAACTTTAAGTATCACTAAGTTTTGCACCTATCATATACGGAGTGCCTTTCGCGAGGCGCTCCGTTTTTTATTGCTGCGCATCTGGTATTTCACGACAGTCTTTAAGAGCAGCAGCACCCTAGTTTAACAACGAAAGTCATTTCGTTTTCAGCTCATTTCACCCAAAGACGTATCCCCTACTACTGTTCAGTCAGTGTAAACCGGAAGTGGCGCATTGCCTTTCACCTGCCTAATCGCAAGATGGGTATGTATGTCTTTTACGTTGGAGAGTCGCTGTAGCTTTCTGGTAAACGCTTCGTAAGCCATCAAGTTAGGGCTGACAACTTCTAACAAGTAATCATAAGCCCCAGATACAACGTGGCAGCTGATGACCTCTTCCATCTCGACAACTGCACTTTCAAATTTGTCAATCGACACTTCTTGGTGGTTGTTCAAGCTCACCTCAACAAACACACTCATTGCGATGCCTACTTGTTCTCGTGACAGGCTCACACGATAACCATCAATAATCCCTTTTTCTTCCAGTCTTTTGATGCGCCTCGCGCACGGTGAAGCCGATAAGCCAACCTCATCAGCTAACTCAGCGGTGGTTAGCCTGCCGTCTTTCTGAAGCAACTCAAGAAGATGTCTATCAATCCTATCCATAGCAAATACCGATTATTGGTTAAATTCGTTAATAATTAGAGAAATATTAGCAGAAATCATCAACCACAACTTAAGTTAGAGCAAAACTTGCCAACTTGTGGCACACCAAGTGCCCCATAATGAGTCATCATCCACTTTCCTTGTATATTATGAAGCTTGGCTATTTATCTATTACTGTCACTCTGCTCATCTGGGCGAGCTTTTTCCTTTCTCTTAAAGGCGGCGCAAACTCAGATTTAACACCTGCAGACATCGCACTGACTCGATTCCTCATACCTGCATTGGTGCTATTGCCTTTAATGTGGAAAGCACGCGGTACAATCGCAGCTGTCCCGAATCGATACTTGGCTGGTATGTTTGTGGGGTGCGGGTTGCCTTATTTGCTCGTTGCAGGAACAGCCATGCAGTTTGTTCCGGTATCACACGGCAGTGCTTTGGTTCCGGGAACGCTTCCTCTGTTCGTAACAGGAATCGCGGTACTCTTTTTTAAACAACCGCTTAGCCGGCACCGTGTCGTTGGTTTAGGTCTTGTCTTACTCGGGATATTGTTGTTTCTAGGAAATAGCTTAAGCAGCTTCAACTTTGAATACACCAAAGGTCACTTGTTGTTTTTGTGCGGCAGCTTGATGTGGGCGACTTTTACCATCTCAGCACGTGTTGCCAACCTTAATGCGCTCGTGAGTGCAGGTTTTATCTCATTCTGTTCCACTTTACTACTACTGATCCTTATCCTTACAGGAACCCTCCCTAGCCATTTAATGAGTACACCAATTGCTCAATGGCCAGTCACAGAACTTGCCGTACATTCAGCGGTGCAAGGCGTCGGCGCAGGCCTAATAGCGGCATTCACTTATCTCTATGCTGTTAATACATTAGGAGCAGAGCGCTCAGCCGCCTTTGGCAGTGCAACACCTGCCGTTGCAACTTTGTTGGCGATCCCACTGTTCAACGAGATTCCGGATACGATGACTTGGTTAGCACTTGGTTCAATTTGTATCGGCAGCTTGGTCGCGAGCAACATTTTCATGAGAAACGACCAGTCTATGCAGTATCAACCGCCAAGCCATAGTAAAGCCTGATACTGCGTTCCAACCTAAATACAGTTCCCCTAAACATCAATTTTAGGGCTTGTAGTACACAGATAAGCCTACAAACGTAGGCTTATCTAAAATCTCCTTTTTCTGAGCTCGCTTCTCCATTAAACTGTCC
This sequence comes from Vibrio sp. QJM3NY_27, assembly GCF_057785955.1. Classification (NCBI taxonomy): domain Bacteria; kingdom Pseudomonadati; phylum Pseudomonadota; class Gammaproteobacteria; order Vibrionales; family Vibrionaceae; genus Vibrio; species Vibrio sp. QJM3NY_27. The sequence continues at coordinate 1,467,626 of NZ_CM173512.1, read as the reverse complement.
GACCTTTTTGCAGATCCAAGAGAACACCATGCAACGCGATTACACTTTAACTTGCTTAAACAACATGCCTCGTGAAGAACTAGAAGAATTTAGTTTAAGAATGATTCATCGCCTTGTCCCTGAAGATGCAATGACGGAACTGTTTACGTTCGAACAGGAAGAAGTGACCAATGAAGAGCGTATGCAATCAGCGAAGTTTGATGCGATGCTTAGAATGACTGCAATCGCGCTGAGTGAAGTGAATCTTGCGTTTAGTGAGTCGGATAACTCACAACAAAACATCGAGCGCATGACTCGACTATTGCTTTGGCACTTCTATGCAATGTCGTTCAACCTTGAGCAAGCGATCAGCCTTGAAACTCACTGTGATAAAGTCGAGAAGATTTTGTTGAAAGCACCGACAGAAGCGTTTGGTTGGGTAAAAGAGCTAACAGAGTTGCTTCACTTCTATGCTGAAGTAAATGAAGGCAACGAAGACAAAAAAGACGCATAAAGTCCCTTCAACTTAAAAGCATCTCAACTTCTCAACTTAAAAGCTGCTCAACGAGTTGTTCGTTACTCAAGGAACAACTCGCCTATCCCCTAGAACGGCGGCAAGCAAAACGATATCGAAAGACATTGGAACTAAATCGAAGGCAGACAGGGCTATACCGAAGGCAAATAGAAACTTTGCTGAAATGAGTTTTCTGCTTTTGTTGTTTCTAAAACACTATGATGCAACATCAGTATCGACTGAGCGATTTTGGTGCCAATACCTAACGAACCATTAGGGGCCTCTCGTTCAACTTCATTATGGATAACGACCTTCACCCGTTTTGAATCCGATTCTAAACCTACATCTAACGACACCATTGTTCCACTCGGGCTATGCCTCAACGCATTATCTAGCAGATTCAAGATCAGCCTCTCAAGTAAATCACCGTCACCCACAGCCTTGATTCCAATAGGTATATTGACGTTCAACTCAACATTCTTATGGCGATACTGGCTTTGTATCGTTTCTAAGCATTCGTTCATCAACACATTAAAATCGATTGAAGCGTATTGATACTTAGGCACAGGATTATCATTTTTGGCGCTATCGAGTAGTGAATGGAGCTGTTCAGACAACTTGTTGCCATTGCGGTAAGCGACGTCAATCAACGGGTCTGACTTCGGATTTTGAATCTTCCACGTTTCTAGGTAGCCAAGAACACTCGATAATGGCGTTTTCAAATCATGACTGAGCTGTAATAAGCTTTGTCTTCGGTGTGATGACTGATACTCAAACTGCAAAAACTGTTGTTGGATGTGTTTCGCCATCAATTGATAAGAACGTGCAATGGGCACCAATTCTGGCACTTGATGGACAAAGTTAGGTTCCAATCTAAAATCTTGCTCAGCTTGTTGCTGCAATTTATTGGTTACCGCCTCTATTGGGTTCAACAGACTGCGTTTCACTAGCAGATAAGCTCCAATCGCAAAGCCAAAAATAGAAACCAGCACAAGCCCTACAAGTGCGATGTATGGTGTATCAACCTGAGAGTTGGTGATCACAGTATGGCGATTACTTCCTATCACCACATACAAATAACCCACCGTCGACCCTAGCTCTTCAATCGCCGCCACAGAAAATACTTTAGGAGAGCCTGGGTTGATCGGGTCTTCGCCCAAAATAGGATAAGGCTCGTCATTTAAGAACTGTTGAATGGGCGCTAGATCTATCTGATTGGCTAACACAGTGCCTTCAGGTGCTGCATTGGTGGTGATATTGCCCTGACTATCCAGAAAATAGATATCAAAATCAGGCCCTATCAACATCAAGGTATGGAATATAGATTTGAGTGCTTTGGGGTTGTAGTCGGTACCAATCATGAGAGGATTATCATCGCGCATATGAACCGCGAGCTCTTTATGTAAGCTCTGCTTAGTTCTTTGTTCTATGGTCTCTTTTTGCCAATGATAAGTGTAAGCTATCACCACACTCACGAGCAAAAACCACAAACTTGTGAACAGCACTAAACGCGATTTGAAACTCATGTTCTCTCCTCGATGGCTCGTAGGTCTTACTGGCTTTTTAGTAAACTTAGGGCGCGACACATAGACCTAAACTTTCGACTCAAACTTATAGCCAACACCCCAAACGGTTTTAATGAAATCATCATCACTATTGGGCATCGCAAGCTTGCTTCTTAGACGGTTGACCGTGCTACACACAGTATGGTGATAGCCAGAGTGATGAGTATTCCAAACATGATCGAGCAGCTCGTCTTTGCTATACACACGCCCCGGGCGGGTTGCTAAGAAGTGAAGTAAGGTAAACTCGGTAGCAGTAAGCGGTACATCTCGGTTATTGAGTGAAACCTGATGGCGTTCAGGTTGGATAGTGAGTCCACCAAAATTCATAATCGATTCTGTTGTCATAGCCTCTTGAGTGACTGATTCAACATGGCTTAAACGGCGAAGTACGTTCCTCACTCTTGCTTGAAACTCGAGAACGCTGAAAGGTTTCGTTATGTAGTCATCAACACCGGCTTCTAAACCTGACACCTTATCTAGCTCAGCATCCCTTGCGGTTAGCATGAGTACCGGCGTCCAATCTTCTTGCTGACGTAACATTCGACAAAAATCGAGTCCATCTCCGTCAGGCAAGCCACGATCCAGTACGATCAAATCGAAATGGCCATCTTTATAGAGCGCCTGAGCCTTTTCAATCACATTAGTTCTTATTACGTCATGGCCTTGGAACTTAAGATGCATCTGCACCAGTTCAGCTAAGTCATCATCGTCTTCAACCAGCAATATGTTTGCCATCAAATTTACCGCAGCACTATTCATGATCCCTGCTCTATTCGGAGTCTGCCTACCTTTCAATTGACCGGAACAGAGCAAGAATTCTTTCATCGTGCTTTCAACCCTATTATTCAGTTCGAGTAATGGTGATTCTTGCTCCTGGGTTGAGGAAACGATGGTTAGCACTTAAAGCAGACGTCGTAAGGCCGTCATCTTGGCTGATTACACCAGAGTGGAAACTCACTACATCCGTGTCGTCTCGTGTGGTATTAAAACCCTCACCACCGCCCGCAGGTCCCGGAATCGTTGCAGCAAGCTCGTCGTTCAATTCCGTTCCTGAATCCCAAACATTCATGTTCATCACAAAGTTATCACCCACGGCTAATGACTTAAGCGACAAACCGGATTCACCAACAAACGCATCATTGGTATTCACCAACATGGAAGCAACTGAGATATACCCTTCTTGATTTGGGTCAACACGAATAGACACCGTGTCTTGCTCACCTGAAAGAATCAGCCCATTGCCTGAGATGCCTTGATAAACATTGACGTCACTGTCACTGAGCGCAAGCAATTGTGCATTACTGCCTCCTTCCGCCAAGTATTCCAGATCGACAGAGGCACTTTGCCCGACTTCAAACAGATTGAAGCTATTATTGTGAGTCAATACCGCGAGGGGCGACATAGGTTGATTGGGCGTTAGGTTAGCAACACTGACATCGTAACGATAATAATCATCGTCATCGTCTGGACAACCTGCTAACACAGCTACTGATGCAGCAATAAATAGAATTCTAGCTTTCATACATCCCCCTTACTTCACAACAATGGTGATAGTTGCAACAGGGTTTAACCAACGATGGCTGCTGCTATCGAGGTCACTGATGCCGCCCGCCGCATAACTATCACCAATGTTACCCGGATGAATATGAACCTTAGCGTTTGACACTGCAGTTTCAACTCCGGTACCACCAGCACCAAAGGTAATAAATGGCGGGTTTGGCATGCTGCCCGCTAGCTCATCATTGGCTTCTGTGCCTGCGTCATAACCATTGAGGGTCGCTTTATAGGTGCCCGCTTGAGTTGGGATTTTCCAACTGTCTAAGCCAACAAAACCGTCGTTGGTTGGCAGCAGCATTGCACCCAATGACAAGTAAGCTAAATCACCAGTGTCGATATCAAACGTAGTTGCGACGCCCGGGTTAAGAATTCCGCTAGCTGGGTTTTCTACCACCACACCACCCGCGTTAGCAATCAAACTCGATAGACCTGAAATATCACCACCTTCGGCCATCGATTCTAATTCCGCAGAAGCACTCTCACCCGTTCTAAACATGAACAAGCTGGAGTCATGAGCGGCTGCCAAGATAGGCGTAAAGTAGATCCCTTTCGTTGCGTTGGTAACGGTCACCTCAAGCTCTGCAGCCTGAACCTGAGCCGCTCCGAAGGCCAACATAGCCGAGCTAATCACTAAGCTGATTTGAGTACGTTTGTTCATTTTGATTCCATCCTTTATCGAGTCCTATCGTTGCCAACAAAACTAATAACAGCAATATACCGTTACATTTGCCAGAACGAACTGTGGTGTTGTTGACTCTAAGAATGGCGATCAAATCTATCAGCAACTTCCTTGAATTATCATAAAAGTCTCACAAATTTATTATTATCCAGAGAATTAGGCATAAGAAGCTGATATTTAAATAGAACTCTCGTTCTAGAAGAGAGATATATAGAAGAATACATGGATGAATAACAGCGCTAACCAAACGTAAAAAGGCCCAATCGATATATCGACTAGGCCTTTCATCTGATGGGCAAAGTTATCTCAGGAAAGCTCTATTCGCCTTCAACTGAGCTAGCACCACCTATTTAGAATGCGTAGTTTGCGTCAACAAGTTCGCTTACTTCAACTTTGCTTACTTCTGCGCGAGCTTCAAGCCATTGTGCAACTTGCAGTTGCTCAGCTTCTGTCACTGAACGGTAGCGCTCAATAGAACATAAGAAACCTTCGAAGAGCTCTAAACCACCGCCACCAAAGCACAGGCCGATGCTGTCTATAAAATCGATAAATTCATCGATGAACACATCGTATTGGTCAAAATCAGCAATCGAAGTCGTGCAGCTTACCTCAAAACCTAGAATAGCGAATTCACCTAGGTATAACTTCTTGCGTAGGCGGCGATTTTTGTTTTCGATTTTATCTAATTTCATAACTGTCTCTCTTTTCGTTTGATAAAGCATTTATACACAGTTCTCCGTTAATTCCCAAGAGTTTTGTATTGCACGAGAGGGTTAGCAGCAAAAATCGTGCTACAGAAACAAAACCTTAATCAAAACTATAAAAATCTGTCACTTAACTGCTTCACGATTGCTCACACATCAGCCCAAGTTATTAACCAATTCATTAGTAAGTGGGTAAGTCATAAATAACGAATAATAAAGTCAGCCAACAGGAAGCAGTCCCGATGAGCAAGGAAACATTTGATAGCACTCGTTTTAACAAGAGCAACAACAAGCCTTTCGAAGAAGTTCTAGATGCGAACCTTTCAAGAAGAAACGTTCTGAAAGGCGGTTTAGGCATCAGTGCAATGACCGCCTTTGGCGCGTTTGGTTTAGCAGGCCACAGCACGGCTAACGCTACGACAATGCAAGCAACGGGCGCCCAAAAAAGCACTGCAACACTTGCATTCGAATCGGTTAAAGGATCATTGACAGACAGTGTCGTTGTACCAAAAGGCTATACAGCACAGGTATTAGTTCCTTGGGGTACTCCACTTAACAAGCAAGGCAAGGCTTGGTTAAAAGACGGCACCAACAACGCACAAGATCAAGCCAACGCATTAGGCATGCATCACGATGGCATGCACTTCTTCCCGCTTAATGGCAACAGCAATGATGGCTTATTGGTGATCAACCACGAATACATCGACCAAAAAGCGCTGCACGCCAACGGCCCAACATACAACGAAGGCGCTCGCCCTAGCCTTGATGAAGTACGTAAAGAGATCAACGCGCACGGCGTGAGTGTTGTTCGAGTGAAACTGGAAGGCAACCAATGGGTGATGGTTGATAACGATCCACTGAACCGCCGCTACACAGGCGCAACAGTAATGGATCTGTCTGGTCCTGTTGCTCACAGTGAATTTACCAAAACCAAGTTCTCACAAGACGGCAGCCAGGCTCGCGGCACGCTGAACAACTGTGGTAATGGCTACACGCCATGGGGCACTTACCTAACGTGTGAAGAAAACTGGCCGGGTTATTTCGTTAACAAAGGCGAGACAACGCCAGCGCAAGAACGTATTGGTATCGCAACCGACAAAACACGTTACGGTTGGGATACGCTTTCAGGTAACAAACAAGAACGCTTAGACGAATTTGCACGCTTTGACGTAACACCAACAGGTGAGTCAGCAATGGACGATTACCGTAACGAAGCACACGGTCACGGCTACATTGTTGAAATCGACCCATACACAGCAAACTCTCGCGCTAAGAAACGTTCTGCACTGGGTTGTTTCCGCCATGAAGGCTGTACGTTTGGTAAGTTGACCGAAGGCGAGCCAATCGTATTCTACTCTGGTCACGATTCTCGCTTTGAATACCTCTACAAATTCGTTTCTGAAGAGAAATGGGACCCACGTGACGCAGATCCAAGCAATCGCCTAAGTGCGGGTGACAAGTACATGGACAAAGGCACATTGTATGTGGCTAAGTTCAATGATGACGGTTCAGGTACTTGGCTACCACTGACTCTGAGCAGCAAGACTACGAACGGCGGCAAGCTAGGTGATGCATTTGACTCTCAAGCAGCGCTTATCATCAATACAGCAGGCGCAGCCGACCTTGTTGGTGCAACGCCAATGGATCGCCCTGAATGGTGCTCTGTTGACCCGATGACAGGTACCGCTTACCTAACGCTGACTAATAACAACAAGCGTAAAGAAGCGAACTCAGCGAACCCTCGCGTAAACAACAAATTTGGTCATGTTATCCGTTGGGATGAAGGCAAAACAGCAGGCGAGTTCGATTGGGATATCTTCGTATTTGGCTCTCCAGCTGTGGAAGACAAGTCTATTAACCGCTCTGGTCTAACAGACATGAACCAATTCGCGAGCCCTGACGGCTTAGCGTTTGATGCTCGTGGCATCTTGTGGATTCAGACAGATAACGGCGCAGATGAAGTAACGGGTTACACCAATGACCAAATGCTGGCAGTGGTTCCATCTCAGTTAACTGATGACAACGGCAACAGCGCGGTGATTGATGCAAACAACCAAGCACAGCTTAAACGCTTCTTTGTTGGTCCTAACGGTTGTGAAGTAACTGGCTTTACCATTAGCCCAGATTTCAAATCACTGTTTGTAAATATTCAACACCCTGCAAACTGGCCATCGTCAGACGATGCGACGGCTCAAACTCAAGGCAATGTTCGCCCAAGAGCATCTACGGTTGTGATTCGTCGTGAAGACGGCGGTGAAATTGCCGTTTAATCAGGGAACTAAAGCTGGTCTCTTTGATATCTATAGTGACTAAAAACGGCTCACTCTAAATACGTTACAACGAAAAAGAGCGATAAGGTTAAATACCCTATCGCTCTTTTTATATTCTATTCATTCTTCGGTTTAAGTAAGAGTCCGAGCTTTCAAAACTCCTCATCAGCCCAAGTACTCGTCATCCTCGAGAAGGAGGAATGACTGACCCGAGGAGCTGTACCCGTTATCGCAGCTCAGAATTAGCTAACGAACAACCACACACCAACGCCCATCATCAGCGTACCTGCGATACGGTTCATCAACTTGACGTTATCGGCTTTACCCAGCATATGTTTTAAGCTCTTTCCGCCTGTCGCGTACAAGGTCATGCAGACAAATTCAGAAACCAGAATAATAGACACTAAAATCAACAATTGCGGGGCTAAGTCTTTATTACTGTTAATGAAAGGAGGCAATAACGAAATCATGAATGCCCAGCCTTTAGGATTCGCGATTGCCGTTACAAAGCCTTGCACCACCAAATCCCAATCATTACTGACTTTAGTTGTTTGGTTGTCAGTACTGATCGCCAATTTGCCTCTTGAACGCCACATCTGAACGCCTAGATAGAACAAGTAAGCTGCACCAACAAATTTGAAGCCCGTAAATAGCCACGGGTAGTTCAACATAATAGATGCAATACCCAATACCGCAGCAATGGAAACCACCGCAACACCAGCCAATTCACCGATCATCATCCATAATGTACGCTTGTATCCAACACTCATTCCTAGCGTCAACGCCAAAGTCATACACATGCCGGGCGTGATTGACACAAAGAAAAAAGTGGGAATAAAAGCCCAAAGTAGCGCGCTGTCCATATTATTACCTTATCGACTTATTTTTATTTGAGTGTTTAGCTCGTTGAGCTGTCTTTGTAAGGAGTGACCTTGTATTTAGCGACACAACGAAAAAGAGCCACAATACAGTGGCTCTTTTTCATTACCAACCGTAATTTTACTTACGACGGTTTTTAATTCGCTTCATCATAGTCAAACGACGTTCAGCGCTTGCTTGATCTTGAGGCTCTTCGCTCGCATTGTTCTTGCGACCCTGACGGTTTTTGTAAGCCGATTTTGTGTTCAACTTCTCGATGTAAGCATCACGTTTCTTCGGTTCATAACCTGGTTGTTCGACACGGCGAATACGTTGTTGAATCAGTGTTTCAACTTGAACAACAGTCAGCTCTTCTTCGCGGTTAACGAAAGAAATCGCGTGACCTTGTTTACCAGCACGACCTGTACGGCCAATACGGTGAACGTAATCTTCCGCTAGGAAAGGCATATCGTAGTTAATTACGTGTGGTAAGTCTTCGATATCAAGACCACGAGCCGCAACGTCGGTTGCTACCATTACGCGCGCTCTGCCTTCTTTAAAGTCATCCAGAGCACGACGACGAGCGCTTTGCGCTTTATCACCGTGACAAAGTACCGCTTTAATGCCGTCTAGCTTAAGCTCTTTTACCACATCATTCGCTGTTTCTTTGTAGTTCACGAATACAAGAACTTGGCGCCAGTTTTTACGGCCAATAAGCTCAGAAAGCAGTTCTGTTTTACGCTCTTGATCTACTGGGTAAACCACGTGACCAACAGTAGCAGCCGTTGAGTTTTCACGCTCAACACTAATACGTTTTGGTTTACGTAAAATATCAACAGACAATTGGTTTAACTGAGTAGAAGTCGTTGCCGAGAACATCATGATTTGCGGCGATGTTTCTACATCCAACATGATCTTACGAACGGCATTGATAAAGCCCATATCAAGGATACGGTCAGCTTCATCGAATACTAGAAACTCTAGGTTTGCGATAGACACGTTACCCGCTTCTAAGTGCTCTTCTAAACGGCCTGGTGTTGCAACCAAAATATCAACACCCAGTTCTAGTTGACGAACTTGTGAAGACATCTTGTTACCACCGTAAACCGCAGAAACGCTTAGTTCAGTGTATTTAACATAGTCTTTAATGTTTTGAGCGATCTGCGCAGCTAGCTCACGAGTTGGTGCAAGAATTAGGCCACGAGCCGTACCACGAGATACTTTTTTACCGCTATTCAAAAGACTCTGAATAACAGGCAATGAGAATGCCGCTGTTTTACCCGTACCGGTTTGAGCAGTAGCAAAAATATCATGGCCTTTACGAGCCATTGGAATCGCTTTTTGTTGAATTGGAGTGAGTTTTTCATAACCACACTCAGTCAACGCTTTGACTAATTCAGGAGCAAAACCTTGAGAAGAAAATGACATTGTTACGGGTTCCTTAAGCAGACAGCCTACATTCTTATTTCAGCCGAGCACTATAAAGTAATTAGAGTGATTTATCTCACATTTATCGTGATATAACGCAAACTTTCTCATTTAATCTGGTGTTTACTTCACCACCCGCGAAGCAAACACCAGAATCATCGTTTCAAACAGGATAATTGAGCTATTTGATACCACACAGCTTAAGCAAGATCTGTTCGAGCTCAGCCCAAGGCATCTGTTGTGAGTCAATCACTTCAAGTCGAGATTCGAAGCCATCAAGGGAAATTTCATTCACTGATACGACTTGATTCGCCACGTTAAACGCGTAACAACCTTGGTCAGTATTCACCACCGCTTTTACACGCTCAGCCGTTAGATCCGACAACATAGAGAATAGCTCATCAAAATCAAATTTATGCTCTGCGCCAAATAGCCAACCACAACTAAAGTAGCCTTGTCCTTTGTTCTCCTTTCGGATGAAAGCTTCACCGGGAGGAAGTTGGAATTGAGGCTCTTGTTCAGCGTGATCGTGATGGTGCGATTCAATATGAGAGGAAGCACTGCCATATACTCTTTCAATATCCAACACTTCCAATGGCACTTCACCATCGTGGATTAGCTTGTGGAAGACTTTGGCTGGCGTTTGATCCGTCACCCAATCATTGAACACATCGATGTCTTCAGAATGAACAAGGTCAACCTTAGTACCAAGAATCACATCTGCACTGTCCAGTTGATCATTGAAATTCTGATTCAACGTGTACTTTTCATTGGATAAGTTTCGTGGGTCCACCAAGCCAAGCGTCGCTTTTAAATCAACATAAGGTGTGTATTGATCTGAAGTTAGTGTCGCAATAACCTGTTTAGGGTGACCAAGCCCAGTTGGCTCAATCAATAAACGGTCTGGCTTTTGGCGCAGCAAAGCATTAATGCCCACCGACATAGGCACACCTGCTGTACAACACATGCAACCACCCGGTACTTCTTTAATCAAAGCACCTTGATCCGTCATCAATGCGCCATCGATGCCAATTTCTCCGAACTCATTAACCAGAACAGCCCAGTTTTCATTCTCAGGTTTGTTTTTTAGTAGGTTCAAAATAGCGGTCGTCTTACCGACACCCAGAAAACCCGTAATTATGTTTGTAGGAACTTTTTTGGTCATATCAGTTCTCCTTTTTCAGGGAGTATATACTCAATCACCGAAAAGTTGACCCCAATCGATTGTTTATACTGAGATTCATTAATAGAGATATGGCGCAAATATAATCAGAAGAGATAAGAGTAGAGATAAATAGAGGGCAAATAGATAAGTAGATGCGAAAGTTGGATGCTCCAGACGAACTAAAGGCGTACTTACTCAGTACGCCTCACCCTCGTTACTCAATCGTGAGTTCGCGAATCAGGAAGCCTTAAATATCGACCTGAACATTTAACGAGGAACTAAAACTTTGTTTCTGAATCCATCCAAATTGTGTGTAAAACCTCACTTCTCCTTGCGGTTCGTTATGTTGCTTTACGATTTAACTATGGTTCATTTTTGGGAATATTCAAGCCACCACCAGAGAATCGATCAAAATTGTGACGGCGATTCCACAATTGCCCATAGATTCCATTTATGTAACACGCACATTCCATAAATGAAATTCAACTTTTCATCTTTGCTGCTATAGGATATGCAGAGGACGCGTATAATTTACGACAAACCCGCCTTAACCCATTCAGGAGCCTTATCTAAATGACCAGAAGAGAGAAAATTAAGCAATCCTTATTAGCCAAAATGCCAAGGGATGCTATTAATCAATTTCTCTCAAGAGATAAGACACCCGCTTCCGTTCTCTTTCTTTCTTGTATTGTAGGTATACTTGCTGGTGTGGTGGGTACCTATTTCGAAGTCGCGGTTCATTTCATCACAGAAACTCGCACCGACTGGCTTAAAGATGAAATCGGTAGCTATTTACCCCTTTGGCTTGCCGCTTTCCTTATTAGTGCTGCATTTGCCTTTATTGGTTACTTCCTCGTTCATCGCTTTGCTCCAGAGGCTGCAGGCTCAGGCATCCCTGAAATTGAAGGGGCGATGGACGGTATGCGCCCTGTTCGATGGTGGAGAGTATTGCCAGTAAAATTCTTTGGCGGTATGGGCGCATTAGGTTCTGGTATGGTTTTAGGTCGAGAAGGACCAACCGTTCAAATGGGCGGCAGTATTGGTCGCATGGTCACCGATATCTTTCGGGTCAAAGATGACGACACTCGGCACTCACTATTAGCTTCGGGTGCCGCAGGTGGTTTAGCCGCCGCATTCAATGCACCACTGGCTGGCATCATGTTTGTAGTCGAGGAGATGAGACCACAGTTTCGCTACTCACTCATATCAATTAAAGCCGTCATCATCTCCGCGGTTTCAGCCAACATCGTTTTTCGATCAATCAACGGACAGTCTGCCGTTATCACAATGCCTCAATACCAACCGCCTGAACTGGATGCTCTGTGGTTGTTCTTGTTGTTAGGCGTGTTGTTCGGCCTGTTTGGTGTGATTTTCAATAAGCTGATTACACTCTCGCAAGACCTGTTTGTGGCAATACACAAGAATGACCGTAAACGCTACTTAATGACAGGTTCCCTGCTGGGCGGTTGCTTTGGCTTATTGCTGCTCTATATACCTGAGTTGACTGGCGGTGGTATTGGTATCATCCCGAACATCACTAATGGCAACTACAGCGCAAACGTGCTGCTGTTAATCTTCTTAGGGCGCGTGCTCACCACGCTACTTTGTTTCGGCTCTGGTGCACCGGGTGGTATCTTTGCACCAATGCTTGCTCTAGGAACGCTCTTTGGTTACGCGTTTGGGCTTATCGCGGCGGCATTCTTCCCTGAACTGAATATAGAGCCGGGTATGTTTGCGATTGCTGGCATGGGCGCATTATTTGCCGCCACCGTACGAGCGCCTATCACTGGCATACTGTTAGTTATTGAAATGACCAATAACTACTATCTCATCCTACCGTTGATCATCACCTGCTTGGGCGCAGTAATCATTGCTCAGATGTTAGGAGGTCAGCCAATTTATAGCCAATTACTCAACCGTACGCTCAAAAACGAGAAACTAAGACAGCAAGACCTCCCTCAGCAAGAGGAAGTACGTTAACGACATTGAGAACGGTAGTTCAAATGTGGAACTTAAACGTAACTCGTCAAGTTCCACTAATACAGTCAAGTTCCATTGATACATGAGCAAACCCAGCTCGGTATTTATAAATCACTCAAAAAATAAAGCACACTTTCCTCGTGCTTAATGTCCCGATTTCGTATCAAAATCAAAAAAGCAAACGTTAAACTTGCTATCATCCACTCAAAATTATTTGAGTGTCCTTAACATCTATTGAGGACACAACTGAGCGCTCACTCTAGAGCAAAAATTCTATAATTGACTCATATTATATAAACAGCTCACATTCTATAAATAACTAGTTGGAGAAAGACGTTGAACTGGAGAAGGTTAACCCAAGTAAAAAATGTGCCGCCATCTCAGGCGTCTTTGGCACTTGGTGTTATTGGACTAGGACAAGCTTGGGCATTATATCTGCCTGGGGTTGGTGAGATCATTCGCCCTTACCTTGCTGCATTTGGCGCACTGTTATTGCTACCCGTTTTACTTCGTTATCTCACCAGCTTTAATACTTTCATCAATGACATTCGTCATCCGCTTAGTGGAAGCTTGATGGCACCAATGAGCATGGCGTTATTGATTCTATGCGACTATTTAGCCGAAATCTCTCCAGTCATTGCTTACCCAGTCTGGTTCTGCGCGTTGTTATTACATTTTACCATGATGGTGTTGTTCTTTAGTTTCCAGATCATCAACTTCAAAATGTCGAACATTGTACCGAGTTGGTTTCTGTATCCGGTGGGGTTAATCAGCAGTTCCTTAGCAGGTTCACAATTTGGGCACACCGTTTTTTCAGAAACACTTGCGGCCACTTGTATCGGTATCTATTTCCTAATGCTGCCAGTGGTGTTGTACCGATTGGTATTCGAAGGAAACCTGCCACGCCGAGCAAGACCAACCTTAGCCATCATGGCAGCACCTGTGAACCTGTCTTTAGCGGCTTACTTGGTTAACTTCGACAACCCAGACCCTATTCTAACAGGCGCGTTGGCTGGCATTGCCATTACCATGACGCTACTGATCTACTTGTGTTACATACGATTGATGCGTCTGAAATTCCAACCTTCGATTGCTGCCGTCACTTTCCCTTCCGTGATCAGCGCTATTGCCATGCATCGTCTAACTACGTTTTTCGGCGCGGAATACCCACAATGGTATTGGCTGCACAAGTTTGGTTTCTTCGAGCTAACCATCGCGACTATCCTAGTGATTTGGGTTGCAGGTGGTTACGTGAAGATGTATTGGCCGGAGTTTTTTGATACTGACTACATGTCTAAAAAGGTCAAACGTTCTTAGACCGAAGCTAGAAGAGCTTAGTTTGCTCGACCGAATTCTCCAATATTCGATATTTCAGACACGAGAACCAAACAAAAAAAGGCCTCACAATGTGAGGCCTTTGAATAGGCAAGGTGTTAATAGTTCAGGCGAGTGTTAATAGAACTGGCGAGAGCTATTAGAAGTTAGCGTGAGGGCCAAATACTTCGTAGTGTACGCGTGAGCGATCTACTTTAAGTGCGTCTAACTGCTCTACGATGTTCTTCATGAAACCAACAGGGCCACAGATATAGAAATCACTCTCTTCAAAGCCTTGAGTATCAGAGATAGACGCTAGATCCATCTGACCTTGATGTGTGTTCTCACAAGCAGACTCGTCTTTGTTCATGTACCACGTTTTCGCTTCCCAACCTTTGTCAGCAACAATATCTTTAACACGAGTCGTGAAAGAGTGTTGGCCTACGTTTTCACAAGCGTGAAGGTAAAGTACTGGCTCGTTTTTATCTTCCGTGTTTAGGAACTCAAGCATAGACTGCATTGGCGTTACACCAACACCTGCAGAGATGAGCGTTACTGGCTTGCTGCGCTCTTGATACATAAAGTCACCTGCTGGTGCGTATAGGCTAACTTCATCGCCGATAGCAACGGTATCGTGCATGTGGTTAGAAACAACACCTTGCGTTTCTTGACCTTGGCCTTCACGCTTCACAGAGATACGGTAGTATTTTCCGTTCGGCTTGTCTGACAGTGAATACTGACGAATTTCGCTGTATTGTGCGCCTTCAGGTTTCACTTCAATGCCGATGTATTGACCTGGTGTGTAATCCAAAACCTCACCGCCATCTTTTGGCTGTAAGATGAAGCTTGTTACGAGTGCTGACTCTTCGATCTTGTCTGCGATTACAAACGCACGTGCTGCTTCCCAACCGCCAACAGCCTGCTTGCGCTGTAGATAAAGTTCAGCTTCACGGTCGATGAATACTTGCGCTAAGAATAGGTAAGCGGCAGTCCATGCTTCTTCTACTTCTGGAGTAAATGCCTCAGTAGCTAATTCACGCAATGTTTCAATCAGGTGCAAACCAACAATTTGGTAGTGCTCTGGTTGAATGTTAAAGCTTGTGTGTTTCTGTGCAATACGTTCAACCGCGGTGGTTAGCGCCGCTAGGTTTTCAATATTTTTAGCATAAGCCGCGATAGCTTCAAACAGTGCCACACCTTGGCGACCTGTTCTTTGGTGAGTCATATTGAAGATATCTTTTAATTCAGGGTTATGCGTGAACATACGTTGATAGAAGTGTTGAGTTAAAGCAGGGCCTGCGCTTTCTAAAAGAGGAATCGTCGATTTGATGATGTTGATATGTAGATTGTTTAGCATTGATTTACTCCGAACACTTAGTCTTTTGACCACTTGAGTCAGATTGACTAGTTTTATTTAAAGATGACTTTATACAAATTCATTCTCAATGAGCTCTCTGGCTGCATTTTTTATGAGAATCACGTGGACTGATAAATGAGCATTAATTGATTCAAATCAACTATAGGTCGGTTATTCAGTCATATAGACAACACGTAATGGACACATTGCACAAACGGTGCCAACATGCGAAAGCTTGCTGTGTCTGGCATCCTTTCAAAAATTCACTTCAAACTTTAGTCAAAAAGACCTTTTTTTTGTGTCATAAAGACTCTACCATGTATAAAAATACAAACAGTATGAGCCCTTTATGCAAGACATCTCAGCATCCACTCTCATGGAAATGACCATTGGTTTAGCCAGCGGTGTGAACGATCAAGACCGTTTTAATCGCCTAATCGATGCCATTCGTAAAACCATAACGTGTGATTGCGTCGCGCTTTTAAGCCTTCAAGGCGACACGCTAGTACCCATCGCAATGCAAGGGCTCAGTCGAGATACATTCGGTCGCCGCTTTATCATTTCGGAACACCCTCGCTTTGATGCGATTTGCGCATCACGCTCTCCTGTTCGTTTTGATGCTGATAGCTCATTGCCTGATCCTTTCGATGGCTTACTGATAGACCACGACGGCGATTTGCCAATGCATGCCTGCATGGGTTTGCCTCTGCTGTTTGGTGACAAATTGTTAGGAGTGCTAACCCTAGACAGCCTAAAACCTGATGTCTTTGCGAATATTCCTGCTCGTAACCTAGAAGTTCTCGCTGCTATTGCGGCTTCAACCATGCAGATGGCGATGACTTTCTCGCAACTTGAGCATCAAGCAAAACAGTCAAAGCAATTACTGGAAGAGTTGAACGTAGAAGCGTGGGAACGTGACGGCGGCGAGTTAATTGGTAACAGTGACACCATGGTCGCGCTTAAGAACGACATCGCGGTTGTAGCACCGTCTGAGTTTAATATTCTGATTCATGGTGATACTGGTGTTGGTAAAGAGCTCGTTGCTCGTACCCTGCACCACCAATCGCAACGTAAGCGTAATCCGCTGGTCTACGTGAACTGTGCTGCTATTCCTGAGAACTTGGTAGAGAGTGAACTATTTGGTCACGTTCGTGGCGCATTTACTGGCGCAGACAAAAACCGCTTAGGTAAGTTTGCCCTAGCCGACGGCGGCACTCTGTTCTTAGATGAAATTGGTGAATTGCCTTTGGCAGCACAAAGTAAGTTACTGCGTGCGCTGCAAAACAACGAAATCCAACCTGTAGGCCAAGACAACATCCAAACCATTGATGTTCGTGTTCTGGCTGCAACCAACCGAGACTTAAAGCAAGAAGTTGAAGACGGTCGATTCAGAGCCGACTTGTATCACCGACTTAGTGTGTACCCTATCGCGGTACCTGCATTGAAAGAGCGCGGTGACGACATCAGCTTATTAGCTGGTTTCTTCCTAGAACAAGCGCGCCGTAAGCTTGGTATCAACCAAGTTAAGTTCCGTTCTGATGTTCTGGTATTCCTAAACCGTTACGGTTGGCCAGGTAACGTTCGTGAGCTTGAACACGTTATCAGCCGTTCAGCACTGAAAGCATTGGCTCGCAGCACTAACAAAAACCTCGTTACAATCACTAAAGAAGATTGTGGTCCACTCGACCAAGATCAACCGATTGCGACGACACAGGTAAAAAACACACCATTATCGACACCAACGATCGACCTATCCGCTGGTTTACGTGGCGCGACGGACGATTTTCAACGCAGCATCATTACTGAAGTGTTGGAAGATGCTAACTTTAACTGGGCGCAAGCAGGACGAGTTCTGAAAACAGACCGAGCAAATCTGACTCGACTGTCTAAGCGTTTAGGACTAAATGTGGCTAAGTCTCACACGATCGAACGGACAAAATAGATATTAGCGGTTTGTTGCGAGCATCTAGCAAAACTTGTGTATATAATGCTGCAAATTGTAACGCTAATTTTAAATATGTAGAGAGAGTTATGAAGTTTATCCGTTGGTTCTTAGGTCGTGTCATCTTGTTATTGAATTTTGTATTCAGCCCACGTGGTGTGAAGCGTTCTCAAGAAGAGCAAAGCAAAGTGAATGAGCAGGCAAAGACGCACACGTTATACCAATTCGAAGCGTGCCCATTTTGTGTAAAAGTGCGCCGCGCGATGAAACGTCAATCGGTTCAATTTGAACTTCGTGATGCAAAGAACAATGATCAACACCGTGCAGAGCTTGAAGCTGGTGGCGGTCGCGTTAAAGTGCCTTGCCTACGTATCGAAAAAGACGGCAAAACTGAGTGGATGTATGAATCTTCGGATATCGTTACTTACTTAGAAAAGCAGTTCGCATAAGCTAACCTGCGTAACGAAAGTCAGATACAAAAAATCCCTCAAATATGAGGGATTTTTTATGTCTATTATTTGGAACTCGTCGCTTTCAATTTAGGGAAGAAAGCTCAAATGACTACTTCGACACAATCAGCATCAATTCTACACGGCGATTACACGCCTTGCCTTGCGGAGAAGCGTTAGTACAAGCAGGTACGTATTCGCCAAAGCCGCGAGTGTAAATAGCACGACTCGAAACATAGTTACTTTCCAAGCGCGCTTTCACTTCTTTTGCACGTAGCTCAGAAAGCGGATCATTAACACGATCACTGCCCGTGTTATCAGTATGGCCCTCAATCACCACATCAATGTCTTGGCGTTGAGAAAGGTAACTGCCTAAAGTATCCAGCCATTGATTGTAGGCTGGCTCAGGGAATGCCGAACCCGTTTTAAAGTTCACGTGCTGTTCCAGCTTTACCATCACATGGTTGCCCGGCAGTACTTCAAAGTCGATACGGTTTTGTCTTAAAAAAACTTCCAGTGGGTCATTAGTCGAGACACCACGTCCATAGTTGGTTGTGATGGTTTTTTGTTGATGAGTGCTGTTCTGGACTGAGTAACTGCGATTGCTCGCTACAGATGTCGTTTGAACCACACCCCATTCAGGATGCATAAGGTCGTAATCGGTTTGCGGAGCAGTTTCTAGCAGATCGTCACCTAACATACCCGTTGGTAACGTCGTTTCACACCCTGCCAAAGCTATGCTTAACATTATCGCTAAATATCTCATTACTTCACCAACCACTCATGCAGATAAACCATTCACTAATGTCTATATCGGCACCGAGGGAAAAACTTTAGACAAAAACTTTATACGAAAAGAAAGCACATCCCAAAAAAGTGCTTTTGATCACAGTTAACCGTCAACTAGCCTGTCATCACCCGCTAGTTCCAACTGTTTGCATTTATTTACCTTATAATTGTTTTCCAATTCGTACTAAATAGTTAGAATCTCACGACTTCTCAACGCTAGAGCAAACATTATGTTTAAACCATTTACTAAATTCATCACAGCACTCGCTGCCGTACTTATTATTGCGGGTTGTAGTGAAACAGACGAGCCACAGAAAGGCGTTCAATACGAAGCACTTCCTACTGCTCTAACTGAATTTAACCTGTCTCCGATCACTGAAATCTTCTCTTTAAACTGTGGTCACTGTCGTCAAATGGAAAGTGCAATTCCAGAGATTGAGTCGCTAACAGGCCAAACTATTGGCAAGATGCACGTAACGTTCAATGAAAGTGCTCAAATCAGCGCAATGATCTACTACACAGCAGTGATGCAACTTGACGCGACACCTGACCACGCGTTCATGGACGACCTATTTGGTGCCGTTCAAATGGGTGCAGATGCAACGCCAGAACAGCGTCAACAAGCACTAGAGACAGCGTTCACTTCTCGTGGTTTGGTTAGCCCATACCAACTGAATAAAGAACAGCAAGTTGCTCTATTTGACTACGTTAAGAAAGCAGAAGAGATCTCAGTAAAAGGTCAAATCAACTCAGTACCAACATTTATCATCAACGGTAAATACCAAGTACTCACTGCAGGTCACCAAGATGTTGCTGGCATCGCAAAAACGATCAACTACCTTTTGACTCAACCCTAATCACGGCTTTAGCCCATTGATTAACACACTCTGTATTAACTGCGAAATTCTGCATTAACTATGAAATACAGCATTAACTATAAATAGGTTTTACTATGTCTAAATTTATCATCCCGGTCATTGTCTTTATTTTGGCTGGCTTCATGATCTACCGCACTTGGATGAATCATAAATCTGGCGAAGAAAATATCGAGCAAGGCCAACAGTTTCTTGTCGAAAACGGTGCTAAAGAAGGGGTTGTTACGACTGAAAGCGGTCTTCAATACCTTGTACTTGAAGAAGGTACAGGCACAGAGCACCCAACTAAGAACAGTAAAGTAACGGTTCACTACCACGGTACACTTATCGACGGCACTGTTTTCGACAGCTCTGTTGAGCGCGGCGAGCCAATCTCATTTGCTCTTAAGCAAGTAATCAAAGGCTGGCAAGAAGGTTTGACTTACATGGTTGAAGGCCAAAAAGTTCGCCTGTTTATTCCGAGCCAATTGGCTTACGGTAAGGGCGGTTCAGGCCCTATCCCACCGTCATCAACTCTGATTTTTGATGTTGAGTTAATCTCTATCAAATAACCGAAGTGACTGATATAAGCCCCAACATACAAGCTATGTTGGGGCTTTTTTATATGTGAACATTTGAAAGCACTTTGGCACTTTGGCTATTTAGCTACTTTAACAACGACCAAATATACCCTCAAAAATCGACCACTAGACGACTGGTCTAATTTGAATTATAGTACTGCCCATGAACGAAAAAACGAATGACACACGCCTGCATGTTTTAGATGTTGGCTACCAATTAATAGTGAACAACGGCTTTAACGGCGTTGGCTTATCGCAATTGCTTAAAGAAGCGGACGTGCCGAAAGGGTCGTTTTACCACTACTTTAAATCGAAAGAGCAATTTGGCGAGGCTCTGATCCAACACTATTTTGAGACCTACATCAGCAGAGTTGAAACTATTTTGGTTCATGGCGAAGGAAACCATTACCAGAGAATCATCAGTTATTTCACTCGATGGTCACAGATTGAAAACGGTACCTGTAACGCTCATAAATGCTTAGTCGTTAAGCTCAGCGCTGAAGTTTCTGATCTTTCTGATCCTATGCGTCAAGCCTTGCTAAAAGGGGCTGAAAAAGTGACCTCTACGATACAACACTGTGTTGCTGGTGGTATTGAAGATGGCTCCATTAAAGTTGAAGACAGCCAAGAAACCGCTCAAAATCTATATTCTATGTGGTTGGGCGCAAGTTTGTTGAGCAAACTAAGCCAGAGCTCAAGCAGCTTAGAATCAGCTTTAAACCTAACCCAACAGATTTTAAAAGGTAAAAACTAACCACGTACTGTGTTTAGTCTTTATTAACGACAGATAACCCGCCCTCTTATCAATTTGATGACGGCGGGATTTTTAGACAACAAGACTAGACGACTGGTCTAATTCCAAATAAACATAATATAAAATTAAGGATATCCAATGACTCAACAAGACAATCGCCGCATCGTATTGGCTTCTCGCCCAGTTGGCGCACCGACTCAAGATAACTTCCGTTTAGAGTCAGTAGCCGCACCAACAATTCAAGATGGCGAGATGTTACTTCGCTCAGTTTATCTTTCTCTAGACCCATACATGCGTGGTCGTATGAGCGATGCTAAATCTTACGCAGACCCAGTTGCGATTGATGAAGTGATGGTTGGTGCAACCGTATGTCAGGTTGAAGAATCAAACCACGCTGATTACGAAATTGGCGAGTGGGTACTGGCTTACACTGGTTGGCAAGATCTTGGTGTGTCTAACGGTGAAGGCCTCATCAAACTAGGCAAAGAACCAACGCACCCTTCTTATGCACTTGGCATTATGGGTATGCCTGGCTTTACGGCTTACATGGGTTTGCTTGATATCGGCCAACCTAAACAAGGCGACACGCTAGTCGTTGCGGCGGCAACAGGTGCAGTAGGCGCAACCGTTGGACAAATCGGCAAACTAAAAGGCTGTCGTGTTATCGGCATTGCGGGTGGTCAAGAGAAGTGTCAGTACGCGAAAGACGTGCTTGGCTTTGACGAATGTATCGACCACAAAGCTGACGACTTCGCGGAACAACTGGCTAAAGCATGTGACAACGGCATCGACGTTTATTTTGAAAACGTTGGCGGCAAGGTTTTCGATGCCGTAATGCCATTGCTTAACACCGGTGCTCGTATTCCTGTATGTGGCCTTATCTCTCAATACAATGCGACATCACTGCCTGAAGGCCCGGATCGCATGTCTAGCCTTATGGGTATGCTGCTGGTCAAGCGTATTAAGATGCAAGGCTTCATTATCTTTGATGACTACGCGCACCGTTACAACGAGTTTGCTGTGCAAATGACTGAATGGTTGTCTCAAGGCAAGATGCATTACCGTGAGCACCTAGTTGAAGGCCTAGACGAAGCGCCACAAGCATTCATGGGTCTATTAGAAGGCCAAAACTTCGGTAAGCTTGTTATCAAAACAAACGAAGCCAAATAAATTCAAAAACTGAACCCGTTAGTTAACTAGGTAGAATCATGATTACTTTGCATCACCTGAATAAATCACGCTCAAAGCGTATCATCTGGCTATTGGAAGAGCTTGGCGTGGATTACCAAATCAAACCATACCAACGAGACAGTGTCACTTTTCTTGCGCCACCAGAACTTAAATCCATTCACCCATTGGGTAAATCTCCTGTCATTGAAGACGATGGCGTCGTGATCACTGAATCTGGTGCGATCACGGAGTACCTAATCGACAAATACGGTCAGGGTAAGTTCGCACCTACACGCGGCACCGCAGACTACGTGGAATACTCACAGTGGCTTCACTTCGCTGAAAGCTCAGGTATTTTGCCAATGTTGCTTAAGATCTTTGTAATGAAAGACGGCTGTGAGACTAACTTCCTAGGCGGTTATGCCGACGACGAAAACCAAAAGATCTTAACTTACGTGAATAATGCACTTGAAGGTAAAACCTACTTGGTTGCAGACACACTAACAGGTGCAGACTTTATGATGTCGTTCATCGTAGAAATCGTTGGTAACTTTGGTGCAACTGCGCTTTACCCTAACATTGCTAAATACGGTAAGCTTTTGGCTGACCACCCTGCTTACCAAAAAGCAGAGCAAGTAGAGCTAGAACACTCGAACTGATCGAGTTTCAATCAAGCTCGGACGCGCTTAGGATAAGCACAAGCAACTAAATGAAGCCAAAGCCGATTTATCTTTCGCTTTGGCTTCTCATTTGCCTTCATTTCGTCAACAATACCGAACTCTAACTGAACAGCCATAGAGTTTGATCTTCATGTCAGCAAACCTTGCTCAATACACTCCACTGCACGCTTTAAACCAACCAGCGAACCAAGACTTATCGCTACCCACTCGGTTTACGTTTCCGTATTACTATACTCCGCACCCAATGTGTGAGTTAGCAATGCTGCGGCTTCAACAGTCACTGCTCGACTGTGGTGTGAATGAAACATCGCAAGGCAACCTCTATGCCGTGCTTCTTGTTCAGGATCCAACAACTCAGGAGCTAGGCTACCTTTCTGCATTTTCAGGTTTGCAGTTAGATTCGTCTTTGGACTCCCAGTTAAACAACATTAACTTTGTTCCACCAGCCTTCGATTCAGAACAGTTTCAATCTCACAACAGTGCAAACCTCGCTCGCCAATCGCAACTAGCGGATGACATTGAAAAACTAAAACAATCGCATAACCTAGATGAATTGACATCAAGCCTAAATGAACTCAAAAACGATGCGAGCAAAGCAGTCGAAGCATTTCAAATCGCAATGGCTGCAAACAAGGCAGAGCGTACGGTTCTAAGAGAAAAAGCTAATCAAGAGGAAGCGTCGGGGAATCTTGATTCAGCCACTGACCTGCTTAAACAGTTAGGTAATCAAAGCAGCCAAGAGAAGCGCGACCTAAAAGCGCTCCGTATCGAGTGGAAACAAAAGATCGCAGAACGCCAGTTGCAAGTTGATGCTATCGAAAGCGAACTTAAGAGCCGCAAGCAAGAGTACCAAGCGATCTCAGCCGAATTAGAAGCGCAACGTTTGTTCCATTATCGCTTTATCAACCAAGCACTCGAATCAAAGAACCTGCTTGAATTGTTAGATGGCAAAGACGCTCTTGAAGGCTCTGGCGACTGTTGCCTACCTAAGCTGCTTAACTTTGCGTTTGAACACGGATTTAAACCGTTAGCATTGTCTGAGTTTTGGTGGGGATTACCACCTACAGATATCATTCGACAACACGCAAACCTCTACCCTGCTTGTCAGAGCAAAAGCTTTGAGGTCCTCGACCACCAGCTGAGTGGTATTGAACTAGAAGATAACCCGCTTATCGTGAACCCTGCGGTGGGTAAATCGTTTGATATTGTCTACGAAGATGACGAGATCGTGGTGGTGAATAAACCCGAGGAGTTCTTGTCGGTTCCTGGCAAGTTCATCGAAGACTCGGTTTATACACGCATTAAAGCGCGTTACCCCGATGCAACAGGCCCTTTGATTATCCATAGGTTAGATATGTCGACGTCTGGATTGTTGATTTTGGCACTGACCGCAGAATCTAATAAACACATCCAGAAGCAATTTATAGACAGAACCGTAGAGAAGCGCTACACCGCTCTGCTTGATGGCGAAATCCACGGTGAATCTGGCGATATTAGCTTGCCCTTACGCGGCGACATAGCAGACAGACCAAGACAATTGGTTTGCCGTGAACACGGACGTAACGCTGAAACTCATTGGGAAATGGTCAACACCAACAATGGCAAAACCAAGGTTCACTTATACCCAAAAACAGGCCGCACCCATCAGCTACGCGTACATTGCGCTCACCCGTCAGGCCTTGGTGTCCCAATCCGCGGTGATGACCTTTATGGCTACAAACGCGAGCGTCTGCACCTTCATGCGGGATATCTAAAACTGATTCACCCAACCACGGGCAAGTGGATCGAGTTTGAAGTGCCGTCAGAGTTTTAATCCTATCTTTAGCTTAGGGCTTTCGAGCCCTACGCTTCTCAAATGTCCTGTAAATAAGCTTTCAACCCTCGGTCGAAAGACCAAGACATTAGTACCAGAAATCTAAGACTAAAAAGCTTGAACACAATAAAGTGACCATCGCGGGAATACCGTCCTTCCAAGTATCAAAGCGTAAGTGGAAATAAAGCGCCCCTATCGAAGTAGCCCCCAATATTGCACCACCCATCAATTGAGTCTGTGCTGGTGAGATGTCACATAGGGCTAAAATCAAGAGAGCCGCTCCGGTCAATTCGACTAACCCCACGAGAAACATGATCTTTCTATTCAAGCCATAGCTATTAAAGAAACCAAGCTGAATTTCAAAGACCTTCTTTTGCCAACCAAGCGTCTTGATTGAGCTCGCCAACACAAAGAACATCACCATCAAAATACTTATTACTGTACTCATTCCGCCTACCTCTACAAGAATCATTAATTTCAACGATGTTATTTAATCATTCATAATTAAGGTGGTAAATGCTAGTTTCATAATAGTAAAGATTCCAAATTGGAATAAATAAACACAAGGTGAGTAAGATGGATAAGATTGAGTGTATTCGTATCTTTGTGGAAACCGCGCAACTGAATAGCTTCACCGCAACCGCCAATAAGTTAAACATGACACAGGGTGCGGTTAGTAAGAAGATCGCATGGTTGGAAAGTGACTTAGGGATGACTCTGTTTCAACGAAACAGCCGCAAGATATCCCTCACTCATGTAGGGAAAGATTACCTAGAATATTGCTCCCGTTTGCTCGAAGAGATGTCTGCCATAGAAAGCAAGCTCAAGCGTGAGACAGAATCCGTAGAAGGCGAGCTCAAGATATCTGCGCCAAGTGCCTTTTCATCGATGTTACTCAGTGAGCCGCTTCAAGCTTTCATTGAACAGCACCCAGGTATCCGTATTAACCTCAGTGTCGACGACCGTATTGTTAACCTCAATGAACACAATATAGATGTCGCCATTCGAGCATCACAACTTGAAGACTCAGGGTTAAAAGCTCGCTTTCTTTTCAACAATAGAGTTCACTACTTTGCATCGCCCGATTACTTAAAAAATCACGGAAAACCTAAACATCCGCAAGATCTTAGCCAGCATAAGTGCTTAACTTATTCTCTGATGAACCCTGCAAACGAATGGCGTTTCAAAGACAAAGATCGCCAATGCACCAGTATGGAAGTAAACCAAATTTTCACGTCAGACAGTCCAGAAATGTTGCTTAAAATGGCGAGACAGGGTTTAGGTGTGGTTGCTTTACCGGATTGGATGGGCATAGAATTTGTAGAGACTAGGGAGTTAACGCAGTTATTAGAAGATTGGAGCAATGACTACTTGCCGATGTACGCGGTGTACCATGCAAGTGATTATTTGCCCCAAAGAATTCGAGTATTTATCGATTTTATTGCGGAGTGTTTAAGTTCTACAAACAATTAAAGCTCAACCAGAAATCAATCAACCAATCGATCAATCAATCAATCAATCAATCAATCAATCAATCAATCAATCATCAAGCCTCTATAAGCGACTAATCAAACATTAAGATGGTACTTAGCCCATCACATCAGTGCGTTGCTCGACGCATTCGAAAGAGCCCATTTCGAACTCACGACAGATCCAAGGTCGGTTTTCGTAGATAGTACACATCAGTGTTTCTCTATCAACGGCCGAACACCAACCGTCGTCTAATCTCAGCATGGTCTCGCCGCCCCATTCGTCATACGCAATATGCTCTTCAGGAACGCCGGTATCTGTGATGATCATAACCTCTAAACGACAACAGCATGCCTGACAATTGGCACATGTTACTTCGGGTTCGGTTACGTTCTTTATCTCTATGGTCATAAGTGACTACACTGCTAAATTTTGCGTATAGTAATCGAAACCGCTCGCTACGGCTAATAAAGAAAGCGAGATGCACCGTTTTCAGGTGGGTAAAAATAACAATAGGCGTTGTGATTTACTCACAACGCCCACTAAGTTTTCTCGTTTTAGCTGAATAACGACTCTATTTAGAATAGGCTCGCGAAAAACAACTTAACGTAGTCCATCAGACGTTTGAATATTCCACCTTGTTCAACAGCCTCTAGCGCAATCAATGGCTGAGTTTGCACATCTTCACCATCGACTGTGTAATGAACCACACCTAGTGTTTGACCTTCTGCAATCGGTGCCTTCAACTCAGAATCAAGTTCAATCGATGCAGTTAGCTTTTTACTGTCTGACTTAGGCAGTGTGATAAACGTGTCTTCTGCAACACCCAGCTTCAATGTATCTTTGGCACCAAACCATACCTTCTCTTCAGCGACTTCATCTCCACCTTGATGTGGGTTTAGCGTGTCAAAGAACCTAAAGCCATAGCTTAATAACTGTTTACTGTCTGACTCACGGCTCTTAACGCTTGATGCGCCCATAACAACCGCGATAAGTCTCATCTCACCTTGTGTCGCCGAACTCGCTAAACTGTATCCAGCACCAGAGGTATAGCCCGTTTTCATTCCATCAACCGTCAAGCTTCTATCACGCAGTAAGCCATTACGGTTGTGTTGTGTGATGCCGTTATAACTGAACGAACGTTCGCTGTATAAGCCATAAACATCCGGTAAGTCACGAATAATCGCACGACCTAGTAATGCAATATCGTAAGGAGTCGAATAAAGATCGTCAGCGTCTAAGCCATGCGCGTTAGCAAAGTGGGTATTTTCTAATTTTAAAGATGTTGCCCAAGAGTTCATAAGATCCACAAATGCATCTTGTGAGCCCGCAACGTGTTCCGCAATCGCAACACTCGCATCGTTACCTGATTGAATAATCAAGCCACGGTAAAGATCCATCATCGCCACATCGGTGTTCACTTCAATGAACATCTTCGATGAGTCTGGGAATTTTTTCGCCCACGCGTTCTCACTGATTCGTACCTGATCGTCAGCAGAGATGTTGCCTCGCTTCATCTCTTGCCCAGCCACATAGCTGGTCATCAGTTTGGTCAAACTCGCTGGGTTTAACTTAGTGTGTGCGTTTTTTTCTACCAGCACATCACCAGAATTAAAATCAATTAACACATACCCTTTTGCGCCTAGGCTAGGTGGGCTTGGCACTATAGAAGGTGCTGCGATAGCTGCATTACTTACCATCGCTGCGTTACTTACAATGAATATACTTAATAGAGGGAGAGAGTATTTGGAAAACAGTTTCATTGAATCAAACCTAAGTTAACGTTTTGAGCAGTATAGACAAATGCTAGCAAAAGAAGCGCGAACTTTACGTTGCTTTACGTATTTGTACCATTCGTTACAAATAAAAAAGTATAATCTGCGATCTGACCATATTTTCAACAACCAATATTGACTCAACGAATGCATCCAACGCCTTATTCTATCGCTCAGGCATGCGTCTAAATAACATTTCAACAAAGCCAGTAATGCGCTGTTTGCTCTCGCTTGGCTCTAAATCAGGTTGAATGCCAGACTGTGCTAATGCTTGCCATTGTACGACCTGAGAGTTAGGTACGAAAAAAGCAATGTACAGAGATCCTTTCTCGGCGACTTTTCCGTCACCATCATAAAATGGCACCCCTGTTGAAAGCTTAATCGCATCGAAAATCGAGTCATCATTTAACTCTGATTCTTCGGCCAATCCAAAACCGACAACAACATCACCAACTGCACCATTTTGATTCAGTTGATAACCTTTCGTAGCGAGTTGATCTTCAATCGCATCACGCACCAGATCGGTTACTACGGTCTCATCGTATTTTTGAGAAAGGTAAACCTGCTCTGATTCAGGGTGCCACGAGTACGTCGTCACTCCGTGTTTCATGAACTCAAAATCGCCACTGGTGACCACACCATAATTGTGCGTTGGCGGCATTTCTTGTGTGGTACATGCTGTCAGTCCAATCGCTATCAAAGCCAATAACGCTGCTTTTTTTATGCTTTTTGTTGCACAAATGGATCGTTTTATCATTCGCGGCTTCCTTACCTATATAAGAATAAATATCAATTAACCTCCCAACATAAATAGTAATTATGTTAATAGAAAGGTCATTAAACGTTTGCGTAATCGCTAACCTTCACTTCTGCCCGTTTTGGGGGTTTAATCACAAAAACAGAGTTGGTATAGTCTACCTCGTTAAACATAACCAGACCATTCGAGGCACGGAGCTTCCTCAATCATCTCATGAAGAGAAGAATTGGTACCGACAAAGTATCGGCAAATTTAAGAGGGTCAAACAATGGAATTCAATATGGTTGAAATTTTAGGTTACGCGGCATCTATTATGGTCGCAATTTCATTAACAATGAAAGATATCGTTCGTCTGCGTGTCCTTAACTTTATTGGCTGTACTCTCTTTACAGCATACGGCGTTATGATTGACGCATGGCCAGTGGTCGCGACCAACGGTTTCATCGCTTGTGTAAACATCTACTTCCTTGCAAAAATGCAAAAGGAAAAAAAAACGGAAGCGATGAAAGCAGCGAAAGCTTAAATTAGCGATTAGCATTTCAAATATTTCAGAAAAAGCCCAAATAGAGCGATCTATTTGGGCTTTTTTGTGTCTGTCGTTCTCAAGAGCATGATTTCCAATTTTCCAGCCTTTGAAGACATCGATTCTTTCAACTGATCACATATAAGCAACGCGATATTCGTTCTTTTGATACGTCTGAGTGTTGTTACGTCCCCTCTCTTTTGCTTGATAAAGCGCTTTGTCAGCTTTATCGATCGCTGTTTCAATATCAGTGAGCGCTCGATCGTGACAACAGCCAGCACTGATTGTGACAGGTGACACCAAACCTTGCAGTTGCTCTACACTTCGTCTTAGTTCCTCAGACAATTCGAATAACTCACGCTCATCACAATCAAACGTCACCAAAATAAACTCTTCACCGCCATAGCGTGCAATCAAGCGACGACGATTAACAAATCTCTTCAGTGATTTTGCGACCTCACAGATAACCCTATCGCCTTGAGCATGACCATATTGATCGTTCACTCGTTTGAAATGGTCAATATCAAGCAAAATGACACCGACATTTGTTAGCGGATAAGGCGACCTTTGAGCAATTTTCAGCTTTAACTGCTCAATAAAACTCCGTCGGCTAGGAAGACCAGTGAGGTAATCGAGGCTCGCAACATCCAATATTTTGAGATGACGATGCCGCAGGTAAAGCACCAACACGATGATAATGCTCAATAGGCTCACGACTAAAGCCATCAAACTAATAAACAGGAGGCTGTGATTTCGATTAAGCTCTTGTTCTAAGATACCTGCAGAAATGACCCAATTCAGATAAGGGTAAAACTTGTAGAAGATGTTTTTATTTGTCGTGCCACTGTCACTGGAAATCGAATAACTGAAGTGACCTTCGGGTTTGGTGGCGACTCGATCAATAAGCAGTTCAGACGAGTAGCCTGTTAAGGATTTCAATGATTTATGTTCATAATCCGGATGAAGCACTAAGTTACCTTGCAGATCAACAATGTACACATATCCGCTCTCACCGAACGCGTACTTTCTTAGCTTGTCTTTTAAACCTTCAAGATCGACCAAATACATCAATTCTTCTTTATAGGTTGTCGCGACCAATGTATTGCCACTCGGAAGCCTCATCGAATAAGCGACTTTGGCTCGGCGGTTTATTTCATGAGGATTGGCGTGAAAGTATTCGATCATACCAGAGCCAATACTGAGCTGTTTTTGGATATGAGTAAGGTGACCGCGCTTCTTACCTTGTAAGAATGGATGATAGAGGTGGACGCCTTGCGGAGACATCAAATAAATATAACCCGATTGTCCAATGTGCAATTCACTGGCAATTTGGCTTACCTGTTCAATTTCTTGCTCTGGCGTGGCATGCCATACATGAGACGCAACGGTATCCGTGATTCCTTTAAGATATGTCTTTATCGCCTCATTAACTGTGGTATCGACAATATCGTAGCTCGCACTCACAATCGTACGAAAAACAGTTGGTTAGATTCTAATAATGACTTTTCAGTTCGATTAAATTGAACAGCGGAAAGAATCATCGACACGACGGCGAGCGCAATGGAAAAATTAAGAATGTACTTACGTCTGACCTTCAAGATTACCCCATAAATTTATAATTTCAGGTAACGCTGTGATTTTTTTATATACAGATTGTTTTATATCATATTTTTATTTTTTACTGAACGAGCGTCGATATTTTGAGAGGTTTCTATACGCAATCTGTGACTTATAGCAAAAACGCCGAACTGGATTCAGTTCGGCGTTTTGATTTTACGTCTAAGTCGATTACTTAGTTCATATCAAAGCCCTGATAAATTGACTTAAAGCATTAAATTAAGAACAAACTTGAGCCCAGCTACCATCGCTACCCGGTTCAGAACTTGTCCACCAGTTTGCTTGGTAAACACTACCGTTATGAACCACTTGGTCGCCTGTGTTTGCATGGCTTGGATTACCCGCCCAATCTTTCTGAGGTAAGTCTGGGTAAACCGCTAAACCCGCTGTATCACATGTACCTGGATTAGTGCCGCCATCGCCAGGGTTACCGCCACCTGAACTGATATCACCTAATGGTAGATCTGGTTGCTCGAAGCTAAACGCGTAATCAACACCACCGACATTTACCGCGTAGTTAGCAGGGCCAGAAATTGGCAAGTAATACACCATATCTAGCTCATACACACCGCCAGCAGGAAGCTCTTCCCATGTCGGCAAAGTAAACGCTACTCGGTGCATGGTTCCATCTAGTCCACCGATGTTATCCGCACGAGTATGACCCGAAGCAATCACAGACAAACCACCACCCGATTGATCTTTTGCATTATCAGGCGCAGACACAGGAATATCGAACTGGAACTCGGTACCACCCGGAAGTGCTTGACCGGTGTTGTTTGTAAACGTGATCTTAGGATTGATTGGGTAGTTTTGGTCACCGACTTTGAAGCCACCAACTGAAACCGTAATATCTAACGCTTCTGTCGGGATAGCGCCAGTCGCCACTTTGTTTCCGTATGGAGTCGCAGACTTAAACTTATCGTAGATAGCTTTCGTCATTGTATTACCCATATGGAACTCACCGTTACCGCTATTACACGCTTGTTCGGTCGTATCGATAGACGTTCGGTTGCCACTTGCATCGAGTACATAACAGTTATAATCCCCTGCTAGTTCCCAGAACATGATGCCGCCGATCTCTTTGTCGATAACGTAGTCTGCTTTCACATCAATAGACTGTTTATCTTCCGTTGAAAGGAATACGCCCTTCTCTGCATTCCACAACCAAGGAGCAACCGCCACGCTGTCATAGTTACGCGTGTAAGTGCCTGCTAAAACATCAGATGGATCGTTCACAGGATCAAGCTTGTAAGCCTCAGCATAAGAACCCCAAATACCTTTCTCTAGGTTCTTCGCGTGCCACATTGGGTTGGAACCCGCACCCATTTCGTTACCTTTCGGATCGGTATCGTGCCACATGTTGTCGATACCAATTGCACCATGACCACAATTGTTCTTCTCACCTTCACCGGTACCTGCTGAACATTCAGATTGGTTTGGAAGTGCAGCTCGGCCCCAAAGACCATTTTCGCCTCCGGTTACACCTTGCCAACCACGTGTGTAGTAAGGCACACCGATATTAATACGACCTGCTGGCATAGAACCACGGAAGTAATGGTAAGCCCAATCCGTGTTCAGATAACCGATACCACCGTAAGCCGCAGTGCCGTAAACGTTCCACTGTGCTAACTCTGAATCTTTACCTGTATCAAACAATGCAGCGTTATGGCCAACGTGATCGTTCCACGCACCGTGAAGGTCATAAGACATGATGTTTACGTAATCGAGGTACTTGGTGACATCAAATGTTTCCATACCGCGCAATAGGTACCCAGAAGAAGGAGCCGCGATAGTTAACATGTAATGATTGCCATCTTCCGCAGACGCTACATCAAGCTTCTCACGCAGCACTTTCATCAATACTTGGTACGAAGCCCATAGGTACTGACGACGTGGTTCCATGAAGTCTTTGTCGTACGGGTTACCAGCACCCGCCATTGAGGTTGGGTATTCGTAATCGATATCCAGACCATCGAACTGGTATTTACGAAGCATTTCTACCGCGGAAGTCGCGAATGTTTCGATACCTTGATGATTAATAGAACCATCAGCGTTGGTCGTCATGGTGTAGAAACCACCATCAGCAACTCGGCTGCCGTCAGTCGCGAAGTGGCCGCCTGTTTCAGCCCAACCACCGATTGAGATTAACGTTTTAACACCGTGTTTTTTCTTCGCGGTTGCGAGTGCACCAAAGTGACCTTTAAAACCTAATGCAGGATCCACTTCCACACCCGGCCACTCTTTACCGACAGCAGCATTATTTGGATCATTTACATCACCCACATTTACTTTACCGTCTGAGCCAATGCTCACGAACGCGTAGTTAATGTGTGTAAGTTGTTCCCAAGGAATATCATTTACTAGGTAAGCGGCTTGTGGGTCATCCCCTGCACGCCAACTGGTGAAGTAACCAATCACACGACGTGGGTGATCCGCACCCATCTTCTCACGGCCTTCATCATCGTAAATCGTACAGTAAGGGACATCGATACCTTGCGTTTGATACAAGCCATCAGGTCGACAAGTGCTCACCGTTGGAGCGCCGTTAACTGTCAAAGAAGCCAGTGCTGAATCAGTCGTTGCGCCTTGGTTGTCTGTCGCTTTCGCGTAGACCGCTAGAGAGCCAGCTTGAGTGGTTGTGTAATCTAGCGTGTATGGGCTCGTTGCAGCTGTACCCACAAGAGCACCCGCTACGTAGAAATCAACCTTATCAACCGTACCATCGCTGTCTGCTGCCATTGCAGTTAGTGTAACTACACCACCAACATCAACAGATGTCGCTGAAAGGGAAACTGAAACTGTTGGCGCTTCATTACCTGGTTGTGCTGAATCAACAGAAACAGAAACCACACTTGCAACACTTGCTGCGCCTTCATTATCCGTTGCAACAACTGAAACTTGATGGTTGCCAGACGTTGCAGCCCAAGCCGCCTCAAATGGTGCCGCTGTCACTACTGCAACCGACGAACCATCGACAAAGAATTCTACCGAAGCAACACTGCCATCAGAGTCGAGTGCTGTTGCGCTAAGTACCACATTATCACCTTCAACAATCACATCGGATGCCGTTGGCGCTGTTAACGAAGCGGTTGGCGCTTCATTTGGTGTACCGCCGCCTCCATTGCCACTACACACATCCAGTTTTTTCCACTGTGCGTAATCACCTTCAAATTGGCTCGGGTTGTTGTTTTGATTCCAGTAATTCGCTGAGTACGCGCTGCCGTCATGTGAAACCTGATCACCACCGGTGTATACCGTGGCTGAGTCCCACGTTTCTAACGTTGAACAATCAACAGCCGCATAACTGTTGAACGCCATTAAGCATGACGCGGTTAGAGTACTGAGTGTAAAAACCTTCTTGGCCACTCTTCCTTGGTTTAGGTGCATGTTAGCTATCCCTTAAGTTGTTGTTTCAAGATGTTTAATCTAAATGGCATTTTCCTCACCACTTAAATCTCTTCGCAAAACAACTGTAGGTAACAGCGCCAATTAAACACCTAAAATATTCAGTATTTATAAAATGACTCGCATTAATTTGTTTATAGCATGCAATGAGTCGACACTTATTTTGCACCAACAACTAATATTAATTTATTTCGGAAAGCTAAAAAATAATATCTCAAAAATCGGAAATGTGATTTGGATTCGAGAAAAAAATCCGTATCAAAACTAGCCAAAAAGTAGTGATTTAAAGGCGATTTGGGATTCTTTTGGGAATTCGCCCACTTTTTGATAACAAATGTGTTAGTATCGGCGGCTTTTTTGACGAACCTCACATTTCCATGCAAGTGTGGGAGAAATACATAGGCTTGAAAGAGCCAAATATAGCGAAGAAATAATGTCCAACTTGACGCAAGTCGCCAACGAAAACATCAACGCAGAATCTACTTCTATCGATTTCAATAAAGCTCAATCTCTGGGTGAAAAACTGGAACTCGGAAACCCAGTCTTTTGGCTTAGTGGCAGTTTTTTAACCCTCTTTGTCATCCTCGCTTTTACCAACACCTCCGTGTTGTCCGAACTTGTTAACATCGGCTTCAGTTACTCAACTAAGTGGTTCGGTGCTTTCTGGCAAGTCCTACTACTTCTCAACTTCATTATCGGTTTAGTGCTTGCACTAGGTCGCACCGGCCACGTTCGCTTAGGAACGCTTGCCCTACCTGAAATGACCACCTTCAAATGGATGTCTATCGTCCTATGTACGCTGCTAGCTGGCGGCGGTGTATTCTGGGCAGCTGCAGAGCCTATTGCTCACTTTGTTTCGGCTCCGCCACTTTATGGCAACGCTGATCCACAAGCGATGGCGTTTAACGCTCTATCACAATCTTTCATGCATTGGGGGTTCCTTGCATGGGCAATCTTAGGTGGCTTGTCTTCTATCGTGTTAATGCATCTGCATTACGACAAAGGCCTTCCTCTTAAGCCTCGCACTCTGCTTTACCCTCTACTTGGCGACAAGGCAATCAACAGCTGGGTGGGTAACGTAGTCGACGCATGCAGCATTGTGGCAGTAGCTGCAGGTACTATCGGCCCTATCGGTTTCCTTGGTCTACAAATCAGCTACGCATTGAGCGAACTGTTTGGTATTTCAGACAGCTTTGCAACTCAAAGTGTCGTTATTATCTTTGCTATCGCTATGTACACATTGTCTGCATTAAGTGGCGTGAACAAAGGCATCCAACTGGTTAGCCGTTACAACATCATCTTGTCTGTGTGTCTAATCGGCTACATCCTTCTAGTAGGCCCAACAAGCTTCATCGTTGACGGTTACCTACAAGGCATGGGTGAAATGATTGATAACTTCATCCCAATGGCGCTTTACCGCCAAGATACAGCATGGCTAGGTGGCTGGACTGTGTTCTTCTGGGGGTGGTTCTTAGGTTACGGTCCAATGATGGCTATCTTCATTGCTCGCATCTCTCGTGGCCGCACTATTCGCCAAATGATCGTTTCTATCAGCATCGTTGCACCGCTTGTAACATGTTTCTGGTTCAGCATCGTTGGTGGTAGTGGTTTAGCGTTTGAACTAGAGAACCCAGGTGTGATTTCTAGTGCGTTCGAAGGCTTCAACCTTCCGGCGGTTCTTCTAGCAATTACCGCGCAACTGCCGTTCCCAACTCTGATTGCAATTCTGTTCCTGATCCTGACGACCACGTTCATCGTGACAACAGGTGACTCAATGACTTACACAATCAGTGTAGTAATGACGGGCACAACAGAGCCGAATGCAGCAGTACGTACCTTCTGGGGTATCATCATGGGTGCCGTAGCTATTGCACTTATCTCGATGGGCTCTGGCGGCATCTCTGCTCTACAGTCATTTATTGTGATCACAGCCGTTCCTGTATCGTTTATCTTGCTGCCGTGTTTATGGCACGCACCGAAGATCGCGAAGCAGATGGCAAGAGATCAAGGCATCGCTTAATTCCTAATCCGATTTAGTCTCGGTTAGCCTTTAAAACGAAAAAGCCACTCAAGTGATTCACCTGAGTGGCTTTGTTTTATCTGTTCGTTACTTGTATTGACGAAGCTTATTTCTACCGATAGTTCGGCTTATTGAAACTTTTCACCCGCAGCAACCATAAACGACATCTCAACCAATAGCTTTGGGTTTGCCAGTTCAGCTTTTACACACGCTCGGCTTGGTGCGCTACCTTCAGGGAACCATGAATCCCACACTTCGTTCAGTGCATCAAAGTTAGCGAAATCCGTGAGATAAATAGTCACTGACAATACGCGAGATTTGTCGCTGTCTACCAAACTCATCATTTCTTCGGCTTGTTCGAAGATTTGCTGAACCTGACTCTTAATTCCTGCTGTTGTATCCGTCTCTGCCACTTCCACAAAGCTTGCAATACCGTTAAAAACAGTTACATCAGACCAACGTTTGGTCGGGTTAATTCTATGAATTTTCACTGGTTATACTCTTCTTATAATTAGGGTGAACATCAGCGTAATCTAATCCAAATCGCGAATATTGAAAACAAAAATTGGAAAACTCGCGGTACCTTTTGAACAGCACTATCGCTTCCCCATTGCTTTGGTTCTCAACATCACTAGCCTTTAAGCCCCTATCGAGACAATAAGTCGCCACGTGTCAAATCTCTAGATAAATATATTAATTATTATTCTCAATGCGAAATTTAATCTGAACTCTTGCGGTCATATTCAAGGATTTTATTAAATGGAGTACTTTTATGCATGTTCAAACCTATGATTTAAAACAGAGTAATGTGGGGTATAACCTTGGAGTGGTTGGCGTAGCATTGGTGTTAGCTTGGATTGGTATTTACAAGTTCACACCAACTGAAGCGATGCTCATTGAACCGCTAATCGCAAATCATCCTGCAATGAACTGGCTTTACAATCTGTTTTCAGTACAAGCTGTGTCTAACATGGTGGGTGGCGCGGAGATCATTGTCGCGATTGGACTGATCGTTGGATTTAAGAAACCGACAATTGCTTTCTATTCAGGCATTGCTGCAGCGGCTATCTTTGTTGTGACACTCAGCTTCCTAATTACAACGCCAAACGCTTGGAAAGTATCGGATGGCATCTTAGTCACTAACTTCTTCCTAGTGAAAGATATCCTATTTTTGGCGATCGCGATTAGCGTAATCGAACGTAACAAACCTCAGAAGTAACAGTAAATCTAGAAGTGGCCAAAACCTAGAAGTAACCTTGAAATAAAAAGACTCGAAGCTGGCTAGAAGGACGCTGCCAGCTTCTAATGTAAAAGGCACTGATAGTCAGCTAGTCAGCTAAAACCTTACGATAATAATGAGCATCTTGATCCTTCCCTTTGAACACGGCGTAACTTTCAACGCGCTCAACTAAATCAAATCCTGTATTGGATAAAATTTTATTTGAGCCGATATTACCCACTAACGCATAGGCCTCAACATACCTAAGGGAAGAGTTCTCGGCCAAGTAGATAAGTAACTTCCTCACCGCGTTAGACGCAATACCCTTAGAACCAAAGGAATGACCTATTCGATAACCTAGTTCTCCACTTTCAGCGTTCTGATCGATATCACGAACGTTGATTCGCCCACAAATAGTGCCATTAGCGTCTTTGATCAACATAGGAATCATATCGCCATTGTCATACTCTGTTAGAAAGCTAGTGATTTGTTCGGCAACACCCGTATTAGAATAGAAACGGTCTTCCCGAGCTGGGACAAATTGCTCAAACCACTCTCTATTTTCGACTTCAAATTCCAACAAAGCACTAACATCGCTTGGGTGAAGTACGTGTAAAAATACATCCATAATCAATACTCTGTCGCTTATCTAAAAAGCTGCACCTTATGATTCATACAGCTCAGCTTGTCTTATGAATCTAAGGTAAGTCTCTTAACTTCTTAGCAGGGTTGCCTGCATAAATACCTTTCTCGGTGATGTCTTTTGTCACCACACTGCCCGCGCCGATTACCACCCCTTCGCAAACACTGACAGGCAACACTGTCGCATTAGAACCAATAGTAACGTTATCAGCGATAACAGTTCGCCCCCAACTGTCTGGGTTTGGATCTGGCTTGCCATCTTTAAACAAGTCATTCGCAAACATCACCCCGTGCCCAACAAAGCAGTCACTTCCGATAGTCACATACTCGCAAATAAAGGTATGAGACTGGATCTTACTTCTCTCGCCTATCACGGAGTTCTTTTGAATCTCGACAAAGGGGCCAACGAACACGTCATCTTTAAGCTCACAGCCATAAACATTGCTTGGCTCGATGATAGTGACATTCTCACCACAGGTAATGTCAGTAATCTGTACCTTTAACACTCTTGGACTGGCCATACTTCCTCTCGACATTAGCGTCATAATTCAACATAAGCGATTGTGCCGTATGCATTAAAACGCATCAAATAGAGATGTTGAGAGTTGGTAATGGATCAAAAATTCTGCATAAATTAAAACAAGCCAACCAGCACGACTGACAACAGTATTCCTCCGATAAAACTTGGGGCATGAAATGGGCGAGCTTTAGATTTTACGTACTCTTTCTGAAGCTCTTCTTGATAAGTTTTGACGGCAAGTTCTTTTACGTAGTTGTTTTGCATAATAAGCTCCTTTTCAATGAGTAAGAGAAGCTTAAGACTTGAAGCTAGGTTGAGGTAAAGCAAAAATTCAGATTAATTGAGCACATTGGGTGTGTTACTCGAGAATAACTCTAAATACATCGTTATTCACGCCGCCAACATCCACTAACTCGCCAGGCTTCATAACAAGCGAGGCGTTTAGTTGTCGTGTTGAGCGTGGCTCTTTCGTTTCTCGAATCACGAGCATATCGACGAAGTAGCCAGAATCTTGCTTTCGTATTGACCCTGAAAAAGTTACGCTTTCAACCCTATCCGCGAGCACTGAACTAAATGTTTTATCTTCTAAAACACCCGAAGAGATCGACGTATCACCATAAAACAACGTGATAGTTTTTGGGTCAGGAGCTAACTCTGGATTGGATGAACAACCCATCAAGGCTAGGCACAGCATTAAAATAACTCGAAATTGCATAAATTGGTTTTCTTACGTTAAGCGTCTGTTTTTCATATTAAAACACTTCGCATCAGTAAACACCATATGTCGGGCAGAAGCTTGTTTAGAGTGAGTTGTATAGCGAGACTTAATGATGGGGGTACGTCTTGGGGTAGAGTTCGCGAATCAGAGAATAGGCTCTGGTTCCTTGTTAGGAGCTAGAGCCTGAATTTAATCGCTTTTATCGAAGGGGTTCAGTGAATTAAGCAACAACGTCTTGTGGAGGTGTGCCTTCACAGTTAGAAACGACGGCATCAATTTGAATTAGAGCATTCATAGGGATCTCTGAAACTCCAACCACCGTTCTTGCCGGTAAGTCAGCGTTAAAGAACGTAGTGTAGATCTCGTTCACCGCATCAATATCTGAAACATCTTTAAGCTGAACATTAATTTTCACCGTATCGTCCATGCTGTGGTCAACACTTTCAATGATCGCCTTAATATTCTTAAGGCACTGTTCAGCTTGTTCTTTTATACCACCAGCAACCACTTCATTGGTTTTCGGATCTACAGGTAGTTGACCAGAAATATGATTGTAGTGAGAGAAAGCAACAGTATGCGAATAAGGCATGAATGGTGCTGCAACAGTATTATTGGTTTCAATAACCAGTAAGCGAGTGTCTTCTGGTAATTGCGGCGGTGTACCGTCACCATGTGAAACGGATGTATCAATTTGAATTAAAGCGCCCATTGGTAATTCAGCTGCGTTAACAACGGTACGAGCAGGAACGTAGCTTGGGAAGAATTTAGCACATATTTCATTTACCACTTCCGCATCTGCGATATTTTTTACGTAGATAGTCGTTTTAACCACATCATTCATGACATGTCCGATGCTTTCTAAAATAGCTTTAATGTTTGATAGACATTGGGCCGTTTGCGCTTCGATACCACCATCAACCAACTCACCTGTTGTTACATCTATCGGTAACTGAGCTGAAAGATTGTTGTAGTGAGAAAAAGCCGCAGTCTGCGTGGAAACTGCACTTTGAGGTGCATTATCTGTATTTCTTGATACCTTAACTAATGCGCAAGGTGCTTGTGGTTTAGTGCCTTCGCCGTTAGAAATCAGAGCATCCATTTGCACTAGCGCATCGCTGTTTGGCAGTGCAGCTACACCCACGACGGTACGTGTAGGCAGGCTGTTGTTAAAGAAGCTTTTGTAAACTTCATCAATAGCATCGATATCAGAAATATTCTTAACGAAAACATTAATCTTCACGACATCATCCATAACATGGTCGATGCTTTCAACAATCGCTTTAATATTATTTAAGCATTGCGTTGCTTGGTCTTTAATATCACCAGCTACTATTTGACCTGTTTTAGGGTCGACAGGTAATTGAGCTGAAAAGTTATTATAATGAGAAAAAGCGACCGTTTGTGTAGATACAGAATTTATTGATGCTTTTTCAGTATTTCTTGAAATTTTAATGATATCGCTACTCATCGGAATTATCCTTTTAATAATATAGGAATACGTATTTATATTTAACAATCGTATTAGAAAGAATGATTAAAGTAGCGCCATGTTAAGTGAATTATTTTAGGGTAAACGTGATATCCATCAGACTCTCAGTTGACTATAAATCAGCAAGTTACAGAATAATTAGTCATCGAACGACTAATTATCCGTAACACTAGGCTTTATCAACTGCTAAATTCTCTTTAATTTCAAGTCTATTCAATAATCCTGAATACTCTCTCTGAGAATACGATGAGTAATTCCTAAATTTTAGATAATATTTGATAGGTTGTTCACACTAAAAGTCCTATAACTCTTTTACTAGCCTAATTATTGAGCTTACTCTCTTATATACGTGCATAAACTCTTAGGCTGTTTAACTAATTATTTTAGAGAGCTATTTTTATATAAATACGTTAATAATATACTCGACAATCAAATACCAACACACTGAAAATGCCCACAATTAGATACATTTACTCACTTAATTCAACAAGACAACTGTGTTCGTTCAAGGTATCCGATAAGTCGGCCTAGAAGTAGCCACTGTAATTTTCAAAACATTAACGACGAGCGCCTAAGAAGCTTGACCATTTGTCTTTTACTTCAGGCGTTAAATCTAGCGAGAATTCGTAGCCTAAATGGTTTTCACGTGTGACCTCAAAACCTAGATGCTTGTGAAACCGCACCGACAACTCATTAAGACGTAGGACATTACTCACTAACACAGTTGAGTGTTTGTTTTTTAGGTTATCAGCAATGGAGCGAAACAAAGAAAGGAAAGCCGCCTTACTACGATAGTTTGGGTGTACCACAAACATAGGTACAAACCACTGACCATCGCCTAAATCACGCAGTGTCGTATAACCAATTAACTTGTCGCCTCTACGATATTCAAAAAGTAACCCCTGCTCAATTGATTCAGCACGTGACGCCAAATAAACATCTCTTTCGATCGGAAACCCGGCTTCTTTAGAAATTGACTCCAACGTGAGCATATCTAGTTCCAAATACTCTTCCATCATTACCTTCTTAGCTAATATCTTACTGGCGAAACTTTAAACGTCATTGATGCACGAAACACACTTTAAGCGAAAATTTCCAAGTATTAAGTATCATTGCAACTCATTTGTTCTACTGGAACTCAAAGAAGTTGAAGAACGAAGCAAGCAATAAAAGCAGGTAATCCTGCAATAAATAACACTAGGCCTGTTTGATAATTCATTCGATAATGTTCTTGTTGGTCTTTATCAAAATCATGGCCTTCGACCATTTTGTAGACTTTATCTGTTACAGGGTCATCAAGACGTGTGGTCTTACTATGAACACCACCTTCCCACATTAACTTGGCTAGAACCCAAATGACGATAACCACGAAAAACAAGAAATCGACGATTCTTGTAGTGGCAAAGAAAGGAAAAAACTGAGATAAGGCCAGAACAACCAATGCTGCCGTTAAATTAATCAATGCTACTTTCTTCAATAAATCGAGCAAGAGAACTCCTAGAAAATGTCTGTAAATTAAGCTTTCCTCACGAGAGAAAAGCAAAGACTAAACAGATATTTATAAAATAAACACTTCTCGATCAACCAAAAGATATACGTGATATCGCGCAACATGAAATACCGCACGTTTCGAAACATAAATATTGAGTAAAGGCTAAACAGCTCTTGGAGTAGTGTTGAAGTGGCGCTTAAATTCGCGACTAAATTGGGATGGGCTGGAATAGCCAACTCGGCGTGCAGCATCGCTGATGCGTAGGCCTTCTAGTTGAATCAATTCTTTGGCTTTGTTGAGCCTAACCTTCTTCAAGTATTGCAGCGGTGATTCGAACGTTACGTTACGAAAGGCGTTGTGGAACGCAGACACACTCATGTTGGCTTCGTCGGCAAGCGATTGAACAGTGATGGTTTGGTCGTACTCTTCATGCACTTTAGACAGCGCTTTAGCGACACGTGCGTAGTGACCGTCATGATGAGCTAAATCAAACAGCACTCGTCCTTCTGAACCGGTTAGGGCGCGGTAGACAATTTCGCTGACCATGGCATCACCCAATATGTTGGCTTCGATGTCGCAATGCAGCATTTTCACCAATCGAGTAAAACTTTCGAGCATTTGTTCTTCCATCGGCGTGGATTCTAAGCCGCTAGAATTCTGTCTGTGCTTATTGCAGTAGCTCTCAAGAAAGCCTTGGTCTTCTAACTTTTTTACCAAGCTGTGCAAGCGCTGAGAGTCAATGTTGATAGATAAACCAAGCAATGGTTCGCCATTTACAGGCAAGGCTTCACACTCCAATGGCATTGGTACACCTACCACAAGGTAATCACCTGCGGCGTAAGTAACGGGTCTGTCGCCAATGTAGATATTCTTTTTCCCCTGCCCGAGCATGATAATACCCGACTGGTAAGTGAATGGCTGACGCTGATTCCCGCCACTGCTTCTATACAACCACACACCGCCAATTTCAGTTTCTCTGATCCCTTCGAGATCATCCCAACCTTTGTGTTCTACATAAGACTGTAATAACTGCGCGAGTGTTTTCATAAGTGGCGACTTTCCATTCCAAGTGCTAAGAGTAAGTAAGCTAAAGCGGAGAAAGAATATCAAGTTTGTAGAAATAGGCAATTTATTTGGAGGATCAGCTCTTCATCACCCTAGATTACTGTACTAATATGCAAATATAGAAATTGAGCAATCAAATAAAATAACAAATTGAGCTTTACACAAGGAATCTCTAATGCAATTCACTTATGTTAACCCTACAGTTATCCACTTCGGCCAAGGCCAAATCAACGCTATCAGCCAAGCGGTTGATACTTCGAAGAAAGTACTAGTCATCTACGGTGGCGGTTCAATCAAAAGCAACGGTGTTTACGACCAAGTTGTCGCTTCTCTGAAGGATCACGCTTGGATTGAGTTCGCTGGTGTTGAAGCTAATCCAACCAAAGAGACGCTAGATAAAGCCGTCGCTCTTGTTAAAGAAGAAAACGTAGAGTTCATTATCGCTGTTGGCGGTGGTTCAGTAATCGACGGTTCTAAGTACGTTGCTGCGGCAGCTAAATACGACGGCGACGGTTGGGATATCCTAGCGGGTAAACACCAAGTAACAGAAGCGACACCAATTGGTGCGGTACTGACACTTCCTGCGACAGGTTCTGAATCTAACATGGGTGCGGTAATCACTCGTAAAGAAACTCAAGAGAAACTGGCATTCATGAACCCTGCGGTACAGCCTAAATTTGCGGTTATGGACCCAGACGTAATGAAGTCTCTGCCAGAGCGCCAACTGATCAACGGCTTAGTTGATGCGTGGGTTCACGTATGTGAGCAATACATCACAATGCCAACAGACGCGATGGTTCAAGACGGTTACGCAGAAACACTGCTTAAGAACCTACTTGTACTGGGTAAGCAATACGACGAGCGTGACAACGACGCATGGCGTGCAAACCTAATGTGGACTGCAAACCAAGCGCTTAACGGTCTGATTGGTACTGGCGTCCCTCAAGATTGGGCAACACACATGATTGGCCATGAGTTCACAGCACTATGGCACGTAGACCACGCGCGTTCTCTTGCGATTGTTCAACCTTCACTACTTCGTAACCAAATCGAAGCGAAGCGTGGCAAGCTAGAGCAAATGGGTCGTAACGTATTTGGCCTAGAAGCGGGTGCTGATTTAGCCGAGCGTACAATCGCGGCAATCGAAGCCTTCTACCACAGCCTAGACGTTCCAACCATGTTCGACGGTTACGAAGCAACTAAAGCGGCAGCAATCGACAACGTTGTTGCTCAACTTGAATCACACGGTTACCTGCAACTTGGCGAAAACCAAGCAATCACGCCAGAGAAAACGCGTGAGATTTTAGAGTCTGCGATTCACTAAGAATTGCTAAAGTGGAGAGAAAGCAAAGACAATAGTCACACAAAGATGATTTTTTACATCTGACTGAACCCGTTACTTATTTCTTTCGTACAAACAAAGCAGCGTTCATTTTGGGCGCTGCTTTTTAATTTGCCCTACAAGATGCTATTAAATTCTCATAAGTCCTTAATTTTATGTGCATTCAGATTTCTATATTGGTAAGGTAAACCTGTCTCTTTACTAGGTATGAACAACGATTTGAACAATCTCAAGGAAATGGTTAAGTTTAAATCACTTAACAAGTGGTATGGTGATTTTCATGCCCTAAAGGATATCGATTTAAATATTGAACAAGGAGAGATAGTGGTGATTTGCGGGCCATCAGGTTCGGGTAAATCAACTTTAATCCGTTGTATCAATCAGCTAGAACCTTTCGAAAG
This sequence comes from Vibrio sp. QJM3NY_27, assembly GCF_057785955.1. NCBI lineage: Bacteria > Pseudomonadati > Pseudomonadota > Gammaproteobacteria > Vibrionales > Vibrionaceae > Vibrio > Vibrio sp. QJM3NY_27. The sequence continues at coordinate 1,422,769 of NZ_CM173512.1, read as the reverse complement.
TGGCGAGCTTTGCGTGTTAGAACAAGTACTTCCGAGTAAATTTAACACACCAGGCCAAGTCGGAATGGTGTTTCAGCATTTTCATTTATTCCCCCATCTTACCGTGCTTGAGAACCTAACTCTGTCGCCGATTCGTACGCTTAAAAAAAGCAAACAAGAAGCCGAGAAGATTGCAATGCACTATCTCGAGCGCGTACACATCGCTGAACAAGCCAACAAATACCCTGTGCAACTTTCTGGCGGTCAGCAACAACGTGTAGCTATCGCCCGTTCGCTGTGCATGAAGCCTGAATTACTACTTTTTGATGAACCGACTTCAGCACTTGATCCGGAGATGATCAACGAAGTGCTCGACGTGATGGTTGAACTGGCGAGCGAAGGTATCACCATGGTGTGTGTGACCCACGAAATGGGCTTTGCGAAACAAGTGGCCGACCGCGTTATCTTCATGGATGAAGGACAAATTGTGGAATCGAATACGCCACAAGCGCTCTTTGAAAACCCTCAACATGAACGTACTCAAGCGTTCCTAAATCAGATCCTGACTTATTGATGTTGATTCGAATTATTAAACCCGCCCTATCTGCTTTGGTACAGATTGTTGTACTGGTGGCTGCTGTTGTTTGGATTCTCGACTCTGGTGCACAAACCATGGGATACAGCTGGCAATGGGAGCGTGTGCCGGACTATATTGCTTTCTATGAAGATGGTGAATGGTGGCCTGCAGAATTAGTTGAAGGGCTACTGGTTACCATCAATATCTCTTTGATTTCTTTGGTTGCCACACTGATCATTGGTTTAACGACAGCACTATTGAGAAACTCAAATTCTGTGGTTGGACGCACCTTAGCCACCAGCTATGTTGAGTTGATTCGTAACACGCCGTTATTAGTACAAATTTATTTGCTCTATTTTGTATTTGGCCCCGTATTAGGGCTCGATCGCTTTAGTACTGCCGTTTTAGCCTTAGCACTTTTCCAAGGCGCTTACACCGCCGAGATATTTCGTGCCGGTTTAAATGGTATTGCGAGAGGACAATTTGAAGCAGCTCAATCCTTGGGCTTATCAAAGACCTATACTTACTGGGATGTGGTTCTTCCTCAGGTGGTGCAACGTACCTTGCCACCGTTGACCAATGAAGTGATCTCTCTTATTAAAAACTCTTCAATTGTAAGTGTCATGGCTATTTTTGACCTGACGACTGAAGCCAGAAACATTGTTTCTGAAACCGCGATGCCATTCGAGATTTGGTTCTCTGTGGCGATCATTTATCTTGCTCTTACACTTTCACTTTCTGCCGTTGCTGCTTGGCTTGAGCATAAGCTCGGGGCTAACTGGCGAACACAATAAGGATTTATCAGCATGAAGCTATTTAAAACCGCGATTACAGCCCTACTAGCGCTTGCCGTAAGTTTGCCTGCACTTGCTTCTGAAACGCCTAACCTCGATAAAATAAACGAACGTGGCTCACTGCGCGTTGGTATGTCGACATTTGTTCCTTGGGCAATGCGTAACAAACAAGGCGATCTTGTTGGCTTTGAAATCGACGTGGCGAAACGCCTTGCCGAAGATTCTGGTTGGAAAGTCGAATTTGTACCTACGGCATGGGACGGCATCATCCCTTCACTATTATCGAAGAAATTCGATGTGATCATCGGCGGTATGTCTATCACTGAAGCTCGTGCTAAAAGCGTATTATTCACTGAACCTTACTCGCACTCTGGCGTTCAACTGGCGGCTAATAAAGAGCTAGCGGAAGGTTTTACTCAGATCTCTGATTTTGATTCTCGCCGCGTAAAAATTGCAGCACGTCGTGGAGCATTCACAGTTCAAGTCGCTCGTGAAACCTTCCCTAAAGCGAAAGTTCTACAGTTCGATGACGATGCTCAAGCATTCCAAGAAGTGTTGAACGGCAACGCACACGCGGTTATCGCGTCTAGCCCTAAACCAGAACACGAAACGATCAAAAACGCAGACACGCTATTTATTCCATTTGAAGAGCGTCTATCAAAAGGTAACGAAGCATTTGCAGTTCGCCTAGGTGAAACTGACAAGGCAGAATTCTTCAACGAATGGATCAAAGCACGTACTGAAGACGGTTGGTTGAAAGAGCGTTACGAGTACTGGTTCTCTACTCTAGATTGGCAAGACCAGGTTGCTCAAGGTCAGTAATCAGAACTTTTGCTAGTGAATCGAGGCAGTGCGTTGTCTGCACTGCCTTCTCATCGGCAACTTGATTCGCTTTATTGATGATCTAAAACTTAACAAAACAGCCTACTAATTATTATTTTTTAAATAGGAATGACGTGAGTAGTACTAGCGCATTGACAACACCTAAGCCCAACGTTCATATGAAGCCTTGGTATCAACGCCTTAACCTTTTGGATGGCGTGTTACTCGCTATCATGTGTGTATTCTCAGGCTGGCTTTATTATCGTTCGGCTGTTGGTATTAATTACCAGTGGCGCTGGGAAGATGCGTTTACACTAATTTTTATTCCACCTTCTCAAGGCAGTATTCCCTATTTTTTCCAAGGCTTGATCGCAACGCTGCGCTTAAGTTTATGGAGTATGGTGTTAGCACTCTCTTTTGGCACATTGTTAGGTGTGGCAAGGCACTCAAAGATCGCTTTTTTCAAAACACCGGCACTGATTTTCATTCAGTTGGTTCGTAATATTCCGCCACTGGTGTTTGTCTTCATATTCTATTTCTTCGTTTCTAACCAACTGATTCCATTACTTGGTTTAGAAAGTATCTTGCGTGAACACAATGGGGAGATTAACGCTGTTCAAGATTTCCTATTCGGCCCAGCTAACCTTTGGGAAAACTTGGCGTCTGGTGTTATCTGTATTGGCTTGCTCTCTTCTGCTTATATTGCTGAAGTGATTAGAGCTGGCTTAGAAGGTATTCCTAAAGGCCAATGGGAAGCGGCCGATTCACTTGGTCTGTCTGCATTGTCTAAGTATCGATTTGTGGTCGGTCCACAGGTATTAACGGCTATCACACCGCCTTTGGCTGGCCAAGCAATCTCCTTGGTTAAAGACACGTCAATTGTGTCTCTGATTTCGATCCAAGAGATGACGTTTGTTGGCACTGAGATGGCAAACTCCTCAGGTTTGATCTTTGAGATCTGGCTGATTGTAGGCTTCGTATATTTTGCTTTGTGCTTTGCACTTTCGCGTCTGTTCAAAGTGATTGAGCAACGTTCTAGTGCTTACCTTAACCACCAGTAACGTCATTAATCAAAAGTACCAAATCGCCCGACCATTCATTGCCCTTATCAATTTTACCTGATTGGTTTAAGCTATTGACCAATCAGGATTTATCCCTTCATATTTCTTCTTAGAAACACAGCAAAATACTCGCCTAATCACTATACTTAACGTACCGAACTACGTTGATTCATCTCAAGGACATTGCTCAACATGGACAATCATAAAGAAAGAGCTTTTTACGCCGTTGTTGGCGCATTGGTTGGAGACGCAGCTTCAATGGGGCTGCACTGGCTGTATGACCAAGAGAGGATCTTACGCGTGGCTGGTTTTGAGCCTGAATTTCGCTCACCGAATCGGTTCGATTATCAAGACAAAGGCTACTTTGCGCACCAAGGTAAAACCGCAGGTGAGCAATCGCAATATGGTGCTCAGTTACTGGCGATGGTCGACAGCTTAGTCGAAAACCAAAAATACGATGAAGCGAACTATATTCAACATTTCCGCTTCTGGTTTGATTTTGGCGGCAGTTGGCAAGGCTACATTGATAAAGCGACGCGCATGAGCTTGCTGAACATCCATCAATTAGAACTAGAGGACGCCCCGATTACTGCCTGTGGCGCAGACGATACGCAACTTCCCGCAGTCTCAAAGATCATCCCATTGGTGGCGTGTACTTACACCTCTCACACTTTACCAGCCATGGTAGAGAGTGCGGTGCGAGTCACTAACAATAACGACAAAGCAGTGGAGTGGGCGCAAGCCATCACCCTATTGGTTCAAGCGGCAATTCAAGGCAACTCGCCATTGCAGTCGGTAGAAATGGTGCGACAAACCTGTAGCAAGTTTGTACACGACCAAATCGACATGGCTTTGGCTGATCCCGAACTTTCAATAACAGATGCCGCGAAGAAGTTCGGATTGCATTGTGAACTGAGTGCCGCATTTCCCTTGCTGATTCGCATCATTGCGGGTGCTCAGAGCTATAAACAAGGTATTCGAGACAATATCTTATGTGGCGGTGACAGCTGCGGGCGTGCGATTGTGATTGGCGCTGTATTAGCGGCGTGTTTCTACGAAGAAGATGGCGAAATTCCATCCGAATGGCTAAAACAAGTCGAACTCAATGGCGGCGTGCTGTCTTTGCCTATTGAGTAACGATTACAACACAACGGCACATTGTGCCGTTGAGGTTAAGAACTAACGCTTGGAATTACTGACGCCACATATAGACAAACTGATCGTTTTGCGAGGTGATTTCAAAGCCAAACCTCAAGTACAACTCCCCAACTCGATTTCCTTGCAGGTAACAAAGTTCGACGGGTTTATTGAGGCTGTCAGCCTTAGTTAAGCAATCTTTCAATACTTGGCTGCCAATGCCCTTTCCATGATACTCAGGCAATAAGAAGAATCGGCAAAAATAGCAGTGCTCGCCTTTGTCTTGCAACAACACACTACCAATCGCTTTACCCTGATATTCAATGATTTCAGGCCGTTCTTCTGCCCACTCTTCGGCGTGTATATCTCGTTGAATCTGCTCATCCCAGCCAAATACGGCTTTGATTGGTTCAAACTCAGCGGCCTTCTTAAGCTCGAACAGAAATTCATAATCTGATGACTGAGCAGGTCTTGTTGAATACTTCAAAATATCTCCAACAATAATTGGCTATAGCTTCATTTTCGTTTAAACCGGGACATAGTAACCCCGATTAAACCAAAAAATGCCACGCTTAAATGTTCATTTTCGTTCTAGTTGGTAACGTAAGACTTCGTGTTTATCTTGCTCCGAGTAAAAGGTATTCAGGAATTGCCCACCGCACTTCTCAATCACTTTTTGCGAAGCAATATTGTTGCAGTCACAGGTAATAATAGCACTTTCTACAAGTACATAACGCTGAACCCAAGACAACATATGACTTGCGATACCTCGCCCTCTTGCTTGTGGCAGCGTCTCATAACCGATGTGCCCGATAACGTCATGAATGTATTCACTGGTACCGTGACGAACTCTAATCACACCAAGAATCTGACCAGAGTCGATACAAAAATACGTAGAAGCAGGTGTCCAACCTTCTGGCAGTTTCTCACCTTTTGAATAAGCGACTCGCCTTTTTAAATACGCATCACTACTGTCAGAAATACCTGTATAAATATCTAACCCATCCTCAGAGCAAGCATTCACATAGCTATGAAAGGCTCTTGAGTGCGAAATATCAGCTTTGACCATGTCCATATAGTTTCGATTCCTAGTTACTGCTCTTTCGGGTTTAGCTATCAAGTCTAAGCTAAGTGCATGGTGTATTCTTGATACCCTGTATGTTCATCAACTTGTTCACTCACAATAGAAAATCCTTGGGACAAGTAGAATTGAATCGTCGCTTGGTTCTCTTTATACACATTCAATGACAAGTTCGGGCATTCAAGCTTCGCGTGATGAATAAGCTGCTTACCAATACCACTGCCTTGATATTCTGTACTGACAAAGATCGCCGCTAAGATCCCTTCATAAAGCGAATAAAAGCCACGAACTTCCCCATCAACTTGGAACACGTAGGTTTGTGAGGCAGGAAGGTAGATATCGCGCATATTGCCCACTTGTGACTCCCAAAATTCAGGCGCTATGAAGTTGTGCGCCTTAATGGAAGCTGTGAGCCATATATTTAGGACCGCTTCGGTGTCGGCTACGCTGTATTCTCTGATCATCTTGATTCTCTAACGTTTGAGTTTGACTCTGTTTGCCAGTCAGTATGCTCAATAACGGCCCAAAAGCATTGAACATTTACGACAATCGTCCGAAAAAATGGTTACTGCTTTTTCACGTATTTTGCAGTCACCAGCATTTCACCGCCACCATCAAGCTTGCAATCTAGCTGATGGTCTTTGCCTTCATTGATTCGTCTGATTACCGCTTTAGTGCCGATTTTCAGTACAGAAGAACTGCCTTTGATTTTTAGATCTTTAATGAAGGTAACTTTATCGCCACTTTCCAATACAACGCCATTTACGTCCTTAACACGCGCGGCTTCTCTTTCTAAACGCTCTTCTTCTGGGTTCCACTCATAAGCACACTCAGGGCAGATTAGGTTGTTTTGGTCTGGGTAGACATATTCAGATTGGCATTGCGGACAAGGAGGTAAAGACATACGTTAATACTTCATTTAAATAGAATTTGTCCCCATTTTAATGACTCTTGTTAGGCTTAGCGAGCACAAATCGAACCAATTTTCGGTAGCATAATTTAACGTAAAAAAGAACAGCACCTAAAACGAACAAACACAGAAGTTAAGCTGTGTTTGTTTAAAGGTTTGGGAAGCGAAACAGATTAACGTTCTACTTTTGGCGAGTAAATTGAGTAAGCGGTGATTTGCCCTGCCACGATTGCAGAGAACATGAATAACGCCGACAAACCAATACTTGGAATAGGCAAAATAGATTGTTCAAACACCGACTGGCTGGCACTCACTAATACTCGGCTACCCGGAACCAAAATGATAATACCTTGCACGATATAAATAGAGCCCGTGAGCTCCATCTTCTTGGCAATCCAAGTTCCGTACAAAGTAATAAGAACCGTGGTTACCCAAGTGCCCACAACCCAACCACTATCAAAACCGAGGTAGAACGGCCCCCACATGCCAAGAACCGCGACTGGCAAGCCAAGCAAGATGTCTTTAGGGCGCGCATTGAACATCACACCGATAGATACTGAGATCAACACCAAGCCTGATATGTGCATCCACATCGGTACCGCATTGGTATAGTCGATAGAGACCGCTTGTCCCCATATTGCTTCACCAATATTGAGACCCATAATAATCCCAACAAACAGCTTGATCAGCGTTAACGCACTCTGCCCTAGCAAGCTGGTACCAGAGACGAGATCATTAAACGCCAAACACTCTAAAGCGTTAGCTATCGATAATCCGGGGACGAACAAGACGATCGAGGCGATACACAACGCCCACACCGGAATCGGCAACCCTGTACTTGCCAAAAACGCCACAAAAATACCCGTTAACAATGCCGAGATGAATTCAACCGCGATAGCACGACGTGAATGAAGAACTTGCTGACATACCCAAACCATCAAACCCAATAACGCAGAAAAGCCAACCGCTTCCAATGTACTGCCCACCAGCATCAAATACGCAGGCGGAATACCCATATTGGCAAGTGCCGTCACAAATTTAGAGTAGCCGACAGGCTCTGGTACAGGCTCACTGCTCGGTTGGTTAATACGGATGATCGTATTGGCCAACAAACTCAGGTTAATTGAAGCAGGCTTTAGACGCTTAAGAATCACAGCGTTGTTATCGTCTGGAAACTGATAATTGATCGCGGTTGGCGTTGCTTGGATCATCACATCCACACCATGCTTTTTAGCATAATATTGTGTATATTTTTCAAGCTTATACGGAGCGCAACCACTGCGGTGAAGAGTATCACCAATTTCAACAATTTTGTTAATTCGGAACTGAGAAGGCATGGGTATTTTAGCGGAGACAAAATGTGCGGCAAATGTACCAAACGACAGACGGAATGACGAGGCTTTTGCGTGAATTATCAACTGAACTCGTTACTTTTTTCTGCAAAGGCTTAGAAGTCTCTATAACTCTACTCATTTAGGATTAGTTTACTGAATGTTTTGACCGGCTAATAAGTTAAATTTATGCATTCAGATTGTTATTAACGAACGCCGAAACACGAATAAAAATCAGTTTATGTTAACACTCCAAATACCTTAATTTTTATTAGATTTATGACAACTGAGCACCACCAAAACAGGTTTATAAATTAAGTTGGATTTATCGAAGAAAGCGGCATGACATTTACTATTATTTCTCGCCCTCTTTTTAACGAGATTTTAGTCACATTTTATTCACTCTCATAACGCCAGATATGATTGAAAAACTAGCGGAGTGGTGGTTATGCGAGCACTTAGAATAAAAATTAAAGAAAAAGGTTTCGTTTTCAGTTAGATGTGGCATTATCAAACTCGTTAAGACGATGTGCGTACATCGTATAATGGCTATTACCTCAGCCTTCCAAGCTGATGATGCGGGTTCGATTCCCGCTGTACGCTCCAGTCTTCTTGATGCCTCAGTCTTACTCTTAAGACAGTGTGCGTGCATCGTATAATGGCTATTACCTCAGCCTTCCAAGCTGATGATGCGGGTTCGATTCCCGCTGCACGCTCCAACTTCTGTTTAGTTTCAAATTCTCTTTAGTTACAATATCCCTTTAGATTCACCATCTCCTCTTAACTTCAAAACCTAAAACAATTAAAACTGCGCACTTCATTGTGTGATTTTTTGTATTGAAAAAGAGCAATACCAAATGATATTACTCTTTGAATATTCTTAATTTAATTGGTTACCTCAATCAAGCTGTCCTTCATCTAAAGCAGACGCGACCCAGACAAGCGGCGCATTCCAATTGATGGTTATCTCGTTCAACGTCCAAGCTCCAATATTATCGCTGTAACACGTTTGTCCAACACACTTGCCTTTCATCACAGCGGCAATAGGATCACTAAAACTTACCGAATTTGGGCCTCCAATTAACGCACCCGGCGCTGGTTTTGGTGAACTTTCATCAGCAGCGTAAGCCCAGAATCGATGATGAGGATTCTCAGCAGGTTTCGTTCCATAACCAGTAACATAAGAGATATTCATCGGGTTACCTCCGAGGATATAATCCATGGCACTAGCCGCCGCTTTGATGTATCGAACATCATTAGAAAAATCGTGAGCGTAAATCAAAAAGATACTTCGGTTTACAAGGTTGGAGTTTGAGCCCCACGAATACTCTTCGACGGTATAAGGAATGTTATAGCCTTCATTGGCAACTTGCTTGGTATAAGATTCTGCCGTTTTAATGATGTTCTTACGTGCTTGTTCAATAACTTGGCTGTCCAATGAATTAGGTACCACGGCTAAACTCACGGTGCCCGCAGGCGCTATATACTGCCAATACATGTCACCATCTGCATTGATGTTCCCCTTCGGCACTTCAAGATAGTGTGGAGAATCAATCAATACTTTTTTGTAAACCTCATCATTGGTTGTGATAAAGAGCTCGGCCGCAGCCCAGTATCGCTCATCACTCAATTCGATATCATCATACGGCCCAGAACCGGTGAAGTTGTCGTAAGCATAGATATCTTGATGTTGATTTGCTGCGTTCCACGCTTTGGTCGCTGAATCCAAACATAACTGTGAGAAATCACTGTCGATATCTTTCCAAATACGTGCGCACTGAGCACCGATTGCCGCCAGATTCAATGAAGCCGCAGTAGTAGGATAACCAACATAACGTTTCTGAGTATCTTTGTGTGGCGGTAATGGCATACCAGTCCAAGACTCATCCGCGATCTTGTGGAATGCCAGCCCTCTCACGTTAATCTCGGTAAGTTTGAGCTGTTTACTGGCAGACTGATTACCAACAGGAACGGCGATAGGCGTGTCCGAGTCGACTTGCATCGCTAACATGAACTCTATGTTCCAGCGAGCTTCAGACAACAGCGGGTTAACGCCATTGGTTGCTTCAGGGATTTTTACTTTACTCTCAGAAAAAGGAAGTGATTTGTTCTCTAAGAACTTACCTCGCTCAAATAAATTCAGGAGTGTCCAAGTTGAAATACCACTGTTCACCGTGTATTTGCCATGATCGCCAGCATCGTACCAACCACCGGTCGCATCAATAGTCAGGTCGCAGCCAGGCCATTTATTTCCCCAACTATCGACTTTATCAAAACATGTTGCAGTATCAGACATATGGCCACCGGGCCTCGCAAGATCCTCACGTTGAACGAACTCTGGCTTTATTTCAATGCCGCTACGATTTTGATAGAAGTAAGACAACGCATCGAGCTTCAACTTACTATAAACATCGTTTCGAATATCGAATGGATAGCTGACATCGTCGTCGACCTTGACCGTTAAACCTTTCATCGTGTCTGTATATTTTGAAAGGTTTACTCGGTGAATGTGCTCACCCGACGCTTTATTCAAACCGAATACTTCTGTTTTACCGAGATCAAGGCTGATCCCGGAATGAGATACTAATGTCCATTTCAAAGGTGTTGTCGAGGTGTTTTCAACAAAGATATATTTATCGGATTTCGGTAAGAAGCCAACTTGATTGGCTCGAATAGGCATCTTAGTCGCTACTTTTACAAATGGCTTACCTACAACAGAAACGTTATCAATACAGATGACCCCCGTTTTCTGTGCGCCTAATTGAAACTGGAATTCTGTATCGGCGTCACTATCAAGTGCTTGTACAAAATCAAACGTATAGCTTTGCTTGTCTGTTGATACACCCACGTCACTTAGAAAATAATGCGTATAAGGAGGCCCTTCATGTTGGATCAAGGCTTTCATCTCAGTATCAATATTTGCATATGCATCGAACGATACCTGATATTTCTGACCTTGCTCTAAGCCAATACCGCTATGGCCTAAAATAATATCCCAAGAATTTTTCCCTGGGTTTTTAATATCAATACACGCTTCATTACTTTCTGTTGCTATGTTGGCGCCAGCATTCCACCAACCATCCATATTGCCTTTAAAGTGACTATTCCTAATCTGCTCTTCTGCATAAGTTACTCCAGAAGATAAAATCATGACAACCGCGAGAGATAACGTTCCTTTTTGCATCATTATTCCTTAAAGATGTTTCATATCTCCAAGGAAACTAGCGAAATAGATTCAATAATAGAGAGTTAACATTCGCAAAAAATAGACTCGTAAAAATAAATATTATGATTTCTTGTCATGTTTAACACTAAGGAACAAGCTCATGAATCAATTGCATGGATAGACAAAACGATATTGTGCTAGTGCTTCTCAATTAAACTCAGATTTCATAAAAGTGTGGGTTTAATAATCTTGGTCAATATCCGAAAAAACAGTTGTGTTAATGTGCGCGCATTAGCAACAACCAAAAATAATTAAAAATGTTTAAAAGCAATGAGTTAACAATAAACATCGAAGCAATCAATGTCGCACTGTCAAAAGTTGAAAATGCGAACAAGATTCAGCTTAATACGTTGAAAGGTTATGTGAGCAGCGAACCAGAACAGGCCGTGCTTGCGTTTCGTTCTTTGAATGAAGTGGAATCGATCGACGACAAACTTAAGAAAATCATGTCAGAGTTACCGCATCTTAGTGGCGAAGCTCACCATCTGCTGGAAACTTCTATCTTGCTACAGTGATTCTAGCTACAGATAAGCCTCAGCCAATACAAATTAGTTCATGTATTCCTAGACAGGTTGAGACTTATCTTTAACTGAACACTCTATTTAACCAATGACTTAGCGGCCACACAAAGCTGTACTGGTAGGTTGAAATGAATAGATGATGTAAGAGCCTCGCATTACTCCCAAAAGTTCCACCATTTTTTGCTGTTTTCCTCACGCTGCTGTTGGCCTTTTTCTGAACCTTTCCCCTCTTCTTTACGCTCTTGTTCCGCTTTTTTGTCTTTCTGCTTTTCTAATCCCGACTTTTCTTCGTCCTTATCCATATCATCTTTAAGCTTCTCTTTCTTATCTTTGATCTTCTCTTTACTCTCTTCGAGGGCTTCTTTCTCGTCTTCTAAATCATCAAGCTCTTTATCTAACTTCTGCTTATCTTTTTTGTTCTTACTTTTTTTCGCTTTCTTCTTTTTCTCTTCGATCATCGAATCAAGCTGCTTCTCACGATCATCCATTTCGCCTTCAACTTTTTTTGCCTCAGCGAATGTTTTTACTTCTTCTAAATCGGGCTTACCTTTACCAGCCCACTCAGGTTTAGCAGCAATACTGTGGGTCGACCACGTTATCAAAGCACCCGTTACTGCAAGTACTAGAACTGTCTTATTCATCCTTAAACTCCTATTCCTATAGTCTTTTAAAGCTAATACCTAAATAGCACTAAAACAAGGTAGCCATACCTAGCACTCATCCCTTTGAACTAGATATGGCTTGTGTATCACCTTATAGCGTTAATGCTTTGACCATACCCGCTTCAGCGTGACCAAGAATATTGCACGCGAACTCTACGTTATTATCACCATGAAAATGCCAAAGCATCTGCTTCGCTTTACCCGGCTCAACTGTAACTGTGCTACCCGAATCATGGGCGTGATTCCCCATATTTTTCATCATTTCACGATGCTCCAATTGCTCTGAAGCAGAGCCAATCGAGAATTCGTGATCAATCTTGCCGGTATTCATCACAACAAACTGCACTACGTCATTTGGCTCTATATCGACCTTGTTTTTAAATGTGATTTTCATATCATCACTTAGCAGCACATGAACCACTTTATCGGGCTTCGCGCCTTTAGCTGGCATCCCAACTTCTGACATACCTTCCATGTCCATCATTCCATCCATATTCATCATCTTTGAATGGTCCATCTTTCCACTCGTCATCATACTGTGATCCATTTTTGAATGATCCATTTCTCCATTTTTCATCATCGAGTGGTCCATATCTGAATGATCCATACTTGAATGGTCCATATTTGATTGGTCACCAGCTGAATGGTCCATTGCAGCAAACGCGGTTGCTGTAGTCAGTGTTAGAGCGATAGCAATTAGTGTCTTTTTCATCGTCGTTCCTTAGATTAATTCAGTTATTTATTTGTTAGTTTCACATGTTCATGTGGTACGCCCTTACTCACTCTGTTTTGGTAAGTAAGGGCTAATAATCAGGACTTTATTTGTTTGTCTCACTTTGGCTGTGCGTAATCTCACGCTGTTTCCAGAGCTTAAAGATTGCAGGCAACACCAGTAGGGTAAGCAACAGTGCAGACGCCATTCCGCCTATCATCGGCGCGGCAATTCGCTGCATCACTTCAGAGCCCGTTCCCTCGCCATACATAATTGGAATGAGGCCAATGATTACGGTGAGTACTGTCATCATCACAGGGCGTACACGCAGTCCTGCGCCTTCTCTAATGGCATCGGTTAGATCAGCTTGTTGAAGCGTTTGTTGGTTTTGTTCTGCATCGAGCTTTTTGTAGTGCCACGCTTGGTTTAGGTAGACCAACATGATCACGCCTATCTCGACCGCAACGCCTGCAAGTGCAATAAAGCCAACACCCACCGCAATCGAGAAGTTGTAATTTAGGTAATGCATCAACCACAGTCCGCCCACCATAGCCAAAGGAAGTGTTGCCATGATCATCATCACTTCACCGACGCGGCGGAAGCTTAGGTAGAGCAACAACATGATGATGGCGATGGTGATTGGCACAACGACACTCAAACGCTCCTTCGCGCGCTCCATGTATTCGTATTGACCAGACCAAGCGAGCGAGTAACCCGCAGGTAATACAACTTGTTCGGCAACGACTTGTTGCGCTTCAGCCACATAAGAACCTAAGTCACGCCCTTCAATGTCAACGAACACCCAACCATTAGGACGCGCGTTCTCCGTCTTTATCATTGGAGGCCCATCTTCATAACGAATATCCGCAACATCAGAGAGAGCAATTCGCGCTCCATTTGGTGTCACTAACGGCAGGTTCTGCAACTTAACGACAGAGTCACGATAGCTTTGTGGGTAACGTACATTGATTGGGTAACGTTCTAGCCCTTCAACGGTTTCACCCACATTCATCCCGCCAACTGCAGTCGAGATAACCTGCTGCACTTCTTTAATGCTCAAGCCATATCGCGCAGCAGAGCGGCGTTTAATGTCTATCGTCACATAACGACCACCAGCAACACGTTCGGCATACACAGAAGCCGTACCGCTAACACCATTTAAGATAGGTTCCAGCTGAGAACCAATATCTTCAATTACGCTCAGATCCGGGCCAGCAATTTTGATACCGATTGGGGTTTTGATACCGGTTGCTAACATGTCGATACGGGTTTTGATTGGCATCACCCAAGCGTTGGTCAAACCGGGGAACTGAATCAGATCATCAAACTCTTTACGCAGAGACTCAGTGGTGACACCGTCACGCCACTCACCTCGCGGTTTAAGCTGAATTACAGTTTCAATCATGGTTAACGGTGCAGGATCGGTTGCTGTCTCTGCGCGACCAATTTTGCCCCACGTGGTTTCGACTTCTGGAATGGTTTTGATTAACTTGTTGGTCTGTTGCAACAACTCACGCGCTTTACCAATTGAGATGCCAGGATACGTGGTTGGCATGTACATCAAATCCCCTTCGTCCAAAGGAGGGATGAACTCGCTGCCAAGCTTACTGGTTGGGTAATAAGCAGACGCCATTAAGCCAAGTGCGATAACAATCATCACCTTAGGATACTTTAGGCTGAGGTTTAGAAGCGGTTTGTACATCGCCACTAGGCTGCGGTTTACGGGGTTTTTATGTTCAGGTAGCACGTTGCCGCGAATGAAATAACCCATTAACACAGGCACAAGCGTGATAGCCAAACCGGCTGCTGCGGCCATCGCATACGTCTTGGTAAACGCAAGTGGCGAGAACATCTTGCCTTCTTGTCCTTCTAACGCGAACACAGGCACAAAGCTCAAGGTAATGATGATCAGCGAGAAGAACAGCGGTGCGCCAACTTCTTCTGCTGCCTTACCAATCACCTGCCAACGGTTTTTGTCAGTGAGCGGAGTCCGTTCAATGTGTTTATGAACGTTCTCTATCATCACTATAGCCCCATCAACCATGGCACCAATCGCAATTGCTATCCCGCCAAGAGACATGATGTTGGCATTAATACCCTGCCAATGCATGACGATGAACGCACCTAAAATACCAACAGGCAAACTTAGCGCGATAACCAACGACGAGCGGATATGGAACAAGAACAATGCACACACGACGGCGACCACGATGAACTCTTCAGCCAGCTTCTTCCATAGGTTTTCAACCGCAGAATCAATAAGAGTTGAACGATCATAAGTCGCGACAATCTCGACACCATCAGGTAAGCCGGCTTGCAGCTCCGCGAGTTTGGATTTAACTGAGTCGATCACTTCACTGGCATTTTCACCAAAGCGCATCACGATAACGCCGCCAACCGCTTCGCCCTCACCATTGAGTTCAGAGATACCACGACGCATTTGCGGGCCAAGGTTGATGTCAGCAATGTCACCTAATAGTAGCGGTGTACCTTTGTCTGTCACTTTTAGCGGCAGAGATTGAATGTCTTCGATACTTGTGAGGTAGCCGGTTGTACGAACCATGTGCTCGGCTTCGGCAATTTCAACCACTGACGCGCCGGTTTCTTGGTTACCATCTTGGATAGCCTTATTGACTTGTTGTAACGTTAGGTCATAAGCACGTAGCTTGGCCGGATCTATCTGAACCTGATATTGCTTCACCATGCCGCCAACGGTCGCAACTTCAGACACGCCTTCTACGGTTTGCAACTCATACTTCAAGAACCAATCTTGCAAGCTGCGAAGTTCCGCTAAGTCATGCTGACCGGTTTTATCTTGCAACACGTAGCTGTAAACCCAGCCCACACCGGTTGCATCTGGCCCTAGTGTTGGCTTGGCACTCGATGGCAAGTTAGGTGCAACTTGGCTGAGATATTCCAACACGCGAGAACGCGCCCAGTACATATCGGTATCGTCGTTGAAGATGATATATACATAGGAATCACCAAAGAACGAGTAACCACGAACCGTTTCAGCTCCTGGTACAGCTAACATGGCGGTGGTCAATGGATAAGTCACCTGATCCTCGACCACCTGCGGGGCTTGCCCCGGATAACTGGTTTTGATGATCACCTGAACGTCTGACAAATCAGGAATGGCATCGACCGGTGTATTTTTAACGCTGTATAAGCCGCCAAATACGATGGCTACAGTGGCAACCAGCACTAAGAATCGGTTACTGATAGACCAGCGAATGATTGCATTGATCATAGTTCGCCCTCACCCGTGCTATTCGTCGGTTCGAGAGATTTGAGCACATAATCAGAACCTTGCTTCGCCACTAGAAACCGAATGGTTTGACCCTCGGTAAACTCAGATAAATCAAGGTCATCACTGGCTTGGAAATTCATTTCACCCGCTTTCCAATTCCACTCAGAGACTGGCTGATGTTTTACGGTGATCATGCCAAAATCTGCCATCAACATAGTGATGTCACCTGTTACCCAAACTTCGCCAGCGATCTTGTGTTTGTTGACCTTGTAATCAACAACCTCGTACTGCCCTGACTCTGTCTTTCTCATCTCAAAATCAATCGCCTTACCACGTTGCACGTCACTCATATCCAAGCCTTCCGCAAAGGTGAAATTCATCACCATGCCCGGCCAATCCCATTCAGGTACAGGCTGATGGTTAATCGTCACCATGCGACTGCCTTTCATAACATCGGAAATTTCACCGTTTGCCCATACGGTTTCAGCTTCTTCCTCAACACCATTGATACGTGACAGATCAGCCGATTGGCTCGATTCAGAGTCCAACATAAAGTGCGCAGAAGTCACGATATGTTCACCTTGTTCAAGCCCTTGCAACACCTCGATTTTCTCGTCAGCTTCACGCCCGACTTCAATGCGTGCTGAACGGTATTTGCCCTCACCTTCGGACAACACTACTCGTGTCATACCACCAGAATGAATCACCGACGATCTTGGGATAGTAAGAACAGATTCATCACTGATTGGCTTCAACGCAATATTGGCGAACATGTTCGGTTTTAGCTCGCCATTAGGATTCGAGAACTTCAAACGAACGCGTAAAGTTCGAGTTTTCGGGTCAAGAATTGGATACACATAATCAACGTTGCCCTGCCACTCTTTGCCCGGAATCGCATCAAGTGTCATCTCTGCATTACTGCCCGATGAGATCCAGTGAGCTTGGCGCTCGAACACTTCGGCATCAACCCACACCTCGTCTAGAGGGCCTGCGCTGATTACCGCTTGCGCAGGCGAAAGATAACCACCCTCACGAATATTGAGGCTAGCGATAACGCCATCTGCAGGTGCTTTAATTTTTATGGTTTGCGAGGCTTTACCTCGGCGAGTGATCGAACGAATCTGAGCTTTATCGACACCCAAGGTGATCAAGCGTTCAGTGGAGCCCTTGACCAACCCTTTGCGACCCGTTTTGTATGCACTAAGTAACTCTTCTTGTGCCTTAACCAGCTCTGGAGAGTAAAGAGTGAACAACACATCGCCCTTATTCACCTTCTCACCGACAGCATTGATATAAAGCTTCTCAACCCAGCCAGCTGCTCTTACGTTGGTTTGCCACAATGTACTTTCATCAAACGCCACATAACCCACGGTTTCAATCCGAGGAGACAACGCTTCAAAGTTAACTGTTGCTGTTTTGACACCAAGATTATTTTCTACCGACGGGTCGATAAACACAGTTCCCGCCTTGTCTGCTCCCGCACTTGAGTCATCCGCATAAACAGGAATTAAATCCATCCCCATAGGCGACTGACCCGGCTTATCACGCTGATAATTTGGATCCATTGGCGCAACCCAATACAGAGGTTCATTACTTTCGTCAGCTTTAGATTCAGCTCTTTCAGTACCTGCCATCGATGACATGTTATGTGCTGATCCAACAACAAAGTGATTCACACCAAAACCCAATGCACCACCGACCAACAAAGCGATTGTTGCTACTTTTACTGTATTCATTGTCTATTCCTTTACTGATTGGCTGTTGTTTTGAGTTACGGTGGGATTGAGTTGCGGTTGCTTAACTTGGTAGTCAAAACCACTGACCAGTGAGGCCAGTTTGCTATTTACGATGTTGAGATCAGTGATTAGGCGTTGTTGTTCAAGCTGGAGTGCTAGTTCATCCGCCGTTGCTGCAATAACATCGTTAAACTGAGCGGTATTGTTTTGATAACCCCTTTCAACCGCGCTGATTCGGGCTGCGGTTTGAGGAAGCAAGGACGTTTGATAGCGATCTAATCGCTGGATCAGATTTGATCTGTCCACCAGCAATGCGTTCACTTGCGCGTTCATTTGGGAAAGTAAGGTGTCTTTTTGAGATTTAGCCGCACCAACTTGATACTGAGCAGCCGATAAGTTTTTATCTTGTCGATTCCCCGTAAACAGCGGAATGTCGACTGTCAGATAAGCACTCACCAAATCAGAAGCTGGTTCACCCGCCATGTTATTGGCTTGGCGGTGCGCATACATCACTTCTACCCCAAACTGCGGGGTATAAGCTTGCTCGGCTAACTCAACCTGAGTTTGATTGGAGGAAATACTGACATCGGAGATCTTAACCAAAGGATGGTCAGTCAGTAGCTGGTAGTGCTTGGTTGAATCGGTATTGGTCGCTAATTTGCTTTCTAACAATGACCAATCGATTTGGTTAGTTGCATTCAGTGTGCCCTGAGAATCAAGAACCTGAGAGCCTAACCAATCAGAACCCAACCATTCAGAAAGCTGAGAGATTAAACGGCGTTGAACCTGTTGGTTTGCCTGAAGTTTCTCATCAAGCTTGCTCACTTGAAGCTGAGCATTAAGCAGATCTTGTGCTTCACTTTTACCAATCGAGTAATTGGTTTGTACATAATTTTCTAGCTCAACCAAAAGGCGTCGGTTTTCACGCATAACACCTTCTGCGACTTTCTGGTAACCCAATTCAAGCCAAAGCTGCGTCATGCTATTCGCAACCGTCAATTCTCTTGCTTGCACCTGCAAAGCTAAAGCATCAGCCTGTTGGCCTGCCTTTTTCTGTTGGAGGTTAAGCGTATCGCCACGCTCAAACTGCTGCATCACCCCTACCGATATATTAGTCATCGGGTCTTCGTCGAATTGAAAGCTATCGACAGGCAAACCGCCAAATCCAACTTTTAATTTCGGGTCCATTAAGGTCGCGTTGGCAATGCCCGTTTCTCGCATCGCTTGAGACTGAGCAAAGTACTGTTTGCGATTTCCATCTTCGCTTAAAGCAATCTCAATCAGTGTATTGAGTTGCTGCGTCGAGCTTGCTTGGTCATGTGCTGAAATGTGTTGAGCATTTGAAGCTGACGCCGTGGTAGCCGCGAGCGTAGCACTTGAAAACAAGGCCATAGGCAAGGCAGCAGCAACCACTAAGCTCGTGTTCATAACAAACACAGAGGTTGTTGGTTTCATATTCACAATGAATGTCCATATCTAGCGCTAATTAGCGCATAAAAAAGAATGGCTTATCAGATTTATCTAACTGATAGAGCTGTATTTTTAGATATAGATTTATGCAGTGGGCGGGCGTAACAAAGATTGAGCACGTGCGACTTTCTGGCCAATCGTGACCGATTGAAAACGAGCTAATGAAAAGGAAAGTTGATCAACGGCTTGAACAGCCTGAATTGGATAGGGACTTGCAGAACACATTGAGGCACAGCAATCGGCACTCGAACAATGGTTACCCATCATCGAACTGCCGTCTTCGCTCATTGAAGACATATCACATTGAGCCATCAAAGCATGGGCACTCATGTTAGAGTCTTCAGCGTGTACTTTTTCACTCATCACATGACACCCTGCCATTGAATCATTAACCGAAGTACCGCTGTGGTAACAAGCCGATTTGCTCGACCCCATTTCCATCATCATTACTTCAGTCATCAAGGCTGAGGAGCTTGAGGCATAGCTAGACATCAACATCGCAATGATGCTGAAAACAATAATCCAAGTTTTTCGGAATGTGTTTGTCATAGTTTACCTTTGAATTTACACCGCAACTATAAACGTTACCCTTAGGGTAAGGTCAATGCCATTGTGCCGATATTTATCTGACCGTTGAAAAAGTATTCATCCTCTCTTTCATCAAAATGAGATAATTCTTCGACTTTGCAGTTTTTTCTTTAAAAATTATCCAATTAGCTAGCGAAACCTCTATCTGTGTATTTTACTTAAAATAGTGCAACCACGATTCACGGATGATAAAAATGGCTAACAAAAAAAACGTCGAAACAGACAAGAAAAATACAGAAATCAAAAATAAAAAAAGTAACGAGCTAGAACAAAAGAAACCAACACAAAGAAAGAAGCGCAGACTGCATTCACATCTAAAAGTGAATATCCCACTTTTTCAGTCACTCATGATGATTTTGCCATCATTGGCTAAACACGCTGCTGCCGAAAGTATAGACAATTCCAGCGACGCTGCAGATCAAGTAACCGCAAATAACGTGACCGAAAAAGATGTCACCGATGACCATAGCAAGGCGGACTCATCTGCGGTTGCTCATCAAGAAGCTCAGACAAGTGACAGCGATGTAAACTCGAGCTTAAGTGCAAGTCATGCCCCCCATGGTTCGAGCTCTCACTTGGTTCCTTCTCATCATTTGTCGACGCTTCCTCACCCGCAAGTCCATTACATTCCTTCGGTATCGATGCCGACTATCTCCTCAGGAAGTAACGGTCAGCCGACTCATTCGAATGCGCCTACGACGCCCGCTTTACCCGTCACCTTCATGCCAGAAGTCATAAAAGGTACGTACGGAGAGCTTCATGTTGATGCAAATGGTCAATACACATTCATATTGAATCCAAATTCTCCTCAATACATCCTGTTAAATCAGCACCAACCAGGTACTGACCATTTTGCGTTACATCTATCTAATGGCTCGAGCATCATTGTTCAGATACCGGTAACAGGTAAGCAAGACACGCCAAATATTTCTGGAGACCTAACAGGTGTCGTAACAGAAGATCACAATATTGATTCACAAGGTTTGTTACATGCGAACGGCAAAATCGATGTCATAGACCCTGACCAAAATGAAAGTTCGGTTACGCCGGAAGTTATCTCAGGAAAATATGGTTCATTAACTATCGATGCTGATGGACACTGGCAGTATCAAGTTGACAACTCTCTTTCGAATGTTCAAGCGTTAACCGCAGCCACTTCATTGCACGAAAGCTTCACTATTCACACCAAAGATGGCACGCCTCAAACAATCGATATGACAATTGGCGGCAACGACGACAACGCCGTTATCACAGGTGTAGATGCTGGCACGGTAACTGAAGATTTAACGACACAAATCCAAGGACAGCTTTCGGTGACGGACTCTGATCTTGGAGAGGACCACTTTCAAGCCTCACAAGTGACTAGTAATTTCGGTACGCTAAGCATCACCAAAGACGGTGCATGGACATACAATTTAGATAACAATAACCCTGTAGTTCAAGGACTTGGCCAAGGATCAACAGCGACAGACATCGTCACTGTTCACTCTGCCGATGGCACAGCACATCAAGTTACGGTTACGATTAATGGCACCAACGACCATGCGGTAATCACGAGTAGTACAGCAAATTCACCAAGTTCGTTTTTCGCTATCGGGAAAAGTAATGGCTCAAGCCAAGTTACTGAAGATAAAGACCTAACGGTTTCGGGCCAACTCAACATCACCGATATCGACTCAAAAGAGGCGCATTTTTCTAATTCCGACCTCAAGGGGACACTGGGTACTTTACACCTTAAAGACAATGGCGATTGGAGCTATGACCTAGATAATAAAAAACCACAAGTTCAGGCTCTTGGTAAAGGTTCTTCGACAACAGATATCATAACCATCCATTCCGCCGACGGCACTCCTCATCAAATCACTATTACCGTTAACGGCACCAATGATAAAGCCGTGATAAGCGGAACCAGTGCCGGCGTGGTAACCGAAGAGTCCCAACTTCAGACCTCGGGCACACTTGCGGTAACGGATGTGGATACTGGCGAGGCACACTTCTCCAACACCGATATCGTAGGCTCGTTTGGTACGCTTCATCTGACTGATACTGGTTCTTGGACGTACGATCTTGATAATACAAATCCTAACGTTCAATCATTGGGCAAAGGAGCAACCGCTACCGACACCATCACCGTTCATTCTGCTGATGGCACGCCGCATCAAGTGACTATCACAGTAAATGGCACTAATGACAAAGCTATTGTCAGCAGTGCGACCGTTGCCATCGATGAAACCGACAAAGCGGTAACGACATCAGGAACATTGACCAGTACCGACGTCGATAACCCAGACAATGCGTTCACGCCGGATTCGATTACTGGCACCAACGGCAACCTCACCATTGGTGCTAATGGCCAATGGACCTTCACCGCCAACAGCGCGTTTAATCAGTTGAATGTCGGCGATAAAGTCGAAGAAATCTTTACGGTGTCGTCTGTAGATGGCACAACATCCACCATCAAAATTACGATTAATGGCACCAATGATAAGGCGACGGTAAGCAGTGCGACCGTTGCCATCGATGAAACCGACAAAGCAGTAACAACATCAGGAACGTTGACCAGCACCGATGTTGATAATCCAGATAATACATTTACGCCAGACTCCATTGTTGGAGCTAATGGTGATCTCACTATTGATGTTAGTGGACATTGGGTGTTCACAGCCAACAGCGCGTTTAATCAACTAAACGTCGGCGATAAGGTCGAAGAGACCTTCACTGTCTCGTCTATTGATGGCACACCCTCAACCATAAAAGTCACGATTAATGGCACCAATGATAAAGCGACGGTCAGTACCGCAACTGTAAGTGTGGACGAAACCGACAAAGCGGTAACCACGTCAGGCACGCTAACCAGCACCGACGTCGATAACCCAGACAATACGTTTACGCCGGACTC
Source organism: Vibrio sp. QJM3NY_27 (assembly GCF_057785955.1). Classification (NCBI taxonomy): domain Bacteria; kingdom Pseudomonadati; phylum Pseudomonadota; class Gammaproteobacteria; order Vibrionales; family Vibrionaceae; genus Vibrio; species Vibrio sp. QJM3NY_27. Next base: position 1,400,013 of record NZ_CM173512.1, on the reverse strand, counting down.
CATTTCAGGTACCAACGGCAACCTTACCATTGACGTTAATGGTCATTGGGTGTTCACCGCCAACAGCGCGTTTAATCAATTGAACGTCGGCGACAAGGTCGAAGAAACCTTCACGGTGTCGTCTGTAGATGGCACACCGTCCACCATCAAGGTGACGATTAACGGTACTAACGACGTCGCAACTGTCAGCAGTGCGACCGTTGCCATCGATGAGACTGACAAAGCAGCAATCACCTCAGGCACCCTAATCAGTACCGACGTGGATAACCCAGACAATACGTTTACGCCAGATTCTATTTCAGGCACTAACGGCGACCTGACCATTGATGCCACGGGTCACTGGAATTTCACCGCCAACAGCGCGTTTAATCAACTAAACGTTGGCGATAAGATCGAAGAAACCTTCACGGTAACTTCGGTTGATGGCACACCCTCGACTATCAAAGTGACGATTAATGGCACCAATGATAAAGCCACCGTCAGTAGCGCAACAGTCGTAGTTGATGAAACCGATACAGCGGTAACAACATCAGGAACATTGACCAGTACCGACGTTGATAACCCAAATAATGCGTTTACGCCGGATTCCATTACAGGCACTAACGGTGATCTCACTATTGATGCCAATGGTCATTGGACGTTCACCGCCACCAGTGCGTTTAATCAATTGAACGTCGGCGATAAAATCGAAGAAACCTTTACTGTGTCGTCTGTAGATGGCACACACTCGACCATAAAAGTCACGATTAATGGTACCAATGATAAAGCGACGGTCAGTACCGCAACTGTAAGTGTGGATGAAACGGACAGCGCTGTAACAACTTCTGGAACCCTCACCAGTACCGATGTAGACAACCCAGACAATACGTTCACGCCAGATTCCATCATTGGCACGAACGGCAACCTAAACATCGACGCCCATGGTCATTGGATCTTCACCGCCAACAGCGCGTTCAATCAATTAAACGTTGGCGATAAAGTCGAAGAGACGTTCACTGTCTCTTCCATCGATGGTACCCCATCAACAATCAAAGTGACGATTAATGGCACCAATGATAAAGCCACCGTCAGTACAGCAACAGTCAGTGTGGGTGAAACCGACAAAGCGGTAACTACTTCAGGAACATTGACTAGTACCGATGTTGATAATCCAGATAACACATTTACACCAGACTCCATTGTTGGATCTAATGGTGATCTCACCATTGATGCCAATGGCCATTGGACATTCACCGCCAACAGTGCGTTTAATCAATTAAACGTCGGTGACAAAGTCGAAGAAACCTTTACGGTGTCGTCTATTGATGGCACACCGTCAACGATCAAAGTGACAATTAATGGCACCAATGATAAAGCGACGGTCAGTACCACAACGGTAAGTGTGGATGAGACTGACAAAGCAGTAATCACCTCAGGTACCCTAACCAGTACCGATGTCGATAACCCCGATAATACGTTCACGCCGGACTCCATTACTGGCACCAATGGCGACTTAACTATTGACGCCAATGGTCACTGGACGTTCACCGCCAACAGCGCATTCAATCAACTGAACGTTGGCGATAAAGTCGAAGAAACTTTCACTATCTCTTCCATCGATGGTACTCCATCAACAATCAGAGTTACGATTAATGGAACCAACGATAAACCAACTATTGCTGCGCAATCGCACTCGGTTACCGAAGATGGGCAATTACTCCAAGGTCAAATGGTCGGCTCAGATATCGATAATGGTGCCCAGTTAACTTATTCAGTAGCAAATCCTGTAGATGGATTGACCTTAAATAAAGACGGTAGCTACAGCTTTGATCCTTCGAATAGTACCTACCAACATCTGGCAGATAAACAAACTCAAACCCTTACGATTCCAGTCACAATCACTGATGAGCACAACAGCAGCTCAACAGAAAACCTAACCATTACTATTACTGGTACTGGTGATGCCGCCATTATTGGTGGTGTGGATACGGGTTCTGTCATTGAAAAAACAGCGGGTGATAATATGTCACCCGATTTTGCTCACTCCGGAATGGCAACACTGGGAAATAGTGTTTTATATGCCGATGGACAATTAACCATTGTTGACGCAGATAAAGGCGAACAAGGTTTTGCTTCCCACACCAATGCCTATAACTACCATGGTACTTATGGTGATTTAATTTTAAACCCTGATGGTAGTTGGCATTACGTTGCCGATGCAGGCAGTGTCAGTCATATTGGTGGGCGACCAACCACCAGAGGGACCGCCATCGACCAACTTGGTAAAGGTGATACGTTAACTGACACCATCACTGTCCATTCTATAGATGGCACTACGCACGATATTGTAATTACCATAAACGGTAGCAATGACCGTCCATACTGCTCTTCAAAAGTGCAGCTCAACAGCGGTAAAGAAGACCTCGCGCAAACCATCACAGCCACCGAACTCTTAGCAAACACTATAGACGTGGATAGCAACGACCTAGGCAAACTCACCGTTGCGAATCTTCACGCTGATCATGGTTCTATTCTAGATAATCAAGACGGCACATACACTTTTACCCCAACCAAAGACTATAACGGTCAGGTTCATTTTAGCTATGACGTGACAGATGCGCATGGCGGAACGACTCATACAGGGGCGTCTACCACACTCACGGCTACCCCAGACAGCGCCATCATTTCAGAAGTGACAACTGACCACGTCACTGAAGATGGGGCACACAGCAGCCACAATGCAGGGGTTACAACTGAGCTCGCGAATGGAAGACTACAAGTTGTGGATCCAGATAGCGGGGAGAATAAATTCCAGTACAGCCAGTTTGGTGAATCAGCAGTTCACGATCCGTTTGGTGGCATGTTACGTATTGATAGAATGGGCAATTGGGGGTACAGCGTTAATAATGCCAATTTGCAACACCTTGCTCAAGGGCAAACTGAAACCGTTGTCTACCGTGTTCATAGTTATGATGGAACGGCATACGAGTTGCACATAGACGTTGTTGGCACCAATGACGCGCCAACCGTTACCCAAGTTGCGCTAAGTAACGGCACTGAAGATACACATTACCAAATGCAATCTAGTCAGTTTGGATTCAGTGATATCGACACAGGCGATACGCTACATTCCATAGCAATCACAGATCTACCACCAGCAACACAAGGTAAGTTTGTGCTTGATGGACACGATGTTACAGCGGGGCAACACATCTCTACAGCTGACATCACTAAACTTCAGTTCGTTCCTGCGCAAGATTTTAATGGCGATGTTCAGTTTAAATATACTGTTAACGATGGGCATACCGACTCTGCAGAGGCTACCAACACACTTCATATTGATGCGGTGGGAGATAAAGCCGTTATATCAGGTGTGGATACTGGCGATGTTTATGAAAACAGAAACCCTGATATGTCGCCAGACTTTGCCCAGTCAGGTATGGCGCATTTAACTAATAGTATGATTCATGTTGAGGGGCAACTAACAATCATCGATCCAGATACCGGCGAGAATAGTTTTGATTCTAAAGGTATTGGTTATACCTATCATGGAAAATATGGCCATTTGATTCTTAATACAGATGGTAAATGGTTTTATGGTGTTGCGACCGGCACTGCTGATGTAAATGGTGGATTAACAACAAATGTAGGATCGACGATTGATCAACTTGGTGCAAATGAGACACTCACTGATACGATAACGATACAAAGTAAAGACGGTACTAATCATGATATTGTTATCACCATTCATGGCGACAACGACCGTCCATACTGCTCTTCAGAAGTGCAGCTCAACAGCGGTAAGGAAGACCTCGCGCAAACCATCACGGCCACCGAACTCTTAGCAAACACTATAGACGTGGATAGCAACGACCTAGGCAAACTCACCGTTGCGAATCTGTTAGTCGATCACGGCTCTGTAGTCGATAACAAAGACGGCACCTACACTTTTACTCCAACCAAAGACTATAACGGACAAGTTCATTTTAGCTATGACGTCACAGATGCGCATGGCGGTGTTACACATACCGGAGCGAGTACGACACTTGCGGCAGTCGATGACAAAACCATTATTTCTGGTGTTGATCATGGTGTTGCAACTGAAGATATCGCCACTCATATGTCTACGAATGCCAATATTATGGATGCTGTAGATTGGCAAGCGCTACAAGTTACTGATGTAGACAGCCCTAATACTCAAGTCACTGTCGAATTTGCAGGCAAACAATACACATGGAATATAGGCAGTAACCTAGATGTAACGACTCCTTATGGCAAATTCCAGTTCCACACTATCGCAAGTGGATCTCACAAAGGTGAGCATTCTTGGAGTTATATTGGCGACAATAATAATGTTCACGTTCAAGAATTAAAGCATGGTGAATCATTAACCGAATCTATAAAGCTAATAGCAACCGACGGTACTGAGTTTCCTATTACGGTTAAGGTAAACGGCACAGAGGATGGGATCATAATCGATTCCAAGTCAGAACTTGGCCATGTCGTAGAAAATGCCCAAACAGGCGCTTCAGTTTCCGGCAGCGTAATAGCCCACGATGTCGACCTTCACGATACGGTGAGTTGGACACAAACACCAACAGCAGGCCTTAATGGCCAGTACGGTACGTTCCACCTAAGTGCAGATGGACAATGGCATTATAACGTTGACCAGAACAAAGCAACAAAACTAGGAGACGGCGACGAGTATTGGGAACACTTTACGGTTGAGGCAGTATCTACTGATGGTAGCCATGTATCGAAAAGCGTATCGGTTGTTGTGCATGGCAATAATGATGCACCAACAGTCAGTGGAGAAGTCACTTTACCTTCAGGCAAGGAAGATACTTCAATACATATTACGCAAGCTGAATTAATCGCCAATGCTACCAATGTTGATACTAACGATAGAGGTTGGTTACACGTTCAAAACTTAACTGCAGACCACGGTAGCTTAGTATCAAATTCAGATGGTAGTTTTACCTTTAACCCCGACCCTAATTACAACGGAACGGTCCACTTTACTTACGATGTTGCCGATAGACACGGTGGCATAGCTCATACAGGAGCAAACACGTCTCTTGCTGCTGTTAATGATGCCGCCACATTTACCGGTGACTCCAGTAGCATAAAAGAAGATACAAACATTCACCACAACGCGCATATCACGGGGTCAGCAACTATTCCAGATGCCCTTTCTTGCCATGGGCACCTGATTGTTTCTGACGCTGATGGTCATGGCGAAGCTGCATTAGATCTTAAAGGGCAACCGAAAATATCTCTGGATGGAACCTATGGTCATTTCGACATCACTAGTACTGGGACATGGGTTTATAAAGCAGACAACAAGAGTACGCCGATTCAAGACTTAGACAATGGACAAACACTCACAGATAGCATTGAAGTCACATCAAAAGACGGTACCAAGCATTCAATTACCGTCACTATTAACGGGACCACCGATGATCCTGTTCTACACAGCCTCAGTGATTCTGGTGTTCAACATAGTGGCCCAGTTGAAGGGAATCTACTTACTGGCTCTGGGACGGATCAAGGATTGAGTGGTGCAGCAACAGACACCGATTCCAACGCACATCTGGTGTTGCAAGATATTCAAATAAAAGACCCGGTGTCAGGTTATGTCGCGGTAAGGCCGGGGCAACCACATACTATGGCCGGTATCGGTACACTCGCGATCGAAGCGAATGGTCATTATACCTTCACCCCGGAAGCTGGCTTTACAGGTAAAGTGCCAAGTATGGTTTATCGCGTCGGCGATGATGGCGGTAACCCAATAGGAGACTCTTCTCAAAATTCTCTCTCTATTGAAGTCACCCTTCCTCTACAACATGCGCCAACGGTGACAGGGCAAACCGTTTCTACAAATGAAGACATCACCAGAACCTTTACAACCAGTGAATTTGGTTACAGTGATCAAGATGGCGACACGTTACAGTTCGTGACTATTAGCAGCATACCGAGTCATGGATTATTACTTCTAAACGGTAACGCCGTAACCGCCAACCAGCAAATCAGCAAGGCTGACTTAGACGCAGGCCATTTAACTTTCACGCCGATCAATAATGAAAACGGCGCCAACTATGCGCAATTTACATTTACTGCGAATGATGGCCATAAAAATTCGGCAAACGCAACGATGGTAGTGGATGTCAATGCAGTCAATGATGCACCTATCGTTGGATCGAGTTTTATTAGTTCTTTAGAAGATAAGCCTCATGCGTTCACCACCGCAGACTTTAAATATTCTGATATTGATGGAGATGCGTTAAACCACATCACGATTACCAATGTCGCCCATGGCGTGTTATCGCTGAATGGCGCCACAGTGAATGTTGGTGATGACGTCAGCGCCTCCGACGTTTCATCACTCATCTTCACCCCAACTCACAACTACTTTAGTTCTGGTGTCAGCGGATTAGGAGGGGTGCAATTTACCGCAAACGATGGTCATCTTGATTCAAAAGAAGGGTCAATACTCATTAATATAGCGAGTGTCGCTGACCCTGCAACATTCAGTGGAGACTCCACAGGAGTGGCAAAAGAAGACATAACACTTCAAGCTTCAGGTACATTGACGGCGAGTGACCCTGATGGAACCGCAGGGTTTACCGCGGTACAGGGCGGAGCTGGAATAGCCGGAAGCAAAGGCTATGGACACGCTCATATCGATGTAAATGGTCACTGGACTTACGACCTTGACAACAACCATCCTATAGTTCAACAGCTTGGCGAAGGTCAGACAGACACTGAAACCATCACGGTTCAATCTGCAGATGGCACGCACCATGATATCGTGGTTACCATTACCGGCACCAACGACGCACCGATTCTCGGCGTTAACCAGACATCATCAACAGCAGGTACATTAACAGAGACAGATGTCGACGTGAACGACACTCATACCTTCTCTGTCGTCAGTTCAACAGGGCAATTCGGTTCATTGTCGGTCGATCCAAACACTGGTGACTACATCTACACACCAAATACGTCTATCACAGGAATGAGTTATAACTCTGCCACCAACTCCTATCATGGTGTCGATGTATTCGAAGTAAAAGTCAGTGACGGCCATACTGAAGATTCGAAATTCATCACCTTTGATGCCTCGGGACATGTCACCATGTCACCAACGGGTAGCTTAGTCACCTCGACGACTGTTCCGCACCAACCTGTGGTAACTGCGACGCAACCAACCTTGCCTTCAGGCACTAACGTCGCGCCAACGAACACCGTTACTCTGGGTCTCGCGTCAACAAGCGATTCAGGTTCATCGCAAACTGACAACCTGACCAACGACACTACCCCAACGATTACCGGACACACTGATATTCCATTCTCGAAAGTCACGATTTACGATGGTTCCACACCCGTTGGACACTCGGTATCTGATGCCTCTGGCCAATATAGTGTTGCCGTAAGCAGCTTATCGGAGGGCGATCATAATCTATCCGCCAAAGCATTGGCTCCTTCGTCAGTGCTACCGGCTACATCTTCGCTTCTTTCCGTCCATATAGATACACAAGTACACGTCGGTATTCAAACAGACCCAATTACCGCCGACAATGTGATTAATGCTCAAGAATCCAACAGCTCCATTGACATCACCGGATCCGTTTCTGGCGATTATAATGCAGGCGACATTGTGACTTTAAATGTAAATGGCACAAAACATACTGGCGTTGTCGGTTCACATGGGCACTATTCAATTGCTGTACCTGGCAGTGAACTCATTACCGATGCTGACCAAAAAATAGAGGCATCAATAGCGGTAACAGATACCGCAGGTAATAGCGCTCATGCCACTGCAGATGTTACTTACCAAGTTGATACACAGGTTAGCGTTCCTACGATTACCTTTGAAAACACAGGGGCAGACAACTTATACAGCAAAGCTGAAATCGCCCGAGGACAAGCAAACACGATCACAGCAACCGTTACGCCTCCTGGTGATGCCAAAATCGGTGAGCATCTTGTCGTTAACGGTCAGGATCATGTATTAGATGCTCATACTCTACAGCACGGAATACAAATTGAAGTTCATCCGGGTTCTAATGTACAAGCAACAATGACTGACGAACACGGTAATACCGCAGGCAGTCAAGGTTTTGCTGCAAGCGCTATTCCTGAACCGATCATTGTCAGACCGCCATCGGGAAGCCACCAAGTATCTGGCACGCTTGGGGTACCACCACTGTTACCATCTTTAACTCCGGTACCAACAACACAAAGCGGTTGGCGAATCCATTTACCCAATGGACAGTATGTCACCAGCCACCATGGGCAATATGGAACATTAACCATTGATCCTCAAACTGGCCACTTACATTACCAAGAGCAAGCTCAGGTTCACACCGGGCCGCATGGTAGCGCTTCGGGCGTCGGCCAACATGAGGATAAATTTGAAGTGGCACTGCAAGGGACAAATCAAGATGAAGTAATCGCCCACGTGAACATCCAGATACTCAGCCATGGTCCAGGAGGTAGTGGTAAGCTGACAATTGGAACCGAGGTGGTTGATATGACGATCACTCCTGTCGTCCATACATCACATCCTGCCCCACCGCCACCGCCTCCTGTTCAACATGACGAACCAGACATGGCTTCGCAAGCCGACTTTACGGTCACACTAAGCGATGATAGTAATCTAGATTTAACCCAGCAGACCCATCAAGAACCCGATGAGAAAACCAGCCACCATGGTGCAGCCGCTTATCTGGATGCTCTAGGCATTAAGCCTGGCACGACATCGACAACGGTTCACGATCAACCTGCGGATATGGATATCGTACTTGCACAAGTCGACCAACCAGATGCAGCAACACATGACCAAGCGCACTTGGATATGTCAGACGCGCTGGAACACCATGATGCAAACATCAACCATAACCAGGATGATGAGCATCACCACCACGATATCGATGGATTACCGGACATAGATCCTAACTCATAACTCCACATATCAAGTGCTTATTGCCTAACGCTTAGTGCTTAGTGCTTAGTGCTTAGTGCTTAGTGCTTAGTGCTTGCAACTTACCGCTTAAACTCAAAGCCAACACAACAGGGAGCATTACTTGCTCCCCGTTGTTTCTCTCTAAACAACATACAAAACAGAGAATATGAAAACCAAAAAGGGAGCACATGATGTGCTCCCTTTTATACTTTTCTACTTTCTTATTCGTTGACTATCCAGCTACTCTTTATAACGATTACCTTTCACCAAATGCGACACTCACATTGGTGTAGATCGGTTTCCATAAATACTGGAATACAGATTTCTCACCAGTGGTAATATCTACCTCGCCCGTCATACCTGGCAAGATAGAAAAGCTCTCAGGATTATCACGGAAATAAGGAACATCCACCGAGACGACGACTTCATAATAGATCTCGCCACGTTCGCTTTGACTTGTGGTCGGTGAAATACTCTCAACCGCCCCTTTTAGCGCCCCAAAGCGGCTGTAATCAAACGCATCAATCTTGATACGAGTCGGCTGCCCTACACTCACAAAACCAATATCTCTTGGCGACAAACGGGCTTTAAAATCGGCTTTCCCACCAACAGGAACAATTTCAACCACAGTGCCACCCGGCTGAATAACACCTCCGTTCTGTGTACTTGGCAGGCTTTGCACCAAACCTTGTAGCGGCGACACTAACATGGTGTTCGTCAATTTCGCTTGGCTTGAACGTACTCTGGCGTTCAGGGCTGACAAGTCAGAGACAGCTTTAGAACGATCATCGCTCACTTTAGCTTTCGCCTCCGCCAGAAGCTGTATGATTTTTTGATCATTACTGTCAGCTTGTCTAATCAATACAGACTTCTTACCACGAGCTTCTTCAATTTTCTGCTCAATGCTGGCCAGTTTTTGACGCATTTCAAGCACACGTAAGCGTGAAATGTTGCCCGATTTATAACCCTTTTCTAGTATGTTCAACTCTTGCTTAGTCGCATTCAACTCTTTCTCATAACTCGGCAAGGCCTTTTTTACACTACGAAGCTGTTCTGCAATTTGCTCACTCTCTTTCTCAAGCACCACTCGCTTTTGAAAATAGAGTGCTTTTTGCGCATTCAACTGCGCCTTTTGTTGGCTGACGATCTCTGGGTAATCGACCTCGAATTCAGCAAGATTAGGCTCACGTTGCTCAAGCAGCGCATTCATACGTTCCACACTGGCTAGAAGCGTCACTTGTTGAGACTTGAGCTCTTCAAGGGCGGTACGCTGGAAAGTGGCATCAAACTCAACAAGCGGCTGGCCTTTCTCAACCAACTGGCCTTCTTTTACGAGAATTTGCTTTAACTTACCGCCAATCGCACTTTGTAATACTTGCTTCTCGCCTTCCGGAATCACAGCACCTTTGGCTTTGGCGATTTCATCAACTTGAGTGACGACAGACCAAGTGGCAAAAGCAATAACACATAAGGCAACCGACCATGTGGCCAGCGCCAATGTACGAGCCGTATTTTGTGATTCAACAAGTTCACCGTAGCGCTTGCCCTTCTCGATAGATTGTTTAGTCATTAGCGACTCCTTGCTTAGACTCTGATTGTTCTTGTTGGGCTGCATTTTGTTGAGCAGACGAATCTTGAGTTGACGGCTGTAGCTCTTGAGATAACGGTTGCTCAGATAACTGCGGTTCTTGAGAAGCTTGAGGTTCTGAAGGCTGCTCCTGCTTCGAAGACTGTTCCGGCTCTAATGGGCCGGCATAAACCACTGCACCTTCATTTAATACCACTACTTTATCGGCAAGCTTGATTAAATCCGGATCGTGGGACGTGTAGATCACCGTTGCTTTTCCTTTTTTCGAGTGCACAAACTCACCAAATATACGTTTAGCATTTGGGTGAGCATCCGGCACAGGATTATCCATTAAGAACATAGGGTAGTCATAAACCAGCGCTTTCGCGTCAATGAGGATCTGCGCGACGCTGCCAGACAACATGTCAAAAAGGCTGTCCGGCTGAATACTGCTGATGGAAGTGTCTAGCCCACCTGACAATGTCTCGAACCAACGCTTTCCTCCCACCATTTCAATTGCAGAGATCATTTTCTGATCTTCGACTTTATGGCCGTCGTTTAGCCACTCTCGAATACTCAGCGTAAGCAAATCAGGATAAGCGGCTCGAATGAAACACCAGTGACGATAGAGCTGCGGGTCGTATTGGACGAGGTTAACGCCTTCAAGCTCGACCATGCCGTTTTGGATAGGCTGCAAGCCAGACAGCACTTCAATTAATGTTGATTTACCGCTCCCAGAAGGGCCGGTAATCGCGACAATTTCACCGGCTTCAATATCAAAGCTCACACCATTCAAGGCAGGGCGACTCTGTTTGGGATAGCGCAGTGTCACTTGGTCTAATTTCAAGCTAGGCGCTACCACAGGCAACGGGTGATGCTGGTAACTGAATTCACGCTCAGACGGCTGAGACAAAATACGGTTCACTTGCAGTTTGGATTGATTAAAGCTATTAAAACGCATCGCACTGTTTGCCAACACCTGAGCAGGACCCGTCACCTTAGATATCAACATCATTGAAGCAATCAAACCACCAGGGGTCATCACTTGTTCAAAAATAAGTCCTATACCTAACCCCATCACGGCTAATGTCGAACCAACCCCAATGAAATAGTAAATCGAGGTGTACCGGCTCTGGAGAACCGATTGATTAAAGGTCACTGTTGAAGCAAGAAGATTGGCCTTTTTGAAGCGTTGAATCCAGTGCTCTGAGAATCCGGCACTGCGAATAAAGGCAAGCTTGGATGACAATTCATTGGTCATATTTTGACGATTTGTACCTGCTACCGTCGATTGCATTGAGCGCTTGCTACTTGAGCGTATCGAACGCTTAGCTAATAGGTAATAAAGAACCAAAGAAACGATAGGAACCAGTACTAACCACCCACCTAACACACCTATCGCAAGTACAAAAATTAGAATGAATGGCAGATCAAACAGCGCATTTCCTAATGGCCCTGAAAGCACACCTGAAATACGCTCCGACAACATCACTTGGTTTTGTTGACTAGAAGAGGCTGTTTGCTGATTCTGAGCATAGCTATTTCGAAGCAGACGCTGCACGAGGGATTGAGAGATCTCACGACCTACTCGGTTGGAAACTGAAGCAAACACTCGGCTACGCAATGTTCTTAACCAACCCATCATCACAAACAACAACGCCGCGCCAATGGCGATACCTTGCAGCTCATGCCCTGCATCACCGCCAATCACATGGTCATAAATTGACATCGTGATGAAAGGAACGGCAAGCGCAAATAAGTTAGTGATAAAACTGACTAGCAGTAATTTAGGAATAATGGGGCGAAATGCATGTAATCTTTCGCCAACCCAATCAGGAGAAGCCTTCTCTAATGGCGGACCATCTATAACAATACAAAACTGCGGGACATCGGTAATATCTTCATTTGCGTTAAAGGCAACAAACTGCTTCGATTCTAAATGACCGGAGATCAACTCATGTTCACCAAGAACCAGTAATACTAATTTGTGTTCACCAACTTCATCTAGGCTCGCAACCAAGCGATAAGGTAATGCAAGCCTATCGAACATAGCGAACATGTCGTCGATTGATTCAATGCCATTCTCATCAACCCATTGATGTGCGAACAACTGGATATTAGCATTAACTTCCAACTGCTTAAGAACCGAAAGGCTCTCGGTTTCTAAATGGTTCATCACCTCTTGTCGACCGCTGGTATCTGCACGGTTGTTCGTACCTGAAGGGTTACCAATATCTAAACGATTCATACGATAGCCTCCTGGTTGTTCTCGCTGGCGACCGCAATAGCTCGACTTTCCACTATAATGATTCGATTAGCCAATTCGCGAAGTTTAGAATGGTAGCTCACCATCAGTATCGTGCGTCCTGCCGTCACTTCTTCTTCCAGAACCTTAGCTAGGTTTCCAAGGGCATCTAAATCAAGTGAAGAATCCGGCCTTTCCAACATGATTATGGGTTTATCGCTTGCCAATTGAGCCGCGATATTGAGCATTTTCACGTTACCCATACTCAACAAAGAAGCACTCGTATGGCCGATTTGTGTCTCTAGTCCATCAGGTAATCGAGTAATTTCCTTGGTTAAACCCAAACGCTTTGCATAGTCACTGGCGCTTTGCGTTTTCTCAGGGTCAAAGCCACACAAGTTATCAAGAATGGTCCCCGACACCAACTGTCCTTTAACGCCACAGTAGGCAGCAATGTTGGTTACCGATGCGATTGAAACGGCAGCTCCGTTAATGAAGCACTCACCCGCTTTTAGATCATCAATACCTGCAATCGACGACAATAAATGACTGTTGGTGTGGCGATCCTCACTCTCTAACAATACCAACTCACCTTTATTCAGTGTGACATCAGCATGAGAGAGTTCACCGTATCTTTCAACGGTCGCTTGCTTAATGTCCAACGTCTCAAAGTCATATAAAGAGAGCTTAGGTTGCTCAGAATCTGAAGGCTCAGATAGTGATAAGTCACTCAACTTTTCTATTGCCTGATTAGCACTGTGTATTGAATTAAGCTTAATTCGAACTCCCACCAAAGCACTTAAAGGTGCGACGGCTCTGCCCGACAAGATAGAACATGCCGCTAATCCACCAGTAGTTAACTGCCCATCCAACACCCACAAGCTCCCCGTAATCACCAGTAAAACTGACGTCGCTAATGCGGCAAGTTGAATACACTCTTGGGCGAAGGCGTTCTGTTCTTCTTCTCTCGCTTTAGACCGAGAACGAACATTATTGAGGGATTTAAACTGATTGAAGATTCGAGACTCAACGGCCTGACGTTTGATTCCCTGAATGGTTTGGCTCAGCAAAATCAAGAACGCTTTTCGCTCCTGCTCATCTTGAGAGGCTTCTTCACTTAAGCTTTTAACGCGAATAGAAGATAACCAAACGATTCCGAGCGTAATAAGCCAAACTGCCAAAGGTATCGCCACCAGCTCACCGCCGATGTAAGCCACTAAGCCCAAGAAGATCAATGCAAAAGGTAAATCAATAAAGCCTGCAATCACACCACCGGAATACCAATCTTTGACTTTTGATACTGAGCCCAGCCCCTCTTCCACACCGCCAACACCAATGTGGCGAAGATGGCCTGATGAAGCCGTTGTTACTCTTTCAACCAAGGTTTGATAGGTCGCTTTCTCGGTATTGCTGGCCGCGGCTGACAAAAGCCAAGTACGCACAAACCTGATCAATGCTTCCATGGCAACAGCCAACGCTGCACCCGCCAACAACAAAGTGGCAGTACCGTAACTTTGGTTAGGTAAAATACGATCATAAATTTGTAAAACCGTTAACGGAACGGCGAGAGAGAGAAGATTTATGAGTAAAGAAGGCAGTAGGACTTTTCCTACCACCCCTTTGTTTTTCATTGAACTTGCGGGCATACACAATCCTTATCCATGCTTATGAAATAAGATTGGTACACCATGTTGAGTATTGCAAGGTAACGGACTGATTTAACGTGTTTTTCAATATAACTATGACGCAGATCTTCCTACACAAATCTTCCGTTCTATTCGTGCTCTACAATCTGTTGTCATAATCCTCAATCGCCTGCTTTAACTTTGTAAAATCCGAATCACACAAGTGCTTTCTTAATGACTCAAACTTCTCTTCAGGCCAGTCGTATATTTTCATCGAAATCAGTTCTTCGATAACAGAATTATCAAAGCGGTGTTTAACTAACTTCGCTGGAGAACCACCAACAATACTGTAGGGTGCGACGTCTTTTGTCACAACGCTATTCGCTGCAACCACAGCGCCTTCGCCAATCGTAACGCCGGGCATCACCATCGCTCGCATGCCTAACCACACCCCATCTTCAATATGGGTATCGCCTTTGCCGATATAGGCGTCTTCAATCACATCCATAAATGGATACAGTGAAAACCAGTCGACTCTGTGGGTATGGTTACCGCCCATGAGAATGACCACTTCTGCCCCGATACAAACATAGTCACCGATATAGAGTTCGTCGATTTCCCAACGAGGCTCCCACTGACGACTGACTTCGTCACCATGAAGATAACGGACAACTGAACCTTCAAACCCATTGTCCCAGCAATCGCTGTAGTAACTGTGTTGACCTTTGATGTGAATGTTGGGGTTGCTGACTACTTCATGCAGCAATTCGAATTTAGACCAATGCTTGTTTTGCATTTTTACCTCTGATTAATCTTTATTAGTTAAATATCAATATATTCGACAATACAGATTCAACGTGCACAGCTTCGCTGACGTAGTAGCACTGGGTGCCCTGATACATCAATAGTGTAGTCACAGTTAAAATAATCGTAATGTCGCTAAAACTAAAGAGACGTCAGTGGATTCGAGGTTGCTTAAGAAGAGGAAGTAATTTCAAAGTTTGCTCAGTTTTTATCGATAACTTGGTGGGATAATTTACAGACGTAGTGTATCTGTTTAGTCGCACCAATTTGACAGGAAGATGTGATTAATAAGGTTTCAAATATCGTTTCGTAGAATACGGCATGAACAAGAGCCTGCACGATTACACAGGCTCAAACTTAGACTCGCTTATAAATTTAGGCTTACGCTTGGGTCTAGGATCAGCGGTTACATGCGAGCAAGTTGTACTTTTCTGTCTTTGTTCACGACACAGAAGTTACCGCGCTTAGTACGACACTTAGAACATCGCTCACATTCAACAGGGCTTCGGTCACCCTCTTTCCAACGCTTAACTAAATGGGGTTCAGAAAGCAGCGGTCTTGAAAGCGCGAAGTATTCAATGCCAGTATTGTTTGCAATCGCTTCGATAGCATCAAAATCCGTTAGGCCACCAACCGTGATAACTGGGATATTAACGTCTTGGCTGATTGCGTGACCATACTCCTGGAAGTAGCCTTCTGCCTGAATGGTAAAACCATCGTGCGACTCGCCAATCATAGTGTCTGCTTTGCCATGAATATTGCCTGACACAACAATGCCATCCACACCAATTTCTTCGAGCTTCTTGCACACCAAGCGAGTTTCATCAAACGTCACTCCGCCCTCGAAAAACTCAGAAGCTGTAAGCTTAACTAAGATTGGGAAATCATCGCCAACTAGCTTACGAGTCGCGGTATAGATCTCTAACAAAAATCTCATACGATTTTCTAAGCTACCGCCGTATTCATCTTCACGTTGGTTGTAATAAGGGCTTAAGAACTGGTTAATTAGGTAAGTGTGAGCGGCATGAATTTCAACGCCATCAAAACCTGACTTCTGTGCTCTTAATGACGCTTGAGCAAAGGCATCAACAATGTAGTCGATCTCATCTTTGGTCATCGCTTTGCCTAGTGTTTGAGTTCCTTTTTCTGGGACCTCACTTGGTGCGTAGATTACTCGCTCGCCAAGATCATGCGTGGTTTTGGTGCCACCATAAGCCAATTGCATCACGATTTTAGAGTCGTTGTCGTGCACCAGTTGAGTCAGCTTCTGATACTCTGAAATGAATGAGTCGTTATACATACCCATCATGCCCGCATTCGGCTTTTCTTCTTCAACGATGTTCGCGTAACCCGTCACGATCAGGCCGACTTCACCTTGAGCCAACTCTTCATAGATAGCGTACAGTTTATCTGTCATATGCCCATCTTCGGTAGCCATATTTTCCCACGTTGCACTTCTCATGAAGCGGTTCTTTAGTGTCATCTTGCCAATGTGGGTTTCTGTAAACAAAGTGCTCAAGTGTCTTCCTCTCAAAATCGTGTTACGCGAGTTACCCATCAAGCATGGGCACTGATTCAGGCGGATACTACAGAGAATAAACTAGGGAAAACTTAATCTAGATTAAGAGAGCGGCACTCTCATATGAGAAAAAGGCAGAAAGAGATCAGAAAGACAGGAATTAGAGAAGACAAAGGAAGTAAACAGAAGCCACTTAATTTCACTAAACGGCTTCACCGATTTATAAGCTTATAGATTTATAAGCTTATAGCTATATAGCTTGAAGGCTTTACTAAAATTCAGACTTAACAGCGTTACCCATATTTAACCGTAGGATCAACACACTGATAGATCTGCCCAATGCTCGCTTCATTGGTTAACAAGGCTTCAATAAGGCGCGCCACTTCTTGCCGGTAAATCACACCATGAACTTCGACCTGCTGGGACAGCTCACCGTTGCCAGTCTCCTCGCCGTCTAACAAGCCACCCGGACGTAAGATTGTGTAATCCAGAGAACTCGAGGTTAGCCAAGCTTCAGCCAACGACTTTTCACGAACCGCTGCGCCAAACCCTTTTCTAGATCGCTCAGACAAATACTGCCAAGAGTCACCACAACCTAACGACGTTACCAGCACAAATCGAGCGATACCATTGGCTTCAAGCGCATCAGTCAGATGTCGGTGTCCAATATAATCAACGGGAACATCCGCTCTGAAGCTGCCCATACTAGAAACGACCAGTGCCGATTTAGGTAATTGAGCGACCACAGCTTCAACCTGTTCTTTATCGGTAGCATCACAACGCAGTGTGGTGATACCAAGTTCAGCCAAGCGCGTGTTCTTCTCTGGGCTTCTCGCAATCGCTATCACTTGATAATCTTGTTTGTGAAAATGCTCAACAATTGCAGCACCCAATCCACTTCCTGCTCCCCATACAACGACCGTACTCATAAAAAACCTCATAATATTCATGTTGTAGTGATACTAACCAGACAATTTAAACCGTTCCTTTATTGAGATCAACAGATGCGAATAAGTCTCAATATTATTTTTATTTTTTTGCTGGCTCTTACTAATCCGCTCAAAAGCACGACCACTTATCATAATTAGGCATTGGTTGATTGAATTGCCCAAACATGTCTACTAAAGTAATTTTAATACAATGACTTAGTCTCGGTGGTTATGAAAAAAGAACGCATTCAATACTCTTTCGACGTGTGGTTATTTATTCCTGATGAAGACAAACTCATCATGAATGATGAAGACGTGATCATCGACAATCGCTTGTCCAAGCTACTCAACTTTTTCTGCCAAAATCCTAAGATCGTATTCTCACGAGATGAGCTGATTAATGAAGTCTGGAATGGCTCAATCTTGACAGATCAGGTGATCACGCAAGCCATTTTTGAACTGCGCAAAATACTCAAAGCGGCTGAACGACATTCCATGGGACACATCATCACCGTGCCCAAACGCGGTTATAAACTCGATGTTGATGTACACAAAACCATCTTAGTACCTGCAAGTATCACCACAGATACCGTGTCAGTTGCAGACATGAATCATGCACCTAATGCTTTTGGTTCCTTTCCTTCAACTCAATCAGACGCACCAGATACATCGCCAGTTTTGGATGAGGATAAAAAACAACAAGTCGAACCAAAAGCAGAATCGGTTACTGGTGAGAACCTAATAAGCGATCAAGGCTCAGAGGCCAAAACCGTACTCGAAGAACCTAAAGAGAGTTCAATCGATGCAACCTCAGAAAAACCTGCTTCACAAGAGCCTGTCCAGCCTGTTGATCCGCAACCTAGCGCTTCGAGACCTAGCGATTCGAGCTATGTCGATCCAAGCCATACCGATTCGAGTACAGCACAGTTCATTCAACAGTCACCTGTAAATAAAACAGCAAACGACAAACAAGCGCCTATAGCAGCCAATAAACCTCAGAAAAGAACGTCTCGTGCTGTGATGTTTGGGGGCGCTATAGTTATTGCGCTTGGGCTTATTTGGTGGACGTTAAAACCGACCAGCCCTACATCGGACGCCTTCGATTTGAGCAGTTTAAATACCGCCGCTAATGAATCAAACCAACCACTCGCTGACTCAAATCAATCAACGGAACAAAATCGTCTTAATCAAACAGCAGACAGCCAAAATCTAGATGCCCACAAAGCACACGAATCTGTGCACTACTTGTCTTTAGAGCCTAGATACATCTACGTCAGTATCGATGACAACTTGAAGACGGATGCCTTTAAGCGTGGGATCATCCATAAATTAATGAGCTACTTGACCACCTATCGCGATTTTCGTGTCGTAATCGATGAAACCTTGGTGCCAAATTCAGCCAACGTGATCAGTTTCAAGAGTGAAATTGATGGTGATAGAGAATACCTTGATATCATCTACTTCAACCGAATTTCTAACTTCAGACACCTAGGTCGAGATTACCTGATTGACCCGGCTTCACTCCACACGACCATGCGTTCAATGCTTGATGACCTATTGGATTCATTTAATTTGGATATTCAAAAATCGATATTGAAGCAGCAAATCTCTGAGTTACCCAAACAAGAAGAAGCCTTAAAGCTCACCCTGGAAGCGCTCGGACTCACCTTCATGACGTTAGACAGAACCGACACCTTGTCTAAGATCGCCCAAGCCAATGAGCTAGAGCCCGACAACCATTATGTTATGTCGAACCGTTACATGTATGAGCTTGCCGACATTTTTATAATGAGATCGAAGAATAAGAATAAGCAGGTTGAAGCGCTCAATAAGAAATTCAAAAAACAGTTACTAAATGCTCAGAACAATGCTAACTCTTATCGAGTCTATGACGCGTTAGCAGCCTACTTCCTCACTGAAGATAACCCTGACCAAGCCGAATACTATCTGAGCTTGATCCCGAGGAATGAATACAGTGTGATGTCTATGATTATCTTGGCAAAAATTGAAGAATCTCAAGGCAACCCTTCAATGGCGGAAGAGTATTACTATGAAGCGATATTAGAATCTGGCCACCCTGTAGTTTTGAAAGTAGCTCAAACACTGTTTTTCAAAAGTAACATCACCGAGATTGAATCCAAATTGGGTATCAAGCATTGATGAGTTTATAATTCTCGATCATTAAGAAGCACACAGCCCATACAGGCGATGTGCTTCTTGTGAGCTAAATACTAGTGAATAAAATAACAAACTGGATAACGGACTAAACTTCTTGCTCTTGCCCGCGGTGATCCGCAGCCAAGTAGGTGTATATCGTTGGTACAACGAACAGAGTGAATAATGTGCCCACCGACATACCAACCGTGATGACCAAACCAATCGAGAAACGGCTTTGCGCACCGGCTCCGCTTGCAATGAGCAGCGGTACGACACCGACAACCATCGCAGCTGTGGTCATCAATACCGGTCTCATTCGAACAGTCGCTGAACGAATAGCGGCCTCGCGTCGGCTACATTTCAATTCCTGTTGCATTTGGTTTGCAAACTCCACAATCAGAATACCGTGCTAACTGATTAAGCCTATCAAGGTCACCAGCCCTACTTCGGTGTATATGTTGAGCGTATCAATGCCTAAATACAGTGGCATCAGAGCACCAAAGATAGACAATGGCACACTGGTTAATACCACTAGTGGGTCTCGCAAACTTTCAAATTGAGCAGCCAGAACCAAGTAAATAATCACAAGAGCAAGGAAGAACGTCGTAACCAGTGAAGAGCCTTCTTGTAGGAACTGTCTCAATTGGCCTGAAGTGTCCGTCGTATAAGACTTAGGCAATATCTTCGCCGCCCCTTCTTCCATCACTTTATAGGCTTCACCGATACTGATTCCCGGCATCATTTTCGCTTCAATCATGGCGCTATTAAGCTGTTGAAACTGATCCACTTTCGATGGCTGTACTGATTGGCTAATTTCAATCAATGACGCCAGCGGGACCATTTCATTGGTGTTAGAGCGTACGTGGTAGTTCTTCAAGTCATCCCAAGAGTTACGGTTCTCGTTAGGTACCTGAGTGATAACTTGGTAGCTGCGCTGATCCATCGAGAAGTAATTCACGAAGCCTTCACTGATAAAGCGAGACAACACGGTACCGATGTCTTGTGCGTTCACGTTCATCTGAGCCGCTTTATCGCGGTCGATGCGAATCTCTACCTGTGGTTTATTAAAATTCAGGTCGTTTTGTACATAGATGAATTTACCACTCTTCTGTGCGTACTCTTTCAGTTTTTCAGCGTACTGATAGAGATCCTGATAAGAACCCGTTGGCGTTTTCAGAACCATTTGGAATGGCAGACCTTGCGGCGTGCCTGGCAAATCCGGTGGAGAGAAGGTATACACCTGCAAACCCGGTAATACAGAACTCTCTTTTTCGAAACGTTGCATTACCTCTTTTGCCGTTGCGTCACGCGAATCCCAATCTTTCAATACACCCAAACCAAAGAACGCATTGTTGTTCATGTAACCGTTATCTAGCATGGTCATTTCGACTTCATCGTTCTTGCTGATAGAGTCAATCAGAGCCGGAGTAAAGTGGCGAATGTAATCGGTATTCGCTTGTGCAGGACCTTGTCCCATCACAATCATCACGCCTTGATCTTCTTCAGGTGCCAGTTCAGATGAAGTATTCATAAACATGAACACCAGACTGATCAGCAACGTTCCTACCACAAGCCAAATATAAACACGGTTATTCAACACATGTTCGAGCACTTTACGATAGCGCTCTGTTACGCCTTCAATTACCGCATCGATTTTCTTAACCAGTTTTCCGTCGAGAACCGATTTATTAAGCAGTTTTGAACACATCATCGGCGTTAGCGTTAAGGCGATGAAACCCGAAATTAGTACTGAACCCGCCAAAGTGAATGCGAACTCAGTAAACAACTTACCGGTGAGTCCACCCATGAAACCAATCGGCGCATACACTGCGGCCAATGTAATGGTCATCGCAATAACCGAGCCTGCAATTTCACGAGCACTGTCTATTGCTGCCTTAATTGGGCTAGTGCCGTCTTCTAAGTGGCGAAAGGTGTTTTCTACAACAACGATGGCATCATCAACCACCAGTGATATTGCTAATACCATGGCAAGCAGCGTCAACAGGTTAATACTGAAGCCCATGCTCAACATGAAGAACATAGAGCCAATCAATGACAAAGGAATCGTTACAAGTGGTATCAACATCGCTCGCATTGAGCCCAAAAAGGCGAAGATAACGATGACAACGATCAGTGCGGCTTCGATTAAGGTTTTCGCTACTTCATCAATTGAGGTTTCGATAAACTTAGTCGAGTCATAGATTACATCCGCTTTAATACCTTCAGGTAAGCCTGCTTGGATCTGTGGAAGCAATTCGTAAATGCCTTCAACAACGGTCAATGGATTAGATGTTGCCGTATTGCTGATCGCCGTTGATACGGTAGTCACACCATTGAACTCAACGTCTGAGTCATAGTTTGCTGCGCCTAGTTCAACCGTCGCCACATCTTTTAAGTGCACCAGTTGCCCGTCATGCGCTTTCAAAGCCATGTTCTTGAAATCGTCTACCGAACTTGAATCGGTATGGGCGTTAATATCAACTTCGATATAAGGGTTTTGCAACTTGCCCGCCGCACTCACAATGTTATTTGCACGAAGCGCGTTTTGAACATCTTCAGCCGTCAGATCATATGAAGCCAGTCGTTGAGGGTTCAGCCAGATTCGCATTGCAAAATCTTCTTGCCCCAATATGTCGACCTTTGACACCCCCTCAACAGTAGAGAAAGTCGGCTTAACTACGCGGCTCACATAGTCCGAGACTTGCTCCGTCTTCAATGTGTCACTCGAAAATGAAACATATAAGATCGGAGATTGAGACGTCGATTTAAGAATACTCGGGTCCAATACACCCGACGGCAGCTTATATTTCACTTGCTGCACGAGAGACAAAATTTCGGTCAAAGCACTATCAGACGGGTACCCTAGCTTCAAATAAACCGTGATAACCGACTTACCCAGAGCACTATCCGATGTCATGTAATCAATGCCCGCTGTTTGAGCAATTTCTGCCTGCAGTGGCTGCGTCACATACCCTTGAACGCTGGATGCACTGGCACCTGGATAACTCGTTGTAATGGTAATAACGCCTGTTTCAATTTCTGGATA
The DNA here is from genome assembly GCF_057785955.1 of Vibrio sp. QJM3NY_27. Lineage (NCBI taxonomy): Bacteria > Pseudomonadati > Pseudomonadota > Gammaproteobacteria > Vibrionales > Vibrionaceae > Vibrio > Vibrio sp. QJM3NY_27. The sequence goes on along the minus strand of NZ_CM173512.1, from coordinate 1,377,174 downwards.
TTGACGCACTTGCAGTGAGGTGAAGGCTTTAAGGCCTAACACCAACAGTACAAGGCTTAATACCGTAGCCAAAACTGGACGTTTGATAAATACATCAGTAAATGTCATGGGAGTTTCCTAGTTACTTTGCTTAGTACTTTTGTCAGTAATCAACGGATGTTGGTTATTAACCAGAACCCATCCACTATTCTTGAGTTGGTGTTGGTTTGAAGTCACAACCACATCCCCTGCTTTCAAGCCCGAAACCACACCAACATAACCGCCTTGTTTGGGGCCGACTTCAACAGTGCGCTGCACAACCTTGTACTCGTAAAATGGTGATGCATCGTTGCTCGAATGTTCACTGGCCTTTTTAGTCGACGTATCCAACACAAACACGGTGTTCCCATACAAGGTGTAACTGATCGCAACAGAAGGTACCGCCACGATAGTGTCCGATTCTGATGTGATTAACGTAGCGTCGACATACATACCCGCCTCTAACGGCACGGCTTGGTTAGCCATGGCTCTCAATTCGATATTGTGCGTGTTGCTGTCTGAGCTCGGTTCAATGGCAGAAATAGTGCCGTGAAAGACTTCGTCGTTCGTTGCTTCTGAATTAAACTGTAAATCTTGCCCTACCTTCACATCGTGTAAATAAAGCTCTGGAATAGAGAAATCGACATACTGCTTTGATTTGTCTTCCAGCTCGACAATTGCTGTGCTTGAATTAATAAAATCACCCACATCGATATGACGAATCCCAACGCTGCCAGAAAATGGCGCTTTCACTTTCATGTAGTCAATTTGCGTAGCAATATATTCCAACTTTGCACCTTCAGCATTAAATTGAGCTTGTAGCTTATCAACCGAATTTTTTGAAACACTGTTATTTCTAAGGAGCAATTTGTTTCTCATCAATTCGACTCTTACCAATTCAACTTTGGATAGCTGGCTCTTATAGTTGGATTTCAACAACGCATCATCCAATTTAACAAGAACATCATCCTTATTTACTAGCTGACCTGAAGTAAATAGAATCTCTTTTACTTGGCCTGACATTTGGCTCGTCACATCAATAGATTGCTTAGAATGAATGTTACCAATGACTTTTAAACTTTTATCCCAAGTATCTTGGTTTACTTTTTCCGTTGTTACAGATATAGATGGCAATTTAAAATTAGCGACCTTCTCTTTGATCATTTCACCTTTTACATAATGAAAACCAAATACAAAAGACAGTAATATAAAAAGAGCTGACCCGACGATAACGCCTTTATCTTGCGAATCCCCTCATAATCAGGCGTAAAAACAACGAGGTAGACGCGCATCGCCGTCTTTGATCTAATGAATATCGCTGAACACACATTTCGAACAAGTGGGTTAATAATGCGCGACATTCAGATTCTACAACAAACCATACAAAACCAATGCCCCTCCATTCACAAAAAACGCGTTAGTTCTCTGATACTTGCTACAAAAAGTGTACTTGACGGCTCAGACTTAACGCTGACTAAACTAGGTCGCAAACTAGAAACTAATACCACGGTAAAACATGCGATCAAACGCGTTGATAGACTGCTTGGAAATCGCCAACTACATCGTGAAAAAGACCTTATTTATAAATGGCATGCCTACTTAATAACGGGCGCTAACCCATGCCCTGTGATCCTTGTGGATTGGTCTGATGTTCGTGAACAACTTCGTTATATGACGTTAAGAGCATCCGTTGCACTTGATGGACGAGCCATCACAATCTTTGAGCAAGTTTTTGAGTATGGCCAATACAATTCACCAAAAAGTCACCAAACATTCCTCGATAAATTGCAGAGTATTTTACCGAATAAAATCAGTCCGATCATCGTTTCTGATGCGGGTTTTAGAAATACTTGGTTCCGCCAAGTTCAGGAGAAAGGTTGGTTTTGGTTAGGTCGTGTCCGAGGTGAAGTATCAATCAAACAACCCCAAAAACCTTGGGTCTCAAATAAAACCTTTTATCCAAACGCTGTCCATAAACCCAAATATCTTGGCCACTGCTTATTAGCAAAGAGATCACCGATATCTTGTGAAGCCTATGTTTATAAAGGATTAGAAAAAGGCAGAAAAGCCCAACGCCATAGCAGAACCAGTCAAAAACACTCCGCTACACATCTCTATCAACGCAGTGCAAAGGAGCCGTGGCTACTCGCGACCAATGTCCCTAGACATATCTTAAATGAAGTACAAATTACCAACCTGTACGCCAAACGCATGCAAATAGAAGAAGCCTTCCGCGATCTAAAGAGTACCGCCTATGGAATCGCACTTCGTCACAACAGAACTCGTTGTACTAAGCGATTGGATATCCTGCTTCTTATTGCGTTGCTCGCTGAAATCTTGATGTGGTGGAATGGCCTCATTGCAGTACAAGCCAAATGGCATTTTGACTTCCAAGCCAACAGCATTAAACACCGCCGAGTTCTATCCATACCTCGTCTAGGGAGAGAGGTACGAAATCATCGGCGATATCAAATTAATGAATCCCAATATCAATGGGGAATGTTCGAATATCAAAGGCTCACACACAACGCAGGACTAGGGAAATTATGAGGGGATCCGTCAGCGCCTTTATACTTACTCATGTGTTCACCTTGTTTTTTAAGTCTGGTCATTCTACCTATCGACACTGCCAATAAATCAAACTCATATAACATCCACCCAACCTTATATAAAATAAAAATCAAACTTTAAAAATCAAACACTTATAATGAAAACATCAATCGAAACTCAATTTTTGTTTTATTGCTATTTTATTTGAACATGATTTATCTATTTTCTCGATCGATATAATTCTCATCGTTCCTTAAACAAATAAACGAGTTAACTATGTCGAATCAAATTAATAATACTAAAGTCGCTATTAAAGAAAAGATGAAACGTATATATGGAGAAGATGTTAACCATAAACATAATAAAGACCATTTAGAATATAGAGAGCATCAACCTTCTCATTCTGGTCAACATGGTGGCGCCCCAGAAGGTCATAAGCATTTAGTCAATCACCATTCTGATGGTCATCATGATAAACATCACAAAGATAAAATTCATGACCATAAAAAATCATCGCGACTGCATCATAAAAAGTAGAAGACTGGATGAAGTCCAGATTATTAAAAATAAAGCATTAAATCAGTTCTTCCACAAAATATGAATTAATGCTTAATCAAACGTTAAACCAAATTAATAAATGAAATAGCAAGTCAATGATGATGCTATTTCATTCAAGGATTACTATGTCATTTATTATTGAACAACTTAGAGACTATCCGTTTATAGCGCTCTTTTTATCACTCGGTCTCGGTTACTTAATCGGTAAAATTAAAATCGGTAAGTTTGAATTAGGTGGAATCGCAGGTTCACTGCTTGTTGCTGTAGCACTTGGTCAGATCGGCGGTATCACGATCTCTAACGAAGTAAAAAGCATCTTCTTTGCTTTATTTATTTTTATGGTGGGTTACAACGGCGGTCCGCAGTTTTTCTCGTCATTCCGCCTTTCATCGCTAACACGCTTATTCGCTTCGTTTGTGATGACGTTTGTAGGATTAATCACGGTTGTGTTGCTCTCTAAATGGGCAGGACTAGATAAAGGTTTAGCGGCGGGCCTTGCGGCTGGTGGCTTAACACAATCGGCAATCATAGGTACTGCAGGTAATGCTATCGATCAGCTGAACCTAGCGCCAGATGTCACCTCAACGCTTAAAACAAACGTGGCTGTGGGTTACTCAATCACCTACATCTTCGGCTCTCTTGGTCCGATTCTAATGATGTCACTCATTCCAATGGTAATGGGTTGGAACATAACCAAAGAAGCGAAGAAGCTTGCGGAAAAAATGGGCGCTGGCAGCAAGCAACTAAACGAGGGTGAATTCTCGGCATTGAACCGCGTATCTTCTCGTGCTTATCAAGTGACCGCGAACTCTATGTTTGTTGGAAAAAGTGTTGTCGAGTTAGAAGAAGCATTCGATGCCGACCTCACTATTGAAGCGATCTACCGCTCACAGAAAGACACAGAATCAACGTTAGATTTGGCGAAGAACCCTATTTTAGCGGCGGATGACAAAGTTTACCTAACTGGTCTGACTCAGGCATTTCCTAAAGTGACCTCGCTGGGTATCGAACTCGGTGAATTTAGTGAAGAAAGCAATGTTGTCCAAACACAACAGAAGGTCGTACTCACGAATAAGAAACTAGCGGGTATTACGCTACGTAAGCTTCACGATGAAACGAACGCACGTATTCGTCGTGGTGTTTATATCACTCAGCTATCACGCATGGGCCATGATATTTCGACATTGCCAGAAACTGAACTGCACATTGGTGACGAAATCACCTTAGTTGGACAAAAAGAAGACATAGCTAAAGTCATCAAAAAAATTGGCTACAACAGCCCACTGCCTAGTGTTACTGACTTCGTAACAATGTCTTTCGGCATGGTGCTTGGCTATCTGATTGGCGAGATTGGTTTCACTATCGGTGGTTCTCATATCGCTCTAGGTTCAGGTTTAGGTTGTCTGGTTTCCGGCTTACTTGTGGGCTACCTAAGAATGCGTACACCTCGTTTAGGCAGTGTTAACCACGGCGCAGCCAACTTTATACAGACATTCGGCCTTGCAGTATTTGTTGCGGTTGTTGGTATTAATGCAGGCGCTCCAGCGCTGACGGCAATCAAAGAGAATGGCATAACGCTCTTACTGCTAGGTGTGTTGGTCACTCTAATTCCTCAAGTACTGACGTTCCTATTCAACTACTACGTACTCAAAATCAAAAACCCAGTAGAAGCGCTAGCGGTTATCGCGGGTAGCCGCAGTGCAAACCCTGCATTCGCATCGCTACTAGAAAAAACACAAAACAGCACACCAGTACCGAGTTTCACGATGACTTATGCGGTTGCCAATATCTTCCTCACCTTATGGGGTCCGATCATCATCAACCTCATTACCAAAATTTCGTAATCAACACCGAATCAGGCAATTGATGATTCAACTTATTAATTAACGATTTAACACAGTAGCTAGCCAAGCAGGCTAGCTGCTCAAAGAAATTAACTCATTTATATATCCAAAAAACTTGGATCTTAAACAAATTTAAAGAGAAACGACTATGAAACGCACAGATGAAAAACGCCTAGAAACACTAAGCCCATTCGAAGTAAAAAACACACTGATCGACCTTGCTCAGCATTCACATGAAAAAACCATGATCAACGCTGGTCGTGGTAACCCAAACTGGGTCGCGACAGCGCCACGTGAAGCCTTTTTCCAATTAGGTATGTTTGCACTAGAAGAATCAAAATCGAATTTTTCAGGGTATGAAGGCTTTGGTGGAATGGGAGTTCAACAGGATATTAGCCTACGCTTTCTTCAGTTTTGTGAAAAATACGAAGACCAAGAAGGTGTGCAATTCCTCATTGAAGCCTTCCAGTTTATTACGGATCAATATCAGGTAGACGGTGATGCGCTTATTTATGAATGGGTTGAGGGGATTCTAGGTAACAACTACCCAGTGCCTGATCGCATGCTCAAATATTCAGAACTTATTGCTCGCAAATACATTGAGCAAGAAATGGCGGGCTCACAGCCATTACCTGCAGGAAAGTTTGACTTGTTCGCCGTTGAGGGTGGCACAGCGGCCATGGTTTACATCTTTAACACGCTAAAGAGCAACCGACTATTGAACCCTGGTGACACCATCGCGACTGGTGCTCCGATTTTCACTCCGTATATCGAAATGCCCGAGCTAGAAGATTACGCGCTCAACAAAGTAGAAATCATGGCGGATGAAGCGTCTGCGTGGCAAATCCCAGACTCTGAATTAGAAAAACTGAACGATCCAAGTGTTAAAGCTTTCTTCCTCGTTAACCCAAGCAACCCAGCTTCGGTTAGATTAAGCGATGAGACACTCTATAAGATTGCAGAGGTTGCTAACCGTCGCCCTGACCTAATCCTTCTTACTGATGATGTTTATGGCACTTTCGCTGATAACTTCACATCATTAGCAATGCTGGCTCCGAAGAACACTATTCTAGTGTATTCATACTCTAAGTACTTTGGTGCAACAGGCTGGCGTTTAGGCGTGATTGGCGTACATGAAGACAACAACTTCGACCGTATGATTGCTGATCTTCCAGAGGAAACCAGAAGCACACTAACGGCAAGATACCAAGGCATTGCACTTGAGCCGAGTAAGATTAAGTTCATTGATCGTTTAGTGGCAGACAGCCGTGCAGTAGCACTGAACCATACGGCCGGTCTTTCAACACCTCAGCAGATTCAGATGACAATGTTCTCGCTACTGTCTTTGATGAAGGATGGTGAAGAATACAAACGACTCGCGAAACAAATTGTGCGTCGTCGCTACCACACTCTAATGCAAAATAACTTAGCCGCGCCAATCGTTGCTGAAGGCGATCAAACCGGTGCATTCTATTACGTGGAGATTGATCTGAAAGAGATTGCTCAAACGATTCACAGCAACGATTTCTTCGCATGGTTAGAAGAAACGTATGAGCCGCTTGATTTCTTGGTACGCCTTGCAGAAGAACATGGTGTGATTGTGATGCCTGGGGCAGGTTTTGATGCGCCAACGTGGTCTCTGCGTGTGTCTCTCGCGAATCTAGAGGAAGCACAATACGCAAATATCACCAAAGCGATGAACGCGGTAATGCAAAGCTATGTTGAACGTTACGAAGCGGCTTGCTAACACGACCTCAACACTAGAAAGCTCATAGAAGAGCGATAAGTTCTGAGTGTAGATTCACTAAATTAGTGGGCCTACACTCAGTTCTTTTTATCTAAGACGATATGTTAGAAAAGCTATTTGAACTCATAGGTATAAGAAGCGCCAACACTGTTATTTTCACCGAAGTCATCCTCAGCAAAAATAGTGAAGAAGTTGAATGATTGAGCATCACTCAACTTGTAGCTAGCACCGACGCCTGCCCAATACCCTGAATAATCATCAGACCCCATTGAACCGCCACCGAAGCCCATGATCGACCATTCATCAGTAATCGTTTTTAAACCAAACGCACCAATGTAGCCACCGTGTGTTGAGCTTGGCATCAACACATAGTCAGAACCAACATTATCGTCATCGAAAACAGCTACTTCGCCGTCATTATAGCTATAACCAGCCATAGGGAAGATTTGCCAACCGAACGGCTCAATATCGAAATAGCTCAGTGGTATAAATGTGCCAATACTGTAGTTGTTCTTATAAGCATCGTTGTCATATTCAGAACGACTAAAGTTAAAGTTAACAATACCCATAGGCAACAGCCAAGAACCACCAAGTCGCCACTCTTCACCGTCTGCATTGACACGAGCATTTATCATGCGCGCTTCATCAAGCCCAACAGAGCCCGAAAACTTCAGTTCTTCGTTATAAGCAATGCCGGCTTTGGTTACGATCTTAGTGGGATCATCAGGGTGCTTCTCTTCAGCCAAAGCATCCATCGATCCGAACGTTGCCACAGCAACAAGTAATAGATTACGTAATGTCATTAGAAGGTCGCACTAACGCCAACAAAGTGGATACGGCCATCGAAAGAGCCATCAACCATTAAACGATCCATTTCAACCGAACCCAAATCCGCGTATTCGTAGAACACGTCGATCAAGATATCATCCCAATACGTTGAAGCACCTACTGAGTAGCGATACTGTTCGCCAACAGGGAGGTCAACCCATTGCATTGACGGATCATCTTGTGGCGAGGTCTCGTAAGAGAAGCCCGCTTTTAAACGCCAGTCTGAATTCAATTGATAATCAGCACCAACCGCAAATTTCCAAACATCATCCCAGTCACGCTTGATTGGAATTCCGCCTATAGGGTCACCACCAACTGATGCACCAAAGTCTAGTACTGTCTCGTCCCACGCGCTCCAACGATGGAACTGAATACTTGCCAATAGGTCAAGTTGTTGGTTCAAGGCATAACTAGCACTGACATCGACAATCTCAGGTAACGCAATATCCGTAGATAAAGAACGATTGCTACCAGGTAATGGGCCTTTTAACTCATTCTTAAACTCATGTTCTAGTTTCGAGCGGTAGCTGGCACCCAACTTAAGTTTATCCGTTGGTGTATACATCACACCAAGGTTATATCCATAGGTCCAATCGGTATCTTGTTTAGCTGTAAACCCAGAAGTTGACTGCTCAAATGCTGCCCAGCTCAATTGCACACCCGCGCCTACTGACCATTGGTCATTCAGCTTATAACTCAGTGATGGATTCACTTGCATTGCTGTGAGAGTGATATCTTCTAGAAGTGCAGCACCCGCCCATTCACTGCCGTAATCAAGGCTTGAACCGCCAACAGCACCAAGCGCAATACCAAGGTGTAATTTGTCGGTGACTTGATGTGCATGAAACGCGCCAAATGAAGGCAACACTGAATGGCCTTTACCATCCTGCTTGTCGCCGTTATCTTGATATTTCATCTCAAGATCAAACGCCATAGTATTAATGGTCGTCTTGCTTTCGCCCATGTGTGACATGGTGGCTGGGTTGGTCCACATCGCCGCAGCCGAACGAGTGTAAACACCATCACCAGCACCAGTAGTACCGGCATTGGCGACAACAGCTTCTTGCAAAAACAAACCACTTGCGAAAGCATTTAAGCTTGTAAAAATTGCGGTGGCAGCTAGCGAGTAAGTAAAAGTTTTGTTCATCAGATTGCTCATTTAGCCTTAGACATAAAATTGCTCTAAGGTTACCGCAAAGCCCCATAAACAAATGGAATATCCGTTATTCCTGTACAAACGCTATTTGAACTTTCTCGCGACGTATGAACGTGGCTTGTCTCGATGAATTTCACGTTGAGCAGCAATTGCTCTGTTCTTACCTAACCCTACCTTTATCTGATACCAGGTCTCGTAAAATACGGCCATGCCAGGGCTTGACCACCAAGTCTTGTTGTAGAGTTTCTTATTAGCAGCGACGACATCTGGCGACCGATTCGCACACTCAAGTGCCAATGCATAAGCTTCAGCGTAAGGGTCTTCGGCAATCTTAGTTACCAGCCCATAGTCTTTCGCTGTTTTACAATCGATCTCTTTAGCGGTCATCGCCATTTCTAAGGTGTGATCTTTACGCATTAACTCTCGAAATGCGATAGCGCCTCCCATGTCAGGAATCAAACCCCATTTGGCTTCCAGTATCGAGAAAGTCGCGTCTGGACTGGCCATCCTAAAATCACCACCACTGGCTAATTGAAGGCCGCCTCCCCAACAACGACCATGAATCGCAAAAATAACAGGACATGGGATCTCTCGCCAACCAATAGAGAAGTATTGCGCAGCATTCGGCAACGTTGGCCACCATTTAAATAAAAGCTTCAATGCCCCGGCTTTACTGTTCAATAACGATTTAACATCTAAACCAGAACAAAAATCGGAACCACTGCCTTTAACAATAACAGCTCGAATATCTCTGCTCTTCTTGAGCTCACTTATCATGTCATTAACGGCTTCAAACATCGCCATATCAATAGCATTGAGCTTATCGGGTCGATTCAACACAACCGTCGCAATTTGGTTTCCATCGATAGAACAAGTAATACGATCGAGGTTTGGCATGGTGGCTACCTTATAAGTGGTCAGACCTTTAGATTATACATTTTATTAACATATGCCAAACTTGCACATTAAGAAGCGAGACCTGTGTTGCTTAACACCGCCCCTTTAAACAAACGACATAAATAAAAAAGCAGTGATGGATCGCTCCATTCACTGCTTTTCATTCATAGCTTTTTTGCCAATAGCTTTGATCGCCAGTAGTTTTGAATACCAATAGCTTTGAATACCAGTAGCTTTGATAATCAAGGACTCTCAGTTTTGGGAGAACCTATGTTCTTCGAGATTTCAGTAACAAGAAGATGAAGTAGCTGCCACCAATAATGGAAACTAACGTCCCTGCCGCAAGCTGCGCCGGAAACACCACCACTTGCCCTAACCAGTCAGCAAATAACATGAGTGCAGCACCAATTAAAAACGACAAGATGATCTGTTCTTTAACCAAACGCGCACCCACCATTGCGGCAATATGCGGAGCCAACAAGCCGACAAACGCGACTGGTCCCATGGTGGTTGTCACGACCGAACATAAGATCGCAACAATACACAACAATGCCACGTAGGCGATATTGATATTCAACCCTCTGGCACTCGCGAACTGACGTCCCGCCGCAATTAAGGTCACCCAACGACTCAACAGCAGAGCCACACCAATACAAGCCGTTATCACTATGGCCATAATCATTGCTGACTCAGGTTCAACACGATAGGTAGACCCTGCTAACCAAGCCAATAAAGTGTATTTCCCCTCACCCACTCGCGTTAGAGAGAATTGCACCAAAGCTTCCAATACCGCGGTCAACGAGATACCTGTCAGAATTAGAATAGACGGAGCAAACTGATGCTTCTTTCCAAGAAACAGCAATAAACAAAGTGCAATCGCACTACCTAAAAATGCAACCCACGGGCTTAGTGAGTGAATCGAATAGCCCATGAATAAGCTACTGAAAATCAACGCCAGAACTGCACCCGCCGACACACCAAGAATATCTGGGCTTGCGAGCGGGTTGTAGACCAATCTTTGTAAAATCACACCCGCCACCGCTAAGCCGCCACCAGCGAATATCGCGGTTAACATTCTCGGCCAACGAATAGACCATTCAAATGCGTCTGGAATAACAAAGTAGCCCATATCAGAAGAAGGCTGAGACAATGTACTCAACGCCAACAGCCCCAAGATCATCGTCCCCAACAAGAAGTAAGCCACAGGTGAAATAGACTTTGGACCTTTAGGCATCGAGAAAAACAGCTGATCTTGAGCCGATAATTGCTTTCTCGCAATAATAATCAACGCAGGAGCACCAACCACAGCAGTTGCCGTTCCTGTTGGAATCATGTCCAAAGACCATTGCGCCAAGAAAATCGCCAAGCTGTCAGTGACACACAGCAGTAACGCACCTAATACACAGCTTGCGATGAGTTCAGATTTCGCCTTTAGAAAACCTAGATGTCTAGCAATGTTCGGAGCAATCAAACCGATAAAGCTGATCACGCCCACTGAGGTAATCGATACTGAAACCAACCAAACGCCAACCACCATCAATACAAAGAATGTGGTGCCAATATTGAGCCCGCGCGCTGCTGCCCCTTCTGTGCCGATGGAAAGCAAAGTCAGAACTCGCGGAGCTAAGAAGAATATGGCAAAAATCGGCAACAGCTTAGGCATCAACCAAAGCACTTGTTCCCAACCATTCTGTCCTAGGTCGCCCGCTCCCCACACAAATAGATTTTGTGCGTACTGATCGTTGAGCAGAATAATCGCTGTCGCAAATGCCCCTAGCAACAAGTTGACCGCCATACCCGCCAATACAATTGGCAAACCGCTCATGTTTTTGATTCCGACAATCGAAACAATCAGCCCCATCGCAAGCAGCGCACCAATTAGAGCAAACCAAACTGAATACTGAGCGACCAACATCGGCGCAACCACATTCAGAATAACCAGACCAAGCCAAGCGCCTGATGATGTACCGAGTGTAAGCGGAGACATCATGCGGTTTTGCGTTAACTGTTGGAACAAACTACCGATAGTACCGAGTGTCCCACCAACCAAAATCGCCATCACTAAACGAGGTAAATTGACATAGGCTAACGCCATCAACTCGAATGAATCATCGACCATTGAGTTGAATGTGGTGATATCACTGATCTGTGAGACTTGCTGGAGCAACTCACTAATAGGGCCAAATTCCGACTGCCCTAACCACAAATGAACAAGGGCAGCGCAAAACAGCGCAGCCCCCATCATAAAACCACTGGATTTCATTACTGCTCCGCTACCGTCAATAGCGATTTCGCCATGGCTTCTGCGTTATACAAAATCGACATTGCACCGCCGTAACTCCAACTTGCCGCGACTGGGCTAAATTGACCCTTGCGGACGAAAGGCATGCTCTTCCAAACCGGAGAACGGTCTAGCTTGTCTTGATATGGGAAAGGTTCAAAGTAAAGCGCAATACCGTTCTTCACGTTCTTAAGCTCGGTCATGCGTTTTTGACTGATGCCCCACTGACTTGCAGGAAGATCCATCGCATTGTCAAAGCCTAGCTGTTCAAGTGCGTATTGTGGAATAGAGTTATCGCCGTAAATGAACACCGATGTGGTGCTCGCAAAACGGAAAGAAGTGACTTTCGGTTTATCGCCCGGATACGCTTTGTCTAACTCAGCTTTTAAAAACGCGATACGTTCATCCATCGCAGCCAGTTTGTTGTTCGCTTGCTCTTCTTTGCCAAGCAATTGACCTATCTTCTTGAAGTTCTCGATAGCAGCCGCTGCATTGCTGTGCTGGTCACTGTATGTTTGGTAGTAAAGCACGGGCGCAATTTCAGAAAGTCGTTCCTGAAGATCTTTCTGAGGCGAAGCAATAAGAATCACATCGGGGTTTAGCTTCTTCAAAGCAGAAAAATTAGGCTCAGTTCGAGTGCCAATGTCCGCCACGCCTTCTGGAATCGCAGGCTGAACAACCCAATCGGTATAACCTGCAATATCAGGTACCGCTACTGGTGTTACGCCGAGTTCAATCACTTGTTCAGCGATGTCCCAGTTCAGCGCAGCCACTCTAGCCGGTTGTGCTTCAAGGGTTTTAAAACCCTCACTGTCTTCAACTTGAAAATTGGCCATCGCATTAAACGATAAAGCGCTCGCCAACACGGATACCACCAGCTTTGCATTCAAGCTCTTTACTTTAGAAAAATGGGAAGCTATTCGTTGTAAATTCATACTGTTGCCTACTCAATCTAAATTCTATATTTCTTCAAACGACAAAAGCAGCCTTAACTAGGCTGCTTTAAAATGGATAACCCTAACCTAGTTAGAATTCATAGTTGACATTGAATTCAACGGTTTGCTCTTGTCCGTACCAACAGTAGCTCTCATTCCAACAAGTGTAATATTCTTCATTGAAGATATTATTGGCAACAATATTAGCTGTCGCATTCTTTAAAGAACTGTTCATTTCACCTAAGTCATAACCAAGTGACAAATCAACTAACGTGTATGATGGAACGGTGCCTTTGTTTTTATCTGATGCATCGTTTAGTACTGTTTCACCTACATAACGTACGCCACCGCCAACTCTAAGACCATTCACGACACCGTCACGCACAAAGTAGTTAGCCCAAACATTTGCAGTATGATCTGGTACGAAAACAGGTGTTTGCCCAATGTTTGAAGCATCTTTATCTTCAGTGATTTCCATGTCGGTATACGTATAGTTGGCCAACAAGTCTAAGTTATCAGTTACTTGAGCACGTCCCTCTAACTCAATACCTTGCGAGCGAATCTCGCCAACAGCTGTCCACGGCGAAGCTCCGTCAGGACGAACGCCCACATTTTTTTTCTTAACTTGAAACAGAGCCATGGAGCCTGACAACATGTTTTCGTATGAGTCATACTTGAGACCAAACTCTACTTGCTCTCCTGTCTCTGGATCCAAGTTATTGCCGCTAGCATCCAGCTTTGCACTAGGTTCGAAACTAGTCGCAAAATTTGCGAATGGGGATAAACCATTATCAAATTTATATAGAGCACCTAAGCGGTACGAAAAGTTAGTATCATCAGTTTTAGTTTTACTTGGAGTGCCACCAAATACTGATACTTTTGTCGTTGTTTCGACTTTGTCAAAACGACCACCAGCAATGAACACCCAATTATCAATCAACATCTGATCTTGGAAGTAAAGACCAAGCTGACTCATTTCAATGTCGTCATTTTGATAATACACTTTTGTGAAATCGTCCGGATTCAGCTTATCGTTATTTGGGTTATAAAGGTTAATTCCATCAACACCTGCAAAAGCGTCGTAAGCTACATCACCTTCAATGTTTCTGTAATCTAAGCCAAAGAGTAAATAATGATCCAATGAGCCAGTGGACACTAAACCTGATAGTTGGTTATCAACACTGATGCCCTTAGAGCTTTCATCAGTACTATATGCTGAGCGCTCCAACTCTCCCGTTATCGCATCAAAATTGCCACTGGCGGCACTTTCTTGATAAAAATCAGCCTGCATATAGCGGAAGTTTTGTAAGAAAGCCCAGTTAGAGTTGAAGTCATGATTAAATTTGTAACCAGTAATCAAGAAATCTCTTTCGATGGTGTTGTAGTTAACGTCACCAGCAAATGTCGATGGTGAAATTTTACCTGATTCAATCGCAGCTAACGGTAGAGTCACGTTCTGACCGAGTGCAGGATCATTCTGATAATAAAGGTTAAAGTTAATAAAAGTTTTATCAGACACATACCAATCGATTGAAGGCGCAATCACATATCGATCTTCTTCAACACCGTCCACTTGCGTATCTTTTTTACGACCAAGAGCGACTAAACGATAAGCAACGTTGTCACTCAAAGCACCCGTTGTATCAATTGATGCTTCAACTAGGTTATCTAAACCCGTTGCTAAACCAACTTTCGTAGATTCTTCGAACTTAGGAGCTTTCGCAATGATGTTAACCATGCCTCCAGGTGGCATACTTCCATAAAGAACAGACGTTGGACCTTTAAAAATTTCTAAGCGCTCCATCGCAATTGGATCAATTTGAGGTTTTACATTCCATCCAGGAAGGATTGGCAACATCATCCCATCGTAATAGTTATTTGAAGACTCAAAGCCACGAATTTTAACCCAATCACTAAGAACCACTGCACCACCTTTGTTCTCAGTTGAAACACCTGGAGCATAACGAAGAGCTTGCATAACAGACTTAACACCACGTTGTTCCATCTGTTCACTTTCGATAACGTTGAGAGTCTGTGGCGTTTCTTCTGGATCTAAAACGGTTTTCGTTGCTGTATTACGATAGGCTTTACCCATAATAGTGACAGTTTCGATATTCGAATCTGCCGCTGTAACGGTTTCTTCCGCCAACGCTTGCGCTGAAAACGCAGTGAGCAACGCTACTGCAAGTGATGAATATTTAAAACGAGTGTGAGTGGTCATAATTCCCTCGGTACCAATGCTTAATATAAATAATAATAAATCTCATTTGCATTGTATGTATCTAGAGGTGGGATAATTAACAATTTGGTGCAAATTCAAAAAGAACTTGACCTATTTTTATCAGAAAACGGTCAATTGGTGATTTAAAAGACAATTGACCCTATTGATAGGAAAGCTTTGCTAGAAGAGAGTAAGCGGGAATATGACTACGATTTAATAATAGGAACCCAGTACTCCATTTCAGCGTCAGAGGCATGTGCTTGATAGGCAACCGGGTACACTTCAAGCTCATATCCATCGACGCCACGATAACCTGAACTTGGCATCCAATTCAGCACAAACCAACTCAAGGTGTGTCGTAAATTCTCAATTGGACCACAGTGCTTCACTACAGCATAAGTTTGCTTAGGAACCGTCAGGACCTCTAACCTTTCAGAGATAATACTCGGTAATTGCGGGATTGAAATTCCTTCCTGAAGCTCTACCCCTGCCCAATAGTGAATATTAGTCCCGTCAAAGCAAGACTGAGTCAGGTCAACCACGCCAATGAACTGGAGCACGTTGTCGTCAGGGATCTCAACCTCACCTTCTAAACGTGACCATAGCTGAGGGACTTTCTGAGCGAAGTCTTGCGTGAGTGAAAACAAACCACTGATTTCTGATGTCATACCTTTCACTAGGAAAGACTCTCTTTCATCAATGCGCACTTCCACAAAGCTTAACGCCCCTTTTTCAGAAGTACTCGCTGTTTCAGATACTTGTATCGGCTTTCTTAGCCCGACTCTTTTGCCAGCTTTTCTATACTGACTTGGGCTAGACCCAAACATCTGCTTAAACGAGCGACTAAAGCTTATTTCTGAATTGAACCCGAGCCCAAGAGCAATATCTATCACGCGCTCTTTTCCATCAAGCAGGTGTTCTGCAGCTTGGCTTAACTTTAGCTCTCTCACATAGTTAGCCACAGTAAGCCCTGTTTCGGCTTGAAACACTCTTTGAAGCTGCCAACGAGACCAACAGCTTTGTGTCGCAATATCTTCTAACGATAGCGAGGAGCTAAGGTTCGAATGGATATAGGTCAAAACGCGACTGATACGACCAAATGCAGGTGTGTTCATATTTAAGCTTTCATATTCTCTATAGTTGACAGCGACATATTCGATTCACCAATACTTTTATCATTTAAAACGGCTTTTATCACTCAAAAAAAGAAGCGTTCATGTGTGTTCTATAAAATGACCAAAAGACAGAGGCACCGAGTAGATGCTCCATTTTGTATGGTTATCCTCGACTATGTTCGTTATGATAACGCAACTGATTCTCATTTATTGATTTAAGATGTTTCCCCAACTGCACAATATTATCACCCGTCGGAAAGCCCCGTCTCTACATCAAAAAATCTTCGCTTACTCAAAACAAGTGACCCCCTATTTAAGCGGAAGCTTTGGTGCGCTTAATAGCAAGAGCATTGCGGTAACAAATGAGGATAGCCATAAAGAACTCAAACGGGTTTACGATGGTCTTTCGAAAAGTCACCCGGAAGCAGGCAAAGCCTATTGGTTAACGCGAACCTGGGATCTGGTGTGTTGGCAGCCTATCTATGTGACTTTCATTTCTATCTATGGGCTTCATTCATTGCCCGACATCAAGAATATCGGTCAATTTAGATACAAAGAGTTCATTACTGGTTACCGCTTCTTTAATGGTGATCATAAACATGGTTCACCAGAAGAGCTGATTCCAGGTGCTGGTGAAGCCATTCTTGCACTGACTGAGTTTTATCGAAGCCAGATCAGTGAATGGACACGTATTCGCCCAGGGTTTACCAATCATTTATTGGCCGATCTATTGTTAGGCAGTTTGATAAAACTTCAGCAACACGAACCAAGCCTGACCAACGATTACATTACTGCACAAGCAAAGCTTTGGTTAGAAGCATGTCAGTTGCCTGAAAATCATTTAGACAGCCTTAAAGTGGATTCTAATTCGGGGATGTTAAAACTGATCAGAATCAGCTGCTGTTTGGTTTATAAGTGTGATTCAAGAAAGTACTGCGACGATTGCCCAAGACACCCCGACAACAAAAAAACAGCTCAATAACACCCTCTATTTTTAAAAGCCAATAAAGCTCGTTTAATTTCACTGAAGCGCTTTATTAGCCTAGGCACAGGACTGACATGTTTCAGCTTTCAAACATCAAAATTGTTCGTGATGAACGAACGATTCTCTCAATCGAAGACCTCACGATTCCGACCAACGAACTGACC
Organism: Vibrio sp. QJM3NY_27; assembly: GCF_057785955.1. NCBI lineage: Bacteria > Pseudomonadati > Pseudomonadota > Gammaproteobacteria > Vibrionales > Vibrionaceae > Vibrio > Vibrio sp. QJM3NY_27. The sequence continues at coordinate 1,359,875 of NZ_CM173512.1, read as the reverse complement.
GTCGTTCTTGGCCATAATGGTTCGGGTAAATCTACACTCGTTAATTTGCTCTCAGGGCAAATGTCTCCGGATCATGGCAGCGTGGAACTAGACGGTGCTTCCCTTTCTTCATTCAAAAGCAAAGAGTTAGCAAAGAAGATTGCTTATTTACCGCAAAAGCTTCCTGCTTCTGCAGGCTTAACCGTAGAAGAGCTGGTTCGTTTAGGGCGTTTCCCATGGAGAGGCGCACTAGGTCGTTGGAATTCAGAAGACAAATCGATTATCCAACAAGCGATGGAAAGAACAGGTGTCACTGAATTCTCACAAGCTTTGGCGGATGATTTGTCTGGAGGAGAACGTCAACGAGCATGGGTCTCTATGTTACTAGCTCAGCAGTCACCGGTATTGATCCTTGATGAACCGACCTCTGCATTGGATGTTCATCATCAGTTTCAGCTAATGGGCTTACTGTCTGAACTCAACAAAAAAGAAGATGTTGGGGTGATCGTTATTTTGCACGATTTGAACCTAGCGCTTCGTTACGCGACGCATATTGTCGCCCTGAAAAAAGGTCAGATTGCGTTCGAAGGCAGCGCGGATAAGTTGCTTGATGAACAAGCGCTATCGGCTTTGTATGAGTCCCCTATCCGACTGATCGATCATCCAGTTCCAGCCAATACTGCAGCAAGTGAGAAGGTTGCAGTCGTCTGTGAATAGTTCGGGTATTTCAGTTTAAATCTAAGCTCTAAGCATAATAAAGGCCATTGAAATCATAAACTTCAATGGCCTTTTCGTTTTTCACTCGCTAGCTAAATAATTAAACAACCAAATAACTAGCTCAGCTGTGACTCTCTCGCTTCTTGGCTACTGAAACCACGTAAAATATTAAACAGGGTAATCAGTGTGAACAACATGATGACAAGCGATAGATGCCACGCTTCTCCTAGCCCTAATTGAACTAGCCCCATACTCACCATTGAAGACACCACCATCTGCCCTCCGCCAGACATCGCAGCAGCCGCGCCAGCGTTCTTCTTATAAGGCAACATCACCAAGGCCTGAGCACAAGGTAACGCAATACCATTGCCAAGAATCATCAAGAACTGGCCAAGCATTAAATATAGTGGCTCAAGTGGACAAAAGAAAAGCCATAACGCCGCAGCAACATGTAATACAGGTGTGCATAACAGAGTTTTCTTGTTGCCCAGCATAGGGCGAATACGGTTACATAAGCTTGTTCCGCCCAGCATGCCTAATGCAGGAATCACCGCCCACATCGCGTATTCATCTGACGTCATGCCAATCTGGTTTTGCATGATAAATGGCATCACTGATACGGTGGTGATCATCAAGCTAAAGTTAAGCCAACCGATACTCGCAAAGCTCATAAAATAACGAGAAGTAAGTAACTCTTTATATTGAGAAACCATTTTCTTCGGTGAAGGGATAGCTGAAACCTGAGTGACGGTTTCCTTAAACTTGAACGCCAATACCACCCAAGCCAATGATACATAGCCAAGTAGTGAGATAAACACCATACTCCAGCCAAAGTGGAAGTTAATAAATCCACCGATAACAGGCGCGATCAAAGGTGTTATAGAGGCAACCATCGCAATATAAGACATCGCCAAAGGCAAGTCTGCACCGTTGAATCTATCGCGCGTCGAAGCGCGAGCAAGTACAGCGCAACAGCCGGTTCCTAGGCCTTGCAGAAATCGCCCCATCACCATATTGGTAAACGAGTGGCTGAAGAAAATGATCATCAATAGTCCCAGCATGGCGATTAATAATCCGCTCAGCAGTACTTTCTTGCGCCCGAGAGCATCGGAAATAGGGCCATAAATAAACTGGGAAGGCCCAAAACCTAATAGATACACGCTTACCAATAGCTGGGCTTGCTCTAGGGATACATCGAAATCTTTGGCGATCCAAGGTAGTGATGGAAACACAAGCCCCATACTGAGCTGACCGACACTGATGACCAAACACGCAAGTAAGATCGATTTAAAATCAAATCGACGACTCATCGTTTAATACATCCGTTCGAAGAAAAAACGTGCGTATCTAACTCACAACATAAAAACAGAGAAAATAGCGGAAACGCTGCTGGCGAGTTGTTCATAATGCTCCGACTGGATCAAATAGAGAAAGGCACAGTAAACATACGTGAGCTTGTATAATCATACAATAGGCGTTCAACTAAATATGTGAATAGTCACTTTTCAGCAACCTCAGCTTTCCGCCTGCCCACGACAAGCGCTAGACTAACACTAGATGCTCATAATCAAGGGACTTCAATGAACACTCATCACCGTATTTTTTCATGTGCTTTGGCGCTGCTTGCCCTTGCTCCTACAACGTCAGCCTTTGCATGGCAGGCAGAGAAGATCACCGACGGACTCGTGATCCCTTGGGGGTTGGCTTATATCAACGACAACTCCATGCTAGTAACAGAAAAATCAGGCGTCATTAAACACATTGATTTAAAGACCGGTGATCAAAACACACTGTTCAGGCTGCCCAATGTTTGGGCGAAAGGCCAAGGTGGATTATTGGATATCGCACTCTCTCCTTTTGAAAGCGGAAGGTTCTACGTCACTTATAGTAAAGAGGTCGATGGTGAAGGTGTAACGACACTGGCTTCTGCTAATTACAGTAATAATGAAATCACTAATTGGACAGACGTGTTTGTGTCGAAATCCAGAACGGACACAGGGCGTCACTTTGGTAGCCGTATCACCTTTGATGAGAGCCACCTGTATTTTTCAATCGGCGATCGTGGTGACAGGGACAACGGCCAAGACACCATGACTCATGCTGGCTCAATATTGCGATTAAATGCCGATGGAAGCACGCCAAGCGATAACCCATTCACTGACAACAACAAGGTACTCAATGAGATTTGGAGCTATGGACATCGTAATCCACAAGGGTTGTTCTATGATGCCCCGACTCAAAAGCTTTGGTCGATTGAACACGGCCCGCGCGGTGGTGATGAAATCAACCTAATAAAAGTAGGCGCCAACTATGGATGGCCAGTCACATCGCACGGAAAAGAGTATTGGGGCCCAATTAGCGTTGGCGAGTCTAAAACCAAAGATGGTATTGAAGCGCCTAAAAAAGTCTACGTTCCTTCAATCGCTCCGGGGAGCTTGATTGTTTACCAAGGCGATAAATACCCAGAGTTAAAAGGAAAGCTGCTGGCTGGCGCTCTTAAGCTTACTCACATTAATATTGTGACAGTCAATGAACAAGGTGAGGCAATCAAGGAAGAGCGTATTTTAGAAGACTTAGGCGAAAGGATAAGAGACATCGAAACTTCACCAAGCGGCGACATCTTTTTCAGTACCGATAATGGCAACCTGTACCGCTTGAAAAAGTAGTCTAGTTCTCGTTCAAGTAAAGACATTTTCTTTACAACGACAGTTATAAATATAAGCCGTTAAAAGTGGGGCTAAGCTCCAACTAGCAACTTCAAAATTTGAAAAAATTAACGTACCAAAACAGTGCATTCACTCCAAATTTGTCATCAATTTCGACCACCATTTTCACAAAAACGACAACAAATCACCATACAACTGTAACTCCATGATATTTAAGGAATGCAAAGTTTGACTACCCCCAAGTTTCTGCAACCTTTCACTATGGATTCGATTGACTATCCCCTGATTTGATTTAGACTTCATCTCGGCTAGAAAGAAAGTTCTTTGTATATAAACATTTCGTTGGATTACTAGTAACCCCGTTGTGTTGTACGCAATAGCAATAAACTTTTCCGCGCTATCAGTGCCACAATTGGCTCAAAATAAAAATTTAATTTTAGGATATCATCATGTCTAACACAGTTACTGGTAAAGTAAAATGGTTCAACGAAACTAAAGGCTTCGGCTTCATCGAGCAAGAAAACGGCCCAGACGTATTCGCACACTTCTCTGCAATCACAGGCGACGGTTTCAAAACTCTTGCTGAAGGCCAACAAGTTGAGTTCACTGTATCTCAAGGTCAAAAAGGCCCACAAGCTGACAGCATCAAAGTACTTTAATTTAGTATTTTAAAGCTTTCTAAAAATAGCCAGCCTCTGCTGGCTATTTTTTTACCCGCTATTCAGAGATTTAAGGTAATATTCCCCCTCACTATTTCTACCTAAGACACCCTATCAATGGCTCTTAAACCGACAATCTATAAGTTTCGTATCTCTTTAACCGATATGAATCGCGACTATTACGACTCTTTTAATCTAACGGTTGCACAACACCCTTCTGAAACAGAACAGCGCATGATGGCTCGTATTATTGCTTTCTGTATCAATGCATCTCCTGAACTTGAGTTCACTAAAGGGTTGTCTAGCATTGAAGAACCCGATTTATGGCAGAAGTCGTTAGATGACCAAATCTTAGAGTGGATTGATGTTGGCGAACCCGATCCAGAACGCGTTAAGAAAGCGACTCGCTTATCTAAGTCTGTGAGCGTGTTCAGCTTCAACACTAAATCGAATGTTTGGTGGGAACAGAACAAAGGTAAATTCGGTTACCTGAAAGCTCAGATCGTTCGTCTAGACAACGATGGTATTGAGCAGCTAGCGGCGATGACACAACGTACGATGGATCTTTCAGTGATGCTGTCGGGTAACTCTGCGTTCGTAAACAGCGACACTCAATCTGCAGAAGTAACGTGGGAAGAGCTACAGAGTAATGACTGAGATCCAAACACAGACTGAACCTCAGCGCCAAACTAAGCTCGAAGCATGTTTGCAGCTCGCAGGTCTCGATTCAGTCAAAGCGCTGACGACGGGCTATGAAAAAGAGTTAAAGTCATTTATTGATGACAACCATGCTCTGTTTAAGCACGCTTGCGAGAACAAGCCAGACAACTCTGCACGTCAGACGTTGCTTGGTCTGTTAACCAAGGTACATATCGATGCAAGCTATCGCTTTGAAAGCAATAAAGAAGCGAATGAGGCGATGCAAAATGTATTCGATAATACAGTGGGCACTGAGTACAGCGACAAGTTTCAAAACTCTAACGCCCAGCAGTTAAAATTAGTGACGCATTTGTGGTTGTTCATTCAAGGACGACTAGGAATGGATTACAGCCTTGCCAATGATCATGCTGCTGTAGCCGCTACGCTGTTGTCTCGCATATCGAGAAGCAGTGATGATGAGATTCGCGTAGAGTTTATGGCCAGTTTTTATGATGGTTTGAACCTCTATCAAGCTGAGAATAAGCCGTCCGGTTTTGTTCACCACTTTAAGCGTTTGTTTAATCTTACTTAAGCATTCCACCAGCGGCTGTACCCAAATTTGCGCTTTATAGATTCTGTAGAGCGCATCTAATTTCCGTTCCAACCAACCCACATCGAAAATGCAGATTCCCTATTACGCTCGTTCCTCGCTTTAGGGAATGACAAAAGTTAACGAGTCTCTCATTCTGCAAGATCAGCAGCGTTTTTCTCTAAAAAGCTGTCGATATAATACACGCTGAACCCTCACACGCAGTCATTGCAGTTTACTTCATCACAAACAAAAAAAAACCCCCACAAGATCCTGCGCTTCAGCATCGTTGCTTATCCGATTGCAATCCAAAAACCATACTTTAGAAACGAACAAAGTTTTGTTGTGATAATGATACTTCCCATAAAACGACGAGTTAAAGCTACGTACGTGGCAAGGTTATTTTACAAATATAACTTATCAATTTATTCAAAAAGTGCATATTTTTCAGATAATTATTCTCAAATGGAAATGATCATTTATGTGACGAGCGGAAGCATTTTTTCCTATGATGATAAGTACACTGACTTTTATAAAATGATAATAAAAAACCTGCAAATACAACTAACGTTAACTTTAAATTATCTTGTTTTATAAGCGGAGAATTAAAATGAAAATATGGTCTGTATCCTTTCTTGCAACTGCAGTAACTGTCGCTCTAAGCAGTAATGCGATAGCTTGTACTGGGCTTATTGTTGGTAAAGGAGCCTCGAGCGACGGTAGCATTATGATTGCTCGTAATGAAGATTTTGGCATTAACAACTGGAACAAATACCTAAAGTATCGACCTGCGCAAGATAACCAAGAAGGTGACTGGCAGTTAGGTAACGGGTTAGTTGTTCCGATGCCAAAGCACTTCTTTGCTTACTCAGCGATACCAGACTGGGATGCGGATACCGTTAATCGCGATGGAAAGTTCTATGAAGAACGTGGGATTAATGAACACAACGTTGCCATTTCAGCAACAACCAGCGCAGAAATAAACGACAAAGTCGCCAAAGTAGATCCTTTAATCGATAATGGCGTAATCGAAGCCATTATACCTACGCTAATCCTTCCTCAGGCAGAAAACGCAAAACAAGCCGTAGAATTACTCGGTCATTACATCGAAACCTACGGTGCTGGCGAAGGTAACAGTCTCTATATTGCAGACACCAATGAGGCGTGGTTATTTGAAATTGGTTCAGGTCACCACTGGATTGCTGTAAAAGTGCCTGATGACAGTTACGCCATGATTGCAAATGGCTTACGTGTACATGATGTGAACTTGGCAAACAAAGAGGTACTGCATTCAAAAGATATATTCGAGTTTGTAGAACAGCACAAACTGCTTGATAACCCAGATAAAAAATCTTTCAATTTTGCTAAAGCATTCGGGGTTCTTGGTGATGAGTATAATATCGATCGTGAATGGTTAGGCCAAAAAATGCTTACACCTTCGCTGCATCAACAAAGTCGCATGACGCAATACCCTTTGTTTATGAAGCCAGATACAAAAATCTCAGTTGAAGATGTGGCAGAAGTACTTAGCGCGACTTATCAAGACACGGTTTTGGAAGGAAAATCGAAACGACCAATTAGAGTTGAGCGTCAACTAGAGTCGCATATTATTCAGCTTCGCCCTGAGATGCCAGAAGAGCTTCAAGGTATTATTTGGCAAAGCTTCGGCGTGTTACCAGAATCTGTTTTAGTGCCGTTATACTCAACCCTACAAGATTACCCCAAAGCGTACCAAGTAGGCGATGATAACTACAGCGATGACTCTGCTTATTGGCAGTTCCGTAGCTTAACCGCCCTCGCTTCTGCAAATCCAGACAAGTATTTACCAGTACTAAAAGCAACTTGGGACAAAGAAGAAACTCAACTATACAAGCAGGTCGCACACTTAGATAAAACGTTAACAGACATGTATAAAGTAGATAAACAAGCGGCTCTGAACATGGCTGCCGACTACTCATACGGACAGCTTATGCGTACATTGGATATGGCAACTGAGCTTAGATACAAAATGATTACAGATTTGACTAAAAGCACAGAGAAGAAATACTCAAAGGAAGAGTTTAAGAAAATAGTCAATCTGTAGGCTTATGAAGCAAACAATAAAAACGGAGCATAATGCTCCGTTTTTTTAATCTTAATCGGTTTAGTTCTAACGCAGGCCGTGTAAGAACTCATGGCGCGTTGCTGGGTTTGATCTAAAAATACCGCCCAGTGCTGTTGTTGTCGTTTCACTGGTTGCGTCCATCACCCCACGCGATTTCACGCAGTAGTGAACAGCATCCATAGTTACAGCAACGTCATCGGTTTCTAGTAGCGTTTGTAATGCAACAAGGATTTGCTGCGTCATGCGCTCTTGAACTTGAGGACGTTGAGCAAAGAAACGAACAATTCGGTTTATCTTCGAAAGACCAATGATCTTACCTTGCGGAATGTAAGCCACTGCGGTTTTACCATCAATGGTGACTAAGTGATGCTCGCATGTGCTGGTTACGGTAATGTCTTTTACTCGTACCATCTCACGAACACCCATCTTGTTTTCGATCACGGTGATTTTAGGGAAATTGGCGTAATCCAAACCAGAGAAAATCTCATCCACATACATTTTCGCAATACGTTGTGGTGTTTCTTCCAGACTGTCATCTGCAAGATCAAGTTCAAGGAGAGTTAGAATCTCACGCATATGGTGTTCGATTCGTTCCTTTTTCTCTTCTCGGCTAACCTGGTTAGGACGCATTGGTGTCTCTAATCCGCGGCTTGCTAGCGCATCTTTAACCAACTTCGCTGATTCGCTAAGACCTGACATTCAACTTCCTCTTTTATTGCCCCTTCTGGATGGCAAACAAGGATACTCGGAATTTTGAATAAATACACCCATATTTTAAGGGAGGTCATTATTTACGGGGCTTAAACTATGCTAAAGTGGCTGCAATTTCGTTGGCGAACAACCGTGATTTGATAATTATTAAACCACCATTGCCAACCACTAAATCAAAATAATAACGACCAAAGGATTTCAATTATGGGCTGTTGCGACGCTCCGGGCTTAATGCCAATTGAAGAAGCACTAGATAAGCTGCTATCACCAATTAAACCAATCCAAACGACTTTATCTCTACCTCTTGCTGAAGCATTAGGTTATGTCCTTGCTGAAGATATTCTTTCCCCTATTTTCGTACCTCCTTTTGATAACTCAGCAATGGATGGCTATGCATTGCGCTTAGCAGATCTAGAAAACGGTAAAGTACTACCATTAGCAGGCAAATCTTTTGCAGGCCAACCGTTCGAAGGTAAATGGCCAAGCAATACCTGTATTCGCATTATGACTGGCGCAAAGATCCCTGAAGGTTGTGACGCCGTCATCATGCAAGAAAATACGGCCGAAACTGAGGCTGGTATTGAGATTCAACAAGACAACATAAAGCTGAACAATAACATTCGCCCTACTGGTGACGACATCAAACAAGGCGATATCGTTCTTAGTCGCGGTGAGCGTTTAACACCTCGTGACATTCCAATGATTGCTTCATTGGGTGTGAGCCACGTGACAGTGTTACATAAGCCTAAAGTCGCGTTCTTCTCTACTGGCGATGAGCTAAAGCCATTAGGTCAACCTCTTGAAGACGGTCAGATCTACGACAGTAACCGTTACGGTATTAAACCATTAATCGAAGCCTTTGGTTGTGAAGCTATCGACTTGGGTATCATCCCAGATTGTCCTGCGACGCTTAAAGAAACCTTCGAAAAAGCACAGCAAATAGCAGACGTGGTTGTGACTTCTGGTGGCGTGAGTGTTGGTGAGGCGGATTACACCAAAGACATTTTGGAAGAAATCGGCCAAATCGGCTTCTGGAAACTGGCAATCAAACCGGGCAAACCGTTCGCATTCGGTGAATTAGATAACGCGTGGTTCTGTGGCTTACCGGGTAACCCAGTGTCGGCAATGATGACCATGTATGTTTTGGTTCAACCTATGCTGGCTAAACTGGCTGGCCACACCGCATGGACAGCACCAGAATCGATCCCTGCTATTACCAAGTCTGCATTCAAAAAAGGCCCAGGCCGTACTGATTACCAACGTGGTATCTACTCGATTGAAAACGGTCAGTTTGTAGTAGAAACAACAGGTAACCAAAGTTCAGGCGCTTTCCGCTCAATGAGCTTAGCAAACTGCTTTGTGGTCCTAGAGCGTGAACGTGGCCGTGTTGAAGTCGGTGAAAAGGTTCAGATTCAACTGTTTAACTCGACGCTTTACTAACGAGGCTTGATGATGGAAATACTGTCCGATGCTGAGATGCTTCGCTACAACCGTCAAATCATTCTTAAACAGTTTGATTTTGAAGGCCAAGAAGCACTGAAACAGAGCTCAATCTTGGTACTGGGTGCCGGCGGCTTGGGTTGTGCCTCTGCTCAATACCTAGCGACTGCCGGTATTGGCAAGCTGACACTGATCGACGATGATGTTGTCGAACTTTCAAATTTACAGCGACAAGTGCTTCACAGCGATGCTGATATTGGTAAAAAGAAGGTGGATTCAGCCGCTGAATCGTTACAGGCACTGAACCCTCACCTGACGATTGAAACTGTTGATCACAGGCTTGATGATCAAGCACTTGGCAAGTTGATTGAAACACACTCGCTTGTTCTTGATGCCAGTGACAACGTTGAAACGCGCAATCAACTCAACCGCTTGTGTTACGCCTCTAAAACGCCACTCGTATCAGGTGCAGCGATTCGCATGGAAGGTCAGATCAGTGTATTCACTTATCAAGATGCTGAAGCACCATGCTACCAGTGCTTAAGTGCCCTATTTGGCAACGCTGCTCTAAGCTGTGTTGAAGCAGGTGTGATGGCGCCTGTTGTTGGCATGGTAGGCGCAGCTCAGGCTTTGGAAGCTATCAAGGTTATTGCCAAGTTTGGACAACCAAAGCAAGGCAAGCTTTTGATTCTTGATGCCATGTCGCACAGTTGGCGCGAAATGAATTTAATGAAGATGCCTAATTGTTCAGTGTGTGGATAAACTAAATCATATCCCCTATTATCGAAAACCTAAGCCTTGACTATATGTCAGGGCTTTTTTAGGTCCCAACATCAGCTTCTCAAATCGCTTTATCAATTTGAAAGACTTTATGAGAGATTAGTTTCATTTGAGTTCTCATTTTGAGAATACAATAAAAACCCCAAGATCATAAAATATAAACAATAAAAATCAACAACTTAAAATTGGCACGTAACTTGTACAAGTATTTAGACCTTCCATGACAAGGATGTAAATATGAGAATTACAACGTTAAGTTTGCTATTAAGCGCGCCATTGGTCGCCAACGCAGCGCCCTTCGATACATGCCCGAGTAAGGCTTACCTCTTTCAATCGACCCCAGTGCAAGTTTGGGGCGTTAACCTAGTGACCGGCTCAACCACTCTGTTAGAAGACGATACGGGTATGAATGCCAATATCAATGGTGTCGGTTTCGACTTTCAAGACAGATATATCTATGGCTATGACACAACCAACAAACGCTTAGTGCGCCTTGGCCAGGATTTCCAAGCCGAAGTGATTAACGCTAGCGGCTTACCAACCGACCATACCTTCTATGTAGGCGATGTCTACGACCATGTTTACTACCTCTACCGCACCGGTAAGGGGCTGTTCACTGTTGATCTATCCCCTCTCGATTCAGATCCTAATGCAACTGTTACGGTCAACAAAATCGCAGGAAGCCCAGCAACTGTAAGATTGACTGATTTTGCCTTCCACCCAAGTGATGGCTCTTTATATGGTATCGACAATAACTCTGGTGGTTTGTACAGCTTCAATCCTACAACTGGTGCAGAAACCTACATCGGTGATACTGGAGAAACTGGCACATTCGGCGCAGGTTATTTCGATGTAAACGGCTACTACTACGTATCTCGAAATCAAGACGGTAAAATATACCGTATCAACTTATCTCCAGACAACGCGGCCAACATCGCAGCTGGGATTGTTCCTGCCGTTGAGTTTGTATCGAATGGCCCAGCTTCTGGCCAAAACGATGGTGCTCGCTGTGCTAATGCCCCAGTTGTTGATGAAGATTCAAATATCGACTTCGGTGACGCGCCAGATAGCTACCTGACTCTTCTAGCAAGTAATGGCCCTCGACATGAACTTGATGGCATCACATGGTTAGGTACAACACCTCCAGATGCGGATTTGGATGGTTATGTCACACCACAATCAGACGAAACCGTTGGAGTGGATGATGAATGGGCAAACGGGGGTATCGGTTTTGTTACCGCGCTTGAAGCCGGACTTGATTCAAGAGTTGTGATTGAAGCTTCAACAACCGGTTACCTTTCAGCTTGGATCGACTGGAACCAAGATGGCAGCTTCGATGGTGCCAACGAGCAAGTGTTTACAGATTACGCGCTCGATGCTGGTGAAAACGATCTGTTCCTAAATGTCGATATCAACGCACTAACGGGGACTACTTGGGCTCGCTTCAGATTCAGCCAACAAACCAACCTGAACTACTTTGGTGGTTCAACCTCTGGCGAGGTAGTTGATATTCAAGTTGATGTTCTTAACGACGGCGCTACAGCCCGTTACTTCCCAAGTGCTTCTGGTTACGCAACCTTGGCGTATGAAGATAACTGGCCTTATAAAGCCGACTACGACATGAATGATGCCGTGCTTATGTATCGAATCACAGAAATCCTAAAAGACGGAAAAGTGGTGAAATCCACCATCGACGGTCGCCTAGCTGCTGTTGGTGCAACCTATAGAAATGGTTTCGCCGTTCGTTTACCAAACCTTGCTCCAAACTCGGTAGACAGCGGTAATTCTTACATGAAACACAATGGTGTCTTTACTGACTTGGACATGGAGGAAGGACGTAGTGAGGCGATATTTGTTGCCGCCGAGGACTTAACTTCGAAAATAGACACGTCATGTACTTTCTACCGAACCAGTAACTCATGTAAAGAAAGCGAGCAGTTCTCTTTCCAAATCGGTATCAGCTTGTCTGACTCAGGTATCAGTACCGACACATGGACAGACATGCCTTACGACCCGTTCATCTTTGCAACACCGGGTTACTATCACGGTGAAAATCTACCTCTGCACCCAGGGCGCAGTTGGGAAGTTCACTTGCCAGACCAAGCACCAACAGAAGCCTTTGATACGGCTAATCTCTTTGAGGCTGGATTAGGCGTCGATGACAGTAATCCATCAACAGGTAAATACTTTAAAACAGCAGAAAATCACCCTTGGGCTCTCATAGTAACTTCGGATGACGAATGGGAGTGGCCTCTAGAGTACGTCGATATTGTGACCGCTTACCCAGAGTTTAAAGAATTCGCAGAATCCGGCGGTGACACGAACCAAACATGGTACCAATCACCTGCAGACAACCAACGTTACGAACCATAAGGAGAGACGTTATGACTATTCACACTAAACAATATCGAGACAATCATTGCGTTGATTCAAGTCGCAATCTCTCTGAGGAAAAACGTATGTCTGTACAAAGCACTTGGAACATGAAGAAGTCACTAGCCGTTATTTTAGCTGCAGCTCCATTAGTACTAGCCGGTTGTGGGGGCGGCGGCGGTGGAGGCGGAAGTGCATCTACTCCATCGCCATCTACCCCCTCGACACCTGCAACCCCTTCGACTCCGGTAACAGCAACGCCTTCGCCGTCTCCCGCCACAAGTGCGGTAGCTGCGCAAAGCTATACGATGAGTGATTTGGTAGTACCTGACGGGTTTGACTACAGCTCTGTTGAACAATTTGATCTCGACATCGACATCAGCAGCATTTCGACAGACCGTTCTTTTGTGACCGTTTATAGCCGTTTCAGCACACGAGATGACTCTACCTTAAAACCAGACTACTCAAGTAAAGTGATTGCAGGTTCATTAAACAACGGAGTCTTTGCGTCTAACTTTACGGCTCCAGTCAATCACGACTCACTGTTGGTCGAAATTTGGTTTTATGATGGTCAACCGCCATTACAACAAGTGGTATCAAGCAGTGACTCCCAGATCGTTTGGTAATCGGCGGAGACAGTTTGGTAGTCAACAGGTGCAAAACTGATTCTGTATCAATCCAAAGTGAGCAGCGATGCTCACTTTTTGATCGTATAAGAATGGATAGCCACTCAAACTTTCTGATTGATTACATTCACTTTTCCGCCAATCTCACTTATATTTTTCAATATAACCTTCAAAGACTTACTCTCATGAAACAGTTTAAAATAGGTCTATTTATATTGATGTGTGGTGTGGGGGTGCTATTGGCCCTTACCTATTTCCCGCTAACATCTGAGACGGGACAACGCATTCAAGCCAAAGTGATTTCGAACACGCTCACTCAGTCCTTAGATGGACACAGGCGTTATCTTACGGTTCAGACAAAAGATAATGACGTATTTCGCGTCTCTATTACTCCAACCACAGACTGCCCTATTGATTCTGTGGTCGCGCTTGATACATTAAACAATCAAATAACCGGACAAAGCAGTTATCAGTTCATCCACTGTCGAGCTGCACAGTAGTAATCGACGCAACAACTGTATTCGCAAAAGCAACAGTAATCGCTAAAATAACAAGAATGGATATAACAATAATGAATCAGCCACTCATCTCACCAGAACAACTTCAACAACGTTTGCTAGAAAAAGACAACATCATCCTCCTCGACGCCAGTATCGAATTTCAGATTCCAAGTGAGTCAGAAAAGATCAAAGGACAAATGATTCCTGGTGCGATTCGTTTTGATTACGACAAAGACTTTTGTAATAAGCACACTCTGCTTCCTCACATGTTCCCGACAGAAAAACACTTCAACATACGTGCACAAGAAATTGGCATCAATCAAGACAGTACGATTGTGGTTTACGATAACGCCGGAACCTTCGCTTCGCCCCGTGCGTGGTGGATGTTTATGGCAATGGGACACAACAACGTATACATCTTAGATGGTGGTTTACCAGCGTGGATCGAAGCCGGTTACGCGACAGAGACTGACTATCGAACCGAAGTGAAAACGGGCAACTTTGAAGGCAATATTCAAGACAACTATTTTGTCAGTGCTCATCAGATTGAAAGTTACTCAACTGACAAGAGCGCAAACATTGTAGATGCGCGTTCTCAAGCTCGCTTCGATTCAGAAGTTCCTGAACCACGTGAAGGTTTACGCAGTGGCCACATTCCAAACTCAGTTTGCTTACCGTTCGCTCAGGTATTAAATGATGGCAAATTAAGAACTCAACAAGAGTTAATTGAGATATTTTCCACCATAGAGATCGCCCCTTCTCAACCTATGCTCTTTAGCTGTGGCTCTGGAGTAACAGCCTGCATCATATTATTGGCCGCTAAACTCGCTGGCTATACAGGTGAAATGGGCGTTTACGATGGCTCATGGACTGAGTGGGGCGCTAACGAGAAGCTACCTATCGCCGTAACTGAAAAGTAATTCAACTTCACTCAGTGCTACTGTTAATCTTACTGACATAGCGTGCATCGTGTTCATAAGAAGCTTATTCACCGTGAGAATAAAACCTCATGGAGTAAGCTTTTTACTCTGTAGCTAACGGCTACCTCCGCTTGAAGCCAGAGCTCGATTAGCGTTACTGCTATAAACGACGACTGTTTGCTAACTATAAACTGTGATTAACCATGGGTTATTCGTCATCAAAATTCTGAATACTAATATTTCGCTCAAGAATCTCTGCTCGTAGTCGTTACACTATTTAATCATTAATACTTTCATTATTGATATTTGTATCCTTCGTTGCATGAATCACGCTGACAATCCACTCGTTTGTCACTTGCTCTCTGTTTAAGTAGTAATTAACAAAAGGCATCTCATGGCTCTATTTAAGAAAAATATCTGGTCGCTGTATGTTCTGATCGTACTGCTTACCCTGATACTTTTCGCTGTGTTGGGCGTAAGCAAGTGGCAAGCAAACAGAGACGATTTCACGGAGCAACAGCACATTCAGGTAGAACTTTTTTCTAGCTCTGTTAGCTCGCTGATGACCAGCCAAGAAGCACTACTTGAAGTTGTTGGGCACCAGTTAGCCCAACAATCTGACTTTACTCGCACGGCTTCTATCCAGATTCGACCAATATTAGATAAGCTACTTGATACTCACCCCGCGATAGCCGCATTTGGGTTACTTAATCCTGAAGGTGATTACCTTGCAATTAGCTCGAACCTACAGCTATCCGATCAGCATAATTTGCTTAACGACTCATACACCAGAGATTCATTTCTCGAGGCCATGTCTAGCGAAAAAATGGTGTTGGGACGTACCTATTTCCAGGACTCACTTAACAGCCTAGTAATTCCGCTAAGAAAGTCGATTTCAATCGATGGCAAGCACGTCGATGCAGTCATGACTGCGGGTTTGCGTTTGGACAGTACGATCGTATTTGAAAGCAACGCACACGCAGGTAGCTACAACACGTTAACCTTGCTTAGAACAGACAACTATCGTCAGTTCTTTTCTAGCGACATCGAATCTCTTGACGCCTATTTGAAACCTGTTGCTCACGACCTGATGAAGCGCATTACCAAAAATTTTTTAGAACAAGTGAATGTCAGTGTCAAAGAAGCAAAAACAGGTAAAGACACGTACTCTTTCAGTATCAGTGACGACACATATCACTCGCTCGTTAGCGCTAAATACATTCCAGACTACAAGCTTTGGGTGGTCGGCCGTACAGACCTATCGCACGTCGATGGCATATTCGTAAAAGAGTTTGGCATTCTTTTTGTTGCCTTTATTTTTCTTCAATTTGGTTTCTACTTTTTAGTAAAATCGATTGCCAAGAACGAACAACGCACTCGAAGCCAACTCATCTACCAAGCGAATCATGACCCGTTAACCTCTCTACCCAACCGTTTATACATGCGTAGAAACATTGGTAAATGGATTGAAGATGAGTCAGAGCCGTTCTCACTATTGTTTATCGATATCGATAACTTTAAATGCGTCAACGATACCCACGGGCACGACTTCGGTGACAAGGTGCTCAAGCAAATCGCTTTACGTTTGATGAGATTCCGCTCTCGAGTCAGCCTATTGGTGCGCGAATCCAGTGATGAGTTTTTATTCTTAACGCCTTTATCGAATGAAGTAGAAATTAAACGACTCGCCAAGCGAATTATTGAAGTGCTGTCTCAACCTTATGAAGTCGAAAGTGCGCAGTTCTTGTTAGGTTGCAGCATCGGCGTAGCGCGTTTTCCTGAACACGGAAAAGATTTAGATAGCCTGTTACGCTCTGCCGACATTTCCATGTACAAAGCGAAGCAGCAGCAAAACTCGTACAGTATTTTTACAACGGAGATGCAAGACGCCCACCTCTACAAAATGAAAGTAGAACAGAGGCTACGTATCGCGATCGAGAAACAAACTCTGTTCATGGTTTTCCAACCACTGGTCCGTGCTGATGAAAGTATTCACGGTGTAGAAGCACTCGTTCGCTGGATTGATGACGAGCTGGGTTTCGTTCCACCAGATGTCTTTATACCTGTGGCTGAAAACACTGGCTTAATGCAAAAGCTCGGCACTTTTATTATTGAGTCCAGCATTATGCAGATCGCCCATTTGCACCGAACGACGGAACAAAAAATCGGGCTTTCGATCAACATATCTGTTCGACAGTTTTCTCACCGATCTTTCTCTGAGCATTTATTTACAACGCTGGAGAGGTATCAGCTCTCCGCAAGTTGTCTAACATTAGAGATCACTGAAAGCCTGTTCATTGAAGACGTAGACATAGTAAAACCTATTTTCGAGGCCTTACACGAAAAGAATATTAAAATATCTTTAGATGACTTCGGTACAGGCTATTCATCACTAAGCATGTTGAAAGCACTCCCTATCGATGAACTTAAAATTGATAAGAGCTTTATTGAGAACATTGCAGTCGATCAACAGTCTCTTACCATGGTTCAAAACATCATCGCGATAGGTAAAAATTTCGGCATGGTGGTATTGGCTGAAGGCGTAGAATCGAACGAGCACTTCGCGATTCTAAAGGCATGTGGATGTGACTTAATGCAAGGCTATTACTTCTCTCGTCCTATTCCTTACGGTGAGTTGTACGAATTTTTATCTCCAGCCTCAGTCAAGGAAGTCGAACTGGCATAAACCGCAAGTTAACCAATAGCACCACTATTTCTACCCCTGGCTATTGCGACCTCAGAGTCTAATGAACCAAGAAAGTGAATTTACTGCCATGCCCCCTCAAAAGCATGGAGGTATTCAAATATAACTCAACCTGGATCCGGTAAGTTTCTACGCCATAAGTCACTATCTAGCGTTTTTTGATACCCATAGTCATACAATTTCTGCACATACTCTAAACTAAATGAACTTAGATCATCCTTCGAAAAATCATCATCGATATAGGCAAGATTAAAACCAATTTGGTTACGCTCACTGTAGTTATAAATATGCTCTATATCACCGATACTTTGACGACGAATCAATATTGATAACGCACGATAAGAAACTGATGTTAAGCCATTCTCTATCTCTTCAAACTCAGGTTTAAGAAAACCATTACGTATAACGTAAATGTTCTTTTCTATATTTTTGGGAACAAAGGTTTTTTGGAAACCCTGTGGAATAAGAAAGACCTGCCTTGAAACACCTCCATCCACATGCAATTCGTCGACCGTTCCCCCTCGATATGGCAATGTAATTCGAGTGGCAGGGAATAGCCCAGGAACGGCACTGCTCGCAATAATGATATCTTGTATCAACTGCTGGGCTTGAGGCGTTCCGATCTGGGCAATTTTTCCAACGTCCCAAATCGCCATTTTTTCATTGTCTAAGCTTGTTGTCGCGATAAGTAATATCCGCCCTTTGCTTCTCTCAACAGCAAGTTGATTGACCATTATAGCGTCGACAGCATCACGGACTTTGAATTCAAAACCACTAACATCCACCATTGAATTTCGAAAAGGTAACTGAAAAATTGAGTTACGTTTAAACATTTCATCGGCTGTCGTTCGCGTATAGTAACCCTTCAGTTTTTGATCGTATTCACTGCCTAAAAATGCAAATATCGACACAATCGCACCCGTTGATACCCCTGTAACAACATCAAATTCGGGTCGAGTTCCACTTTCACTCCATGCGTTCAAAACGCCCGCGGAGAAAGCCCCATTAAACCCACCCCCTGACAGCGCAAGATGGTTTACCTGCCCGGACTTGTTACTGTGCTCAACAAGAGATTCTATAGCGTGACTAAAGTCGTAATTATCAGTCGAGATAACGGACTCATCCCAAAACCTCAAACCCGGCGTGTCTAAGGGGTTTAACTGCTCAGAATTTAATAAGACGTTACGTTCAGGTGTATAGGCGCAACCCGATACCAACAACACGAATATTACGATAATGAACAACGCAGGTTTTGGTGTCATCAATGCTGTGTCTCTTTCAGGCGGCTTATACAGCACGATTTACCACCTTATACTCGAGTATTTTCTGCATCAATAAGATAAATAGAGCGCTGATCACTACTGCGATAAAAATAGAGCTAAATCGATATAAAATCGAGAAAAAGGCATCTTGTTCACCGGGAATAAGCACGGTTGTCAACGGCACCGTTAATGAAGCCATCGCAGAAGATGCTAAGGCCGACTTGAGCTTGCCTTGTGTGTGCCAATAACAAAATGGTCCCATCGCAATCGTGAATAAAAGCCAGTATAAAAATGCATTTGCGTACCATTGCCCTAATGTTAACTGCACCACTAAGCCTGCAGCACATCCTGCGGCAGTGCCAATCACTCTCACTTTGGCCATATCGACCGCGCCAGTACAAGTTAAAGGAGCTAAAATCACCAATATTGATGCGTAAGCCGCTGATGAGTCATACAGATCGACCACTTGGAAAACAATAAAAGATAGCATCACGACAACCCAAATCACCATAATTTGCGTGATGTCATACTGAATAGGGAGTTCTACCTCACCTTTCAGATTATCAGCGGGTTGATCTTGCTGCTGTTGATGTACCTCTTGCCGTTGCTGATATTGCTCATCACAAATCGGATCAGGAAAGAGCCAATACGCTATTGAACAGATAACAATATTCAATAAGCAATAAACCCCAATGGTAATAGAGATCTGCTCGACATCGATAAAGTCATAGCTACTTAGATGCAGTAATATAGAGACGACAATTAAGCCCATATAACCGACGACAAAGGTCTGCTTTTTTGTCATGGCGATACATTTAAACAAGAACATCACGGCCACAGCAGTCAGTAAAATAAGGGGATAGCTACCTAAGACTCCCCACAACACATTGGCCTGAATGATTGACCAAATAGCACTGACGAAAATGATCAGTAACAATGGCAAGTTCAAGCTATCGCTGATACTAAGGACAAAAAGAGGCAGCAAAATTGCCAAGAAACCCAGCTCCCAACCCATGGCCATACTAACAGCCAGACCAAAAGAACAACCAAACCATATTCGAAGTGTCTTCATCGCAACCGCCTAATAGATGAAATGAAACCAACTAATCAAACGGATACGCGTTTTTGCTACGAATCGCCAAAAACGGTTGTCGTTTGAATATAAAGCAAGCGTTGCGCGCGAACCTACGAATAACGGGCTTGGCAGTGCATCATCGCTTTGTAGGTTAATTCGAGTGCGCTGTGCATCTCGTACCCAACGGTTGTTCCCTTCAATCTGAGTCAATGTACCATTTGGATTTTGGTGTCCAGAAGCGACACCTAAGTCTCGACTCGCTACGCTGTAGTCAAAGATCTTCCCGGGATGAGCATCAAACGTAACCAGCGCTCGATAACGTTCTTGTACGTGAGCGACTGACTTTTCTCTGAAGTCTGCAGCGACCCACATAGAACCGTCAGAGATTAAGGTAATCAGCGGCATATTCGCGTTCGCCATTGCGCCAACTTCTAAACGCAAGTTAGTCACTACCCCCGCACTTTGTGAACGTACCGTCGTATTAGTCAAATCAAGCTTTGCTTGTCTTACACGGTTTTCAGCTAACAAGACATCTGTTGTTGGTATACCCGGCTCTCCTAAGCGCGCAACTAAAGTACCAAGATGATGTTGCTCAATTTCAAGAACTGAACTTGCCACTTGATACTGCTTGAACACATTATCCAAATTCGACTTTGATACGGCTTGGCTCTTAGCAAGCTCAGCAACTCGTTGGTAATCTGCACGCGCGTTTTCGTAGCCTGCTTCAGCTCTGGAGATACTGGCCATCGCCATCTTCTTTTGAGCGTATAGAGATCTTTCCTGCTCTTGAGCTGCTTTCAATGCGAGTTCAGCTTGCTCTAGTGCTATAACATATTTACCAGGGTCAAGAACAAACAAGATATCGTCCTTGTCTACCGCTTCGTTGTTTTTGACGAGGACTTCTGTGACCCTGCTAGTCACTTCAGGCGCGACTTGCACAACTTGACCATAAACACGTCCCTCTGTCGTAAAAGGAGCTCGACGATCAGCGACAATTAAATACACAAACGAGACAATAAACACGCTACCCAAAATTTTCATGACGCGTTGAAATACTTGCTTTTGCTGCATGATTTATCCTAAGCCTAAAGATTTTGTGCAATTATAGTCATAACAAGGTCATTCTGGTATGCTCATAAAAAGCCCCCATTTGAGCTAAAAATAGGACAATGAAAGCAAATTTTGACGATATCCGACTTTTTTCACAAGTCGTACTTCATGGCGGAATAAGTGCTGCAGCTAAAGCAAACGATATGCAGCGTTCCAAGGTTAGTCGTCGCCTAAAAGCTTTAGAATTTTCGTTGGGTTCAGAGTTGCTTATTCGCACGACACGCAATATTGAATTGACAGAATCTGGGAGACATTTTTACGAATTGGTGGCTAAGCAGGTTTATCATATCGAACAAGGAGTAGAAGCTTTACAGGAGAGCCAGAGAGATTTTAATGGTCTTTTACGTCTTGCGATTCCTTCGGCTTTGATGAGCTCAAGCATCTTTAACTCAACTATTGATGACTACTCAGCACAATTTCCCAACGTACAAATAGAAATTGAAAATCACCAAGACAGTGTAGATTTAAAACGATATGGTTTTGATCTACAAATACTACCTAATGTTGTTGAAGTCATTGATGATAGTTATATTCAGTTTAACTTACTGCAGTACGGATCTCGGCTCGTAGCGACCAAAAAATACCTAGAATCTCACCCATTCTGTGATACGTTAAATGACCTGAAACTCCATCGTATTTTATCCAATAGATACAGTGCAGACTTTCTTGATAAGTCCATTAAAGTACACTTAAAATCTGATGACCTAAACCTCTTACTCAAGTTAGCCTTACAACACCGCGGTATTGCTTTTCTACCTGATATATACCTGACACGTTCGGTTGACGATTCGAGCCTAGTACATGTATTACCCGATGTTGTTTTCCCAAAATTGAGCTTAACTATGCTCTACCCGTCTGCCAATTCTTTATCAAAAAAGACCCGTTCCTTTATCGACTTATTCAAGCTCAATTTAGAACAGAGTATTTCAATAGGTTAGAGGTCACCCTGACTATAATAAAGTTAATTTTATCAGTGTTTTACATCTAAATTATAAACAGAAATGCAAAACGGGAACCTAGATAGATTCCAGTTTTAGTGACGAATGAAGCTCATTTTCGTAAGAACAACAAGGGATAGGACAATAAAGTATATCTCCTTTGTCTTCTCTTTAGTTTTTATCAATCAGTTCAACATGCTTCATCTGCTCATCCAAGTTAAGTACCGTTAATGCATTACTTACACTGGTCGCAATCACGTCAACCACGCCAGTTCTTAACGCACCTAACAGAGCTAATGGCTTACTGTTCTCGGCAGCAATGGCGATTACTTCAGCGATAGGACGAAACTCTTCCAAACCTAAGCCGATGACTCGATCACTCATTACTGTGTTTGCTGCTTTGCCGTGTACGTCGAAAAAGTCATAACCCGCAAAGTCACCGACGACACCTTGTAGTAAACGAGACTGTACTACCTCACCCGCGGTAAACCAACCTAAGTCGACCATATAGCTGTTTTCACTCATATCACCGATACCCACTAATGCGACATCCGCTTTACGAGCTAGATCCAGTGTTTGCTTAACAGTACTGTTTTCCATAAAAGCGGTTTTTTGTGCTTTATTCTCTGCATAAGCAGGCGCATATAAAGTTTCTGATGAACCACCGTACTTCTTAGCTAGTTGTCTACATATATGGTCGGCATTAAACATACCGCCTCTTGGGTGAATACCGCCGATACCACATACAAACTTACAGTCACGCGGTGTAATCACCCCAGTATGGTGAGCAACCGACGATACGTTTCGACCTTGGCCTACTGTCACCACCATGCCGTTTTTCAGTGTACTGGTAAGATAGTTAGAGACTAAACCAGCCACTTGCAGTCGTTGCTTCTCTTCATTCGGTTGGTCTAGTGCAACCAGTGCCCGCTTCACGCCAAAGCGCTCGATCAAACGTTGTTCGATCTTCGCACTGAATACAGGATGGTATTTCACTGTAATCTCGACAATCCCTTCATCGCGAGCTTGCTTGAGCATTCGACCAACCTTTGCACGAGAGATAGAGAACTTTTTAGAGATCTCTTCCTGGGTGGCACCATCTTGATAGTAAGCAACCGCTACTTCAGTGAGGAGATCAGTGTTTTCTTCGGAAACATCTTGGATATTCTTACTCATATACCACTCAACCAATATTTAACAATTATTTTACCTGCTGTACTTCCTAATATAGGAGAGCTCAGTAAGTGATACACAAGCTTACACCCTGAACATATGTAACAACAAGGAACATTTGCTCAGCGTCATAACCATAGTTTCGTTGTTGATTAATTCACATCACTTTGTTCGTTAAACGTTTGCTTGCATACCCCATGATTACTAGAGCGAAATATATTTGACTGAAGTCACCATACGGCACTATTTACCGTTGACTTTGGGGCTAGATCGGATAAATATGGCTACATCATTTACTCATCGAGCGAACAAATGTTCTGTGCAAATGTTCGTTCGGAGAAAAATTTAAATTAATGTAAGTTAGGCTCACTGGTACAACCATGAGGAACTTCATTAGTTCGCTTGCAAATGCCCACACCTCCCATTAAAGGGGTGTTCTGCGATACATAGGATGATCAAAATGAGCAATAAATTAGAGCAACTTCGTAAACTAACAACTGTTGTAGCTGACACTGGCGATATCGAAGCTATCAGCAAGTACACTCCGGAAGATGCAACAACTAACCCATCTCTAATTCTTAAAGCCGCTCAAATTGCTGAGTACGCACCTCTAATCGATGCTTCTATCGAATACGCTAAAGCGCAAAGCGCTGATAAAGCACAACAAGTTCAAGACACTTGTGACATGCTTAACGTGAACATCGGTAAAGAAATCCTTAACGTTGTACCTGGCCGTATCTCTACTGAAGTAGATGCTCGTCTTTCTTACGACATGGAAGGCAGCGTTGCTAAAGCTCGTCAACTTATCAAAATGTACAACGACGCTGGCATCACTAACGACCGCATCCTTATCAAACTGGCTTCTACTTGGGAAGGCATCCGTGCTGCTGAAATCCTAGAGAAAGAAGGCATCAACTGTAACCTAACGCTTCTATTCTCTTTCGCTCAAGCTCGTGCTTGTGCTGAAGCTGGCGTATTCCTTATCTCTCCTTTCGTTGGTCGCATCATGGACTGGTACAAAGCGAAAGAAGGTCGCGATTTCGAAGCTTCAGAAGATCCAGGCGTAATCTCTGTTTCAGACATCTACAACTACTACAAAGAGCACGGTTACAAGACTGTTGTTATGGGCGCAAGCTTCCGTAACATCGGTGAGATCCTTGAACTTGCTGGCTGTGACCGTCTAACTATCGCTCCTCAACTTCTAGCTGACCTAGAAGCAGCTGAAGGCGAAGTAGTAGAGAAGCTAATCGACTCTAACGGTACTAAAGAGCGTCCTGCTGCAATGACTCACGCTGAGTTCCTATGGGATCACAACCAAGACCCAATGGCTGTAGAGAAGCTAGCTGAAGGCATCCGCAACTTCGCCGTTGACCAAGGCAAACTAGAAGACATGATCGCAGCTAAGCTGTAGTCACTACTGAATAAATAAGAGGAACGAATTTCGTTCCTCTTTTACATCTATCCACGAATTTTTAATTTCGAATCAATTTTGGAAGCAATTATGAACCGCAAACATCTAGCTAACGCGATCCGTGCTCTAAGCATGGACGGCGTACAACAAGCAAACTCTGGTCACCCTGGCGCACCTATGGGCATGGCTGACATCGCTGAAGTACTTTGGCGCTCTCACCTAAACCACAACCCGTCAAACCCAGAGTGGGCTGACCGTGACCGTTTTATCCTGTCTAACGGCCACGGCTCTATGCTGATTTACTCTCTGCTTCACCTAGCAGGTTACGAGCTTTCAATTGAAGACCTTAAGAACTTCCGTCAACTGCACTCTAAGACTCCAGGTCACCCAGAGTACGGCTACGCACCAGGTATAGAAACAACGACTGGTCCTCTAGGTCAAGGCATCACTAACGCTGTTGGTATGGCGATGGCTGAGAAAGCGCTGGCAGCACAGTTCAACAAAGAAGGCCACGACATCGTAGACCACTACACTTATGCATTCATGGGTGATGGCTGTCTGATGGAAGGTATTTCTCACGAAGCATGTTCTCTAGCAGGTACGCTAGGTCTTGGTAAGCTGGTTGCTTTCTGGGATGACAACGGCATCTCTATCGATGGCGAAGTTGAAGGTTGGTTCTCTGACGATACGCCTAAGCGTTTTGAAGCTTACGGCTGGCACGTAATCCCAGCAGTTGATGGTCACGATGCTGACGCTATCAACGCAGCTATCGAAGCAGCTAAAGCGGATCCTCGTCCTACTCTAATCTGTACTAAAACTGTAATCGGCTTTGGTTCTCCAAACAAAGCAGGTACGCACGACTGTCACGGTGCACCATTAGGCGCTGATGAAATCGCAGCAACTCGTAAGCAACTAGGTTGGGAGCACGGTCCTTTTGAAATTCCGTCGGAAGTTTACTCAGAGTGGGATGCGAAAGAAGCAGGCGCAGCTAAGGAAGCAGCGTGGAACGAGAAACTTGCAGCTTATGAAGCAGCATACCCTGAGCTGGCAGCTGAATTCAAACGCCGCGTAAACGGTGATCTTCCTGCTGAATGGGAAGAGAAAGCATCGGCAATCATCGCTGATCTTCAAGCTAACCCAGCAAACATCGCATCACGTAAAGCATCTCAAAATGCACTAGAAGCTTTCGGTGCTATGCTACCTGAATTCATGGGCGGCTCTGCTGACCTTGCGCCTTCTAACCTAACTATGTGGTCTGGTTCTAAGTCTCTTGAAGCAAATGACTTCTCTGGTAACTACATCCACTACGGTGTACGTGAATTCGGTATGACGGCTATCATGAACGGTATCGCTCTGCACGGTGGTTTCGTACCATACGGCGCAACGTTCCTAATGTTCATGGAATACGCACGTAACGCAATGCGTATGGCTGCTCTGATGAAGACTCAGAACATCCAAGTTTACACGCACGATTCTATCGGCCTAGGCGAAGATGGTCCTACTCACCAACCTGTTGAGCAGATCGCATCTCTACGTCTGACTCCAAACATGAGCACATGGCGCCCATGTGACCAAGTTGAGTCTGCTGTTGCTTGGAAACTGGCAATCGAGCGTAAAGATGGTCCTTCTGCACTTATCTTCTCTCGTCAAAACCTAGCACAACAAGATCGTGACGCTGAGCAAGTAGCAAACATCGCTAAGGGTGGTTACATCCTGAAAGATTGTGCTGGCAAGCCAGAGCTAATCATCATTGCAACGGGTTCTGAAGTTGAGCTAGCGGTTAGCGCTGCTGCTGAACTAACAGCTGAAGGTAAAGCGGTACGCGTAGTATCTATGCCTGCAACTGACGCTTTCGATAAGCAAGACGCTGAATACCGTGAGTCTGTGCTTCCAGCTGACGTAACAGCACGTATCGCAGTAGAAGCTGGCATCGCTGACTTCTGGTACAAGTACGTTGGCTTCGGTGGCAAGATCATCGGCATGACAACGTTCGGCGAATCTGCACCAGCAGGCGAGCTATTCAAGATGTTCGGTTTCACTACTGAAAACGTAGTAAACACAGCAAAAGAGATTCTTGCTTAGTCTGCTAATCCGTTAGCTGATTTCTAAGCACATAATAGAAAGCCCTACTCTTTTGAGTAGGGCTTTTTTGTATCTGTTGCCTGTTAATCTGTTATCTGTTATCTGTTATCTGTTCTTTTAGCTCACAAAAAAGCCCTGCAAATTTCGCAAGGCTTTCTCTTATCTCTCATTCAGCTTGTCTTTAACGGTTATTTCTCTTCGAAGCGCTTCGCCAAGTGATAGAACTCATTCACTTGCTCTTTTAGCTCAGTGGAGTGATCTTTCACGGAATGTGTTGCCACTAAGTTTTGCTCGGCGGTCGACGCGATAGACTGCATATGCAGGTTTACATCACTCGATAGCTGACGCTGTTTATGCGCGGAGCTTTCAACCGACTGCATCAAATCGTTCATCGATTGCATTAAGGTTTCGACTTCAGACAAGCGCTCTGCACTCACCTTCGCCACATCCCCACACGCGTCCGTTTGCTCTCGGTTCGCCAGAATATCCTTTTGCCAGCCTTCAATCGTCGCTAGCATGGTGTCGATACTCTCTTTGATCTGAACCGTCGCCTTTGACGTGCGACCCGATAGTGCACGTACTTCGTCGGCAACCACCGCAAAGCCTCGCCCTTGCTCGCCCGCTCTAGCCGCTTCAATTGCTGCGTTTAGTGCCAATAAGTTGGTCTGTTCGGCGATTCCACCAATCTCTTCCATTATCTTGCTGACACTTTGCGCTTGGTCGCTCAATTGGTAAGTCGTTTGAGTCGCCTTTTCAGCCTGTGAAGCCAAGCTTTCGAGGTTACGGTGTGTTTGATTAATACTCTCTTTCGCACCCGCACAGGTTTGCAGAGTAACGTCGACAATTTGATGCGCTTCTTCGGTACGAGATGACACTTCATTCGCGGTTACTTCAACTTCTTCAGTCGCCTCTCGTACTTGAAGGATGTCTTTTGTTTGTTGGTCTAAGGCTTCTGATACTTCAAATGACGTGGCATTCAGGTTGTCCGCCAAATCCTGCAGTGGCTTGGCTGAGTCTGTCATACGGCCTAACACTGTTCTGATTCGAGCAGACAGCAACTTCAGATGGAAATCGGCAATAGAGAACTGACTATTGCCTGAATAGACAAGGCGACTGACACTATCGAATTTAGATTGCAGCTTTTTTAACTGCAATGGAGTATCAATGACCTCTTGTCGGAAAAGCAATGCTAATGCGGAAACAGGAAGTAAGCTCAATAACCATTGCGATACTTGCCCTACTTCGATTAGGTTTGAAATCAAAGGGGCAGCTAAAGAACCGAGTAACACTGCGTAACGAACACTGTCACTGATCTGTAACGACCATTGACGACCCGACTTCTCAGCCTTCAATAAGCTTTGGTAAGCCTTATCCGCGACTTGTACCCATTCGTTTTTAGGCTTAACACGAACCGATTGGTAGCCACTCACCTTCCCGCCATCATAAATAGGGGTAACGTAAGCATCAACCCAGTAGTAACCACCAGATTGGGTTTTATTTTTTACGATACCGCGCCACGCTTTACCCTGCTTTAGGTTAACCCACATATCGGCAAAAGCCGCTTTCGGCATATCATTATGCCTCACGATATTGTGGTGTTGCCCTAGCAATTCTTGTTGGCTGTATTCTGCGATGCGACAAAAAGCATCATTACTGTAAGTAATCACACCTTTAAGGTCGGTAGTCGAGACAAGTTGTTCGTTTTCGCTTAGAAGCGTTTCACGAGATTGAGAAGATGAACTGACAGTCATTTATATTAACTTTTGTTAATTATTGTTTTAGGCGAGGAATATATACAATTATTAAAGTTATGACAAAATGTGAACGTCACATTTTATGTAAATGCCTGCTATTTATACAAAAATACGCCTGACACCTCACAAAGCTCAAAGCTTCACGTCTTTTCTCTTCTCTTCTCAAATTAGCGGTCATGACTCATCTAAGTTAACTGCAGTGGTAAATTTCACGGTTCTCATAGAAACAGAGGTATGGAACTTGCGAATGTTTAAATCTTTGCGCAGTACTCGTTCAACAAAATCTTCGTAGGCTTGAATGTCTTTGACCGTCACAATCAACATGAAGTCAAAACTGCCCGATATCTGATAGCACTGCGTGACCTCTGACGCCTTAGAAATAGAATGGCGAAAGATCTGATAAATATCCCCTCGGTCTCGTTCCATTTCTACGGACACAACCAAAGTCATCTTACTGCCTGTAAGTTCTGGGTTGATGATAGACACATCACTCACAATCACGCCTTCCTCTCTCAATCGTTTCACTCGCTTTAAGCAAGCCGGAGGCGATAACCCAACCATCTCAGCCAATGTGAGGTTTGGGATTCGGTTGTTCTTCTGCAGTTCAACGAGAATATTCCTATCTATACGATCAATTTCCATAATTTCTCAAAACTCTAATTTTGTGACCAATAATTTCTAATACTACAACAAATAAAAAATTGGAGTTGAATATTGATATAGATTTTGAAATAACCATCACAATAATCAAGGTAAGATCTTCTCATTCCAAACAATCGAACCATGGTCGTAACTATGAAATCAATCTATCAATTTTTTAAAGAACTCCTCAGAGAGATTTTCGATGTCACCTCGACTCTTTTCCGAATCATGATTCCAATCATCATCGTGATAAAGATCGTTGAAGAACTTGGCGGCGTCGTGATTCTTAGCGAATGGCTAAGCCCAATAATGCAAAGCGTCGGATTACCGAAAGAAATGGGCTTGGTATGGGCAACAACCATACTCACTAACATCTATGCGGGACTGATTATTCTTATTAATTCCGATGCTCCCTTAACGGTTGCTCAAGCCTCGGTTTTAGGCAGCATGATGCTACTAGCGCATTCATTACCGATTGAGGGTGCAATAGCTAAAAAGGCGGGTGTGAGTTGGCTGGCTACCCTATCAGTGAGAGTCGGTGGTAGCTTGGTGCTGGCATGGTTACTCAATCTCAGTTATCAATACGGGGATTTGCTCAACTACCCAGCAACCGTGCTTTGGCAGCCTGAAGTATCTGGAGACACTAGCTATCTTGGATGGGCTATTGAGCAGCTAAAGAGCTTTGCCGTTATCTTCATCGTGATATCAGCACTATTACTGCTACTCAAGATCTTAAAGATTCTAGGCGTTGAAAAGCTCATGGCAATATTGTTAAGACCATTCTTGAGACTACTCGGAATCAGCAAGGACGCGACTAACCTAACCATTATTGGAATCACGCTTGGTCTTTCGTTTGGCGGCGGCTTATTGATCAATGAAGCTAAAAAGGGACATATCTCTGCGAGGGATGTATTCACTGCAATCATGCTGCTCAATCTACTCCACAGTTTGATTGAAGATACACTTTTGATCATGTTAATTGGGGCTGATTTTTACACCATATTTTGGGGAAGGTTAGTATTCTCAGTGCTGGTTATCGCCTTAATATCAAACGTCATTAAGCGCATGAATCCACGTACTTGTGAACGTTATTTTTATCGTGATGTCTCTCAGTCATAAGTAAATCGCCAACGAGAATAAAAGGAAAAGAGCTCAAATACGGGTAATGCCGATCAGTTAAGAAATTTGTGAGATCATTTGACCGATCCTCAAAAGGCTTCAAAATCCGATATTAGGAAACTAATATCGGATTTTTTATGTCTTTAGAAAGCCAACTTGCGAATACTTTTCGATCATGTAACACCTTTCATCACTTTGATAGATATTCTGACATTCTTAGCCCAGACCTTATTCAGCAAGGCTTCGAACAAGCGGGGGTCGCAACGGTGAGAAGAAGGCGTTTACCTTTAGAGGCTGTACTTTGGTCCGTTGTAGGAATGAGTCTTTTTCGACAACAATCTGTTTGGGATATAGCTAATCAACTCGATATTGTCCTGCCAGACAAACAACGTTTTGTTGCCCCAAGCGCTGTTGTTCAGGCGAGACAGAGATTGGGCGAAGAAGGTGTTAAGCAAGTCTTTAAGAAGATGGCAGCGCATAGCTATCAATCGTCTAACTTCGAAACTTGGTGTGGACTAAACCTTCTATCCGTCGATGGTGTCGTTTGGAGAACGACAGATACACCTGAAAATCATCAAGAGTTTAAAGCACAGCGCAATCAATCAGCTGAAAATATTTACCCTAAGGTACGTATGGTTTGTCTGATGGAGCTTACGAGTCATCAGATAATCGATAGTGCATTCTCTGACTATCGAACCAACGAAATGCGCCTTGCAGAAGAACTCATTGAACAAACCCCCGATCATTCTCTGACTATTTTTGACAAAGGATATTACTCTCTAGGGCTACTTAATCGCTGGAATAAAGTAGGCCAAGAAAGACATTGGATGCTCCCTGTGAGAAAGGACTTTCAGTATGAAGTCGTTCATAAATATAGCCAGAGTGACGCTATCGTTGCTATAAAAACGACACCTCAAGCAAGAAAGAAATTCAGTGACCTCCCTGAGATAATAGAAGCACGGTTAGTGTCGAAAATTATCAAAGGAAAGAAATATCAGGTGCTTACATCAATGCGTGATGGGTTGCACTTTCCTGGTGAAGACATTGTAGAGCTCTATCGCTACCGTTGGGAAATCGAATTAGGTTATAGGGAAATGAAGCAAACCTTGCTTGATAGTGAGTATACATTGCGAAGTAAGCGCCCAGATATGGTCAAACAGGAGCTCTGGGGGATTTTGTTAGCCTATAACCTTATAAGGCAGGTTATGACAAAGGCAGCGAGCAAGTTAGATAGCGTCTGGCCGAATCAATTAAGCTTTACGAGTAGTGCCATGGCTGTGACTCAATACTTTGCAGCTTTACCTTTAACGAGTCCTGGGAAACTACCCAAACACTATGAAGTACTACTACAGCAAATATCGATGTTTATCCTACCACCTCGAAGAGAAGATAGAAGTTATCCTCGTTGGGTGAAACTGAAACCTAAGAAATATGCAACGAATAGAAAAAATGCCAGTCAGCTTAACTGACTGGCATTACTCAAATACGGGCTCTTTTTTACGACTTGGTGCTCCTATCACCTCCACTATTGTTAAATTTCACGCCCTTGAAACACTGAAAATCATTCTCAACACCCCAATTATTGATATTTAGAGTGAAAATAATTTCAGTATGGGTATTTACTAAACACTCAATTATTAAATGCAATTTTTAAACACCGATAATAAAAACGTATCTTATTATTTATCACCCCACACCTTGTATAAAGCGGTCTCAAGATAATAAACACTTACCAACCAATGTTATTAAAAATCCAAACTATCAGCTATTCATTCAACAAAACCCATTAAATAGCTGACAATAAAATAAATAACCATCCTTATTTGATATTAACTCTTAATGTTGAAACCGGAACGAATAATGATTTGTAATGATTATTCATTTGATTGGTTAATTTTATAAATATATTTTGTTACATAATCAAAACTGATGGCTTGATATAAGAATGTCACACAAAACAATGGCTTTAATGGTTCTCATTTTTTCCTCACTGTCACAGGCTTCCACTATTGAGAACGACGAACTATTGCTGAAGTCATTGATTGAACGAGGCGTTATCTGCCCTGGCTTAACCTATGAGGGCAATCAAGAAGCTTTGCGTATCTATCTAAACGCCAAAAAAGTAAAGAGCACTCCGTTTGATTCAAAAAATAGAAAAGAGACAACCAATACAAAAGAGATAGAAAGTACGAAACATACAGCAAACACACGTCAGTTAAATAAGACACCACAAGAGTGTATTAGGCCAGACTCGGACAACTGATTCGAATAAGGCAGTTGATACTGATATCGACATGGAAATATAAAAAGGAAATATAATGAAAATGATGAGAAAAACATTGTTGGCTTCAGCAATGCTTACTCTATTTAGCGTCAGTATTTATGCAAAAACACCTATTGATTTAGGCGTTGTTAATGAAGACAAACTTATTGAAATGCTAGTTAGACAAGGCTTAGTCGACCAAGATGCAACCGATGTGGCAAAGCACGACGCACTTGACCGTTACTTAAAAAATAAGATCAATTCCGGTTTTAAAGGCGACGCTCAATTCGGTAAAAAAGCACTTGAGCAACGAGCGAAAATACTCAAAGCCATCGAAAAAGGATCCGGTGTTAAAAAAGCGAGTGTCTTTGCTTTAGAAGTCGGCACCAAGCGTACCGATAAAGTACTCGCTCTGTTAGTCGATTTCCCTGATTTGAACTGGGATAATAACAAGCTGACCGAAGAGCACACGCAGATGCTCTATGAGAGCTACAACCCAGAGCATTATCAAGAGCTGTTGTTCTCAAATTCTGGCTACACAGGGCCCAACGGCGAGAACCTAATCTCGATGCGCCAATATTACCAAAGCGAATCAGGTGATAGTTACAGCGTTGCAGGTCAAGCGGCAGGTTGGTATCGCGCCTCTAAGCCTGCGTCATTCTATGGTGGCAACTCCCCTACCACCGACAACGACTTAAACGCACAGGAACTGGTTCGTGAAGCACTGAATCAATTGGCTCAAGATCCGAGCATCAACCTAGCCGACTACGACATCGAAGATCGTTACGATTACGACGGTGACGGGAACTTCCGTGAACCCGATGGTGTGATTGATCACCTAATGGTGTTCCACGCATCTGTTGGCGAAGAAGCCGGTGGTGGCGTATTGGGCCCAGATGCTATCTGGTCTCACCGATTCAACCTTGGTCGCACACATGTGCTTGAAGGTACCTCTAGCTCGCTTCCTGACCGCTTTGGTGGCCAATACGCAGCATTTGATTACACCATTCAACCGATTGACGCGGCAGCGGGTGTCTGTGCTCACGAGTATGGCCATGATTTGGGTCTACCAGACGAATACGACACACAATACACAGGCAAGGGTGAACCAGTATCTTACTGGTCAATCATGTCTTCAGGCAGCTGGGCTGGTCAAATCGGTGGCACACAACCAACGGCATTCAGCTCTTGGGCAAAGCACTTCCTACAAAAATCGATTGGTGGTCGCTGGGTTAACGATGATCAAATCTCGATTGATGACCTAGAAGACAACCCACAAGTTTATACACTGTTCCAAACAACGGATAACAGCCGTCCGAACATGATTAAGGTCGATCTTCCTGAAAAGCAAATTGAAAGTCTGAAACCCTTTGAGGGAGAGTATTCATTCCACTCTCAAAAAGGCGATGACCTGAAAAACAGCATGACACGCAAGTTGGTGATTCCAGCCGGTGATTCTGCATTGCTTTCGTTCAAAACGTGGTATGAAATTGAGAAAGACTACGACTTCGCTCGCGTGCTTGTGAATGGACAAGCAATAGCTGGCAACATCACCTCAATGGATGACCCATACAATACTGGCCTCGTTCCTACTATTGGCGGCGAATCTGGCGGGTGGATTGACGCTGAGTTTGACGTTTCACAATGGGTAGGCCAAGAAATAGAACTGTCATTTGAGTACATCACCGATGGTGGCTTGGCGATGGAAGGCTTCTATCTGGATAACCTCAGTGTGGTCGTTGATGGTGAAGTCACCTCAATAGACGATGGTGAAAGCAACTCCACCTTCGCCCTAAATGGCTACAAGCTGAGCAATGGATTCCACCAAGCGCAACACTACTACCTGCTGCAATGGCGTAGCCACATGGATGTTGATGAAGGCCTAGCCAACATCAAACGTATGGGGCAACTTATCTCATTCGATCCGGGTTTGATCATTTGGTACGTAGACGAGTCACTGACTGATAACTGGGTAGGCAAACACCCAGGTGAAGGTTGGTTAGGTGTGGTCGATGCAGACCAGAATGCCATGACTTGGGAAAAATCTGGTGAAGTCGCTCAAACTCGTTACCAAGTTCGTGATGCTGCGTTCTCACTCAAAGATCATACCCCAATGCGTCTTGTGAACAGCGACAATGATGTACTTGAAGATACTAGTTTGCTTGGTAACGCTAGCTTCTCTGACGACCAAGACTACACGTCTCCTCAAGCGCCTGATTCAGGACGTATCCTGACGGAGTTTGGTTTAGCCGTTGATATTGTGAATCAGAGTAACGACAACGAATACGGCGTGGTGCGCTTATCTAAAGTAAGCCAACACAACATCGCTCCTACTGCGAACTTCGAGCTTAATGTTAACGGTCTGAATGTTTCTACAAACAACTTCAGCTCTGATCAAGACGGTGAGATCGCCAGTTATCTATGGGACTTTGGCAACGGCACAACAAGTAACGAAGTGGCACCAACTTGGTCTTACGAGCAAGCCGGTGAATACACGGTGAACTTGACTGTTGTCGACGACAAAGGCGCTACCGATTCATTTAGCTCCGTAGTGAGTGTTGAATCTCCAAACGCCCTTCCAGAAGCGAGTGCAAAGTACATTCACTTGGGTCGTTGGGTAACCATGTGGTCTACAAGTTCAGACAGCGATGGTCGTATTGTTGATACCGAGTGGACACTTCCAAACGGAAAGGTGAAACGAGGTCGCACATTCACTTCTATCTTCCCTTCATACGGAAAGCACGAGGTGACTCTGAAGATAATCGATGACCAAGGTGGGATTACGACTAAGACAATTTTGGTCGACCTGTAGCTCATCTTGGGTCTTAGGTCTTAGGTCTTAGGTCTTAGGTCTTAGGTCTTAGGTCTTAGGTCTTAAACGATAGACCATCAAAATAAGTACGCGGCTCTATCACACGTACTTACAAGCAAGCTTAAGCACTGTTGTCTTCGAGCATGAGCCAAGACAGCAGTTTTAAGGAAACGTTATTATTTAAGCCGTAAGCAAAAGCCCTACCGATTTGGTAGGGCTTTTTATTGGTCGCAGTTCGAGATACTAGGGTTCTAATCACAGTAACGAATTTACTGAACCACTATTCGATGAGTCATTACACAGGCTGCTTTTGAATACGCGATTTACGAGCACTAAATGCGAACAGCAAGATAACAGCTAACACGAATGGTAATACGTAGATATTAAGGTTCTGCCACCCTGCTGTCGATTCTAGCCAGCCAGAGAGCATCGCTGTAATAGTCACACAGCCAAAGACAATAAATTCATTAAACGCTTGTGCCTTAGCTTTATTCTGCGATTGGTAGGACTGACTAAACAAACCTGTTGCCGCGATAAACATGAAGTTCCAACCCACACCAAGCACAACCAAGGCCGCTCTGAAGTGCCAAATAGATTCTCCATGAATGTTAATCGCGATACAGACGACGAACAGAATCCCGCCCGCCAAGATCATCATTCTTGAGCCAAACCTCTCGATAAGTGATCCGGTAAAAAATGCAGGTACAAACATCCCCAACACGTGCCACTCAATCACGCCAGCAGCTTTAGTAAAGTCAAAACCACAGCCAATCATTGCCAATGGCGTTGCAGTCATCAAAATGTTCATTACAGCGTAAGCAACCATGGCTGCAAAGACCGCACCAATAAAGTTCGGTGCTTTAACGATCACACCTAAAGGATCGGCTTTGGGAGCCTGACTATTAAAAGAGACTTTAGGAAATTGAATGGTTTGTAAGATGAGTAACGCAAGAATATTCAACCCAATCAAAGAAGCAAAAGCACCAATGTACAAGCCATCTGCTGACCATTGTTGAGACATGATCGCTAAGTTAGGCCCGAGTACTGCAGCAAGAACGCCACCAGCCATCGATATAGAAATTGCGCGATGTCGTGCATTTTCATCACACACTTCGATAGCAGCAAAACGATAAAGCGTGCCAAAACCTATACCTATCCCAAGTAAGAACGTGGCGAAACAAAACAGATAGAAATTTTGCTGAGATAAAGCGTAAGTTGCAAGGCTCGCCCCTGTAATGCCAACCACATTACCGATACTGAACCCTCGTTTTCGTCCTAATTTTCCTGAAATTAAAGATGCAGGAATAGTGGCTGCCATTAAACCCAAAAACTGCAGTGCTACCGGCAAGGTAATCATGCTCACACTGGGCGCAATCTGCTTACCGATCAAACCAATCACCGAGATCAACAATATGTTACCCGTCATCAATAAGGCCTGACACAGTGAGAGCAGCCAAACATTTCTATTCATCTTCGTTCCTAAATATGAGCACAGTGGGTCAATAGACCAAATAATCAACAAAGTCGCAACACTTTGTTACTCAAAAGAACTCCAGCAAACAACCGCAGGCTCTGCCTCGAACAATATTCAATCCAGCATACTTTGATCTTCGCTGCTTTACGCCCTAGGGTTGAAATTATCATTACTTAAGATAATAATAATTTTCTATTATTTATAGGCTTTAGCATTTGAAGGTGAGTATGATTAATCCACTTTGGCTCAATACATTTAAGACTCTGGTTGAAGTTGGACATTTCACCCAAACCGCAGAAAAGTTGTACATGACACAACCAGGGGTCAGCCAGCACATCAAGAAGCTTGAACAAGCTTGCAATTGTGACCTGTTATCGAGAGAAAATAAAAGCTTCGAGCTGACCGAACAGGGTCGGATTATTTATCGCTATGCGCTCAAGCTAGAAAAAGACCAAGAAGATTTATTCGAATCTCTGAGTTTTGACAATCCTTATGCTGGGCAATGTCATCTATCCTGTTCGGGTTCACTCTCTTTACGTCTGTATCCCAAGCTTCTTGAACTTCAGCAGCAACACCAAGATCTGAGCATTAACTTAGAAGCAGCTCCAAACAAAAAGATATTGAACGACCTAATCCAAGGCACCACCGATATCGGCATTGTTAGGCACTCCCCAAACGACAGTTACTATCAGAGCCAAGTCATTGGTAAAGAAGCACTCTGCCTCATCGTTCACAGCAGTCTGGCTCACTTAGAGATAACTCCACAAGTACTGCACGACATTGGCCTGATTGCGCATCCAGATTCTGCTCACTACCTGTCTTTGTATTTCGATCTGTGTGGAGACAAGGATCTCGCGAACATCAACGTTAATGAAATACCAAGATCTGGCTACATCAATCAGCTTCACCAGATCTTGCTGCCAGTATCGAAAGGGTTAGGCTTTACCGTCTTACCGGCAGGTGCAGTTGAGCACTTCCCGGAAAGAGACAAGTTGCACGTTGTGCCACCCAAAATAGAGGTTGAGGAAATACTGTATCTGGTTCAAAAACGAAACCGAAAACTGCCGCACCGATACGATACGGTTATCGATCTGATCAAACAGAACGTGAGTGGTTAGAAGCGTTGATTAGTTGATTAAATTTAAAACCTTTAACCCAGAAGATTAAAGGCTTTAGTACTGAAGCACTTATTATTCAGACAGTAATAGCGATAAGACAGCAACTGTTATATGCCGACTAAGCAAAGCGGCTTATTCCAAGGTACTGAGAACCTGACAGGCTCGCTCGAAGTCATAATTATCTAACGCACTTTGCGCATCGTTAAGCGCAACAGAATTTGGATACTCTTTAAGTAACTCGGCCACGTATTGCGTTGCATCGTTATCATAAGCTTCCAGCAGCGAGAGTAGCTTAACCCTTTGATCTTCTTTGACCACGGTTCCCATCGCACTTGCTTCACTCATGTATTCTACTTGTGGCTTCACAATCTGGCTTTCCGTTGCTGCAATAAGCTCAACTAACCTCGCCTCACCTTCTCTGAGGGCTTGATCATCACACAAACGATTGTGAGCTCTATCTTCTAACTCTCCCATCAAATCAGCAAACCGGAGGCCGCCAATCGACGCTGCCATACTTTTCAAAGTATGCAGGTTTCTTTCAAGCGTAATCCAATCGTCTTGTACCAAATTATCAACCGCATCAACCATCATGCTTGGGGCTCTGCTATGGAACTTCCCAATCAGTTTGTTTTGAAGTTCTGCATCATGATGAGTGAGCTGTTCAAATCGTTGCTGAGAAAACACACTGATCACATCAATGCTGTTAGGTTGATTTGTTAGGCCTTCGAGTTGCTCTGCCTGCCCATCTAACGGCGCTACCTTCTCTTCTACCATCACCTCTGGCACGATGTATTTGATAAGCAAAGAGGTCGCTTTATCAATGATTATCGGCTTATCTAAGAAATCCGTTACCCCTGCGTCTCTTGCTCTCTGTTTTGCATCAGCGAATACATTAGCCGACATCGCAATGATAGGAACTTTCGTATCAAACTCTCTAATTTTTCGTGTCGCTTCGAAGCCATCCATAATCGGCATTTGAAGGTCCATAAAAATCATTTCGTACTCGTTAGTTTGAGCTAACGCCACGGCTTCTGCGCCATTTTCGGCTAGATCAGCATTCAATTTAGCACGACTAAAATATGCCAGAGCTAAATCTTGGTTCAGCTCGTTGTCTTCAACCAACAACACCCTTTGTCCTTTAAACTCAATATGATAATCCAGTTTAAGTTCCTGCGACTTAAAGTCCGCGAGTTCCTCTGTGTTCGATCGAGGTAACGTCAAAGGGAAAGAGAACTCACTACCCTGTCCCAATATGCTCACTACTGAAATTTCACTGCCCATGGCTTGTACAAGCTTTTGACTGATATTAAGCCCTAAACCTGTGCCACCAAACCTACGTGTGGTGGTACTGTCTGCCTGGCTAAACGCTTGAAATAGTTTATGTCGGTTCTCTTCTGATATGCCTATCCCAGTATCCGAAACCATGATCTTCATGCTCACACTGTTCTCATCAGATTTGACCAGTTCAACGGCTAAGGTTACTTGCCCATGCTCTGTAAATTTAATGGCATTACCAATAAGGTTCAGGATTACCTGAAATAGCCTCAATGGGTCACCAAGCATTGGCGTCTCTAGTTCCGGTGCAATCGACATTGATAAATTCAGCTGCTTTTCGATTGCTTTCGACTCCATCAACTCAATCACATCTTTGAATGTCGTTACAGGATCAAATGGAATACTATCAATAACAAGCTGACCCGCTTCTATCTTTGAGAAATCAAGAATATCGTTGATGATAGTTAATAATGAATGGCCCGAACGATGCACTTTCTCGATATAATTTCGAGCAACCGGGTTAGATATTTCCCCAATCGCTAGATAAGATAAACCAATAATCGCGTTCATCGGCGTTCTTATTTCATGGCTCATGTTAGCTAAGAATTCAGATTTGGCTTGGCTCGCCAAATCGGCTCTCTTTTTCTCTTCTTCTAGTTGTTCATTTAGACGTTTCATTTCTGAAATATCAAAAGCCCAAAATAGAGTCGCGACTTCCCCATCAAGCTCGAGTAGGTAGTAACTAACAAGGGCGACAAAACGACTGCCATCAAATTTCCGAAGCACTAACTCCCTATTCACAACCTTACCGTTAAGACTCAGTTCTTTATACAAATTATCACGATCGGATAAAGTGTTATAAACGACTTCAACATCAATAGAAGAGAGATCTCTTCGTTCTACTCCAAAAAGGCGTTTCGCCGTATCATTCGCATAACGAACTTGTTCGTCGACAATAACACTCGCTGCTATCGGGGATGTGTTCAAAATGTTGTAAAGCTGATTTTGTGCTTTACGAAGTGCTTCGGTAGCGTTATTAGCAATAGTGATTTGCTTAGATAATTTCCTATTCCAAAATACAATCAACAACACTATCACCACGGAAAATATCGAGATCGTATAAACGAGTTGGTAATCAACTTTTTCAATTGCTTTAGGTGCCGCCCATTTAGCGGATATTTTTTGGTGGTCTTCTGCAGAGATACTTCCTATTGCTTTGTTAACAATAGACAGTAATAACGGCTCTGATTTAATGACGTGTAAGGTCGGCGACAAAAAGAAATCCAATCGACCAATAATTCCGATACCTCGATAACCAAATGAATTGATCAAATAATTCAACACATCGACAGTATCAATAAATCCATCGAGCTCACCAGATTCAACTCGATCCAACCCTTCTTTGGTGGATTCGACAAGATCCCATTCGATATTTGGGTAACTTTCAACAATGGCTTCGGTATTAGCACCACTGGCTAATATTCCAAGCTTCCAACCTTGAGCTTCTTTAAGCACAATACTATTTACATCACGTCTTGAAGCTATCGCAAGGCGACTAGAAAATAGCGCTTTTGCTGGTTTTACACTTTCGCCTAGTGAGCGATTCTCAACCGCAGCTGACACTAAATGTACTCGTCGATGATCAACGAGGCGACGCGTTTCTTGCCAACTTTCAACGTCGACATGACTAAGGCGCAGTCCGGTTTTTTGTTCAATTAACTTGAGGTAATCATCAATCATCCCTATATATTCATCCTTGTTTGACAAGGCTTCATAAGGTAATGAGTTTGGGTCGATACCTATCTTTAGTTCGGGATGGTCTTTGATCCATTGACGCTCTTTCTGACTTAAATTAAGAAGTTCACCAGTCAGGCTGTTCGATTGGTAAACATCAGAAATATAACGCTGAGCTCCTTCACCAAACGATTCAAATTGATCAATCGAAGGGAAATACACATAATTACTCTCAACCGAATTGACATCAAAATAAAATGTCATGAAGCCCGCATTTATACTTCCTGTTTGCGTTTTATAACCAGCGCCTTTGGTAACAGATGATAATTCAGACGTATTCTTTTTACTCAGTGAAGAATCTAATACTTCGCCTAAATACCAAGATTCAATAGGTCTTTTATTATTATCCGCTTGAGCAGAAATAACCTTAAAGGTGTGCTCAGCATCGAATATATCAAAGATCTCAGGAAGTTCTTCGAAGCGGTCATTCACAATAAAGTAAGCGGAGATTTGAGCGATAATATCGGCTTTTCTAAGTACAGAAGTAAGATCATTCTTAACTTGGGTTTCAAGTATCTGTTCAAACTCATCATCAGTTTGCTTTAAATATTTAATCGCTTCGTTAAAACTGTCTCTTAACTTGGGCGTTCTAAAATCAACATAAATTGGATAGTCGACTTTAAAATCTTCGTGTAGTTCGATTTCACGTATTTCAATGAAACGAGTATTTGTAACAAACCATCTTAATACCCGTTTTTCGACCATTAACAAGTCAACATTTTGTGCTCGTAGTTGAGAAAATGCAGACTCTAAGCTATCAATATCTTCAATTCGATCGATGCTCACCTTATCTTTAAGTAGTTCGACAGAATTTTTTATTGGTGATGTTTCATCGAATAACAAAGCACCTAAAGATAGGTTCTTGGCAGATTTGAGGTTCAAGTTACGTCTTTTTAACGAAACTGGCACGAACTCAACATCCATGACTTTGTCACTCAAAAAGTGCACTGAAGAGCCGTCAGCCTGTATCCCTGAGACAAACGATATCGAACTATTGTTATCGATGGCTTGTTTCGCAGCACTACGAGGCAACGTGACAACGTCACCCAATCGATAGCCCATATTGTTTAGAGCCCTTTGCATAATGTCGTGTTCGATACCGACAGAAGTGCTATCCGGGTACATGTATGGTGGATTACCAAAACCAAACACCCCTTTAACTGGAGTCCGGTAGGGTGAGTCTTTTAACCAATGCGATAGAATCCGGTTTTTCTTCCCAATATCAAACGTTGCGATTTGTTGGTTTAACAAAGCGAGCAATTCGGTGTCCTTAGTTCGAACAACCATTGCAGCTTCTATGTATTTCCAGCGGTCGAGAACGTAATTGACCGCTAAACTGTATACACCACTCTTGTGAGCAAGATTTAATGTTGTAACGGGCTCGGCGAGCATCCCATCGACTGAACCATCTTCCAGTGCTCGGATAGCATCAATCGCAGTATCAAATTGGACTCTTTCGATTGAGCTGAGTTGTACCCCCGACTTTTCTAGATCGATACTATCTTGAACCATGGCGATACGCCGCTTATCGGACTGCTCAATGTTGTCGGTGGTAGGGTCGTCGGTAGGAAGAATCACCGCGATTTGGTAGGGAATATAAGGGCTAGTAGCGAGAAATCGACCACCTTCGCTTGGGTCGAATTGCTGGAAAGGAAAAACATCGCCACGCCCATCAAGTAGGACCTGCTTTGCTTCGGAATGAGAGTTCACACTTATAAAGTTCGTTTCAATTCCATAATTGAGTTCAAACTCGTTCGCCCAATCCCGAATGATACCTGACACCTCCCCTCTATCATCAATAAACGAATAAGGATAATGACTGGAAAGCGCGATAAAGGTCACTTTAGGTTTACTTTCTAACCACCGGGTTAAATCATCTTCACTAACACTCACGGCATGAGCATGTGGTAAACCAATGAGAAGAAACAACAAACTGGAAATGAGTATAAAGCACTGCTTAATCCATATAACAAAGCGCTTATTCATCTTTAAATTTCTCTTTAATCGCTAGTATTTCGGGCAAGTTGACGAAAAAAAGATCGACGATAGTCGGATCAAAATGCTTGCCTTTCTGTTCTTCAAACAAGCTCAGCGCCTCATCGACACTCCAAGCCTTCTTATAAGGACGCTCTGCTGTCAGGGCATCAAATACGTCAGCAACGGCCGCAATTCGTCCGACCAATGGAATATCTTCGCCGGCTATCTGGTTTGGGTAACCACTGCCATCCCACTTTTCATGGTGATACTGCGCGACTTGAATGGCCATACGCATCAGTTTGGAATCGCCCTGCCTACCAAGGATTTCAACACCGAACTCGACGTGTTTCTGCATGGTGGTCCATTCATCGGCATCCAATTTGCCTGGCTTCAGTAACACACTGTCAGGAATGCCAATCTTGCCAATATCATGCATCGGCGCTGCATCACGTAAGGTCTCGGCATCTTCGTCTGTCATGCCCAAGGCTTTGGCTAATATCTCGCAATAATGGCTCATGCGCATAACATGCATGCCTGTTTCGTTATCTTTAAATTCAGCGGCTCTACCCAATATGTTGAGCGTTTCTAGTTTGCCGAGATTGATCTCTTGGGTTTTCTCTTTCACCTGACTAAACAAAGCTCGTTGCTGGTCATAAAGAGCAATATGGGTTTTTACACGTTGTAGTGCAATTTCAGGTGTAATTGGCTTCGTTAAATAATCAACAGCACCTAAGGACAAGCCTTTTACTTCGGCTTCAGGGCCAATCTTTGCGGTAACGAATATAATGGGGATATGCGCAGTATTTGGCTGAGCTTTTAATTGACGGCACACTTCGTAGCCATCGATGTCAGGCATCATGATATCAAGGAGAATAAGATCTGGCTGCGGCACCATCTTCGCTATTTTGATACCGATAGTACCGTTAATCGCGACCTTAACTTGATAGGTATCTTTGAGGATTGCCGTTAACACATCTAAGTTACTTGGGGTGTCATCCACGACTAACACTATAGGTTTACGACTCATTGACACCTCTTATAAAAATCAAACAGTTATAAACATAGTGTAGATGGGTTTTCGTACCTCTCAACATGAAAATGACAAATGATTGTTAAAAATGAAGAGTCGATCTTCGAGTGACATCAAACTAACGCTAGTTGAAGTATGACCAGTCAAAAATTCGGCATCCAGCCTTTAAAGTGAATCAGATAAAAACCATCGATTAGTTTCAAAAAACACTCGCTCCAATTCAACAAACAACCAGTTGAGGACGAATGAGATCATAAACAAAATTTTGTTCAATGGAGTGGTTAAAGACTTGATTAACAACACCGCCAGCCATATGTGAATGTCCTCCACCAAACCCAACGCCTGTATCATTGAGAGCTTTCTTTATCACCTTAGCCACGTCATTTTGGGGGCATTCAGAACGCAATGAAACGAATGTTCTCTCATGGGTACGGGCACTTAACACAACAATATCTATTTCATCAACAGTAAGTAGAAAGTCACCAAGCACTCCCAGCATATTTTTAGGGCACCCTTCTGGTAAGCTCCCAAATGCACAATTCCCGTCTTTCCTAATAGCCTCAAACATGGAATCAAATAACTTCAATTCTTGGTATTCGATTTGGTTGCGACAAATGCGATTGACCATATTCATATCAGCACAGCTTTGAAGTTGAAAGAGGGCTTTGATATCAGCTTTGTTCATTGCTCGGGTAAAATTTGCCGTATCGAACGTTAATCCAACAAGTAGAGCCGTTGCTACGCGTTCGGGAATTGGCAGGTCGTAATGATTAAAGTACTCAACCATAATGGAAGCTGTTGCGCCATAGTTAGGTCGAATATCGGAAAACCAAACGAAACTGGGGGCTTTAACCTGATGGTGGTCGATCACCCCAACTTCTATACCCGGTAAATCGGTAACGTTTTTTTCACCAATGCAGCCATCCACAACAATGATTTTATCATTGGGTTTTAGATCTAATCGGTGAGATTTAACGATGGGAATATCAAGCCACCCAATCAAATTATGTAAAGAAACACGGTCAATAAAGCCTTGATAGGTAATGAGTGGTTTAAAGCCCTTCTTCCTAAGTAAATAGGCGAGAGCAAAAGCGGAGCCCACCGCATCATGATCAGGAAAGTCATGAGCTTGAATAATGATTCGTTCGCAGTCTCTTAGGCGCTCGAGAAAATCGTCAAATGAGA
Source organism: Vibrio sp. QJM3NY_27 (assembly GCF_057785955.1). Classification (NCBI taxonomy): domain Bacteria; kingdom Pseudomonadati; phylum Pseudomonadota; class Gammaproteobacteria; order Vibrionales; family Vibrionaceae; genus Vibrio; species Vibrio sp. QJM3NY_27. The sequence goes on along the minus strand of NZ_CM173512.1, from coordinate 1,314,974 downwards.
AAATAGACATACTTCACCTTAACCTTTGAGCTTTTCTATTGTATTGAGAACAGTTTCAGTACCACTATCCAATTGACTAACCATCTCATCTCCATATTGAATTCCAATAAAAACGCCGATAGCGATTAAGAGAAGAGCAATAATTTTTAACATGAGAACACCACCATCTATAAATAAAGCGAATCAATTGAGCTCTAAAAGTAAGAACAACACCCTCCTAAGCCTCTCAAATAGAAGCAAATTAAGAAACACTCCTCCCAAATTAACTAAAACTTGCTCACATTTAACAAAACAAACATTGACTTATATCTCATTGCGATTGATGCGCTATTGAGTGATATTCAACTAGATTATATGGTCTTGAGCTCATCTGACACTACGGCCATACGGAAGACTTATCTAATGACACGGAATAGAATTGTCACAGGTATGCTATTTGCGCTAGCACCAACTCTTAGTTTTGCTAACGCTGACAATCAATTTGAATTTTCGCACTCTAAACAGGGAACTGTATGTTCATCTAATCCTGATATTTGGCAGCTTGGCGGTGAGCTGCAAGTTGATGCTCCTATTTCGCTGAATGGCAAGGTCATCACTCGCGGTGGACAAAGAAAAGCAAGCAATAATATTGACTTATTTACAGGAAAAGAGTCCTCTATCGAACAACAATACATGACGAGCTCTATCGGATGTATACAATCTGAGGACCCAATGTCATTGGTTGGCGCGGTCGCCTCTTTATACGAAGTACAACACACTACATTGACCAGTTCAGACATCCCACCACCAATTCGAGAGCCAGATCTGCCCAAGGCGCCAGAAATCGTCAAAGATCAATTTGAAACCAAAACCCAGTTTGATCAACGCGTTGAAAAATTGCGAATAGAACGACAACAACAGATAGCCGCTATACAACTGAAATATCGTCAACAAGTAGAAACTCGAAATGCCAAAATTCGAGTCCTACAAGAAGGTGCAGACTCTCGAAAGGGCAACTTGGGCGTGCAGAAAACTCGACTCGTCGCTAAGGCTTTTAGAGATGTAATGGGTAAGCCGGTCGTCACAACAAAGAGTTATGATGCTGAAAACCAGCAAATGCACCTGTTGTTTAAAGCGTCAAATCAAAACTATCAGCGAGACATTATTCTAAATGTACCTCTTGAGCAGGCGCGTGATGTCTTCAGCAATATCGATAACCTTGACCTCGCACTCACCTACTCTTATGACGAGAATCAACTAGAGCTCGTAAATATAAAAGGCAACTACAATGACGCTATGTTTTCTGGGGATGTAGCTAAAAGTAATTATCAGCCCGAAGCTCTGAGTGTAGTTCTTAACAGTGGCCCAAGTAGTGCCACGACTCCAGGGCTAGAGATGCAAAACCCTAACTTGATCGATGCTTTTGAAGTCGATTCACGCCTCTCGGCAACGGACAACACCGCTTCTGATGAATTGAAGCAACTACTTAATGGCTTTGTGCCTGTGGAAAGTAACTCATCCAACTGGTTCTTCAACCTATCGATCGAAGATTACGCAAATTCAGATCAAGTAGCCTTTGCGCGCAGCAGTGGTGAAGTGATGTCTGACGTCGCGACAAAAGTTCTGGGGGTTCCAGAAAGGCACGTCTACGAACTCATTGACCGTGACGCAACCAGTGGTGCGATTAAAGATAAGTTACGTTTAATGTTAGACAACGTCGATGAAGGCGATACGGTTTACTTCTACTACAGTGGTCACGGTATCCCTGCGATTCCCGATAATGATCCTTACATTCTCCCGCAAGATAAGATCCCTGACTACATAACTGATGATGAGTTCTTCAAACTCGATAACCTCTACAAAACACTGTCTAGCAGCAAAGCAGCCAAGATAGTCGTTATGGTAGACAGTTGTTTCAGTGGAGCGACTGATGGTGTATCGGTCATCAAAGGGGTTGCCGCCTCCAGACTGGCACCGAAAAAAGTCAGTATCGATCCTGAGCGTATGGTCGTGATCACCGCGGGACGCGATAAAGAGTATTCCAATATGTACCAAGAAAAAGGTCATCGCCTGTTTAGTTACTACCTCATGAAGTCAATGATCGAGGGAAACAAGGATGTGAATACGCTTTATCAAGATGTTTACGACAAAGTGAAATCTACCTCTTTTGAGATGGGGGATTTAAAACGTCAACATCCAACAATTACCGGTAACCAGACTATGTCACTTTAAGAGCATGTCTCTTTTAAGATCATACCACTTTTAAAACTATTTCAATTTACAACATATTTGAAACATTGATTAAGGCTTATATCCATGTTTAAGAAAACACTTTTAGCAACATCCGCTCTTCTAATCTCATCAACAGCCTTCGCTGCAGATGTAGAAAACTCGAATCTAGATATCGCTTTCCAAGGAGCTCATTTCCAAGGTGCTGGTAATCAAGTCACCATGCTGCGAGTTCCGTTAACCAACAAGGACACTGGGCAAACTCGATTCTTCGACATGAGTGCAGAATTCGCTGCGGACAAAAATGGCAACCTGATATTCAAAAATATGAGTTCAATAACATCAGTTGCTTTCGCAAGTGCAAATCAACTTATTGCGGGTCACTACTTGGATGGGAATAATTGTAGTTGGTTCGTAGAAGGCCCTTCTGTAACTTCTAATGGTAGAGCTAGTTGGAGCTTCTTTAAGCCATCTAATAACATTGGCTGCTCGAATAGCAACCCACGTTCAGGTCAGGTTCTTGACGGTCCTTTGGCAGGAAATCAACTAGCTGTTACGCAAAGTAAAACATACGATAAAATTATTAAAACATCCGAAGGTAATCTAAATTACGGAGTATATCGCGGCAGTTATGTGATGTCAGCGGTGCAAGCAGGGAAAAGCATCGCAATTAATATTTACAATCAATATGGCTTAGATGGTAGCTGGACAATCATGCAAGCACCTTACCCAGGAAAAAAAGAAGACTAATGAAAAAGTTAGCATTAATCGCAATACTCGCGAATTCATATGCTTTCGCTTCCCCGTCTTGGTACGGGGAAGTGCCATTGGACTCAACTTTGAGCTATGGATTCGGCAAAGGCAATACCTATCAACAAGCCAAAGACGCGGCCTATCATGATCTGGCTAAAGGTGTTGAAAACCGAATAGTCAGTAAAACCACCAGTACTAAAACCTTCGAAAATGGCGAGTTAAAAAAATCGGCTGCCTCTCATAAAGAGTCCATATCCAATGTGGTTTTTCGAAACAACGTCACCATTATCAACAGTGAAAAATCGCGAAAACAGTTTTATGTTCAAGTTCAATATGACCCTGAGTCATTTGCACAAAAGCTCTCGGCTTGGCTAAAAAAATCGCAATGCCACAGTGAATTACACCCATATTGGTCAACAACGACCATGCTAAAAAACTGGGTAGAACAACACCAATGTCTGCCGGATATAGATATCGAGCGGTTTGCTGGGGGCTGGATGCTTTCCAACAGTAGTGGCCAGTTAATACTACCGGAAGCAAAGTATAACCACCTATTTTTCAACTATTCAGATGAAAGTATAAATATTCACTCATCCAAGCCACGACTCAATGCTGGCGACCATTACTTTATTCAACTCAACTCAAACCAAGCGGGTTACCTCTCTTTGTTTCAAGTTTATGAAGATGGCAGTACAGGCGTGTTAGTTGAAAACTATCAAGTTACAGATGGCGACTCTATCGAGTTTCCAGATAGAAACAAGTATGACGGCATCGAAGCACTGCTCAACGATGGACAAGAGACATACGATATCAATATCGCATTGCTCTGCCCTACAAAAATTGACACCTCTCGATTTGAGCGATTGGATGAATCGCGTTTATCAACAGACACCCCAGGGTTTGGATTGATCCTGAACTATTTCGAGCACTGTGATTTTGTCATGGAACGACTCTCGATAGAGAAAGGTTAATCCCTCGGTCAAGGAACAGATATGAAGAAAATAATTTGCCACCTATCCCCTTTAGCAATACTGATCTCTAGTGGATGGGCATCTGCTGATACGCTGCAGCAAGCGTGTGAACTTTCAATTACCGAACAAAGTTGCCCTAGCGTCGAACATTTTGTCAATCAACCTTTTGAAGCTAAAGATGAGTTTGAAAAATACAAACTCTGCAGTGAAGCCCAATTTGATCTTTACAAAGTGCAAAAGAACTGCGAATTCGATCAATATGTGGCGCAAGCTCGACAAGAGTTTAATAAATTTAAAACCAAAGTTTCAGAGTCTTGGGATAATCCTACCTTTAGCGACCAATTTAAATGGGTCAGCTACAACCCCTCTTTACAAATAAAGCGTGAAGTTAACTTCGAGAAAAATACGATTCAAGTCACCACTATTGCAGGTGAAACAACCTCAATAGAAGAGCTCAAAGAAGAGATCGTGCGCACATCTCAGCTGACCATTGGTGAAGCCCAACAAGCCGATGCTTATACCTCTGAACTGATTGAAGCGACAAATGTTGAGAAACTCAGTGACAAAACATTCTTACCAGTTTCCGAAACACCTAAGGTTCAGGCCCAAGAGTTAGACAAGGCTCTTGAAACGGTGACGGTGACCAAAGTCAAAGACAGTAAAGGCAATACCGTTCTCAAAGCCGTTATTTCTTTTCCGCCAAGTTGGCTTAATCGTAAAGAACAACGCTTTTTTGATACCGTTGAGGTTTACGCAGAAAAATACAAACTTGAGCCTGAATTTATACTGTCCATCATCAAGACAGAAAGCGCCTTCGACCCGACAGCAACCTCACATGTTCCTGCCTTTGGCTTGATGCAAATTGTCCCAAGTTCCGCAGGGTTGGATGCGACAAATTTCCTATTTGGTGAGCAGCAGTTACTGAATAAAGAATACCTATTCGACCCCGAAAAAAACATTGAGGTTGGCACCGCATATTTACACTTACTGCGTTCTCGCTACTTCAAAGGTGTTACCAATGAAGAGAGCTTAAAGTACTGCATAACAGCGGCTTACAATGGCGGTATGGGGCCAATCTATCATATTTTCGGTGGCAAACGCTCAGTTGCAATCAAGAATATTAACCAGCTTGAGCCACAACAAGTATTCCAAACGATCCAACAAAAGCATTCTGCCGCGGAAACTCGTAACTACTTGAAAAAAGTAAGTAAAGCAGAAGTTAATTACGAAAATAATATGATTTAAGGATAAAACATGAAAAAAACTCTAATTATCGCTGCAATTGCTACATTATCATTTCAAGCAACCGCTAACTCCGAATTTCCTAGCTGGCGCATGAACCCACAATCTGATTTACCTGAAGGCTTAATCGCGGGTGTTGCTTGTGTTGAAAGTATGGGAGACATGACGCTTGATATGGACATCGCTTCAATGGAGGCGAGAGCATCGCTAGCTGCGTCTCTCGAAGCCATGGTGCAAAAAGAGCTCGATACAAATCGAACCTCGGAGAAAAAGAAGATTGTAACAGCCGATCGTAAAGACAATGTTGTGACTACAACCGTAACCGCTAAATCGACCACAAAACAACTGACCAACCAGTTAATGAAGTTTACCTGGGTAACAGAAAGCGTTTCTGTAGAAAAAGATATCGAAGAATATTTATGTACCCGTGTGGCTGCACGAGCACCTCAAGTTGTTGCTGAATAAGGTTTTATCATGTCAGAACAAGCTCTACCTTCATCTGTTGATAAAGCAGCACCAGAAGAAGACATGTCTTTAACTCAACAAGCTCCCAATGAAGATCAAAAAGATTTTCTTGAAATAATGAGAGAGAAGACACCAAACTCTATCCTTGCCATCATTGCGCTGATCATCGCAGGTGGTCAGTTCAACGATGCTATTGATATGGGAAGCAAAGGTTGGGATCTCTTAATTTCTAACTTTTCAGATGCTCCATCTAACGAGCGTCTTTCTAAAGTCTATATTCGTGCATCCAGTGGCATTTTAGAAGAGACATTTGGCTCTCCGGTTTATACCAAGATGTCGAATGGTGAGGTACAGATAAAGTACTACAAAGACAGTAAGTTTATTCTTTCCGCCATAACATCCAACGATACAATAGATGCCTTTCTCATTTTCCCTAAACCGGGATTTGTCGCTGATGTGAACTACCATGCGGGCAGCGCCACTTATTTGGAAACCAACTTCGTTAACTCGACGGCTGAACAGGATGCCATATCCAATATTGCGCGTTCAGGTAATTATTACATTGAAGAAGCAGAAGGTGGTCGCTATGAACTTTTATACAGCTCTGTCGGTGGTTATAGCGAATACCTATCCCCTCTCTCTGCGCAACAACTCAAGTTACTCGCTGATTTTAATGACAAATTGATGATGGAAGAGAATACAAAAGATTCTTTAACTAAGCTACGCCGTGAAATCAGGCCAAACTTCTATGGGTATACGACGGTCGATTTAGAATCACTCGCCCCTGCAATCCTTACCAAGCTAGAATATGAATTGATCACTGATTAACAGCGTTGTTCATTGATAGTCGGTATCCAGTAATTTGCATATCTGATTCGATTGGCTCTACGTACATTGATGAACTCTTCGAGTTTGTTAGAACTGAGCAAATGTTAGAAAGTGCCAATAACTGAAAACAAAAAAAGCTCCTCATATGGGAGCTCTTTTCATTTCGGTAACTAAGGGGTTAAGCAGGCTAGAGACCCAGTAATCTAACGACCTGAATAATACATACAGATTCGAACGCCATCGAACTCGCGAATCTCAAATGGGATCTCGTAGATCGATTCCATCACTGACTTTTCAACCACTTCAGAGACCTTACCCGACTTAACCACTTGGCCCTTCTTCATCGCGACAATGTTATCAGAGTAACAAGAAGCAAAATTGATGTCGTGAATCACGATCACCACCGCTTTATTGAACTCATGCGCTAAACGACGCAGCGTCTGCATGATTTCGACCGAGTGTTTAATATCAAGATTGTTCAGTGGTTCATCTAGGAACACATAATCTGTATCTTGCGCCACAACCATCGCGATAAACGCCATTTGACGCTGACCACCACTCAACTCATCAAGGTATTTGTTTTGGATATCGGTAATCCCAAGATGCTCTAGTGCCGTATCGACGATCTTATGATCTTCGTCTTTCAAGCGACCTTGAGAGTGTGGGAAACGACCAAAACAAACCAACTCACGAATCGTAAATCGCATATTGATGTTGTTTGACTGTCTTAACACGGCAAGGTGCTTGGCTAGCTCTTTGGTATCCCACTCAGCCAATAACTTATCGCCAATGACTACTTCACCTGCGTCACTGTCTGTTAAGCGACTCGCCATAGAAAGCAGCGTACTTTTACCCGCACCATTTGGGCCAATGATAGAAGTCACTTCGCCTTTCGGGAACATAGCACTGGCATCATCAACCACGAGTGACTTGCCATACTTCTTACTTAAACCTGTTAATTTAATCACAACTTACTACCTTTACTGAATTCTGGTGCGTAACAACAAGAACATAAAATACAAACCGCCGACCAAGTTAATGATCACACTCACAGTGGTTTCAAACGCCATCACTTTTTCGATAAACCATTGGCCAGAAACCAATAAAACGATCGCTAACAAGCTGCTTGCGATGATAAGCACACGATGCTGATAAGATCGGAATATCTGGCGAGCTAAGCTCACGGTGATCAAGCCAAAGAACAGCACAGGGCCAACCAGAGCCGTAGACACCGCGACCATCACCGACACAATCACCAAGGTAATCTGAGTCAATCGCTTGGTGTTCACACCCAGGCTTGTCGCGTTATCAACACCAAGCCAAAGTACATCAAGCTTAGGCGCCAGCAACCACAGGCCAAGCAAGCTCAAACCCAGTGGAATAAGACTGAGGTAAACCAGTTCGCCTTTTACGTTATTGAAGCTTGCGAACATAACATTCTGCAGCACCGCAAATTCATTGGGATCAATCAACATCGCAAGGAAGTTCGCTAAGCTCGAGAATACGCTGCCACACACGATGCCTATTAAAAGCAGTGTGAAAACGTTATTTCGCTTGCTCTTAAAGTAGAAATGGAACAGAGCAAACGAGAACAAGATCATCACAGTTACAGACATCGAAAAGTTTGCGATTGAATCAATCACCCAGAAACTGGTACTGCCAAACACAAACAGAAGTACCGTTTGAACCAGCATATACAAGCTATCAAAGCCCAAGATGGATGGGGTTAGAATTCGATTATTAGTGATGGTTTGGAAAACCAACGACGACGCAGAGATCGCCACCGCCGCCAACACAATCGACATCAGTTTGGGTAGTCGCAGAGACAAGAAGAACTCATAGTTATCCCACGTAAGTCCCTGCCCCACAAATACTGCCGCCATACACAAAGACGCGATGGTCAGAATCGCAATTTTTACTGAATCACGCATTCGACTTGTCTCTCATGATTAGGTAGATAAAAATCAAGCCACCAAAGATGCTGATTATCATCGAGATTGGAATCTCATAAGGGAAGATGACGATTCGAGCTAACAAGTCACAAACCAATACCAAGATCACGCCCCAATAGGCTGTCCAAGGCAGAATCTTCTTCATGTTATCGCCCATCATCAGCGACACGATATTCGGCACGATAAGGCCAAGGAATGGGATAACACCAACGATCATCACCACAGAAGAGGCACAGATAGCGACCAATGCAACACCAATGAAAACGATCTTCTGATAATTCAAGCCGATGTTTTTCGCAAAGCTCTCGCCAATACTCGCCGCACTGAACTGACTCGCGAAGTAGTAAGCCAACACACAAGCAGGCACTGCGAGGTAAAGAATTTCATAGCTGCCTTGCAACACACTCGCAAAGTTCGCCATTGTCCATGCCGACATGGTTTGTACTAAGTCGTACTTGTAAGCAATAAAGGTTGTTAGAGACGAAACAACGTTGCCATACATGATGCCAATCAAAGGCACCAACACCGCATTCTTAAACTTAAGGTGTTGTAGAAAGCGGACCAATAGCATGGTTCCGAAAACCGCAAACGCGAAAATGAAACCTAAGTAGCTCCATTGCGCTGCATTGCCCAGAACCAGAATACCGACTATGTAGCCAAGCATGGCGCAGTCAATGGTACCCATAGTCGAAGGCGCGGCAAACTTGTTCTGCACGATCTGTTGCATGATCAAGCCAGCGACACTCAAGCCCGCACCGGCAAGTACAATCGCGAACAGTCGAGGGATTCGACTAACAACATAAATAGAGTTGGCGTGTTGGTTGCCATTGAAGAAGTCGCTAAAACTGATTTCAGCGACTCCAATCATCAATGACATAATGCATAACACAACAAGAAATACAGCAGCGGCAATGGGTTTCAACATAGAAATAATACTAAAGGTAGGGCTCTTTGAGTCCGTATGAAAAGTGAAAAAGGGCTTATAAGAACGCTCTTATAAGCCCAAAAATCTGATGATTGATGACTATTGAATCGTTCGTTCAATATCACCCAACATTCTGTGAATCGCTGTCACGCCACCACCAGCCAAATACCAAGCACTTGAATCAAGGTAAACGATGTTGCCTTGCTGCGCTGCAGGTGTCGCCGCAACTAATGGGTTATCAAACAGCTGTTGTGCGCGCCCTTCTGATTTACCGATCGCTTTTTCGCGGTCAAGAACGTAAAGCACTTCAGGTTTTGCGTCAGCAATGTATTCGAACGAGATTAGGTTGCCGTGAGTCCCTTTAATTGGAGCCACTGTCGCACTCTTTGACTCCTCGAAACCAAAATCATCAAAAATGATCGAGAAGCGACTGCCCTTATTGAACATCGCAATGTTGTTGCCGTTGTTCATCAGCATCATTGCAGACGTTTCGTCAGACGCGACTTTGTCGTTTACCGCAGTGATAGACGCTTGAGTCTCTTTAATGATCGCTTCTACTTCAGCTTGCTTACCAAAGATGTCACCTAGCGCGCGCCAGTTTTGCTGAGCATCAGCCCAGTATTTATCACCTTCAATAGAGAACATGACCGTTGGAGCGATTTGTGCCAGCTTGTCGTAAACCTTAAGCATGCGGTTTTCCGCGATAATGATGTCAGGCTTCAACATGTAGATAGCTTCAAAATCCGGTTCACTCAATGATCCTGTATTTGCTGTCGTTTCTTTGTACGAAGCTAGGTAATCGGGCAGCAAGCTATGAGGCGCACCAACTGGCTGTACACCAATTTGATCAAGCACATCCAAGCTACCAAAGCCAAGTACTACAACGCGCTGTGGTACTTCAGTAAACTGCGCCGTGCCCTTTACGTGTTCAATGGTCACGGTTTTCGCTTGAGCGGTCATCAGTAATGATGATGCAAGAAGGATGGCAAGCCCGCTTAACAACTGGCGAACTGAATTGATTGTTTTCTTCATGTTTCTTCCTTTGCCATTGATACTAACCACCACTCATGACAATGAAAGTCACACTACTCATAGGCGAGCATGGGGCGAACACAACGGCTAAATAACGATAATTTAAAGTCTGTCATTGCTTTGATAACAAACCCGTAACGCAAGTGAGAACTATTATCAATTATATTTGCGTTAAACTGGCGACACAACAACTTTATTATTCAGAAATGTAAAAGTGAGTATTCATATTTTGCGTAGTCAGGAGAGATACTCGGGATCAGAAATAGCAAAAAGACGCGAAGAGGAAAATGATCATCAATCTGAAGAATAAACTGATGGGGAAAAGTGCCCAAACTTCTGTAATTACAACGCTAAATCACAGAATTACGACGCCAAACTCCAGAATCACAACGTTCAACCTCAGAGTCACGAATTGTAATTTACAATGTAAAGACCATATATAACAGATACTTAATCATCAATAAATTAGCTGAACAATTAAAACCACTAATGACAAAGAATACGAAGCGGTGCAAAGCCAAACATCTGTCAGGTATCATGGTGAATCACCTGCCCATCGCTCATTTAACTCTCAACAAGCGACGGCAAATCATTCAAAATTTTTTTTGAATTTAATTTAAAATAGGGTTGTAATTTCAAAAACTAGGCGTATAGTGCGCCACTTGGCTCTAATCTATAGAGCTGTTAATGCTAAAGTAAGTCCAAGTTCCTCAAAGACAGTTCTCGATTTCCTCGTTACACCATCTCTGCGTCAGCTTTCACCTAGATAGTCATTCAATAGCTTTTAAATTCGATCCTCACTACCGATCTATCGTCATTCGCTCTTTTGCTAGCGAAGTCAAAATAGATCGATCACTTAAATATAAATGTAATAAACACAAGGCACAGTTATGTCACGCAGAACAACACGACAAACCCATTGGTACCAACTATCACGCGACAAATCAGTCAATAAACTAAAAGGTAATAAATGCTCAAGATTAAAATAGACTTACACAAAGAAGAAATTTCATGGGTCACAGAGATTCGACAGCTCAATAGCGATATACTCCACCGCCACATATTGCCCAAGCTACAACATCACAGTTATCTCATCGACTTTGAATTTAATGAACGAGAAAGCATCGGAACTATTGTTTCAGGCAACGGAAACACCCTAGGACATTTCACACTCCTATAGCATTTCCCATAGGCTACAAAAAGAAACACCGTTTAGTCCCAAAGATGTAAAAGATGTCACCCTCAATTCGCTCTAGCAGAACAAAATAGAGTAGAAGTAAAACAGATCAGAAACCTAGCCCTTTTTGCATTTCACGCGCGGCTAACGCTAGCTAGGTTATCGTACTTCTATTGAAACCAACTTATATCAAACTCTGAATCACCAATGAGTCATTATCAGTGCATTCATGGACTAATAAGTTAACGGCATCGACCTTAACTTTTGATCAAGAGTATATAAGTGTTCTGCAGCTTGCATGTGTTGAGGGTAATCACTGAATTTCTCACGATTCTCCTCATTCATCTTACATGTCTCATCCACCAGCATTAACTTCCAATACAGCTTTGTTGTATGCAGCATCGCCAATAGCGGTTTGAATACTTCTTTCTCATAAGCTTGAATCAACTCTTCAATCAATTCGTCACGCTCGTCTTCACTTGCGATTGAACCATTGGTTGCCGACAATACTTTTTGATATTTCAGATTGAGTTGCAGCTTATCCATCACCGTTTGGTTATCTTCCGCCAGTTCGACAAGTTTTGACTTAATGATGTTCACCCAATTCTCTTGGCTAAGAACCCTATCATCGATACTCGCAAAATCTTCGCGTATTTGACGTTCGACGTCTTTTTGAGCTTTCTTTAAAACACCACGCACCTTTTGAAAAGGCAGCTGAAATTCCTTACTTAGCTCGATAATCAGTTTATGAAAACCACCATTTGGCAGGTGTAAGTTTTCCTTAAACGTGACTATTGCAGCTTCTTGTTGATGTGTAAGGTTACTCATTCTTTTTCCTATTCTTTATCACTTATGGTGCTGAGCCCGCGATCATACCACTATATAACCTCGTTTTTTCGGTAACTTGATAGGTTACATCTAGGTACGTACTTAATTTCTCTCAACACGTTATCTTTTGGCTAGTTTTCACACTACTTGGCATTAAATGGTAAGTTTCTATCGATGAATATTCGTACATTAGTCGTACAGGGTATATCGCCAGACAGGAGTCATTACTTACATATGAAAGACAACAGCGAGAAATGAGAAACCATATGACCTATTCCGAATACAAAGAATCCGATCTGCATAAGTGCGTTAGCGTTGGTGCAGAAGCAACGGTATCAATCGCCAAGTTTACCGTTAAAGCCACTACCCTTTTATTTCGATTTTTCCGCTGGCTTGTCGTATCGGCCTATTCTTATGTGATGAAGTAATTCTGTATTGGAGTCGTTGTTTTCATTACGACTTATCCAAATACCCAAAAGCGCGCCCTATTAGGTCGCGCTTTTTTTATGCTCCGATTTTTGTAGCCAGCTTTTCTATGTCCGGTTTTCTAGATCTAGCTTTTGATACTTAAAGTACATAACCAATTTTCTATCGTCAGTGGCGCTAAATGGTAAAACTCTGAATCGAATAAAAACCATACTACACCTGTTCCAACAAAACAGACTTCTAACTTATACAGGTACTAAAATGAAAAAGATTGCACTTAAAATTGTAGGACTAACGGTTTTGGCTTCTGCGCTAACTGGTTGTATCGGCAGCAACGCCGTAACAGGGAAAGTGATGAAATTTAACGTTGAAGTTGTCGATAACCGCTATGCTCGTGCAGGTGTAAACTTCTTATTAGCGCCTGTGTACGGTATTACAACCGCAGCCGACTATGTCGTATTCAACTCACTCGAATTCTGGACAGGTAAAAACCCAATCAGTGGTTCACCACACGTATTTGATACAAAAACAGATACACACTTTGAAGTAAACGACGACCTAGACCCAAGCCTGAAAGAAGCCCCTGTAGGTCCAATTTCAAACAATCGCACGATTGAAACGGGTGAGATGATTAAGATTGACGAAAACACGGTTCAAATGGACATCGTCTATACCTCTGGTGAAACGGCAACTCTGACAGGTATCAAAGAGGGTCAAAACGTTAGCTATTACATGGATGGTCAGCTTGTGTCACAAACGACCATCGCTGAATTAGAGAAGATACAAGGCACTGAAGCGTAAGATTCATCGCCCACACAGAGTTCAAACTTAAAAAGACTTTAAAGCTCACAAAATAGAAGAAGCCCAGCAACTGCTGGGCTTCTTCGTGTGTGCTCTATTATTTGTAAATGCCCTATTGATATTGAGACTGTGTAAGCCGAATACTCACCAAGCTCGCCACCATGATGGCTAAATAGAAACTACCGATGATAGATTCCATAAACACAAAGAACTGAGCAATAGGCAAAGTCGGTGAAATATCCCCATAACCAACCGTAGTCAAAGTGATGAAACTGAAGTACATCGCATTGAACAAATTCGTTAGCCAGAATTGCTCTTCTAACCCATTAAACGCATTTGGGAAGATTTCCAAAATCAACAAATAGATGGTCGACCAAGCAAATCCCAACAATAAGTAAATACAGATAGAGCCGATAATATGATTAGGTGTCACCGTTGTCGCTTTCATCACCTGTTTTAACGCCGAATAAATGTGTGAAAACAAAAAGATAGCTAAGGCAGACAGTGTCACTATCGACAGGTTATAGCCTTCCAAAAACGAAAACACACCGGACACCGTCGCCGTTATCAGCAATAATCCATACCAAGAACGGTACAAGGCTCGCTCTTTATGTATACCAACAATTGAACTCGCTAGAGTAATGATGATAAGGAATAGTATCGTTTTCTGGCCTTGCGGATAAAACTGCTGCATCACCGCACAACCAAAAAACAACACCAATAGTGCATAAAACAAGAAGTAGAAGTTGTCGTCTTTCGAGACTGCCTTCATCTATTTCTCCTCTGTCTCTTCTTGGTATTTCTCAGTTTCTTCTTGATTTGTCTCTTCAAGTCCAAGCCACGCCATCATCAACTCATAAGTCAAACTCAGAACCACAGCACCAACAAACAAACCGACTATTCCTGACATCGCCATTCCGCCGAGCGCACCCAGTAAAATGACCAACATTGGAATATGAGAACCACGGCTTAGCAGTACAGGCTTCAAGATAGCGTCACTGCCACTGACCAAAATACACCACACCAAGAACAAACTGGCAGCCAACGTCGATTCAACGCTGAACATGTAAATAATTGCAGGTAGCAAAGCAAGAATAGGTGGCAGTTGGATGATTGCAATGAGCAGCACAGCTAGCGCCCAAAACGCTGCAGCAGGAACGCCCGCGATAACCAAACCAATTGCCGACATGATGGATTGAATGACAGCAACCCCTATCACACCTTGTACTACGCTACGTACTGTTGCTTTTGAAAGTTGAACGAGCTCTTCACCTTTACCGTCCGTTAAACGCGCCACTAAGTGAGTCACACCTGTTTGGCATTTATCGGCATTACTCATGAATGCACCAGCAATAATAGTCGAGATAATAAATTGGATAAAACCACCACCTAAAGAACCTAAAACCGACGCCGCTTTAGACGCAAGTATCTTCAGTTCTTCGGCATACTTTATGAATACACTCTCGATATTCGAAGAAGCATGAACCAAGGAGGCATAAACTCTTTCGCCAACGAATGGGATATCTTGTAAGGATTCTTTGGGTTTAGGCAGAGATAAGGTTCCATCTTGTAACCCTGTCATTAGATCCGATGCACTGGTGTAAATACCCGAAGAGAGTGCGACCAATGGAATCAGCAGCAACAACACACCGATAAAGCTCAACAATGCGCTGGCTTTACCTTTCGACATCCCCGTTTTATTTGAAATAGCGACAGCCACTGGATACAGCGCAGTCGCAATAATCGCTCCCCATACCACCAATAAAATGAATGGGCGTAAAATCGAAAAACACCAATAGACGAGCATGGCAATGGCTGCAATTTTTATTGCGGCATCAATCGCCTGTTTTGAAAAATCATCGGTTAACTTCATGAGACGTCCTTGTAAGGGGAAAATTAAGGCTGATTTTGTAAGAACTTCCAATTCCTGGTTTCAAGGAAGAGTGAAGCCAAAATCATATAAACTCCAATTAACACTAACTGGAATATACGTATGAATGTGTTGCTATCAATATCACCAGAACTCATCAACGTGCTCCCTACCAGTACCAATAAGGTGCTGAATGCGGTGGCAAAAATAGGCGCTTTTTCTGGAACGGTATAAATTTTTGTCGCGATAAGAATGGCGATAAGGCCTATAAATAAAGAATAGAAGACAATATTGGGAACAATAGAAAGGATTGAAAAAGCAGCAATCGCTAGCAAGCCTCCAATACCATTACTGATCACCAGAAAAGCGCTCAGTTTTACGGATTTTTCTGAGGTAATCATTAACGACAGCAAAGCGATAAACATCATGGTAAGCAGTGCTTCAGATATCTGAAAGATAAAGAAAAAGCACACCACAGGGTAAGAGATGATCATCGCTCTAAAAGCAGCATACCAACGTTGTTTCTTTTCTAGCGGCGCTGCGGCGAAGCCTGAAAACTCCGATTTGGGCTCTGGAAAAAAGATATGCACCAGAGCAAAAATCATCACAGAAACAACACCAGAAGTCGCCAAACCTGATGCCAACAGCACGGACATCCCAGGATTTGAGATAGCCATGAAAGGCAGCATCAACACGGCAATCAATAAAATGGTCGCAAACAGATTCCATTTCGGGTCAACGAATAAGTAATAACCCCACAACATCATTAAGCCAACTAAGATCAACAGAGGGATCGGATAGTGTGTAATTCCGCGAGACAACAACAAACCTAACGCCATGGTGGCGACCACCGCCAACAACAGTTCGTAGACCGTTTCCTTATGTAGATTAGGCTTATCGATTAAGAACTTAGCCGTGAACACTGGCGCCACGAATGCAAGAGGCCAATTTATCCAAGCAGCCAAAAATACCGCCAACGTGACGCCTACGGTATACCGCAGGATCCGTTGTTGTATTTGTTGGTCAATAATCGGCTTATCGGACATAAGACAATACGCTTATAAATCGAATCCACAGCTTACCTATTGCGTTAAAAACAAAGTTGTCACCGCTATACACAATCACATCAGCCTGACCACCAACACGCAACATACCTTGCATATCACCACGTTCAAATTCAATCATGATCGGAAGCATCTGAGTTTGACGTAACCAGCCCGTTTGTTGACTCGCTTGAGCAAGCTTACCCGCTTGATCATTTTGCCCCCAGTCGACCCCCCAATCAATGCTACTCACTCGACCTTTAACGATTTGTCCCGGAGCAAAATCGAGAGCGATTTCAACCTCATCACCAACCGTGACATTGCCTAAGCTATTTTCACGATAATAAGCTTCAATCCAAATATCTTCAGTTGAGACAAACGTCATTATGGCTTGCCCTGCAGAGGCATAGAAACCTTCTGACAAACTGAAGTTAGACACTCCACCTTGAGTTGGTGCTTTGATAACCGTGCGTTCTAGGTTTAATTGAGCTTGCTCCAACGCCAATAATGCCGCTTTCACTTGGCTGTTCTCTTCGCCTTCTTTACCCATTTGTTGCTTCGCACCTTCAAGATCAGCCTCTGCATTCACAACAGCCGCCCGAGAGGTCGCTAATGCTGCTCGCGCTTTATCTGCATCTGATTTAGAAACCACACCTTTATCGGCCATCTCTAAAACCCGCTTGGCTTGCAGCTTGGTGTTTTGTCTTTCAACAATCGCTGAAGTAAGTTTCGCTTGAGCTGAAGCAATGCTCGCGGTTTGAGCACCGACATTTTGGCCTGCAATCTCTAAATTTTGCTCGGCTTGTTGTACTGCAATTTTGTAATCAGACTCATCTAAAATGGCTAACTTGTCGCCTTGATTAACCAGTTGGTTAGGTTGAACCAGTATGTCGAGTACTTTACCCGACACCTCTGGCTTGATTGGAACGATATAACCTTTTACACGAGCATTATCAGTAATAGGGATGATGCGGTCTGAAATGACACTGAAGATCAACATGAATGCAACAAACAACAATAGGTAGTTTGTGACCTTTCTTACTTTGTCTTTTCCATTTTCTTGCTGGCCAACTTCTTCATTGGCTTCTTGCTTATTCCCTTTGGCTTCTGACATGGGACTCCCTTCTAGATAACTAAGATCAACAAAATTAATACTTTAAAAATAAACCCAGCGATGGAAAACTCAAGTAAATAGGGTTAGATTTAGTAAACAAAACGTTGCAAATGATATGCACGTCTAATAATGCAACAATATATACAGGATTGTATTCCAATGACCTCTAGTCACTACCAAGTCCCGGTAATTCAAACGAACTACGCTAAAATTCTGGTTCAGGTTTTTTCTGACTATGGTCTTGATTTACATCTGTTGCTTAAAGATTCCGGTTTACCACCCGACCTTATCGAATCAGAAAGTGATTTTGTGCCATCGGAATCCATTAAGCGTTTGATTTATCTGACATCAGCACAACTCGGCGTATCTCGGTTCACCGATATTCTTGGACTCGCATTTCGACGTCGAATCATCCCAAATGTCTTGCATCAATTTACCGAATTCGAAACCATTGGTGATGCACTAAAACAGATCAATTCAATCTTTGCCTATGACTCCCCAGGCAGCAAAGTCGAGTTTATTCAAGAACACGGTCAGAGCTGGTTTTGCCGAACTGCCCCCGAAGACAATTCCCCTATGTTTCAATGGGGGGAAGCTTTTGCGATTACATATATCATTGAATTAATAACCATTTTATCCCAATCCCCATGGTTACCTAATAAGGTGCGTCTTCAAGGACATGACATCGATGTCGTCAAAACACTTGTGCCAAGTAGCTGCCAACTGTTTGTTGATCAGTCGTCGACGGCTGTGCTTATTCCTGAAGAAATCTTACAACTCCCAATTCGCCTAACCTCTAAAGAACTCAGTGCTAAACCGACACTGATTGAGTGGCACACCAGCTTTACCGATAGCGTTTATGAGCTTCTAAAGCCGTACATGAAAGAACAAGACCTCTCTCTTGAAGAAGCCGCTGAGCTACTCAACTTTTCGGTGCGAACGTTCCAACGCAAACTCAAGAACGAAAACACCACTTATCGAAAGATCAAAGAAAACCTGATGTTTTCGGTAGCTTGCGAACTGATGGAAGAAGGCCACACGCTGACCTACATTTCTAGCCAGCTCGGTTACACCAACATCTCGCATTTTTCTCGTGCGTTTAAGCGCGTTTCAGGGTTAACACCCAAGATCTATCAACGCTCGACTTCGGCTTAGATACCGCTCTCACCGATTAGTTAATTGCAACACACGCCTAACCAAGGACAATGGGCGCTGCACTGCCCGAGCCTGAGCTAGAACTAGAGCTACACACTCTATTTCGCCCATTACCTTTAGCGCGATAAAGCGCCTTATCCGCACTGCGATAGGTCGCTTCGGCTTGTGCCTGTATTTCAGACACACCACTGCTCACAGTCAGGTTCAGTGTTGTTCCTTTGGCAATCACTTCTTTCAATCGATACATCGCCTCAAACGCTTCTGCTAAATTAGTTTCGGGCATCAAGATAGCGAACTCCTCGCCGCCTACTCGCGCGACGATGTCGGTGTCTCGACTGTTATTTCTCAACAGTTCAGCGACCTCTTTCAGCGCTGAATCACCTTGATCATGACCATGATTATCATTGATGGCCTTGAAATGATCTAAATCGATCAACGCCAAACAAGAGTGTGTATAACCATAACGCTCCGCTAAGTTTGAATAATGGTTGAGATCTTTATCAAAACGGCGGCGGTTCCAGCACCCTGTGAGAGAATCTGTGTCCACCAACATTCTTAATCGACGTTCTAATACTTTGCGTCGACTAATATCCGTAAAGGTCACCACATATTTATTATTGTGCGACAGTATTTCAGCTAACTTTTCGACAGCCACATTCACAGTAAAATGTTCACCAAGTCGACTGACTCCACTCAACTCACCCTTCCATCTCTGGTTTTCCTTGAGTGAGCGAGTAATGGTCGATATTAAACTGCTGTTATTCATAAAACAGAGATCAGAAATCGGGCGAGACTCGACTTGATTAAAGGCATAACCTGAAACTCTAGAGAACTGTTGATTGACTTGTATTACCCTCAATTGACTATCGAGGATGATAAAACCAGCGACGCCATCAATGATCGCTTCAGACAAGCTATTCTTGCTTTGAGCCATTTCATGTCGATATAGGCGTGCGGTAATGAGGGTGCTGAGAAAAAACAACGCGCACACAGAAAAAGCCATGACTGCCGAAGAAGCCATACTCAATAACCACAAGCTAACTGCCATATTAAGGGCAAGTGTAGACACCACGTATAGCGGCATTTTTCGGTCCAAACTTAACTTATTCATAGTCTGCTCTAGTGATGGGCGAATGACTATGATGGCTAAGTTTTCACTAAGATATTTACCATTTTACGACACATACAAATTCAAATTATATGAGTACCATTAAGATCAATAACTTATGCTAATTATTGAGTAAGAATAGCAAGCTACCACCACTGAGTGAGCTGCCATAATTGAAGTTAATTCCAATCCCGAAGTTGTCAAAAAAGTAAGAATCGTAAGGCACATCAAATACTAATCCGGCCCCGAATTCATAGTAATAGTGCGTATCTAAAGGAGCAGTCAAATCACCCGCGACATCGATTCTTGTTAAGTTATAGTGGATTTGAGGGTTATTAAGCGACCAAGCATCGAGCGCTACATTTTGCCTAAACTCTAGTTCATTAATGAATCGCATCCCTTCTGGGTTACCGATATCGCCATCGTTCGCTTCGCCCCAGCCTGTTCCATAAAAGTAACGAACTCTGGAAGACACATTCCAACTGCCCCACTCCTTTGGTTGCAAGTATTGAAGTTTGACTGAAGGTTCAGCAACAAGCGCCCATGCTGATGTATTCAATGCGTAGCCATCTAGCTGAGATTGAAATGCTTGAGAGTAGCTGTTGTTGTATTCGTATTTATTGCGGTAATAGAGCAAGTGAGTGCCTAACCCATAGGCGATAGACCAATGCTGGTTTAAATGGTTTTGCCCTCCGAAAAAGCCATACAGGCCCAATACCGAGTCTTCATTTGGGTTAACACGACGGTCAGGAGTCACATCTGATGAGATCTCAATATCCTGTTCAGAAAGCGCATAAGACCCTCGCACAGACCAAATAAGGTCGAAGTCAGGGTCATCCGTTTTAATCACGGAAGAGTAAGGGATGGAGCCCACACTCACTTGGCTTCGAGTATCGATGGTTTTATCGGATCCAAAACCACTGTCGTTTAAATTGATAAACGAATTAGGATCAAAATCCACAAAGCCAATTGAAATGGCATCGCTGTCAGTCAGCGCAATTGACACAGAAAATATCTTCTCTAAGCGGTTCTGAATCAATTCATTGGATGCATAGGCCGAGGAAGAACTGAGGCCCATTAAGAGCAGAATAATAGAACGGGGATAGTGCGATAGGGGTGAAAGCATTAAGTTGACTCCATTCAAACTTATGCTTCAAGTGTAATTGGTAACTTAACTAATTCAATCAGAGAGTTAACGGTGTGGTTGATACTGCTCTCAGTTCCAGCTGCAAGAGCGTTGCTAAATCGATGGCTCCCCAAAGTTCTTCTACGTCTTGGATTCTAAAATGAATAATCATATGCGCCTCTGTCTAAATTGAAGTCTAATCATGAATCATTCTTAAAACGCTTACTTACCATAATGCGCCAAACTGACTTTAAGACCTATTTCGCATATAAAACAATAAGCGCTTGAAAATTATAGGATTATCTCCTAAGTTTTTTATAACCCTTTACTCAGGAAGAAGTAGATGAGCAATATAGAAAAAGTATATGGATTTAATACGCCCCAACGACTCTTTGTCGGTTACACGCTTGCGGTACTCGTCGATTTAACGGTTCTTAATTTTTTTGATGAATACTGGGACTTCGTCAATATCGAGTCTTTCACCATCTCATTTGCAGCTGCGATTCTGCTACAACTCCTGCTCAAACTGTCTATTGGCTTAGAACATAAGCTCGCAGATTACTTCAAATCTAAACCGGGTACAGCGCCTAAGATTTATCGCGGTTTATCCAGTTACGTGATTTTGGTGGGCTCTAAGTTTGTGATGTTGGAAGCCATCAATATCTTGTTTGGCGACAAGGTAGACTTCACAGGCCCATGGAATGGTGTGGTGGCATTCTTCGCTGTGGTATTCACGATTTTGGTCGCAGAGATTATTGTTTCAAAAATCTACTTCGCACTCGATGACACGCCCAAAGCCGAAAAAGCATAGCCGCTTTTGATACAGACCTAAGACAAAAAAAGTGAGCCAAACAGGCTCACTTTTTACATCTATTCTTTACGTTTCAGCGATTAACAAACAGAGAAGTTAGATAAAGACTCTCGCTCTAATACCAAACACCCAAGCGCTACTTTCATTGGAGAAAGCTGGATCTTTAATGTATTGAATATCAGGTGTCACTTGGATGAAATCGTTGAGTTGCATGTTGTAGTAAATTTCAGCCGTCCATTGCTCTGTATTACCGCTTATTGCTTTCGCATCAGCTGCAAAAGAATCACCATTCACTTCCGCCCAGTTTAGCGCAACACCAAGGTTGTTCGTCGGTTTTCCTAACCCGAAATATCCCATACCAACAGAGATTGATTTATCGTAAAGGGCAACATCACCTTCTGAGAAACCACCTCGCACAAACGGCATAACTTGCGGCGTGATAAACTGACTCCATGAGAAATTGACACCTGAGCCACCTTCAGTTGCAAGGCTATTACTGTGGCGAGTATCGTCACCAAAATCCCAGAACGTCACATGGAAGTTGTCTGTATAAATCAGGTCTTGTGAAGCCGTCCAACCTAATTCAAGTGTTGTAAAGTAAGACGCATCACTACCAAAAGCGCTATCAAAGCCATCAAAAATATCATCTGACTGACCATTTGCATCAGCGATACCACCGACCACATAAAAGTTTTCGCCTAGCATATGACCGGCAGAAAGGGCCAATACACCGTCATCCGGTAAGCCCATCGCACCTGAGCCTGTCGAGAATGCCAAGTTAGTAAAGCCAGACCACGGGCTTGCTAAAGCGTAAACATCCGCATAGTTCGTTACATCCTGCCAACCGACGACAATGGTGCCTTTGCCATCATTGATTTTTTGCTTCCAGTTTAAGTCCGTAACACGAAACCCTTGGTCGCTGTATGCCGGACCAATTGCACCGACATAGCCAAGCGGGCCGAATGAATAGTCTTTTGGCGGAGTATCACCATAGGCATGCCTATGTTCCACCTTCCAAACTAAGCTACCTGAGTTCTGTGTGCCGTTTCCTAATAGATGCCATGAACCGTATAATCGTACCACACCCGACGATGCATCAACGCTATCGCCGCCAACCCCATCCCCTGAGGTCAGCCCCAAAGCAAAGTAATCTGCACCAAATGTAAATCCATCTTCAGCTAATGACTCCCTCCAAGATTTCTTTTGTGCTTTCTGCTCTGCAATTGTATTTTCAACAGAATCTGGGCCTTCAAAGTTAGCGCCGTAAACAACGCCGCTCATTGGGCTAGCCGCCATCACAATAGCCATACTTACTTTAGAGAATCTTGAGTTCATCATGTCACCAGTGCTTTTTAAGTTAGTTTTATTTTATTCATTACTCACATTGAAAATTGTCATTTGATGACACTGAGTGATTTAGATACTTCCAACAAGAGATTGGATTCAACTAGATGCACTAGCTAAGGTTGATACTGTTCTATACCTTCCGCTTTCATCGCATACACCGACTGCACATTGGCTGCGCCGTCAGAGTAATTCACATTTTCTTTCGATTGATGACCCGTTAACTGACCTTCAACCCAAACTGGTGTCATTAAGCTGACCAATTCAATGCCCTCAGGAAAATCAATCAATACAAGCTGGTTCGCTGGAGGCGGTGGTGTATGAATACACGCTCCAGCAGAAGGCACTAAAAAGAACTTAGTCACCTTAGTTCCATCCATTTCAATCGGCGTGATGTAACCAGGGATACGATGTTTACTACCTACTACCTCTGTATTGGGTTTCGAACCTAACGCTTCGCGTTGCTTCATGATCTGAGCACGAGCAACGAACAATGCTTCTACATCTATATCTTGCTTTTTTAATCTTTCAGTAACGTCGACGATTTCTTGTCTCGCTTTATCACTTGCCACAAAACCGTCTTCAGCCTGAGCCTCTTTAAAGCGAGCAATAGTCGCCATGTCAAACATCTGATTTCTATCTAACTTTTGAAATGGATCCTCCATTAACTCCATACTCGGAACTAACTCATCCCAGTACGTCACTTTTATTTCACTAGCCAATGATGAAAATGACAAACAACAGAACATAAAAAATGAGCCTATTGATTTTAAATCAACCATCAAAATCTACTCCAACCAACACAACAAAAAGGAAGTAGGTAGAGGAAAAGCTCCTCTACCAAATGATTAAAAATCAAATCGTAAATTACATTTCGTTGCGGTATACAACACCATCTTTCATTACCAATTTGATAGTATCGATGGTTTTGTATTCAGGATCAGCGTCAAACCATTCCGGAGTCGCGCCTATCACTGCCATGTCTTCCAATGGGTTACCCTCAATCAATAAGATGTCTGCAACCGCTCCATTTTCAATAACGCCTAATTTCCCTTGTGTGGTGCCTCTAGGGCCTGACATCGCCAACATTTCACCAGCCGTTGAAGTCATTTGTTTCAATACTTCAAAGTTGCTACCGAAAGCTTGTGTGCGCCAATAAATTTCGTAACGACGAGCTCGCTCGGCATCGGAATCTGCGCCCACATAGTCAGAGGCGAAAACGACCTTCACATTGTTCTCTAACAGTCGTTTACCGTAATCACCGTATTCTTCTTGAAGTTGGGCCACCATTGGCAATTTCTCAGCAGGCATCAACGGATTTTTTGCTAGGTCTGGTGATAATCCCCACATTTGTGGAACAATATATCCGCCCTCTTTGGCAATTCTCTTCATCGTGTCATCATTGATAAAGAACCCATGTTCAAAGCTTTTAACGCCACAATCCAATAGGCGATTTACCGATCGATCGTTAAACGTGTGTGCCGCGACATAGGTATTCCAATCTTTAGTAGCTTCAACAATCGCACATGTCTCATCGATCGAGTATTGAGTGGTATCTATTGGGTCAAATCGAGATGAACCACCGCCACCAGCCATGATCTTGATTTGAGTCGCGCCATTTCGTAGGTTCAATCGTGTCGCTTTCAACACTTCTGGTACGCCATCGGCAACCGCACCAATCCCCATACGTTCAAAGTTAGAAATGTCACCCACAGAATTCGGAGTAAAACCTGGGTCACTTCGATCTCGGAAATCACCATGACCAGAGGTTTGAGAAATAAATGCACCAGAAGGGTAAATACGTGGGCCGACAACGTTACCCGCCTCAATTTCACGAGTTAGACCAAAGGCTGGACCGCCCATATCACGAACAGTGGTAAAACCATCATCTAAGTAGCGCTTAGCCACTTGAGTCGCATGAATTGAAATGTCAGTAAGGTCTTTATTAGATTCAATATCGCCAAAATTATAATTAATCATGACGTGAGCATGGCCATCGATTAAGCCGGGCATCAAAGTCTTGCCCTCGCCATCAATCACTTCAGCTTCGCCAGCCTCTATCGGGCTCGCAGAGATTTGCTTGATAAGATTATCTTCGACTAATACATGATGGTCTTCGTACAATTTGTTTTCAGTACCATTGAACACATCGACGTTAGTAAATAGCGTTGAAGCGGCATTTGCAGAAAGAGCAAATGAACACGAAAGAGCAACAACAGAGAGTTTTAAGCCTGCATTTTTCATTTATACACCTTGATTCCGTTTATGAGTGGAGTCCACTTCCCATAACGATTCCGTAACTACTAATGAGTGTTATGAGGTTTCAAAGGTGTTTTTGTTAGCCGCGATAATCACAAAAATCTAATCAAAATTCCGAGAAAAAATCGAGGCAAAAACAACTCATCAACATTCAATAACTTAGTAGTGATACTGCCAGTGTTCAAGGTTGATAAATGGCCATTTGGTGACAATAAATAATTATGCGTTCAGGCTCCGGTTTCTGCTTGATGGCTGGAGGAACTGTTATTGCCGGAGCTCTTACTGATAGCTTTGTACTGTTGCTTACCGACGTTAGCTGTGCTCTTTTCGGTACTGTCTTGGCGTCATGTTCATCTGTCTTTTGAACGCTCGGGTAAAGTGGGAAGAATCGGAATAGCCCATTTTCGCGCCTACTTGCGTGATCGATAGATCTGACTGCTTAAGCAATTCCAAAACCTGCTCAAGAACCATCTCTTCAATCAAGGTTTTGTAGACCACCCCTTCACTTTCCAACCGACGCTGGATCGTTCTGACATGAATATTTAGAATCTCAGAAGCTAAGCTAATTGGGAGTTTCCCCATCGTGAGATAAGGTTTAATAACAAGCTTAAAAGCGCTCAGGAATGAGCTAGGTAAAGGCTTAGTGAGGTCTGATACTTGAGCAATTTTGGGTAAAACAATCGGTGCAAGCATGATGTCTTCAGGGATCTCAAAGGCAGTGACCGGTCTATGCGTATAAAACTGAGCACTGCCCATTTGTGGTAGAGATTGAAAACATTCGAGATCGCCATTCTGAATTCCGACCTCAGACGGCTTCCAACGACCTTGCGTTAATACTGAAAGTAGCTCGTTAATGAAAATAACAGAAAACAGCTCAGCGAACTTAAACCAAGGTGCGTTAGTAAATGGCTTCTCACGAACCAACCACCACTTGCCTCCGGATTGCTTGGTATAAACATTCGCACCATTGGATACGAGCTTAAGCTGCTCACCAAATTGGTCTAGCGCGATTTTCAATGAACCCTGCTGGCTTAGCTTAGCCACAAACCTTGGCACATAGGTTTGCTTGCAAAAACTCCACATAAACAGCGAAAACTCTTCTCTCGACGCAGATTCCCCCATAATCTTGACCACGTTTTTAATAGTGGTCTCAGGGAGATAATCGTAATGGTCATTACTGGTGAGAATATCATTAGGGATTTGGGCACTGCGTAGTAAGGTGTAGATTTCACCATCAATATGTTTGAACAGTTCCGCGAACAATTCGACTTCTTTCTTATCAACAACCGTCATTGCCTGAGGGGTATTTGGCATCCTTTCCTCTTATCTATCCGTTCACGAACTCAAATTATCACCTTCTTTAAGATAGCAGAACAAACGCCGCGTTACCTAGAGTTACTAACCGAATATACCCGTCAAAATAACGAATAAACAAACGGTTAGTCGCTCAAATTACATTTACTGACTTGGTAGTTTACTGAACCGCTAAATCGGCTTTTCGTACCCAAAATGCTCGCACATGGTCGTAAATCAGATTAAACACAAACGCGTAAATGGTAATAAAAATGGTCACGCCGATGTCCATCAAAAATGCCTGCCATAACCCGACGTTGAGCAAGTACGCCATCACCGGGATCGTCGCCACCAGCAAGCCTGCCTCAAATAACACGACATGAAAAACACGTAACTTGAGCGAACGCTTTGATTTTTCACCCGTGAAATAACGGTCAAAAATGCGATTGAAACAGTAGTTCCAAATCATCGCGATAGTGGCAACAACTATCATGGTTCCTGATAAGGCATTCACATCGTGATCGGTAAATATCGCCAAGCCCATAATTGAAAGTGTTACGGCCAAAACTTCGAATAACACTGAGTGGAACACTCTTTCTAATGTACTCATACATTCCTCTAAATAATCTAGTCTATGTTGGATTAGCTCGGATTATGTCATCGAAAATAATAAGAGAAAGTTAACAGCCATCACGAACAGTGATAGCCTAGGAGTTATCCCCCCCCTTTGGTATTGAGCGAGAGATAGAATGTACAGTTTTGAGCAATTAAAAGTCTTCGTCACCGTGTGTGAAAGTGGCTCTTTTTCTGCTGCTGCACGCAAGCTGAAACGCGCTCAATCCGGCGTCAGCCAATCGATCGCCAATCTCGAAATAGCCATCGACCAAGAGCTGTTTAACCGCGAGAAAAACATCCCCGTTTTGACCAACACAGGCAAAGCCTTATTGCCTGTTGCCAAGTCGATTCTCGACCAACAAAAGTACTTCGACCAAAAAGTAGAATCGCTGACGCAAGAAGATGAACACGAACTGATCATTGCCATTGATGAGAGCATCATAGATAAGAATTTCATTAAGATAATCAGCTCACTAGCCGATCAGTTTCCAATCACACACTTCGATATTATTACGACATCTACCTTCGATGTTGAAGACTTAGTAAGGCGCGGAAAAGCACAGATTGGCATCATCTATGCGGATGGTGAGCTTAAGGTGGATATGGACTTTTTCCTACTTGGCCAAGCGCGCTTTCTTACTGTCAGCTCTGCCACGCACGAGCTGAGCCAAATGCCCGTCGTTCAAGACTCAGACCTAAAGCGCTACCGCCAATGTGTGCATCGCAGTTCGAAGCAGCGCGAATTGTGGTTCACCTATGGTATCAGCTCCATGCTTTGGTATGCCAACAACCACAAAACGATCATTGATCTCGTTGAACAGAACGTAGGGTGGGCAAATGTGCCTGAAATGATGGTGATGGAAGGAATTCAGAAAGGCGATCTCGTTGCACTGCCAGTGGCACACGAGCATGGTGGTTGGATTACTCCAGTGGGTTGCTTAGTGTCTCGCAGCCATATCAATGGGCCAGTGTTAACAAGTTTACTTGAAAAACTAAAGGGCCACTCATTAGAGAACAATCAATGGCAAGCCAACTAATCTTCCCCAATCCTTGAGTTCAGCCTATTTCAGCAACGGAATCCTAAGCCAATGACGGTGGTGTTTTCTCCAGCACTACCTCATTTCCGCTTTTCGTGCCGATAATTTTCTTTGTCGTGTGGATAAAACACCCTAGTTGATATCCCAAAGTGACATAACTAGTATGCGATCCCAAAGGATTTGTCTTATCAAACTGATATCGACAAAACCAAATCGCTCTTTAACACCACTGACCCAACTTCAAATCTCCCACATAAGTGCCCCTGCCCTGCAACCACTTGTGAAATCTTCAAATAGATCACTTTTGAATATTGATTCGCACCCAGTTTATGAGCCCTCTTAGAGTGCTTTTTTATATCTAAATGAACCTTTTGGAAAATTTGTCGTGAACGTTTTAAGAAATATTTGCCCTGAGAAAATGGGCAAAGAGCGTAACAAACGAGAGTATGATTTACGCGTACTTAATTGTGTCAGTGAAAGCGAGTATGAATCGCGTATGGCAGTTTGGAATAGCTTAACTTTGGTTGCTACTCCGTCTGTTTCAGAAACAAAAGGCTTCATCGATGAGGCTTTCAACAAACTTCAGCAAGACTTGAGAGAAGCGAGCCGCGAGTTATCGATTAACTACACAGACTTCATTGCCATGGCGCATGAAGAACTCAACTACATTAAGGTGTTTGTTGCTGATAAGACCGCACAATACGGCTGGTATGCCGCGATCGTTGTTATGATCATCGGTACTGTTGCTCTGTGTGCTCAGTAGATCAAACTGTGCATTCAATAGACGCTTTCAGGCTCAATAAAAACGTTATGCCTCATACACAGCATAGCGTGCTTAATAGTTTGCCTTAAAAGCTCAAGCGATAAACATAAGCACATCTCTGTGCTTGTGTTTTAGCTAAAAAAAACAAACAGTTAAAATCATTTATTTTCTAGTCTAAAAGACTTCACTCTCCCATTAGAGACAACAAATCCTGCGTCGCTTGTTTTGGATCTTCAGCGTGACATATCGCAGATACCAGTGCTAACCCATGAATACCGCTCTCAACTAACTGCGGGATGTTCGACTCGTTAATTCCACCAATACCGACAATCGGTAACTTCGTTGTCTCCAACGCCATTTTAATGCCGTCATAACCCCAATGTTTCTTAAGATTTGTCTTAGTCGGTGTGGCAAAAAGCGCACTGAGTCCAATGTAATCGATCGGCAGACTATCGGCTTCTTGAAGCTGTTGCTCAGTTTCGATCGACAGACCAAGAATCTTGTCTGGGCCAATCAACTGACGGGCTAACTCAGCAGGCATATCTGATTGACCTAAATGCAAGCCGTCAGCATCCACAGCCAACGCAACGTCCACTCGGTCATTAATAATCAACGGCACATTAGAACCTGCCAAAATCGACTTAACAGCTTGTGCTCGTTCAATGAAAGCTCTCACATCCCCATGTTTCTCTCTCACTTGGACCATAGTGACACCACCAGCGACCGCTTGTTCAACCACGAACTTGAGCGTTTCTAAATCTTGTTGGTCATCCGTTACTAAGTAGAGCTTATAAGGGTTCATATCGTGCCTTTGGAGTCGGAGTCTAAATAGAGTTGCTACCATTTTACCGACAAATCGCATCATGTGCATGGAAGTTAATACTAAATTAGCTCAATTAAGCGCGTGCCATTGAATATACAACTCGTTGAGAGCATGCCGAAAATCCTGAAATTTTTAACTAAAGCGTTACTTATTACACAAACTATTCACTTAAGCCTGCCCAGAACGCTGTTTTATGGAATACTTCGCTATGAAGGAATCAGGTAAATATAGGGATAGTTATGCGCCACCTTTCTATAGCGTTTAAGATCAAGCTAGGTTATGCCATCTGCTTACTCTTTTTCGTCATTTCTGGCTTTGTGAGTTACAAAGGTATCCAAACCTTGTCGAACGGCTTTAGCCAGTACAGTGAGCTCAGCCAGAAAGCGACACTGTCAGGCAACATTCAAGTGCATTTTCTTCAGATGCGCTTAGCCTCTGAACGTTACTTAGAGTCATTGGATGAGCAATACGAAACGAATTATCAATCAAGCAAACTCGCGATTGATGAACTGCTGAACAACTTAATCCAAACCACCACCAAAACCGATAGCCTAGCTAGCCTGCAATTAGTGCAAGACAGCGTGGCGGCATTTGACACGGCTTATGGCTCAATGAAACAGAGCCAGCGACTCATCGACCAATTGGTGAATGTCGAGATGGTCAAACGAGAAACCAACGCCCTCAAAGCCGCTCAGAGCTTGTTGTATGAGTCGTACAACAACAATGATCCAAACGCGAGCTTATACGCGGGTATGTTGATGGAGAACTTCCTCGCAGCCAAGATCACTGTACTGAGTTACTCAAACAACAACGATCTAAAAACCTATGAAGCCGGTAAAGATATCTTTGAATATGCATTGCCAGGCATCGAGGGCGATATTGAATCTCTTAAATCATCCCCTTACCAAAGCGAGCTGATTGAAGACTTCTCTAACCAGCGCGAAGCGTATGCAAAAGGCTTTGAACAAGTTCATCAACAGATGATTGAGAACACCCAAAGAACCGCAACCCTCGCCTCTATTGGTGACAGTTTAGCGATTGCGGTCGCGGATGCTCAAAGCATTCTCGAGCGACAGAAACAAGCATTAACGCCAGAACTGCAAGCCAGTGAAAAACGTTCAGTTCAAATCATCTTCTTGCTAACGGGTGTGGCTTTGGTGATTGGCATGGCGAGCGCTGTGTTGGTGACTCGTTCTATTACCAAAGGCATCGCACAGGTTAAACAGATCACCAATGAGCTTTCTCAAGGCAACTTAAATGTTGAAGTGAACATCGAGAGCAAAAACGAGATTGGCGAACTGCTGACCAACATGGAGATCACCATTGAATCTCTGCGCGATATTGTCGGCCAAGTGAACCGCTCTAGCGTGCGTATTGGTGAGATGTCGGAGTCGCTCAATCAAGTGACCAACAACAGCTCGACCAACGCGACACAGTTGAACAATGAGATGATCAATATCTCTTCTGCCGTTGATCAATTGGCTTCGAGCACATCAGAAATTGCTGCAAGTGCTAACCACGCGTCTCAAGTTGCAAACCAAGCAACCGAGAATGTGGCGATGGGACTTAAAGAAGTAGACAAGACACTGCATGAAATTGGCAGCGCCGATGAAAGCATGCAGGTGAGTAGCCAGAAAGTGACTGACCTACACAAAGAGTCGATGAACATTGGTGCCATTCTTGAAGTGATTAAAGGCGTTTCTGAGCAAACCAATCTGTTGGCATTGAATGCGGCTATTGAAGCTGCGCGCGCAGGTGAACAAGGTCGTGGGTTTGCAGTAGTAGCCGATGAAGTAAGAACCTTAGCTAAGCGTACTCAAGATTCTGCTAGCCAGATTGATGAGCTCATCACCTCGCTACAACGTGGCGCTAAAGACGCGCTAGAGTCGATCAAAGAGAGTCACAGCACGGTTTCAGATGCTTCAACTCAGGCACAACAAGCCTCTCAGAATTTGCATGTGATTAACCAACACATCCAAGATTTGAATCAGGCCAACAGCCAGATCGCAGTATCGGTTGATGAACAGGATTGCTTGACTAAGTCGCTGGGTGAAAATGCGCAAGGTGCAAACACCATCGCACAAAGTAACCAAGAGTCTGTAAGCAGTATTTCTGGCGCAGCGAGTGACTTAACCGAGGTTGCTCATCACCTAGAGAGCCAAGTGAATCGATTTAGAACCTAACGAAACCAATTGCTGATATAACGAGATAGCAAACACGACGACGAGTTAATACGGTTTTGAAACAATAATAGAAAAGCCCTCAACACATATGTGCTGAGGGCTTTTTAATAAGCTACGAATGCAGATCTAGATTGAACCTACTGAACCTACTGAACCTTCAAACGTTGGATCAACGTATCTTCATCCAATTGATATAACTCATCAAGTAAGTTCATTTGCAAGCTACCAGGGCCGCGTGAGTTCTCAGCCGCGATTTCGCCTACCACGCCCAATACAGCCGCAGCAGCCAAGCCACTGTCATCCCCGACAGCAGCGAAAGCACCCGTCAACGCCGTTAGCGTGCAGCCCATACCTGTCACATACGGCATCATTGGATGCCCGTTGTTTAATGTAACGACACTGTCTTTGGTGACAACGTAATCTGTCTCACCAGAAATAACCACATTGGCGCCGTATTCAGCCACTAAGCATTGCGCTGCGCCTAATGCAGCATCACTGCTATCTAGCGCATCAACGCCTTTGCTCTGTGCTTGCTCACCCGCTAACGCGATAATCTCAGACGCGTTACCACGAATGATCAACTTATCGGCTAAGCGTGCAATTTCACGAGAAGTCTCGGTACGCAGCGTACTTGCGCCACAACCCACAGGGTCAAGAACCACCACCTTGTTGTTTGCATTCGCTTGTTCAACGGCGAAGCGCATTCTTGGCGTCCACACACTGTCGAGCGTACCGATGTTAATCACCAAAGCGCCAGAGAATGACATCATCTCTGCCAGCTCTTGTTGTGAGTGCGCCATAATAGGCGAAGCGCCAATCGCCAATAACGCATTGGCCGTGTTGTTCATCACGACGTAGTTGGTGATGTTCACCACCAGTGGTTTTTGCTCTCGTACTGCGCGCAGCGATTGGATGATTTGTTCAGTTAGCATGGATTAATCCTTATTCGTGAAAGTCGCTTTTAAGCCGCGGTTGAGTCATTAAGTGCATTCAGACCTTGCTGCCAAAAAGCCACTTCCATACGCGTTGCCGTTTTGAAGATATGAACGATGTTCTGACCGCGCTCGCTGTTGATATCAATTTCAGCCAGTAGCTGATTGAAATACTCAGCGCCCGTCGCCACGCCAGACTGGAATTCTTCACCGCCGTAAAGCTGCAGCCAGCTTGCGTATGGGTTGCCTTCCAATACAGTATCACTGCTTTCTAACAGCGCTTTACCGATAACAGCGTAACCGATTGAACACGGAGCCAGTGCCGCATATAAGTCGACAAGATCACCTGTCATACCCGCATCTAGAACGTAGCGCGTGTAAGCAACTGTGCCGAAGTCTTCAGGTTCATTTTCTAAATCCGATTCGGTTAAACCCCACTGACCACAGTAAGTCACGTGGTGAGAGATTTCAGAATCTAGCAGAGCATGAACACTTGGCAGTGCACGGCGCATATCAGCCAGTGTCTTTGCCTTGTAAATTGCCAATGCATAAGCGCGAGCATACTGCTTCAAAAACAGAAAATCTTGCTTCAGGTAATGCAGAAAACACGGCTGAGCGAGGGTGCCGTTTGCCAGCGTTTTAACAAAATCATGCTCGGTGTAGTCTTGCCAATCTTGCTGACAGGCTTGGATTAAGTCTTGGTATTTCATGAGATTCCTTAGTCAAAAGTCGGTACGTAATCAGCGGCTTTTGGTAGTGATTTGATAATGCCTTTGTCGAACATGAACTGCGCGTAATCATCGTAACGCTTCATATCTACAGCTGAAGGGCGAAGTGCAAAACGAGTCAGTGTGTCGTTCCATGCGCGTTGGTTAAGTTCGTTGTTCAACGTATCTGGTGAATACGCCACAAACTCGCTCCATGACTCTTGTGGGTGGTTCACAATGTAAGTGGTTGCTTGTTCCAATGCTTTGTTGAACGCTTTGATTGCTTCGTCGTCATGCTGCTTTGCGTTCGCAACAAAGATAAGCTCATCGTAAGCTGGTACGCCGTGCTCTTCTGGGAAGAATGCTTTTGCTTTAAAGCCTTCAAGAGCTAACTGGTTGGTCTCGAAGTTACGTAAGCCACCCCAGATTGCATCTACCTTCCCTGATGCCAATGAAGACGACAGTGCCCAACCGACATTGATGGTTTGCACGTCTGTAAACGCAACATTTTCTTGCGCTAGCATAGTGCCAATAGTCGCTTCTTCGTTTCCTGCGATCGCAATACCGATCTTTTTGCCTTTCAGATCCGCTAGTGAATCGTTCTTGCCATTATCCAAAACCATCAGTGTGTTCAGTGGTGTCGCAATAAGGGTTGATGCACGAACCAGAGGCAGGCCTGCCGCTACATCCATGGTTAAACTTGGTTGGTAAGTTACCGCTAAATCGACTTTACCTGCCGCAACCAATTTTGCTGGCGTGCTTGGGTCAGCTGGTTCTTGGATTTCAACCTCTAAGCCTTGGTCAGCAAAGTAGCCACGCTCTTGAGCAATCACAATTGGGCCGTGGTTCGGGTTCACAAACCAATCCAACATCAGTGTCAGTTTCTTTTGTTCAGAGTCCGCTAGAGCATGACCTGAAACTAGCGAAGCAAGCAGTGCCACTGCACCTACCAATTTGGTGTTTTTCATAGTTAATCTTTCCTTTTGAATATTATTATTGTGTTTATAGAGCTAATTTTTAACGAAGTTTTGTTTAGATAAATAGCGTGAGCGAAGCTTTATTAAACAAGTGTTATTGAGCGAACCATCATTGGTTCTCCCAAGGGATAGCTTTTTTGAGTAATTTGTCTGTGATGAAGTAGAGCGAGATGGACAGCACCGCCAAGATGAACAAGGCGGCAAACATCTCATCAATGATCATGCGCGCGTTGGCCTGCAGCATTAGGTAACCTAGCCCTTCACTCGAACCCACCCATTCGCCGACAACCGCGCCAATTGGGGCAATAACCACAGCCACACGAATACCAGACGCCAGTGTTGGCAGCGCAGCGGGCAGTTGGATATAACGCAGCAATTGCCATTTCGATGCACCCATGGTCTTGGCAAGATCAAGGTAACCTGTCGGTGTATTACGCAGGCCGTCGTAACAACAGGTAGTCACAGGGAAGAAGATAATGATCGCCGCCATCACCACTTTTGATGCAATGCCATAGCCAAGCCATAGCATTAACATTGGCGCAATCGCAAACACAGGGATCGCTTGGCTAGCAATTAAGATAGGCAACAGCCAACGTTTCAACGGATCAAACATCAACATCTGCAAGGCGAAAAATAGCCCCATCGACAAACCGAGCAATAGACCAAGTAAGATCTCCTGCGCAGTCACCCAAGTGTGTTTGAGCAATACATCGTAGCGTTCGAATAGTTTAATAAAGACTTCTGCAGGCGCTGGTAGAATGAAGCTCGGCATCTCGAAGATAACGACCACCAGTTGCCATAAACCGAGAATCACAGCACTGCTGATCAGCAAACGCATTACGGGATTCATCTGACGAGGGCGCTTAGTCGTGATCTCTATGCTAGCTGAACTTTCTTCCATTGAGTTTTCTATCTTGGAGCTATCAGTAGCTTCACTTCGCGTTAGATCATTCATAATCACGCTCCAACTGATCTAAGATCGCTTGTTGTAGTTCAGCACATTCACCATCTAACACTCTTGGTGTCGCTGTATTCGGCACAGACAATGACTGAGCACTCGCAGGCGTGCCTTGCAACACATACAAGTTATCCGCCAAACGCACCGCTTCTTGTGGATCATGAGTGATCAACACGACAGTTTTATCTCTTAACAGTTCACACGCTAAGCTCTGTAACTTGTGTCTTGTTACCGCATCCAGCGCAGAGAAAGGCTCGTCCATCAACACGACTGGCTTGTCTTGCATTAAGGTGCGAGCCAAAGCAACACGTTGACGCATACCTCCAGACAATTGATCTGGCATAGTAGACGCGTGATCAGCCAAACCAACCGCAGCTAATAACTCTAGTGCTTGATTGGTTTGCAGTGCTTTATCAGAAATTGGATTTTGAAAGCGATGACTCAGGCATACATTGTCGATAACCGACAGCCATGGCAGTAACAAATCCTGCTGCGCCATGTAAGCGATGCGGTCCGTTAAAGACAATTCATCAGAGGTTGCCAATGTGCCCTGCCACTCTACCTTGTCGTCCAACAAGCCTGCCAGATAACGTAATACCGTGGTTTTCCCGCAGCCACTTCTACCCAACAATACCGTCCACTTACCTGCGTTTAAGCTAAGCGACAACCCAGACAAGGTCGCGTGCTCACTGTCGTTATAACGTAAGGAGGCATTGCTGAGTTGAACACCAACGGTATTAACGGACATTACCGTGTCCAGCGAAGAAGTGATTTACCGGGCCATGACCTTGGCCAACTTGCAACTCATCAGCGTGAGCAATCGCGCGCGAGATGTATTGTTTGCCTAGGTCGACAGCCTCTGACAGCGTATTGCCTTGCGCTAAGAAAGAAGCAATAGCAGATGAAAGCGTACAGCCTGTGCCGTGGGTGTTTTTAGTCGGGAAACGCTTCGCGCTAATCAATGCAGACGTCGTCGGGAGAATCAGTAGATCGTTACTGTTTTCATCTTTCTCTAAATGACCGCCTTTGAGAAGAACGGCTTTAGCACCTAGTGCGCGTAAATCGTCAATCATGCCCTGCATTTCGGCTTCGCTTTCAGGTACTGGCTTGCCTGTTAATGCTGCGCCTTCAGGCAAATTAGGCGTAATGATGTCTGCCAGCGGAATCAGTTCTTGCTTCAGCGTCGTGATGGCTGAGTTTTCTAGAAGAAGATCGCCACTTGTCGCAACCATTACAGGGTCAATCACTAAGTGTTTAGGTTGGTATTGCTTAATTTTGTCAGCAACGGCTTTGATGATTTGCGAATCAGCCAACATGCCGACTTTTACTGCCACGATATTGAGATCAGTAAACACTGCATCTAACTGACTAGCTACATGGTCGAGTGGAATAGGGAAAATGGCTGACACGCCTTGAGTGTTCTGAGATGTGATAGCGGTAATGACCGAACAAGCAAAACTACCGGTAGCAGACATCGCTTTAATATCAGCTTGGATCCCTGCACCGCCGCCGCTGTCTGAGCCTGCGATCGTCAATACAATCGGAGTGTTCGTTCGAATCGAACCATCAGCAGAGTGCTGTGAAACTGAGGCTTTGGGCGTTAAATCTTTTGAAATAGAACTGTGTGTCATTGTCGCTCCTACTATCTTACAAGACGTAGGAGAACGAACACTGATCGAAGGAGAAGTCGCATTAGGCTCATGAAAGTTTTCATGGGTGCAGACGTAGATCGAGTGCTTATAGTTCCCTACGCCAGTGTTAACTGAATCAGGTTCAACGGGTCTCGATTAACGATCTCAGCAAACACCAAATAAGGTATATGCCCCCCGACTATTGATAGCGATAGTAACAGCACTCTCACAACTGAGATACTGATTTTATTCAATTATAAGAATTACACATGAAAAAATTTCAATTAGGTCCAACAAAACAAATACTTATAACGTTCCTTTAGATGGCTTCGACTGTATCAACAAGCACAACACAATCAGAAACATACCTAGCCAGCCTGTAAAAGGAATCAGCTCACCGACAACGCAGACGGCAAGCACCGCTGCGACTACCGGTTCAAACAAAGTAAGTAGATTGGCACTACTCGCGGTCACGTGGCGTAAACCAAAACTGAACGCGATATAGCCCAAGCATTGTGGGATTAGCGTCAGATAACTGATGACTAATACGTTAATCTGCGAGGAAAACAGGTTCTCACCAGTAAACCAGAGCGTTGGCAGCAACAGCATCGCACCCAGGCCAAAAATACTGCCCATCGCCGCTTGTGACTTAATCCCTTTGTCGATCAGTGCTTTGGTCGCCCAAGAATAAATGGCGTAACACAAGCCTGCGAGCAAACCTAAAGCAATACCTAACAGCTTGAGATCATCACCGGATTCATTCGCCGATGAAGATTCTGAAAACACCAACAACCCAATACCCACGACACCAAT
Source organism: Vibrio sp. QJM3NY_27 (assembly GCF_057785955.1). NCBI lineage: Bacteria > Pseudomonadati > Pseudomonadota > Gammaproteobacteria > Vibrionales > Vibrionaceae > Vibrio > Vibrio sp. QJM3NY_27. Next base: position 1,276,804 of record NZ_CM173512.1, on the reverse strand, counting down.
CGCAAAGCTAGTGAGCCAACGTCGGTCAATATTACTCTTTTTGCTAATCAGACACTCTAGCAATGCGGAAAAGAAAGGTGCGGTAGCAATCGAAACCACGGTACCAATCGCCACGCCTGATAATTTCATTGAAGAATAGAAAGCTAAAGGATAGACCGCCAAAGCCAAAGCGCTCACTGCCAACAGCTTCTTGTTCTGCAAAAGTTTGTCGAAAGCGAATAGGATTTGTCGATACGCCAAGCCCGCTTGCATTAGGCCACCGACACCCATAGAGAAAGCACCAATCGCTAATGGGCTTAGATCAGGCGCAAAACTTGCGGCGGTGCCTGTCGTGCCCCATAAAATAGAAGCAAACAAGATGGCCAAAGTGCCCGTTTGGAATTCGTTAACGCGATTGATGGCAAGATTCATTTCTATTATCCAATTTTCAGTTCTGAAATAGATAATAGTGAAGATTGATAAAGGTTAGTTTGCCGAAAGGACGCTATTATTGTTTCTAAAGACTCTCTTTCATTGAGCCTAGAAACGCCCTTGGAGGCATTCCAAAGTGCTGAGAGAAGCGACGACTGAAAGCAGAGACATCACTATAGCCCACATTTTCAGCAATCAATTGAACCGGTAAATCGGTATGAGTTAACAAGGCTTGAGCTTTCTCCATACGATAGCGAGTGATGTATTTAAGCGCACTGATACCCAGACATTCTTTGAAGCGTTTTTTGAATTGAGTGGGGCTCAAACAGGCCGTTTCTGCAAGTTGTGAAATGGATAACGGCTGCGTGTAATTATCCGCTATCAGCCTTTGTACCGCACGGATTCTTGGGTCGATGCTCTTGCTGACTTGTTGTTGCTCTAACAGCAATGAAAACACATCCAAAACTGATGACTCAATGCCACTATCGACCTGATATTCCAGCTGCTTCTCAACAAACAGCAAGAAGCTCATCAAAGGTGGTGTGATCGTAAAAACCGAGAGCTCATGCTCTAACAAGTGCTGCGGCAACTCCGCCATATCCGCGACAATAAACCGCGCGGCTTCATCCGCCTTAAACGCATGTGCTGTGGTTACCGGAATCACCACACATTCGCCAACGGCCACTTTGCCAACATACCCCACCATTTCGATATTAATACTGCCTTGGATCGGCAATACCAATTGATGATGGTCATCATGAGCATGGGTATTAAATTGCTTGGTGTAAGATCGAATGCTTAAGCTAGATTTCATGAGCAACACCGGAATACATTTCGCTAGGTTAGAGTAAGAGATACAAAGTTACATTATCACTTCCCTAGAGTCACACTCAATGCTCATCAAATTCATCTAGCTAGGTGACATGATCAAAAACGGCCTCCAAATAAGAGGCCGTTTTAATTAAAAATCGTAATTCACATCAAGGTTAGAATGACACTTGGCTGTCTTGACCTACGGTTACTTGCACGCCATTTTGAGCTTCGAATATTGTGAACCCAGCAGCTAATGGCGCAGCATTGTCTTCATCACTGTCGAACTGCGCAGTACAGGTATAACCCAATGAATAAGTACCTGGATCAATGAAGCCCAGAGAAAACTCATAGTTGGTCTGCGCTTTATTCAATGTCACTGACGCTGAAGTGATCGGTTTTTTCTCCGCAGGACCACCAATCGGAGCCATGTCAGCTTTAGCGATGTCACCTTCATACAAATAAACCGATTGAACGAAGGTATTATCATTTGTAGGGTTACAAGCTCCAAAAGTTGTTGTCGCTACAGTACCTTCAATGTTTCCTGTCTCAACCGTATTGATAAGGCTCACAGATGTTCTTTGAATGGTGTAATCAGGGAGACTTGAACTGTTCTTTAAGCCGCGTCTCAGATCGAACTCAACAACAAAATCGTTACTCTGTTGGTTCACATTGAATGAGTTGTTAAAATACAGCACACCAGCGTTATCTTCTTTACCCACACCTTGCGGGCATGCACCTTCACCTTTCACCGTTAACTGACGGTTCGTATCATCGTTTTCTATAACGTAAGAAGGTGTTGTTGGGTGGTCACCATCATGGGCAAACACACACAACTTATAACTGCCTACCGGAATGACCTCATTTTCAATCAAAGGAAGCGCCTCGCTGCCTTGGTAATCCAACAAATTCACACTGAGTGGAATCGGATCCTCACCATCTGGCAATGGATCACCATTTTTATCAACGTAGTTGCCGTTTTCGTCCGTTTTATACACATCATAAATCAGTGGCGAACCTCCCCCTTGAGGAAGTAAAGCCACCTTACTGAATGTCACGGTGACGTCTTTAACATCATCAACGGGCGCATCACTCACGCTCAAGGTAATGGGTGTCGTGCTGCTTGATGATCCTGAGTCTCCGCCACAACCAACAAGCCCTGCCAACACAAGGCTCGCTAAAGCCGTTTCCTTTAAATATTTCATAACTCATTTCCTATAAAATCACTGCTCAATAAAGGGCTTATTTGAGTGCCCTCTTATTCTTTTTCTTGGTGTGACCCATAAATAAACAGCGCTATTGTTTAATGTTTATGTCCCTATTATTCAGGGCGTTCCTCATCCAAAATCACTGTTCATCAAGGTGCACATATCAAGTCGCACATAGGTTAATTAAGTCTAGTAAGTAAATTGTCAGTAGCAACGCATATTTGGCAAAGGTGCTGTCAATTGTGTTGAAATAGTCGTTGAGTAGAAAATGGGAAGCAGGGATTGAAAGCAACTTGATCAAAGTGAATAATCGCCACCAAGATCAAAAAAGGCCGTTAAGACAGCCTGTTGCTGAACTTAAACGACCTTTTCATTGAATTTTGATTAAGCTAAGACGATATCAGCTCATTCAAACTCACTTATTTTTGAAGTTGCTCTTTAGCGGCTTCAACCTTAGAAAAATCTAGGCCAAGCTCTTCAACTGCTTCTTTGATTAGCGCAGGGTTTTGCATTACCTGACCCATCAGCATTTGAAGCTTATCTTGTGGTAAACCAAGTTGGCTGATTGTCGCCATTGCTGCAAGAGGGTTCTCGGTCAACGTCTTGAATATCTCGCTGATCTGCTCGTCGCTAATATTGTTCTCTTTCAACATTGCTAAAATCGGGTTCATTTTTTTGCCTTTGAAACACTAAATTAAGTAGGAGCACAGCATACCATCTAGCTGTGCTCGATTGTACTAACAAGTGAAGCTTTGGTTTAACACGAACTGTGCTTTTCCCAAACGCAAATAATGCTTGGGCTTAACGAGACTCTAATGGGTAAGAACGGTAGCTCCACATACCATACGTTCTCAGTGCGTCACGGTAGATGCCTAGAAGCTCACCACTGCTCGCTTTCTTAAGATCTTCTAGCGGCTTATCTGGGTAAGAAACCGTATCGAAGGTAATGCCCTGAGGGCCAGTTTGCCAGCTAGCAATTTCAAACAGAGTTTGACCACGACGAACATGGCTTGCCGAGCTAATAATGGTCGCGTGTTTAATATCATGACGAGCAAGCGCGTAGCTACTGAACAAGGCATTGCCTACCGTGCTGGTCGCGTAGTTCTCTTCAATGATGCGGTCTTTGCTTACCCCTTTTGAGATAAGCCAATCCGCCATTAACTTGCCTTCTGTCTTATGGTTCTTAGGCACGCCGCCAGTTAACACGATCATCGCGTCTGGGTTAGCTTTAGCCATCGCCAATGTTGTCTCAAGGCGCTCAATCAAGATTTCATGCATAGAACCATCAGGGTTAAGCGCGTAACCCAAAGTGACGATGGCACCGTGGTCGCTTAACAGTCCCTTATCCGCAGACTCTTTCAGTGGTGTTTCTAACACGCGATCAACCGTTGCAAAAATACGTTTGATGTCTTCTGCCTTGCCCTTGTTTAGGCTTTCCAGTTTCTCCATGTGCTTGTTAGATTCACTGTCATTGCCTTCAAATCGCTGCCAAACCGCAAGGTAAGCGTGAAGGTCAACATCGTCTGGCGCAACCGTCAGTGCTTGTTCAAACAACTCAATAGCGCGCTCTGCATTCTTGTTGTAGATCTGAGCGTTCGCAGCCGAGATCAACAAGTCAGTACGGTAAGGTTCTAGCTGGTAAGCTTCTAACAATCGGTTAGTCACAATTTCCATATTGCTTGGCATTTTAGCCGTAAAGCCCGCGTGAGAAATTCTTGCCGGAGACTTAAACGCCTGCAACGCATCAAGAAGTAATTGGTCGACGACTTGTCGCTTAGTCACCAACTGCGCGTAATCCGCTGAAGCTTGCACTGCGCCATCGTTAGCAGCAAAAGAGTAAGGTGTTGCGCCAAAGGCTAGCATGCCACCAAGAGCGAGGGCGATAATGTTCTTTTTCATGGAAAGATCCTGTGTCGTTAAGTGTTCACATCAGATTTGCTCCCCAATGTAAGCCCCTAAGATTAAAAAACCGTGAACCACACCAGAATCTCCGAGGTTAATATTCATTTGTTGCATAAGGTGTGGCAACAGATCACGATTTTGAACTTACCACTAAGCCTGCGCATCGAGATAATTTTGGTTTCGAGGAGAATTTACGGGTAATTTTGGAATATCTAACTGCGGATTTCATACGCCCTATTCCACCGAAAACCACCCATCACAAATCCAAACTCCGCAGAAAACAACACTTCCAAACAGCAACTTTAAGCTCGTTTTTTCAACAACTTAAAATTCAACACACTGAATTGTTCGATGTTAATCTTCCCCCCTGATAACGAAGTTTTAAGCACATAGACTTGGAATACGATTCGACAGCTTTCCAAATAATTTAAAATCAATTATTGAACGATCGTTCAAGCGGTGCTTTAATGAATGACCAATACAAGGAGTTACCCCATGCTTAAGTTCTATTTTCACCAAACACCAAACCCAATGAAGATCGCTCTGTTTCTAGAAGAGACAGGCCTAGATTTTGAACTTGTTCCTGTCGATACCTTAAAAGGCGAGCAACACACGCCGGAATATCGTTTGATCAATCCAAACGGCAAAACGCCCGCGATTGAAGATGATGGACAGCGTGTATTCGACTCTAACGCTATCCTTCTTTACCTATCAGAGAAGACAGGTCAGCTAACAGGCCAACCAGAAGACAGAGCTGAACTGCTATCTTGGATGATGTTCATCGCGAGTGGTCTTGGTCCATATTCTGGCCAATCGGTACACTTCCGTCATGCAGCCCCAGCAGGCCTAGATTACGCTGTAAACCGTTATCTGCGTGAAGCACAACGTCATTACGAAGTGCTAGAAAAGCACATGGAAGGTCGTGAGTTTTTCGTCGGAAATGAGTACACCATTGTCGATGTCGCGGCATGGGGTTGGATTGATAAAGCACCTTTCGTGCTTGGTGAAGAAGGCCTAGAACCTTACCCGAATTTGAAGCGCTGGTTTAATGCCATCAACACTCGCCCTGCCGCACTGCGCGCCCGTGAAATCGGCAAAGGCATTGAGTTTAAGAGCGAACGTGATGAAGAAGCGAAACGAGCACTGTTTCCTTCGAATTATGCGAAGTAGAAGTAAAGTCTAATGATAAGGCTCAGTAGTTACCTGCTGAGCCTTATCATTCTGAAGTTGTTAATGAACTAAAAATCCACCTAAAAAATATTCAATAAAATATACGTTACGTACACTTATTATTAGAGATCTTATACTTGAACAATAACCCTTAAACAATCAAATATAGCTAATTATAAGTTTGAATCTTTACAATAACTTCTGAGCCGTATTTGTTACACAAAGAATTGATGAATTCTGGTTCAATAGAAGAACAAAATGATAAGTAGCCCTGAAGATAAAATTTATCTTTTTCATCTAGGGTATCCCAATTAAAAACCATTGTTCTAACTTTTCTTTTATTACATCGTCCTACAGAAACTTTTCCATCATTAGTTAGTATTAAGCCTGTCACACTCATTCTATTTCTTTTAGATGAATGGTACGTTTTATTTACATTAATCTTTAACTGACCTGGTTCATCTAATTCTGAAACAATCTTAAAAACTTCTTTTTGTATTTTTCTTAATACATTAGGTTTTGACGTGGAAAAAAACAGATCATCAGCATACCTACTATACTTTACATCATTTAAATAACAAATCTTCTCTAGCTCTTTATCCAATAAAAAGCAAATTGCATTAGAAAGGATTGGAGATGTAACTGAGCCCATAGTTAGCTTATGTTTGTAGCAAACAATATCAACAAGTAATTTAGTGTCACTATCAGTCCAACCACTCAACAATAAATCTTTGTTTTTGTTTATAAATGACGTTATATCCTTAGCTTTGATCGATTCAAAAAATTGTTTGAAATCTAGACGTAAAAGGTATCTTGCTGACAAATGAACTTTTGCATGCTGATCAATACCTTTTCCTTTACGATAAGCGAATGCTGATTCGTGGATGGGTAATTTTTTGAGGAGATTATCATGTAGAGCTCTTTGTAATGCTTTAAGCTCTCGACTTGGTTGATGAATAATTCTCTCACCACCTGACTTCTTGGGGATAGAAAAAGAGATATAATTAAGAGATGAGTTAATTGCTAAGTCTTTAATATAACCTTTATCTAAAATCAACTCCCTAGCTAAATATTCAAGCAATATCATGAACAATTTTACCTAATAGTTTTCTATATTCATCAATACGTATTAATTTTGATAAACTTCTTGCTCTCATTCTTTGAGAAACAACAAATACCCCAGAAGCTTCCCCATTCACAAAAAGTCTGGGGTAGTCAATACATGTATAGTAGTCAACACCATCAACCTCGATTACGTTAATTATTTTCAATGCTATGCAAACAGACAAAACAAATGAAATGTGTAGTTTCTCTTTCTTTGACTTGCCGTACTTATTAGTTTTTATACAAACATCAACCAACTCAACTTCATTAATCGGCCCTAGTGAACTAATTATATGAACAATAAAAAACAAAAATTCTTTAAGAGTTAGCGTATGCTCACCAAATGTATCTATTTTATTCCTAAATACTCTTTTCGGTTTTCGATTGAAACGCTCAATTACTTCTGGCATACATGTCAAAATAGTGGAAAAATCAGTGTAAATTGATGGCTTATAGTTAGAGTCTGCGTCTACCCACTTCACTGGACCTGTATTAATAAATGATACGTCGTTTTCATATTTTTTTTCTAATATTGGCAGTAGTTTTTTTCTTAAAGGCTCACTTAATGAAAATGCACCTAATTCAGCTACCGTACCAAAAGATTCAACTAAAATAACTACAACATCAGAAAAATCAGCAAGCCACTCTTCCAACTCTAAAGCATTCTCATTTTTAGCCTGCTTTCTTGTTGGAGAGGATATCGCAGCCCAAGCTCGCTCAGCTCTGAAGTGAAGGAACTCTGGATGATGACGATCAAGATACTCCTCCACTTTGCCTCTATTTGGGCAAAATTTAGGGTCACCGCCGCAGATGAACAATATCTTGGGTAACTGCTTAGATAAAAAGTTGAGATTTGAAGTGTTGGTTTCTTGAATAAAATTATTCTTTGCTACTAAGTAGTAAGGATGATCAAACCACATAATTAAATTACCAACTCAAAAAGAGGAGAAAAAGGTGCCCTTACTCAGGAGCTTGCGACTGTGCACATATGCGCATCAATTTCCGCTCTAGGAGGTACGAGTAGATCGGAAATTGATGCGCATATGTGCAACAAATACCGGTCAAAGAGAACAGATCGGCTATACACCAATCATAAAGGTTAATAGTGAAACTAACCTCATTCTAAGGGCCTAAAAAATATAACAAAACTAATTATTCTTTACTAGCTCTAATGTCAAATTTTGAACTCGAATAAGAGCTAAATTACTCTTTAGCAACCTCAGAAGAGTTAGCCCCAAAATAAACACACCAAACTCGTGCAAGCCTTCCACGTTTTACGTCGCTCGGCTGTCGCCACTTACCCAATTTCAGGTAAAAAAAGAGCCGCTAAAAAGCGGCTCTTGATTTTCAAACTATTCGAACTCGTTCAGATTACTCTTTGCCGAATACGTTGTTCTCTTGCTCTTGTACACGGATGAAAGTCGTACGCTTAGTTAGCTCTTTAAGCTTTGCTGCGCCTACGTATGTACAAGTTGAACGTACACCACCAAGGATGTCAGAAATTGTATTGTGAACAGAACCACGGTATGGAAGTAAAACAGTTTTACCTTCCGCAGCACGGTACTTAGCAACACCACCTGAGTGCTTGTCCATAGCCGACTGTGAAGACATGCCGTAGAACTTAACAAAAATAAGATAAATACCCATAAAATCAACAAGTTAAAGAAAAAAACAATGTATATAAAAACAGTAAAAAATGACGTTTCATACCCATAAATTGCGCTGTTTAACAATGAATGCCGCCATTTTTGCCGCCATTTTTATTGATTCAGAATGTTCGTTCGTCTTACTTCTATAATCAAACTTTCTGCAACATCCAAAATCTCACGCTCTTCACTTTCCACTGCCGTATTTACTATTATTAAGGCGTAGAAGTAGTCAAGCATCACTATCAAGTCGTGCATTCGATTAACTATATCGATACTTACACTTGCTATGTAGCTATCCAGTTCCGAATCTGAGTACCATTCTTTGGGTTCCCCGCCAAGTACTTTAGAAATAGTAACTCGTATGTAGCCCTATCTGGCAGGGTAGTTGTCACTGTTAAAATTTAACCAGTTTGGGCGATAAAGAGTAATTGTGTCTCGTATCTCAATAGAAAGAAAAGAAGCTATTACCTCCCTATTCGATGTCAGTTAAAGAAGTGTCGGAAGAGGAAGGAGTCAGTACTGCAACCCTGTATCATTGGCGCCAGCAACTCAGACGTTCAGGAGCCGCCGTGCCAAATAGTAACACTTCATCAGAGCAGTGGTCTGCTCAAACTAAACTAGCCATTGTCGCTGAAACCTACTCAATGACAGAAAGTGAACTCAGCCAATATTGTCGTGAAAAAGGTCTTTTTCCAGAGCAAATCCAAAGCTGGCGCAGCGAATGTATGCAAGGGTTTAAGTCGAGTAAAGAGCACGAAGCTGAAGCAAAGAAGCAGGCTAAAGCTGACAAACTTGAAATCAAAGAGTTGAAGAAAGATTTACGACTCAAAGAAAAAGCACTCGCTGAAACGGCCGCCCTCTTGGTACTAAGAAAAAAGCTGAGAGCCTTTTACGGGGAAGAACCAGAGGACGACTAACCTCAACCGATGAAAGGCAGACCATAGTGACTCTTATCCTTGAAGCGAAGCAATGTGGATGTCGTTTAGAGCCAGTTTGCCATGAAGTTCAAATCGACTTGAGAACATATCGCCGCTGGTATCAGCAAGGAGAAGTGCAAGCTGACAAAAGGCCAATATGCCTCAGGCCTGAGCCTGCTAACAAGCTGTCGCAGGAAGAGCGTGATGCGATAATCGAGGTGTGTAACCGCTCTGAGTTCGCAAGCTTGCCTCCAACTCAAATCGTCCCGACACTGCTTGATAGAGGTGAGTATATCGCCTCTGAGTCGAGCTACTACCGAGTGTTGAGTACGCAGGGGCAACTTCACAAACGAGGTCGTCAGCGGAGCAGACAGAAGCAAGCGAAGCCAACCAGTTACACAGCGACGGACTCGAACCAAGTCTATACTTGGGATATCACTTACTTACCCTCAAAGGTTCGAGGTCAACATTATTACCTGTATGTCATTGAGGACATCTACAGTCGAAAAATTGTTGGTTATGAAGTGTATGAGCATGAATGCGGTGAGCTGGCGTCACAACTTCTGCAAAGGACGTTGATGCGAGAGCAGTGCTTTAATCAAGCGCTGGTTCTTCACTCGGATAATGGTGCGCCAATGAAGTCGTTGACGTTCAAAGCTAAGATGGAAGAGTTAGGTATTACCTCGTCATATAGTCGCCCAAGAGTCAGTGATGATAACCCTTATGTCGAGTCATTGTTCCGTACAGTTAAGTACATGCCAAACTGGCCAACAAAGGGCTTTGAAACTCTCGATAGTAGCCGAAGTTGGGTTGAAGCCTTCGTACTCTGGTACAACACCGAGCACAAGCACAGTAAGCTAAATTACGTCACGCCTTCAGAGCGTCACAATGGAAAAGAGAAAGAGATCTTGAAGCGTCGTGTAGAGGTATTGTTCGCTGCAAAACAGCGAAAGCCTGAGCGGTGGTCTGGTGATATCAGGAACTGTGCGCCTGTTGGTGACGTTCATCTGAATCCAGAAAGAGAAGCTGCTTAATAAGCAAGCAAATGATGGCAACTACCTTGAAAAACACCGGTAGCGACATAATGGGACTAACTCCTTAGCAATGACCATTTACCTTCCTTCACAAACATATTTGTAATCTATATTCGATAGCAAGTACTCATTCATACAAGAAGATTAGTGCATAAATTCGTCTGACTTAACAAAGTAAGCGTATTTGAGTGCCAATTCCTCACCAACAATTAGCCAAAATCTATACTTATGCTCCCCAGAGGCTCTTCCATGATGATCTTGTAGGCTCAAATAGCAGTAGTAAATCGACACGCCCGATTGTTCAAACTTTCATACTATTGTCTTCAATAGAGTGAGAGGAAAGAAAAATGAGTGGAATCTACATAGCATTAATCCTAGTTTTAACTTATAAAACTAGGATTAATGAAACAGGAAAAAGGGAAATCAACCTTATAATTACCAACTTGTTACGACCATTATTATTGCCTTGCGTTTTGGTTTTTGGTTTAGCCGTAGCATTAGCAATATTTCTTACTAGTTGATGTAATCAATAAGGGAGACGGACCCATCTTAATTTGGGCTCGTCAAATGACTTGCTACTCCCCAGAAGAGCTTCACGCAGAAATTGCTACTTGAACGTTCTGCGTGATCTCGTCGACATGCGGTTTGAAAATGCTCGCGACAGTGCAAACCCCTTTTCAGCCCAAAGATTATCTAAGAGATGTAAACCTTTCTATCGAGTGACCCAAAACTGGTTAGGGTTTGTGGAGTGTGGGATAGCGAATCGCCCATCCCCGATACTGATAGCGTGCTCTTTATTATCACGCCAAAACTTATTTACATCATCTCGACCAAGTAAGCTAATTTCATTCCAAGTTATTGCACCTGTAACAAGGTCTATGGAATTACTTTCTTTCTTAAAATGCATAATAAACCCATTATTTTGCGGCAGTTTTTGAGCAATGACTACGCGTGCTTTAATAGGTTCTAAATAATCACTAACAATAGCAGGCTCAAGAACTATGTTTTTGCACTTGCCCGTAGAGGACACACTAGGGAAAACTATCCCTTTGAGATCAAACATTGATTGCAACACCCTGTAGATAGCAATGGTCTTCTTATATTTGTGAATATTGGATGTCGTTAGCTTCTCCAAAAATGATTCTCTAATCCACTTTTGAAGTAACGTCTGCTTTTTCAATTGCTCTGGAGAAAGTTGCAATTCTGATAAAGATTTCATCGTAGGGTTATTGAAGCTAGGTTTCGCGAGCCCAATTGATATTAGGATTGATATCTCTCGTTTTATTTTGAAGTAGAGCTGGGTTACTTCTGTACCATCTTCAAGCCTAATTTCATCTAACGAACCTAGTTGGGCATTACGATCATAACAAGCGTAGAATTTCGATTCTTGCTTGTCATTAACTCGACCTAGGTTGGTCACATACTGACTTGGAGGGTTCATCAGTTCAGAAACATTAGAAAAAAAACCAGATCTAGCTCGGCAAATAAACCGACTGTCATCGGCTGGCATTCTGACTGAGTGAAATATTGCTGCTTCAATTAATATCTTAATATGGTAGCAATAGTCTTCAATTGTAGACTTTCTAGCATCAAGTTTTTCTATCTTTTCGATTTGTCTTTTAATTCTATTAATTGATAACGCTATGTCCTGATACACTTTTCATCTCAATATTGAACAAGTTGCCTAAAAACAAACTATATCAGATAGTAGATAACAACTTAAATATATGTCTCAGAATAGCTGATATAAACGCCGAATTACCCCGTGATGCATCTCGGAAATCCGAATCTACAGTGCTTTAAAACTAGATAACTTTTAGTTGGTAAAAGCCCATTAACAGGACGTAAATGAGTAAAGTTCTAACGCAAAATAGGGCATTGATGAGTTTGAAATAGCAAGCTCAACTAGGAAGCTTCAAATTTCAACGACTAGGCAAGGTCCAACCCTATACTACATTGTAACTTCCCGCTGAACTCCCCGACTCTACTATCACCTTAGCGTTTTGATTGATTTCATCGACCACAGCGTTCGCGATAGCTTCGGCCATCATGCCGCCATTGCGAATTCGCCATCGAGCACAAAGCCCCGGGCTTTCAGTTCTGTTTCTATCTTTTTCTTTAATGATGCTTTGCTTATTGCCATTGTTACTTACCTGCATAAACGATTTTGGAAACGTCCACATGAGGCTTACCCACAAACGGGCAGATGCTCGCGCCAGTGCACACCCCTTTCCCGCCATTGAACTTGATGGTGTCGGCGTCTTCGGTAATGTTCTTAGCTTTGATGGTTCTATTGCCTTTGACGGTTTCGGTGTGGTTCCCATCAATTTCAGCGATTCGATTTTCTAGTACTTTGATTTGCTGAGTGAGGCATTCAAGCTTGTCAGCTTGGTCTGTCTTACGTTCAAAGTTGCCTTTCTGGTCGACTAACTGATAAACACCTTTGCGTTGTTGGTATCGGCTTTCACCTTCTTTGATACCTGGTAGCTTGAAACCAAGTGGCAGCACGCAACGAATAAAAGGCTTATCCGGTTGGCCAAACATAAAGCCGAGTTCAAACAATACTACCGATTTCCAGCAACTCTAGTAGCACAACAATCGTAGCTTTTGTCCCCAGACAAAAAAAAGAGCCGCTAAAAAGCGGCTCTTGATTTTCAAACTATTCGAACTCGTTCAGATTACTCTTTACCGAATACGTTGTTCTCTTGCTCTTGTACACGGATGAAAGTCGTACGCTTAGTTAGCTCTTTAAGCTTTGCTGCGCCTACGTATGTACAAGTTGAACGTACACCACCAAGGATGTCAGAAATCGTGTTGTGAACAGAACCACGGTATGGAAGTAAAACAGTTTTACCTTCCGCTGCACGGTACTTAGCAACACCACCTGAGTGCTTGTCCATAGCAGACTGAGATGACATGCCGTAAAACTTCATGTATTGCTTACCGTCTTGCTCTACTACTTCACCGCCTGACTCAGAGTGACCCGCTAGCATGCCGCCTAGCATTACGAAGTCAGCACCGCCGCCGAACGCTTTAGATACGTCACCCGCACACGAACAGCCACCGTCACCGATGATCATGCCGCCAAGGCCGTGTGCTGCGTCGCCACACTCGATGATTGCAGAAAGTTGAGGGTAACCTACGCCTGTTTTAACACGTGTAGTACAAACAGAACCAGGGCCGATACCAACCTTAACAATGTCTGCGCCAGCTAAGATTAGCTCTTCAACCATGTCACCTGTTACAACGTTACCAGCAGAGATAACTTTAGTCGGGAATTCTGCACGTACTTTCTGTACGAACTCAACAAGGTGCTCTGAGTAACCGTTAGCGATATCGATACAGATGAATACGAACTCTTCGCTAAGCGCCATAATCTTCTTAACTTTCTCGAACTCAGCTTCAGACGTACCCGTTGATACAAATACGTTGTTCAGAGTTTTCTTGTCTGCTGTTTTAGCGAACTCAGCCCACTGCTCTACTGTGTAGTGCTTGTGTACTGCAGTCATAACATCGTGCTCTGCTAGAGCGGCTGCCATTTCAAAGCTTGCTACCGAATCCATGTTCGCTGCAATTACTGGAGTACCAGACCATTGACGACCGCTATGCTTGAATGTAAAATCGCGGGTTAATTCAACTTGAGAACGGCTTTTAAGGGTAGAACGCTTCGGACGGAAGAGTACATCTTTGAAACCTAACTTAAGTTCTTGTTCGATACGCATGGTGTTTTCCTTGATTCATAAAATTATGTGTCTCTCGCGAAATGCGTAGTAAAACCGTTGGCAGACGAGTTTACTTTTCTTCGGACACAAAAAAACCGGAGCGTTGGCAGACGCTCCGGTTTTCAGCATTATAGGTCGTGATTTAGTAACAGCAAGTCTGATATTTCACTTTTTTTTGTGCTATCCTCTCAAAGATTCCATACCTGCTTCAAACCCCTCAGCTTTACTTTCCCACTAAATTCTTATTAATTAATAACTTAGCGAACTATTCACGCAAACGCTGTCGGTTTATTGCGCAATCGTTTTCCTCCCTATCTCACTCAATATCACCCTCATTAAGCAATAATGTGAAGAAAATGCCTCGAAATCACATAAAAATCACACTTTTCTCCAACAAAAAAATGTCTTTTTTCTTAAATAAATTCGATTTTTTCCCAAATTTTCTTTGTTTTCGACCAAATCCGGCAATCTCATCACCTTGTCAGTTCGCCTCAATTTGGAAAAGCACTGTGCCATGGGGCCGATTTATAGGTCGAGATTCACTTGGGTTTGAGAATCCAGCCCTCGCACTCCATTAAATAATGCTTTGAAGCTCAAACTTTATAAATCTAATTTCTATTAACCCGTAGCATTACCGTTCCAAAAGCACATTTCGTGGCTGCCCTTTCGTTCATTTAACCAGGAACATTCAGCAAAGCGCTTAGTAAAAGAGGATTGGTTGACGTGAAAAACTAGGGGAAAGATTAGATTTGAAGAATAGAAAGCAAAAAAATGGCTAAAGTGGTAAACCTTAGCCATTTTTATTCGCTGATCAGACTGATACTAATACGCACATAGAAAAGTGCTGTTTAGTGAATAGAGCAGTGCTAGTTCTTTTGAGAAACTAACGCTTCAGCGGTCGCATCTTGAATAGATAAGAACAATGAGCTGACTTGCCCTGTTGGTGAGCGCATTGGGTTCAGCGTCACGTTCTGGTACATGAAATCGGCTTGTTGAGTTACAGGGCGAACATTGCGGCACTTAAACAGATAAGGCCTTTGTTGCCATGTAATGAAGCTGCGGCAACCTAGGTCATAGACTGGCTTGGTTTTCAGTCTAAACCACTCTTCTGGGATCTCAGGAAATAACTCAAAGATCGACTTACCGATCGCATCATGCGATTGCTTACCGCTATGGTGCGTCATAAAGCCATTCCAAACTTGTACCTGAAAGTCACGATTAATGACCACCAGCCCCATATCGACGTTTTGAACCATGTCCACCATCCAGTGGAACTGTTCAAATTCAGCAGGAAGATTCAGCATATTAAAACTCCTCCATTAGGTAGGCCAATTTGTTGTCTAGAAGAGGCAGAGACTCATCGACAAACATAAACAGAAGGTCACAACGGATAGAAGTGCCATCAATGTTATAGCTGACTTCGAAAGTCATGGTCTTCTTAAATGAACCACTGGTGTTTTCAATCACAGAATCAATCGAGATGTGTTGACCTAGCAGTACAGGAGAGCTCTGGAAGAAACGAACTTCTGACTGCTCCCCTAACCCATTCAAGAATGAGCCGACTAAGATGTTCGACACATCCATCAGTAGCTCTAACTCTTCTAGCTGCTCGCTTTCAGTTGGCACCTTCATGAGCTTTTTAAGGTCGCTCACGCTGGAGTCACTCAACAAAACTAATGCTTCGCCTGCAATGCCTTCTCCGCTAAAACCTTGGCAAACACCCGACACTTGGTCGTTGTCGGCTAGGTCACGAAGCGCCATGTGCAATTCACTCACTTCGAAGATGTTGACGTTCGGCAGTGGTAAGTGGACAAATACATTAAAGTGACGAGCCAGTGCATCAGCTGCACGGCCTATCGCTACGTTCGCCACTTCCATATAGATATCGCGTCTGCGAAGTATTGGCAGTTCTAAAGCGGTTGGAGTAATGATCTGAGGCTGTTTTGGCGGCTCAACATGCTCACGTAAAATAGCTTTTAGCGCTTCTTTATCGATCGGCTTTTGTAAAAACGCTTTGGCGCCGAGCTCCAACACCTTCTGTTGTGCTTTTGGTTGTATGTCACCCGAAACAACGACAACAGGTGTGGTATCACCCAAACGTTGCATCTCTTCCAATGTGCCATAGCCGTCTAATTCTGGCATGGTGAGGTCGAGGAACATCAATTTAAATTGGTTTTGAGCGAGCTCTTCAAGTGCATTGAGCCCATGAACAGCAAAAGTTATATCTGCATTTAGAGAACTAGGCAGTGATCGAGCCATCTGCTTCCTTGCTAACGCAGAATCATCACATATAAGAACTGGGAACGACATAAATGCACCACCGACAAATTAAAGCTAATTCGGACGAGTGTAACAGAACATTATAGTATCAGGTACGGGGTGAATGAATTTATGTGTAGATTATTAGTAAGAATGATGGAACAAGCAGGTGAGCTATTATCTGGCATTATTCTTCATGAAAAACAATATGCTACAAAGGTAATAACCGTTCATCATAATAGCACTTTTTGATAGAACAATAGAGCTAGTTTATGAAATGGTAGCCTTAATAAGTGAGTTTATTAAGGCTCGGTTTACTCATTCATTTATCGGCTTTATGTAGCCATGATAAGAGACGTAGTGTGAAGAACTAGAACTGGTATGAAGGCCATAAGATCAGTAATGCGAAACGTATAACCACAGCAAACACCAATAAAGCGATACCCAAACGATACCATTTGTATTCCGCGATACTCATTGGGATACGCTTATAAAACATCGTAATCACGCCCTTCCAATCACTACTGCGTCTTCCGTACTGCATCATGCTCGTCAAAACAAACAGTGCGCCAAGCACTAACATTCCTTTTTCAGCCCAGAACAATCCAACTTCCATTTGTGTATTCCTTGATAAAACGGTGAGCAACTCGAATCATTCTAGTCACCTTTACGCTCAGTTTCTGTAAGACCAAGGTCTAACCCGCCCTGTACTATCTGAACATACCAATCTGGACGCTCTTAGTTGCACGTAACTCGCTGCGTGTACTTAACTGAACAGCGTGTTCATATCGAGTTCAGCTTCGCCATCTATACTCATGTTTCCACTAACAGGAGAAATTCAATGAAATCACTGAAAAAGTCGCTTTGTGTATTAACTGCTTCAGCTCTACTCGTTACCGCTCCGTTTGTGAGTGCTTCATCACCACAACAACCGCCACAACCCGCAGTGAGCCCACTGCAAATGGTTATTGCTTCTTTAAACCTAAGCGAAGAGCAACACGCGGAAGTCATCTCCCTTGTTGAAGGCTACCAATCTGATAGAACTGAGATTGATATGGATAGCGCGATCGAGCTCAAGAAGAAACAGATCAGCCTTGTGACTCAACCTGATTTCAATGAAGCCGAAATGGAAAAGGTCATCGACACCGTTCAAGCAACCGAGAAGTCGATGGTGATGCAAGAGATGCGTCTTAAGAACAACATCTATAACGTGCTGACTGAAGAGCAAAAAGAGCAATTCAAAACCATGATGAAGTCTGCGCTCTCTGGTGGAAAGTAGTTTGGTAGAAAATAGTTTGGTAGAAAGTAGCTTGGCAATAAATCGTCTGGCAGAAAATAGCTGCCCCTAATCCTGATATTGATTCTTCCCCTCTCCCCCAAAAGAGAAGAATCGGAATAGACAACAAAAAAGCCGCAGTCACCTTAATGACTGCGGCTTTTTGTTGTTCAGTGCGCCATTAGCAAATCACGTATAAGCATGATTCGACAAATCTGGAGATTGGTTGTTCTTTTGAATGACACGCATCAATTGGATAAGTAGCAGAATACCCGTCACACCTAAACCAACGCCGATTCCGCCCCAAATCCCTGCTAGCTGGAACTTATGCATCAAATACCAAGCAGCAGGTAAACCAAATACCCAGTAACCAATGGCTGTCATCACGGTTGGCATTGAAACAATCTTCATGCCTCTCAATAGGTTAATTGCCAGTAACTGCCAAGCATCAACGATGAAGCACAACGCGACCACCCAGATAACAGAAGCCAATAACGAAGTCATCGCGCCCGTGCCGTCGTCTAGCTTAAAGAGAGAAGCGATCATTTCAGGCCATATGATAAACACGGCAGACAACGCCACGCTCAACACCGACACCAAGATAAAGCTGAGAATCGAGGTTCTTTTGATCCCTTCGTAGTTACCCGCACCAAAATCACGCCCCACCAAAATCGCCGCAGCTTGTGAGAAACCGAAATTGAAGTTCCAAGTAAAGCTTAAGCATTGCAGCAGGATTTGGTGTAAGGCTAAAGAAGCAATACTGATCGTACCCGCCATCAAGGTGCCGCCGTAAATAAGGCCATGTTCGAGTAATGCTGCTAATCCGATAGGTAAACCCATCATTAAAAGCGGACTCATCAACTTAATTGAATACTCTTCTGTGTTTAACCAAGGGGCGAACTGCTTGAATTCGTCACGTTTGAATACCCAAACCGTGTATCCAACCATCACGATAAATGCCGCGATAGCCGTACCTAGCCCTAACCCCGTTAAGCCCATGTCTAATTGGAAGGTTAAGAAGTAGCTGACTGGCACATTCAGAATTACGGTGATAATAGACATCACAAGAATGGAGCGCACATTGCCAAACGCGCTGGTTAAGCCGCGAAGCACCAATAAGATCAGCGAAGGCAACATCACCCACTTCAAAGCATGGACATATTCCATGGCTAAAGTGATCACTTCAGGCGGCTGTTTGGCTGCTTCTAATACCAACGGAGCAAACCAGAAGCTGGCCATTAAGGTCACACTGAGCACGAATGCCAACATAGTTGCGCCTTTCACAGCCAATCTAATTTGCGTGTTACCAAACTCTGGACGAGCGACGCGCTGACCATAAGCGATCGCGATCAGGTTCGCGACACAACCCACGGTGCTGCTCGCAATAATGAAGATGAAAAAGTAGATAGAGGCGCCTAAGCCACCAGCCGCAAGGGCTGACACACTGATACGCGACATCATCCAAACATCAGTAAGGACTAACGCCATAGAGATCAGCTGTGAAATGATCAAAGGGAATGCGAGAGTGAGTATTTTTTTCATGAGCGCCTCAGGTAATTTCGCCCAAAATACGATCGATGGGGCTGGCGTTCAATTGATAAATTTGCGACTCTAACATTCCATAAACTCATGCGAACGAATTATGACCCCATATCCTAGCTTGCCATCCTCACATAATGGCTTAAAAGCCTTTGAAGCTGCAGCAAGGCTGATGAGCTTTACTCTGGCTGCCGAAGAGCTGCACGTGACACAAAGTGCAATCAGCCGACAGATCAAACAGCTTGAAGATGAGTTAAACGCATCACTGGTTATTCGTAAGCATCGAGCCATTGAATTAACGGTACAAGGTCATGATTTGTATGTGGCTTTGCGTGAAAGCTACGGCAATATCGAAGCTGTCATTGCCTCTTGGAGTGAGCCCAAGCAGAAACGTATTGTGATCAAAGCGACCTTAAGTTTCGCGACGCGAGTATTGATCTCTAAAGTGCGGGAATTAAACGAGCGTTATCAAGAGCATGAGATCGTCATTGTTCCTGTGATTGAGGAAGACGAATCAATCAATAGCAGCGAATATGATCTACTGATCTTCCACACGCGCTTCAAAAAGCGCTATGACAAAGCACCAGACATCACCTTCTTGCGTGAAGAGTTTATGGCACCGGTCTGCTCGACTAGCTTAACTAATTCTGCCAATTTAACTAACTCGACCAACTTAACGAATAAAGACACCGACCTCGATTCGATCTTAACCTTGCCAAGGCTCCATCCAACCTTAGATCATCACGACTGGAAAGTATGGTTGGCCGATGTTGAATTCCCACCAAAGAAACCCGTCAGAAATACCAGTTTCTTGTCTTTAGATATGGCGCTCAGTGCCTGTTTATCCGGTGAAGGCGTTACGGTCACAGATCTATTGCTAGTACAACAAGAGCTCCAACGAGGCTTCTTGTACTGCCCTAAGAATGCAAAGATCCAACACAGTGCTTGGACTTACTTTATGCACCAGCGTACTCACACGCCTATCATCAATGACCTTATTGAATGGCTTAGGGAAGAGACAGCAAAAGAGATCGAGTTGCTGAAATCATTAGCTCACCAGAATCATTGGTTTGGTGTTATTAGCGATCATCAGCAACGGTAAGCCGTAAGCCCAAATACAACTAAGCCGCAGAACTTGCTGCGGCTTATGCTTTCTACCAGTCGTTTATTGCTTTTATTTAGTGAGCATTAAAGCTTAAACATACGCGCACTGCGTGGTGGTAGATTGAAGGTATGGTAGCGAGAAGAAATTGTTTCTGTCGCGCTGCTTAATACGTCTTTGTATTGAACATTCCAGTTAAACTCATGTTGGTAGGTATCAACCGTCACGCCACGAGTTTCACCACACTTGTTAATACCAACAACGCCTTCTTTGCCACGCTTAAACAGCAAAGTACATTGGTCGCTGGAAATCATCGTCATCGATTTACCTTGCATCGCGTTATGGAAGCTCAGCATATTCTTCATATTCGAGCTATTCCAAACATTGCCCCAACGACCGTTATCCTTGTCTTCAGAATCCGGTAGGTCATCGCTGTAGATCAACGGCGTACCGCCATCTTTGCCAAGGATGTAAGTGTAAGCAAGCTGCTCGTCTTGTGGATCCATAATTTGGTAACGGAAACCGTCATTGGTTGGAATATCATGTGTGATCGCAAAAGTAATTGAGCGATTATCATCCAATGCTTGGCCGTAGGCTTTAGGATCATGCAGCTGATTCAAGCCACCGCCCATTGAGAATGCCGAGCGAATCGACGCAAACAGCGGGAAATCGTACGCGGAGTGATTAGTATTATTCAGGTACGGCGCTAAGAATGACTCATAGCCGCTGTTCCCGGCTCCACCGCTGGTAATGACTTCACCGAACACATGCATGTTCGCAGTAATTTCAGACGTGAATACCTGATCGATTTGGTACTGGCTCATGTGTTTTACCGCATCAATACGAAAACCTTTGATCCCCATATCTTTTAGCGCTTTCAGATATAAACGTTGCTGTGAAACCACCCAGTTATTCGGATCAAGGTCAGGTAAACCTACATCGCCATCGGCACCACACAAACGCCAGTACTGAACGTGACCTGGATCGTTCCAATCTGAAATACAACCTGCGGCATGGAAATCGTTAGCCGAGACAAAACCTTGCGCTAAGTTGCCAAACAGAGTCTGGTCAGCAAAGTAGCTTGAACGGCTCGCATAATCGTTTAGCACTTCTGTGCCAGGGTAATCCAAGTCACTTCGCTTCCAGCTTTCATTCGCCATATGATTCAACACCACATCGGCATACACATCAACACCCACACCTTTAAGTGCGGCAATCATTGCGGCTAAATCTTGTTTGTTGCCGAGAGGTGAATCAATGGCACGAAGGTCTTGAGGTTGGTAACGCGCCCACCATTGGCTGCCGCTCGATTTCATTGCCGGAGCGACGAGTACTTTCTTATAACCCGCTTGAGCAATCTGATTGGCGTTGGCCGTTACGTCCGAATACTTCCAATTGAAAGCATGCAAAATAGTGTCAGCATAAGTGGCTGAGCTAAAAGAACAAACGGCAAGTGCGGATATGAGTAGGGTATTGATTGGTTTCATAGAACATATCTCTCATTATAAATTCACAAGAATGATATGAATAAGAAAGACAATTAAAACGACGGATAAATCAGAGTTGAATTAGCGTCACCTTCTGTTGATGGTGATTTTATAAAACTGAGCTATCGCCGATGTTATGCTGGATGAATTTTGAAAAGAACTGAAATGAGAATTAATTGAATCAAGTTGACCTGAACAGGACAAAGGCTTTGGTCGGCTCTTCTAAACTACGTTATGATTCCTTTTCCCCTCAACCAATTGATATTTTTATGCCTTCTTTCTCTTTTTCACTGATCCCTGTCGGGGTTCGGTTCATGATCCTTTCCGCTTTTGGATTCGCACTGATGTCAGCTTGTGTGAAATACGTTAGCAATTACGGCATACCTGTATTTGAAATTGTTGCAGCAAGGGCTTTAGTGTCTTTGATCATCAGCTACATCGACGTCAAACGAAAAGGCATTTCTATCTGGGGCAATAACAAACCTCTGTTGTTTGTTCGTGGCGCTGTTGGTACCGCAGCCTTGATGTGCGTTTACTACGCTGTAACCACTCTTCCGTTAGCAGAAGCCACCATTCTACAATACGTGCATCCCGTATTTACTGCGTTACTTGGCGTACTGTTCCTGAAAGAACGCGTCCAAAAGTCGACCATGATATGCATTGTATTCTGCCTAGCGGGGTTATCGGTAATGGTACAGCCAAGCGCGAGCAGCGAGTTGCCTCTATTCAGTGTTATGCTGGCGTTATGTGGCGCGTTTGGTAGCTCAATTGCTTATGTGATTGTAAGAAAGCTTAGCCAAACTGAAGACAGCTCAGTCATCATCTTCTACTTCCCACTGGTCGCTCTGCCAATATCGACCGCCCTGATCTGGAACGACTTTGTGTGGCCTAGCCTTTTCTTAACCATGATGCTGGTTCTGGTGGGGATTTTCACACAAATAGGCCAGTACGGTTTGACCAAAGCAATGCAAACTCAAGCGGCTGGTAAAGCTTCAGCTTACTCATACGTTCAGATCGTATTCTCAGCACTATTAGGTGTTTGGGTGTTCAATGAGATTCCATCGGTTTGGACCTATCTAGGTGGTGGCCTTATTGTAACGGGTGCTCTTATCAATGTGTTTGGCAAACAACTATTGGTACCGTTTAAGGCTAAGTAGATAACCAAATAACAGAGCTGAATACCAGTTAGCCAATCAGCGATTAAATAGATCTAAAAAGGGCATTGCGGATTATTCCACAATGCCCTTTTCTGTAAGTCTTTCCTAGCACCTTTTCTCAGACGTTTTATTTCGAACAAACTCGCTCTAACACACCAACTCGATTAATGAGTTTTATTACGTGGCATTGCGTAGTTTAGGATCATCACTCAGGTATTCTACGAACTCGATTTCAAAACCTGCCGGATCCACAAAGTAGACGTTTTTACGATAAGGTTCTTCGGCTCCGGGTTTGGCTATTGGGAAGCCCGCATCAATAAGGCGTTCAATCACACTCTCAATATTATGGGTCACATAAGCGAAGTGAGCGAGACCAACGGAGTGTCCGGCTAAGTCTCTATTTTCACCCTCACCATGATCACTCATTGCGATATATTGATACTCATCGCCAAAGTGCAGCCAGTTACGTGGCTTGCCTGACCATTCACCTTTCCCTTCATCACGGACATACCAATGAGGGAACGCCGCTTTGTAGAAAGTCAGCATTTCAGGGATGTCTTTGACGACTAAATTTACATGTTCAAGTTGGATCATTCTTCTCTCCTTAAAGTATTCTCATAAGCAACGTTGTACATGCTAATACCTCAAGTTAAGTTGAGGTAAAGGGTTAATTTACGTTTATTTTCAAGAACGTTTTTAGAGTCCAAATTGTTCTATTTTTTGGTGCTATACAAACTTTAAGCATGAGAACTTTAATCACCTAAGTTTTAAACAATAGACGTTAAGTTTAGACGACCTACCCCAAACTGACTTGCTAATCATGCGGCTTGTTAAGCTCGTTTCTTAAGTCTTTAATAATTCAAAAACAAAAAAGCGAACCACTTAGGTTCGCTTTTCTTTCATCTAGCACGTTTCGTCTTTGCAATACGCGGCGGTTAAGCCACAGATATTATGACTTTGGCTGATCCACCTCTACATCGAGAGATGCTCTGTTCCCTAGACTAAAGAACTTCTTCCATTTAATCGGCATCATTGGAATAACAATGAGGCTGATACCAACCAGTGTCAGAATATCGGGGATCTCGTCAAACCACATCACGCCAAACAAGGTTACAAACACTAACCCCGAGTATTCTGCGAGCGCAATTTGGTTTGCTGGAGCCTTTTTATACGCGACCACCACCAATGCATGATAACCAAGAACAAATAGATTGATTGTCATGATCCACCCCACATGACGCCATTCAATCTCGGCCCATGCCGGCAATGCAAACGCCAGTGCAAGTGGCAGAGTCATAACACTAGTCCAAAATAAGGTCGAGATAATGTGTTGTTCGGCGTTCAAACGCTTGATCAAAATATTACCAACACCCATTGCAAGCGCACTGCCTAGCCCTGCAATCGCCGCCCAGTGAAATTGCTCAGGACGCAACACAATTAGCACACCCACGAAACCTATTAGTGTCGCGATCACTTTTGATGATGTCGGCCTTTCTTTCAACAACACAATAGAAAGAGGAAGCATCAGGATTGGCCCAACATAAAACATCGCGTTCGCCGTCGCCAAGGTAAGGTGTGTGATTGCAATCATCGCACAACCACTGCCCACTAATATAAATTGAGCCCGTAAAAAGTTGATGCGGCAACCGCCTTGCATGCGAGTTTCTTTAGGGAGCTTTAGCCAAAAAGGAAGCAGTAAGATCACGCTCAATAGCTGGCGGATAAACACATACTGAAATGTGGGAACTTCACCATTAAGTATTTTTAGTGAGACATCGGAAAAAGACGCCAATAAGTTTGCAAATACCAAAAGCAAGATGGCGTGGTTGGTGACTTTATTCATACGGAAACAGAGTTACACATTTGTCATACAATTATGGACAGGCATAATACATGAGAATGAAAAATAAGTAAGAACAAAGTTTCCGAATACTTATTACCAAAAACCAAAGGTATTAAGGAATAAGTATCCATCCTTTCCAGCTGCCTGATAGTCTCCTAAATAGCAACACACATTGGCGTATTTGAAATAGGATCACGAAACACGCTCGCTTTAAGATCAAATACACTACTGAGCATCGTTTCGGTCATCACCTCATCAGGCGAGCCTTCTGCTATTACGCATCCCTTTTCCAAAACCACTAAATGGTCGCAGTAACGACTGGCTTGGTTAAGATCATGCAGCACAACAACCACCGTTTTTCCTTTGGCATTCATCTGTTGCATCAGGTTCATTAATTCCACTTGGTGAGACATATCAAGGTATGTGGTCGGTTCATCCAACATCACTACGTCCGTATCTTGTGCAATTACCATCGCGATCCATGCTCTTTGACGCTGGCCACCAGACAGAGACTCAACCGGCTTATCAGCAAACTCAAGCACACCTGTATCTCGCATTGCTTGTTCGACAATCCTTTGATCGTCCTGCCCTAGCCTTCCCCAATGAGAGACATAAGGCGAGCGGCCATATTCAACCAATTTTCTTACCGTGATCCCCTCAGGACTGACCAAGATTTGCGGAAGAAGTGACAACGAACGAGCGAGCGCTTTATCGCCATAGCTTGATAGCGGTTTGTCTTCAAACAACACCTCTCCAGCCACTGGCTTGTTAATTCTGACTAACGTCTTTAACAAGGTGGATTTACCGCACCCGTTAGGTCCTATCAATGCGGTGATTTTTCCCTTAGGGATAGAAACAGACAGGTTCGGTATGATCGTTTGTTTGCCGTACGCGACGGAAAGATTCTGCGTTTTAAGCATGGTTACCAACCTCGATAACGATAAAGAAGAAAGATGAAATATGGTGCGCCCATCACAGACGTGAGAACGCCTGCTGGCAATTCAATAGGTGGTTGTAGACCTCTGGCCAACCCATCAGCGCTGGTAACCAGAATTGCCCCTACCAGTGCAGATGCTGGGATTAACAACTTATGATTATGCCCAAACAACAAGCGTGCTAAGTGAGGTGCCAATAAACCCACAAAACTGATCGTTCCAGCAACAGAAACGCTAACACTGGCAAGCAATACAGCGGCCAATAACGCGAGAGCCTGAATCTGTTTTGGCTTAGTGCCCAATGTGGTTGCACTTTCCTCGCCAAGCCCCATCACATCTAATCGCCAAGCAAGCCATAATGCCATAGGTAACAACAAGAGCAGTACGCTCCAAATAAAGGGAACTTGCTGCCAGTTTCGCCCCCAAAGGCTGCCAGTAAGCCACACCATGGCCGTGTTAATCTCGATCGGGTTGGTGACCAGCAAGAAGTCGATACAACTGGCCAGAAACGCACTCACCGCAATACCAATCAGTGCCAATTTGGCGGGTGTTGGCCTTGACCACCAGGCCAATGCAGCAATCAACCCTGCAGCCAATACCCCACCAAACATCGCCACAACAGGAAGCACACTGACAGATGCATTGGGGAACCAAACTAAACTCGCTGTCGCAGCAAGGCCTGCCCCAGCGCTAATACCCATAAGGTCAGGCGATGCTAACGGATTACGTATCACGCCTTGCACTAATACCCCAGAAAGCCCTAACCCTGCGCCCACGCTTATCGCGAGCAACATACGTGGTAACCGATACTGATGGATAACAAAGTCGTCACTGGAAAACGCGACCAAATGTTCGGTGACTTGAGGAATAGAAAGTGACGCTGCGCCAACAAACAAACCAGCAGATGCCACTAATATGAGAATCCCTGATAACAAAACTATCTTAGTGTGATGATGCATTAAGATCTCCTCGTCGCAATCAAAATAAAACAAGGTGTCCCGAGCAAAGCAGTAATAACACCAACGGGTGTTTCAGTCGGGAAAGCAATCGCTCGCGACAGCGCATCTGACCAAGACACTAATGCTGCGCCTGCCAATGCTGAAATAGGAATCAGTAAATGGTAATTGTGCCCAACCATAGGTCGAACCAAATGAGGCACTAACAGTCCTACAAAGCCAATTGGCCCTGCGATAGCGACGCTTGCTCCGGCAAGCAACACGATCGTCAATCCACTAATCAGGCGAGTAAACCTGATGTTACTGCCCAGCCCCACGGCAACCTCTTCGCCAAGTGCCAGCAAGTTGAGGTTGCGAGCAAGACTCATTGCCAACACCAAACCAATCACTACAGGCGGCCAAAGCTGTTGCCATTGCCCATCATCCACACTAGACAGTGAACCAGTAAGCCAATGCAAGACGCTATAAGCCATATCGTCAGCAAGAATCAGCGCTGCTCGTGTCAGTCCTAGCAATAACGCCGTAATGGCGATCCCCGCGAGAACCAAACGTAACGGATGAGAACGTGCGGAGAAAAAACCGCCTAGAAGCATTACGACACCGCCGCTTAGCAATGCACCAAGAACCGCATTAAGGATTGGGTTTAGCTCGCTAACCACAGGTATACCTATTGCAGATAACGCCATAAAACAGGCCGCGCCTGCGTTAATACCAAGAATCGACGGAGACGCGAGTGGATTACGCGTCAAGCCTTGCATCAATAACCCAGCGACAGCCAAACTCGCACCAATAAACAACCCTGCGTAAGCTCTTGGCGCTCTTAGCGTCGCCAATATTTGATGCGTCATGCTGCTTTCATCAAACGCAAACCAGTAGTGAATTAAGTCACTCAATGTTAGAGAGAAATTAGACCACCCGGTCATAGAGGCCGCGTAACCAGATAGTGCCAAACACGACACGAATGCCGTAAATAACGTGACTCGCCACGACAGTATTGGCCAGAATTTCTTACTTTTAGAGAACAACATCGTACTCATGATGGGTCCAAGATCTGCTCAAGATTTTTCGCCATTTGTTCTGCCGCTAACATGCCTCGATTCAATGACCAAAGCGCTGGTGATACTTCTACCACTTGTTTACGTTTCGCTGATGACAGTACGTTAAATAACGGATTTTTCTGCCAATCATTAATAATATTCGGGTGAGAGTAAGCACCAATCAGCAACCAATCCGGATTGGTTTTTAATAACAACTCAAAGCTGGTTGGCAAATACGCCTTCTCTGTTATTTTCGCAATAGGGCTAGCAATACCTAATGTAGTGAGCACTCCTCCGGCATAAGATGCAGGGCTATGTAACCACATACCTTTGTCCGACACGACAGCAAATTGGACGGTTTGTTTGAGCGAGAAATGACTTTTAAATTCAGCCATGGCGTGCTGATGTTGTTGAATTCGTTGTTCCATTGACGATTGCTTGTCGAGAGCGATGCCAATCTTGAGCGCAGACTCCAAATTTTCTTGATAAGTCTCACCGCGGCTTTTCAACAACAGAGTTGGCGCGATTCGTTGTAGATCTTGGTAAACAGTTCGGTGGCGCTCAGCGTCGGCAATGATCAGATCGGGCTTTAATATCGCAATGGCTTCTAGGCTTGGCTGAGAGCGCATACCAACCGACTCCCATGGTTGAACCAATTCACGCACCGCCGGAATCACTCGAGAAGCATCATTGTCGTCGGCGACACCAACCGGAGAAACACCCACCGCAGCGAGTGCATCTACAAATGAAAACTCCAACACCACAATACGTTGCGGGGTAGTCGCTATCTCAAACTGATCCTGCTCGTCTTGTATGACCCTGGTTTGTGCTGAACTGGAGTATGAGAACAAGCTTAAGATCAGCAAAGCTAAGGTTATTGCTATCCTGCTGAATAAAAACGGCCGATTAAATGACAGCAGTCCGTTCGACAGCTGCAATGGATTCGAAAACAAGATTCGGGAGCTGTTTTCCATATTTAATTTTCCTTAAACGCTAGAACCGTGAAAGCCGCCAAGAGTATTGGCGACTTTTATTCGTTATTACTTTCAATAAATTACGTATTAGAACTGATAATTCAGATCCAAAGTGTAAGAACGTCCTGGTGCTGGATAACGACCAACTGGGCTGGTATCAATACCACGGAAGTAATAGTCCTCATCAAACAAGTTGTTCACCGCAAAGTTCATGCGCAGCTTACTGTTTTCATCCTTGTACAAATCCGAACCTAGGTTGAAGTTCCAGACCATGTAGGCAGGCACTTTACCTGTCGCGCCCGTTGCATCTTCGGCACTTGTATTCGCATTGTCAGAATAAGATTCGCTAAAGTAGTAACCAGATAAAGTCGTATCTACCTTGCTAAAGGCGTAAGTCGCATCCCAACTAAATTGATGTTTAGACGTATAAGGAAGTTGATTACCTTTGTTTACGCCCTCTTCCTCGATCGTTGCATCTAAGTAGTTATAGCCAGCGCCTAAACTCAGAGCTTGCATCGCTTGAGGAATATAACGACCAGAGAGTTCAACACCTTGATGGAGGGTTTTACCAATATTGTCGAAAGTTTCAGTCGCTTTTTGCCATTGAAGCTGATCTTCAAAATCGATTCGGTAAAGCGCTACATTGAAACTGGTTGAATCTTGGTTGTAGCGAGCACCCAACTCATAACTCCATGCCAGTTCACTGCCCTCTTCACCTTTACCACGGATATAAGCAATTTGTGGTGCTCGCAAAGATTTCTGAGCATTGGTATAACCTACCCATTGTTCAGTTAGATGGTACGCCACCGTTAAACCAGGCAACCATTCTGTCACTTTGTTATTTGTCTTTTCTGCCTTACCTAGATCGTAAAATGCCATATCTATTGATTCATAGCGAATACCAGGTGTTACCTTTAATACATCATTAAACAAGCCAATTTCATTGCTGATATAGCCTGCGAAAGCGTCAGTATCTAAATGCCAATCGCGTGGCGTTGTGGTTACTCCACTAGAAATTGATGTTTGAGTGAGCTTGTAATCAATGTCTTCGTTAACATAGCGCGCACCCACAATCACATTTTGCGTCACGGTATTACCGTCAAAATACATCGCGAGTTTCGGCTCTACCCCATACACCTTAAATTCACGTGGTGACGTACGAATATCAGTAGATGGCTGCGACGGATCAGACCACTCCACACCTTTAGTACTGTTGTAACCCCACTGGAAGAAACGCTCAGAACGATGGCCAAAGGTCAGTACTTCTAGCTCTGCACTATCAGCAATATTCAAATCATGTAAGTACTTTAAGCTCCAACGTGTCGATTTACCTTGGTACTCATCATAAGGGCGCTTAGATTGGGTACGGTCATTCTCGTAATCTTCTGGCGAT
The DNA here is from genome assembly GCF_057785955.1 of Vibrio sp. QJM3NY_27. NCBI lineage: Bacteria > Pseudomonadati > Pseudomonadota > Gammaproteobacteria > Vibrionales > Vibrionaceae > Vibrio > Vibrio sp. QJM3NY_27. The sequence goes on along the minus strand of NZ_CM173512.1, from coordinate 1,246,919 downwards.
AAAGCGCCCGGCATTTGCGTGTCGGCATCATAACGCTGCACGAAAGCTTGTAGTTCTTGAGTATCACTCAGTAACCACTGCAACTTAGCTTGGAAGTTTTTGACATCGGTGTCTGAATGTTCACGGAAGCTTTCACCTTTTAGAAAATTACCTTCGACTTGAAGCGCAAGCGTATCGGTTAACCAGCCACCCGTGCGCAGGTAAAAATCATTAAGTGGCGTATCGCCACCCTCGAATACAGTAAAGCGATTACTGATTTCCGTTTGCCACTTATGTGGGATCGGCTTGGTCACCAAGTTGATCACACCACCGACGTTGTTTGGTCCGTACTGAACCGCTGCACCGCCTCGCACAATATCAATTCGGTCAAGCATCGACAGAGTCGCAGGGAAAATAGATTGTCCGGTATGACCATAAGGCGCAAGAGTCAGTGGCACACCGTCCATTAGAAATTGAGCATGACCACTGCGGCTGGCTTTCAAGCCACGCACCGAGATGTTAGGCAATACACCCGTACCCGTTTCGTCTTGAACCTTAATGCCCGGTACACTTTGGAAGGCCGAATCAATCGAAAGTGCGCCAGTCTTTTTAATTTGTTCTTTAGTTAGAACGGTACGCGCTCCCGGATACTCTTTCACATCCTCAAGCTCTGAATTACCGATCAAGCTACCTGTCACGACAACCGTTTCCATGGTCGTCGTTTGTGGATCTGACGCGGCAAATGCGCTAATGGAAGTCACTGAAGCGATGGCCATTGCAAGGGTACTTAGACGCAACGTTTGATGTGATTGAGTACAGGGTTTACCATCCAAATTCTGGTAAGGCATGAAAATCTCCTAAGTAGGCAGGTTAGGATCAAAGGCCGTGTTTGCGGTTATATCGGCGCTTTGATCCTATGGGCTAAACGGCCTCAAAATAAGGCCAACTTTTCACTAATTCGTAGTGAACAAAACAATCGTTTTTAGAGTTGAAATAGCTCTTTGAAATGAACTAACTCCTAGAGCTGAATTCGCTCTTAGAACTGAATTAACTTTTAAAACTGATAGCCATAGCTGAGCATAAATTCGGCTGGTGCTCCGTAACCAATCTGATTAGTACCAGACGTGCCGTTGGTTGCACCCAGAATGTATTTCTCATTAAGCACGTTGTAAGCGTTCGCTTGAACTTTGTGACGACCCGTGGTGTACGCTGCCATCAAGTCAACCGTGGTGTAGTCACCCAGAGCTACCGCTTCATCATTACCCGCGTAACGGTCACCTACGTATTTCACGCCACCACCTAAACGCCAGTTATCGTCTAGCTGATAAGTGCTCCAAAGCGAAAACAGGTGATCAGACACATCATTCGGCTTTTTGCCTGTCTCTTTTTTTTCTGCATCGAGGTAGCTATAACCCACCGAAATATCCCACTGCTCAGTAAATTGACCGCGAGCTTCTAGCTCAATACCTTGGTGGCGAGCTTCGATCTTGTTAACAACGTCTCCGTCTATATTCGTTTCTGGTTGCTCTTGATCAATTTGGAAGACCGCGGCATTAAGCATCAAGGCGTTATCTAGTAAGTAAGCTTTTGCACCCACTTCTTTTAGATCCGTATGGAAGAATTCAGCCAATTTAGGATTGATATAAATACCCGAGTAAGGCAATTGCCATGAGCGAGCTAAGCTTGCGTACACTGACATATCATTGTTGAGACGGTAGACCAAACCACCACGGTAGCTCACTTTGTCATCGTCTAGATTCTCTTTTGCTGAGCCCGCTTTTTGCTGTTCAAGCTCCATCGAGTCGTAACGCACATTGCCGATCACTGAAAGATCACCAAAGGTATAAACATCTTGAATGTAAACGCCAGTGGTCGTTGTGGTGTTGTCGCGGGAAGGTTTAAACCCCGGATCAGGCGTTGGGCCTGCTACAGGGTTATAGATATCTTTCGGAGGTAAGGTTTCATCTCTTGCGAGCATTAGGTCGATATTGATCTGATTATAATCCGCACCGATCATCATTTGGTTCGAATCCGTTTCCCAAACTAGCTCAGATTGAAGAGTCGTCGTGGTACGAGGGTCGTAACCGAGGTTATTTACACTCTGAGATACTCCATTCCCAGTTACCGTCCCTTGGCGTGTACCCTTTTGCTCAAGTTCGATATGGTTGTATGCTGCGCGGTTTGTCCATGCCCATTCGCTATTCAAAAGCCATTCATAATTAACGCCAACACGAATGCTGTCCGACTCTTGATAATCGTTCGTGCCACCGTAAAACGTGCTTTCAGAGACGTCGACAGGCTTACCATTCTTTGATGGAACACCACGATATGGCACCAACTCTTGGTGAGCATATTCGACATCGAGATCAATAATGTGTCCATCAGAAGGCATCACTCGAATTGTTGGCGCAATAAAGAAATCATTAGAGTCGACATGGTCTACATAGGAATCAGACTGTCGACTTTCCACGTTGATACGACCACTGACCTTGTCAGTAAACGCCATCGAACTATCAACTTGACCAACAAACAAATTGTTGCTGCCAACACTGCCATTTACGTTGGTGAAGTTATCACCGTTAGCTCGCTTGGTGACCAAGTTAATGATACCGCCCGCGGAGCCTCGGCCATAAAGTGCGCCCGCAGGGCCTTTTACCACTTCGACACGTTCGACATTCGCTAGGCTTCGGTACGATTGCATAGTCCCGTCATCACGCATACCATCACGGTAGATATCGTTGAGTGCATCAAAACCACGAATCACAAATTGGTCTCGACTTCCCTCACCCAGGGTATTGTTAACCCCTGCGACACCATCAAGTGCATCCACTAAACGTACCGCGCCACGGTCTTCCATTTCTGTCTTTGTAACAACCGATACCGCTTGTGGCACATCTAACCACTCGACATCCGTTTTGGTTCCTGACTGAGGCATATGCTCTGCATAACCTTCGTATTGATGGCCAATAATTTGCACTGTTTCATCTACAGTGGCTTGTTCTTCCGCCACTGCAGTTGACACACCAGCCACCGCCGCCAAGGCTCCGCCAATTGCCAAAGCAAGAGGGGACAAGGTCAATCTCATGTTCATTTTCTAATTCCGTTTTAGTTTATAAAATAACAATATTGCGAATAAGAACAAATATCATTTATATTTGCAATATATATTTTTTGATCTATATTTGCTTTGCAATATGCAACACTACTAATGACATAAGAATCAATAAAAACAATAAGATAGAAAAATTCTCTTTCTTTTAACCCCGAAAGAGAGCACTTGAAAGCGAGTTGTGAGCAGGCGACAACAACGTTTTAAAATTAGGAAAGCCCCATGAAATCTACGATTATTATCGTAAGTCACGTCGTGAATGATGCAGTCACTCACGGCTTCGTACCTACCGCAAAGGCGATGGGTCTTCACGTCGTTTTGATCACAGATCACAAGCTCAACCACCTGAAATTGAGCAGTGATGATGAACGCTTTAATCCCGATGAAATTTTAGAATGCGATGTCTTCAACCCTCTTGAACTCATCGAAATCATCACCGAGAAAAATCTAGCACCTCATGCTGTTTTCAGTAATAGCGACCACCTACAAACTTCCACTGCAATCTGTGCACAATTCTTTGGTTTACCCGCTAAAGATTGGAACGTGACGATTAAGGCGAAAAACAAATACTTAACTCGTCAGGTTCTCAACGAAAAATCGTTACCTAATACTCGAAGTGTTTTGTTAAGTCGAGAGAGCGCTCCTGTATTCGATTTCGATTTTCCTGTCGTTGCGAAGCCCAAGGAAGGCGTGGCTAGTTTAGACGTGCAGCGCTGCGATTCTGCGGCTGAGCTGGATAACTATTGCGATACGTTTTGGCAAAGGCACCCTACTACTCCCATCTTGGTTGAGGCGTTTTTGCAAGGCCCATTGATTACTGTCGAAACCATTGGCGACGGGGATCATTTGGTCGCGCTTGGTGGGTTTGATGTAGAGCTCTCAGCACCACCCTACTTCATCGAAACAGCGGCGAGTTGGAATGGTGTTAACAGCGTTCACTACCGTGATGAATGTATACGTCAGCTTCAAGAATTCGGGGTGGGGTTTGGTGTCTGTCATAGCGAATTCATCATCACAGATTCGGGGCCTGTACTGGTCGAAATCAACTATCGAAGTATTGGTGATGGACGAGAGTTTTTACTTGATAACCTTAGTGGTGGGAATTGGTTCAATACCATCTTAAGCCTTCACTTGGGTCACAAGCTTGATCCTACATTTCGTATTGATGGCAGTGCCCTTGTGCACTATGTAGTGGCCAAACAAAGCGGTTTAATTGAAGGGTCATCAACCTCTTTCATTCACCAAGAGGGCGATATTGTCATTCAGCAGCAAGTGCTTAAAAAAGTTGGTGATACGTTCCAACAAAGCTATTCCAACAAGGATTACTTAGCGAGAATTTCGGTCGTTTCTCCTTCTGGTCGAACACTAGAACCCGCGCTACAACAGGCAATCTCTCGCTTCAATCTAACAGCAACAAGCGAGGTAACAGCATGAATGAAAACGCGTTATACCTCACTCAGCGACTAATCGATACTTGCTTGCGTGAAGATTTGTTTGGATTAGTTTCCCAAAGCCAATTTAAATCTCAGCTACCAAATACACTCAAACTATCTTCTTATCCTCGTAATCAAATTTGGGCTATTTTTGCGGGTTCAGACTTTACACTCTACTTGCCCGTTACTCCCAGCTATTACATGCAGCGTTGGGTATACGGCCAACCAGATGGCTCGAAAGGTGATGGTTGGTTCATCGAGAGAAATGGTGTCGTTGAAACCCAGCAGCACTATCAAGATTGGATCGAATTATTGAAAGCAAGTGCTCACGAAAGCTCGCATTCGTTATTAGATGGTTATTTGCAAGAACTCGAATGCGCAGAAAAACACAAAGGATTGTGTGATAGCGCCTTCAGTCAGCAATCCGAATCACTCATGCAGCCGATTTCTCAACTAGAACGTTGGGAGAAAAAGTTATTACGTGCCGATCAAATCGCATCCTATCTTGACCACCCTTACTACCCGACAGCACGTGCTAAGTTCGGTTTAAGCGATCACGACCTAGAGCAATTCGCGCCAGAATTTGCACAAAACTTTGAACTTCGTTGGCTCGCAATCGAGAAGTCACTCGTTACATTGACCAGTCCACAACCAGAATGTTGGCCAACGATGGAGCAAGTAGGTCTGCCCGCCGATTTTGCTCTTAGCCATGAGCTATTCCCCGCACACCCATTAACACTAAGAAGTCTTGATGGCATTCCTGACGGTGTCATTGAAGCACCGGTTGCGTATCTTGAGGTAACTCCAACCCTGTCAGTGCGCACTGTGGTCGTGAACACAGCACCACAGGTCCATATCAAGGTGCCGCTGATCATGCGATCTTTGGGTACTAAAAACATTCGCCTAATCAAACCATCTACGCTCTATGATGGGCATTGGTTTGAACGTTTGTTGACGCACTTAGAGCAAACAGATCAAGACTTACATGGCACGCTTTTCCATTGTAATGAGAAACATGGCGGCCATGTTGGAGACGATAAAACCTTTGCTTACATTGTGCGTGAATACCCGCCGAATTACTTCCAAGACAAAGCACTGGTGCCTGTGGCTGCGCTTGCCAGTCCAATGCCTGATGAACGTTTGTTCTTGGAACACCTCGCCGAGCAGTATTATCAGCAAGATACGCTGACTTGGTTTAAAGATTACGTTGATCTACTTTGCAAAGTGCACCTTACATTGTGGATTCGTTACGGTATCGCTTTGGAGTCCAACCAACAAAACGCCATCATTGCATTCGATGAGCAAGGTAAGATGACCTTAGCCATGAAAGACAACGATGCAGCGCGTATTTGGCCAGAACGTTTCCAAACCTTTGAACAACAATCGCCTGTAAAATGTGCGCAGCTTTTAGATCAACGTATCACTGTAGATAACGAGCTTGCTCTTGGTCAGATGTTTACCACGATTACTTTGCAGTTAGACATTGCCGCGATTGTCGAAGCAATGGCGACGAAAGGAATCGCCACTTCAGCTTATCTGTATGAAATGGTCGCCAATAGCCTCTCCCAACAACTTAACCAGTTGGATGAACAAGGACACAACACCAAGCTCGCAAACGAGATGTTGTTTGAATCACCTAACCTATACGCTAAGTATCTATTGAGCTCGGGTAGCTTATTGTCTAAAGAGGCGTCTGGCGCAAGCGATATCAATAAGTTCTATGGCTTGTCGGCACCGAACTTTTTATTGCTAACCAGCGAAGAAGCACAACACGCTTACCTTGAAGACATCAAGCAGAGCGTGAGTTAACCCATCATGACCAAACTCATCTATTGCGTGCTTTTAAGCCACTTTATCGCCGCGTTTGCAGCCTTAGGCATGCCGCTGTTTTTACCAATGGTATTGCCAACACTGGATGCAAACATTACTTCGGATTGGGCGGGGGTACTGTTCATTTTGCCGACCTTTTGCACTGCCGTTGCGGCGCGATTTTGGGGGCAGTTTGCTGATAAATATGGCAGACGTCGCTCTCTATTACGTGCTCAACTCGGGCTTGCAGCAGGCTTCGCGCTGTGTGGCTTAGCCGATAATCTCTCAATGTTTGTGTTTGGTCTTATCGTTCAAGGAACCTTTGGTGGCACCATGGCCGCCTCAAACAGCTACTTATCCAGCCAAATCAAGGATGCAAAATCACTCGGTAAGTCACTCAATAAAACTCAGCTTTCTGCTCGTCTGGCGCTAATTATTGCTCCGATAGGGCTTGGCTGGAGCTTATCAGAAACAAACCCGCTGAACGCGTATCTGTGGCTGTCCGCTTTACCGCTATTCGCGCTATTGATCACCTTAACATTACCCATCGATGACTTAGCGAAATCTAAGGGGATTGTAAAAGATCAGGCGTCGAATAAAGCTCAAAGCAGCCAAACTAATTCGTTAAATACGCTTTATTGGGTGTTTGGCGCGCAGTTCAGCTTTGCTTTCGCCATGGTCGTCACGTTCCCCTATTTCTCGCCTTATGTGCAGCAATATGGCGTGACAAGCCAAGCGTGGATTGGGTTTTTATATGCCCTCCCACATGGTATTTATCTGATCTTTGCAGGAAAAGTTCATCTGTTCTCAGAATGGGTTGATCGCCACCAGCTTGAACGCAATCAAGCGCAGCGTACTTTATGGCTAGGCTTTGGTTTGCTTTCACTCAGTGCAGCAATGCATCTCACTCCTTATCAAGAAGTGTTGATTATTGCTCGTATTGTTTTCGGACTTGGCATGGTTTGCTGTTATCACGGCTTGCATCAAGCGTTAGCAAACCAAATTGATCGACGACAAAGCGGCAAAGTATTTTCGCGCTTTGATGCCATGTCTAAATGGGGTGGCGTTGCGGCTGGATTGAGCGCTTCTTTTATATCAAGCCTGGGCTGGCTTGAGGTTCCTTTCATACTTTCTATGTTGGTCAGTGGCATTGCGGCGATCGCGCTGATCATCCATTCAAAATTTGGACATCAACATGTTACAGACTCAATTATCTCCAAGTGAATATTCCGATGAAGACCAAGTTCTTCAAAATCGTAAAAAAGTACTGCTAAACCGAGAAAAAGCCCAACTCAATACCATCATGGGCGTGGTGAACTGTTACTTACGTGAATACGCGATACCAAAGAAACAGGTTAATTGGTGCTACAGTTCGGCCTCTCTTCCTCAAACTTTGAAAAGAAACTACAACGCTCACCAACGCGTGGCCATTCACCTACCTCACCAAGATCAACCTCAGAAATATGGTCTGATGGTTTTGCCCGTTGAGTACACCAGTAAACTGGGGAAAGTGAAGCTCAGTGATACACCTTGGGCCAAAATGCCTGGTGCAACTTGGTGCAAATTGGACGCAACTCAAACCCTGACGCTTCTACTCAGTTACCTAAAAGAAATGATGACGATTCCATTCAATCACGAGTTGGTCGAGCAAATGGAAAACAGTTTGTTGATTACCGAGCAGTTCCTAAACTCAGACAACTCACCTCAGCATCACAATGCGTTTATCGCATCAGAGCAATCGTTACTTTGGGGACATACTTTTCATCCAACGCCAAAGAGTCGATCAGGTGTCAGTATCGATGATCTGCTCGCGTGTTCCCCTGAGGTTGGCGCTAAAGTTCCTCTCTATTGGTTTAAGGTCGACACCACGTTGCTCGATGTCTTGAGTTCAGATGACCGTACCTCACCAACGACCATGCTTGAACAACTTGCACCTGATGAAAACAATTCAGCAGGTACCATGCTTTACCCTTGCCACCCTTGGGAAAGTTACACACTTTTGCAAAACCCAGTGGTCAAAACGGCCATTGAACAAGGCAGAATCATCCCGCTTGGATTAGGTGGTGAAAAACTCTTACCCACTTCATCCGTGCGCACTCTGTACCACCCAGATATGGATTGGTTTGCTAAGTTCTCTATCAATGTACGTTTAACCAACTGCGTACGTAAAAACGCATGGTATGAGCTCGATAGTGCCGTTCAATTAACCTCGATTCTGCATCCAATCAAAGAAAGCGAACAGTTACGTAATCCAGTATTCAAGGTAATGACTGAACCTTACGCGACCACATTGGATCTAGAGTCGGTTGCCGAGCAGGAACAAACTGAGGTTATTAAAGCTCGCGAGTCGTTTGGTATTTTGTATCGAGAGAATTTCACCTTAAGCGAAACCGATATTTTGCAACCAACGTTAGCGGGAGCCCTCTTTGCTTACGATACAGACGGGAACAGTTGCATCGCCACTCAGCTCAAACAAAAAGCGCAAACAACCCAAAGCCAATATGAAAATGTCGCCACACTGTGGTTTGAGCGTTATCTGCATTGTTTGATTCCGGGCGTCTTTAACTACTACTTCAAACATGGGGTTGCGTTTGAACCGCACTTACAAAATACATTGATTGGATTTGAAAAAGGCATGCCTTGCTGTGTATGGATTCGAGACTTAGAAGGTACCAAGCTACTACAAGAGTTTTGGCCATCAGAAACACTTCAGCAACTTTCAGAACGTGCTCGTCAATCGGTGTACTACAGTCGTGAGCAAGGTTGGAACCGTATTGGCTATTGCACCTTCATAAACAATATCAGTGAGGCCATTTTCTTTATCGCTGAGGGTAATTCGGCACTTGAGAGCTCGTTATGGGGAACTTTAAAAGACGCTATCGTCCGCTGGCAGTCGATCAATGGTCAGCAACCTGAGCTAATGGCATTGCTCAACGATGGTCATTTCCCAAGCAAAAATAACTTCACAACACGTTTGATGCAAAATGCCGATAAAGAGTCAGGGTACACCCAAGTTGCAGCACCGTGGCCAACTTATTCGAAAGGACCTCACCATGCTTAATTCACCTCAACTTCCTGCGAGCATCCACCAAGAAATACAGCAATTGGCCAAGCAACAAACGCAACCATTATGTGCTTATCTTTATGATCTCCACGCGTTGGAGCAGCACATTAAGCAGATGCGCCATGTATTGCCGAAAAACGTCGAACTATTTTATGCCGCGAAAGCAAATCCTTCTGCGCCAATACTGCGCACTTTAGCCCCTTATGTTGATGGTTTTGAAGCGGCATCAGGCGGTGAGCTTACACACCTCCACCAACAACAACTCGACAAACCACTGATCTTTGGTGGCCCGGGGAAAATGCCCAGTGAGCTAGAGCAAGCAATTGAACTCGATGTTGATGCGATTCATGTAGAGAGCCTCACCGAATTACAACGCATTGGTTCTTTAACACAAAAGTTGAATCGACCTGCTTCGATCTTCCTGCGTATGAACATAGACATTGGTGACATCACACTTAGCAAATTAGCCATGGGAGGAAAGCCAACCCCGTTTGGCCTAGATGAGAGTGAGTTAAGTAATGCCTTGATGTACCTACGCGATTTCCCCTTAATAAAGTTGAAAGGCTTTCACTTCCATTTGATGTCACATCAACTCGACGTTGATCGCCACCTCGCCTTGATGCAACGCTATTTCCAAGTGGTCAAAGAGTGGCAAAAAACGTTCTTACTCGATGAGTTGATCATCAACCTCGGTGGTGGCATGGGGATCAATTACCAAAACCCTAAACAACATTTTCCTTGGATGGAGTTTTGCGACAAATTGGAGTTCCTGATTTCCAAGGAACATTTACAAGATTGGAAGCTGCGTTTTGAATGTGGCCGCTACATCTCTGCACCTTGTGGCTATTACGTAATGGAGGTCTTGGATATTAAGCAAAATCTTGGCGAGCATTTTGTGATTGCCCGTGGTGGCACGCATCATTTCCGTACTCCGGCAGCGCAAAGCCATGACCACCCTTTTGTAATCGTGAAAAGTAATCAGCAAACCACTATTTCATATCCGATAAACCATGCCACAGCCACGTTGGTTGGACAGCTTTGTACGCCAAAAGATGTTCTGGCACGAAATCAACATATCGAGCAGGTCGATATCGGTGACTATGTGGTGTTCACTCTAGCAGGCGCTTACGCATGGAATATATCGCATCAAAACTTTTTAATGCATGAACCTCCGGTGTTTCATTACTTCTAAAGCTCTCCAGTGCTCTATGATTTCTAACTTACGGGTTGAGTCAAAACGCCATAGAGCCAGCTAAAGACACTAAATATAAAAGGCACTCAATAAAAAGGCGTTAGTAAACTCAAGCCTACTAACGCCTTTCTTCTGTTTATCGTAGCCCTTTTGCAAAACAGCTGCAGTGATTGAGTAACCGACTCCCCACAGTGATCGTAATGCAGAACCAAACCGTAGTTAATTCAAATACAAGCACTTAGCATTTTTCATCGACTGCGCAGCGGGAGTGGTACATGGACAACAGAATCACCATTTTAGAGTTTCTCAGAGTGTTCGACTGCATTCGCTCCTCGGGCAAGCAATTGGATAGCAAATATCAGTTGGACGAGATGGTAGCGTGGCACGATTACGATGGTTACACCTGTTGGTTGAGCTACCGAGACGTTACGGTAACCCTGATGTTCCACGGCTCATTGAAGATCGAATACGACAAGGCGTCGAACTATGAAGACTTCATCAATCGTTGTTTAACTATGCTTGAAACTGAGCCTTCTTCATAAGTGAACCATCGCTATCGAGTAAACAACGCATAGCCTACGGGGAAAGAGTGGAGAAAAAGATGAACGGAACCCATTGTAAAACGCAGTTACTCCTTAGGTTAACCACACCTTTATTCCTTCTACTCTGCCTACATTCGTTAGGTCTTAAGGCTGAGGCAATAGGAACAATCATGATCGACTTTACACAAGCGAGTGAGCATCAAAACTGGACAGTGACCAACGACGATGTAATGGGCGGCATCTCAACAGGTGAGCTCATTTATGTTGATAATATGAGTCGATTTAGGGGCGAGCTATCGTTAGAAAACAATGGTGGTTTCAGTTCTGTAAAGCGCTCCATTGAATCACCTGCCCATGAAATAGATAGTGCAGAGCTGATATTCGTTGGTGATGGTCGCACCTACCAACTGAGGTTCACCACTTGGAAGGAGGGTAATCGAGTTCAATACAAACACGATTTCGATACCATAAAGGGAGAGCAGCTAAACAAGGTCTTCCACTTCAATGATTTTCAAGCGGTGTTCAGAGGTCGGCTACTGAGCGATGCCCCGGAACTTAAGGCACAAGACATCAAGCAAATTGGCTTTTTGATTGCAGACAAACAGCCCCTGCCCTTCGAGCTAAACCTAATCCAGATTCAATTCAAAGTATCCCAAAAACCTGAGCAAGACTCTAAGTAAACCACAGACGAACAAAAGCCCCTGATATCTTACCGATTCGCGAGTAATATAAGGGGCTTGCTGTTCAAGAGATCATTACTTCAAACCGTCAAAGATCTAAATCATTAACTATTAATATTTAATGGCTGTTTTACCAATCGAAGCGCTGCTTTCAATACGTTGATGCGCATCTTTAATTGTGTCTACACTAAAGCCACCTAGGGTCGTGGTCAGCGTCGATTTAATACGGCCTGCATCAATCAGATTCGCTGCTTGGAATAAGATATCTTGTTGCTTCTGGATATCGTCGGTGTTGAACAGTGAACGTGTAAACATCAATTCCCAAATAAAGCCTGCTGATTTGCCTTGCAGCGCTGATAAGTCAATCCCGCCATCGAACTCTACAATCGAACTGATCAGGCCTTGTGGTGCAATCAGCTCTACCATTGCATCCCAATGACCTTTGGTATCTGCAACATTAAAGATGTAGTCGACATGTTGAATGCCCTGCTCTCGCACAGACTCAACCAAATTACGGTGATTAACCACATGGTCAGCCCCCATGTCTCTTACCCACTGTTCCGTTTCAGGTCTTGAAGCTGTTGCGATAACATTTAAGTTAGTGAGTTGCTTAGCCAGTTGAATAGTGATCGAACCTACACCGCCCGCTCCACCAATGATCAGGATAGACTTTTTCTCTTCAGGACGAACACGCAGACGATCGAACAAAGCTTCCCACGCCGTAAGTGTTGCTAGTGGCATAACTGCTGCAGCTTCATCAGAAAGGCTCTTAGGCGCTTTAGCGGTAATACGGTAGTCCACAGCTTGGTATTCTGCGTTAGCACCCATACGCGTTACATCACCCGCATAGTACACACGGTCGCCAACCTCAAAACCTTCAACGTCTAGGCCTTTTGCAACCACTTCCCCTACTGCGTCATAGCCAAGCACTTTAGGTTGTTCGAGTGTTTTATCCTTGGCATTGCGAATACGAATTTTTGCGTCTGCAGGGTTGATAGAAGTCGCGCTCACTTTTACCAACAAGTCATTATTTTTTAGTTCTGGCAGACTCGTTTCAAACTCAAATAAACTGTCTTGCTCTGTAATCGCAAGTGATTGAGTAAATCCGATAGCTTTCATTTTTGATGGTACTGACATTGTGCTTTCTCCTTGAATTAGACGAGTTAATCTTAGTCAATTCTCACTCTAGATAAACCGCCTAATATTTGAATAATTCTCAAATAATTTTTGATAATGGTGTTACCGCTATCTGGGTAATGCAGACATCTAACTGCATTGCCAAAGACTGAGAGGTTAAATCAGGCCTTTCTCAATCAACCAATCATGTGTGACTTGATCTTGTGGTTTACCTTCACGGCAAACTTTGTAATCCAGCTCTGCGATAATGTCATTCGAGAAGCGTAGGGAATCCAACTTCTGAATCTGCTCTTCGTTAAACAAGTGCTTCTTGTCATCTCTTAAAAGCAGTACCGCTCTGTCAACGATTCCGAGTAAGCCTTTAGGCTCTTTAAGTTCTCGAATATCGTAACGATGGTGCAAAAACTGAGGTTTCCACAGTGGCACTACCACCCACTCTTTGTTTGCCACTGCACTTTCAAAGGCAGTGAAACAATCGTCTTCACTGCCAGGCAAGAACTGGTAACCAGCATCGCTCAGGCCATAGTCTTTCATCATCTGGATAGAGAAGCGTGTGATACCAGCACCGGGGTTGATACCCTGGATGGTCGAGTTCATTTTCTCGATCACTTCGGCTTTTAATAAATCAGATACTTCAGAAACCGCTTCTTCAGGGACATAATCAGGTACACCCCATAACGCGTAAGGTTCATAATGAAGCCCAAGCTCGATAAGCGGCTCAACTTCTTCAACGCCCGCTTTGTAGATGCCGTGACTTGATGGCAGCCACGCAGAAGAAAGCATATCCACTTGGCCTGTTTTCAGCTTTTCAAAGTTCTCCTGATGTGGAGAGAAAATGCGCTCTACCTCAAAACCCATGGTTTTCAATACATTGGCAACCAATGAAGCGGTCGTACGGTGGAACGACAAATCCGTTACACCCATTGTGATTTTCTTAGTCATCTTGTCCCCCTAGATCGTAGGCTTCGTCCATACGGTGTGTACTGCGCTACGTTGTCGATAGGGGAAATGATAGTGAGAAAATTACTAATGAAAAACAGCTTCACATTTGAATTATTATCAAATTAATTTTGACAATAAAGTGTTTGAAGCTAACTTAGAAGCGACAAGTAGAGATAATCCATTTGCAGATTGTGATCGGGAAATATCCCAACCCCATGTTTAGAACATAATTCAATACAGGTAGATAATATGCTTCTTGAAGACTTACAGGTCATCTTAAAAGTGGCGGAGTTTCGCAGTATTACCGCAGCCGCGACGAACCTTGATATGCGTACTGCTACCGCAAGTGCTGCCGTGAAACGTGTTGAAGCCGCGTTAGGCGCTGAACTATTTGTAAGAACCACTCGCCACTTAAGGCTCTCTTCAGCAGGCGAACGCTATTTACCTGAATGCGAACAAGCCTTAAAAATGTTAGAACAAGCGAAGCTCAACATGCGAGAAGAGTTGGGCATCGTTGATGGTGAGATCCGTATTGCGCTTTCATCGGATCTAGGGCGAAACTTAATCACACCTTGGCTTGATGAATTTTTACTGGAATACCCTAACGCCGCACTACGTACTAGCATCAGCGATAGCAATATCGATTTTTACCGTGATTCTATTGATATGGCGTTGCGTTATGGCTCCCCGACAGATGCCAACATGTATGGCTTTAAAATCTGCGATGTACCCAGAATATTGTGTGCGGCCCCTGAATACTTGGCTGAGATGAGCACACCAAAACACCCGAGTGACTTAACTCAACATAATGGTTTGCTCTACCAACTTCATGACATATTGCAAGACGAGTGGATATTCAACGATGGCACTCAAGATCATAAAGTGAAACTAAAAGGGAACCGCGCTTCGAACGACGCTGACCTTGTAAGACGTTGGTGTATCGCGGGTAAAGGAGTGGCAATAAAATCTTGTCTAGACATGTCACCTCATCTGCTTTCAGGCGAAGTAGTTAAAGTCATGCCTGAATTTAAACCAACATCTACAGAGTTGTGGTTAGTATGCCCAAGTCGTCAATCCATCACCCCTACTGTGCGTCTACTGAGAGATTTATTCAGAGAGAAGACCGCAGAGATCCTTTCGCAACTTAGTGAGCAAGGCATTATAGAAAGCAAAATATCATAGGATCTAATACAGCTTAGAGATAAAAAGTAGAGATACAAAAAAGGCGTTAGCGAACTTCAATTCGCTAACGCCTTTAATCATTTGAACATCATATGGGTATGATGAACATACTGACTTTATTACAAGTACTTGGTTTAATAACCTTAATACAAGAGTTTAGTTTGACTCGTCTTCAACAACGTCACAACCTGCACAGCACTGAAGAGCAATTTCATGTTCGAAGGTGATGGTGTCTTCGCCTTCTTCCAGTAGCTCTGCGATTTCATCCGCGACTTCTTTCTCATCATCCGCTTCAATTTCGCTTGCTAGCTCTTCTTCTGAATAACCGAAGAAGTTAAGCAATAGGTACTCACGAGCTTCCTCTTTAGTACAGACCACGTTTGCTGAAAGATCAGGTGTAATCTCACCTTGCGCAAGAGTCGCTGTCAGTTGAGCGAGAGCATCCTCTTTCATCGCAGGCGTTAACCAACCAAGATCAGTACTTACTGTTGTTTTTTTACAGTCGAAGCAAGGCAGTTGGTGGAAGTAGTATTGAAAGGTAGTCATAGGTAATTTCTTCGTTAAGTGTTGTATAGCAAGATTATGCGCGTTTTGTAGCAAAATACTATCTCAATCAACAACCTAAGGCTGGTTCGAACTGAATATTTGTACCAAGTACAAAGCACCATGATGACTACTGATAAATTTAAGGCCTCGTTCACTAGGGACATCATCTCATTACGACGAAGTTTGCGAAGCCTTGCTTTCTCCACCCGACTTAGCTTTGTAATTGTGTAACCAGCAACAAAACAACCCAATACACAGACCCCAAAATGCACTGCCGATTCCCAGTAAATTAGTACCAGAAGCAGTGAATAAGAAAGTAAGCAGTGCGGGTTCTCTGTAATGACTGTCTGCCATTGATACCGCAAGGCAATTCATCAAGGTCGGCATCACCGCTAAGCCAGCAACCGCAATGACAATCTCGGAGGGCACAGCGCTAAACAGCGACACAAATGACATCCCCATAACGCCAGCTAGCAAGTAAAACCCGCCCATACAGATCCCCGCCATATAACGTGTCTTTCGATTACTATCCGCATTCGGGCCCATGCAAATAGCGCCCGTAATCGCTGCAAGGTTATACGCAAAACCACCAAACGGTGCGAAGATCAAACCTGTCACCCCTGTGGTGGTAATGATCTTCGATGAATCGACTTGGTATCCGTTCGCTTTTAGAACCGCAAATCCCGGTAAGTTCTGTGAAGCCATCGTCACTATAAATAATGGAATTCCCACGCTGAACAACGAAAAGAACTCAAAATCGGGCGTGATAAACACTGGGGTCGTTAATCCCATAGTCACCTGACTAACATCGAGTTTGCCAAACCCCACACACATGACCAATGCGATGATGAAAATGCTTGGGATCAGTAAATTTCCTAACCGCGCTTTCGCCAGAATAAATACTGTGAGCATGACAGCTACGACTTGTACCTCTTCCATTAACGACGTGAATAAACCTAAGCCGAATTGCAATAGAATCCCCGCGAGCATCGCAGAGGCAATCGATGTTGGAATCTGTTTTAGGACTTTCTCAAATATCCCCGCTAATCCAACTAACGTGATCAACATCGAACTGAACAAAAACACGGCCACGGCCTGATTCATTGTCAGCCCTTCAAGAGACGTGATTAACAACGCAGCTCCAGGCGTCGACCACGCTGTAACCACTGGCTTCTTGTAGTGAAACGAGAGCAGTATCGTGGTTACGCCCATGCCAATTCCCAACGCCCAAAACCATGACGCCACTTGTTCTTCGGTTGCTCCAGCACTCATTGCCGCTTGGAAAATGATCGCCGCGGCGCTCGCATAACCAATGAAAACAGCGATAAAGCCGGTACTGACGTGAGAAAATTTTAGCTTAGTCATGTTAATTTATTCCTTCGTGCGTTATAACGTCTATAGACTGAACTTAGCACTCGTGCGCTATAACGCACAACTAATTTTTGAAAAACTTGTAGAGAAAATATGCAAACAGAAATTAAAGTCGGCGTTAACTTGAAACGCCTTCGCCAAGAAAAAGGCTGGAGCTTAGACAAAACAGCGAAAGCAACAGGCGTGAGTAAAGCAATGTTAGGACAAATTGAACGTGGAGAATCAAGCCCGACAGTCGCTAAGCTCTGGCAGATAGCTTCTGGGTTCGAGGTGTCACTTTCGAGCTTTATCGCGGCTAGCCCAAACAGTGAACTGACGAGTTTATTCAGAGATGCAAGCGAACTAAGGCATGAGGAATACAACATTGGTTTTTTCGTCAGTTTGTTGTTTCCTTTTGAGGAAGCACTAGGGTTTGAAATATTCGAACTCACCCTAGCCCCCGATTACCAACATAAATCCGCCCCACATAACGCAGGCGTCACTGAGCACATCTTATGTATTTCAGGAGAGATGGCCGTGATGTTTGATGGTGAGTGGCATACGTTACGAGCAGGGCAAGCCGTTCGCTTTAATGCTAACCAGAACCATGGCTACAAAAATATCGGTGAAGGAAATGCCGTATTTCATAATGTGATTCACTACCCTAATAACAAGCAATAGTGCCGGGTTTGGTGATAACGGCTATAACCGGATGTTTAGCGCTAACGGATGTCCATCGCTAACGAAAGAGCAGGCATCCCACTGGCTAGTATTCACTGAGAACGACTATACGTTGACGACCATGCTGCCATCTTCTGCTTGGTAACGTGCCCATAGTTGAGAAAGGTTTTCTTTATTAAGCTGTATCTCTTTTTCTTTCAGAAACGCTTCGTTGTGCAGCTTCGAATACGAGCGCTCAGCAAGGTCACAGCTAAATGTAACGATGGTTTTCCCTTTCCCCATTCTAGCCGCAGCGTATAGCGCACCTGCTACGTTCAATGACGAACTGCTTCCTAGAAGAATACCGTCATGCTCCGCAACAAGGCGGGATATCGTCACCAAATCCTGATCGGGCAGCGTGATGGCACGATTGATTTTTGCTTGCCTGAAATTTTCAACCGTTCGCATGATCCCTATGCCTTCCGTGAACGAACTTCCCGTTGATTGATAGTGTCCATTACGTAGAAACGAATAAATGCCGGACCCATTTGGGTCAACTAACCAAGTTTCGAGGTTGGGTTGCTGCTCAGATAGATAGTGTGAGTTTCCGGCAATGGTTCCTCCAGTCCCCACCACTGAAACTAGAGCATCAATTTTCCCTTGGGTTTGCTGCCAAATTTCCGGTCCAGTATTTAAATAGTGCGCTCGATAATTACTGAGATTTTCAAACTGATCTGCCCACCAATAATTCTCATTTTCGACACCAATCCGCTTAGCCGTGTGGTAAAAATGTTCAGGGTTTGCAAAAGGACAAGGGTCGACCAATAACCGTTCAGCATTATAAAGCGAGATCATGCGCTCTTTCTCTTGTGCCTGCCCTTTTGGCATCACCACCAACATTTTGTAACCAAGGGATTTAGCGACTAGAGCAAGGCCGATCCCCGTATTTCCTGCGGTACCTTCAACGATTGTCATTCCCGGCTTAAGCTTACCGGCTTCTACTGCATCCATAACCAACTGAAGTGCCGCTCTATCTTTAATCGAACCACCCGGGTTCTGGTGTTCGCACTTAATAAGAATCTCACAACCTGATATCTCTGAAAGACTATTGATTCTAACAAGATCGGTATCGCCGATGAGTTCACTGAGATTGTTTGCAATGTGGGCAGATGACATCGCGACTCCATTTATTTATTTATTGAGGATGAGTTTGTTGATCGATTGATCTGTCGATGATCATAAGCGTAGCTCTGAGGTCTGCTTAGTCAAGGAGTGGCGAAATTGAAAAGACTCTCATTTTCAAAATAACAATTATAATTAGGGGTGATCGATTAGATTGAGGGTAAATAAGATGTTTCTAAAAGAGAAAAAAAGCGGTGACCTCGTAGATGTTACTGAAATGACCAAATTAACCAACTTATTTCAGGACAGTATCGAAGGTCGGTTTCAAGCTGGCGAAGAACAGCAAGACCCTGAGATGTTTAAAAAGTCCGAACTGGTGTTTATGTCAGGTGAAGAGTTACCTCGATGCTGGACAGATCCAAACTACCGCTCAGAGGTTAAATAACCTTAACTCTTCCAGAGTACCAAGTGAGTTGTAATTGAAACTCTGTTCTAAAAGCGTTTGACCATATGGGCTATTCCCTCTGTTAAAGCGTTCAAATGCATCTTTACTAAACACAAAAAAGCGAGCCACTTAGGCTCGCTTTTCAATTGTTTCTTAAGCAGTTGCTTCGATTACAGAAGCTCTACAGACTGTTGAGCAATAACAAATTCTTCGTTCGTTGGAATAACCATTGCTACTGCATCAAGCATTTCTGATTTAGCGATGATGCCTTCAGCGCCAAAGCGAGCTGCTTCGTTGCCCGCTACATCTTCAACAAAACCAAGAATCTTAAGGTTGCTTAGGATCTCACGACGAATCGGTAGAGAGTTCTCACCGATGCCGCCAGTGAAGATGATGCCGTCTAAAGAGTCTAGCGTTGCTAGGTAAGAAGCAATGTACTTTGATACGCGGTAAGTAAACACCTCAAACGCAAGCTTAGCGCCTTCATGGCCCTCTTCCATCGCTTCTAAAATGCCACGAGCATCGCTCGTAAGACCAGACACGCCAAGGAAGCCAGACTCCTTGTTTAGAGAGTTGAATACTTGCTCTTGTGACCAACCTTTCTTAAGTAGGTACTCGATGATACCTGGGTCTAAGTCACCACAACGTGTGCCCATCATAAGACCAGAAAGCGGTGTGAAGCCCATTGAAGTATCAACACTGTTACCGTCTTTGATAGCACATACAGATGCGCCGTTACCTAGGTGAACAGAGATGAAGCTCGATTCTTCTACTGGCTTGTTGACCATTTTCGCAGCTTCACGGCTAACGAAGTAGTGGCTAGTACCGTGGAAACCGTAGCGACGAACACCGAAGTCTGTGTATAGCTCTTTTGCAATTGCACCTGTAAATGCACGTTGTGGCATTGTTTGGTGGAAAGCAGTATCAAACACGGCGAACTGAGGTAGAGAAGGGAAAGCTTCAATTGCAGCACGGATACCGATAGCACCGGCTGGGTTATGAAGTGGAGCTAAGTCAGATAGGCTTTCAATCTCACTCGTTACTTCTTCAGTAATACGAACGGTTTGAGTGAACTTCTCACCGCCGTGAACGATACGGTGACCGATCGCCACGATATCAGCTGTGAAGCCTAAGTCTTCCATCAGGCCAACCAATTTGCCAATGGCAATTTTGTGGTGGTTACCCTCGCCTTGAATAGCAATTTCTGTTTTCTGACCTTGATGCTTCCAGCTCATGCGAGCATCTTCAAGACCAAAACACTCCCCTAAGCCACTTAATACTGCGTCACCAGAAACAGAATCGATGACAGCAAATTTAAGGGAAGAACTACCCGAGTTAATAACCAGAACAAACGAATTAGACATTGGATATGGATCCTGTTTCAGTACGAATTTAGTGAAGTTTGCGCTTCAATTTTAGTTAAGTCTATTATTCAATAATTTTTGAATCTTTCAACTTTTGTTTTGCAAAAACCACCAAATGAACACAATTAAGTTGATCTTAGTCATCAATTCATTTCTTTCGAGAACGAAAATTAAAAAATAGTTGAATTAGATGAAGTAAATGCACTTATGAAACTGATAGGTCCATACAAACCACATTGAGAGCAAAGTCACCTTGGATTGAAATATTACCCAAGAGTCCAATTCATAAATTAAGCCCATAAAGCAAAAAAACAAGCTGGCGTTCTACACTGCGACTTAAAAAATACAGCACGACACTTAAATATAGAGCTGTTGGTTGCCAATACCCGCTAATAGACTTTAAGACGTTTAACGTCGCCTCAGCACTATAAAGAGATCACTTATTCGGCTCGAACTGTTGAGCAGCTCTTACTTCAAAATCTATTTTCATTTTTCACTATAGCTGTGCATTTCTTTTGCTAGACATCGCTCGACTCCCATACATCTAGACTAGACACGCTAAACGGCGCTTTACGCACATGTCACTGTGGCAGCCTTATGATGCGAGGCACTATCTTAATCAGGGCTTAGGACGTGCTACAGGCGTAAAGAATAAAATAGCAGGCACAAAAAAGCCGAGCATAATACTCGGCTTCCAATTTCACTGTTTAAGCTATTCGTCTATAAGCACTTGGCTTGTAAATTTCAACTTAAACTAAAGGTTGATTAACCTTCGCTGCGCTCTGGACGACGACCGCGGTTGCCGCCATTGCCAGCTGCTGCGTTGCCATGGCCACGTTCGCCACGGTGGTTACCACGGTGATCACCACCACGGTTACGGTCAAAACGACGTTCGCCATCACGACCACCTGCAGAGTTACCATCACGTGCGCCGTCACGGTTGCCACGGTAGCCACCACGACCGCCATTGCCACCTTCACGGTTACCACCTTCGCGATTACCGCCTTCACGGTTACCACGGTAGCCGCCGCCATCACGACCGCCACGACCGCCATCACGACCGCCACGGTTGCCATCACGACCGCCGCCGCCACGACGAGGCTCACGGAAGTCGTTGAAATCAACAACTACAGCGCCAGCTTCTTTTTGACGAATGCGAAGTTTGCTTAGCTTACCAGCAGTTTCAGAGTTCATTGCTTTTGGCAGTTGAACGTAAGTAGAACCTTGGTCTAGCTTGATAGCACCGATAGAACCTTTAGTTAGGCCTAGTTCGTTTGCTAGTGCGCCAACGATGTCTTTAACCTGAACGCCTTGCTCACGGCCAACTTGTAGTTGGTACGTATCCCAATCTTGAGTATTGAAGTTACGACCACCACCATCACGGCCATTGTCACGATCTTCACGACGCTCTTTGCGACGGTTCTTATCACGCTCAATAGCAGCGATCATTGGGTCTTCGCCAACGTAGAATAGTGGGCTCTTACCTTGCTGACGCTTAAGAAGCATTGCAGCTAGAGTAGCAGCATCAACTTCTAGAGACTCTTGTAGTGTAGAGATTAAACCTGCGAAGTTTTCTAGAGCTTTGCTCTCTTTCTCTGTTTCAAGCTCAGCACCAAGCTTAGCAACACGTGCAGCAGCAACTTCGTCACGTTGTGGAAGTTGGATTTCTTCCATTTGAGACTTAGTTACACGCTCGATTGTGCGAAGCATACGGATTTGGTTAGTGCGAACTAGTAGGATCGCTTTACCTTTACGTCCAGCACGACCAGTACGGCCAATACGGTGGATGTAAGATTCAACATCGAATGGGATGTCGTAGTTAAATACGTGAGTGATACGTGGAACATCAAGACCACGTGCTACAACGTCAGTTGCAACTAGGATATCGATAACACCTTGTTTGATGTGATCAACAGTGCGCTCACGTAGAGACTGAGGAATATCACCATGCAATGCAGCAGCTTTGAAGCCACGTGCAGATAGCCAGTCAGCTAGACGCTCAGTGTCTTGACGAGTACGTACGAATACGATTGACGCGTCAGTTTCTTCAGTTTCAAGAAGACGAGACATTGCTTCGTCTTTCTCTACACCTTTAACAACCCAGTAATTCTGCGCTACTTTGTCAACTGTGTGGTTAGTACCAGCAACGTCAACTCTAGCCGGGTTACGTAGGTAACGGTCAACAATAGTCTTAACCATTGGAGGCATAGTTGCAGAGAAAAGTACACGTTGTGCAGATTCTGGAGCTTGCTCAAGGATCCAAGTAACGTCATCTACGAAACCCATTTTTAGCATTTCATCTGCTTCATCAAGAACAAATGTATGCGCTTCATCTAGGTGTAGACGGTCACGAGTTAGTAAGTCTTTAACACGACCTGGAGTACCAACAACAATGTGAGCACCGCGGCTTAGAGCACGCATTTGGTCAACAATTGAAGCACCACCGTAGATTTCAAGAACTTTAAGACCGTTGATGTCACGACCTAAGTTTTTGATTTCCGCAGCAACTTGAATCGCTAGCTCACGAGTAGGAGCCATGATGATTGCTTGTGGTTTGTGTTGGTTCAGGTTGATTTTGTTAAGTAAAGGCAGAGAGAATGCTGCTGTTTTACCAGTACCAGTCTGTGCTTTACCTAGTGCGTCACGGCCTTCAAGAAGAAGAGGAATAGCTGCTGCTTGGATTGGAGTCGGAGAAACGAAACCCATGCTATCAAGAGCTGAAAGAATGTTATCGTTAAGGGCTAATTCATTAAATTGAATTACAGATTCGGACATTGGGATCCCACTATATATAAGTAAACAAAAGGTCCCGGGAGCTCTATCAATTCCAATACTGATCCAATCAGATACTGATTCCATTCAGAGTTACGAAGCAGTAATAAAACACTTCAAGCCATTAGGGACGTCTAAGGGAGGCGGATTATTCCCTAAATGCATAAAAAAATCCAGAAAAAATTGAAATACATCACATATTTTTCGCTTTTACATCAATACTGGTTATCATATCGTCAAAATTTGATGAATATCTCGTCACAGCACCCATCTTCTAGCAAATTGACCTAGTTAAATAAGAGGGCAATTAATTAACGCTCACTTCGCCTTTAAGTAGTAATCAAGCCTCGCAATGATTATAGTGTGCTCAATTGTCCTCGATAGATAAAAGTCAAAATGTTTCAAGATAATCCTCTACTCGCTCAACTCAAACAGCAAATCCAAGAAACCCTCCCTAAAAAGGAAGGTACAATCAAAGCCACTGAAAAAGGGTTTGGTTTTCTCGAAGTCGATAACAAGACCAGCTTCTTCATTCCACCTCCATACATGAAGAAATGTGTACACGGTGACAAGGTAATTGCCATCATTCGCACCGAGAAAGATCGCGAAGTAGCAGAGCCTGAGGAATTGATTGAACAAGGCCTTACTCGTTTTATTGCTCGCGTGAAGTTGTTTAAAGGTCGTTTGAATGTAGTTCCTGACCACCCGCAACTGAAAAAGCTGCAACTAAAAGCGAAAGCAAAAAAGGGGCTAAACCCTGAAACGCTAAAAGAAGGAGACTGGGTTGTTGCTCATATCGTTCAACACCCGTTAAAAGGTGATAACGGTTTCTTGGCTCAAATATCTGAAAAAATCACAGATGCTGACGACAAGATCGCACCTTGGTGGGTAACGCTTGCACAAAACGACCTACCTAACAGCGAGCCTCAAGGCATCGACAACTGGCAGATCAACGACGATGCCGATCTTGAACGCGTAGATATGACGCACGTACCTTTTGTAACCATCGATGGTGAAAGCACAAAAGATATGGACGATGCGCTTTACGCTAAGAAGAAAGAGAACGGTGATTTTGAGCTAACTATTGCGATTGCTGATCCTACCGCTTACATCTCTCCAGATGATGCGATGGATAAAGTGGCTCGTGAGCGCGGTTTCACTATTTACCTTCCAGGTCGTAACATCCCAATGTTACCTCGTGATCTAGCTGACAACTTATGTTCACTAATAGAGAACGAAGTTCGCCCGGCACTTTGCTGCACAGTAACAGTATCTAAAGAGGGTGTTATCGGCGATGACATTAACTTCTTCGCTGCGAACATCAAATCTCATGCTCGTCTTGCTTACGACCACGTATCTGACTGGCTAGAAACCGGTGTATCAGACAAATGGCAACCATCAGAAGAGATCGCTGCGATTGTTTCTGACCTTCACCAATTTGCACAAGCACGTTCAGCATGGCGCTCAACAAACGCTGTTGTATTCCCCGACCGCCCTGACTACCGCTTTGAACTTAGCGAAGATAACGATGTTGTCGCTATCCACGCAGACATGCGTCGCACTGCAAACAAGTTGGTTGAAGAATCTATGATCAGCGCGAACATCTGTGCAGGTCGAGTATTAAAAGAAAGCTTCAACCAAGGTGTCTTTAACTGTCACTCTGGATTTAAAGCAGAGAAAGTAGCAGACGTTCTAGAACTGGTTAATCCAGAAGCCGAAACACCATTTACAGAAGAGCAGATCGTTTCTCTAGAAGGCTTCGCAACTCTGCGCCGTTGGTTAGGCTCTCTAGACAACAGCTACTACGACAACCGTATTCGTAAACTCCAAGCGTACAGCGAGATCAGCAATGAACCTGCGCCACACTACGCAATGGGTTTAGACATTTACGCGACGTGGACTTCTCCAATTCGTAAATACGGTGACATGATTAACCACCGTATGCTTAAGGCTCACATCCTAGGTAAAGCGCCAATTCAAACACCAGACGAAACTATTGGTGATGAACTTGCCCTGCACCGCCGTCACCACGGTATGGCTGAGCGCAATGTTGGCGATTGGTTGTACGCTCGTACTCTAGCAAACGCTCCTGTAGAAGAGACTCGCTTCCAAGCAGAGATCTTCGACATTAACCGTGCTGGTATGCGTGTGCGTCTGCTTGAGAATGGTGCAGCTGCATTTATCCCTGGTTCTCTCATTATTGATAATAAAGAGAGAATAGAGTGCAACGGTGATATGGGTACTGTATCTATCGATAAAGAAATGGTATACAAACTGGGAGACGTTTTAGAAGTAGTTCTCTTCGAAGTTAATCAGGAAAACCGTAACTTAGTAGCAAAACCTACTCAAGTATTTGCGGACTTGCCTAGCGAGCCTGAAACGACAAACGAAGCCGAAGCTTAAGAGCTTTAACGGTTACGGCTTTCAAGGTTTAGATCTTGCAAGGTTTAGATCTTTCAAGGTCAAAGCTTTCAAGGTCAAAGCTTTCAAGGTCAAAAGCTTCAAAGGTTCACTTCTAAAGGCGCTAATTATTAGCGCCTTTTTTGTAAATGTCTCATGCTTAAACAATACTTAAAAAAAATAATCAATAAGCAATCAGTTTACAACGTCAAAGAAGCGCACTATGTCATCAATCACAGTTACTCAATTCAGAAACTTCATTCCCAGGAAACGGGAACGTTACCCCGCCTCTAAAAACGGTATTTTCATCGTTTCTAAAGGCAGTATTTCTTTCGTGCTACCTGATGGGACTGAAGCCTCATTGCAAGCCGGAGATTTTACTCTTTACAATTCTGGTCAGATTAAAGACATCACCGTTGACACTGAGAATGGCGAATTCAGCGCAACCTGTGTAGATTTTGATTTAGCTATTTTTCAGAAATTCATTAATCAGTTCAGCGATTTAGAACCCACACGAGTCCCAGATAAATACATTAAGTTTAATCAAACTGATACCGAAATATGCCAATTGAAAGAGCTCATCATGTCGCTCGTTCATTCATCGACTCAGAATGACTACGCACTCACTCAATTAGGTTTAGGTTTGCTCTCTCTAATGGTGGAGCAGCACCCTGCTCTACTAGTTATTATTGCCCGAGCGTCAAGGTTAACCGTGACGCAAAAGGTCATTCATTACATTGAACAGAACATTGAGAATAATATCTCACTCGATACCCTAGCCAGCTATATGGGGATGTCACCAGCCACACTTAAGCGCCGTTTATCGGCTGAAGACCTTTCCTTTTCAAATCTATTAAAGATAAAACGAATCGCCCACGCAGCAACACAGCTCAGAACATCGAATAAATCTATTACTCAAATCGCTTATGAATCTGGATTTAAAAGCGCGGCACACTTCAGTACAGCCTTTAAAACCTATCATGGCAAGACTCCAAAAGACTTCCGCTCTTTGGTTGCACAGTCTTATTAGTTGCATAATATTATTGGCTGTACTGTCTTATTGGTTGAACAGTCTTAGAAAGTACGGGGGCAGGTGCAGGTAAAAGTATAAATCTGAAATGTGTTGATTGGAATTTACGAAGGTCGTTCGTTTTTGGTATCAAACCACCAGCGAACGCCTAAGTAAAATGGTCACGACCAGAAGTAAGATTTAGGGTCTTTTTCTATTTCAGCCAAAATAGCATCAAGATCCTTGGATTGAGGAAGATAAGGGTAAGGTCCCCAATTTACAGAGTCGGTTTCCGCATTACCTTCAAGTGGCACCATCACCAACCAGCAAGATAACGACTCATCAAAGGTAACGCAGGCGATCTCGTTGGTATAATCACTATGAGATGAGTCGAGTAGATAATGCGCTTGAGAAAACAGCACACCACCCTCACACTCTTCATAAAGGGATTTGCCTAGCTCTACAGGTAAACTACGATTTCGTGAAGTACAGAGCCTCTCAGCTCCAATTAAAAGACGATTCAGTTCTATATGAATAACGGACATAACACCCCTTGTAACTTCATAGAAACTTCTAAGTAGTGAATTCCTCTACTTAGCTTAGGACTCAACGATCATTTTAGCGAACAAGTGCAAACAAAATACCCGCCCTGCTCCCAGAAACGAATCCTTCTTCAGTAAACACATTCTAAAAGGGTAAAGCCGTCTAAATTTCATTAACCAGTGCCATTTTGGCAGCCACACTGTCTTTCACTCACCAGATTAACTGCTATAACGTATCCGTATAGAATTTCACAAAAGTGTCATATAACCGACCTATCATAGCCAACAAATGTTATTAACTAGGAGTTGTTTATGTTACGAGTCGCGCTTGCCTCTCTTTTATCCTTAGCCCTGTCTTCTCAAGCTGCTTTAGCACAAGAAACCACTATTTCGGGCTCCACTTCAGTATCACGAGTGATGGATGTATTAGCTGAGGAGTACAACAAGACTCACCCTGATAACTATATTGCGGTTCAGGGCATCGGTTCTACAGCGGGTATTACCATGGTTAACAAAGGTGTCTCTGATATCGGTATGAGCTCGCGTTATTTAACCGACCGCGAACAGGACGAGAAGTTGAAGGTGTTTCCAATTGCCTTTGACGGCCTAGCTGTCGTAACTAACCGCTCAAACGCTGTAAGCAACGTTACCCGTGAGCAGCTATTCGATATCTACAAAGGCAAAATTACGAACTGGAAAGCCGTGGGTGGTGCGGATCAGCCTATCGCAGTTGTAACTCGCGAAGCGTCTTCTGGTTCACGCTATAGCTTCGAAAGCTTGCTTGGTTTAACTCAAATCATTAACGACCGTCTAGTGTCTGATATCAATCCAAATAACTTGGTTGTAAACAGCAACAGCATGGTTAAAACGATTGTTAACCATAACCCACACGCGATTGGATTTATCTCTGTAGGTTCGATCGACCGTTCGATTAAGGCAATTACATTTGAAGGTGTAGAGCCAACATCTAAGAACATTGCTAACCACAGCTATGAATTGGCTCGCCCGTTCTTGTTGCTGCACAAAACTGAATCAGTTTCTGACGAGAGCAAAGATTTCATCAAGTTCGTGAAGTCAAAGCAAGGGCAAGATCTTATCGAAGAGTACGGCTACACACGTATTAAGTAGCTATTCACGAATGAAGTAAGATAAGTACTTTTAGTGATGTTATTAGGATGCTGATGATATCGCCTTGATAGACACAAACAAAAAGAGAGAGCCTTAAGCTCTCTCTTTTTTTGAATCTATAATCTTCGCTTAAAAGCAGTTCCACTTATAAAAAAGCTCTAGAAGTGCAGTTGGATTACCGAAACAATCACAGCGCCAGGACGACGAATACCTTCGATTTCTACGCGAATTTCGCGTTCAATCTCTAGGCCTTTCTTAATTGGCGTTACTTTTGTTAGCGTACTTTTAGCACGAACGTTACTGCCCGATTTGACAGGATATGGGAAACGAACTTGGTTAAGACCAATGTTTACAACCATCTTCGCTGTTGGGAATTGAGACTTATCAGGATCAACACTGTCAGTCAGTCTAGGAAGCAGAGACAAAGTCAAAAAACCATGTGCGATGGTTGTTTTGAACGGAGAATCTGTTTCAGCCTTAGAAGGTTCAGTATGGATCCATTGCATATCTTCAGTAACAAGGCCGAACTGGTTGATACGGTCTTGACTAACATTGATCCAGTCGCCAGTATGAATAACTTCACCGATCTGCTGATTAAGCTCATCAAACACAAGCTGTGCTTCTCGCGTTAATACGAGCGGCTGTTCTATTGGCATCTCTGGTGCATCTTCATTTACAGCAGGTTTGTGGTGATCACGAACCCAAGCAAAGAAATGGCTATTTTGCGTACGATTCAGAAAGTCACCCCAGTAATCTCTAAGAGCTGGAGACATCCATTGCATAAACTCTGAGTGTTGCGAAGACACGCTGTCGCCTCGGTGTTTAAATAAATCAATGACTTTCATAAGAACCTCAATGCACAAAAAATTTCAATATAACTAGCTAATTTTGAAACACTTCACACTATTGTGCAAATGTTTTCGAGCATACACTCGTTAGCTGAACACTGTTATTTCCATAGTAAACAGACACTTAATAATAAAACATCATTTTATTACAAAACCTAAATTAGAGTGTTAGCTCCATCACAAAACGAACATTTGATTATATAAATGGCGTTTTTATTCACAAGCGGAATAAAAAAGGCTTAGCGCAATGCTAAGCCTCAGTTTTTATAAAGATTTAATCCTGTAAGGGATTAGCCTTGCAAGGCGTTAATCTTACCGGAGTTAAGTCTCCTATTCGTCATCAAGTGGAATCAACTTAGTCGTGCCACCGTGTGCCTTCTCACGCTTACGTTGCACGAATGCATAGAAGCCTGGGATTAGGAACGTACCCGCTAACAACACACATAGCAGACCGCCGATCAGTGAAATACCCAACGAGTTCTGGCTCACGTGACCTGCGCCCGCTGCGAAGATAAGCGGGAAGATACCTAAGATGAACGACCAAGAGGTCATGTTCACAGCACGGAAACGCAGCGTACCGCCCTTCACTGCCGCATCTTCAATTGATGCGTCTTTCTCTTCACGCTCCACTTTTGCGAACTCTACAATCAAGATTGCGTTCTTCGCGGCCAAGGCTATCAAGAGAACCAAACCAATTTGCGCATAGAGGTTCAACGGTGTGCCTGTTAGATTCAACGCTAAGAAGGAGCCTAAGGTTGCAACCGGTACCACTAAGATAATCGCTATCGGTATTGTCCAACTCTCGTATTGAGCCACCATAAACAGGTAGATGAAGATCAGAGCCAGTGCAAAAGCAAAGATCGCTTGGTTGCCAGCCAATACTTCTTGGTAGGCCATGCCTGTCCATTCGTACTGATAACCCTGAGGTAAGACTTCAGCGGCTACACGTTCCATTGCAGCAATCGCATCACCACTTGAGTAACCCGGCGCTGGCTGGCCTTGAATCACGGCACTGCGGTACATGTTGTAACGCCATGCGACATCTGGTTCGAATATCTGGTCGTAAGTCACCAATGTACTGAGCGGGATCATCTCGCCATTAGACGAGCGCACGTGGAATCGTTGGAGATCATCCATGCTGCTACGGTGTTCACTATCAGCTTGCATGGTCACGCGGAAGTTCTTACCAAACATGGTGAAATCGTTCACGTACAGTGAACCAAGATTACCTTGCAGAGTTTGGAATATTTCCGACAACGGAATACCTAACTGTTGCGCTTTCTCACGGTCGATATCGACATAGTAGTGAGGAACGTTGGCACGGAAAGTACTGAACGTATGTGAAATCTCAGGCTGTTTGTTCGCCTCAGCAATCACGTCATTCATTACCATCGCCAGATCAGTACGACTACGACCTAATGTATCTTCTAGAACAAATTCGAAACCAGAAGCAGCACCCATACCCGGAACTGCTGGAGGTCCCATTGCAAACACAATAGCTTGAGGCAGTTCAGTGGCCGCTCGACCATTAATACGTTGTGAGATAGCTTGTGCGGAATGTTGACCATCCAGTGCGTTACGCATATCCCAATCATGCAGTTTGATAAATAGCGAAGCGCCATTCGAAGCAGAAGCGCCTGTCATGAATGCGTAGCCGTTTACCAGTGTCACACCATCAACACCCGGCTCTTGCTCAACCATCTCTAGCAACTGCTCAGTCACATCTTCTGTACGAGACAGTGATGCCGCGTCAGGAAGCTGCACGTTAACCAGCAAAATACCTTTATCTTCTTGAGGTACAAACGCGGTTGACGTCGTTTTCGCGAAGTAAGTAACTGCGGCTAGCGCCACAACAAAGAAGGTGAACAGCAGAACACCTTTTTTCACAAGGAAGCCGGCGATTTGGCCGTATTTGTTAGTAACAGACTCTAAGCCACGGTTGAACGCTTGGTACCAACGAGCTGTGTTGCCACCGCCCTGCTTGAGAACCAGTGAACACAATGCTGGTGACAGCGTTAGAGCATTAATAGAAGAGATAACAACAGCGATACAAATAGTCAGAGCAAACTGACGATACATGATGCCAGTAATACCCGGCAGCATCGCTACAGGGATAAACACGGCAAGAAGTACCAGTGTTGATGTAACGATAGGACCCGTTACTTCTTTCATCGCGATCAGTGTTGCTTTACGCGGTGAAATCGTTGGGTCTTTGGCCATCGTCGTATCGACGTTTTCGATAACCAAGATCGCATCATCTACCACGATACCAATCGCCAATATCAAACCAAACAGGGTTACCGTGTTGATGGTAAATCCTGTCATCTGCATGACGGCAAATGTACCAATCAACGACACCGGAATCGCAACCACAGGAATCAAGGTTGCACGCGCACTACCCAAGAACAGGTACGTCACCGCGATAACCAGCAAGATAGCTTCGATCAGCGTTTTCACTACGCCCTTAATCGACTCTGCAACAAAGACTGTGGTGTCATAACTCGCTTCGTAAGCCACACCTTCAGGGAAGTTTTTGCTTAGATTGTCGAGCATCGCCATGACCGCTTTACCACTTTCCAACGCGTTTGCGTCTGACTGAAGTGACAGCGTTACGATTGAAGCGTCTTGTCCTCGGTATTTACCATTGCCATCGTAGAATTTTTTACCTAACTCAACGCGTGCAATGTCTTTTAAGTAAACGGTTGAACCATCTTGATTTGCGCGAAGTACAACATTTTCAAACTCATCAGCCGTTTCTAAGCGACCTTTTGTCACCAAGTTGAACTGTACTTCTTGTGGATTGGCGTATGGTGCAGCACCAATACGACCGGCAGCGACTTGAACATTTTGTTCAGCCAATGCGCCATACACATCAGATGTTGTTAGGTTCAGGTTAGCCATTTTCTCAGGGTCTAACCAAACACGCATCGAATACTCACCGCCGCCCAACACGTTTACTTCACTAATACCAGACACACGTGCCAGTTGGTCTTTAATGTTTAAGTTTACGTAGTTGATTAGGAACTGATCGTCATACTCACCGTTTGGAGAGTAGAAGTTCAATACCATCAAAAGGTCAGGTGAACGTTTCTTAACCGTTACGCCGACCATTCTAACTTCTTGTGGAAGCTTCGATTCGATTTGGGCTACTCGGTTCTGAACGTTGACCTGAGCCATATCAGCATCAGTACCGACATCAAAGGTCACATTAAGATTGTATGAACCGTCGTTAGCACTTTTAGAAGACATGTAGATCATATCTTCTACGCCATTCACCGACGTCTCTATGGGGTCGGCTATCGCCTGTTCCACAACTTCAGCACTGGCACCCGTGTAGAATGCCGATACACTGACCGATGGTGGGCTAATTTTTGGATATTCGGCCACTGGTAAGATAGCGAGAGAGATCGCACCCGCCAGCGTTAATATTATGGATATGACAAGGGCAAACTTAGGCCTTTGAATAAAGAAACGACTTAACATAAATAGCCCTCTTACTCAGCTTGTTCAGCAGAAGCTTGAATACGAACGGACATACCATTACGTACACGCTGTAGGCCTTGAGTGATCACCGCGTCGTCTTTCTCTAATCCAGATTGAACAATCACGCCACCTTCAACTTGTCGCCCCATCTCAATATTTCTACGCTCAGCGACTGGTGCAGCTTCGCCTTCAACCAGTACCATTACAAAGTCACCTTCTAGGTCGGTTTGAACTGCACGTCGCGGGATAGTCACAACATCAATCGATTGTTTTTCACGTAGATCAACGCGAACGTGTTGGCCTGGAAGTAGTTGCTGATTCGGGTTATCAGCAATGGCGCGCATCGCGATTGTACCTGTATTAAGGTTGATACGGTTGCCCAAGAAATCAAGCTGACCTAGATGTTCAAACGCTTCACCATTCTCAAGTATGATCTGAACTTCAACCCCTGCAGAGTCACTGCTGCCGTCGCCTTCAATGCGATCCATCCCTAACTCAATACGCTCACGTTCACTGATGCTGAACGACGCATGGATTGGGTCTAGGCTAACCAACGTAGTTAATACACCTGAAGACGGCGAAACCAGGTCACCCGTGCTCACTTTGGTGTCGCTGATTCTTCCAGAAAAAGGCGCGGTAATTTGGGTATGGGAAAGCTGAACATTGGCTGCGTTTAGCTGAGCATGGCTAGCTTCAAGTTGCGCTTGAGAACCTAATAAGTTTGCCGTCAATGCATCAAATTCCGATTGAGAAATACTGCCTTTAGGAAGCAGATTCTTACCGCGGTTGAAATCAAGTTCGGCTTTTTTAAGGTTTGCATTCGCTTGAGCAACAGACGCTTTTGCGCTTGCGACTTCAGCTTCAAAAGAAGATGGCTCGATCGAGTAAAGCAATTGGCCCTTTTCGACCATTTGACCTTCATTGAAATGACGGCTTTGTAGATAGCCTGAAACCTGCGCGGTGATAGCCGTGTCTTCAACGGCTTCAATACGACCGATGTACGACTTACTTTGCTGGTGAGAAACAACGCTAACATCCTGTACAGCTACGAGAGGTAGAGGCGCTTGCTTGGCATTTTGAGCATCTTGCCCACACCCAGCAAGAATAAGAGAGCTTGCAAGAGCCGTAAGGATCAACTTTTTACGCATGGTTATACCGTCACTTATTAGTATTTGAACAGCATAAAATTTACGTAACACACTCGTCACCATTGTCCGAGGAATATCAATTATAACTAGCCAAAGTGTATCAATATGTTAATTGAAACCAAGTGCTTATAAAGTGATTACAAACGCGTTACAATTTCTAAGTAAATCAACCTCTCAGCTTTTGTTCTCTATGGATATTGTCTAACATCATGTATGGTCAGACAGATAAGCATTCACATTTAATTGTTAAGGAA
The DNA here is from genome assembly GCF_057785955.1 of Vibrio sp. QJM3NY_27. Classification (NCBI taxonomy): domain Bacteria; kingdom Pseudomonadati; phylum Pseudomonadota; class Gammaproteobacteria; order Vibrionales; family Vibrionaceae; genus Vibrio; species Vibrio sp. QJM3NY_27. The sequence continues at coordinate 1,212,779 of NZ_CM173512.1, read as the reverse complement.
TTCTCATGATTTCAAAATGGGCTAAACGTTTCTATCAAATGGCGGAATTGGTCGGTTCTTGGAGTAAAGATCCTTCAACTCAAGTCGGCGCCGTAATCACTAAGCACAACCGTATTGTTTCCGTTGGTTTTAATGGCTACCCACATGGCGTGTCTGATAGTGCGGATACTGATGACAGGGAAATGAAGTACCTTAAGACGCTTCACGCTGAAGAAAATGCAATCTTGTTTGCTAAACGTGATTTAGACAGTTGTGAAGTTTGGGTGACTCACTTCCCTTGTCCGAACTGTGCAGCAAAAATCATCCAAACTGGGATTTCAGCGGTACATTGCCCAGAGCAAAGTGAAGACTTCCTTTCTCGTTGGGGCGATAAAATCAAGATAAGCCAAGATATGTTTGAGCAAGCTGGTGTGGAAATAGACTGGTTACCACTCGCTGATCTGGACTAATATCGAAGCTGAATTTCAGATACAAAAAAGCCGAGAGTCGATATATCGCTCTCGGCTTTCTTTTTTTCGGGCGCTATAGTTTGGACACTATAGTTTAGACGCTGTAGGTTGGTCGCAATAGACTGACGAGTAAATTAATCGTTGCTTGGGAATGCAAGAGCGTAAGCTTCCATGAAATCCTTACGGATATCTTGCTCAAGATGAATCGCTTTTTCGGTCGGACAGAAGATCATAAAGTGCACTTCTTGCTCACCCGTCGAACTGCTCGTGATATGGATATGAGGCTCAGATCCCGGAAGGTCAACGCCAGCGTGTTTTTCGATCACACCGTTATAACGACGGGCAACATCGATAAACTCTTCACAATGCTCTTCAATTTTCACGATAAGACCCGGCACCATTGGATATAGGTTAACGAAGTCTTTTACCGTCACAAAAAAGTTATGATAAACGTAGCGCTTCATGAAATTAAGGTTCTTGACCGGGTAGGTGAAGAACATGCTATTGGGCAGCGTAGCGGTCTTACCTGTGAAATGGTATTGCCCATGATATAGGTCGATTTCTTGAATCACAGTCGCCATCAAGTTGTGCTCAATCACCTCACCGCTGATTTTACCTACTTCAATCCAGTCACCAATTCTAAATGAACGAGAGCTTGCGCGCTGGATAGAGCCCGTGAAACACAAGATGATCTCTTTTGAAGCTACCACGATTGCAACAGCAATGGCGGTGACCGACAGTGCAAATTCGCTGATTTCAGATTTCCACAGCACAAATAAAGTGACCATAATAATGGCAAACGTACCGTTCTTGGTACGTGACATCCAGTTACGTTGATCTTCACTGAGAAAAGCGACATCACCACGGATTCGAGACAGAGTGATTCGTCGGATTATTAATATAATGCAGATGATCAGCACACTAAAAATAAACTTATTAGCGAGTAAGAAATCGATCACTTGCCACAACTTTTCCATTACGTATTCCTTTGTATTACAACAATTAAGCTTTATAACGACGAACTTTACAGCAACGAGCTTTACAACAATTGGTATTTGAAGAACTAGCTGGGCAAGCATTATAAAAAAGCGCTCAAAAATAGAGCGCTTTCTTTCATGCCTAAAGCAGCTTAGGTAAGGCTATCATTTTATCTTGGCAGAAGTAATAAATTGGCCAAAAGTTTCACACCAAATCACAACCGTATTAAATCGATTGAGATCAACACCTTCAGGCAACTCAACCATAAATCGGTCGAATGTTTTTACATCTCCGACTCTCAGTAAATCGCTTTTACTATCATTGAAGGCTTGTTCGGTTTCAATAAACTTAGGTGATAGGTAAACTTTGTAATCAGGCCCCGGTGCCAGTTCACCTTCAAAAGCTATCGCACTTTCAGAAACCGAAACGATGCCTTCTCCCCAATGCAAAAAGTCACTGTCTTGTCGGTCTTTGGTGAACTCACCTGTATAGATAGCCTGCTGACTGATCGCTTCAACAGAACTTGAGGAAGGAGAATCAGGCTCAATCAAGATAGGTAATGCATAGACACCAAGCCCAAAACCAAAAGCACCCACGGCTAAGTGGGTGCAAAGTAAAACTAACTTTTTCATCGCGTACTCCCTTATGCTCAAAGAGAGTATTATTGAATACTCTTAAAAATACAAAGAGATATAACGCTTTGATATCCTATTTTTGGTAATGAGTCGCCGTACGCTGAGACAATTCGACAATCACTTTTACCGCTTGCTCCATGCCTTGAATGGTAATGAACTCATGAATACCGTGGAAGTTATAGCCGCCAGTGAAGATATTCGGACATGGTAGCCCCATGAAAGATAAGCGAGCACCGTCGGTACCGCCTCGGATCGGTTTAATCATTGGCTCAACATCGCACTCGATCATCGCTTGCTTCGCTAATTCAATAATATGTTGATGCGGTTCAACCATCTCTTTCATATTGAAGTAGCTATCGGTTAGCACCAGCTCAACACGGCCTTTCTCAAGACGCTCATTCAGCTCATCCACTTTCTGTTGCATGAATGCCTTACGCGCTTCTACACCCTCACGTTCAAAATCACGGATGATGTAACCCAGTTCAGAGCGAGCCACACCCATTTCAGCTGATTTCAGGTGGTAGAAACCTTCATAACCTTCTGTGCACTCTGGTGTTTCTTGCGTTGGCATCATCAATTGGAATTGCGCCGCGATGTTCATCGAGTTCACCATTTTACCTTTTGCGGTACCCGGATGAACGTTCACGCCATGACAGATAACATCGGCGCTCGTGGCATTAAAGTTCTCAAATTCCAACTCCCCTACCGGGCCACCATCAATGGTATACGCCCATTCGGCACCAAACTTCTTAACATCAAACAAGTTAGCACCACGACCGATCTCTTCGTCTGGCGTGAAGCCAATACAAATATCGCCATGTTTAACGTCTGGGTTTGCTTTAAGGTAAGCAATCGCGCTGATGATTTCAGCGATACCCGCCTTATTATCAGCCCCAAGCAGAGTCGTACCATCGGTAGTGATGAGGTCATGGCCATGCAAGGCATCAAGATCTGGGTATTGGCTTGGATTCAGGCATTCACCGCTTGCACCTAATTCTATCGTTCCACCTTGATAATCTTTAATCACCTGTGGTTTCACGTTCGCGCCGGAAGCATCAGGAGCGGTATCCATATGTGCGACAAAGCCAATAGCAGGCACATCGTAATCGACATTCGACGGCAGTTTCGCCATCAAATAGCCATTTTCGTCTAAAGAGACATCAGTTAACTCTAATGCGATCAATTCTGATTTTAAGGCTTCAGCAAATGTAATTTGACCCGGTGAACTTGGGCACTGCTGATTAGAAGGATCGGATTTAGTATCAAAAGTAACGTAATTCAGAAAACGTTCTACAAGCTTTTCCATAATTCATCTCACCATGGATTAAGTAATTGATTTACTGACTTAATTATTATGTCGATAAGCGATGCATCGTTAAATTAAGACGAACATAGAGTCAGTAGCGAGGTTTTTCATCTTACGCCCCTGACCATGTATGTAATTGCTCTACATCATTATTGTGCGAAATTAGACGAGCTTCCTATACTTGAAATAAGAGGGTTTCGTCAGTTCAACATTGCATACGGATGATAAGAGATCGCTTTGTACGCATTCTACGCCCTCCGCTCTCAGCCTAAAAAAAGTACAAAGTGGATGATGATCACAATTTATCCTTGATGCAGAATCTGTCATACGTTACACGGAGACACAGTTATGACGATTAATAAATATTTCATTTTATCTCCTCAAGCCTCTGAGGAAACGCTTCAACCAGTATTAACTGAGAAAGAAGTTCAAAGGCAGGAAGCTCTAAGACAGGCGCAATCTCAAGGTGGGTTTGACACCAACGCGACCTCGTAACTTAATCAATACTCAGAACATATTTAAGAACCCCTAATAAAAGAGCTCTACTTCTCTATGATGTAGAGCTCTTTTGTCTTTGACTCTTCTTCTCTCTTTCTATGATGTCCTATTCAGGCGTCGAACCCATTCACGTTTTGTGACTCCCCTGCTTTATATCTATAGCTCCACGACTATGCAGCTAGCTCATTCGCTACGTTGAGAAATGACTCATTAAACTTCCCTCAGCCATACCTTGTCGTGTCATTTTGTGCTAATAATTTATATTCGTTTTCATTCCTCACTCGCTCTCTTTTCAAAAACTCTAATGCGAGTACCAGAGAACTTAACCACAGGAATCCCGAATTCAATGGAATATTCAAAACTAGGAAGTAGTCAAATTCCCGTTTCCCGCATCTGTCTCGGCAGCATGACTTGGGGGCTGCAAAATACGCAACAGCAAGCCGACCAACAAATCGAATACGCACTAAGCCAAGGTATTAACTTCATCGATACTGCAGAAATGTATGCGGTTCCCCCGTCTCCAGAGACCTACGGCAAAACAGAAGCGATTATTGGTAACTGGCTATCGCGCCACCCGCAGCGCCGCCAAGAACTGATCATAGCGAGTAAGATTGCAGGCCCAGGTCTTCCTTGGGTTCGAGATGGTGGTCCTATAACGGGTGAAGCCGTAATCGAAGCGGTTGATGCGTCATTAAAGCGTCTACAGACTGATTATATCGACCTATATCAACTGCATTGGCCAAATCGAAATACACCTCACTTTGGAAAACAGTTCCCAAATCAAATTCGCTTCAGTGATATCGACCGAAAGCAGCATGAAGGGGAAATGTTGGAGATCCTTCAAGCCCTAGCGAGCTGCATTAAAGCAGGAAAAATCCGTCATGTTGGTTTGTCTGATGACACCACTTGGGGCATCAACACTTATCTCAAGCTGAGCGAAAAACACGATTTGCCACGCATGGTCTCGATTCAGAATGAATTCAGCCTACTTCACGCAAAAGACTGGCCGTATCTGATTGAGAACTGTGTGCATGAAGATGTCGCTTACCTGCCTTGGTCACCGTTATCTGGAGGAATGCTCAGTGGCAAATACATTGATGGTGCGAGACCAGAAGGAAGCCGTTGGACTTACATGCAGCGTAAAGGCATTTTCCGCGACACTGAGTCTGCCAATGAAGCCGTAAAAGGATATGTCGAAGTTGCGAACTCTCATGGATTTACGCCGAGCCAGCTTGCATTAGCATGGTGTAATCAAGTCGATGGTGTTACCTCATCCATCATTGGGGCGACCACGATGGAGCAGCTAAAAGAGAACGTGGCTGCTTTCAGTAAGCCATTATCAGAAGAGATTCTTACCGATATCAACACAGTGTTTAAGCGCTATCCTGTTCCATATTAAGCTGTAGTTCACCCAGCCTTCTCAGTTTGTCTAGCCTGTTCAGCTTAATCTTTGGTAAGTAAATCAGATAAGAGCGTACTATTTAGTACGCTTTTCTTTTTGTAAGTGGGTCGCTTTGCTTTTTATGTGGATCGCATTGAGCTATCACGCTTTTGGTTCTCCAACCTTTGCTCTATAATGCGCGGGCTTATATCTAGGATAAAAACATGATTTCAAAAAACCAATTAAAACTCCTTCGTGCTTTGGGCCAAAAGAAACAACGTAAAGCCCACGGCTTGTTTCTAGTTCAAGGTGAAAAGAACGTTCTTGAGCTTTTCAATAGTGACTTAGTCGTGAAGAACGTCTTTGCTACCGCTGATTTCTTATCTGAAAATCACGCTTCACTTATTGAGTTTGATTGTGTTGAAGCCTCGCTGGATGACCTAACCAAAGCGAGTACTTTGGTGAGTAACAATGCCGCGATTGCTGTCGTTGAGATCCCAACATTTGAACTGCCAAAAGCAACTGGGTTGATGATTGCACTGGATGGCGTATCTGATCCGGGCAACCTAGGTACCATTATTCGCGTAGCAGACTGGTATGGTATTAAGCATATCGTTGCGAGCAGCGATTGTGCAGACCCATACAACCCTAAGACAATCAGTGCAACTATGGGTAGCTTTGGCCGAGTACACGTAAGCCAAACAGACTTACCGGCTTATTTAGAACAAGCGAACCTACCGGTTTACGGCGCGTTCTTAGAAGGCGAAAGTGTTCATAAGACAGAATTTACTGCCAATGGCATTTTGCTAATGGGCAGCGAGTCTCACGGCATTCGTGAACATACGGCTAAATACGTAACGGATAAGATTACGATTCCTGCATTCGGTGGCGCAGAGTCTCTGAATGTAGCAATGGCGACAGGTATCATTCTCGACAATATGCGTCGTCAACATAGCTAGATTTCATAAGCTAACGAGCCAATCGACAGTGTTCAGATATTAAAAAAGGCGTATTGATTAATATCAGTACGCCTTTTTATTTGAGTTCTCTCAACAATTACTTTTCTAGCATTGCCAACTTGTCAGCGACACCATTCCACTTTTCAGCTTCATCCATCGGTGCTTTGACTTCAGTTTGTACCGGCCAGATTTCGGCAAGCTCGGCATTTACTTCAATAAAAATCTTTTGATCTTCTGGCAGTTCATCTTCTTGGAAGATCGCTTGAGCATCGCATTCAGGTACACATAAACCACAATCAATGCATTCGATTGGGTTAATTACCATGAAATTAGGGCCTTCATGGAACGCATCTGCGGGGCATACCGCCACACAGTCTGTGTATTTACATTGAATACAGTTATCGCCTACGACAAATGCCATGATGCTCTGCTCTATAAGTTAGTCAAAATTGAAGAATGGGGGATAATACTCATCCCAAGGCAAAATTCAACATCATACGACTCTAATATCGTGTCTATTTGCTCGATGCTTCCAAATTAGTATGACAGATAAATCAATTTCTCGTAAAATGCGCGCCATTGTGAGCTTATCGCTTCTTTCAACATCAGCGTTTTATCAAACTCTGTATTAAGAAACGATCTAGCTAAGACACCTATAAAAACGAGACATCAAAATGATACGTTTAACCGAAATTAAACTCCCACTAGACCATGAAGAGTCAGCCATTCAAGACGCTATTGAAGCAAAGCTTGGCATTAACGCTGATCAGGTACTTTCTTTTAATATCTTTAAACGTGGCTACGATGCTCGTAAGAAATCAAAAATCTTACTTATCTACACGCTTGATGTTCTCGTTGAAAACGAAGCTGAGTTGTTAGAACAATTCATCAGCGACCCACACGTAAAAGTGACTCCTGACATGGAGTACAAATTCGTGGCTAAAGCGGTTGAGAACCAAACTGAGCGCCCTGTCGTTATCGGTTTTGGCCCTTGTGGTTTGTTCGCAGGCCTAGTGCTTGCTCAAATGGGCTTAAATCCAATCATCGTTGAGCGTGGTAAAGAAGTTCGTGAACGAACCAAAGATACCTTTGGTTTCTGGCGTAAGCGTACTCTGAACACAGAATCAAACGTACAGTTTGGTGAAGGTGGCGCAGGTACATTCTCTGACGGTAAGTTATACAGCCAAGTGAAAGATCCAAAGCACTACGGCCGTAAGGTAATCGAAGAATTCGTAGCTGCTGGCGCACCAGAAGAAATTCTATACGTAAGTAAGCCGCACATAGGTACCTTCAAGCTGGTTACCATGATCGAGAAGATGCGTGCTTCTATCATTGAGCTAGGTGGCGAAATCCGTTTCAGCACTCGCGTAGACGACGTTCATATGGAAGACGGTCAAATCACTGGTTTGACGCTTTCTAACGGTGAAGAGATTAAATCTCGTCACGTAGTACTGGCTGTTGGCCACAGTGCTCGTGATACGTTTGAAATGCTGCACGAACGTGGCGTTTACATGGAAGCTAAGCCTTTCTCTGTTGGTTTCCGTATCGAACACAAACAAGCAATGATCGATGAAGCTCGCTTCGGTAAGAACGCGGGTAACCCTATCCTAGGTGCTGCGGACTACAAACTAGTACACCACTGTAAGAACGGCCGTACTGTATACAGCTTCTGTATGTGCCCGGGTGGTACTGTGGTTGCAGCGACTTCTGAAGAAGGTCGCGTAGTAACCAATGGCATGAGCCAATACTCTCGTGCAGAACGTAACGCAAACAGTGCCATCGTTGTGGGTATCGATCCTGAACGCGATTACCCAGGTGACGCACTAGCAGGTATCCGTTTACAACGTGAGTTAGAAAGTGCAGCTTATGTTCTAGGTGGCGAGAATTACGATGCCCCCGCACAGAAAATCGGTGACTTCCTGAAAGGTCGCGATCCAAGTGAGATTGGTGAAGTAAAACCATCATTCACGCCGGGTATCCACCTAACGGACATTTCAAAAGCACTACCTGATTTTGCTATCGAAGCAATTCGTGAAGCAATTCCAGCGTTCGAGAAGAAGATCAAAGGCTTCTCTACGCCAGACGGCCTACTAACGGGTGTTGAGACGCGTACGTCTTCTCCTGTATGTATCAAACGTGGCAAAGACTTCCAAAGCATCAACTTAAAGGGCTTCTTCCCTGCAGGTGAAGGTGCAGGCTATGCTGGTGGTATCCTATCTGCTGGTATCGATGGTATTAAGGCTGCAGAAGCACTAGCGATATCAATGGCAGAACAGAACCAAGCTGAGAAAATTGAGATCGCTTAGGCTCTCAATTTGCATATCTAAATTGGCTGTATATCTAAAACAGATTGCAGGTAGCCAAAACTAAAAATCCAGTGTCTTGTAGACACTGGATTTTTTATTGCATTAAGGTATCTAGAGTTATTAAATCACGATTTCGTCAGCGTTACTTACAAGTGTCTTTTGACCAGTTCACACCATCATCTGAACACTCAAATCGACTTGTCCCATTCTGGTAATAATAACCTTTAGTCCAGTTACCTTGAGAATATCTAGACGTTATCGTTTGAGTATAATCAAACGGCGTATTTTCAATGTACGCATACTTATGTCTGTTCCAGCTGTCAGAGCCATATGAACTGTTGTCATTAAAATCTACCGATAGGTAATTGAGCGCATCAAAGTCGCTACGCGACACACTATCCAATGAATCACCTAGATTAACCCACTCTGGATGTGATGCGTTATTTTCAAAATTAAATTTCGCTTGTACTTGGGTAAACTGATCTTTGTAGTCACCGACAACATCTGCCGACAAGGTTTGCATGAATCCAGCACCGATATTTTGACGTGAACAACTTTCCCAATCAGGTTGTTTAGACCAACCACGGTTCAACACACCAAAGGTCGCGAGTGAGTTAGGCAAAACCTGCTGCTTGATCGTCTCTTGCACCGAACATGAATATTCAGTTCCATCACTATCCAATGAGAACCAAGCTTCTTTGTCATACTCTAAGCCATTTTTCTTTTGGCCATTACGCTCAATATGTTTATTTAAAGCCAGCTCAGTCTGCAGATCAGCGGACACTTCATGTTCAATGACAATCAGCTTGTCTGCGGTCATCACCGTTTTAACTTTATACCACTTATTAATTTCGTTCTTCTTGGAGTAATCCCAATGCTCCCAGTAATAATCAACATAAGCTTGCTGAGCTTTTGGATTCTCTTTTTGAATCTCTTTGGTCTCTTGATACGACTTTTTGATAGCCGGCATCATTTTTTGCGCTAAGTCATAGAGCTCAGTATTTTGATCTTTAACGAAATCTCCATACAAGTCTTCAACTGCGATGTTGTATCGATTGGCAATGCGGAAGTCATGATCTTTCACATTTTGGATAATGCTATTTTGGGTGTTTACGGCTTGCTTCAAAGCTGAACAACTGTTTAAGCCACCTTTGTGCAAATCAGCTTGAATCTCGTTCCATAACACTGTGGTTAATGGTGTCGTTGACTTGATTTCTAAATCAGAACTCACCGTCATGACTGGCGGAAAGACTAACTGATAAGGTTCAGTAATCGGCGAGTTTGGGCTATCCGCATCAATTGCGCCGACCGGTACGTTCACTACGATTGGAGCGTAGTCCATGCAGTCAGAATTAGAACCCGTTAAAGATAACTGATAGCTGCCTTCATCGTCTGTGATGCTGCTTGGCTCACCTTCATCTAACACACCGTTATAATTGATGTCCAAAAACGCGGTCGCCCCTGAAATATAACCATCGATAGCCACACCTTGTAAGGTTTTTGTTTGAGGAGCGGAAGCACTGGTACTGCTACCACCGCCTCCTCCGCCACAAGCCGTAAGGCCACCAGCGATAAGTGCGATAGAAATAAGCTTAAGTTTCATGCGATGAGATCCTAATGAAATACATTAATAAGTAGGGTTGTCATTGGAGGGATGACCGAGAATGACTGTGATAGTCATGGTCAGTCATAATAGCGATTGGTATTCAAAAGAAACATGAAAGGGTGCTAGGCAATTTATGCATGTTTTGTTCTAACGAAAGGTCTTAAATGGACTAATTACATATCGCTTGAAGATATCCAGAGTTTATAGAAATCACTGTAGCCAGTTTGATTGATCTCTACGCCTTGAACCTCAACACTATTAAAAACCTTCTCTTTGCCGTGAAATAACGGACAAAGTAACTTCTGTTGATAAAGCGAATCTTCAATTTCTAGCAAGTCGCTCATTGGCTTCTCGCCACTCACAGCGGCTCTAACTCTCTCGCAATGCGCCCTCATCTCCAAATTGTTGAAAATGAATCTGAGGCCAGATGAAGCAAGTAGCCAATCGTAAAGGCCATAATCGGCTGGCTGTTCGATAACTTCTTCAATGAATAACAGGTCTGCCGACTCACTCATGGAGCTAGGGTCACTGATATTGGGAAGCTCAACAACTTCAATAATGACACCTGTCTTTACAATCGTTTGTTGCAGCCAGTCAGCCATCTCTTGAAGTAAAGGAATCGTCATTCTAGGTCGTGTTAACACAACAGTGCCCGTCAAAATAGGAATGGGATTGCTGCATGTTAATTTACTAGGCGAGAAAGAGAGATCATCCGTCACCATATCAGCATCAAACTCTTTACTGCTGGACTTGATAAACGATACCAGCCTGTCGAGTTCTTCAGGGGTTATGCCTGCGTTTTCTCTACGATTAACTGCAAGATACGAAAGTGCATTGATTGTGGTTTCTTCTGCTACGCCAGATTGATTAAAACTCAGGGTGTGATCATTCAAACCTTCTATGTCGGTGAGCGTTATCTGTTCTAACAAGGCATTTTGAGCAAAGTAACCACGGTGACGTTTTAGAATAAGGCGCTCTTCGCTCCAATCATCTAAAGAGAAAGGCCCCGTTCCAATATACGCACTGCGTCCACTAGCAAAATAGCTACGCTTGCAACGGTAGATAGACGCGTGTGCACTACACAGCGCATAGATAAACATTGGGTTTGCGCGCGCTAGCTCGATAGTTAGTTTTTTCTCACCCACCACATGAACATCATTCACCTGCTCAAATAAAGACTGTACCGGGCCATCTATGTTTTTTAACCGTAACAAACATTGAACGACATCTTTTGCACTCAAGGTTTCACCGTCATGGAAAACAACATTAGGCCTTAACCAAAAATGCAGAAAGCGACCTTCTATCTTCCAATGGTGGGCAAGACTGGCTTGAGGCTCGCCATTAAGATCTTGAACTAACAAAGTATTATAGATACTTCTCAGAATTTGATGTTCAGCGATTCTATAGGTTTTGGCGGGCTCAAGATTATCAACCCAGGGGTATTGAGTAATCAACAAATGATCATGCTGTTGATTGAAAAGGTTATGTTTTTCAGTGGCTAGCGTCAGTGCCTTTATTGCGGTATCACCATAGCTGTCTAAAAGGCGAGGAATTACTTTAAAGCGACCTTGCTCTAACTGAAGCGCTAAAACTTGCTCTAATGCTTCAGGGAAGCTAAGCAAAATTTTAAATTGACTAAGCCTCCCTCGTCCTTTGGACGGAATCCAACAAATCCAGTGGTACTCAGATAAGCATTTCAGAACTATCGAGGTGTTTCTGCGCGAAGTCGAAAGCGAATGCTCTAGATCATCGATCGTGAGATGGTACTCTTCGCCTAATTCGTACTTTGCAGTAAGCTGTTGAAGTCTACGTAAGTTAGCGTCGTTCATTGGATTCCAGGCTAGAGCGGTGAATCAAGTGTCATTAATATCAGTATGGATTTTTAAATTCAACCTTATACTGAAATATCTATAACGAGTTTTGACACTTAATATCAATACATTACATAGATACAAGAGCCTTTATGTCACTCCGATTTACTAGAGTTCCACTTCCCTTCATGAATCGCAGAATTGACGTCTCTTCTTGGTAACCAGCCCATGGTTTCAAGTTCGGGTTTATCTTTGAAGTGTTCAACGTAGCCGATACATAAGTACGCCACGATATCGATGTCTTCCGGGATATCTAATGCGTCTCGCAGTGTTGAATCGTGAAGAATACTCACCCACCCTAATCCGAGGTTTTCAGCTCTTGCTGCCAGCCATAAGTTTTGAACCGCACACACGGTGCTGTAAAGATCCATTTCTTGTTTGATGGTTCTGCCTAGCACGACCTTTCCGGTTCGATTACGATCGCAAGTCACGCAGATTCCGATAGGTGATTCGACGATACCTTCAAGCTTTAGACGCTTATACATTGCCTGCTTTTCATCGGTAAACATTTCCGCGGATTCGGCATGAGCTTGATTGAAACCCGCTTTGATTTGTTGCTTGGTTTCGATATCACGGACAACGACAAAATCCCAAGGCTGCATAAATCCAACACTAGGAGCATGGTGCGCTGCGGTTAACACACGCATCAAAACGTCTTCTGGGATCTCATTAGGAAGAAACTGACCACGAACATCTCGGCGAGAAAAAATCGTTTTATATACTGCATCGCGTTCATTCGGCGTAATTTCCATACATCCCTGTCTTATCGTCGTCTTATTGAGCCAGTATTATCCAACTAAAGTGTCTATGTTACTAGCGGTACACAAGCAACATGGTAGAATGCCGCCATTAATCTTATCCTTGTATAAGATTGTTGAACCTTTCCATCGCTATTTAGCCAAATCATACCGAGAAACTTATGCCATTTTCCAAGCTTGGATTAAGCTCACCTATTGTTAAAGCCGTTGCAAAACAAGGCTATGAAAAGCCAACCTCTATTCAAGAAAAAGCAATTCCGATTGTGCTTTCTGGTAAGAACCTAATTGCTGCTGCACAAACAGGTACAGGTAAAACTGCGAGCTTTGTTCTCCCTATCTTAGAAATGCTAAGTAAAGGTGAAACACAACGTAAAAAACGTATTCGTGCTGTTATTCTGACACCAACTCGCGAGCTTGCGATTCAGGTTGAGCAGAACATTACTAAGTACGCGAAGTTCCTAAACCTAACATCATTAGCGATGTACGGTGGCGTCTCTTACCAACACCAGAAAGACCGCTTGATCGAAGGTGTTGATATTCTTGTGGCAACACCTGGCCGTTTGATCGATATGTACGGACAACGTGCCGTTCACTTTGATGAAGTTGAAGTTCTGGTTCTTGACGAAGCCGACCGCATGCTAGACATGGGTTTCATCGAAGACATCAACAAGATCATCGCGCGTTTGCCACAAAACATTCAAAACCTGTTGTTCTCAGCAACGCTATCAACGCCAGTTCGTGCGCTAGCGAAAAGCGCAATCAGTGAAGCGGAAGAGATTTCTATCGCCAAAACTGACGCTTCTAAAGCGAACATCGAACAATGGCTAGTTACTGTAGATAAAGACCGTAAATCTGCGCTATTAAGCCACATGATCACTGATGGTGAGTGGGACCAAGCGCTTATCTTTATCGAGACTAAACACGGTGCCGCTAAGTTGGTTGCTCAACTTGAAAAGCGTGGTATCGAAGCTGAAGCTTTCCACAGTGGACGTAGCCAAGCGATTCGTGAAAAGATTCTGGCAGACTTCAAAAAAGGTCGTCTAAAATATCTCGTTGCGACAGGTGTTGCTGCTCGTGGTATCGATATTGATAATCTAAGCCGCGTAGTGAACTACGACATCCCATTCCCAGCGGACGACTATGTTCACCGTATTGGCCGTACAGGCCGTGCTGATGCATCTGGTGAAGCGATCTCTTTCCTATCGAAAGATAACTTCAAGAACCTGTGCATCATTGAAAAACGTCTTGGCCACTTGATTGAACGTCGTGTTGTTGAAGGTTTCGAACCACGCAAAGAAGTACCAATTTCAGTATTGAACTTCGTGCCTAAGAAGAAAAGAGAACAGCAACAAGACTAAGTAATTTCAGCGACAGAAAATGCAAAAGTCGCGTTAGCCAAAATGAAAATAAAACGAAGCCCTATGTGGCTTCGTTTTGTTCTTTGAAATACAAATAAAACTGAGGCAATAAGATGATCACTCCTATCGCAACGAGATTAACCCGTGGGCAAGACCTAAAGCTTGAACTCCAAAAGCTTGTGACAGCGCACAATATCTCAGCGGGCTCTGTCGCGTCTTGTGTCGGATGTGTTTCTCAACTCAATATTCGTCTGGCTAATGCAAACAACACCAAGCTAATCACAGCTCCGTTCGAAATTGTGTCTGTAATGGCAACGCTAACCCCAAACCACCAGCATGTCCATATATCCGTTGCTGATGAAAATGGCAATGTGATTGGTGGGCACTTGCTCGAAGGGACGATTATCGCAACCACGGCTGAATTGATTGTTCATCGCTACGAGACTTTGACCTTCAACAGAGAGCATGACGAGTCTACGGGTTACACTGAGCTCACTATCAGCGAAAACACGCAATAGATCGCCCCGTAGCAACACTAAGCGCCCCATATAAAGCGATACAACCAAATAGCATTAGGAAACACGATGGCTCCAAACTCCGCAGACTCCGTTATTGTTCTCGATTTCGAAACCACAGGCTTATCACCAAACATGGGTGACCGAGCGATCGAAATCGGTGCGGTTAAATTAGTTAACGGCGAAGTCGTCGACACCTTCCAGCAACTCATGAACCCAGGATTTCGTGTTAGCGGGTTCATTGAAAGCTATACCGGGATCAGTAACCGTATGTTAAGCACGGCGGCCAGTTGCAGCGAAGTGATGAATGAGTTTGCAGACTTTATCCAAGGCAGCCAACTTGTTGCTCACAATGCGTCGTTTGATAAACGCTTTCTAGATGCGGAATTAGACTTTATTGGCCGAGACTACACAGGCAAGTTCGCTTGCTCAATGTTGATTGCTCGCCGCCTGATTCAAGACGCACCCACTCATAAACTGGGTGACCTTGTACGTTTCAAAAATATCGACAACGATGGTACTTTTCACAGAGCGTTAGCCGATTCAGAAATGACAGCACGCTTATGGTTATTGATGATTGATGAACTTCAAAATGACCACGGCATTCAACAGCCAAGCTTTCAATTGATGCAGAAAATATCTAAGACCGCTAAAGGATCTATTCCAAAGCTGCTAATGAGTAACAGAGGCTAACTCTCTGCGTTCGGCTTTGGGTTTGTCAGAAGGCTAGTAGCAAACAGTCACTAGCCTTAAATTGCTACCCTACTCCTGCAGTGACACTAACGTCGTCTTGAGGCTTTCTAGTTCACTCATAAAATAAGCCCATTGTTTATCACTGCTCACTGCGGCGATATCCACCAAGAACTTCGCTGATGTTTGCATATTCTTATCAAGCTTAGACTCTAGCTCTTGCGGATAATAAGCTTCATTGTTCAAAAGTAGTTTCATAATAATTGGCTGTGCAATATGTAAATCGGTCTTCTTTTGCATAAGTGTCGTTAGGTCTTGATACGTATTATTTTGATATTGTCGCCAGCTATCGTTAGTATTTACCCACTCTTGAGACCACGTCAAAATAATCGTTTTTTGCTCTTCCGATACCGACCCGAACCATCGCTCTAACCTATCTTCAATTCGACTTCGATAGCGTTCTCTCGAATCTTCATCATTCAATGATAATCTTTCTTCGTAATACTCTTGCTGCTTTTCCCTAAAGTTCTTTAAGAATTCGTTATCTTGCTCTGGGGTAAGCTGCATACTTAACGCGTAAATATCTGGAGCGAACTTGTTAACGATCGAGCGAATATGATTTTTAGTTTGTTCACTTTGATCAATTATAAAAGCAGAATTCATATCAGAACGGTCTAAGTTTTGAATCGCTTGCAGTTGCGACATATACAGCGGAAGTTGGATTTCTTTGTGCCATTGCTGTAATAAGTCGAGGCGCTCTTCGAGCTCTGATTCTTGACTGTTGGATAGAGAAACAAAGTCTTCAATATAGCTAACCGCAAACCAGCTTATATTGTTGTAGGCAAATTTAGTCCCGCAACCAGCGAATACAAAACAGACTAATAAGACTAACCATCGACACTTTCTCATTTAACCCTCTCACGATATTCAGCAAATCCACAAATCCATTAACTCACCCTTTTAAGGTTAGCTCTAGTTCTTATAACGCTATATTCTAGCTCTTATAAAAGTAGCCTTAATAAGCAGTGGCTGTAAAAACTTTGAGATAAATTGAGACTCAGACTTGCTAATCTAGCTATTTCGGCAAATGATTAAACTAAAAATAATTAATGGCAGTGATGTAACTTGATTTTTATTGCTCACTTGATGTAAACGAATCCTATAAACGAATGGTTTATTTATTTTCAAATGATTAATATTTGGGAGGTAAGCTATGGCCGCTACTCCTCATTATACAAGCGAGTTAGAGTACGAGCTTTGTTATTTTGACGATGGAAAACTAACCACAATTACGATATCCGCTAATAATCGACAGGAAGCGATGACTTGGTATCTTAGCGAAGGAAGACATATTAACGATTTCTATTCGATCAGACCTGATGAATAAACGTTTGATACGTTACTGATTGTGGAACACCCTTTACTGCATTATTACTAGCATGACTTAGCAGTAAAGGGAGACAATCTCGAATTACTTCAGAATTCGGGCGCGGAATTGACGACCCTTCATTTTACCTGATTCGATTTTACCTAATGCTTTCTTAGCCATTGATCTTTCTACAGCAACGTAAGCACGCATCGCGAACAAGTTGATCTTACCTACTGACTTACCATCAATACCGCCTTGGCCTGTCAACGCACCAAGGATATCGCCTGCGCGAAGTTTCGCTTTCTTACCACCATCAATCTGGATGGTTACCATGTTTGAGTAGTACGGCTTAGCAATTGGTTTAGCTGGCAACTGAGACGGTTCGATTGGCATATCCATGTACTCATCAATTTGAGCAACACGGTGCATCTCTTTTTCGCTAAAGAAGCTAATTGCGACACCTTTGCTTCCTGCACGACCAGTACGACCGATGCGGTGCACGTGTACTTCAGGATCGCGAGACAACTCAAAGTTGAACACAGCATCTAGGTTATCAACATCAAGACCTCGAGCAGCAACATCTGTTGCAACCAAGATAGAGATGGTTTTGTTTGAGAACTGAACCAAAGCTTGGTCACGTTCACGCTGTTCCATGTCGCCATGAAGCTCGATAACACTGAAACCACGGTGGCTTAGCTCATCATTTACGTTCTGTACTTCTTTCTTAGTATTACAGAACACAACCGCTGACTCTGGTTGATGATGAAGAAGCATTAGCTCTAGTGCGTCATCACGAGCTTCAGTACCTTCAACCTTATAAAAGTGTTGTTGGATGCTTGAGTGATCGTGCGTTGATTCAACCTTCACCATTTCAGGGTTATTCATGATGCGGTCTGCAACAGATTTAATCTGTTTAGGGAAAGTTGCACTGAACAATAACGTTTGACGATCTTTTGGTGCTGCTTCAATAACAGCATCTAGTGCATCTTGGAAACCCATTTCCAGCATGCGATCGGCTTCATCTAACACAAGTGTGTTCAACTCAGACAGGTCAATACGCTCTCTCTCTAGGTGGTCCAGGATACGACCAGGAGTGCCCACAAGAATGTGTGCGCCATGCTCTAATGAACCAATTTGAGGGCCCATTGGCATACCGCCACATAGTGTCAGCACTTTAATATTGTGAATGCCACGAGCAAGAGTACGGATCTCTTTTGCTACTTGGTCTGCAAGCTCACGAGTCGGACATAACACTAAAGATTGAACACGAAAACGCTTAACGCGTAGGTTTTGCAGCACGCCTAAACCAAAGGCAGCTGTTTTACCTGAACCCGTTTTACCCTGACCGATAACATCCTTGCCATCCAGAATAATAGGAAGACTTAACGCTTGAATAGGCGTCATTTCAGTATAACCAAGAGAATCTAACGTATTTAGAAGCTCTGGCTTAAGGGCGATTGAAGAGAATTTTGAAGTGCTCAATGGAAATATCCAACTGGTGAAAAACAGAGTGCATTATGAGTGTTTTTGAAAATTATTCCACCTTAATCACAGTTTTGGAGCAACATGTTAGGCGAATACAAAAAAACCAGCTGGGGTGCTGGTTTTTTACGTTGAAACATCTAAGTCTGTGGATAAATGCCAGACCCCAAAGGTCTCTATGGCACACCGTGGCCTTTAGATGCAACCCATACGCGGTACCACTGCTCACGAGTCAGTTCGATTTTCAGTGCATCAACGGCCGTCTTCACACGTTCAATCTTTCCTGAGCCAATAATCGCGATCGGGTTAGACGGTAAACGGCGAACCCAAGCGTAAATCACTTGGTCAATGCTGTCCGCACTCACTTCTTGGCGAATCGCTTCTAGCTCATCACGAACGCGAATTGCTTGTGCTGAATCGCCACTGAAGATGCTACCACCACCGAGACAAGACCACGCCATTGGACGAATACGGTTCATCTGCAGTTGATCCAGCGTACCATCGTGGGCTACTTCGAAGTTCAATGGATTGATTTCAACTTGGTTAGTCACCAGTGGCTTACCTAGTCGAGATTGCAGTAAGTCGAACTGACGTGGTGAAAAGTTAGAGACACCGAAGTGCTTAACTTTGCCGACCTTATGCAGTTCAGCGAACGCTTCTGCTACTTCATCTGCATCCATCAGTACATCTGGGCGGTGAATCAGTAATACATCCAGTTCGGTTACACCCAAGCGCTCTAGAGAGTTA
Source organism: Vibrio sp. QJM3NY_27 (assembly GCF_057785955.1). Taxonomy (NCBI): domain Bacteria; kingdom Pseudomonadati; phylum Pseudomonadota; class Gammaproteobacteria; order Vibrionales; family Vibrionaceae; genus Vibrio; species Vibrio sp. QJM3NY_27. The sequence continues at coordinate 1,193,871 of NZ_CM173512.1, read as the reverse complement.
TTTACCGATTGGTAAATATGGTGCGCGCTGGTGTCATAGTGATTGATCTTGCGATCAGGAGTGTGGTCACCACACAAGTTGATGTCGCACTTGGTGACGATTTGGATATCATCACGAAGGCTTGGCTCAAGCGCCAATGCTTCACCAAACAACTTTTCACATTGGTAGTTACCGTAAATATCCGCGTGATCAACAGTTGTGATACCAAGATCAATGTGCTGCTTCAGGAAAGTCAGGCGTTGTTGCGGGGTCATGCCCCACTCTGCTGTACGCCAGTATCCTTGCACTAACTCAGAAAGTTCTGGGCCTTGTGGCGCTGTCGTTACTCTTGCAACCATGGGTTGTCTCCTTTATCAATACTGAACGTATCGTAAGCTCGTTTTACCGAGGGCTCAACGTATAACAAATGGCAAAGGTAAACGCTTACTAAAAATGTGAGAGCCACAGAAAAACGAACACTTAAATCAGTAATAGCTTGCTGTCTGCCCGTCAGCCGTTTTCCCAAAAGGCTTGTTTACCCTAATGAATTACGAAACTATCTATAAATTTGAGCAATTAAAGACGATTCAGTTCAACCGTTAAGTTGTCACCATCACTATGTAATTGAATCCAAGGAGCTGAAGAAGATGAGGAAGAACTAGGCACATTCCATAAACTCATTTGCTCAGAGGAATGATGTGGAGTATTGATGAATTTGACGAGTTGTTTATCTACCATGTCGTAACCAACTCCCTCACGCTTCGCTTGTTCGAGTTGAGCGACCACATCAAACTCATATTCCCCAATACGAATAGAACTGAGAGCAAAGCCATCTTGGCGAAGGTAGGCTTGAAGCTTTGTGTAACTTAGGTTCGAATATGACAGGTTTAAGCGAACCACCTCGACACTTGAGCCACCCAACTCCAGTTCAACATAAACATCCAAATCGTAATATTGGGTTAAGTCACTGCACAACAGAGTGCCTTCAACTTCGCCACAATCCATAAGATCGATATCGTTAATATAGTTTTGAGAACTCGGTTGAGTTGGGCTGCTATTGAATACCGTTCGCAACCACCAGCTTTCACTCGCTTGCGCAGAGAATGAAAGGGTATTCAGAACCAATAACAAAGGTAGGATTAAGACAGGAAGAGTTCTCATTAATTGTGCTTATTCGCGCGGTATGAAGCGCCCATTATACGTGACCAATCAATAAACAACCGCTCAAGCCACAAATTTTAGGCGAAAAAAAACGGGCATACATGCCCGCTAGATAAATTCTATCGCCGAATAACGTAATCCGTCACGTTGAGAACCATTACGGAACTAACAATACCATTCTGACGATCTACACACAGAACATCACACCAATTATTTGTAGCCACCTTCTATTGCAGGCTCTTCAAGCGATAATCTTACTTTATTACGTTGAATAGCTTCTGGTGGCAAGCTGATGAAACCATATTGGTTCAACACGCCTTGATGCTCTTCCGACAGCGTAAGCCCAACAAAGAACTTCTCTTGCTCCGTAAAGCCTTTGCGATGCGCTGGAATATTCAGGTACATATAGTAAACCGTTGCCAATGGATAACGACCAGAGAGAATCGTTTCTTTGTTTAAGTCGTAGTTCACCCCTAGATTATCAACCACACTCAGCCATTTCACATCTGAGATCTGTTCTGAGTAAACGGTGTAACCAATCGCGGCATCTTCGCCTTCTATCTTGTTAATCAGATCCGGCAAATCCGCTAAGAATTGAGTATTCGCATACTCCCCGTCAGCTCCACATTCAACCCAACTTGAAAAGGTGGTATGACCTTGCAGATTGTGGTCGATAGCGAAAGGTAACATGTGTGTGTCTAAGCTTTCTCCGTCACGAGTGTCACTGCTTGGTGTCCATTTAGGATGCTTAGGGTCGCTAGAACAACCAAACACATCGATAAGTTCAGCAACACTGATGGATGTGGCTGGGTTATTCTCGTTCGCCAGGATCGCTATTACGTCTGCGGTAAACATTAGCTCAGTCGGTCTGTAACCGTAGCGCATGTCGAACCTAGCCATCTCTTTGTCAGTCCACTTTTTGGAAGTAATACCAACACGTGAACGTTGCATGATCATCTGCTCAGGTACACTGTCACTCAACAAGATCTCTAAGTCGATCTCTTGGCTCTTAAGCAAGTCTTCAACAAGGCCCTGCATATTCGGCTCAATCGCAACCAAACCAATATCACTGGCGTCATTCGCTAACGTTGATACTGAGAATAACGCAGGTACAGCAGCAAGCAGTAAGCCCGATTTATTAGATAGACGTTTCATTACTGGCCTCCTACTGGGTCAATCGATGTCTTAGATTCAACATCGCTATTGCTGTCGAGTTGCATCTCTGAGGTGAAGATATTCCAAGATGGATTCACTTCCATGCTCTCGGTTTTTAACACCGCAATGGTTCTGCGCTTACGCTTGTGAAGATGCTGGGTTAAGCTGGTTATCTGAGTAAATTCTTGTTCGAAGATTCGCTCCCCATCGATACCTCTGTCAATCAACGCGTCTCGAATCACGCCTGTCCTCTTCTTAGCCAGTGCCTTGTTATAAACATTGGTACCTTCTGAACTTGTGTCTCCCACTAAGGTAACGGAGGCGTCTGGTTGTTCACCAAGCAAACGCACTAATTCGTTTAACACGACTGTGTGCTCTGATTTAAGCACATATTTATCGAAATCAAATGCCACGCTTAAGACTTCAACATCTTCGACAATTTTCCAGTTTGCACACCCTTTAATGTCTACCGTCACACCTTCTGGCGTATCAGCACAAAGGTCTCGTTGGTTAATCACACCGTCACGGTCATCATCCGCAAGGTCATCAATTTGATGACGAGTCATTGTCGTGTCGGGCGTTTCTGCACACCCCATCAGCAAGATAGAACTAAGTAGCGCTAGTTTAAAATGTCTCATTACTTGTTCTCCCCTTGCCACTCTTCTGGGTGTTCAACCCTTAATGCGTAAGTCAACATGCCCATCGCATTCAGTACGCGGTATGCCGCCAATGTTTGATCATATTCAGTGCTAATAAAGTTTCTTCGAGCCAAGAAGACTTCTACTTTCGCATCAAGTACGTCTAATAGGCTTCGTCTTCCGACATTGAATTGTTGGATATAACCAAGCTCTGCAATTTTTGCTGCATCTACGTTTTGTTGAAGTAGCGATTTTTGCTGCTCAAGCATTTTGTAGGCGTTCCAAGCAAGCTGAGTGCCCTCTTTAACCTCACGCTCTGTTCTCAACCTAATTGCCCTTGCCTCTTCAACTCGCCACGCAGACGATTCAACTCGAGAGTCGGTAGAGAAGCCATTAAACAAATCGTAATCCATGGTCAGCATGATTCGCGCGTCTTCATCAACACCGCCTGGCGGATTAGACACGTTGTCATTCTTGTTAGCATGAAGCTCAAGTTTTACTTCAGGATAATAGTCACCTTTTTCTCGGCGCATCTCTTTACGAGCTGCGTCAATATCCAATAGTGATGCTTGAATTTCAGGGTGATTTTCAACCGCTTGCTCAAGTGCGACCTGCGCAGAACTCGGTAACAACGCGTAATCAAAACGAGGATAAACGAGGTTAACAGCTGGCTTACCCACTAAGCGTAAGTACTTAGTTTGTAAATCAAACAGGTTATTCTGAGCCGCGATTGACGAAGATTGCGCCGTGGCAACACGAGCCGAGATCTGAGCCAGATCGGAGTTACTACTCAACCCTTTGCTCTTTTTGTCTTGAATGTCTTGATAGATCTCTTGGTGTTCTTTTACGTTACGTTTAGACAGTTCAAGTAACGTCTCAGCCTTAAGAATATCGAGGTAGTTTCTCACCACATCTAACGAGACATTTTCAGCGCGTGAAATCAGGGTTAATCGTTCAGCTTCAGCTTCGAACGTTAATCTGTCGACATTCGACGTCGTTTTAAAACCGTCGAATAGTAATTGAGATACCTTAACGCCAATTTCTGTTCGCGTTAGCCCACGATCATCGGTATCAAGCTTGCTGCCACTGTTGTAGCGAGTCTCTTCATAACCTGCCGCCGCGTACAAATTGACTTGTGGCATATACAAACCACCCGCAGCGTCCCCGTCTCTAACCACCGATTGGTATCGGGAGTACTGCGCCAATATCTCTGGACTGTAGTCGATGGCAAAGGCCACGGACTCTTCTAATGAGGCTGCTTGAGACAGCCCGCTCACTAATAAGCAAGAAGAGAGTAAGAATTTTGAATGCATTACACTTCCTTTTATATTTATGCTTTAACACACTTCATCGCTCGCGAAGTGAGTTTTCCTTAGCTCGTAAAATTGGCTTCAACCAATAACTCAATACTGTTTTTTCACCCGTTAATATATCCACCGCAACCTGCATCCCCGGGATAATACTGAACGCAGAGTTGTGTTGTTGATCTTCATCTAATTGAATGTGGGCTCGGTAATAAGCATTACCGTCTTCTGTTTGTAACGCATCGGCACTGACATAAGTCACTTTACCTTTGAGACCGCCATAGATAACAAAGTCATACGCAGAGAATTTGACGGTTGCGCCTAATCCGTTATGAACAAACGCGATGTCTTGAGGTGAAATTCTAGCTTCAACAATCAAATCACTGTTTGAAGGAATGATCTCGATAATCGGCTCACCCGGACGAACAACACCGCCAATAGTACGAACGAATATCTCTTTCACCGTTCCGTCAACTGGCGCTAAGATTTGAGTTCGTTTCAGTTGGTCAGCGATCGCCTGTTGGCTTTCATTCAATTGCGCTATTTTGCTGGCCACTTCGTTCAGTTGACCTTGTACTTTGGCGCGAAAATCTAACGCGATGCTGCGGTGATCGGCTATCGATTCTGAGTAAGCCGCTATCTGCTTTTGCGCTGCTACTTTTGAGCTGGCAATATCGCCTTTCAACTTGACCACATCACGGTTCAGTTTCAGCAGCTCAACTTCTGCAACCGCACCGCTAGCAACCACATCTTTCAACATATTGCGCTCTCGAATCACGATATCGAGGCTGCTTTCTAAAGTCTGAATATTATTGAGCGTATCGACACGTGCTTGGTCTTGTTGCTCAATGCGAAGTGCCGCCTCTTCCAGTTCCGATTTCAACTGACCTAAACGTTCTCGATAGTTGGCTTTGGCGTTCATTAATGCAGGATGGCTCGATACATCGATGACAATATCTTGTGGCACCAAGACAACTCGTTCAAACCACTCTTTTGCATCATTATTTAAAACGACTGTCGACAGCTCTGCTTTCAATCTTAATTGCTGAGCCAGTAAGGTATCCGCTTGTTGAGCCGACTCTAAAAAGGCCGCTTTAAAACGAGTGTCTTCTAACTTAGCTAAAGGCTGTCCTTTCAACACTGATTGACCTTGTCGCACCATGATCTCTTGAACTAGACCACCTTCTAAGCTCTGAATGGTTTGCACCGAAAGACTTGGAACGACTTTACCTTCACCGATCACGACCTCTTCTAATGTCGCCCACGTTGCCCAGCCGATAATTGAGACAATTAATAGTGCACTCAGCCAAATTAGCTTGCGAGAGCGGAATGCCAAATGATTGTTGGTCCATTGAATATCATTACTCATGACGACCTCCCTTCACCACAGATACCGTCTTAAAGCGGCTCGTACCTTTAGGTACACTTTTCTTCTGTAGAGAGAGAATGTCTTTTGGCTCACCCTCTGCCACGATCTGACCTTTATCTAATACAACCACACGATCACACATCATCAAGAAGGAAGATTTGTGCGAGCTGATCAGCATCGAGGTTTCTCTTGGCATACTTTGCAACGCATTGAAGAACTGTATCTCGGCTTGATTATCAAGTGCGCTGGTTGGCTCATCCATGATCAATAATTTTGGACAGCGATAAAGCGCCCTGGCGATGGCCACAGCTTGTCGTTGTCCTCCTGAAAGCAATCGACCACCCTCGCCGACTGGCGTTTCTAAGCCGTTGCTCAAGCGCCCCATGTAACCGTTGAGCCCTGACTGTTGCAGCGCTTGTCTTAGCTTTTCTTCATCAACGTTAGTCGCACCTAAGGTGACGTTGTCGTAAACACTGCCAAAGATAAGATTAGCGGTTTGCCCCACCCAGCCCATGCCACTACGCAGAACACTGGTTGGCCACAATTGCCCATCAATCTCTTGGTAAAAAGCTTGCCCTGTTGTTGGTAAATACTGACGAGCCACAATCGATAAAAGTGTGGTTTTTCCAGCACCTGCCGCACCGACAAGACCAACTCGCTCGCCCGGCTTAATATCAAGAGAAATCTCTTTCAACGCAGGGCTTTGAGTCTCTGGATAAGTAAACGTGACTTCATCTAGCCTAACCCCACCGTCAAAGTCACCCTTATCAATCACTTGATGCTTAGACTCTTCTTGCGGTAACTCCATGATCTGATTCAAACCTTCGACTGCAGAACGGGTTTGTTGAAACCTCAACAATAGAAGAGAAAGCTGGTTCACTGAGCTTGCAGCACGTCCACTCAACATCACCACAGCTATCAAACCACCCATACTCAGCAAGCCTTCAGAGATCTGATACACACCAAAGATGATGAGAGTGATGGTGACGATCTGCTGACTCGACTGAATGGAATGCGTCACGATATTAGAGTAGTGGCGAGATTGAGTCTGCCATTGAGAGAGCGATGAAATAGTCTGTTCCCAACGCTTCTGAGTGATTCCTTCAGCATTGTTTTGCTTGATATCCGGAAGGGTTGTTAAGCAATCAAACAGCTGTGCTTGTCTTTGTGTCGACAAACGTGCGGTTTCATCGAATGTTTTCTCGACTTTACCTTTCATCGCAATGCTCAGCACAATCAATACCAGCATAATTGCGACTGGGATAAACATCATTGCACCACCAAGCCAACCGATAAGGAACAGGAACAGCAAGGTAAATGGTAGGTCGACTAAAGTGACTAAAGAGATGGAGGTGAAGAAATCTTTCACGCTATCGAAATCTTGAAGCTGTCTGGCAAAGGCGCCTACCGACTGAGGTCGATTTTCCAGCTTCATACCAAGGACTTTAGAGAACAGTTGAGAAGACAACTTGTTATCAATATAGCGCCCAGCCATGTCGGTCACAGAGCTTCGTGAGCTTCTCAACACCCAATCAAAAATAACGACAATACCAACGCCTGCCGCCAACACCCAAAGCGTGTTAAACGCTTGGTTTGGCACCACACGATCGTACACATTCATGGTAAAAAGAGGCACGGCTAGCGCGAGCAAGTTGATCAAGAATGAAGCGATAAACAGGTCTCGATACCAAGGTCTCACTTCTTTGACGACACGCCATAACCAACGGGTGTTGGATTTATTCTCGCTACGTTCATGGGATTGAACACGCGCATCATCAAGCGCTTGAGCACCCACTTGCCACACATACGATTCCACTTGAGCAACCAAGTCTTTTAACGATGTTTCTTGGCTTGAGTTGTTTTCACAATCCAATACTTGAAAGTCGCCACCGGAGCCTTGAGTGACGACAACGGGACTCCCTGTCGCGGAATTAACAGCAACAACGGGGAACTGACATTGAGTCAGTAATTCTTTTTTAACGTGGCTCAAAGTTAACCCCGATTTCTCAATGGCTCTTGGGAAAAGGGATTCATTGAGCCTTCCTTCATTTAAAGGTAGGCCAGACACTATTTTGGAAGGATGGCTGCGAACATTAAAATGCTCACATAACCATTCAACACAACCTAGCCAGCTGTCTTTTTGTTCTACCAATCTAAACTTCCTTTTATAGACTGTACATCCAACTTACAGCGTTAAATTATTGTCTTCTATCATTTTTTGTAAAATTTGTGCTTCTAATGCACTGCTACTGTCACCTTGATACAGATCGTCGTACGCGACATCGGCTATTAAGATGTTTTGTTGAACGTCTTCGTCGCCATTAGGTTTAATAGAAATGGTCACGCCATCACCAGATTCTTCTAAATCTAGATATTGTGTTGCCCCTAGCCCTGTATTAAGCCCTAGGCTTCCCAAAATACCCGAGAGGTCAATTGCATCAGTATCTGGAGACGCATCAAAATCTTGAATCACATCGTAGCTTGGTGCTTCTGCACTCCCTAAGCCTGAAGATGCGAACACAAAATTATCTGAGCCCGTCCCGCCAATCAGCAGGTCGTTATCATCTGTCGCGGTAATCGTAGAATCCCCTTCAGCAACAAATTCAACCGATACCGTTTGAGGTAATCCTACCGCTTGGTTGTTGCCTATTTCAGCAGAAGGTTCGATGGTGATTTCAAATGGGTCAACGCCATCATAGCCACCCGTAATCGCTAGATTCGGTACATCTGCCAAGTCCACCACATATTGACCATCGACCATAGAGCCATGTGAGAACGTCAAACCTGCGGGAATATCATAAATTGTAATGAAGCCCACTTCTGAATCAGCAGGGTTTACAAGAGAAAGGTCTAAACCAAGAGGAATCGTGCCACTTGCTTCTGCCACGATCGAAGAGTATTCAACGCTCAATAACGGTGCATCAGGCTCTGGTGTGATAATAAGCGTCATGTCTTGCGAGCTCGGGTCACCCGTGTCGACCACTAACTCACCGAGTACCGTATTTTGATCAACCGTTCGGCCGGTAATCGTAATATCGAGGTTACCAAACGCATCACCTGCAAAGAATTCGAGCTCATCAACAGAGCTTGCTTTAACGAGGATCGTCGCCTGTATGATGCCACCAACACTAGTGAAAGAGCTGGTTTCTGATCCAATTCGAATTCGATCTAGCCCAACTAAACCTGATGGATCCGAAGTCGAATTCACCGTTACGGTAATTGCTAAGAATTCATCACTGTTGGTTTCAAAGCTATTAGCATCGAGAGGAATCACGATGCCATCATCTTCACTTCCAGTGAGCTGTTCAGGTAAATCGAAGAACTCCACTTTATCGCCGATAGGGTTTACACCAACGGTAAATTCAGATTCGGTATAACGAATATCTGTCGTGCCGATTTCCTGAGTAATCGCCTCAAGGACTAGATTCATATCACCACTAAAATCTCGTGGCGGCAGAATAACAAGATTAGCAAGCTGACTTGGATCGAGCTGCCACTCATAAGTAGGGTTACCATCAAAGGTACCGCCATCAACGCCATTATTTGGAACTAATTCGTAGCTATCGCCCACCTTTATCGCAACAACAGCGCCTTCAGGCACGCCTTTCAATGCCAAGGACATATTTTCAGAGCCATCTTGGTCAATCAGCTCCGCGCTAAGTGATGACAGTGAAATGTAGTTGTCTTCGTCGCCTACTATATCCTCCGTCACCAAGTTCGCCGCATCCGCAACAGGTTCAACGGTGATCGTCACCACGGTCGTCTTGTCTTGAGTATCGGTTTCAACGACACAATCCGCTTCATCGGTAATATTGGCCGTCACTGTTAAGGTAATTTCGCCGCTGTAATGTTCTGGTGGTGTTACCAACACATCGCTCAATCGGCTAGGATCCGTGACCGTCCACGTACCATTGCCGTTATCAACCAACAAACCAGTATCAGCAGGATACTCTGATAACGTACCGCCATTTGATACCGTTATCGTCAGAGAGTTAACGGTCTCTTTACCGGTAGCACTGTTACCCTCTCCCGTGATTAACTGCCCGTCTTCAACACTATCACCGAGAACTAACTCAAGGTTAAGGTCGGTTGTAATATCTTCCTGGATTGTTGTCGAATCCGTGGCAACGGTAATGTCATCCACAACAGGCAATACTTGAATACTGATAGTTTGATCTGTTGTGACGGTATCTCCGTTACAAGGAGAGGTCTCAATGGTTTTAATCGTAAAGTCGATACAGCCGGCAAAGTCTTCATCTAATCCTGTTAGCGTTAGTTTGGATAGTCCATCCGCTGTAATCGAGTAACCGACAACCTCACCAGAAGCGTCGTATTCGGCAATAACTCCATCACCTGAAATCTCTACGCCATCAGGCAGAGAGTCCGCAGGAATATAGAAAGAGATCTCATTGTCCGGATCACTACCTACATTGGTATTCAATAAACCGGTAAGGTCGATGTCCTCTCCCTCAGGCGTTTTGATATCACCATCAGGTTGAATTGGGCTTGGAGGTCCAACAGGATCACAAGTGCCGCCACCGCCATCATGGCCAGTGATCTGAATTTGGAATGAAGTATCAATATACTTCGAATCTTCACCGTCAATGACACGAGCACGTACCACTATATCTAAAACAGGCGTGTCGCTTGGGCTCGAGATAGTCATGCCACTTAAGATTTCTTGCGCCAACTCTTGGATAGAGTCACTCGTCAGGCCGTTCGCAGAGATAATCCAGTTTCCTGAAATATCTTGAGCGGCTCCGTTCGGGTGATCGATAATCAGCGAATAACCATCAGGCACATCGATCAAGATATAATCTAAGTACTCTGAGCCATCCATATCGGCGTCAACAAAAGTAACCGCATCCGACACGTTGACCGGAGAACCGTCCTCACTGATATATAGCTGACCAGAACTTTCCAAACGAGTATCTGACTCGACCCTCGCATCGACCGTGACACTGATTGATCCCGAGATATCTTTTACATCAGTTGCGCCTGCCGGCGAAGTATCAGTAACTTCATAGGTAATTGGGATCGAAAATGTACCGCTCAAATCTTCAGTAGCGGTTACTGACAGTCTTCCGCTACTTAAAAGCTCGGATAGTGTTGGTGTCGTAGAGTCTAATAAACTTTCTAAATCTAACCCTGAAACTGGCACTGCAATAACACTGCCATCGAAATAAAGAGTCAGATCAGCAGGTAGGCTATCAATCACATACCCCGTTAAAGACTCACTTCCATCAACATCTTGATTCACAGATGGCTCAAGGTTCAATCCAATTTGGCTGTCTTCAATACCTTGAGTGCTAACCGTTTGGCCATCTTCTTGATCGACAATCGGTGCCAACTCTACCTTCAATGTCATCGGGAATTCGCCCGAATCACCATCAGGTTCAGTTGAGATAGCAATAACGGTCAGTTCCATCTCACCACTGAAATCAGTCACTGGCTTGAGATACAAATCATTAAGTTGTGCGTTAGAGACCTGGAATACAGGGCCTGTTACATCGTCAATGTAGGCGATGGTTAACGAAACTGGCTCACCCAGTGAATCCACCAGCAAGGTGCCGTCAGGAATATTGGTCAGGAGTATATTGATCTCTTCAGAAGCATCGTCATCGGTTGTTTGGACGACAAAGTCGAGTTGAATCAAACCATCTTCATTAAGAACCGATTGGTTACTGATGACTTTGGTATCGCTGTCATATTCCCAATGCGTATTTCCTCCATCCACAACAGTAGGTTCATCAACAACGCCTTTGAGGAAGATATTGATGGTTTGAGTATCGCTTAACGCAGTCACATTGATAGGGTCTAACGAGTCAATTGTCGATTCATAAGAAACCGCAGTCACGTTAATGAATAGGTCTTCCGTAAAGGAACTGATGTCTTCTTTTGGTATTAGATAAGCGGTGCCGTTCTCTATCGCTTCAGCAGAAACGAGATAAGTATTAGGACCAATTAGGTCAAACAATCCACCTTGAATCGCCCAGCCGTCTTGTACTTCAATTTGATAACTTAACGACTCAGAACCATCGGTATCAGTCAACGCACCATTGATTACGTTCTTGAGGAAGATGCTTTCATCTTCCAGACCTTTGTAATCTTTAACAGATAAAATTGGCGTATCAGCATCCGGTGAGATCTCTACAACGACAGTATTAACAATATCGGCCGTTTTATCATCGGGGTCAGCGAAGGTGCTTCCCGCTTCGGTTGCAATCGCAGTAATCTCAAACTCAAATCGACCTGCAAGGTTTTCATCAGCTCTGATTTCCATTTTGTCGATTTGGGTCTGGGTGTACTCTTTGCCTTCTTTAACCGCGTTTCCGTTCAAGGTGATATTCAGCCCATCTGGAATGCCGCTAATGGTGTAAGACAGTTCTTCAGATGTATCTTGGTCAACCAACTGAGCGGTGATATCTAATTTAATTGGATTTGCATCATCTTCTACGGATTGGTAGGTAAATACAGAATCTGACCAATCTGGAGCATCGGCCACCGGTAAAACAGAAACAGAGACATCTGCGGTCAGCTCTTTTGGAACCGTGTCAGTACTTATAATTGCATTGATCGCTAGAATAACCGTTGAGGTCGTATTCGATTCATGGAGTGCAGGTCGATAAGTTAACTGACCATTCGGGCCGGTAAACTGACTGTCAATCGCCGTTAACTGATTACCTGAAAGCGTCACCTTGCCATCAACTACTTGAAGTAATACGCCATCTAAATACAGGCTACCGCCTTGCAAAGAAGCTTCTGAGAACTCGATAGCCGTAACGGTTTCGCTTTGGTCAACGTCTCCAGTAGAAACGCTCACAACGATAATCGCGTTGTTATCTTCTGTAGTTTCAGAATCTTCATAACGAATAAAACCTTCGTTATCATCCAATACAAGCTCTGCGTTACTGGTGACTTCATCACCGTCGGCATCTCGAACCAAATAATCAATGTCATCGACGATCTTAGGATCAGCAGGATCAGTCATCACATTGGGATTAGTGGTTAGCTGGTAGCTACCATCTGGTGAAAGGGTAAACTGACCGTAAATAGAATTACTGTCGTAAACATTAATGAGGTCAATGGTGATCGAAGTACCAGCGTCATCGAAGGTATACGTAACATTTCGATAGGTGAAGCTAATGATTTCGGCACCATCAGCTCCAGTAAACTCCTCCGTCAGGAACTGTCCATTTAGGTTATCACCCTCAACCATTTCAATTGATCCTGAACGCGCAACCGGAATGGCATCTTTCACAATCACTTCATAGATAGCAGGGGCAGAACTGTCTCCATCTGCGTCGTTAACAGTTAGTTCAAAATTAAGAGCCAGATTATTCTCTCCATCAGCATTGGCGTGATCGAGTGGAGCGTACAGGTCAAACTCAGTTGTCCCATCAGTATTAAAACGGATCCTAAATACATTGTTTCCATCAGAGTCTTGCCCGTAATACCAACCATCAGAATCAACTGCCTGAAGTGAAATATTTTGTCCTGCACTGGTGTACGAAAGTGCATCAAAAGCCGATGTATTTATCGTGACAGAAACGACATCATCAGAACCCTCAATAATACCTAAGGAAGGGCTAGAGACTTCTGTTCCTGATGGCTGACCGTCCCCTAATAAACCATCTTCATCAACAGAAATACTGCCGATGACAGATATTTCAGGGTCTTTACCATCATAGATCTTAATATCTGATTCTTGCGTATCTCGAGAACCATCAGAGTCAATGGTGACGATAGAAGCTGGAATTGTCAGTTCGGTGTCTTTAGAACCCAAGCCATGATCAATTGACTGGTATAGCTCAATAACTACGTCTACGTTTGTTGAACCATTGGCTTCAAGGCTAAAGTCATCTGGTAGTTTGATTTTGAAGACAGCATCACCATTACCAAGAACAGCATCAAAAGTACCATTGCCGTTATCGCGCCAAGTCAGCGCTTCACCATTGCTGGTTACCGCTACACCATCGCTATCAAGAACAGCTTGGCCCGTGGTCACATCCAAACCTAAGAAAACCAGAGGGTCATTACCAGCGGTAACTACCAAGCTCACGTTTGCTGTTGAGCCAACTCCCGACGGTGTGCTATCCGCAACGGGGACTTCACTCAATTCAACCGTTCCAGAACCAATCGTTGGCTCACCGCCATCAGTCACCGACACATTCAAGGTTAATTTGGCTTCATCGTTGTCATCATCTCTGGCTGTAACAACAAAAGGTAGTTCGTCTGTAATATTATCTTGGTCAAGTCCCTTAAACAGCTCAAAGGTATAAGTGACATCAGTATCTGCCTCACCTAAAGGAGAGGTAAAACTCAAGGTGAACGCTTTATTTTCAGCACTTTCAGAGCCAACATAACCAGTAAGTTCATTTCCGTCCGCAGAGACCACATAGATGATCTGCACGCCCCCACTAAATAACTGCGGCTGATCTCCAACATCAAAAAATACAGACTCAACAAAATCACTTCCGACGTTGAGGTTGAAAGTGCCAGTATCAGAAACACTGCCGTGAATAAGGTCTGATTCATCCACTGCCGCATTACTAGTGGAAGTTAATACCGGGTCGACTCCATCCTGGATAATCCAATCAAACTGCCCTTGCTTTAAAGAAGTACCATCCAAATCTTCCCCATCAATAATAAGAGGCAGGGTGATGGAGTCGTTACTGATCAGGTGGTTTATAGGCTGTTCTAACACTAGGGAGACATCTGCTAGAACATCAATACCACTAGCGGCTGCACTCAACGTTAGCGTGAATATCGTTTCACCATTTGCTTGCGCGGTAATCGTTTTACCATCATTCACTAACGTGTAGGTTAGAGGGTACTCTTCATCTCCAGTCGTCAAGCCCAAGGCGTCTAGCTGCACCAGAGTATTAGCATTAAATACAATCGAAGCAGGATCTGGATTATCTGAGCCAGCGGAAACGGTAAACTGACCGACTACAGTTTGAATTCCATCAGACACATCACCTTCAGAGCTGGTTGTTGTCCCATCAACAACTAACCCTGCATCACCATCAAAAATATCGATGACTGCAGTGCCATTTCCGAAGTCATTACTGCTATCGCCTGCGACATAGTTGAAAGTGATGTTTTGAGCTAAGGTGTGATCCAAATTTCTGTTGGCAACAAACGTCCAGTGACCATTTGAAAAAACAGTTAAAACCCCTTCATCCAAAGTAAATGAGACAGGGGTGCTACCGGATATTGTTTGAGTCGTGCCATCGACTTCGACACTTTTTATGGTTAGCTGAGTATCAAGATCGATATCGTTGTTTAGTACATTTCCTGACGTGACCTCACCTTCTATCACATCATAAGACTCATCGAAAATTAACGGCTCCGAATCTTTGATGACAATAGGTAGATGACCTATAACGAGCTCAGTAGTACCGTCCGCATCCGTTTGTAAACCTTCAATAACTAGAGCAGTCTGAATTGAATCTAATCCAGCCTCTTGGTCAATCGCCTTATAGAAGTTGATATTTACGTTACTGCCAGATATGGCAGCATCGAATACAATTTCGCCATCGCTTCTTGTTCCGGTTAGGCTTTGTTTGTCACCTGATACGGTAATCGTTATCGACAAGCCTTGAGAAGTTAGCGACTCAGCTATAGTTTGATCTGCGCTAAACGAGAAGTCCGCAAAATCGATCCTAATATCAGAAGTTTGTGTTTCGTCTCCAAAAATACCGATGATGTTTTCCGAAAACACAACTGATTCAGGAAGAATAATCGTCGGCATGTCATCGATGGCTTCGTTGCCGACTGTATTGAAAACTTTTGCGTCGATCGTCCATTCCGCAGAAGAATTTAAGGTAGATATATCAATATTCTCCACCACCCAGTTACCTGCGGAATCAACAACTCCCTCGAACACCAGTGTCTGAGTCCCGTCGTTTACTTCAATGTAAACCGGTAAACCTTCTGCAACATTGGTTGTACCCTGCATGGTTGTAAGTTGGCCACTACGAAATGCCAAAATGCTAAAACCATCTAGCGTATCAATATCAATCACAGGGGAAACGGTATCAATAACAATTTGCCCAGCAGTATTTATCGCTAAAGCAGGGTTACCAGCAACATCAACCGTTTCAGCCTCAATTTGTATACCACCGTCAGCAAAACTTGTTAGATCGACGCCTTCAACTGACCAAGCACCATTAACGACCGTTGCCGTCAGCACAATGATATTCGTTGTACTGTCAGAAATACGGATATTGACCGTTTGACCGTCTTCAACGTTCTGTACCGTACCAAAGAATTTAGCGGATTGAATTTCGAAACTGTTGAGGACACCATCACCTCCATCATCAACACTCGCTGTAATATTCGCCAACGTGTCCTTAACAATGGTGTCAGTCGCCGTGGTAGGGTTTCCTGCAATATCGACGGTACTAGCAACGACAGTGAGCTCACCTTCGGCAAAGCTAGAATAATCTTGAGAGACTAGTGTCCAAGTGTCGCCTGAAACGGTGGTTGTATATTCTTGTGTGAGACCTTGGCTATCGGTAATAGAAATGCTTATCGTCTGGCCATCTTCAACATTGGCAACAGTACCGGCTAAAACCCCGTTGGAAATTTCGAATTGATTGTAAAACTCATCACCAAAGCCATCGAAGTCAACCTCAATGTTGGCTAATGTGTCTTTGATTGTGGAATCGTTAGCGGTAATGCTATTTCCAAAGTCATCAGCAATGATCGCGTCGACCTTAAGGTCACCTTCCGCGAGCGAAGAAAGATCGACGCCGTCGACGACATAAGTTTCGTTGCTAGTCACGGCAGTAGTGGTAACGGTGTTGCCGTTAACATCAGTGATGGTCAGAACAACGGTACGCCCGTCTCGAACATCCACAGCCGTACCCGTAATCGTGACACCAGGTACTTCAAACTGGTTCTCGTAACCATCTCCGCCATCTAATATATCAACGGTTAATAGTGCACTAGGTAACAGAATATCAAGGTTACCTTCATTCGATGCTGTATCTTCTTCGACATATTCTGTAGGACGCGTATCAAAACCTGCCTCAGCGAGCGTTTCATCTAAGGTAGAACGAACATAAGCAATAAAAGAGGCACTGGAACTAGGTTGATCATTCACTGAGTTAGGCTGTTGAGGTGCGCTTTCAATGTTGTTAACGAGTTCAGTGACCACCTTTTCCAACTGTTGTTCAACTGCGGCTATTTGTGGCTCGGTTAGGGGCTGAGCCTCTTGTAAATTCTGAGGTTCAATGCTGACGACTTGCACACCTTCAACTTTTGGCTGCGTAGCTGGTAATTGAAGCCAAGTCCCATCAGGGAATACTTGCCACACAACACCACCAACTTCGATATATAAAATAGGATCCATCCTAAACCTCTTCCTTACAAAAACGCTGACCTTGAGAACATCAATTTACTCAATAAAAAGCCGGAGAAATCAGCACACTCTCTTTAGTTAATACTAGCAAACAACAAATCATTAACAGTTAATTAATTATCACTAATACGCTGTAAAGTAAACCGATAGGTTGTGACTTGCATTCAGTTATATCTATCGTCACAAAATACATTCAATGAATGTGTCATAATGTTGAAATTACTGGTTAATTTTCAAGGAATGTCATGACTGCAACGAACTATCTCAACCAATTGAATCAAAAGTATCTTGCGACTCATAAAGCGAAAGAAGACTTCTTTTGGGATACATATATGGGGATCAGTGACGACCACGATGGCTCGACACTCGCGCAGACTCAATGGACTGAATTTCTAAGCTCTACCGAACAAATTGCTGCTATCGAAACGCAACTAGCTGCTATCGATAAAATTCAAGATCCCCTAGAAAAAGAGAGTACGCTAACAGGCTTGAATGGTTGGTTAGCGACCTTTAGATCTCACGCTATTGAGTCTGAGCAGTCACAGAAGCTTAAAGCCGATCTCATAAAGTTTGAGGCTGAACTGTTTGAGAAAAAACAGAATCATGTGATGACTTACGTAAATGAAACAGGCGACGAAACAGAAGGATCACTGCCAGTTTTAGGTTCAGCAGTTAGAAGTAATGGTAATGAAAAAGTCAGATTTTCTGCACACCAAGCACTATTAGATTTAGAACAGTGGCTGCTGGCTAACGGCTTCATTGAGCTGATCAAAAAACGTAACCAATTTGCTCAATCACTGGGATTTAAAACCTTCTTTGATTACTCGGTGCTGAAAACCGAACAGATGACGACAGAGCAACTGTTTACGATACTGGATGACTTCGAAGCACGCACGCGTGATAGCCATCAGCAAAGCCTAGCCAATTTGGCAGAACAGAAAGGCGAGAATGCACTTCAAGCCCATAACTTTACCTACTCTTTTGCAGGTGACGTTATGAATGACCTTGATCCTTATGTTCCGTTCTCAAAGTCACTTCGACGCTGGATTGAATCTTTTGGTCGCCTAAACATCGAATACTCTCAAGCGACATTAAAATTGGATCTGCTTGATCGTAAAGGTAAGTACCCTAATGGTTTCTGCCATGGCCCTATCCCATCTTTCTACGATCAAGAAACTTGGGTAGCGGCTCAAGTTAACTTCACGAGCAACGCAAAGCCCGATCAAGTAGGTAGCGGTTATGATGGCATCAATACACTATTTCACGAGGGTGGTCATGCGGCCCATTTTGCTAACGTTAAAATGAACGCACCGTGTTTCTCGCAAGAGTTTGCACCAACCTCGATGGCTTATGCCGAAACGCAATCCATGTTCTGTGACAGCTTGTTAAATGACGCCGATTGGCTCAAACAATACGCGCTTAATGCAGATGGCCAAGCAGTACCTGATGAGTTAATCAAAGCAATCATCGATAACAAACAACCCTTCAGAGCTTATCAAGAACGCAGCATTTTAGTGGTTCCGTATTTCGAGCGAGCACTTTACGAATTGGCGGATGAAGATCTGACACCTGAAAAGATCACCGATCTTGCTCGTAGCAGTGAGAAAATGATTCTTGGATTGGCGAGTAGCCCTCGCCCATTGATGGCGATCCCACATCTGTTGTCGGATGAAGCGTCTTGCGCATATCAAGGTTACCTGCTGGCTCATATGGCTGTGTATCAAACTCGTGCATATTTCACCGATAAGTTTGGCTACTTAACGGATAACCCAGAAATCGGCCCTTTGTTAGCTAAGCACTACTGGCACAAAGGCAATAGCGTCAATCATAATGGGACAATCGAAAGCCTGACTGGGGGAGGTTTTAATGCCAAATACCTCGCTGACGAGTGCAACTTATCGCCAGAAGAAGCTTGGGCTATTGAGGAGCAAAAAATCAAACAGCTGTCGACAAGAGAACGATCACCAGTCGCTGATTTGAATGCGAAGATATCGATCGTTGATGGGGCCACCGAGTTGGCGAATAATGATAAGTCAAACCATCAGATGTGTGATGAGTTTGAACACTTTATCGTTGGGCAATACGGCCGATAGCGGGTGCTGAGCATCTATAACCAAGGTTGAACCAAAAGACCAAACGAAAAAAGGACGATAATTTATCGTCCTTTTTATATTCAGCGTTGGATCTATGCCGTGACACATATCGAGCGAGTTTCACAATTAAACTCAACATCAACAGAATCAACACTTCGCAATGATTTTCGATGAATGCCAAACACTTGCCCCGTCAAAACAATATAAAACTTCTCTGTTTTGAGTAGATTCCAAGCTTCATCAAGAGATTCAGCATAAACCTTGTTCTTGAGATCTTGCGGGCGAGTACCTGCTACTCTTCCATGTTTGCGCGCCAATTCAAATAATCCATTACGATTCGGTTTACACGTAAACAGGGTATCATTTCCGTAAATACTACCCTTAGCAGTAATGTTTTTAACCATTACATTTCTCCAAATAATAATTCCACTCGTAACACCTGAGTGGCATACCACATGTCGAACTGTGGATATTTAAACTGCGTAAAGAAGAGAATATGGTGTAAAGACCGGGCAAGCTATTACACCATTATCATCAAATTTCTTAGAAGTTCTTAAGTTCTTAAGTTCTTAAGTTCTTAAGTTCTTAGAAATAGTAGTAAGCTGCTGCGAATACGTGTGTTTCTTCGTCGTATTGCGCGCTAGTTTTACCCACACGGTAACCGTCTAAGTCTTGCTTGATATCAATACCCATGTCAGCGTTGTCAGCAATACGGTACATTGCAGCGATATTGATGTAAGAAGAATCTACGTCAGATTGACCATCTAATTCATTGCTGCTAGACGCGTAACCTGCTGCGATTGTTAGGTCTTCAGAAACTGTGTAGCCACCTGAAACGTAGTAACCCGTATTCTTAGCAGAATCACTCTCTTCAATCCAAGAGTTCATGCCTAGTTTAAGAGCACCAACCTTAACGTTACCTGTCACTGTGTAAACTTCGTAATCAGCATCGTCATCACGAGCTTCATAACCTGCGTATAGGTTGAATACCTCTTGCTCTAAACCGATGTAACCGTTAATGCCTTTATCCGCATCATTATGATCGTCACCTGTTTCAAAGTAAGAAATACCATAAGCGATACCGTTTGTTGCGCCTTGGAATTTAACAACATTGAAGCCGTCAGATGCATCACCAGCAGAAGCGCCAAACTCGTAAGTGTTATCGCCAGCGCCATCCACTTTGTCTAGTGCTGTGTCGTTTTCCCAACCGAATGAAGCAATACCGTAGCCAGTATCGAAACCTAACCATGCTTTGTCTACGTCTGTTGCTCAGTATCGATACCGTTTGTCCAACCAGCTGTTGCTGCGTCGTTCGCAGATACGTTGTTGTCTGTCGTGTAGTTCACCATCAAATCAGTTTCGAAATAACCAACAATACGGTTGTTACGGTAGTTTACGGCAAGAGTAAGACCCGTTGCCCAGTCATCGTAGAACGCTTTAGAGCCAGTGTCGTAGTAACCACCAACACCGAAAGAGCCTGATACTGAGAATTGATCTTTGTGCATTGAATCGAATGCAAACATGTCTTCGTTTTGGCTGTTTTGGCTGCTTGTGCTTACTGCGAAAGCTGAACTTGAAATGCTCGCAATCGCAAGTGCTACTAATGTCTTTTTCATGATAACCACTACCTATATATTAATTCGGCCTTGTTAGTCCGGCCTTTTGGAGTGGCGCTATTGTTCAAAAAAATACGTTATTGATATACCGTAAATTTACTGAAAATTTTATAGCTTTGGTGAATTAAATTACATAATGATATGTTGATATGGCTTTTATATTGAGAATCGCAAGCCGAGCGTAAACCCGATATCCGTGCTGTTATCCATATTCCGGATGTTCTCAATCATCACGGGGTTTGTTAGGCAGAATTAAAATCCTGAGCCTATAAAAAACACCGTTCAATTAATGCAGTAAATGTACTGCTTATCATTCGACAATCTAGAACTAAGAGTTATAAAAAACTTAAAAATAGAACCTATGATATATATAAGAATCTTATCTTGCACTGAGCCACTCGAACGAATATCTTCTGAGTATTGACCTAATGAATATATCGAGAAAGGAAAAACGTGCCTGCTTTAAGCCTAAGTTTTGAACAGCTATTAATGAAACAATCAACCTCTCTTATTAATAGCGATCCTAAAAACTTTCAAACA
The DNA here is from genome assembly GCF_057785955.1 of Vibrio sp. QJM3NY_27. Taxonomy (NCBI): domain Bacteria; kingdom Pseudomonadati; phylum Pseudomonadota; class Gammaproteobacteria; order Vibrionales; family Vibrionaceae; genus Vibrio; species Vibrio sp. QJM3NY_27. The sequence continues at coordinate 1,172,645 of NZ_CM173512.1, read as the reverse complement.
ACGTGGTCAGAAGCAAGCTTTGACGTACTCGATTGGTTCGGGATTGATCGTTTAACGCTATACCCGAATTCAATGGTCTTACTCGAAGACGGGAAAACTTGTTCAGTATCCAAAGCAAACATACCTCCTGTCGATAAGAAAAGTTTGGTTGGCGGTAACTACCTTGATTACCTAAAGCTATTGAAAACCAATGAAACATATCTCACCTTTACCAGTGACGAACTCGTTTCAACCAAAAACTATGTGTTAAAGAGGATCTATAAAGAAGGGGGAAGATGGCACTGCATCATTCCTTTGCAGCTGTTTAACCAACGCTGGGGAGCATTGTCTTTCACTAACTTTCACGACAACGATACCACCTTCGACCTCGAAGACATCCAGCGCTTAAAGTTAGTCTGTGAACTTTGGCTCTGTTATTGGCAGCACTCAACGCTAGCGAGGACACTAAAGCAAAATGAGAATCGGCTAGCAGATGATAGTGAGAAGCTATTATTACTCACCAAAAAACAAACCAAGGTTTTGGCTCTCATTGCTCAAGGGTTTAGTGCAAAAGAGTGTGCAGAACAGCTCCACCTTAGTTCTCGAACGATAGAATCGCATAAATACAGAATGCTTGGATTGCTCGATTTAAACAGCCACAATGACCTGATTCAATTCGCCTTACGTAATGGCCTAGGTCTTACAGAAAGCCTACACACGACACGTTAAAGCAAGGCTATGCACACTTCTTTACGCATAATATTGATTGTTATTCGTTGCCTTCACTCAGAGCAAATTTGATTTCATCCGACGAAAAGCCTTTTCGACTTAACATTGCGTACGCCTTTGAACGCTCTTTGTGATCGTTGAGGTCATATGATTTCTTCTGCAGCTGTTCCAAACAAGATGAATAGAAATCCAGTTGCTCCTCATTAGTTAATCGGTCGACCAACGATGACAACTCGCTGGTGTCGATTTGTCGCTGTCTGAGCTCTTGCTGAATAGCAGTCAAGCCTTTGCCTTTACGAGCATATTTAAGCACCTCTTTTTCCAAATCAGCTTTCTCTGCCTTAATTTGAATATTACTTTTCAGTTCATGCGACTGCGTGTGCTGGTCAATCGCTACCTTCACCTGCTGGTAGCTAAAACCACGCTTTTGCAGGGTCGCGCCAAGCTTTTCACGGCTCATGGTAAAACTTGTATAGTAATGGTTGATGCGGTCTATCAAGATGGTTTGCTCATCAATAGACTTTTCGAAGGACACTTTATGGATTGCATCAGAAATCACTGAATCGGTCAGGCCTTTCTTCTTCAATTTTTCGACAATATATCGAGAACCGAATTCACCAGAAAAAGCTTGTTCCACGAATTGTTCTGCAAACACTTGGTCAGACTTGAGATACCCGAAGCCTTTCAGTGTCCCTAGAGTTTCATCGATCCATTCTTGATTGTCGGTTTTCACTTTGAGCTTCGCAACCAACTCGCTTTCCGTCATATCTCTCTGGGTTAGGTGCCACATCGCAGAGTTCATGACGCTTTCAATTCGTGTTGCTTTTCTTACCGTTGTATTTCTACTATTCGTTTTTTGCTGTGAATCATCCATTCGCTTTCAACTGTCCAAACTAAGCCTACCCCATCATAACGTAATTCTAAGGCGGTTGAGTGACATAAAAGAATGAAGCTCAATATAAACGGAAGCCAATAAAAATGGACGCTTATTCAGCGTCCATTTGATATCACATTAAGAATAATGGCTCTAAGCCATGCTTAGCTTTTTCGTATTAGCTTTTTTCGTAATCGCTCTTTTCGAAATTACTTCTCGTACTAGCTCTTTCGCTTAGCTCTCTTCGTGATTGTAAATATGCACATCTCGTTGAGGGAATGGGATCGTGATACCTTCTTCATCGAAGCGTTTCTTCACAGTTTCCGTCACATCCCAATACACATCCCAATAGTCATCGGTCTTAACCCAAGGTCTGACGACAAAATCAACAGAAGAGGTATTCAAGGTATGAAGCTTGATCATATGCTCCGGTTTTTTCAGTACTAGAGGGTGCGCAAGAATGATGTCGTTCAATACCGCTTTCGCTTTATCGATATCATCTGAGTAACCAATGCCGAAGACCATATCAACACGTCTCACACGTTCTGCAGTGATGTTGTTGATCACGTCACCCCAAATCTTGTTGTTCGGGATCACCAAGCGTTGGTTATCGATGGTTTGAATGGTCGTCGACACTAAGCTCATGTCTTTTACTGTGCCTTGAACGCCGGCCACTTTAACCATGTCGCCCACATCATAAGGACGATAGATCAAGATCATCAAACCTGACGCAAAGTTAGATAGTGTGTCTTGCAATGCGAAACCAATAATGACACCCGCAACACCGAAACCGGTTAATAGTGGCGCTAGCTCAATCCCAATTTGAGACAGAGCGATAAGCAAACCAATAAACACGACCGCTTTAGATGCGATGGATACGAAGAACTCCTGCATCAATACGCTAAAGTCCATTTTAGAGTGCGAGACACTCTTACGAACGGTCTTACGAGCCACGTTAGCAATAAGGCGAGTTACGTATAAAATACCGAGAAACAGAGCGAGTTTAACGATAAATGAAGGCGTGTTGTCAAACGCCCATGAACTGAACGATCGAAGCCAGCTATCCAATAGATCCAGTGCAACATCGACATCCAACACATCGGCGTTAATGTCCCCAGTCGTCGCTAATAGAATGCGCTTGTACGAAGTGACATCCACACCAAACGGGGCCATCATAGAGATACTTGTCTCTAAGCTGGCAACCATTACACTGGTTCGTTCGCTGAAACGTATTAACTCAGTTTTTATTGTCGCCTTTTCGTCTTCACTAACAAAAGACAAGCGACGCTCTAGATCTTGACGCTGCGTGTCTGTATACAGGATCGCATTGGTCAGATATTGAGAACGAGAAACCAATGCGGTTTTTAACTGGCTTTCCGCAGCCGATACATCAACACCTCGATCTTTTGACCAACTTAAGGTTTTAGAGAGTTGCTGATAGTAATCATCCATCATTCCGATACGTTTTTGAATCAACAATTCAAGACGCTTTTTTGAATCCCCCTCAGCCGAACGGTTGTCTTTGCTCATAGAGACAATTTTGACTTCGTTCAATGACAGTAAATGTTGTAAAAGATCTACCTGTTGGGCAAGAACAGCGTCTAAGCCTTCCTTCTTATCGGATGATAATTGCGAGGAAATCTCTTTACGTAGTGCTTGGTTCTTTCGTCTTAATATATCTTCTAGAAACGGCTTCTCAGCATCGTGTGCTGTTTCTAATGTTGTTAGGTCCAGCATTAGCTGGTCTTGTACTTCTGCTATTTTATCGACACTTTGTGCAAAACTCCCTGATGCAACAAACGCCAACATTAAAAATAGACAACGCCAAACCTTTATCATGTTAATTCCTATGAATGTCTAAATTGACCCCTTAAATAGTAGTAAAAAGAATATGGATAACAAGCATTTAAACGTATGTTGTGTTAAAAATTCGCAAAATATCAGTACGTATCTAATATTTGAGAGTTCCAATCCCCTCTTATGATCTGTAGAGTACGCAACCAACAAAGAACAACAGCCAATATCGTCACTTAAGCACATGCACAAAAACGCCTTAAATCCGATGTTAGCTAACAGCAAGAGAGCATAGAAATGAACAACGAACTTGATATTATCGAATCCTTAGAAGAACTAGAAAAGTTCCTAATCTCAGTGGAAGCTGGCGGTTTGGGTCTTGAAGGCGTTGAAGGTGTAGGCATGGCAACCAATAATTCAGATGGTCGTCACTTCGTTGCTGTATTCAACAGCAGCCACAAAGTTCTGCTCGCTCGCTGGATCACCAAAGAAGTTTTCGAAAATGGTAAAGACTTGGTACGTAATGGCCCTCGCCGTACTCACTAAGCCTTTCCAATAGAACCAACGATTAAGCCCAATAAGTTCCTCTAAGATCTGTTGGGCTTTTTGCATCTCCTCATCGTGAATAAACAAATCGATACAGAATAAATTAGTTCTAATTGCCGGTTGTTGTGAACTTTAACCAGAGCCCAATGTCGTACTCGCGTGAGTTGATGTTTATACGTCTTTTATCGTGTATATGCCGTTTCCCGCGTTTATATAGTTTCTCTAGTTTATACATGGTTTCACTTTAACAATTTTATGACTTGTGGCGCGAAGAGAACTTATCTAAGCTAGCCACAATTCAATGAGCTCGCTTTAGCTATTAACTATTAACAGATTTGATTACCGACTAATTTGCTGAACACATCGCTACTTTTCTTACCCACACAGAATCGCCAACAAAAGCAATCGCTTTGGGCGCTTCTCCTTACCGGACTGGTTATCATAACTTGCCTGGCGAGTACGCTGTCTGCAAATAAAGTAACGGCTTCAGCTTCCTTAGTTGGACAATCAATATTTGTCGGCGCAGAAACCAGCAACCCACATGCTGTCATCGCATCTTTAGATAAAATGTCTGAGCTTTATGCCAGCGTTTTTGGTTCAGAAGCATCTAAAGCTCTGACAACACCAAATTCAAGTTCATGCAGCCTGAGTTCGAAAATGCTGACCTTTGCCGCCCCGAAAACCGGCTGGCTGATCCCATTCGTACTTATTATTGCTGTTGCATTTAACTTACCTCCTCACATCTCGAGATTATCTAGAGACAATCATCGCTCTGCTCGACCTACAAAACACCGCTTACACCTAAAGCACTGTATATTTAGAGAGTAAATAACCGGGCTATTCCACCCTTTTATTTATTTTTTGGAGATACATTTGTGTACAACACACTACTAACTAAGTTTGTCGATTTGTTGGCATTCTGCATGCGCACATGCGCAAAAGCTTTCGTCACTGCAATCTTAGTCATGACGTCATTTACCGCCCTGGCTCAAACCACGGGCTGGATAAGCGTGCCTGAGCATCCGCCAGTTAAGATGCGAATGATGTCGACGGGGGAACAGTCGGATAACGGCGGTACCGTTCAAACTGTATTGGACGTTACACTCGACGGTGACTGGAAAACCTATTGGCGCAGTCCAGGTGAAGGTGGCATTCCGCCAAGCTGGAATTGGTCTGATTCAACTAATATAGAGTCTGTAGATTGGCATTGGCCGATCCCTAAATACTACGAACAACTTGACGTAATGACGCTGGGATACAAAAAGCACGTAAGCTTTCCTGTCACCCTAACGTTGAAAGACAAAACGCAACCCGCTGTATTTAGGGCTTCTCTCTCGTTCCCGTCGTGCACCAATATTTGTGTTTTGACTGACTATGACATCGAACTCCCTATCGACACACAGCAATTGAAGTTCGATGAAGAAGCGATGTTCTTGTTCAACCAAGGCATGAGCCAATCTCCAAGAGAAGCGAGCCGGACTTCAGTGAACGGTCTATTTTGGGACAAAAGCAAGCAACAACTGGTCACTCAACTAACCAGTAACGAAGGCTGGGATAAGCCGATGGTGTTGATTGACGGGCAAGAAGTCATCGATGACTTCTTTGCTCAACCAACCGTCCATATCACCGGCAATACGATGACCGCGGTATTTGACGTCAGCAACTGGATAGGCGAAGTCGACTTAACGGATCGCACCGTTAGTGTCACGGTTTCAGACACTAATTTTGCCGAAGAGATGACGGCTCAAGTCGGCTCAGAACCTATTGCTTATCAAGCAAGTAACAACGGTTTTCTTGCAATGATCGGCTTTGCTTTGATTGGCGGTTTGATCCTCAATATTATGCCATGTGTGTTGCCTGTATTAGGAATGAAGTTAAACAGCATCATTCAAAATCAAGGTGCATCCAATCGACATATCCGACTCTCATTCTTAGCTTCTGCGTCAGGTGTCATTACGTCATTTGCACTCCTAGCCCTTGGCATGACCGCTCTAAAAATGGGTGGCAATGCGATTGGTTGGGGAATCCAGTTCCAAAATGTTTGGTTCATCGGGTTCATGCTGATCATCACTTTGCTGTTCTCGATTAACCTACTTGGGTTATTCGAATTCAGACTACCATCAGGTTTAAACACTTGGATGGCGACTAAAGGCGACGACTCACATTCAGGCCACTTTATTCAAGGCATGTTTGCTACGCTGTTGGCAACACCGTGTAGCGCTCCATTCCTAGGAACCGCAGTCGCTTATGCACTTGGGGCAAGCTACCAAGAGTTGTGGGCTATCTTTATCGCACTCGGCATCGGTATGAGTGCACCTTGGTTAATTTTCGCGCTGTTCCCAAGTCTTACAAAACTGCTTCCAAAACCTGGGGCATGGATGTTCAGAGTTAAGCTGGTATTTGGCTTAATGATGTTCATTACCAGTCTATGGTTAGCAAGCCTAATGAGCCCATTCATTGGTAAATTCCCGACGATCCTGTTGTCACTGTTTATCGTGATTACAGTATTGATTTGGATTGGCCGTAAGTTGGGTCGCAAGGTACTTATTCCTATCGTCGCAACCACAACCTTGGTGTTTGGTGCTGCATTAATCGTAGGCAGTGTGACCGCAGACAATTGGGCGACACCGATTGTTGACGATCTCGCTTGGCAAAAGCTAGATGCAAAACAAATCCCTCAATTGGTTGAGCAAGGCAAAACGGTATTTGTCGATGTGACCGCTGATTGGTGTATTACCTGTAAGGCCAACAAGATTGGCGTCATTCTCCAAGACCCTGTCTACAGCCACCTACAGAAAGAAGATATTGTTTTAATGAAAGGCGATTGGACAACACCAAGTGAAAGTGTCACTCAATACCTACAAAGTAATGGTCGATTTGGTGTGCCATTTAATATCGTCTACGGCCCAAGCTATAAAAGCGGTATTCCACTGCCTGTCATTCTAGACAGTGACATTGTCGTTCAAGCCATCGACGCTGCGAGATAATTGATGAAGACTCCCAACAATGAAGAGAAATCTAGCACGACTGAAGACAGCGCTGTAAAGGGTGAAACCAAAAAGCCAAGTCGTCTTAAGAAGTGGGGAAAGGAACTCGTTTCAATGATACTGATCGTTGGCGTAGTTTCATTTGCGATGGACTTTTATCACAGCAGAAGCATGCCTCAAGGAAACGCGATTCCAATCGTGGGTCAGTCGATCCAAGGTAAGGATATTGATGTTATCGAGCTAAGCAAAAATGGTAAGCCCGTTATTGTCTATTTTTGGGCAACTTGGTGTAGCGCGTGCAAATTTGTGAGCCCAACCGTCAATAGCTTCAACGACTCCCATCAAGTGGTTTCGATCGCTCTGTCATCAGGCCCAGACGAACGTGTTCAGCGCTACTTAGAGGCGAAAGAGTATGACTTCCCTGTGATCAATGATCTCTCTGGATCGATCAGCAAAAGTTGGGGCATTAATGTCACTCCAAGTATTGTCATCATCAAAGATGGAAAGATTAGCAGTATCGCAACAGGCGTTACTTCACCAATAGGGCTCTGGTTAAGAACCTACTTTGCCTAACTCGCTTACAAAGAAAAACTGAGCAAAGCAAGGTGAATAACTCGATTTAGCCCGTTTAACGAACAGCATTACCGTGAGCGCGACCCAATGAGCGCTCACGATTATCAAGAATTAGAGAATATATAGCATGAAAAAACATCTGATTAGTACACTGATTTTAGGCTCACTAATGAGCACCGCTGCCTTCGCTGAGTTGAGTACAGAGCAAACCCAGCAACTTGAAGAGATTAACCAATTTCTGAAAGAGAACCCTTCTACGATCTCTGGCTTACATACCAGCTTAGAGCAGTACGTAGCAGGGCAAGAACAGTCGAAGAAAGCTCAAGCAGGAAGCCATGATTGGTTATACAACAATGACGCTCACCCAATCACGGGCAACCCGGATGGCAAATCAGTCATCATTAACTTTACCGACTATAACTGTCCTTACTGTAAGCGCTTGGAAAAAGGCTTGGTTCAATTAGCCTCTGAAAATAGCGACATCAAAGTGATCAACGTGTACTTATCGTTTAAACAACAACAAGTTGCAGGGCTAGACACCAACGCGGCGCTATACGCGATGAAAGTATGGAAAGATAACCCAGAAGCATTCCCTGAAGTTAATAGATTGCTGATGGCCAAAAGCGGTATTCACTCGAAAAGCTCACTAGAAGCCGTTGCCAAGAAGACGGGAACAGAGACGGAACTAAAAACAACTAAAGAACAAAACCAGGTTCTAACCACTAACCACCAAACGTTCAGTGCACTCGGCTTAACGGGCACTCCAACCATGATGATGAACGGAAATGTTTTACCAGGATATGTGCCTTACGACCGACTTAAAGATATCGTGGATGACGCTTTTTAATCGAGTGTAGATAGAGATAAAGACTCGAAAGATAAGTGAATAAAAGCCGACTCGCGCAAACCGCAGTCGGCTTTTTAATGAGCTTAAGATAATGTTTTCAATATTATTTTTGAAACAGAAAAGCAATCGAAGTGTCACTATCTTGCAATGGATTCTTAATTTACCCTCGCTACTCTAAAAGCTGTTCTGTCGATGAGTCAAAGACGTGTTAACTCAAGACAACTGTCCTTTGACCGAGCTTTGCTTGGTCTTTTTTTTTGCTTAACTCAGCAAGCGACAAACAAGCGCTCCCGGTTCCCTTAATGCATCCACGTTATAGCTGAGTACACGCCCAGAAGATGGTGCGTGGTAGCGGCGACATTCATTACCGAACGCATCATATTGGATGGCGAGCAGATCACCTTGTTCCACACTTTGCAAAAGCTCGACCTGAGGCAGCACAAAGCCACCAATATCAGCGCGGATAGACACGACGTTGTTGCCTTCTATCCAGTCCATACTTGGCAGCTGCTTTGCCTCTAACGGGTCTTCACCATTAAGCATTTCATAGTAAGACAGCATATTAAAAACACCGTCCACGGCTCGTTGAATCATGTCAGGCTGAGTAAACTTACCCATCCCCACTTCCACCGTAATGCTCGGAATTCCACTTCGATTCCAAACCGTTTCAAGAATACCTGGGTCACCGGGATCATTGAGAACACAATCTGGCGTCATCAACCTTGCCATTTCAAGGCATTGTTCAATTCGGTAGTCAGCAAAAACATAAAGTGGGTAGACAGCGCCACGAGTTTGGGTATGCAGGTCAACGGCGAATGTCGCATTGTGTTTGAGTAAGCGATCCCACAAAGACGCAACAAAGCGCTCTGCCGCTAAGCCATTCGCATCCCCTGGAAAGAGTCGATTAAGGTTGGCAGGGCAAGAGCCCGGATCCGAAGAGATAAAATCGCGGCTATGGTTAAGCAAACCCGACAAATTCACAGTAGGCACTATCGTTACCGTGCCTTTGAGAGTTTTACCGACTAAGTCTCTGATAATTTGCTGAGCAGCCAACACACCGTTGAGCTCATCACCGTGAATACCAGCGGTGATCATCAACTTAGGACCTGCTTGACTGCCTTTGAAAACAGAAACCGGCATGTTCTTGGGTTGCCCTAGCCCATCACTGGTTACTTGAAACCAAAACTGGTGCTCTCCAACGGGTAGGTCTTCAACATTCAAGGAGCCAATAACCTGCCTACCTTGTAAAACATCGCCTAAGTACTCTGTTTTCATCCAACGTCTCCATCTTGTTGAGCAAAATCTATTCTCTTCTAAGTTTTTGCATCATAGAGGATATCTTAATCAGTACAAACAGTTAATAAGATGAACAAGCTCTGACTTCCCCATAATACTCATTCATCTCATCATCACTTCCCCTAAATAGAAGCCTGTGAAAGTATGCACTCAAGAACATACAAGTTATATAACCATTCACAAACCACTCAGTCTATTGAAATAAAAGTGTAATAAAATCAACACTTAAAAAGTTCCCCATTCACGAAAATGTAATTTTATAGAAATGAAAGCTTAATTTAGCTGCTCTAAATTAGCTTCATATCGAAACGGAGAGCACATTGCTCACGGATTTTAAAATACAAGGTAAGTGATTATGAAAAAGGCAGTTCTAGCTTCTGCAGTGGTAGCGGCACTAGTTTCAGGTTCATCTCTAGCAGCAACAGTTTACAGCTCTGATGGTACTGAGCTTAAGATTGGTGGTCGTGCAGAATTCCGTGGTGATTTCATCGGGTCAGGCGGTAAAGAAATCGACGGAACCATGAAAAATAAAAGCCGTGTGCGTTTAAATGTTGGCGGCACTACTGAAATCACTAGCGATCTATCTGGTTTCGGTTTCTACGAAGCAGAACAAGGCGTAAATTCTTCAGCAGATAACGATGAAACTGATAACTTTAAACAACGCTATATGTACGCTGGCCTTGAAGGTAACTTTGGTGCTGTTTCGGTAGGTCGTCAAGATACAGCCGCTGCTCAAATCTCAGAAATGTCGGATGTTACTATCTACTCAGGTGATCAAAAAGCCTTCATTAACGCGGGCAACGAGCAGATTAACAACACGTTCGTGTACGCTTACGATGCTGATGCTCTTTCGTTGAAGGCAAGTTTAATCGCTGGCGAAGATAAAGATACAGACGGTTACGGTATCTCTGGTATCTACACATTGCCTATGGGCTTAGGTTTTGGTCTTGGTTACTCAGGTAATGACAATGGTACGGGTAATGGCTCTGCAACCGCTGTAATTGCTGGTATCAACTACAAAATGGATGCTCTATACCTAGGTGCCACCTACACAATGGGTGACCTAGACGACAAATCTAAGACTGAGTTCTCTGGTGTAGAAGTTGCGGCTAAGTACAAACTTACCGATCAATTTGAATTGGCTGCTTTGTACCAAAAACAAGAAAAAGACGCGACACAGAACATCACTGTAGATACAGCTGATTTCTTCGAGCTAACGGGTACATACAAGTTCAACAAGTCTATCCGTACTTACGTTGCTTACCAATTAAACAACCTAGACGATGTACAAGTTGCAGGTCTAGAGACACAAAGCGAAGATTCTCTTCGTCTAGGTCTACGCTACGACTTCTAATCTAAATCGGCTTTAGATACAGACTAAAAGGTTGGGCAATAGCTCAACCTTTTTCATATTCAAATATTCTGACTAACTTCATCAATGCTTTTTCTGGTTAAGTGGTGCTAAATCCGTATCATAGGTGAACCACATCAAATAATTAGAAGCATCATGTCACAACACCATCCGATCCAAGGCGCTAGCTGGATGCTAACCGCAGGCCTAGCCTTTGCCGTCATTAACAGCCTAACTCAAATCGCTAGCATTCATTTCGGACTTACTTCTACTACCGTTGCCGTCATTCAATACGCCATCGCGTTGTTCGCTATTCTTCCTTATCTGAAAACGCTGGGCATTCGCCGCGCGCTAAAAACCGACAACCTCAAGTTGCATGTATTCCGTGTGTTTTTATCGGTAATTGGTATTCAACTTTGGATATGGGCGCTGGCTTACCCTGTTCCTATTTGGCAAGGCATTGCCCTTCTCATGACGTCACCACTGTTTGCAACCATAGGTTCAGGGCTTTTCCTCAAAGAGAAAGTTGGAGCTGCTCGCTGGGGTGCGACCTTAGCAGGTTTCGTGGGTGCGATGGTGATTCTAGAGCCGTGGGCTGAGGACTTTAATTGGGCAACGCTACTACCGATTGGCGCCGCTTTCTTTTGGGCATGCTACTCACTAATGGTGAAAAAGCTCTCTTCACAAGACAGCCCTTCTACCATGGTGGTCTACCTTTTACTATTGATTACACCATTTAACATCCTACTTGCTGCGCCTGATTGGCAGACTCCAAGCGGCGGTACGATTTGGGCTATCTTAATTGTCATCGGTGTTATGACGGCACTCGCTCAATGGGCAATTGTAAAAGCCTACTCAGTCGCTGATGCTTCATTCGTACAACCATTTGACCACGCAAAATTACCGCTAAATGTCCTAGCAGGTTGGATTGTATTTAGCTGGGTTCCACCGGGTCGTTTATGGCTCGGGGCTGCTATTATTATTGCGTCAGTCGCATTTATAACGCACTGGGAAACGAAAAAGCCGTCAAAACTGAAGAAAGTTTAGGGTTAGTGAAATAAATAGTTCAACTGTCCGTTCTATATGGATAAGAGAATTCAAACGAGGCCGTAACCATGAAGAAACCAGTCAAGATTACACTATACCGTTGGGCAGGCAGCTGGGGTCCATTTAAAGTTAATATCCCATGTGGGGAATGTACCCTTACCAAAGACATTCTTAAGGATACTTTTGAGAATGAATTATCAGATGTCGATGTCGAACTGGAAGTGAAAGATTGGTTGTCTCACTGGTGGGAGCCTCTAAAACTGGGCTCTTGGCATGCTCCAATCCTTGTTGTTGAAGGCAAGGTTGTAAGCCAAGGCGAAGCGCTTAACCGCGGCGTGTTAGTTCAATCCGTGATCAAAGAGTGGACCAAACGCGACAGCCTAAAAGGCAACATCGTTTATGGTAAAGCGACCTGCCCATTCTGTGTTAAAGCAAAGAAAATGCTTGATGAAGCGGGTGTTGAATACCAATACCACGATGTTGTAAAAGACAGCGCAGCTTTGTATCGCATGATTCCAGAGGTCAAAGCGCACATTGGTGAGAAAACACCAGTAACCGTTCCTCAGATCTGGCTCGATGGTAAATACATCGGTGGAGCAGACAACTTAGAAGCGTGGATGAAAGAAAATGGTTTAGATACCATTCCAAATAACGTTGTCGACCTGTCCAACCAATCGGCAGGCTAAACTCACACAGAGTTACAAATCCGATCGTGAATTAATCAGTGTTTTTTTGTGTCCATCCACAACAAAACGAGCGATGACCTTCATTAATCGCTAAAACGCAAAAGGCCTTAAACTTCATCGAGTTTAAGGCCTTTTTAAATTCCGTTTTTGAAAATGCTTATTTCGCCATTTTCTTCATCATTCGCTTAAAGAACGACGGTTTCTTTGGCTTTGACTTGCCATACAATGCTTCGTGCATCATGTTTTTTGCTACCATTTGACCAAGGTATGCGTGGCCTAGTTCGTAATTCATGCTTATCTCCGCACATAATCGATTTTCTTATGCGCGGATTCTACACTTAAAGCGCCCAAAAACAAGATCTAAATCACACTTTGATGCAAGTAAATCATCCTATTGCAAAATCCGTATTCTTGTCTCTGCATCAGTCAGCATTGTATCTTTATATCAATGAGTTAATGTTAAGCCCGTCTAACCTTGATTCTCCATCCCCATTTGCAATCCAAGACATTGGTTTAGACATCCATAAAAAAAGCAGCTCAAGAGAGCTGCTTTTTAAATACTTAGCTTAGAAACACTGACCTTAAAAAGGACACTATTCGCTAATGCCTAATAATTAGTAACTAAAACACTAACTACGCTTTGGCTGTCTGTAAGTTTTACCAGCAATCTGGTACGTGTCTTTTTGCTTTAATTCGAACATAGTTTCAAAGAACCAAGCTGCAAATTTGATTAAGTCATCGCCTTCATTCATTACATGTTCGATGTACTCTTGCTCTTCGCCTTGTTCATTTTCTTGAAACGTCACGTGGTAAATACGCTTTTCGCCTTCTACTTCAGCTAGCGCAAATTGACCTGTTAGTGATCCAGCAGCCTCAGCGACTTCTGTATCCTCATTGGATTTCAATAGCTCAAGCGCTTGAGGCAGGCCATCTAGTGCGCAGATAGCTTTTACCAGTACTTCAAATTCATTTTGCTGCATGTTTATTACCTATTAAATGGACGCAGGTATTGTAGAAAACCATCCATACAAATACAACGTATTAACGACTGTACTCTGAACTATAGCGAGCTAGTTGCTTAACTGTACTCTACTTCAGCTGTTTAACTGTACTCTACTTCGGTAGCTGCGGCTTTCTTATTCATTTTGGTTGAAGACCAAAGGACTGTACCCATGCAAGCACCAATAATCAGATAAAACCCGCCGAGTTGTAAGTGAGTTGTCACCCAGCTTTCTACTAGATACCCACCCAATAAACCCGCTAAACACATCTGAATTGAGCCAGACAATGCAGACACTGCACCCGCTTGTTTCTTATGGGGTTCTAATAACATGCTGATTGATAGTGGGAACGAGATGCCTTGTGCTATCGCCAACCAAGTAAACGCCCAAACTAAGTTAAAGATGGATAACTCATGAGTAAGAAGCCAAGTTCCCGAAGACAAAATGATCAAAATCGCAAGGCTCATCAATTGCGGAGTGCTAAACCTACGGTTGAGCAAGTTCAAAGCCACGCTACCTATCAGTAAACCTGCCGAAGGGACAATCATCAATGAGCCATATTCAGCGGCGGTCAGCCCCAATTGCTCTTGCATTAAGAATGGAAACAGCGATAAAGATACCAAACTTGCCATGTAGCTCATCCAGTTATAACTGGCACTGGTCAACACTTGGCGGTTAGTCAACAAGCGTCCGTAGTTCTTCACTACTTGGCAGGCATCAAAGCGACTCTTTCCATATGGCAAAGTCTCAGGCAACACAAAGTAACCCAGCGTAAATATTGCCAGTAGATAAAGAAGAACAAACAGGAACACCGCCTGCCAACCGAGGTGAAATGAAATCCAACCACCAAATACGGGGGCAATGATCGGCATGATCGAAGCGGTGATCGAAATATAAGACAACGCTTTGGTCAGTTGAGGGCCATCATAGCTGTCGCGAAGCACACTTCGTCCGAGAACCGAGGCGCTGCCCGCCCCTAAACCTTGCAATAAGCGACCAACCTCTAGCGCCGTCATGTTGTCAGAAAAAACAACACAAACGACAGTACCAATCAAATAAACACCCTGACCTAACAAGAAGATAGGTCTTCTTCCCACTGCATCGGACATCGGCCCGTAAAATAGCTGTGACAGGCCAAAACCCACAAGAAACAGCGTGACGAGCAGCTGTACATCTACCTGAGTCACACTTAAATCAGAAGCAATTAACGGCAATGATGGCAAGTAGATGCTCACACCCACCTGCCCCGTAGCAATAATCATCATTGCTAAAAGTAACGGCGTTTTTTTAAAGGTCGATTGGCTCAAAAAATTCCCTATTCGTTTGATATTTGTTCATGATATAAGTTTATATTCAAAACCAGTAATTGATAATTAACCAAATTGGAATTTAATTAAGTCCTAGCAGGAAATAATATGGATTGGATTCTCAACGTAAAAAGCTACGTTAGAGTAGTGGAAGAAGGCAGTTTCAATGGCGCCGCTCGCAAACTTAATACCACCAGCTCAGCGATCAGCAAAAGAGTAAACTGGCTCGAAGAGCGTATCGGTACTCAACTTTTAAAGCGCACCACTCGCTCGATTAACCAAACCGAAGCGGGAGCACTCTTTTACTTGCGGGCCAAGGATCAACTCGACAATTGGCAATCAATTATTGATGAGACTCGCTCGGTTAACCAAACCCCGGCAGGCCTCTTAAAGATAGGCGCGACGATTGCTGTTGGCTCTAAATTTCTGGTGCAATACATGGACGACTTCTTAGAAAAATACCCAGACATTAAGGTACAGCTGATCACCACGACTCCTGGTCAATTACCTGAACTTGGCTTGGATCTGGTGATCAGTCGTGAACTGGAACAGCTCAACTCATTAAGCTTCAAGAAAACACCGCTGTTTGAACACAAGGCCAGTTTCTATGCTGCGCCGAGTTATCTTGCCAAACATGGTTATCCCACCAACGAGCAAGACTTAGAACAACACAACTCCTTAATATGGGGAGAGCGCCCTACCCGTGAAGTCACACTCACCAAAGGGCAGCGCATCACTTTGAACGGCAACTTTGCGACCACCAACCCTGAGGCTTTGTTTCACGCGGCGAAACGAGGAATGGGTGTGCTGTTAACCATCAAAGCAATGATCAAAGAGGATCTTAAACAAGGGACATTAGTTCCAGTATTGCCAAATATTACCGCCGACGAAGTGATGGTTTACGCGTACTACCCTAAGCTTGATTACTCACATACGCGAACCAAGTTATTTTTGGACCATTTGAAAGATAGGCTAGATAAAGAGAGAAATAACCAAATTTTGTGAAATAAGTCTCAACTTAATTTGAAAAATGATACAACGCGGCCAATAATAAACTAAGAGCATATAAAAATAGATGCGTATAAACTAAACACACAGGCTTACACGCTGGATCTGGTTAACTAGGGATGGTAGCTATGACTCAACAAACGTACAACAATATGATAGACACTGAGCGTATAGGGCGCTTGCTCAAGTTGGAAGGTATCGACCTTTTGGAATCAGCAGTGCTTACTCTACACCAAATGTTCGATACTAAGTACACCACTATCATTGAGAAAAAGTACTTTCCAGACCAAATTGTTCCTTTAGTTATTGCTCATTCTGATCACGTCTTGCATGACAGAATCAACCCTCGTCATGGGCAAATCTATCAGCAAGCCGTCAATCAAAACCACCCTGATTGCTCATTTGCTCAATACGTTGTCAAATCACTACCTACGTCTGCCTTTCGGCAAGAGATTACCTCACAGAATTCCATTGCGATTCCTACACGGACTCAAAGCGGTGAAGTCATGGGGGTACTTTTTTCTACGTTTACTTCCCCAATGAGTAATGCTCAGCAACAAGAAGCGATTAAACATCATCAACTTTTTTCGGATATCATCATCCACACCCTGCGTGAGATGTGGTTCAACGATCGCTCTGAGCAATTGGTCAATCAACTCAGTTATGAGGTCTCACACGATAGCTTAACAGGTTTACTTAACCGCAGTTGCTTATCCGATACGCTAGAATCAATCACTCAGCAAAACTCAACACCGTTCACGTTAGCAATACTGGACATTAATAGTTTTAAAGCGATTAACGATCTTCACGGCAACTATGTTGGAGACAAGGTACTGCAACATCTGGCTGAGATTTTGAGACGAACACTCCCTGAAAATAACCTCACCTTTAGAACGGCAGGAAATGAATTCGCCTTCATCACCTATTACGCCGACCCAACCGCAATTTGTGACCAAATCATCGCCAAAGTAAAACAAGGGTATAACAGTATTGATCTTAGGATCGATTTTGATATCAGCATAGGCATCGCAGGATCAGCCGGAGATAGCAAAGACGTAGAGCAAATCATCTTCAACACCAGCTTAGCGTTGAAAGAATGTAAGCAATATTCGGGTACCCATATCAAGTGCTATGACACCCACTTAAGATCTCGATATCAGAGAAAGACCGAGTTAATTGCGGCCTTGAGAAATGAACTTGAAAACTCTATCTCGCTGAACAGCGGAATGTATGTTGTGGCTCAGCCGATTGTTGGTCAACAAGACAAATGTTGGAAGTATTTCGAAGTACTCACTCGTTGGAAAACAGAAAAGCACGGCGACATATCCCCAGTTGAGTTTATACAGGTAGCAGAAGGATCCGGGCTAATTGTCGAGCTGGGTGAACGCATTATCGAACTGGTATGCCGAGCTAAAACGACATTAGAAAAAGGCTTAGGATACAAGGTTAAGCTCGGAATAAACTGTTCCGCCCATGAGCTTACCGACTCTAAGCGTTACATTTCCTACCTCACTCGGACCATTGAACAGCATCACTTTAAGGCTGATGAGTTTGTTATTGAGCTGACCGAAACAGTATTGCTATCTCCAACTCAAGACACCAAAGACGCACTCAACTTTTTGCGAGAACAAGGCTTTACGATTGCGCTAGACGATTTCGGCACCGGTTACTCTAGCTTGAATTACATTCACAGCTACCCGATTGACTGCATTAAAATTGATGCAATTTTCATTCAAAATTTACTCACCAATTCGACATCAGAGAGCGTTGTTTGGTTGATCATCCAGCTTGCTCATCGACTCAACGTATCACTTGTCGCAGAGGGTGTGGAAAAGCGTGAACAGCTAGAGAAACTTCACGATATGGGGTGCGACAAGATCCAAGGATACCTATACTCGCCTCCTATGCGACCTGAAGCTATCGTGAGTTTAGTGACTCATTCAGAAGCACTCATTCAAAGCCCATAAAAATTAAAAATATAAAGCAGTAGCCAGACCAAAATCTAAAAAGCCGCGAAGCATGACTAAATACTGAAGTATTTAGAAAAGCTCTCGCGGCTTGATTAATCGGCCTAATTTAGAGAAATCTATTAACTGTTATTAGATTGTGCTTCTAAAGCTACCTTTAACAACTTATCAGCTTCATCTCTTGACGCTACGAACGTCGCTTTTTCCTTTTTAGGCACTGAATCAGCCATCGGAATATTCGCTGTCATCGCGTTCACAGGACGACCACGTTCGATTAACTCATAATGCAAGTGTGCACCCGTCACTCGGCCAGTTTTACCTGACAAGCCAATACGCTGACCACGAGATACCGTTTGTCCTTTACGAACGAGGATCTTACTCAAATGGAGATAACGCGTTTTGTAAGTGCTACCGTGCTGAATAACGACGTAGTTACCGGCGTATGGGTGCTTACGGGTCATGATCACTTTACCATCACCCGTCGCTTGAACTGGCGTACCAATTGGCGTAGCGAAATCTGTACCGTTGTGAGGTGAGACTCGGCCTGTCACAGGGTGTAAGCGCTTGGGGTTAAACTGAGAACTCTGACGCCATCCACTGCTTACAGGGTAACGCTGGAAAGCACGTTGTAAGCTATCGCCATTGGCATCGTAATATTGCCCATCAGTGTGTAAGTACGCAGAAACAACACGATTACGATTCATGATCTTAATCGCTTCGATTTCACGCTTTCCGGTTGCGACACCATCAACAAATTGCGCTTTCTGAAGCACTTCAAACTGATCGCCAGCGCGCAGGTCGCGGCTAAAGTTCAGCTTATCTTTAAGAAGCGTCACAATATGGTCAATTTCAAGACTATTCAGGCCAACCTTGTTCGCCGACATAGAGAAACTACCGTGAATATCACCCACTAAAGGCTTTTGCTTCCATTCACCAGGAATAGAAATGTCTTCAAATTCATAGCTGCCATCTTCAAGTCGTCGGTAAACTGCTTTATCCGCAACACTAAATTGAATTTCCATTTTGGAAAGATTGCCCGTCGCCTCATCACGCCAAAAACGTAATGTGTTACCAGGACGAAGTGTGTCTAGGGCAAGGAAGTTTAAATCGGTTTCCATCACGCTCATCATCGATTTATAAGAAAATCCAAGTTGAGTGAAGATGCTACTCAAGTTATCGCCCGTTTGAATTTGATACTCAAACGTCGGCGGTTCGATAATCGCGACAGAAGAAGGTGATAGGATTGACTCAATAACGGTTGAGTCAGGTAAATCAAGATCGATCGTTTTCGTCAGATCCGATTCTGAAGATTGCAAAGCAATACCAAACGCTGCAATAAGTGGCAGTCCTAAAATAGCTACTTTTTTTACAGGTGAAAGCTCAGCAAACGGAGAAGAAAATATTTTTGAATACACGGTAAACAGGTCTTTCTACGATATAAAGGCATAGGATATGCTTTTCAAACGCATAAATCATCATTGCATTGTCATAATATGATGTGAATCTGCCCAATTTGGACTAAGTCATTGAGTTACCGTAAGTGAAAACTCGCTACACGATTAATAATATTAACCGCCAAATAAAAAATTAAAAAAGCAGAAACGGCTAGTTTCTGCTTTCTATTGATTCACGCTACTTCATCTCGATTAAGCGTTAACCGTCGATACCAAGCAATTGTCTTCACCAAACTCATTCGGGATATAACGATCAGCATTCGCATCGTTCACCCATTGTTGGTCATCAACTAGATAGCGGAATTGAAACTCGCCATCTTTAGGTAGGCGAGTTTTAAATTTGTAAACCTTCCCTTTGGCCAGTTTTTTCATTGGGGTGGCTTTCCAATCAAGAAAGTCAGCAACGATGGATACAGAGTTCGCTTCTTGAGCTTCTAGCTCGAAGGTCACTTCAACTTCATCTTTCGTCTTAAAAAAACGTTTATTAATCATTCGCAAGCTCCATTTGTAAAAATAGGCAGACACCAAGCATAAGGAGTGTCTAAATTTCATTCATCTAATTAAGATAATATGTAATTTAGCTCACATAAACAACAGATCCTTGCATTAACGAAAACGTTATTGCTTACCAATTGATTGCGTATCAAAAGAAAAGCTCATTAACACCTTTTCAGAAGGGGATTCTGCAAATGATTGTTCCGCAGAATGCTGAGTAAAGCCGATAAAACCTTCCCCTGTTTGTTTGCTAGCGGATTGTAAATCTTGCTGCTGAGCGACCTCTAAAGTCTGAATTTGCACTCTATCGCCTAGAAAAAGCTGGTTGACTAGCACGACACGGCTTCGCTGCTGGTCATGTTTAAACAAGCCAAGATAATAGAACACGCCACTGCCTTGGTTAGATACCCACATCGGTGCGACAAAGAAACTCGCCTTGCCCAACGTGACGGCTGAAAGGTTGTTGGTGTCTACCGTTACCACACCACGCTCAACACCCGAGTCATAGCGTCCAAAGGCTATAGCTCTAGGTTCATCGACTTCATTAATAAAAGCGTACGCGTTGGTTTCGGGTACTTTAATTGTCCATGGGTTGGTCGTCTTCAAATCAAAAACGGTTTCAACAACAGGGTCATAACTGACTTGAGAAGAAGGAAACTTCGCCAAGATCTCTTCGTCACTTAAGCTAAAGCGATAAATACCCGCCAGTATCACCACAACCAGCATGACAATTGGAATCAGTAAAATCAGAGGTATAGGTAAGATTTTCTTTTTCATGAGCAATTATATTCTTTTGTTTTCATCCAGTTGTGCAGACCATAAAGGGCTTTAGTATAATTATCAATACAGGGTTAACCAGAAGTGGAGCATGGATGGATATCAATCATATTAAAGATAGAAATATCAGAAGTTGCGAATGCCGCTGTGGAGCAGTCAACCTAGTATGCAGAGGCGAGCCTCAACGCACCTCTGTATGCCATTGCTATGAATGTCAGAAACGCACCGGAAGTGTGTTTGGTGTTCAGGCTCGGTTCCCAATAGAACAAGTCACATTAAACGGAGAAGTCACTTCTTTCTCACGCATCAGTGATACGGGTGGTGAAGTGACCTATCAGTTTTGCCCTAAGTGTGGCACCACCATGCTCTTACAATCTGTTGCTGCTGCCGATTTTTATATCGTCCCGCTCGGATTATTTAAAGAGCAAGACTTTCCGCTACCGAGCTTTTCAGTCTACGAAGAACGTAAACACGGCTGGGTCAAATTTGACCATCAAATGAGTCACTACAACTAGCCTGTTACTGACCTTTATCTCGATAAAGCAACGGCATTAGAACAAACTGCAATACTGTTGCCTAAGATCAAATATCAACGCACCACAGCGCTAGCGTATCTTTTCGCTAGCGTTATAATCGGCTCCTCTTTTTAACCCAGGGTGAACCACATGATTTCTAAGCTACCTCGCTGGGTTGAATACGGCGCTTTGCTGCTCGCAGGCCTTGCTGGCAGTGTTAATGCGATTGGCTTACTCGGCTTTCAGCATCAAGCGATCTCCCACATTTCAGGCACCATGTCTTTATTAGGCAGTAGCCTGCTCACACCAACTTCGGCTTCTTTACATCTTTTACTGATTATCATGAGCTTTATGTTAGGTGCAGCCTTCAGCGGATTCTTTATTGAGAACCAAGCACTGAAGTTAGGGCGTCGTTACGGCGTTGCTCTGTGCATTGAAGGGGGGTTGCTATTTTTAGCACTTTGGGCACTGTTACAGGGCTACACTTCAGGCCAATACTTCGCTTCAGCAGCCTGTGGTTTGCAGAACGCGATGATAACGACTTACAGCGGTGCGATCATTCGAACAACGCACATGAGCGGGATCATCACGGATCTTGGGATCATGATTGGTGCTCGCTTAAAGGGGATGCCTTTTGACCGTCGTAAAGCCAAACTACTGATGTTCATTGTGGTTGGCTTTCTGTTTGGTGGTTTAAGCGGAGCTTGTCTGTTCCAGCGCTTTGAAATTTTGGCGCTGGCTTTCCCTGCCTCTTTCGCTTTCATTATCGCATTTAGCTACTGGCTCTACCTGACCTATCGAACTGAAACGCCAGTCAATTTATAAATATCTGGCAATATATCCTCAAATTACGTAACATCCGCAACACTTTATTCTAAACTCTTAATGAGTTGCAGAATAACCAGTGTGAATAGTTAGCGATATTTGATGAATAGTATTGCAAGCACTATCAATACTGGGTAATCTTGCAGCCAGTGAGAAAATACGGATGTTTAGAGAATAAAAACGCCAAGGATGTGGCTTTTTTACATGTAGAAATACGAGAACAATTAACATGTCTAACAACACGAATACTGCTCAACCAGAGAAATCTAAAGGCAGTTTCTGGGTTTTCTTAATCCCATCTCTGATTGGTTTATTCCTTTTCATGGCGCCAATCAGCTACCAAGGTGATCTAACGATCCCTGTCGCTATTCTAGCCAAATCAATTCAAGCGGTTTTCGGTGAGTCTCTAGTTGCTATTATCACTGCAATCGTTGCCTTCATGTCTGTAGCTTCAGTTTTAAGCACCATTTTCAAACCTGCATTCATTACATCGAACTCATTTTTAAGCGGCCTTTTCAACCCATCTCCACTGTGGTTGTTGGTTCGTCTTATCGGTGGTGCTGCAGCATTCATGGCTTTCTTCCAAATCGGCCCTGAATTTATTTGGGAAGAAAACACCGGCGGTCTCGTACTAGAAGGCCTATTGCCGACTCTATTTTCAGTGTTTATCTTTGCTGGTTTGTTACTGCCACTACTACTTAACTTTGGTTTGCTAGAATTGTTTGGCACCTTACTAAGTAAAGTAATGCGCCCAATCTTCAACCTGCCTGGTCGTAGTGCTATCGACTGTATGGCTTCTTGGTTAGGTGACGGCAGTGTCGGTATCCTGCTTACAAGTAAACAGTACGAGAAGAAATTCTACACCCAGCGTGAAGCCGCTGTAGTTGGTACGACTTTCTCTGCAGTCTCTATCACGTTCAGCCTTGTGGTTATTGCTCAAGTAGAGCTAGAGCACCTATTCCTACCTTTCTACGCAGCAATCTGTCTAGCGGGTATTGTGGCTGCGGTAATCATCCCTCGCCTTCCGCCACTAAGCATGAAGAAAGACACCTTCATTGATGGCAGCAAGCCTCACAAAGACGCTGACGCGATTCCTGCAGGTCACTCAACATTCTCTTGGGGTCTTGAGCTAGCAGTAAACAAAGCATCACAAGTTAAGTCAGCTAAGTCAGTATTTGCTGAAGGCATCCGTAACGCCGTAGATATGGTATTTGGTGTACTGCCTGTTGTTATGGGCCTTGGTACGATGGCACTGGTTATTGCAGAATACACATCGGTATTCTCATTCCTAGGTCAACCTTTCATTCCATTCCTAGAGCTACTTGGTGTTCCTGAAGCGGTTGCAGCATCTGAAACCATCGTGGTTGGTTTTGCAGACATGTTCATCCCGGCAATCCTTGCGGCTTCTATCGACAACGAGATGACTCGCTTTGTTATTGCAGCAATGTCGGTAACTCAGCTGATCTACATGTCTGAAGTAGGTGCTCTGCTTCTAGGCAGTAAGATTCCAGTGAACATCCTCGAACTGTTTATTATCTTTATTCTGCGTACGTTAATTACACTTCCGGTTATCGCTGGTGTAGCACATCTAATATTCTAAATTAGACCCTACTGATATAGCGTAATTAAGAACTATTTTATAAAGCCTCACTTTTGTG
This sequence comes from Vibrio sp. QJM3NY_27, assembly GCF_057785955.1. Taxonomy (NCBI): domain Bacteria; kingdom Pseudomonadati; phylum Pseudomonadota; class Gammaproteobacteria; order Vibrionales; family Vibrionaceae; genus Vibrio; species Vibrio sp. QJM3NY_27. The sequence continues at coordinate 1,148,929 of NZ_CM173512.1, read as the reverse complement.
GGGCTTTTTATTGCCAGTAAAGACATTCCCTACTCGCTTAAAATACATTCACCTACCCACCAAAAATACATCCAAGATATAAAATTGGCATATCATTTAATTTCATATCTGTTTACCTTCCTTCTCGTCTTATAATAGAAAACCACACACATAAACGTCTAATTAATAAATTATCAATACCCGTAGGCTCTAGGCTCGCGTGTATCTTCAACTCATTGAACCAAATGCTAAAAGTAACAAATATATGATTTAGTGAATTTTGTATTGTTTAGGTTGTTGTATTTTTGTAGTCTATTTTGTGAAATTACATTCAAGTAAATTTCAATCTCGTCGATATATATAATTAGAAAAACACGATTAACTTTAGACTTCGCAAAGCCTGTGAGAAGGGGAACACTCAATGAAATTTAGCCATAAGGTGGTTGCTGCATCATCAGCCTTGCTGCTAGTGACAGTATCATTGCTTTCAATACAACAACTTTACACCGTAAGAAGTGCTGTAGAAAACCACGTCAATGCGAGCCTAAAAGAGATGGTCTCTGGCGTAAAAAATACAGTCGTATCAGAAATGAACGCCAAGAAAGCGTTGGCTCAATCGACGACTGAAGTCATCGAGATTAACCCTCAAGACCGTACTTACGTAAAAGAAATCCTAGAAAAACCAAAGCTTAAAAACAGCTTCCTAGCGGTTGGCTTTGGTTATGAAGCAAACGGTTTCGTCATTGAGAATGATGACGGTTGGGAAGCCGGTCCAGATTACGACCCACGAATCCGCCCTTGGTACATTGATGCTAAATCCAAAAACAGTTTAGTGGTTACCGCTCCTTATGTGGATGCATCAAGTAAGAAAGTCATCATCTCTGTGGGTACGCCAGTTAAAGACAGCGGCCGCTTCACGGCAGGTATGTTCTACGACCTAGAACTGACCAACCTTGCGACATTGGTAAACCAAGTGAACTTGTTTGATGCCGGCTACCTATTCCTAGTCACTGCTGACGGCACAACGATTGCTCACCCGAATGCGAAAAACAACGGTGAAACGCTTTCAAGCTACATGCCACAAGCAAGCATTCGTGAAGGCTCTCAAGAAATTGAAGTCGACGGAAAAATGTTCCTAGTTAACTTCACCCACATCCCAAGTGAAGATTGGTACATTGGCGCAATCCTTGATGAAGAGATCGCGTTCCAAACCGTGGAAGATCTGAAGAACAGCTCGATGATCTACTCATTGATTGCGGTAATTCTCAGCATCATTGCACTGACTGTTCTGATCCGTGTGTTAATGCGTCCACTTGATGTGCTTAACCAAGCAATTCAAGATGTGGCGAGCGGTCAAGGTGACTTAACCAAACGACTAGACACCAACACAGACAAAGAGTTCTCTGACCTAGCAAAAGGTTTCAATACCTTTACTGAAAACCTGCAAAACCAAATCATTCAATCAAAAGCGATTGGTGTTGAGATTAAGCGTGGTACTGAAATCACGGTTAAAGGTGCAGGCGAATCAGCAAACGCGATGAATACCCAACTGCAAGAGCTTGAGCAATTAGCGACTGCAATGAACGAGATGGCAGTGACTGCAACAGAAGTCGCGAACAACGCTCAAGGCGCAGCAGCAGCGGCTCGTGAAGCTGACGAAGCAACGCTAGACGGTACATCTGTAGTCAGTGATACCACTCAAGCCATTGATAACCTTTCAGCACGTATCGACCAAGCGGTTGCAGAAGTACAAGTACTGGAATCAGCGACAGCCAACATCGAAACGATTCTTAAAGTAATCAACGATATTGCAGACCAAACTAACCTACTCGCATTGAACGCAGCGATTGAAGCGGCACGTGCTGGTGAATCTGGTCGTGGTTTCGCAGTCGTAGCCGACGAAGTTCGAACTCTGGCGCAACGTACTCAAGAATCGACCACTGAAATCCGCAACATGATTGAGCAACTCCAAGCGGGTGCAAGCTCAGTATCGAACGCGATGAACCAAAGTAAAGACACAGCCACTGACGCCGTTGAACGCGCTCAGCAAGCAAACTCTTCACTTGACCGCATCCGTGACGCGATTCAGCGTATCTCTGATATGAATATTCAAATTGCTTCAGCAGCAGAAGAGCAGAGCTTAGTAGCGGAAGAGATCAACAACAACACAGTTAAGATCAAAGACCTTTCAACACAAGTATCCAACGCGGCTCAAGAAGCAAACACGGCAATGCAGGTACAAACTGACAATGTTCGCCAACAAGACGAGCTATTGAACAAGTTTACGGTTTAACAGAAGTTTGTGTTAATCAGCGCTTAGCTTAACCAATACATAGGCTTAACCAACGTTCCGCCAAGAACCTAAAAAACAAAAGACCCGTTTACTAGATGCTAGTAAACGGGTCTTTCTTTTTTCGACTTCTCTTTCTAACCGATCAGACTTAACTCATCACAGGTTCGAACTCATTGGTCGTCAGCATCATGCACTGATTAGATTCAACCTGAATGGTTAGCGTCTTATCGACACAATCAAACACTGCACCAGACAATAAGTCAGTTACTGTACCAGTCCAAGCCAGTGATGCCGTTTTACTTCGCTTCGACTTGTTGATCACCACAATGCCTTTGTCTCCACGGACAAACACCAGCAAATCATCATTTGCCTCAACCACACGCATCGCTTCGCCATGAACATGGTTATGAAACTGAATCATGTTTTTCATGTAAGGCGCTTGCCAATCGTTAAGCCAACGAGGCTGAACGTTCTGATCCAGAATGCCGCTGGTACTTAGCTCACTGTAAACAAGCGGCACACCCCCGTCTCGACCAAGAATAAAGGCATGAGCTAATCGCTCGTCAACTTCACCCATTACGTGATCCAAAAATACTTCATTATTTGGAATATCATGAGTGACGGCAAAAGTGATTGCTCGCATATTCGATAACGCCTGACCAAAACAGTAAGGATTGATCAAAGACTTAAAGCTGCCCTGCTCTTCAAAGGATTTGAAGATGGTATTGAACAGAGGGAAATCGTAAGCGCCTAAGCGAGTGTGTTTGAGGTAAGGCTCAAGGAACAACTCATACTCTTCTTTGGTCGCACCACCATCAGTAATGATCTCGCCAAAAATATGCATTTCTTCGCAAATATCATCAGTCCACACCTTGCGTAGATGTGACAGTGTCATGTGTTTCGCTGCGTCTATGCGAAACCCTTTCACGCCAATCTCTTTTAAGGCTTTTAGGTAAGCTCTCTGCTGCGCGACCACATTGTCGTTGTCTAACAGCGTTGGCAAGCCAGGGTCACTAACTCCACCAGTAATACGTCCGTTCTGTACTTCCCAAGTGTCTTTCCAGTTTTTGATACCAAACGCTTCAACAAAGTCGTTTTCATCAAATAAAGGCTTAGAAAGATCGCCAAACAAACGTATGGATTCGTAATAGTCAGCATCTTCTTGATAAGACGCCATGTCTTGCTGATTTGGATACGTTAAATCGCCACGGATACCCGACTCATTGGCCATGTGGTTAAACACGACGTCCACATAGGTACGAAGCCCGTGTTGCTTTAACGTGTTCACCATCGCAGTGAAATCTTGCGTGTCACCCAGCTGATTATCAATCACACGATAATCTTGTGGTTGATAGCGCTGCCACCATTGGGTGCCAGAATCACGGTCGCAACCTTTAGGTCCGCGTAACGACTTCATTGCCGGTGATACTAAAACAGATTTATAACCCAATTCTTGGATCAGTGGGGCGTTCTTCATTACGTCAGCGTAGCACCAGTCAAAGGCATGCAATATCACATCTGTCGCTGGGTTGCTTAACATAGCTGAACTATCCATGTTGTTCTCCTACCAAACTTGTTTACAGCTTTCTAGATAAATACAAAGGCTAAAAGGCAAAGCTGCATAAATTTCCTTAAGAATGGTATTTATTATATGAGTTACTCATTAAAAACCCTCCTCCTCCCACCGATTAGTCACGGCGGATAGTCAAGGGCGTAGTGCCAATTATCGCATAACGTCTGGGATGAACACTCAACCGTAGTGCTTTAAACTGCACAAAAAAGTGACAAAAAAGGAGCGTACATACGCTCCTTTTATTCAATCTAACACATATTTATGACTAAGTTCTGTAAAGAACCTTCACTACGTGCCAGCCAAATTTTGTTTTAACAAGGTGTGGTACTAGCGTCTCACCAGAGAAACAAACCTTATCAAACTGAGGCACCATTTGACCTTTTTTGAACTCGCCTAGGTCTCCGCCCTTTTTACCAGATGGACACGTTGAATGCTTCTTCGCTAGCGTTTGAAACTTAGCACCTTTTTTAAGCTGCTTGATGATGTCTTCTGCTACTTCTTTGTGCTTCACCAAAATATGAAGCGCTGCTGCTGTTCTTGCCATGATAATTCTCAGTGCGTTGCGGTCAGTTTACTTACGATGGTTGCTTAGAGCATCGTTAATGAACTGACTATTGTAATTCTGTTTATCGCTAACGACTTGTCGACATAAAACCATCGACAGCGCGCGTTTAGCGTGATTTTAACCCAAGAACTGCCAATCTTCACTCTATAACCGAAAACAACTGCCTTAAAACCCCTAAAAACCGTATAGTGACTTGCCGACATCTCTGTTTCCCTTTAAATTAATCCTTATAAATTAAGCGGGTATTAAGTAGGAGCCACTATGGCCAAACCGATCAGTAAAGCGAGTCAGTCACAGGGAATGTTGATGTTCAAGTTATCCCTTACTCAAAGTTTTGCGATAGGCACGCTTAAAGTCAGAGAAATCGTCCCTTTCCAGCCAATGACCCAGATCCCCTACTCTCATCACCATGTGATTGGTACGGTGACCATCCGCGACCTTACGGTTCCTGTCATTGATATGTCTGCTGCGATTGGTTTTCGCCCTATCACACCCTCGGATTACCAAGATTGTGTGCTCATCGTCACCGATTGTTTAAGAACAGTAGTGGCATTTTTGGTTCGTTCGATTGATAAAATCATTGAATGTGATTGGAAAAGCATTGAATCGCCACCCGCCAGTGTGGGTCGTAATGTGTTTGTGACGGGTATTACGCGTTTTGAAGATCGTATCGTGCAAATGCTCGACGTGGAGTTACTACTTTCTAAGATCTACCCGGCTTATGAAAACGCGCATATTCCAATGCTGACTGATGTCGAAAGGGAACGCCTCAAAGCGCTGAACATCTTATTGGTTGATGATTCTTTGATTGCGCGTAAACAACTATCTGATGCCTTAGACAGCATCAACATCCCTTACAGCATTTGTAATAACGGCTTAGATGCAATTGACCTGATGCGACGCCAAGCTAGCGTAGGCAATGCGATTGATCTTCTAGTGAGTGATATCGAGATGCCTGGACTCGATGGCTATGAGCTTGCGTTTGAAGTACAAAATGACAGCGCACTGAGTCATGCCTACTGTATTTTGCATACCTCACTGTCCAGTGAAATCTGTGTCGACCGAGCCAATCAGGTAGGTGCACATGAAGCACTTGAGAAGTTCAATGCGGGCGAATTAATCGAAGCCATGCTACGCGGCGCAAAAGTCTTAAACGAAGCATCTACGGCTGCTTAGACGCTATTTTGGAAGCTAAACCTAGCATCATGCTTAATGGTTTAGCTTCTTAGCTTCTTTAGGATTAGAGATGATTCAATGTAGAACTCTTCCTTAAGATTTCTTTGGCATAGAATAGCTCTTACTCACAAATTCCACTTCCTCTACCTCATTGACATGATTGGTAAAAGACGCCAATGCATAGAGTGTGTTCGCGACTAAGTTAGCGTATTTAAAAAGAATCGGGTCTGGCGATTTTTTGCTTTCATGATGCTCAATACTCACCAATGCTCGCACGACTTTTTTAGCCTGACAGCGACACAAGTGAAGCTCGCTGGATACTCGATGCCCACCGGGTAAAACAAAACCTTTGAACCCGCCTTCTAGCTGATCACGAACATGATGATAATCTTGCTTGAGCTCGACCAATTCAGATTCTGTGATGGCGAGTTTCCCACGTACAGACCCATTTAAGTGATAGATATTCGGTTGTAGGCGTTGCAGGATTTCACGAACCTGAGGCTCCAATTCCAAAGAAAGCACCAACCCAACTCGACAACAGAGCTCGTCCGATAAGATTTCAAAATCACAGATAGGGCTGTCTTCATAAATAAATGGGTAACAGAACTCGTCCCAATCTCGACTTACTGGTTTCACGTATCGATCCTTAAACTTTAATATTAATCAGACGCCAATATACCAAACTCTTTGATTTAATCTGCTTTTTCTCGAGTTAAAGTCTCGTATTTACAACGTGGCCTTAAGAGACAGCGACAATATTTAGGCATAAAAAAGCCCTCACATTAGAGGGCTCTTAACATTAGATTAAACGAGATTACTCGTTAGATACTTTTTTGTGGCCTTCTTCCAGGTGAACGAAATCCACCAGATCGTCGCCAGATACTTGGTATGCCTGACCAAAACCTTTAACGAACAGGCCGTTTTCTGCTTTAAGGTTGAACAGAGAGAAGTCTTGCAGCTGGCTCAAACCATCAATGATTTCACCAAAACGCTCTTGCATCTGACCGATCACTTGAGTCCAAAGCTCAGTTTCACGCTCTACAACACTTGCTTGAGCATCAAACGTCAAACGCTTGCGTGCGTAAAGTTGCTTCGAGCTCTCTTCATCTTCAATCATCATCAACGAGACTTGAGGGTTTGCTTTCAAGTTACGCGCATGACGAGCAATATCAGAAATGAGAACAAAGTAACCCTCTTGGTTTTGAACGAAAGGTGCGTAACTTACGTTCGGGCGACCTTCTTGATCAACCGTTGCAAGTTGAAGGGTACGGCGCTCTTGGCGAAATTCTTTAATTTCTGGACCTAGGCGACCTTGTAGACGTTCTTGTTTTACTTGCTGTTCCATGGGTAATTCCTTTCTTCACTTTCTCTGATTTATTATTTTTCGCCCGAGGTTGAGCGATCATTAGCAAACTAAACGATCCTCGAGCATTGATGTATGTTCTAATGACCTGGCAACCTTAGTTAAGCTTGCCGTTAATTGTGCTTAAGCTTGTTCTTTTAGCGCTTTGAAGCGTTCTACTTGGTCGGCAATCAGCTCGCGCTTTTCATTGCGGCCTAGGTAGATCTTAAAAATGTTCTCGCCGGTTTCACTGAAGAAGCCGAAGTAATGACTTTCACGACCCATGAACGCCTTGCTCACCAAACCGATATGTTTAACGTTATCAAGCTTTAGGTGACCATGAAGCTCGCCCTCTTTGCCCATCAAGTTGTAGTAACCACGTGCTACTTTTCCTTTCGGGAATGGTGCTTTTACTTCAAAGATAGAACCAAATGAATGCACAATAGTGGTCACAGGGCCCCAACCAACTAAACCTTCTAGAATCTCTTGAGCACGGCTGCCATCTAGCATTACCGCCATGTCGTTTGGAAAAGCAGCAACCACTTCAACTTCTGAAACACCTAGCTTCTCAGCAATTGCTGTCGGCAGTAGTTTTGGCTCTTCTTCTAAAATTAGAGCTACGCGTTGTTCTAGAGTTTCTGTCATTTCTAATGTTGTATCTGTCATTGAATATGTTCCGTATAAACGAGTAATTTACGTAAGTTATAAACTAAAGATTCGATATTAAGCGTGCTTCAAACTTGCATGCGGGTGGCCGACCGAACCGGATGCCTTCGGTGTTGGATGCATAGCCTGATATTCAGCGTTAAGCACTTGAATCACACTTTGAGCGAGGCTTACTGCCCAGAAGCTGCCAGCAATAGTGAGGGTCAGATAATCTTCCGAAAGCTCAACTAGACCATTCTTTTCCCAATGCAAAAACAGAGGCTTCAGATAATCGAACGTGTCTTGCCCCATAAAGCTCGGTAAGGTACTTCTTCTCACAACACCAGAATCAAAACCGGCCTTCAATGAAGAGAAAGTTGGCTCTAATGAGCTTTGTTTCGTCATCATGGCTATTGGCAGTTGACCTTGCTTTATAGACTCCATGTAGCTGTCTAAAGTTCGATGTTGCATCACACCGTGGCCACCAATGTTGCCACCAGCGCCACAACCAATAGGCAGAACTTCGGCGTAGGTTTTCGCTAAGCTGTTATAAATACTGCGTTCACGGTTATCGCGAGTCCAATGATTCACGCTCAGTTGCTTGACCTTATTTTTTGCCATGAACTCGACACCCGCCAAGTACATGCTCGCTTTATCTGGCGTATTGGCCGGTGGTGGGATTTTTCCTTTCTCAACAAGATTAAGCATAGGTGCATTGCCCGAAACAATCAGTTGGTAGAGATCAATACCGTGTGCCCCAGTAGACATGTAGTCTTCTAAATCTTGTTGGAACACTTCCATCGACTGATGTGGTAACCCATATAGCAGATCAAGAACGATAGGCGCTTGTTCAGTACGGCTCAGTGAACTGATACGTTCCATCACAACCTCTCGGTCATCTAAGCGCTTAGCACTGCGCCTAACCTGAGTATTGAAACTCTGAATACCGAATGAGAAACGGTTGAAGCCACCCTCTAGTGCACGGTCAAACATTTCATCGCCAAATCGATTGATGCGCCCTTCCAAGGTCATTTCCACATCGTTTGCCAGTGGGAAATATTGGCGAATAGCCTTGCCTAACTGCTCTACTTGTTGAGGAGACAAATCGGTTGGTGTTCCACCGCCAATATAAACGGCGTGAAATAATCCAGATTGCGCCCAAGGAGTTCTGGCTTTTTGCTTCAGCTCTACCATTAGTGCATCGAAATACTCATCCACTAGTTTGCGGCTTGCAGCATTTTGGAAAAAGTTACAGAACGTACACCGCACGCGACAGAAAGGAATATGGATATACAAACAACGTTTATCCTGTTTTTTCCCTTCAATTAGCATCAGTTCATCAAAGATCTCTAACTTCTTACTCGGATCGACCGGAATTGAACTTCCCCCGGCATGTGCAGAATGCTTTTTTGCAAACGCAAAACGAAGCGGATCAGGGCTAGAAACACCCAAAACTGATTCGTCAAACTTATAAATATCAAGACTCATATAATCTCTCTAAACACTTACATAGCAAAGTCTGGAAGACTATTCGCTAAAAACTGAGAGAATCATAAATAGACGTAAATGATAATGCAATTGATAATTGATCTTATTTAGATTCTAAGCAATAATCCAATACAGATTTTAGATTTGGTAAAGGATTGAATGTGAACGTTCCTAGATATGTTATTGCAGGCGGTGCATCGTTAGTGATTCATGCAGCGCTGTTATTTGTCGCTCAAGAATCCAAAGTCTTTGCGATGCCTGCAGGTAGCCAATCGAACACGGTATCGATCAACTTCACGCCTAAGAGCACGCCTTCCCCGGCTCAACAAAAAACCATCACAGAGCCGGTTGAACCAGAACCAATCAAAGAAACGGTCTCACAAGCTGAACCTAAACCTGTCGAACCCAAGGCCGTTGAGCCAAAGCAAGCCAAACCGACACCAAAGAAAAAAGCGATCACCAATAAGCCTCAACCCAAGAAAGTAGAGAAAAAGGTTGTTGAAAAGAAGCCAGTAGCAAAGAAAAAGGTCGTTAAGAAAGAACGCCCAGAACCAAAGTCCAAACCAACGCCTCAACCAGAAAAACTGGCCGATAAGAAAGTCGATAGAAACCTGGCCGAGTCTGCCAACCAACCTCAGCAAGTAAACCAAGGCGTATCAAACCAAGAGCCTGTGCTAGTCACTAAGCCTTCGTTTTCAGCTCCCCCTACTCCCCCGACTTACCCTCGACAGGCAAGACGTCGTGGTATTGAAGGGGTCGCAATTTATGAGGTCTGGTTAGACGCGGAAGGCAAACAAATTAAGCAAGCATTAGTAAATTCATCAGGCGTACTAATACTCGACAACGCCGCTTTAGACGCCATTAAAAAATGGAAGTTCTCACCCCACACTGTCAATGGTCGAGCGATTGCTCACCGAGTACAACTACCTGTTCGTTTTAGGTTGGAATAATCATGCAACAAATCAGTTACTTACAAGATCAACTTGGCTTAATGACTTGGCCTCTTCTTATCTGTTCAGCATTAACCGCAATGATCATCGCTGAACGTGTCTTCCAAGTGATGTTAAGCATTGGTGTTGGCAAACGCGCCATTCGTCGCGAGCTCAATCAAATATCACCAACCAACAGCAAAGAAATTGAGGCTCTCGCTCAGTCTATTTCTGGTAAACGACCGCTGCTGTACAAGGGCGTCTCGATGTTGCTTGCTCACCACTCTTTTTCGAAAGGACTACGTGAAGATGCGGCAGGCATCTGGCTACAAGAAAAACGCCACCAGCTTCATGCAGGTTTAAGGTTGCTTGGTTTAATCGGCGTGATCAGTCCACTCATTGGCTTGCTTGGTACTGTGCTTGGTCTTATCGAGATGTTCAAAGGTGTAGCTGCTACCACCGGAAGTATTACACCTAACGATCTAGCTGACGGCCTTGGCTTAGCAATGAGAACCACAGCGGCAGGTTTGATGATTGCACTGCCTGCGATCTCAGGGTCTCAACTGCTTGGACTTTGGGCCGATAGGGTTTTGGCGCAGCTAGAACATACTTTGAATTATGTGAATGTGTGGTTAGAAGGCATGTCGATTCAAACTAATCAGTCTGACGAAACTAAAGATTCATCATTAAACAAAGTCGCTGTCGGTGATGCGAGACAAGCATGATTAAAACGCCCCACTCATCTCAAACACAAAGTTTAGCTCCGGACTTAACACCGCTGCTCGACATCATTTTTATCGTGATGGTTTTCCTGCTGCTGACAGCATCGGTGAAGTTGGAGTCATTAGAAGTCGAACTGCCGAGCTCTGATATTAAGAACGTTTCTGAAGTTCATAAAGATTCGATTAGCGTCAATATCTTAGACCACGAACCCTACTGGGCGATTAACGGCCAAGAGTACATCGACTGGGAAAACTTCAAGATTGCATTGCTAGAAGAAACAGGCACATCAGACAAGAAGCCGATCATCATTGGTGCAGATAAAGCCGCCAACGTTGAGAACCTAGTGAAGTTGCTGTCTTTCCTTCAAGAGAACGGAATACCAGCGACTCAATTGCTCACTGAAGATGGCTAGAACAACTCTCAATTTTCATGAGACCTAACACCTTTTATAAGGTTTGGCTATGTACTGGTTGAGTACTCAAACCAAACTTCTATCGATTCGAACTCAACATGCGAACGGACTGCTCACTGAGTATCTTCGCGATTACTCTCCATCAGAAGAAAGTATAAAGAAATTATTATGAAAGACTTAAAAATGCTCAACAAATTAAATAATAACAAAAACTTACTCGCAATCGCTGCAATGAGTTTGGTACTAACAACACCTATCGCCAATGCTAACGACGCTGAGCAACCTCGAATCATCAGTGCGGGCAGTGCTGTGACTGAATTGGTTTTAGCTCTAGGTGCTGAAGAGCAGTTAGTGGCGATTGATGTGACCAGCCATTTCCCTCAAGCAGGGAACCTGCCGAAGATTGGCTACCACCGAAACCTTTCAGCAGAAGGCTTGATTGCCTTAGAGCCAACGACACTGATTGGCTCGGATGAAATGGGGCCAGACAACGCGATTTCTCAATTGAAATCTGCCGGTGTCGATGTCGAGATCGTTAACACCGAAGCAAACGTTGAGGGGTTATTAAAGCGTATCGACCAGATCGCAAAAATTACCCACACCGAAGCTCACTCACAGCAAGTCAAAGCTGAAGTAAATAAGAAGATTGCGGCACTAAAAGCAAACCAAGTACCCAACAACGAAGCGAAGAAAGTTCTGTTCTTATTATTGCATGAAGGTCGCCCGGCGAACGTTGCTGGCGGTGAAACGTCACCAAACGCGATCATTGAATTGGCTGGCGGTGTAAACCCTGCGGCTAAAAACCTGACATCTTACAAACCACTATCGATGGAATCACTCGTTGAAATGCAGCCTGATGTCATCTTGGTGAGTGGCCGCAGCTACAAAAAAATGGGCGGCGCTGACGCCATTCTTAAATCGCTGCCTATGTTAGCAGCGACTCCTGCTGGCATGAACAAGCAAATCATTACCGTAAAAGGCAGTGCATTAGTCGGCGGACTTGGCCTCGAAAGCCTTTCAGAAGCCAAGCGATTAAACGCTCTTATCTATCCGTTATAACTTATCTACCCGCTATAACTCGACCACCCTATTCTTACTGTTGCTAGCTCAGTTTCCATTACCTACCCGCTTTTCCGCAATGTTGGTGATGGATATTGAAGCTAGCGATGGACATTGAGGCCCTTTATGTTGCTACGATCCGTCCCACTGAAAACATCGATGTTAGGCCTAGGGGCTACCCTAGTCTTCGTCGCACTGTTCTCAATTACCGTTGGGCCAATGAACATTAGCTTAGCTGACAGTGCAGCGAGCTTACTCCAACCAAACAATGATTTAGCCCCACACATCAATTTGGTGATTCAAGAAATCCGTTTACCAAGAACCATCTTATGTATGCTAATCGGCGCGATTCTCGCATTATGTGGTGCCGTCATGCAGGGGCTATTTAGAAACCCGCTTGCTGAGCCAGGGATCATTGGTGTGTCTGCTGGTGCGGCGCTAGGCGCAGCACTGGCCATCGTGCTTTTCTCTCAGCTATCGCTTCAATACCCTGCTTTCATGAACTTTGCTGCGGTTCCTGTGTTCGCTTTTCTTGGTGGCGCTTTAACCACACTCTTGGTCTATAAACTAGGCACGGGTAAGTTCGGCACTTCTGTCACCATCATGTTGCTGGCGGGTGTGGCGATCAGTGCGCTCTCTGGCGCTGGTATTGGGTTCTTGAACTTCATCGCTGATGACCAAATGCTGCGTGATCTTTCACTATGGTCGATGGGTTCACTAGCGGGAGCGAAGTGGTCAGGCATTTTGCTTGCTGCAGTTACGCTCGTAACACTGTTTATTGTTTTTTACCGTCAAGCGATGTCACTGAATGCCCTGCTCTTAGGTGAGTCAGAAGCGCAACACCTTGGCATTCCAGTACAAAAACTCAAACGAAAGCTCATTCTACTGACAGCCGCAGGCGTTGGTATCACAGTGAGCCTGTCTGGCATGATCGGGTTCATCGGGCTCGTTATCCCTCATTTAGGTCGTATGTTGGCAGGCCCTGATCACCGAGTTCTTTTGCCATTGTCAGCAGTGCTAGGCGCACTATTGCTAACAGCCGCAGACATGTTCTCTCGTGTGGTACTGGCACCAGCAGAATTGCCTGTAGGTATTGTCACCGCGATCATCGGCGCTCCATTCTTCTTGTATCTACTATTTCAACAGAAAGGGAGAATCCTTTAATGTTTCCTTCAGCGTTAAAAGCGACCGATATCGAAGTGAAGTTCGGCAGCAAAGTGATATTAGATGGCGTTTCTATTGAGATTGAGGCAGGAAAGGTAACCACACTGCTTGGGCCAAATGGCGCAGGAAAAAGCACGTTACTTAAAGCCTTGTGCCAAGAGATATCGAGCAACGGCGATATCCAATATTTTGGACACACCAAAGACAAATGGCCTTCTCAAAAGCTAGCAAAGCACTTGGCCATGCTTCCTCAGCACAGCACTTTGACCTTCCCGTTTTTAGCACATGAAGTTGTAGAGCTTGGTGGTATTCCTCTGCAAGAGTCCAACAAGAACCTCACCAACATCGCGAGTCAAAAAATGGATGTTGCTGATGTGACACACTTAAGTGAAAGGCTCTACCCTTCGCTATCTGGCGGTGAAAAACAGCGTGTTCACTTGGCGCGAGTACTAACGCAGCTTCATTACTCTGGTGACCAATGTATCTTGATGCTCGATGAACCAACGTCAGCACTGGATCTCGCCCACCAGCACAACACCTTGAAAATCGCGAGAGAGTTAGCCGACAACCACAATGCAGCCGTTATCGTGGTGTTGCATGACTTAAACCTAGCCGCTCAATACTCCGATCGATTGGTGGTATTGAAAGATGGACACTTAGTTTGCGACGGAAACCCTTGGGAAGCACTCAAGCCTTCGATGATTGAAAGTGTGTATGGCTACAGAAGTATCGTAGAAAAGCATCCAACCATGAGTTTCCCTCAGGTTCATCCCGCACAATAAACGCAATCAAAAACTGGCGCATTTAGAGTATTCGTTCCTTCTAACGCCGACACCATTCAAAGCCTCGATTTAGTCGAGGCTTTTTTATTGGCTCACAGCCTCTCTCTCGCCTTAAACTCAATTTTGTTAGTAACCATAGCAATAAGCTATAAAACGGCTCACCCAGAGCGTTTGAGGCTCTAGAAATAAACATAATCAGTTAGTGTCGCTAAGCTTTTCGCAATTGAGGTTGAATGTAAGACTCGAGCGTAAGCATATAAAAAGAAAAGAAATAACTTCATTTGGCACAAAGCAAGATAGCAGAAGCGATATGAGTTCGAGAGAGAAAGAGAAAGAGAAAGAGAAAGAGAAAGAGAAAGAGAAAGAGAAATTGCAGACACAAAAAAAGCCCCCGTAGGAGCTTCTTTTATCGTGTGTTGATTACTGACTCATGCGAATCAATGACTTACCAATCAACCACTCTAGTTCTTTACCGCTAGTATCACCAAACTGAGTTTCAGTCAGCTTGTATAGACGGTCAATACCGTTTGCAGCGAACTCATGAGCGCTCTCAGCAGTAACGATATGATGGAAAAGTAAACGTAAAATTGCTAGGAACTCAGCGTCTTCAAGTGCTGCAACCCAGCTAGCTGAAAATGCGTCAAGGCCATTTTCAAAGTCAATGTGTTCCATAAACATCTTGAAAATACGACCGTCTAAAGCAGCAGTAAAATCCGTTTTCTTAGGAAAGTGATGACTAATACCTGTACGAGAAACGCCTGTTTGTTGACTCAATGTCGTGTATGACATCTTGTCGTAACCCAATCTCAATAGCTGGTCCACAACGGCATCCATGATCTTCTGGATCGTGATTTCTGTATCTTCTTTACTACGCTTTGGCATATTCAGGCTCTTCTCTTTGTAAATCCATCTAACTCAATCAAATGAAGTCAGAATGAAAATCGTTATCAGCATTATGTGAGCAAGATGTTTTTTCGCAAGTATTTAGAACTAAATGCACACAAATACTATGTACGAACAATTTTACAGTGATGTCTCTTTGGACACTTTGTCTAATTATTCTTCGAAAATCACCTTACAATCCTAAGTCGATAATTTTAAATAACGACTTAGAATATGAAATACCCAACGAAAAATTCATTGTATAAATACCTATCAAGCGATAGATAGTCTTATAAAATCATTCCTGACGCAACTAAGTGAATGATATTCTGACAAATTAATAACATTCCTTTTCAACAAAACGTGAGGTAAATCACATACATATTTATCGGCGCGAATGTAGATATTCATTAAACACCTTAACAAACAACATAGCATACCAGTATAAATTAGTTCAAAGGTTTTAATTTTTGTAGATACAGTTCTAATTGCTCGTTAGAATAACCTCAGACTTTGTAAGAGGATTATTTATGAGCCAAGATATTGGTAACAACGATGTATGTGAGGCTTGCGGTTGCGCAGGTGAAATTGGCTTCATCATTAAAGAAGGCGACGAGGTTGCTGAGGTAACGGTTTACGGCAACTCTAAAGCCCTTATTGAAACTGAATTAGCTAAGTACGTTGAGTTAGCAAAGCAAGTGTCTAGCAATGTTGAATTTGAAGCATCAGAGATGACTGAAGACAGCACAGAATTGCACGCACGCTTTAAATTTGAAGTAAGCGCTGAGAAAATTATTTTCGAACTTAAGACTCGCTCTCTAGCGCGTTAATATAAGCACTTACACTCATAAAATTAAAAGACGAGTTTATTACTCGTCTTTTTTTATTATTTCAACCCAACCTAGAGCACCATTGGTCTCAAAGTCATTTTCAGCCGCACATTTAATCACAACACCGGAGACCTCAACGATAGCACCAACACTATATGCCTTATCATTGTAATAACAAACTCGTTGCTGTGAAGTACTCTGAGTGACAACCACTGCCGTTTTTGCAGGCGTTGATATTATTTTATTAGCACTTACTGATATTGAACAAAACGCAGAGGTCAGAATCACAACGCATTTTAGAATTTGATGCTTTATTCGAACCGAAAATTTACCTTTCATTGTCTCTTATTCCTTTCTACCTACCAACAAATGAGTAAAACACTATGCGAGAATAATTTTTTCTTTATAGTGTTAACGTCTATCGTAATAAGAAGCTTGTTATGCTCCGAATAATTGCACTTATTATTGGTTCCTTAACCATAACAAATGTGACTGCTGAACCACTCGATCAGTATCAAATATTGAACCATCTGGATAATTACGGAAACTTATATTTACGAAATAAGCCATACACATCACTGCCAACAGGGTTAATCGTTGATGGCAACCTCAATATTGAGAACACTGCGATTACCCGCCTACCCAAAGGGTTGGAAGTAAACGGAAGTCTTAAAGGCGGTAACAGCCAACTCACGCGGGTTCCCTCGGGAGTGAAGATAAAAGGCTATGCCGACTTGATTGGTAGTCAAATTACCAGTTGGCCACGAGGTGTGAGAGTGGGCGGATTTATTAACCTCACGGATACTCCCCTCCAGAGGCTACCCAATGGCTTTAGAGTGAAAGGCGACCTGAGCGTGATTCGTACGCCTTTGACAGAGCTACCAAACGGGATAGTGATTGATGGCGATTTATATATAGGCGGTTCTGGGATTACAACATTTCCTGACACCATGACAGTCAAAGGTAATATCTACCTCGGTGGTAACACGATTACCACGTGGCCGACCAGCCTAGAGCTCGGTGGCGCTGTCGCTCGCTAATTTAGCCTAAAGCTCTAATGCTCTATTGCTCAATTGCTCTATTGCTCTAAAACTCTAATGCAGCAGCAAGTAGTAATTCAGAAACAAAAAAGGAGCCCAAGGCTCCTTTTTCAATTCAATCAAGTTACTACTCAGCTAACAAGCTAACTAACGCTCGTTAACCAATGTTCTTCACTGGATTCGCATAGCTGTCGATTAAGTACTGACGAGCACCTTGTGGCAAGCCAGATAGTTTATCTTCAAACTCCTGCTTAACCGCTGCTGTAATCGACTCGTCTTCTTTTTCCGCTGCCAGCAAGTTTACTGGAAACAGTTTGTAGTTGTCGTGGATCTGGCGATCGATCTCTTGAGCAAGCGCTTCAGGCGTATCAAAATCTTGGTCGATAACCTGACCGAAACCAACATGAACACGTCCTTTATTGCCGATGATACCTTGAATGATACTTTCGATATCTTCAAATTCACCCTTTTCGTAACTGCCGTTTACGTCTTTTTCAAAAAGCTCGATCGCTTTCGCGATGTCACATGGATCGTTTTCGTAAGAAATAGACACAGGAACGATCTTCAACGACTTCACGTATTCAGGGAATGCGATTTTTTGCTTACGACCTTCAACGTGGAACATTTTCAAGATTGCTGGCTCAGTAAAATCATTGCCGTCTTTTGCACGGCCTTCTTTTTGAGCGATCCAGATAGAATTGCCCGTTTCCAAAGAATGCTTGATGTACGAAGACAACTGCCCTAGTGCTTTCATCATCTCACGCGGCCCTTTCAAAGAACGCTTTACAATAAAGCTCTTATTAAGGCGCATCAGTTCAGTCGCACATGGTTTCTTCAACAAGTTGTCACCAATTGCAATTCGGCAAGTTTGATGATTGTTGTGATGCAATGCGTAATTAACTAATGCTGGATCCATAGCAATATCACGGTGATTTGAAATAAACAGGTAAGCTTGGTTAGCATCAAGAGACTCCACACCTGTGTATGTCACACCATTCGTGGTTTTCGCTAATGTATCTCGCAAGTATTTCTTAACTTCAATCTGAATGGATTCAACGCTGGTCAGCTTGCTCCATTTCATTTTCAAGTAAACGCGCAAGATCGGGCTCATTAATGCTTTAAACCAAGACGCATGGTTTGAAAAACGATAGTGCAGAATCGCACTGATAAATTCTTCATCATTAATAAGACGGTTTAGTGCCGCTGGAATTTCATCATCGCCATAAGGACGAATATCAACATATGGATCGGTCGGAGAGGTCATTTTTTAATTCATATAATAAAAAGCTGGCTCATTCTACGCGTTGTTTTGACTTCTCGCAGCTACAGAGCCCATACTTTTGACAAGGTCAGACCAGAAACATTGAAAATACCCTGTTATTGTTGGCATTCTTTAAAATTAACGGTAATCTTGACGCCCCAAAATTAAGGTACTATCTATGAACTTCGCTATTGAATATACATCGGCTTACTTTTCACACTTGGTGATTACACCTCGCAAAAAAGTACTTAAACATAGCCTTGTATCGGTTCAAAGTGGCTTGGTTTTAATAAAGCTGGGTAAACAAGAGTATGCCGTCGAGCCAGGCCAGAGTGTATGGATTCCATATGACTGCCTAACATCACTGACCTACTTTCCAAACACCCAGGTTAATCGTGTCGATTTCTCAGTTCGTTTGACCGACTCATTCCCGAGACAAGCAGGATACATCACGCAAACCAACCTCTCTTCTGCGTTACTGGAAAAGTTGGAGCTAACCAAAGCTCGCGCTTCAAATGCCAATAATACGGAGCAAGCGTTTAAAGATATGCTTTCTGTTCTCAAGCAAGAAGTGTTGGCATTTAAGCCACTGCTTTGCGAAAGTGCTTTGTCTCAGCGATTCAATCAGTGGAACATCGATGACTCGAACCTACCGCAAGAACACACCTTGGTGATGGTAATGCGCGAGGCAAAGAAACGAATGCAGTCCGGTCAGAAACGTGCACTTGTGATTGATGATTTGTTCTCTGGAAAAGAAGAAGAGTTTGAACAGCTGTGCATGCTTGTTTTTGGTGAAGATTTATAGCTTAGCGATAGGTTATAGTTAATATTGAAAGCAGAAAACCAGATACTAAAAAGCCGCAAAAACTCAGTTTTTGCGGCTTTTTTAATTCTTAGCATCGATTAATAACCTAACGGTCTAGAACGGCAATTCAACCTGCATCATGAGGTCAGCGTCTCGTGAGTCATGCCAACGGTAATCAAATCGCATGCGCGGTTGCCCTTCTACTTTCTCACCAAAACCGATACTCAATTGAAGACCATGGTTCATCAACCACTCCTCTGTCGACATATCATATTGATCATCTTCGAGATCTTCAGGGAACCACATACCTAATCCAACGTAATTAGATTCAAGGCTTTGAGTTAATAGAGGCGCATCTTTGCTCTGAATAACCCAATCAGACCAATAGTCGGGAGCTTCAGGCTCTTCGTCACTTAGCCCGCTGATTTCCATCATGCGTTGACCAAAAGACTCAATACTCGAAGAGAAGTCTAAGCAGCTGTTTTCATCATCAGAAGTCAGCATTATCGAATCTAAGCTAAAGAAATCACAATCAGCTTGAGCAGGCATACTGCATGCTGCAATGATCATCGTCGCTGGTATCGCGCGCTTTAGCATAGTCATCAGACCTCTTAAATTAGTGAATCTACATTATTGTATACAGTTCACTATCTTGCAATATCTTTGTAACTGACTTTGTACTCAATTTCGCCACATTGCTCCCATTTTGCAAAGCAAGGCGGATATCGGTACTACGAATCTTTACTTTTTCAGGGCAAGCCATCACAGACCACTGCTTGGTAATCTCATCTGATTTATAGAAAGATGAGAATTTAAAGAAGTTATCTGGGCCAATAACAAACGTCAGTTCAGCGTCACGATGTAACTTTTGGAGTTCACTGAGCACTGCATAAGTCGTGACGCTTTCACTTGGAGTAAATAGGCTCTTTTCGATCAAAGAAAGCTCAACTTGATCCAGTGAAAGATCGCTAATAAATGCGTTAACTAACTGACATCTCGTATCAAAGTCTAGCATCTCTTTTCCCCAAGCATGGGCAATACTGGGAACAAGTAGAATTCTGTCAAAGTGAGCCAACGAATCAATCACACTTTTGTGCCCTAAGCTCGGCGGATTAAACGCACTACCGAAAATGGCTATTTTTTCCATTATTTATTACTGCCTTCTCTTTCTAAGCTTGTGCAAAGAGGTTTTTAAATCGGATGATTTAGGTATGATAACACTAGATTTTTAATTTGCTTGCAGGAAAGGAATACGAATGGAACAGTTAATTCGTGACGAAATGCGCGTACTACCTTCAATTGACCCTCACTTCGAAGTGACTCGCCGTGTGGACTTTATCAAAACTAAACTTCAGCAGTCAGGCTGCAAGTCTCTGATCCTTGGTATCAGTGGCGGTGTAGACTCAACGACCTGTGGCCGTTTAGCACAAATGGCAGTTAATAGCCTGAATGAAAGCGCTGGTAGCGACAACTACCAATTCATCGCCGTTCGCCTGCCTTATGGTGAGCAAAAAGATGAAGATGAAGCACAGCTTGCTCTGTCTTTCATTCAGCCTTCTCAATCCGTTTCTGTAAACATTAAAGCCGGTGTTGATGGGCTCCACGCAGCATCTCACGTAGCTCTAGAAGGCACGGGATTGCTACCAACAGATTCTGCAAAAATCGACTTTGTGAAAGGGAATGTAAAAGCACGTGCTCGTATGATCGCGCAATACGAGATCGCAGGTTACGTTGGCGGCCTTGTCATCGGTACTGACCACTCAGCGGAAAACATTACAGGCTTCTACACCAAGCACGGTGACGGCGCATGTGATTTAGCACCTTTGTTTGGTTTGAACAAACGCCAAGTTCGTGAGCTTGCAGCAACGCTAGGCGCTCCAGAGCAACTTGTTAAGAAAGTACCAACCGCTGATCTAGAAGAGCTTGACCCTCAGAAAGCCGATGAAGCAGCATTGAATCTTTCTTACGATCAAATCGATGATTTCCTTGAAGGCAAAGCCGTTTCTCAAGACGTATCAGATCGCTTAGTAAGCATCTACAAAGCAACACAGCACAAGCGTCAGCCTATCCCAACGATTTACGATTAATTTTTTGAGTTAATCTCAGAATCAAAAAGGCCGGAAGCTCATTCACGAACTTCCGGCCTTTTCTATTTAATGCATTTTTCTTTATGATCTAGCGAGCTATTAATCCACAACTTCGATATCAGTTTGCGGAACACTGCAACACGCCAGTATCTGCCCCATGTTACGCTCATGATCTTGCAACGCAGGTACATCTGGTTGGTGAACTTGCCCTGACTCAAGGGTCACTTTACACGCTCCACAGAAACCCGCACGGCAACTAGAAGCGATAGACACGCCCGCTGACTCAGCTTGCTCTAGCAAAGTGGATTGATTATTACCTTCGAACAAGTAGCCATTGACACTCAATTGCAGTTGCTTCACCGCCTCTTCAGTAGACTGAGCTACACCAAACGCTTCTTGGTGGTAATGCTGAGGATTAAGCCCCATTTGAATCAGTAGTTTCTTTGCATTGTCCATAAAGCCGTCAGGGCCACACACGAAAGCTTGGCGTTTGTGTAACTCTTCAATTTTAGCGACATGCGACACGCTTAGACGCCCAGATAAACCATCCCACTCTTTGGTTGGTTGGCTTAATGAATAAATCACACGAAGACCCGCGTGCTCACTGGCGATCTTATCAATTTCAGCTTGATAAGGGATGTCTTCTTCGCTGCTACATTGATGATAGAAAACCACATCATCAATTTGACCATGGTCTGCCAAGTAACGCAGCATCGACAGCATTGGCGTAATACCGCTGCCTGCAGACAAAAGCAGTAACGGGTGAGTTGGATTTGCTTCTAAGTAGAACGCACCATCTGGATTTTGAGCAACCAAAGTATCACCCACTTGGAAGTGATCATTTAACCAGTTAGAGATTTGACCATCGTCCACTCGCTTCACTGAAATCGCCAAACGACCCGCTCGTGAAGGGCTAGAAGATAACGTGTAACGACGAGACACCTTCTCGCCATCAATCACCATCTCAATCGGTAGATGTTGCCCTGGTTGATAACTTGGCAATGAATGGTTCTCTTTGGCAGGCTCTAACCAAAAGGTCGTAAAGTCTCGAGCGATCTCTTCACGCTCAACGCAAGTTAAGTGTAGCGATTCTACCCATGTATCTTCGTAGTGCTCTTTTTCTTTCGTTTCTAATACTTCAACAACATCACCGGCTTTGACTAAGCCTTCATTTTTAGCCACAAGGTTCTGACCAAAGAAAACGCCACAACGTTCATTAGCTCTGAATGATGAAAAGGTATTAAGCGGCTCTTTTGTCGCTCTGAATTCGCCGCTCTCAACATCAACTGTCGTTAGGATACAGCGCTCACAAGGCTTCACCGCTTCGAATTCAACTTCACCAATTCGGATACGCTTCCAACCGTCTTCGGCAAAGGCTTCTGTATTTGAAACAACAAAGTTAGTGCGGAACTGATCCATTGAATGAACTTCAGGGCTGCGGCGATTGAGTTCATCAAGAGAGGCTTGGCTGATCACTAACATTGGGTAACCGTCGGCAAAGCTCACATTGTGACCGAGCTTTTCACGAACACGATTCGATTGCTCACCAGAGAACAGTAGCTCAACACGAACACCAAGCACATCGCTGAACCAATCATCCGCCTCATCATTGGTGGTGTAAGCCGTGAAACGGTCTTTCCATACCGTTGCAGGCGCTTCTTGCATCTTGAAGTTTGCATACTTAAGGCGCAGTGGCTCTTTATCTTCGTAAGTGAAAATCAAACCGTCTGGCTGCAAGCTTGAAGACACCTTGACCATTTTAGGGTACTTACGCGCCGTCACCATTGATCCGTCAGCCAACGCCAACATAAAGCGTCTGTCGAAAGTAAGACCTTGTTTTTCGACCCAAGCAGAAGAGAGCGCAATCCCTCCCACTGACTTAACCGGAAATACATTGATTTGAGATAGAGAAGGCACTTGATGTGAAGCCTTTTGATCTGACGGTAGCTGCGACATAACGATTCCAATGTTTTGTTGTTTGTCCCAATGCTAACAAATGGTTATAAATAGATAAACTGGCAGGCATTAAACACTTGATACTAAGCTATTATCTTGAGATGTTTAGCTGTCTATTTTGATACATTAAGGCAGCAATGCAGTAACACTCTCCATACGTTCTATACTTTGAACACGATTACTGCATTGAACTTTCATTGAATAAAAAGGATTTATCATGAACAAACTCGTCATTATCATCTTGTGTGTACTACTTCCGCCTGTTGGCGTGTTCTTCGCTCGTGGCGCAGGTAAAGACCTATTGATTAACATCATCCTGACTTTCTTCTTCTGGGTGCCAGGAATGATTCACGGACTCTGGGTGGCGACTCGTTAACCCGTCTCCGACCACCTCCGAGAATTAATACCGAATAAAATACTCAGAAAAACAAGCTCCTAGCCCTGAAGAGTTAAAAATAGGATGAAATGAAAGTGCTTTTCCACTATCATCCTGTCGCCTAAACGTAAGCGATTGCTTTCACAGATTTCGCCGAGTTTAGGCTCCAACTACATAACACTTCAAATGGTGGGAGCCTTCAATGACACAACTTACGATTACTCGTCCTGACGACTGGCACGTTCATCTACGCGATGGCGAAGTATTAAAAGATACAGTGCGCGATATCAGCCGCTACAATGGTCGAGCGTTAATCATGCCAAACACCATCCCACCGGTAACCGATACCGAAATGGCTTTAGCTTACCGTGAACGCATCATGGCAGAGCAGCCAAGCGAGCAATTCCAACCTCTAATGGCACTTTACCTGACAGACAACACAACACCTGAAGAAATTCGCAAAGCGAAAGAGTCTGGTGCAGTAGTGGCTGCAAAGCTTTACCCTGCTGGCGCGACGACAAACTCGGATTCAGGCGTAACTTCAGCTCAAAAGATTTACCACGTGTTAGAAGCGATGCAAGAAGTGGGTATGTTGCTGCTTGTACACGGTGAAGTAACAGCTCACGATGTTGATATCTTTGACCGTGAAAAAGAGTTCCTAGACACGGTTCTAGCACCGATTGTTAACGACTTCCCTAACCTGAAGATCGTTCTAGAGCACATCACGACTGCAGATGCAGCGACTTTCGTTAAGAACGCTAACGAGAACGTAGCGGCAACCATTACAGCTCACCACTTGCTATACAACCGCAACCACATGTTGGTTGGCGGCATTAAGCCACACTTCTACTGCCTTCCTATTCTGAAGCGCAACACTCACCAATTAGCGCTTATCGAAGCTGCAACAAGCGGCAGCAAGAAGTTCTTCTTGGGTACAGACTCTGCGCCACACGCAAAAGGCGCAAAAGAGTCAGCATGTGGTTGTGCAGGTTCATACACTGCGCACGCAGCAGTAGAGCTTTACACTGAAGTGTTTGAACTAGAGGGTAAGCTTGAAAACCTAGAAGCGTTCGCGAGCCACAACGGCCCAGACTTCTATGGCATGCCACGTAACTCAGATACCATCACTCTAGTTAAAGAAGAGTGGAATGTTGCTGAAACCATGCCTTTCGGTTCAGACATCGTTGTGCCAATCCGTGGCGGCGAGACGATTGCTTGGTCGGTAAAATAAACGCTTAGTCGGTAAAAATAAGCGCTTGGGCTGTTAAATAAACACCCTCCATTTAGTGAAAAGGGTCACCATAATAATTATGGTGACCCTTTTTTGTTTCGATGAAAAACTGTCTTACTCTAAGAAGTAATTTAACGATTACTTACCACGAATTTTTCCAATAGCAGTCCAAATAGCAACAACAACCAATCCAGCTAAAACCCCAATCACACCATTCAACAGCGTTGGTACCACCGCAGTCGCAATCGTATGTCCACTGAAGTCCATAATAATCGGTTCAATTAAGTGATGAATTGCAGGCACGTTGTGTACCACAATACCGCCGCCAACCAAGAACATCGCAGCCGTGCCGACAACCGCAAGCATTTTCATTAGCTTAGGTGCAAATGCGACTAGCCCGTTACCCAATTGAGTTTTAATGGTACTCCCATTCGATGTTCGCTGGAGATAGAAACCTAAATCGTCCAACTTCACGATCCCAGCAACTAAGCCATAAACACCAATCGTCATCACAACTGCAATCAAACTCACGACAAGAATCTGAGTGACGATACTTGTACCCGTCACGGTACCCAGAGCTATCACGATGATTTCCGCAGATAATATGAAATCAGTACGAATCGCGCCTGCGACCTTTCTCTTCTCATATTCCTCTATGGATTCGCCAGTACTCGTATCCTCTCCCTTTTCATCATCTTGATGAGAATGAGGAAACAGCTTCTCTAAGATTTTCTCTGCGCCTTCAAAACAAAGAAACAGACCACCAATCAAAAGCAAAGGCATGATCAGCCAAGGAATAAAGGCACTGATCAATAATGCCGCGGGCACCAAAATCAGCTTGTTTTTAAATGAGCCTTTTGCAACCGCCCATACCACTGGGATTTCTCTTTCAGCAGAAACACCGGATACCTGCTGAGCGTTCAGCGCTAAATCATCCCCCAACACGCCAGCGGTTTTTTTAGCTGCCACCTTAGACATCAGTGCGACATCATCCAACACGGTTGCAATGTCATCCAGTAGCGTTAATAAGCTTGCTCCAGCCATTTTATGGTCTCTTTTAAGGGATTAAACAATTGATAAAATGTAACACCATCAATCCACTCATCAAAGTTATGAGTCTGTAAAAAATAGAGTCACAAGTTGTGTTTTCTATTGCTGTCTCAGCTAGACAGGACTAGTCTGTCTTCATCTTTCACGAACATAAAAGAAGAAGTATAGATGAAAAGTGAATACTCCTACCCAATCGGTGAGCCTGGAAAAAAATGGCAACAAGCAGAACGTCAAGCATGGTTCGCTCAAAGAACGGTTAAGCGTGAATATCAACAAGAAGTTGTGCCAAAAATCCAAGCACTCGCAGACCGCTTCGACATCGAACAATACGGTGCACTGAGTTACGACGAAGCTCGCTTCCCGCTTCTTGCAATCAAGAGCAAAAACTGGGATGAATCAAAACCGACGATCCTTGTAACGGGTGGTGTTCACGGTTACGAAACCAGTGGTGTTCATGGCGCGATCAAGTTCGCCGCAACTCAAGCAGAACAATACGCAGCGCACTTCAACATTGTTGTTGCACCTTGTGTGAGCCCTTGGGGTTACGAAGTCATCAACCGTTGGAACCCAAATGCTGTCGATCCAAACCGCTCTTTCTACGACGGTACGCCAGCAGAAGAATCAGCAAACCTACGAGCTTTAGTGGCCTCTTTGCCAGAAGTATTGGTTCACGTTGATCTGCATGAGACGACGGATTCTGATGAAACTGAATTCCGCCCGGCACTCGCATCCCGTGATGGCATTGAGTACATTGAAGGTATGATTCCAGACGGTTTCTACACGGTTGGCGATACAGAAAATCCACAGCCTGAGTTCCAAGCGGCGGTAATTGCTTCAGTTGAAAAAGTAACCCACATTGCACCAGCAGATGCAGACGGCAAGATCATTGGTTCTGAAGTTACACAACATGGCGTGATCAACTACCCTATGAAGAAGCTAGGCTTGTGTGGTGGTGTGACTGATTGCAAGTACGGCACAACCACTGAGGTTTACCCAGACAGCGATAAAGTAACAGATGAAGAGTGTAATGACGCTCAAGTTGCTGCGGTAGTCGGAGCTTTGGATTACGTAATCCAACACGAATTAAACGCTTAAGCGACTACTTAAGACCTCGCACCACGCACTTAATAGCGAGTTCCCTAATAGCTAGTCTCCTAAAGCGAATCCCTAAAACTAAAAAAGAGCCATAAGTGACGATTCACTTGTGGCTCTTTTTTGTCTTATCTGCTTGTCTTTGATTTCTTCTTGGGCATAAAAAAGCTCCCTTGCACACAGTACAAGAGAGCTTTGAAATAATACTTAATAAGGAGTAACTAGCGAACTATCTACTCCCCATACTTGATTAGTTTATTTAGCGGTTTCGCTAACGTTTTCTTGTCCTTTATCTACTTCAGTCAGTAGACCTTTCAACAAGCTGAAACAACCAATCAGAAGAATGATCGTAAACGGCAGTGCAGCAATGATCGTGATCGATTGCAGAGCTTGGATAGATTGAGTACCACCAATCCACAACATCACCATTGCAATAGCGCCTGAGATAACCGCCCAAACCACTTTCTGTTTCACTGGCACTTCTAATTTACCACCCGCTGTCATGCCATCGATAACGATAGAGCCTGAGTCTAGCGTTGTAACGAAGAACACAATGATCAGTGCAACTGCGAGAACTGACAAAATGCTACCGAACGAGTAAGCATCTAGCATGTAGAACAAGCTTAGAGATACGTCTGTAATGCCTTGGTCAAGGCCAAGTTGCCCTACATGATTAATCACCTGCTCGATAGCCACGCCACCGAAGATAGCCATCCAAGCCGACGTTACCAATGTTGGGATAATCAGTACGCAAAGTAAAAACTCACGAACCGTACGGCCTTTAGAAATACGCGCTACAAACATGCCGAAGAAAGGTGCATACGCAACCCACCATGCCCAGTAGAACACAGTCCAGCCATGCAGCCATGTTGTGTCTTCACGACCAGAGCTTTGGCTCAACGCTACGATGTTGTTCGCATAACCCGTCACCGCCGTTGCCACAGAATCAAGCACGGTTGTGAAGTTCAGAATAGCGATAAGACCAAGGAATACGAACGCAATAACCATGTTCAAGTTACTTAGGAACTTAACACCACCGTCCATACCACGTAGAACAGAGATGATCGCCAAGCCCATGATCAGAACGATAATAGATTGCTGAAGGAAGATGTTATTTTCCAAGCCAAATACATGGCTGATACCACTTGCTGCTTGTGTACCACCTAAGCCTAATGAAGTCGCTAGACCAAACAATGTAACCAGTACCGTCAGTACATCGATCACATCACCGGTTTTGCCCCATACTCGCTCACCCAGAATTGGGTAAAACACAGAACGCATAGATAGCGGCAAGCCTTTGTTATAAACAAAATACGCTAGACAAAGTGCCGTCATGCCATAGATAGCCCATGCATGAAAACCCCAGTGGAACAGTGTAGCGCCAAGAGCCAGTTCACGGCCTGCTTCTGTAAAAGGTTCTGCACCGAGTGGCGTTCCGAACCAGTTCGTGAAAAACGCGGTTGGCTCTGCAACACCCCAAAAAATAAGTCCTATACCCATACCCGCTGCGAATAACATTGCTATCCAAGATGACATGGAGTAATCCGCCGTCGCGTCTTCGCCACCTAGACGAATTTTACCCAACGGTGAAAACGCGAGAACAACGGCAAACGCTAGCATGATGTTGGCTCCCCACATAAAGAGGAAGTCAAACTTTGATAAAACAGCACCCTTGATAGAATCAATAGCAGCTTTAGCATCTGCAGGAGGAAGAGCAAGAAGAGTGATGATGAAGAGAAGAGATAAGCCTACTGAGGCTACGAAGACTGTGTTATGGACATCCATGCCCCATTTACTGACGTTGTCTTGACCAACTTGATAGTCAGTAGAATCAATACTGTATTTTTTTGATTTAAAACTCATAAATTATGATGTTCGCATATCCGAATCAACGAATATAAGGACGCTCTCCATATCCAATTACTACTTGATTGGCTCGCCGCACCACCTAAATAAAAAGGCGATAAAAATCACAATGATTGGTGACAAATGGACTTATTGGCTCAATCCCAAGGCGCGGATTATAGCACAGCTCAAAGCATTTTGACTGAGTTTTAGCTCAATAGTCACCCAAACCACCGTCAATAGTGATAGTTAAGCCAATAAAAACAGAATAAAATAAACAAATAAAAATCTTTAAATACAGTACCTTAAATTAAAATAACGCACTGTAAAATCTCATTCAAATTTTCTAAAGATAAAATCAACAACAGCCTAATTTATTTATAGCTCTAACAAAAAAGCCCCGCTATAGGGGCGGGGAAATTACCAAAGGTAAAAGAGAAATCAGTATTCAAATGTCAGTGCTACGTCTAGCAGAGCAGCACTTCACATTTCAAGGACAGCACATTAGATCGCGAAGCAAAAACCTAGGTTATAGTCTTCGCCATTTTTTGCCGTGAACTCTTTATCTTCACTTGAAGCGTTCGGTCGACCGCTTTCATCGCCTTTCACTAAGCTCACCCAGTGACGGATGCCAGAAGAACGGCTCGCCTCAGTTTGGCCAAACGTGGTGCATGTCTCTAACTGGATATCTTGAATATCAACCAATTCTAAGTAGCCAGTGCCTTTACGAGCACCGATTGTCACTTCAACGTGTGTACCGCTTTCATCACGAAATAGGATTGCTGAAGGCTTAGACTTATCGCCGGTGAAAGCAACAAAGTGCTTCGCTCGTTTTAGGCCAGTATGTTCGCCATTTTTGAAGTAAACCTGAACATGTCGGTAGTCAATCTCATAGCTCACTGCGTCTTCGTGTGAACCAGCCTCAAGAGGAAATAGAGTATCAAGCAACTGTTTCGCCATTTTTTGTTTTTCGAGCTGCTTATCTGCTTTCACCATTTCTACGGCAAAGACAGCTTCAGCAATAAATGTTGAATGGTTTCTGTGAAGTTCTGTTTTGTCTAGTGTCAGCATATTCATAGTCTTTCCCTCTTACGGCTTTGAATTTCATGTAGGTCAAAAATCCTGATTGACCCTTTTCAAAATTGTTCTTTACTGTGTTGCTTCCATGTATTTCATACTACTTGTATTTTCGAAACAATTTCACAACAAAAATTTCACAGTGTTAATTTTACTAAATTGCTTTTTTTCACAAACCGGTATTTTTAGCCCCTAGCCCTTTATCTAACTGGGTTGAGGGCTCAATAGAAACACTTTTACGTGTTGTTTGAATTTGTGTAATAACCAACACCAACCAGCTTATTGTCGATCACTCGATAGTAAGTGTGCTTGGTTTCCACTTTGCTCGACAGCGGGTTTAACCATTGATAGGTATAAACGCCTCGGCCATTTTCTTTAGCTAGGTTTAACATCTCAGTGAGAATTGGCTTATCGTCAGGGCTTAGGATTTCGTTGTGTGAACGCCCAACAAGCTCAGGGGATACACCGTGCGCGAGCAGCTTTCCAGAGCTCATATCCATCACGAACACATACAAGTCTCCCTCAACAAAGCTGCCTTCGGTATCATTGAACTCGGCGAGACTGTCCTGCTCTGATTCCACTATTGCGGCCATCGCTCTCGCCAATAATCGCTTAGCTTCTGTTGCACTAGAGCGTTCTGGGTAATACCCCACGGCAACAATCACATCACCCACACGTTCAAAGAAAGTGGTTTTAGGCTCGCCCATGCGGTCAGTCGGATTAGTCCAATGGTACTGAACTTCGCCAAACCCGTTGTGCACAGCCTTAGTGATCATTTCACGGAAAAAGGGATTACCGTAAACGTCTTGAGTATCCAAAACACTGTCGCCCACCAACACCATTGAAGAGCCGCCACTGGCAAGGAATTGGCCATCAATACCAAGAGCAAACACATAGAGCTCACCGTCTATATATTCGGCATCACTCATGAAGTCTTGAACGCTTTCATCGCCTTCTTTTTGTACATGGACAACCGCTTTAGCAAGCAAGGTTTTGGCTCTTCTTTCAGCATCGCTGACGACATGTGGCTCTGAAATATCGAGCACATTAACTGGCTCGTTTTCTTTTGCTGTTTCTGAATGTTCAGCACGTAGTCCAATGCCACTGATCACTGCAAATACGGCACAACCAATAAGGATAATTCTTGATATATTCATAATGACTTCTCCTAATAGCCGACTAAGGACGGTAGCCAAAGCGTAATTTGTGGGAAGAAAGCGATAACGAACACGCCAATGACGGATGCAAGCACAAAGGGATGGATCTTCGCGGTGATCTGTTCGACCGTGGCTCCGCCTATCCCTGAGGCGACAAAGATATTTTCACCGAGTGGCGGCGTAGCAAATCCTATCGAGAGCGTACATACCACCACAATACCAACGTGAGTAGGATCCGCGCCGAGCATGTACATAATTGGCAGCAAGACCGGTACGATAATCATGATCGCGGCTAACGTTTCCATGAACATGCCAACGAAAAGCAGCAACACAATAGTCAGTGCCCACACCATGTACATGTTGTCAGTGAACCCTAACAGTGACTCCGCCACCACAACTGGAATTTTTTGTTCTATTAACAAGCGACCAAATACCGTTGCCGCGAATAGAATCAGCAACACACGTCCGGTGATCCATGTCGTTGTCGACAATGATTTAATCGTGCTTTTGAACGATAACTCTCGGTGAATAAACACCCCGACAAACAGTGAATAGAAGATAGCCACAACCGCCGACTCTGTTGGTGTGAACATGCCGCTGTAGATGCCTCCGAGAATCAAAAACGGAGCCAGTATCGACCAGATACCACGACGCAAAGAGTGTCTTACTTCGCCAAATGACCAGTTTTCAGTCAGCCCTTTGTAACCTTCACGTTTAGCAATAAAGTAGTTAGTGACCACTAGCGTCGACGCCATAATGAAACCCGGCACAACCCCAGCAACAAACAGTTTTGGAATAGATAAAGAGGCAAACTGTCCGTGTTGAGCAATGGCCTCTGGCGGTGCCATTAATCCCATTGCGGAGATGCCGAAAATAACTAACGGGATGGATGGCGGGATAATGATACCTAATCCCCCTGAAGCGGCAGTCACCGCGGAGGCGTAGCTCTTATCGTAATCTCGCTTAACCATTGCTGGTACCATCAACATACCAACCGCAGCGGTCGTGGCTGGCCCTGAACCCGATATAGCACCAAAAAACAGACACGCCATTACCGTTGCGGCGCCAAGACCACCCGTCACGGGGCCGGCTAAGCTCTCGGCTATATCCACCAACCGTTTAGAGATACCTGCCGCCTCCATTAATGCGCCAGCAAGAACAAAAGCTGGCAGCGCCATTAACGGGAAGTTACCCACCGAGGTAAACGCGATTTGTACTAAAGCGATGGGATTTTTGTCGAGTAACATATAGGCCGCCATTGAAGCGCCAGCCAGTGATACGGTGATTGGTGCACCCAGAATTAACAGGGTTAAGAAGCCACCAAATAAAATTAGAGTTAAATAGGATTCCATTATTACATCTCTCTATTACGGCTATTCTCTGTGACGACTACTGTGATGACTTTTGTGCCGTCATTTTTCGCAGTTCTTTAACTTCAGGATCTTCGTTCTTAGCGCCTTTAAACAAACGCTCGTAGTTGTTCCAGATAATTCGAATCATCATCAACGAAAACGCGATAGGCAAAATCATATAGAAGTATTTCATTGGGATGCCTGTTGTCTGAGACTTCCAAAACAGGTTCATTTTGTTGAACACGAAATCGTAGCTGAGGTAGACAAAGTAACCGTTGAACAGCAACCATAAGAAGTCAGCGATGGTTTCACAGACGGTCTGAACAATCGGTGGGAAGAACTTGAAGTGAAAACTGACTCGGTTATGCGCTGACATTTTTGCCGCCACAACGGCTCCTAAATAAGCAAACCAAACAAACATGTAAGTAGCCACTTCATCACCCCAAGGTATGGAGTAATCAAAAAACTGACGAGTAAGGATTTGTGTGAACAGCAATAGGACAAAGCTTGCTAACAACAGA
Source organism: Vibrio sp. QJM3NY_27 (assembly GCF_057785955.1). Lineage (NCBI taxonomy): Bacteria > Pseudomonadati > Pseudomonadota > Gammaproteobacteria > Vibrionales > Vibrionaceae > Vibrio > Vibrio sp. QJM3NY_27. The sequence goes on along the minus strand of NZ_CM173512.1, from coordinate 1,116,237 downwards.
CAACAGGTATATTCCTCGATGTTGTTAAGGTGCTTTTTTATCGTTTTAGCGACTGACATATAACCTCCAATGTTGATTTCCACATGACAACCAATCGCTCGCGGTACTAAAAAGATCAGGTACTGAACAGATCAACGAGTAAAGCCATGTAAAGGCCCTATCTCACTGTTCTATCGCTAGGTGATTAAGTAGCGGAGAACAGCAGATAGGGCGTATCTAATCGTTACTTTCTACCTAGTAACTCAAGAACGTCGTCTAGCTTGTCTTTGCCACCAATGCTTGAATAGAACTTAGGCCAAACTGATTTCGTTACCTTGCTAATCCACTCTTGCTCATTGTCTGCTGGGTCTGTGAATACCATGCCTTTTGCTTGTAGCTCTTCACGGATCTTGTTTTCAGTATTCTCTAGATAAGCAAAGCTGTGTTCTGTTGCTTCCTGACCCGCTTCAAGAATGATCTTTTGCATTTCCGGCGTCTGTTGCTGGAAGACCGTTTCACTCACGATTAGCGGCTCAAGTGAGAAGATGTAACGGAGGTTTGTTACGTACTTCTGTACTTCATTGAACTTCATCGCATGAACAGTGATGTATGGGTTGTCTTGACCATCAACCACACCTTGTTGTAGACCAGTAAAGGTTTCTGACCATGCCATTGGTGTTGGGTTTACCCCCCATGCTTGGTACGAAGCAATCATAATTTCGTTACGCGGAACACGAATCACTAGTCCTTTCAGATCCGCTGGTGAAGCGACTGATTTTTTAGAGTTAGTCAGAACCCTAAAGCCAGAATAAGCCCAACCTACGATACGAACGCCTGCATCACGAATCGTGTTATCGACAAGATCTTGGCCCACTTGGCCTTGAGTTAATAGCACCGCTTCTTCTGCACTTTGAATCACGTAAGGCATGGTCAGCAGGCCAACTGTAGGGGAGAAAGGCGTCACGTTGTTGATCGCCAATACAGAGAAGTCGAGAAGGCCTATCGCCGCGTCGTTCACGGTATCTTGCTCGTTGCCCAATTGACCATTCGGGAACAGGTCGATTTTGACTTTACCGTCTGTCTTTTGCTCCATCAATTCAGAAAATGATGTCGCTAATTCCCACTGAGTACCACCAGCAGCATCGCCGATAGCCATTTTAAAATTTGCTGCTGCCGCGGTATGAGATAGCATCGCTGTTGCTACAATTGTGACGCCAGCAATAATTTTATTTTTAATAAATTTCATAGTCTTAACCTTTCATATCATACAGACTTCCTGCCTGTACTTTGCTCACAAGGTGACCTGGTACAACTTTCCTGGTCGTAGTTCTATTTCCCTATTTTGGAAACAATGTTCGAGTAGTTAAAGCACTTCATCCTTTAACGAATACCACTGATAAAGGAACTGTTGCCCTACTCTTCGAAATGGTGCAAACATCTCAGATTCCACCACTTCCCTCACGTTGGGGAACGGAAGTTTTGATTCAAATATTGGCAAGTCAAGCTTATGACCTTCACCTGCAATCCACTGAGCAAGGCGCTTGCCTGCTTGAGCGGAGTACATCACACCATTGCCGCCATACCCTAGTGCGTAGAATATGGATTGCTTTGGATTCGGCTGATAGATTCTTGGCATCATGTCGTGGCTCACATCCACCCAACCCCACCATGAATAATCGATTTTGATCTGATCGAGAGAAGGGAATTTTCGGGTTAAATCCGATCTCAACATATCTTCGTATTTCTTTTCAGGTGCGTTCTTGCCACTGATGGCACTGCGTGTACCTATCTGCACTCGGTTATCGGGTAACAAACGGTAGTAATGACGCAAAATTCTGGTATCAGTAATCACCTGATTGGTTTTGAAGTTACACGCTGCGATTTCGTCTTGAGTTAACGGACGCGTCACCATCGAGTTAGAAAGTACGGGTAATAGGCGATTCTTAAGCTCTGAATGCAAACCTTGGCTGGTGTAACCACCGGTACAAACACCGACAGAACGAGCCTTAACCACACCACCTGGTGTTTTTAGGTAGTGCACACCGTTGCGTGTTTCCCAACCCATCACAGGGCTTGCTGGGTGAACTTTTACGCCGAGTGCTCTCGCCTTTCTCAGATAACCAAACGCCAATTTCCCTGCATGGATGCCAATACCTTCTGGCTCATGCATTGCGCCTGCCGCTTCTTGGTCACCAACGTAATCACGTTTTACGGTTTCTGCATCTAAGATCTGCGCATCGTAATCGAAGGTGTCACGCAGCAACTTGGCTTCTTTCTCGAGTGTTGCCATCACTTTGGGACGATGGGCAACGTATAAGTGGCCGCCCGGCTGTGGGTCACAATCAATGTCTTTGATCAGAGACTTAAAGGTGTTCATACCATCGACGCATTCGCGGTGCATTTTCAGTGCGGTTTCGAGTCCCCAGCGTTCAATCCACTGAGAGCGCTTCAAACGTCCTGACGCACACTGAGCCTGACCACCATTTCGGGTACTGCAACCCCAACTCATACGGTTAGCTTCAATCACAGTCGCTTTAATACCGTACATTTCAGCAAGGTGTATCGCGGTGCTTAAGCCTGTGTAGCCTGAACCGATTATCGCTACATCGACATCCATATCCGACGTAATTGGGCCATCATCTTCAGGTGGCGCGCCTGCGGTATCTACCCAATAAGTCGGGGCGTATTCCTTGCCGTGACCTGGGCTCTTGTCTTTAAGTGGATCGTATTTTGGGTCGTATCTTTCTTTTGCTTGGGTACTTTCTTGTGCTTGGGTGCTTGTCACCTTTGGCGGCACATCGGCTGCCGGTTGTTCCATTACTAAACTCATAATTCGACTCTCCTAGTCATAACACGTGGACTGATTTTGGTTTCGTGTCTAGCTCTTGGGAGTATTGCTGGGAGTCAAAAGAGGTCGTGTTTTACGGAAGGCATTTTTTACGCTGATTTTTCCATCTTTCAGGGTAAACACATCAACCATACGAGCTTCGATGACGGTGCCATCTGGGTTAGTCGCAGAGAACGTTGATTCGCTTACTGCGCGGTCACCACACACAAAGTGGACAGGGTCGCTCCAGGCTGCATCTGGAAAGTTCTGCCAAACCAATTCAAAGCTATTGCGAACGGCTTCGTACCCTTCGATAGTGTTTCCAAGTACGCCTTCTCCTGCCACGGTGTGGAAGACACAGTCTTCGGTCATAAACGACATTAGCGCTTCAATATCATGGTTATTCCATGCATCACTAAAAGACTGTAAAAAGGCGGTGTCGACTTGGTTTTCCAGCACGAATGTCGCTGCATTGGTTTGCATATTCATATTCCAGAATCCTTTATGTTTTCGTTATTGGTTTAAATTTCAGTAGCTTTGCGCCACTTTTTTATTAGAGTGTTTAAACTAGATCTGTGAAATTTAACAACTTGATAACAAGCTTCGCCACTCTAACTTCGAGTTACTTTATAAACAATCTTTAAGCTCACAGATTTCATCTTTTTATAAATTAATTAGTGTTCTAATTTTATTTACACAGTCACTCACTAGATTTATACGAGGTCTAAATAAAATAATTAGAAATATTAGACTTTAGTCGAAGTCAAAATCTTGATGGTACTTTCGGCCATACTGCTCAAGCTGGCGATCATGAGTATTAACTTGTAATTCGATATTACCCTCACCTTTATTAATTGCTTGATTGTTATCTACATGGGCTTCATTTTTCAAATCAGCCAGTTTCTCTTCAATATATTCTGTCGGTTCATTTAAAACATTCATGGAGGTTAATTCCTTTATCAGGTTTACTTTCGCTGATGGAAGAATATGAACGGACACTAGACCGTTTGAATATTCTTTCTCATCGTACAAAGGCTGAATGGCATCATTGCCACCTTCCTTAAATGGGTGAATGGAATACCACTTATCTTTTCGTTGCTCTTGCTGATCACAATCAGCCACATTGAATATCTGAGTTCTATTCAGGTCACATGGTGAGTTAAAAACACTAACCTTATGATAATCAATGGCTTTAATAATATTGATACAGTCTTTGCTTTGGCTATGACACACAGACCACAACGCATTGACCAGGTTATCTGTCCACTCAAGTAAACGGGTTGGAAACCCCTGTTTCTTGGCTAAACACATCAATAACCAATCGTTTATCTCGTTTGCACTCAACGAATGCCCGCCATAAACTCTCACGGTCGAAAGAAGCTCTTGTTCGACACGGCGAATATTCTTTCGATTTGAGCGACCTAAGCTTGGCATCAGGTTATTATTTTCATAATCACACACGTTATAAATCAAACCACGATGCCCACTACACTCTGTAATAAGTGAATCGATTATTTTATACAGGTCTTCGAGTGAGCTTATATAATGTTTATTTTTCACAACATGCATACTACGATTCACTTAATTTAAATCCGGTAAAATCCAAATATCAACAACCCTATCAATCGATTATAAAAATCAACTAATAATAACGATTGACCAATAGTCAACGAGTATCGTTATTGTATTTTTTCCTAAAATGATAATAAGTATATATCTTCATAAACAAGTATCAGTATTAGAACCATTCACTAAGTAGCTATGAGTTAATGGTCGATTAATAATAACGAGTAACAAAGTTTATATAGCTATAACCACTTATTTTCCTAATGAACATTTAATTAGTGTTCTAATGTTTAACTGGAAATTATTGAACTAAGCGTTTACGTTCTTTACCTAAGTCCTTTGCCAATACCCGTTGGTATTGCCCGACCACGTTCTCGATAGCACTTTCTCTAACACTCTCGAGATTTCTGTGGCCGGACAAACTTTCTATGACTTATACGTAATCTTTGTATTTATCTAGGAAACGAACCGGTGTTGATAGTGCATCTCGGCGGAACGGGTCGCCCAACTCCTGAGTACACATGATTTCAATGATGGTTGTTTTGCCTTCGTTCATCTGCATGTCGATGGCTTTTTGCAAGGTTGGACCTACATCTTCAAGCTTATCAACCGTGATACCTTCAGCGCCCATTGCTCGTGCAATCTCTGCAAAGCTTTGGTTTTCAAGTTCACCGGCAACAAAGCGTCGGTTGTAGAAGTCGACTTGGTTCTTCTTCTCAGCACCCCATTGACGGTTGTGGAATACCACAGCTGTCACTGGAATGTTATGGCGAACACATGTCATGGTTTCCATCAGGCTCATGCCCCACGCACCGTCGCCTGCATAAGAAATAGCGGGACGATGAGGTGCCGCGGCTTTCGCGCCAATGATGGTCGGGAATGCGTAACCACAGTTACCGAAACTCATTGCAGCAAAGAAGCTACGTGGTTTCTCAAAGCGTAAATAGCTGTTTGCCACTGAGTTGATGTTACCGATATCTGTCGAGACCATAACGTCTTCAGGCATCGCTTTTTCGAGCTCACGCAGAACTTGACGCGGGTGTAGATATTCACCGCCAGAGAACGGAGTCTCGTGAGAGTTTTCTTCAATCATATCGAGGCTGAAAGAGTCACGTTCGTGTGTCCACTCATCAAGCTCTTTTTCCCAAAGTGCTTTCTCTGTTGCGACCGTATCCTGACGAGCGCCTTTGTTGTCATCACACAACAGTGCACGGCCTTCCAATCTTTCAGATAGAGCAACCGCAGCTGCCTTCGCATCACCACAGATACCAACCGAAATCTTCTTAACCAAACCCAGCATCTTGTTGTCTGCATCAATCTGAATGATTTTCGCATTCTTCGGCCAGTAATCCATGCCATGTTGAGGCAAGGTACCAAATGGACCGAGACGTGTACCCAAAGCGATAACCACATCCGCTTGAGCCATCAGTTTCATTGCTGCTTTCGAACCTTGGTAGCCTAAAGGACCACACCATAATGGGTGACTCGCAGGGAAAGAGTCATTGTGTAGGTAGCTGTTAACTACGGGTGCACCTAGTCTTTCCGCCAACGCTGCACACTCTTGAACTGCATCTGCCATTACCACGCCGCCACCAGAAATGATGACTGGGAATTTCGCTTCAGCAATCAGGTCTGCCGCTTCATTTAGAGATTTCTCACCACCTGGACCTCGGTCTAAACGCGCGGGTTTAGGGATCTCGGTTTGAGTTTCGCCATAGAAGTAGTCACGTGGAATGTTCAGCTGAGTCGGACCCATTTCGCTCATTGCACGGTCAAAACATCGACCCGTGTATTCAGCCATACGATCTGGGTGCGTTACGTGTCCTTGATACTTAGTGAACTCTTGGAACATTGGAAGCTGGTTACACTCTTGAAAACCACCTAAGCCCATTGTTTTAGTGCCTGTCTCTGGCGTCACAATTACGACCGGGCTATGTGCCCAGAACGCCGCAGCAATCGCAGTCACACAGTTACTAATACCTGGGCCATTTTGCCCGATTACCACGCCATGGCGACCCGATACACGAGAGTAACCATCTGCCATGTGAGCAGCGCCTTGCTCGTGTACTACTGGGACCAATCGAATGCCAGCAGGAGCAAAGATATCCATTGCGTCCATAAATGCCGACCCCATGATGCCGAACATATCGGTAACATCATTAGCAACCATAGTTTCAACGAACGCTTCTGATGGTGTCATTGTTACTGTGCCGGAAACAACCGTACGTTTTTCTTGCTCGCTCATTCTTCCATTCTCCTTGAGTTAACCAAAATTTCATTTTTCGGAATGAATTGTCTCTTTTTCGAATTCATTTTCACCTTAGTAGTAGAATTTTTGCGCGTCAACTTTTTACATTAAATTAGAACAATTCATTCTAATTAATAAAACTAGATCACATTATTGGTAGTTTTTCGTACAAAAAGTGCCGTTAACTTAAGCAGAGCTGTTAATAATCGATGACATATCGCGATAGCAGCGACAAGTGATGAGTTATATAGAGGGAAAAATGATGAAAGAGGCGGAATTGATACCAACGCAACCAGTAAGTGTGAGAGAACGCTTTGGGATCGACAGCAACCTAACCGTGATGGCATTTGAACATGCGGGAGAATATGTTCCTAAAGTCGATCCTAACTACTGTTTCGACCCCGAAGTGACGCTAGCGATATTAGCGGGGTTCACCTCCAATCGCCGCACACTGATTCAAGGCACACACGGAACGGGCAAGTCGTCTCACATTGAGCAGATTGCAGCGAGATTGAACTGGCCATGCTTGAGGATCAACCTAGACGGACACTTAAGTCGCTTGGATTTCATCGGTAAAGACAGCATCGTCATTAAAGACGGGATGCAAGTAACAGAGTTTAAAGAAGGCATTCTTCCTCAGAGCATTCAACAACCCATCGCACTGGTCTTAGACGAGTACGATGCAGGACGACCAGATGTGATGTTTGTGATTCAACAACTGTTAGAACAAGACGGCAAATACACCTCTTTAGAACAAAACCGAGTGATCACGCCTCACCCTTCTTTCCGCTTGTTTGCTACCTGCAACACGCTTGGCTTAGGTAACTTCTCCGGTTTGTATTCTGGCACTCAAGTGCTTAACCACAGTCAGTTAGATAGATGGAACATCATTGCTACGCTCAACTATTTAGATCCACAACATGAAACCAAGATCGTGTTATCCAAGCTTCCAGAGCTGAATAATGAGAGTGGCCGACAACTGGTTGAAAAAATGATCGCCACCGCAGGATTAACGCGTAACGGGTTTCGGGCTGGTGACCTTTCTACGGTGATGTCTCCACGAACGGTGCTCACTTGGGCTGAAAACATCCAAATATTCGACGATGTAGCGACAGCATTTAGACTGTCATTCTTGAATCGCTGTGAAGACGAAGAGAAAGAACTGGTTAGCGAATACTATTTCCGTTGCTTTGGTGAAGATTTAGAAACGCATACTCAAAACTATTCACACTCGGAGTCGTAAACCATGGCCAATGTTTCTTCTCAGCAGAAAAAGATCCTCGATCTTGGCGTGTCTGTCGCCAGAGCGATCAGTGGCGAGTTGAGTCTGAATTATCGGGGAGAGCGTCTCTATAAAGGCAATAGCCCTTGTTATTATCAGTCTGCACATACTAACGATCTCACCTTTGTTTCTCGCCATGAGTTGAAGAACAGCAAGCTTTCGATGCAAGGCAAGATCGATTCATCGGCATTACGACTCTTGCTTTCAGATGCTGTTCTTCATTACTCATTGCGACCGAAAAACGAAGTCGAACGTCTGTTATATGATTTCTGCGAACAGGTACGAATCGAATCACAAGTCCCGTCTTACCTAAAAGGCGTCACTAAGAGTATTCAATTCAACTTTGCGTATTGGAGCGACCAGTACCATCAGAATGGCTTTACCGAATCACGAATAGGCATGTTGCTGTTTACTCTGATGCAAGTCATCCACACCCGTTTAACTGGTGTTCCCGTTTCTGAGCCTATCACTGAAACCATTGAATCGACTCGCGCCGGCATCGTGCCTACTTTTGGGCACAGTCTAAAACGTTTAAAGCAACATCGAGCCGACCAACAACTGTTTGCACACTGCGCCAACGAGTTGGCAGCCCTTGCACAAGAGCTCATCAACCAAGAGCAAGAGAGCGATAACTCGCCCACGCCAACCGTTGAAGAAGACATCAAGATCCTTGCGCAACTTGCCCTTATCGTTGATGGCGACATTCAAGATCAAGACGTCGATACTGACATCACAGGCAGTAGTAAGGTGTTCGAGCTTTCGGGCGCGAATTATCAGGTCTTTAATTCAGAATTTGATCAAGTCATCGCCGCAGACAAACTCGTCAGGCGCGCCCTATTACTCGAACTGAGACAGAAACTCACCGATGACATCATGGCGAGACAAGTAAACACTCGCCGTTTGGCCGCTATGCTCACTAGTTTTGTTGCCACGCCACAGAGGAACCGACGTCAGGACCATTTAGAAGAAGGCATTGTTAGCGCCACTACCATCACCAAGCTCATCACTTCGCCATTGGATCGTACTGTCTTTTATCAACCTGATATCGGTGCATCTCATCAATGTGCCATCACGTTTTTGATGGACTGCTCAGGTTCAATGCAAAAGCACAGTCACAAGTTAAGTTTGTTGATGGATACGATTCTCAAATCCGTTGGGCTGGCTGATATCCCATTTGAGATCATTGGCTTCACTACCAACAACTGGAACGGTGGCAAAGTTTATCGACAGTGGCTCAAGCAAGGTCAACCAAAACACCCAGGCCGCTTAAACGAAGTTCGACATATTGTGTTTAAAGATTTTGATACACATTGGAGACGCTCTCGCCTAGGCATTGCTAGCCTTCGGAAAGCAGACATATTTAAAGAAGGGATTGATGGCGAAGCGGTGCAGTTCGCTAGTCAGCGGTTGCAACAGCACAGTGCTCAACGAAAGGTTTTAATCGTGTTCTCAGACGGCTGTCCGATGGATACCGCCACCAGCACCGCCAACGATCAGTTCTATTTGGATAACCATCTCAAACAAGTGATAGAGCGTGAGTCGATCAAAAACGGAATTGAGATTCATGGCGTGGGGATGGGAGTAGATTTGAGTCCGTACTACCGCAGTAACATCACCTTAGATGTGCAGGAGAGCTGCTTATTTGGATTATCTAAGAGCGTATTTGAAATGCTGAAGCGTGTTTAAACAGGGAAGCTTAGGCTAGCGACTCACTAGTCTCCTTTGTCGAGAATGATTTACGAAGAGCCAAACAACGACCATGCAGAGACCGCCATCAAGTACCCACCAATCAACATCAACACAATAAACACTAACTTTCTGAGTTGATCATTAGACAGCGGTGGTGGAAAACGTCGAGCAAACATCGTGACAAGCGCCACCAAGGGAACAGCAATAGCAGATAACCACAGTATGCTCTGTTCCATGTCGCCTGCAGCGTAGACATTGACCGTACGCGACATCGACGTACAAGCGAACACCATCAGCAGTGTGCTTCGCACCAGATCGAGAGAAAAAGGTTGCCGATAGAGATGATAAACAATCGGAGGGCCCGCCATCCCAAATAATCCGCCCGCTAAACCAGAGCTAAATCCTGATATGAGGAATGATACCGTTGCCGAACGATCCTTTCTGGTTTTAGGTTTGAACATAAAACTCAAACCTGCGAATAACACCATCGCACCCAATAGCCCCCGCAAGATATTGGTCGCAGAGTCACTCAACTCGTCCAGCAAAAACACCCCCATCGATACACCGGGAATAATACCGATGACTAACACCACCAGAATTTTGAGCTCCCCAAGCAGTGGCTTACCCATCAAAGCGACAAAGCAATTAAACAAAGTCACAATACTGACCACAGCAGCAATAACGGGTAAGGAAACCAGATTAAGACTGACCGTTAAACCAATTACAATGATCCCAAGACCAAACCCCGTGACGGTTTGGAAATAGGTACCCACCGCGATGGTGGCAAGAATAGCGAGTAAAACAGGTAACTCCATTAGCAGTCCTAGTTAGGTTCTTTTTGGGGTGAATATGAGAGCAAGATTCAGGAGCGAGATGTTAATACCTAAAATCAAACGTCGACTCTTCTCTTTCTTCAACCTCAGCTTCAATATCAATATCAGCGTTAGAATCAGACACTTTCCCTTGCTGCGCTTGTACTGCGGTCACCGCGATTACATTAAAGATGTCTTGTGCGCTACACCCTCTTGATAAGTCATTGGCTGGTTGATTCAACCCTTGTAACAGTGGACCAATCGCAACTGCCCCACCTAACCTCTCCGCAAGCTTATAACCAATATTGCCGGCTTCTAAATTGGGGAATATCAACACGTTCGATTGGCCTTTCACTTCTGAATCGGGCAGCTTTTTCGCGGCTATTTCAGTGACAATCGCGGCATCGAGTTGAACGTCCTGATCGACGGCGATTCCGGGACAACGTTGCTTCACTAACTGAGCGGCATTACGAACCTTATCGACCGATTCATGCTTGGCACTGCCGTTGGTCGAAAACGACAGCATTGCGACTTTAGGTTCTTCCATCAGTAGCGTTTGAGCACTGTTTGATGCGGCTACGGCAATCGATGCCAGCTCGGTTTGATTGGGGTTAATCACCAAACCACAGTCACTGAAAATCATGCCGCCTTTAAGATTATGGAAAGGCTCACACAACATCATCAGAAAGAAACTGGACACCAATTCACTGTCTGGCGCGGGGCCGATAATCTGAAGCGCAGCTCGCACCACATCAGACGTGGTATAAACCGCACCATTAACTGTGCCATCGACCAGCCCCTCTCTGACCATCAAATTGGCAAAAACGAGTGGGTCTTGAACCAACTCTAACGCGTCGTCGTGAGTCATACCTTTCGCTTTTCTTAGCGTATACAACCGCTCAGCGAGCACTTCTTTGAGTGATGACGCCTGTGGGGAAACAATATGAATACCTACAAGATCAATGTGATGTAATTCTGCAGCAGCGATGATCGCTGGTTCATCCCCTACTAGGGTGATGTGAGCGAGCTGTTTGTCTATCGCCATTCTTGCGGCTGCTAGTACTCGCGGGTCCTCAGCTTCACTCAAAACCACTCGCTTACGATCTAAGTGAGCCTTATCAATAATCCGTTCAATCGCCTTCATCTTAAATTCCATTTATTGAGATTAATTGTTCCATAATTTATATCTATATTATTGGAATAATAAAAAAGGTCAAATTTTATTCAGATAATTGAAGAATAATGATTTGGTATGTACACTCTTAGGCATAGACATATCGCAAGGATGGATCATTATATGCAAACAGAAACACCACCAGTTCAAGGGGATACACCGACTCTCCGACTTTTTGCACTATTAGAGGTGATAGCGCAAAAAGACGAGTTTATTTCTCTTCAAGGATTAGTCGAAGAAACTGGACTGCCAAAACCGACCCTGCACCGAATGCTTCAGCAGTTAGAAGCAGCAGGCATCATTCAAAGAGACGGCGATGAGAAACACTACAGCTCTGGTATTCGACTCAGAAAGCTTGCCGAAAACCTATTGTTGAATAGCACCATGCATAGTGCCCGACGCACTATTCTTGAAAACCTGAGAGCAGAAGTTGGCGAAAGCTGTAACCTAACGGCGCTATCAAGTGGCGAGATCATCTATCTTGATCGCGCAGAAACTGAAGCACCCCTTCGTTTTCATCTACACCCAGGTTCTCGCGTCCCAGTGCATTGCTCAGCAAGCGGAAAACTGTTTTTGGCGCACATGTCTAAGTCACAGCGCAGACGATTAATTGAAAATGTGCCACTGACTCAATACACCGTGAACACCATTACAGACTATTCGATGTTAGAGAAAGACATCGAAGAAGCGAAAATCCAAGGCTTTGCGATTGATGACGAAGAATTTTTGCCGGGCTTAGTCTGTATCGCCGTGCTGATCCCATCATCTACGGGTCAATCAAACCTCGGCCTCGCGATACAAGCGCCTGTCATTCGATTAAGACCAGATGAAGCGATTAAATTCTTACCGGCGCTTCAAAAAGCGGCAAAAGCACTCGCAAAAATAGAATCTGATAATTGGGGTTAGTTTTGATAATTTCAGCTTAACAGTAGGTTCTGGCTTTAAGTACATATTGAAGCCAGTTGCCCCGTTGTCACTGTATTCGGTTAAACGGTATTCGGCCAAACGATGTTTGGTCGAAATCATTTTAACGCCCGCATTTATCATAAACAGCAACATACTAAAGTAATCACGACAAAGGAAACACGATGCTAAACATTAACAACCAGCACTTACTCTCTTTTATGGTGACAGAACCAACAAACGCTGTTTCGGTAACAAACCCGGCAACTGGGGAACTCGTAGGGCACGCACCTATTTTATCTGAGTCTGAATTAACAAGTGCTATCGAACGCGCTCACATGGCACAAAAAGAGTGGGCTCAAGTACCTGCTAAATCTCGCGCCGCATTACTTCATCGCTGGCATCAACTGATCCTTGAAAACAAAGATGATCTTGCTCGGCTAATGACAATTGAACAAGGTAAACCGTTAGCCGAAGCAAAAGGTGAGATTGTTTATGGTGCGAGTTTTATAGAATGGTTCGCTGAAGAAGCGAAGCGAACCTATGGCGATTCAATCCCGAGTACAGTCGCGGGTAAACGCTTGGTAACCATCAAGCAGCCTATTGGAGTCGCATGTGCAATTACGCCATGGAACTTCCCTATTGCAATGATCACTCGCAAAGCAGCTCCTGCTCTAGCTGCTGGTTGTAGCTTTGTCGTAAAACCTTCAGATGAAACACCGCTTTCGGCGTTTGCCGTGGTTGAGCTCGCTTATCAAGCCGGCATCCCCAAGAACCTACTTCAAGTCGTACTCGGTGAAAGCCCAGAGCAAGTGGGTGGTCTTTTCACCTCACACCCACTGATTAAAAAAATCTCTTTTACTGGTTCTACCCGAGTCGGCAGTATCTTGATGGCTCAAGCGGCGAAAGGCATCAAGCGCACCTCAATGGAGCTCGGTGGCAACGCTCCTTTTATTGTGTTTGACGATGCCGATATCGACGCGGCCGTTCAAGGCGCAATGGCGTCGAAATTCCGTAATGCAGGGCAAACCTGTGTATGTGCAAACCGATTCTACGTACACAGTAAAGTACACGATGAGTTTGTGGCTAAGTTCGACCAAGCGGTACAGCAACTTAAGATTGGCAACGGCTTAGATGAGGGTGTAACGGTTGGCCCTGTTATCAATGAAGGTGCTAAGCAAAACATTCAAGGATTGATAAATCGAGCTATTGAACAAGGCGCGACACCTGTGACGCCAACTCAAGAGCTTGATGGGCTTTTCCTTCAGCCTGTCATTCTTAAAAATGTAAAACACAGCATGGACATCGTTCAACAAGAGATTTTTGGCCCAGTCGCACCCGTGATGCAATTCGAGACAGACGAAGAGCTTATTGAGATGGCAAACGACACCATTTATGGATTAGCGTCGTACTTCTACAGTCAGAACATTCATCGAGTATGGAACATCGCAGAGGCACTTGAGTACGGTATGGTCGGTATTAATGATGGCCTCATCTCAACCGAGGTCGCGCCCTTCGGCGGTGTTAAGCAATCAGGTATTGGCCGTGAAGGCGCAAAAGAAGGCATCGATGAGTACATGGATATTAAGTATCTGTGTTTTGGTAGTAACTAGGTCTCGAAGTAGTTAGGCTTGGTCGTAACTAAGCCTGACTCTTAGACATCAGCAAGCTTAAACATCGAATAGCCCTACTAACACCTCTCTTCTGAGATTCCCACACACACCAAAAAAACAGCAAAAAAAAAGCCGCGCTATAAAAGCGCGGCACCTTGGGCTCGGTTAAAGGGGGTTTCTTTTTTTAGTATTTTACATTCTCTGTTTTTGTTATTCAGTTGCTTCGCTATTCCTGCGCTTTCAGTTTTAGACGCATAGCATGCAGCACTGGCTCGGTGTAACCACTAGGTTGAGCGCAGCCTTCGAATACCAACTGACACGCTGCTGAAAATGCAATGCTATTTTCAAAGTCAGGTGCCATATTACGGTAGCTCGGGTCGCCAGCGTTTTGCTCATCCACCACTGCGGCCATGCGCTTCATGGTTTTCATTACTTGGGCTTCATTACAAATTCCATGACGTAACCAGTTCGCAATGTGTTGGCTCGAAATACGCAGCGTAGCGCGGTCTTCCATCAAACCTACATCGTTAATATCTGGCACCTTAGAACACCCGACGCCTTGGTCAATCCAACGCACTACATAACCAAGAATACCTTGCGTATTGTTGTCCAATTCGTTTTGGATATCTTTCGCAGTCAGCTTTTGATTACCTAATAGCGGAATAGTCAGAATATCATCAACGTTCGCTCTCACTCGCTCACGAAGCTCTTTCTGGCGGCTTGGTACACTCACCTTGTGATAGTGCAAGGCATGCAAAGTCGCGGCAGTTGGAGAAGGAACCCAAGCAGTATTTGCGCCCGCTTGTGGGTGTCCGATTTTCGCGTCCATCATCTTCGCCATATTGTCTGGTTCTGGCCACATACCTTTACCAATCTGGGCTTTACCTTGCAGGCCACAAGCTAAGCCAAGATCAACGTTCTGATCTTCGTATGCGCCAATCCAAGTCATGGTTTTCAGCTGTGTTTTAGGAGCAAATGGTCCCGCTTCCATACTGGTGTGAATTTCATCACCGGTTCGGTCTAAGAAGCCTGTATTGATAAACACCACACGGTCTTTAGCTGCGCGAATACATTCTTTGAGGTTAACTGAAGTACGACGCTCCTCGTCCATGATACCGACTTTGATCGTGAATCGATCTAAGCCTAATGCATCTTCAATGCGGCCAAATAATTCATTAGTAAACGCCACTTCTTCAGGGCCATGCATCTTAGGTTTTACTATATTGATGCTGTTCGCTGTCGAGTTTTGGTAAGCGCTGTTGCCTTTTAAATCATGCATTGCGATTAGCGAAGTGACCATGCCATCCATAATGCCTTCAGGTACTTCATTACCTTGATCATCAATGATGGCTGGGTTGGTCATTAAGTGGCCCACGTTGCGTATAAACAACATACTGCGACCTTTAAGCGAAATCTCACCACCGGTGACACTGGTGTATTGGCGGTCTGGGTTCAAGCTACGAACGATGGTTTTACCATTTTTCTGTAACGACTCTTGCAAGTCGCCTTTCATCAAACCGAGCCAGTTACTGTAGGCCAGAGCTTTATCTTCACCATCGACCGCGGCAACAGAGTCTTCGCAATCCATAATGGTGGTGAGTGCCGCTTCCACTAACACATCTTTAATGCCAGCAACATCAACGCTGCCAATTGGTGCACTCGGGTCAATTTGGATTTCAATATGTAGGTTGTTGTGCTTTATCAAAATACTTGAAGGCGCACTCGCATCACCTTGATAGCCAATAAACTGGCTATGATCAATTAGAGTGACTTCTTCACCGTTATCTAGTGTCGCCGTCAGCGTGTTACCAATGCTCACGTTGCTGATACTGTATTTGGTCACGTCTTTATGAGAAACACCATTTAACGGCGCAGCATCATCAAGGAACTCACGGGCATAAGTGACTACTTTGGCGCCGCGAACTGGGTTAAAGCTTCCGCCTTTCTCTGCACCATCACTTTCGCTGATCACATCGGTGCCGTAGAGCGCGTCATATAAGCTACCCCAACGTGCGTTTGCTGCATTAAGTGCAAAGCGTGCATTCATAATAGGTACAACAAGTTGCGGCCCTGCTTGTGTAGCAATTTCAGGTTCTACGCTTACTGTGGTGACTTGAAAGTCATCGCCTTCAGGGACTAAGTAGCCAATCTGTTGTAGGAACTGTTTGTACTCTGCCGCATCCAATGTTTGTCCTGCACGCTCTTGGTGCCAAACATCAATTTGGTGTTGAAGGTCTTCACGCTTAATAAGCAATGCGCGATTCTTTGGAGCCAAGTCTGCAAGGATATCTGCAAAAGATTGCCAAAAGTCTTCTGCGATAATGCCCGTTCCAGGAATGACCTGCTCATTAATTAATTGGTAGAGGGTGCTATCAATGTTCAAGCTTCCCTGTTGAATACGACTGCTCATAAAATCTCTCTCAAACTAACTGATGACTACTCAATAATTCTACGTAACTGGCTTAAATTTACGTTCCTAGCTCAAATTTACGTTACTAACTTAAACTTACTTAACGGACATGAATTTAGCTAATTTATGCCGTTTATACTGGATATTCATATAAAAAATACCCTACAAACTGTGTTATTCCGTCACACCACTCTCTATTTCATTGGCAACACTTTTAATCAATCGACGCATCCACTGATGGTCTGGATTGGTTTGTAACAGTGGGCTCCATGCCATCTTCACCTCAAAGGGTTCAATCGCAAATGGCGCTGGCTTGATCAACAATCTAGGGTTATTGCGCTGCAGTTGAGCAGCTTTGGTTGGAATGGTAAGGATCAGATTTTTCTGTTGAGCAAAAAGAATCGCCGACAAATAATGTCGAGTAAACACCGTAATATTTCGGGTTTTACCGATACGCATTAGTGCTTCATCAATCCAACCCAGCTTTTGTGCTTCGCTTGGGTTGATCCCAACACCTGTGCCCATCCCTGTCTTACTCACCCAAATATGTTGCGCCTTTAAATAAGACAAAATATCAAAGTTATCAGCAATCGGGTTATCACAGCTAAATAAGCAGGAGAACCCGTCGTGCCAAAGGCTCATCTGGTGAAACGACTGTGGAATATCATCAAATCGGTTGATGATAATATCAACAGTGCCTTGTTCCACATCCTTATAGCTCACATCACTTGGCGTCATGATATCCAATCGAATTTTCGGAGCTATTTCGCTCAGTTTTTTAAGCAATGGCTGAATAATGGTCGATTCTGCATAGTCACTCGCCATGATACGAAACACGCGTTCGCTGTCTTCCGCATTAAACTCAGTTGTGGGTTGTAGCGTCTTCTCTACATTCGCCAATATATTACGGATCAGTGGTTGCAACTTATGCGCGCGCTCGGTTGGTACCATCCCTTCACTTGTTCTCACCAACAATGGGTCTTCAAACAGATCCCTTAATCGGCGTAGGCCATTACTCATGGCGGGTTGAGTAATTCCTAGCTGATTTGCCGCACGTGTTACGTTTCTTTCACGTAGCAACATGTCTAAATACACAAGTAAATTAAGGTCTATACGAGCAATATTCATATAAAAAATACCGAATATAATAACTATAAATTAACAAAATTATCACATACATGGTTATTCTTTGTCCATGGTTAGATTTAGTCCAAATCAAATGACCTCGCCAAATTGGCCAACATGTCCACGAGAAACTAAGGAATAGTTATGTCGCAAATTACACAAGATATCGAAATGATTGAAGTTGCAAAAAGCGCTGCTGGTGCTCCATGGGATGCAATCAACCCTGAATCTGCAGCTCGTATGCGAGCTCAAAACAAATTCAAAACAGGTCTGGATATTGCGCAATACACGGCAGATATTATGCGTGCAGACATGGCGGCTTACGACGAAGACAGCTCTCAATACACTCAGTCTCTGGGTTGCTGGCATGGTTTCATCGGCCAACAAAAGCTGATTTCGATTAAAAAGCACTTTGATGGCAAGACAGACCGTCGTTACCTATACCTTTCAGGTTGGATGGTCGCGGCACTTCGCTCTGACTTCGGTCCACTTCCAGACCAATCTATGCATGAGAAAACGTCAGTTGCTGGCCTAGTAGAAGAGCTATACACCTTCCTACGCCAAGCAGATGCTCGTGAACTAGGTGGCTTATTCCGTCAACTAGATGCGGCACGTGAAGCTGGCGATGTGAATCTACAAGACCGAATCCAAGACAAAATCGACAACCACGTAACACACGTAGTGCCAATCATTGCCGATATCGATGCAGGTTTCGGTAACGCAGAAGCGACTTACCTAATGGCTAAGCAGATGATTGAAGCGGGTGCATGTTGTCTACAAATCGAAAACCAAGTAGCCGATGAGAAGCAATGTGGTCACCAAGACGGCAAAGTAACTGTTCCGCATGCTGACTTCCACGCAAAACTTCGCGCACTTCGTTACGCTTTCCTTGAACTAGGCATCGACAACGGCGTTATTGTTGCTCGTACCGATTCACAAGGTGCTGGTCTAACAAAAGAAATCGCAGTAGTGAAAGAACCTGGCGACCAAGGTGACATCTACAACTCATACCTAGATGTTGAAGAGATCGATGTTGCAGATATGGCTGAAGGTGATGTTTGCTTCAACCGCGACGGCAAGCTAGTTCGTCCTAAGCGTCTGCCTTCAGGCTTATACCAATTCCGCGAAGGTACAGGTGAAGACCGCTGCGTATTCGACTGTATTGAAGCAATCAACGCGGGTGCTGACCTTCTTTGGATTGAGACTGAGAAACCACACATCGGTCAAATCAAAGAGATGATGGACGGCGTACGTGAAGTTCACCCTAACGCTAAGCTGGTATACAACAACTCTCCATCATTCAACTGGACGCTAAACTTCCGTCAACAAGCATACGATGCGCTGGCAGCAGCAGGTAAAGATGTATCAGCATACGACCGTGCAAGCCTAATGAGTGCGGAATACGATGAAACGGAACTGTCTGCAAGCGCTGACGAGAAGATTCGTACATTCCAAGCCGATGCATCACGTGAAGCGGGTATTTTCCACCACTTGATTACACTACCTACATACCACACTGCAGCGCTGTCTACTGACAACCTTGCAAAAGAATACTTCGGTGACCAAGGCATGTTGGGTTACGTTGCGAATGTTCAACGTAAAGAAATCCGTCAAGGCATTGCATGTGTTAAACACCAAAACATGTCTGGTTCAGACATGGGTGATGACCACAAAGAGTACTTTGCTGGTGAGAATGCACTAAAAGCAGCAGGTGAAGCGAATACATCGAATCAATTTGATTAATCGCTAGCACTTTTGATTAGTCGCTAACACTTTTGATTAATCGCTAACACTAAAGCCTCCCCCGCCCTTCTCTCTTACTTAGGTAAGATCCGGGGGAAGGCTTTGAGATAAAGCTACTACTGCCAGCTTTATCTCAAAGCCTCAGATTTGTGTTCCACACCACGGTTAACCGAACAACTTCTGTTTAAGCTAACTGTATACATATTTGTTCAGATTCCTATTTGTTGAGATTCTTATTTTTTGAGAGTGCCTATGACTTCAATACCGACACACCTACAAGATGCAAAAACACTGTTATCAGAAAATGGTTTCGCAACGGGTGATACTTGGTATCACGGCACATCTTCAGCTTTACTTGCGTCTATTCAAGGTCAAGGGCTAAAGCGCTCTGGAGACAAAGCGCTCAACGAAGCGGCTTCAAAAACCATGGCGACCATTGGCAACAACTACACAGAATCCGTTGAACCCGTCTTCTTAACTCAGAGTAAAGAACTGGCGTATTACTGGGCTCAGCAAACCATTCGCGAGCGCAGCACTCGTTTTGAGGGTGAAGAGCAACCTATCGTGTTAGCCGTCAATCTATCTGACAAACAACAAGCAAAAGTCAGACCGGATGTAGGCGCAATGAGCCTGTTGATGATGAGTGTTGGCGAGCAATTCATGTCTCACCTCACCGAGATCTATCAAGAGAACAACATTGCAGGCCCCGACATCGAGCTTTGCACAGCCGATCGTATGGACTATCTGAATAAACTTGGGATGGCCTACATTGATGAAGACATCAGCCGAGCTTGTGTTCAAGAGTTATTGGAACCTGAACTGACCAGCTAATACCGTTCAATCAACCGACCTTAATTAGAATTAAAAATGGCTCCCAATACACGGAGCCATTTCTACTTTCTGTATACAAACATAATTTACCTAAAAATATAGGTAGTGAAAATATCTATACTATAGACACAGACGGCCTTGCTGCGCAGCTTGCATCATTTCGATATCACCTTGTAGCGAACGATAAACGACGGTATTCCACACCTCACCATTATCCATTTCAAACTCGATAGCATAGTTCAAACCAGCGACGACCTGAGTTCGAACACTCAAGATTTGTTTGAGCTCGGCAGCAGTATTCATTTGACCAAGAACCGCGTTTAAAGCTTGCTCAGCTTGAGGTGTGATATCACTTTTCGACCAACCGCCAGTAAGGTTCTGAGTACTACAGATTGGATTCGCCTTCTCTTGTGATTGAGTCATCACTTCGCCCTTCTGACTGCATCCAGCTAAAACTACGACACCTACCAAAGTAACCAATAATGCTTTTCTCATAAATCCTCACTAAATAATTCATTCAGCCATTAACGAGAGTTCACTCTCAATGGTGTTTCATATGCCTTCAAGATTAAACCTCAAATGTCATCACTTCATCAGGAATCACGGTGTCGCTAATCCATAAACACAGAACAGTGTCAGAAAAAACAAAGCCGGACATTCATGCCCAGCTTTTATCCACCGGATATTGTGACCCTTTATAGGAGTAACGTTTTAGATGGTGCTATTTGTTAATGCCATTTTATCTAGTGCTATGTTGGTTAATGAAAGTACACCAACATCTCGACATCATCCCCTTGTTGTTCTGCACTCAGTAAGAAGTGTAAATAGCCTTCTTCTGTTACAGGGATTTGCAGATACTCATTACTGCCTGCGTAGTTAGACGCATACTCGTGCTGCCCGGCGGTTGGCCAATATGTACTGCTAGCAAACAGATCGACATTACCAGTATCTGGTTGAGCGGTGTTTTTGTCCGTTAACCACACTCGCACCTCTTGCACACCTTCTGGAACATACACCGCAGCATAGCGACGTTGATGAACAGTCAGGATTTGAGCTTTACCAGATTCAAAGAGCACTGGCGTTAAATCATCTTGTTCTTGGATTGGTGGTGTTGGCGTTTTTGTCTCTACGGATGCCACCAACGTCACATCACTAAAATCGGTGCGTCCTGCAATACTCATGTAGTAGCGACCCGGTTTGATGAAACCCGATGACTCTGGTTCAAACGTCACCATCTCATTACTTCCATTTCCGTATTGGCTGAATTCAAAATCATAGTAATGCGCTTGTTTGTTGTAGCTCATGTAAAGATCAGCATCACCTTGGCTTTGGCCTAAAGCATGACCTTCAATCGAAACCTCAAAATGCGTGGTGCTCTCTGGTACATCGACGTAGAACAACTGCTCGCTGTACGCCTCGCCGTTCAACACTACACCTTGGTTTGCTGCAAGCACTATGGCTTGGTCTGTTGGATTTGTAGGGTCAGTCGGTTCTGTGGGATTAGTAGGCTCTGTTGGTTCACTTGAAACAGTGTCTAGCCAACGCTCAAACTCACCATTGTATTGCTGGCCAAGCACTTTCACTTGTTGCGCCCATTCTGAAAATTTTCCAGTACGAGACAGTGCCAACAAGCTCTGCACTTCTTGAGGATGTTTTTCCATCATAAAGCGCACTGCCAAGTAGCCCCATCGATAGATACGGTTGGAATCATGAGAGTAAGTGGTCGCAAGCACATCCGATAGGCTCATCTTCCCGCTGTTAATCAAGCTTACCGCAGCATCGTAGCCTTGCTTGTAATGCATGAATTCGGCAAAACCTTCTAACCACCACACCACATAACCGTGTGCCAAGTTGTCGCTAAAGGAGCCATATTGGTTAAAGCGCGCATCGAGGTAATGAGTGTATTCATGTTCAAGATTAAGAATAGAGAGGTCATCGCCATTGGCGTAACGGTAAGCAACGAAACGCGCCACGTTCCCCACCTCTGCAGGGTTACCCTCTAAGTACTGACCGCCGTTGTCTGTGGTATTACCAAACAGGAACGACGAGTAATCGATATAACTGCCTTTGCTGCCAAACACCGCCACTTCAACTCGGTTGTTGTTATCGTCGGCGACAGGTTGTTGACCCGTATTCGCGACCTGGTGGAAATCGGCCTCTTTAACGGCCAACACATTACAAGCTTCCATCGCTTGTGCTTGCGTTAAATCTTGTGAGCGGATAATTGCAGGCCCTTGGCATTCATGACGATTAGGAAGAACACGCATCGCTAAATCACGTTTTGCTTGCTCAAGATCCAATCCGTTTAAGCCTTCAGGAGCGTAATACCCCATCATTTCAACCGCTGCTAACCAAAGTTTGTCGTGCTCACTGCCAAGCGGGTTTTGTACCATCACTTGCTGCATAAGTCGCAACGCTTTGTATTTAGTTTCTTTGTTTGGGCTTGCAAGCAAGCGACCTGTTTCACGGACTGCGTTATAAACAAGAAAGCCGGCATCAGTATCCAGTGCCCATGAGTTATCACGAGCGAACGCTGCAAGTGTATCAATATGTTGAGAATTGCTTGCCATGTAATCATAAAAATCATCTCTAGCCGCATGACCAGCCATTGCTCGAAACAGATTGTTTAGCCCGTCGACCCATTGTGAGTCTTGCGCGGTCTCTCTATTGAAGTGGCTCAGTGCCGCAAGTTGTGCATCCATTGTGAGTGGCAGTTGCTTTACGTTATCAACCATTAGCGTCAGGCTTTTCATTGCTCCAACTTGTTCACGACCTTGGTCTAGCGCAGTAGGATTAGCTAAGAAGGCAATGGTTGACTGAGCAAACCGCTGGCTCAACGCTTCACTGAAGTCTTGTGCTTGCGCGTTATAGCGAACGTAATAAGCCGCACGAACAAACTCGCCAAGGTTTTCTAGTTTACGAGCTTGTTCTTCTTCACCTCGATAACGGGCAATTTCTAGGCTCAGCGTGGCTTGAATGCGGCTTAAGCTCGCTTCACTATAAATATTGTTTAATGCATTCTCAGATGCAGAGAACCAAGAACCATAGCAACTGTAGTCCGCCGTAGAGACAGAAAGAGCGAGATCAGAGGCCAACTTAAGATCAGAAACATCACATTGATTTTCGGCAAAAGAGAAACTGGAAACACCAGCAAGCACACAAGCGATCGCCAAACGATGACGTGGGAATAAACAGGTATGAGACATACAACACTCATTAGTTAATTATATATTTTGGGTCGCCGTTATATTCCTTACGATTAACAAGGTGAATTCAGTTGCTTATGATTTATGAGGTTGGTTCAAAAAATAGATATTTTGCGTTATTTTATAAATTCAAAGATTTATGCTCGACAAGAACTCATAAGCTCAAAACACTATCGAACAATACAAGCTACTGATAATAAGGTAGTTTATTTGATCATTAATTGATTTAGATATGGCAAGGCTATGTTGTTAAGGATGACCGCAAGTAGTAAACTTGCGACCAATTATGCAACTTATCTCTCAAGTCATAGGCTCAAGTAACGTTACGACAGACTCGCTCCAAGTAACATGACTCAAAAAAATACTAAAAAATTTGTGTCCTGTAGACAGTGCAAATCGAATAAAAATAATTATATAAACCTAGGCTAGGTTCGGTTAATCAAATGAAAATAACGTCGTCTTTAGGCTTACTGTTGGCTAGCAGTCTGTCTATCGAAAAAAAACAGCGAGCGCTGATAGAGCTCGTTATCAATACTTATCAGCCACAAGAGCGCACTGCTCTTTTCCAAAGCGTGACTGAATATCGTAGAAGCCAATTAGAATTGCTTTTCCCTGAGCATCAAAACAAAAGCTATTCGGTATTGTTTGAGGTGATGGACTACCGCGATCTGATTCTGCGCTATCCAACTACACTATCTACAGAGGTTGCTCTTCTAGAGCAGGCCGCAGGACAGTGCTATATGCATTGGCTAGATTTCTGGTGTGAGTGCGAAATTGCTGCGATCAAAGCAAAATCGCCATTGAACACCAAGTCCCCTTCTCCTGTCGATCTGCCCATTAAAGATAGTGCCTACTATGGTGCAATCGTTGAACACATCGAAGATGCTCAACTTGTAGTGCAAACACCCTGTCACCCACAAGGAATGTCAATCAGCGATGCCATTGCTTTAAGCAATCTTGAGGTGTTCATCAAGGGTGAAAAATGGTTTGAGATGCTGCCTTTATTACACCTTTCCCAGGCAGGTAAGCATTTTATTCTACTCAAACATCCCGTTGATGAAGCCTTTCCGATACTGGTTTCCTCTGCGCTGATTCAAGATTGGTCTAAGAATGAAACTTGGTTAAGTTACGCGCCACCGTTCAGCAATGAACAGTGGCAATACTGTTTACCCGATCATGGTTACGATGATTTGGCTGAGTTACAGATATTCACACCGTCTACACTATCAAAATGTCATTCTCTCCTAGAATTTGATAATAAGTTTCAGTTACAATTGTCTGACAAAAGTGCCATATGTGAAGTGCTCCGCCTGACAGTAAGCGGTAATACTCAACAAAGACTCTATTTCCTCTATCTCGCCCAAAAAGAACTAATGAGTGTATTGCACCAAGTAGGGTACAAAATCGGCTTCACCATTATCGAGCAGCCTTTCATGCTTCAGTTTTATCAAACTATTGAACCCAATGCGTACTTCCACTCAGGGTATTGCGAATTAAATGATGACGGCACAACAATTTATCGTGGGTTCTGGAATTTCGAGATGATGGTAAAAGCATTCAATGACGTCGATTTTCGCAGCTACAAAAGCGCAGTGCGTGAGAGCAGAAAGCTAGGCTCAGTAAAAAAAGTAAGCTCGATAGAAAAACTAAGTTCGGTAAAAAGAGATGAACATGTTTGATTTCGGCCTAGAGGCGATCATCTATGCCAAAGCGATAACGCTTCTTATGACGGCAGCAATCGTAGTGATGTGGTTACTCTACTATTGCTATCGTCTGAAGCAAAAAAATGAAGCTATCGCGGGCACGCACCATGTGCCTTACATTGCTTACTCGGTTTGCATTGTTGCGTGGATCAGCAGCAACGCGTATTTCCATACCGACTTATTACCGGAGCTTGGCGCTTCGGCCGCGGTGTTGGCGGCAAAATTTGCCAATCTCGCCTCTTTCTTTGCGTTTGCATTTGCCTACTACTTCTCGTGTCAGCTCGCAGCCGAGCAACGCAATGGTAAAGTACACATATGGCAACAGGCTATTTTTGTCGGATCATCAGTCTATGCCCTCTTTATTAATTTAAGTCCGGGGTTAACCGTTGAACACGTCGACATTGTCGGCCCAAGCCAATTCGTTATTGAGTTTGGTCCTCATACGCCATATTTCTTTATCGGGCTGGTGAGCTTTGTTGTCCTGACCTTAACCAACCTTGTGGCCATGCGAGCGAATAGCAGCAAACTCATACTCGCCAAAACCAGTTACATGATTGCGGGCATCTTAGTTTTCATGCTTTCTACCGCAACCATTCACCTTGGCATGACATACTTCATGCATGATTTCTCACTAACCTGGTTACCACCAGCATTGTCTATTAGTGAGATGCTGTTCGTTGGTTATGCCCTGCTGACCTCTCGCTTCTACAGTGTTAAATACCTAGCTTATATGAGCCTTAACGCGCTATTGGTGTGTGCAATTTTAGTGATACCTTTCGGCGCAATATTCATCCCATTGACCGACAACAACCAATGGCTAATCGCAATACCTATCTGTGCGCTTATCGGCATCACTTGGCATGTACTCTACAAACGCGTGAGCCATTACGCCTCTTTATTGGTTTACAGAAACAAGAAAACGCCTGTACAGCAAATCCTTGCTTTAGAAGAAGACTTCAAACTATCTATTGATGATGCGATGCGTCGCTTGGGTAACCTACTGCAAATTCCAGAGGACAAATTGCGTCTCGTTAACAGCAACTACAACGAGACCTTCTACGAAGACTACCTTTCAACAAATAAGTCCGTTTTGTTATTCGATGAACTTTCTGAAGAGTTAGATTACGCAGAGCCCACGAAAAGCTCGATCAAGGCGCTTTATGACAAGATGAGCTCAAATAACACAGCCTTAGTTATGCCTTTGTTTGGTCAAGGGCAGTCTGTCTCGCACTTATTGATATCATCACACAAGAGCAACGACCAAATGTTTTCTAATGAAGAGATCTTGGCACTGCAAACCCTGTTAACTCGTGTGCAAAGTACCATCGAAGCTGATAGACGCATTCGTCAAAGTCGAGCACTAGCGAACTCAATTGCTCATGAGATGCGTAACCCGCTCGCTCAAGTACAATTGCATTTTGAAGTACTCAAGCAGCACATTGACAACCAAGCACCAGCAAAACAGATACTGCTTGATATTGAAAATGGCCAAGCTGCCATTCAACGTGGGCGACAATTGATTGACATCATCTTGCGTGAGGTCAGTGACAGCTCACCGGAGCATGGGCCGGTTGCGATGACCTCTATTCACAAAGCTGTGGATCAGGCAGTAAGCCAGTACGGTTTTGAAAACGAGAAGATTATTGAACGAATTCGTTTACCACAACATGCTGATTTTGTCGCAAAGCTCAATGAGACCTTATTCAATTTTGTCATTTTCAACCTGATACGTAATGCGATCTATTACTTTGATTCTTATCCGGAGAGCCAAATTGAGATCAGCACTAAAACCGGATCTTACGAGAACATTCTCACATTCCGTGATACCGGTCCGGGCATTGACGAAACCATTGCTCATAAGATTTTCGATGACTTTTTCTCGTATCAAAAAAGTGGTGGTAGCGGCTTAGGATTAGGTTATTGCCAACGCGTAATGCGCTCATTTGGCGGTCGAGTTGAGTGCCACTCTAAACTGGATGAATTTACTGAATTCCACCTGTATTTTCCAGTGGTACCTAATGCGCCCAAAGCAGACGCGCTTCGTACGCCTGATTTCAATGATTGGAAGCAAAGCCAATCAACGAGTGAAGATAAAACCAAAGCGGATATACAAGCAGGTTTACAAACGAGTCAACATGCTCCAAGTAGCGTTCAAGAACAATTAGACCACCTCGCACCCACCGTGCTCATCGTCGACGACAAAGAGGTACAACGCACGCTTGTTCAGATGTACCTGAGCCGACTTGGCGTAAATAGCTTGCAAGCCAAAAACGGGGAAAATGCTGTCGATCTGTTCAGATCACACAAAGTTGATTTGATCTTAATGGACGTACAAATGCCGATAATGAATGGTTTTGACGCAAGCCAGATCATCAAGGCGCGTTCACCTCAAACACCCATCATTGCTTTGTCTGGGGAGTCGGGACAACACGAGTTAGATATGATCAGCAAACTGATGGATGGTCGCCTAGAGAAGCCAACCTCTTTGAAAGCACTGCAACATGTACTCGATAACTGGCTGAAGAAAGACATGAGAGCGAACGTTTCTAAAGAAACACAAAGTGAAGACTAGATGCAATACAGCCGCTGATCCTATGAGAACAACGACTCGAGAAGTAAACCAGCAATTGGACAACCCAGTGATTAATCAAAAATCCCCGCAAGAGCCTTTCTTGAGGGGATTTTAAAATTCAAAGGGCTCGGTATCAATAATTGACTATAGCTCTTTAATCTCGATTTGGCGCAATGCTTCCATGTACTCTAGAGTCTCGTTTACATCGATTGGTTCGTATAAGCGCAGTACTCCCGCCCAACCTTCAGAAACTTCAAAGTCATATTCAGCACCAGTATCACAGTTGAACGTGGCCGAAACGGTACCATCACCGTTGTCACGCATGGACTCGCCAGACGCATAAAATTGCTCAGAATCAATCCAACCGTTTGCGCCATAAGTGGTCAAAGAGTAATAACCGCCACGACCTTCAAAGTCTAGGTTTGGTGTTGGAATAGTCCACTCTTGGCAGGTAGTTTTACCTTGGCCGGGAACACGCTCCAAATATTGCGCTGTATCTGCCGGTAGCCCTGCATAGCCAAACGCCGTCACATATTTAAAATGGTGATCTTCCACGTCATCTAACGTGGCTCCAAACCCTTTCAAGCCCTCAATCGGTGCGCCATGTTTCATCACGTTGTTGATCAGTTTTAAACGATAATCTTCAACGTCGCTTGGGTTGTAACCTTTGCCTTGATAAGGCGTGGCTGAGTTCGCTTTTATAGAGAGTAGACTCTGGCGACGCTTAGTATCTTCAATGGATTCTGCAATGCGTGTTCTCGCTAATACATGGACATGAGTACCGTTCGTCAGATCATCAGCGGTTAGAGTTAGCGTTTCGCCACGGCGAACCACTTTATGCAGAAGATGATTTTCGTCCATGATATGAATGATCTGGAAAGAATCGTTATCTTCTTTTGGTACATGGAACGTTGCACCTTCTGATACGTCAACCACCATCGTCGAGTAAACGACATCACGATTTGAGCGAATCACCGTTTGTGCGTCTTTGGATACTGGGTCTGCGTGCAGCCAATGGTTTACGCCCACTTTGTTTTGTAATCCAAGGAAGTTCCAATCAGACTCGGCTTCAGGGTAGTTATCCCAGTTAACACCACCAACGGCAGCATGGTCATAGGTAGATGAACGATTGTTGTCCTCTGCCGTTACACCAAATGCGGTTAATGCTAGTAGCGTCGCTAACGTCGTTTTATTCATGATGGTTTCTCGTGTTTGTTTCGATGAGCTCAGTATGTAGATGCGCCGTGATATACTCCAATTGATTATATGAAAACAAGATATACACTTTAGGTATATCTAATCATCTTTGTTCTGGATCCCACAATGATAATAAGTAACCGCTTTAAGCGCTTAGACCTCAACTTACTTAAAGTATTGAAGGTGTTGATCGAGGTGAAAAACACTCGAAAGGCGTCAGAACTCCTGTTTACGAGCCAACCCTCAATCAGTCGTTCATTACAAAAGCTACGCGACTACTTTGACGATGAGTTATTTATACGCTCACAACATGGTTTAGAGCCGACCGCTAAATTACTTGAAATTAAACAAACCTTGATGCCAGTGTTACTACAATTAGAACAAGTGCTTGAACCAGAATCTGAGTTTGATGTCGCTCAATTTGATGGCACCGTGAACATTGCTATCAATGGATTCATTGCCAATAGCATCTCGGCGAAGCTGATTAATATTCTGTTAGCACAAGCCCCGAAGGTGAAAGTGAACATCGTCGATTGGGGAGTAAATACATCGGACTTGATGACCTCTGGTGAAATCGACTTAG
This sequence comes from Vibrio sp. QJM3NY_27, assembly GCF_057785955.1. Lineage (NCBI taxonomy): Bacteria > Pseudomonadati > Pseudomonadota > Gammaproteobacteria > Vibrionales > Vibrionaceae > Vibrio > Vibrio sp. QJM3NY_27. Next base: position 1,086,774 of record NZ_CM173512.1, on the reverse strand, counting down.
GAATCAATTACTACCCATTAGAATTATCTAAGCAGGTATACCAAAAACGAATAGCGAGTGATGACTTTGTCTTGATCTGCCGATCTGGGCATCCGCTTGCTGACTCATTATTACCACAAGATCAGGAAGAGCCGCTTCAATTAGCAAGCTTAGTCGTGAGTGATTGGAACGAGAATATTGCACTTGCCCCTAACGTGCTAGCGGACGTTGGAATCAATACTGAAGTGAAAATACGATCGACCTATCTACACAGTTTATTGTCAATCGTAAAACAGAGTGATGTGTTGTTCCCTTGCTCTAAATTACTAGCGAACTCACTATCTGATGAGTTTTCATTTGTGAAATTCCCTCACATACCCAATATGCCGAACAGTGATATTGGCATGACCATTGGACGTAAGCACCGTAACCAATCCAAAATACGCTGGCTTGAATCGTGTATTGAAGAAGTGTTCACAAGATAACGGTGTGCTTGTTATCACCGACAAAAACAAACCAGACTAGCGATTACGAGTGATTAGCATCCACCATCGAAGTTTCGATCAAATCCAGTAGCCATTTGTATTTTGAGGAATGTTGGTTTTTCTTGTGAAGATAGGCGAATACCTCCATTTCCTCAGCCCCCTCCTCTAATCCTTCAATCACGATTGAGCGCAATACTCCCTTATGTTGTTCAATCACTGGAGGCATACAAGGGGCAATAATGTTGGAGTGCTTGATCGTTTCGATGAGTCCAACAATTGACGTGGTTCGAAGCGCCATATTGATCGACTTGCCTTGGCTTAAAACTTCTTCTTCCAATCGCGAGTGCTTGTTTTGGTCGAAGTAAGCGAGGTCAACATGAGCGAATGGAAAGGACAACAAATCATCAATTGTAGCGATAGACGCCTTGAAAGGGTGATCAGCCCTTACCGCCAATACAAACTTTAAGGTCACGAGAGGCACGGCAATGATCTCGGCAGGCAAACTCTCCGCTTCAAAATGAATAACAAAATCAACTTCGTCACTTCGAAGTCTTTCTAACGAGTTTTGGGAACTAGTATGGCTTATCAGCCTAGAAAACGGACTTTCCATTGAGAGTTGATGAAAGAGAGCTGGTGTTAACCAAGGCAAAATATGAGGGTTCGTCTCTATCTTAAAATCTTCGTTTAGATCGGCAGGAGCAAACTGTTTGCCCTCCTCTATCGCCGTGACTAATCCGTCCAGTAGTGGAAAAACACGTCGATACAAATCATCGGAATAAGGCGTCGGTAGAAACTGCTTATAAGACAAAACAAACAGCTCTTCACCTAACGATTCCTTGAGCTTTTTTATGCTTTGGCTTACCGCGGGTGTCGAAACAAACAGTTTTTCGCCGGCTTTGCGCAAGCTCTTTTCCTGATACACCACCACAAAAACTTTCAGTAAGTTCAAATCGACATTGTTCAGTTTCATAACACAACCATAAAGCACAGATTAACGAGTGGTTAAGTTTATATTAATTAACTTAACAATGTCCACTTTGTATAGTTATCCCACATTCACGAATTACACGGACGTAGTGAGATAAATTTATGAGGCAACTATGTTATTACACCGTTCAATCCTTTCTCTTACTTCTTTCCTTTTCGCTGGTTTAGCTATCGCGGAAGAAACCGAAATTCAAGATATGTCCGACCCTCTGGCGGTGTATACACAAGGTGGCTTTGGTTACACAGATAAAGGCCTAAACCTAAAAATAGGCCAAACCTACGATACTGGTAGCGACACAACCATGGGCATGAATGTGTTCGAAATAAAAGGCATCGCCGGTGAAGCCGTTGGTTGGAACAACCGAGGCGCAGACGACAGTATTGATTCGATTCGTTTTAGAAATTTCGGTGTGGATTTAACCAATGGCCGAGGTACACAAGTCGATATGTCTTGGGATTTCGATAGTAATCAAGGTAGTGCGTCTTACAGCTTTATTCAGGCGCTACCACAGATGGGCATGTTTAACTTCTATCCGCTTGCTGGTCTCGGTATCGCTGCGGGTGAAGAGTTGGTTGAAGGGACTGGAGGCGACCTCGATGCCGCGCAGCTCAGCGATCGCTACAACATGCACGGTACTTTCTACGTAGCGGGTATGTACGCCAAGATGCAACTTACCGACAAAATTTGGCTGAACTATAACCCTATGTATTTAGGCACAATGTCAGGTTCTTCAACGTTCAAAGATCATGGCTTTGAAGGCAGTGATTCTGTACTCGCGCATGAGTTTGCAGCAAGTTACCAAATTAACCCAAGAGCCAACGTTCGTTATTTCGCAAACTGGACAGAAAACACCAGTATCGAAGACGGTGATCACCGTATCGAATTTAACTATCAGTTTTAAGCAGTAATTTTCTGTGCGGATAAGCTCTTGCAGTCTTAACCCATGATTTCTGTTTGACGAGCAATTTTAGTTTTAACGAGAAATTCCAGTTTTAACGAACAATTTTGAGTTTTTGAGGACACATTATGAATATGATATCTAAAGCCTTTGCCGGGAGTTTCACTTGCCCATTACGATCTGCTGCCATGCTCGTTTCTGTAACGGCTTTATTTTCAGCAGCGGCGATAGCCGGAAACGATGATGCAACAGAAACGATCCAGACGCGTGCAGGTGACTTTACTTTCGAAACCGACTTTCTTCACGGCATTCCAACACAAGCAAGCTCAGAGAAGCTATTTGAATTAATGGATTATCAACGCGCGTCACAAGCGTATATTTGGTCGGTACCTTTAGTCTCGAACTACGCGTGGAAAAAAGCGTATGCAGATATGGGGGCAGAAGATGGCCAAATCACCTACGTTGAGTCTCATGAATCCAAGCTGGGCGGCTTAACTTACAATACCTCTACGCCTTATGCGATTACCTGGTTTAACGTAGAGAAAGAACCAGTAGTGATTGAGATCCCGACGGATGAGTTGCGTGGCGCAGTACACACCATGTGGCAAATTGGCATTTCTCAGATGACAGAACCGGGTGTCTATGTTGTAAAAGCGAAAGGTTCTGAAACGCCGAGCAACCTTCCAAAGGGTGCGAAGGTATTTGAGTCTGACACAAACAATGTTTTCTTCGGTGTTCGCTTAATGGCTAAGTCAGAACAACAACGTATGAAAGATTTAGAAGCGCTAAAAATCACAGACCTCAGTGGCAAACTACTTAGCAATAAAGGGGTGAACTTCCCTGAGCGTGGCGAAGATGCCAAACACCCGCGTGGCATGGCATTTTGGGAAACGCTAAATGAAGCAATCCAATCTGAGCCAGTAGCAGAGCGCGATCGTATGATGCACGACATGCTGCGCCCATTAGGCATTGAGAAAGGTAATGCGTTTACGCCATCAGCTCAACAACGTGAGATTTTAGAGCAAGCTGTCATCATGGGTGAAGCTATGGTTAAGAACATCGACTTCAACAAAACGGAACGCTTGCCACACGCAGCTTACGGTAATGAAGGAAATTCGTGGGAAATAGCAACCGCTTCGACTCCAAACCAAGATCGTGACTACGGTATGGATCTCGATGGACGTGCGGCTTGGTTTTATGAAGCGGTGACCAACGATATTGCGATGCACGGTTTTGAAAACGGCGGTTGGGGTCAGATCTATCTAGACAATTACCGTGACGATAATGGCAACGGACTTAATGGCAGCAATCACTACACTTTGACACTGGATGGGGATGTAAATTTTGCCGATTTGTTCTGGACAATTACCGTCTACAACGTCGAAAACCGTGCCATCATCGACAATCAGATTGAGCGTGCCGATGTCGGTTCAAACATAGAAGGAACGGTTAAAGATACTCAAGGTAACTACACGTTCCACTTCTCACCAACAAAGCCAAATGGTGTAAATGAAGCGAACTGGGTTCAAACCCGAGAAGATGAAAACTGGTTTGTTTACTTCCGCGCTTATTCACCAAGCAAAGGATTTGTAGAGCAACGACCAGAAACATTATTACCGAACTTTAAGCGTGTAAAATAACAGCAACGCTCGTGAAGTAATGAATAACTGTAGAGAGGAGCCTAAGTGCTCCTCTTTTTTATTATCTCTAACTAATTAACTAATTAACAGGCTAAGAGGCTAAGAGGCTAAGAGGCTAAGAGGCTAAGAGGCTAAGAGGCTAAGAACACATCGTAGAAACGAAAGGAATTAAATAACAAACCTCAATACACCTCACCAAGTCCTCCAAAAACCTTCATAACATTAATCTAAAACCGAACGAACATAATCAGCAATGTCTTGGTTTTGGCAGTTATCAAAGAAACATTGCTGGAAACGCTCGCTGCCAACCGCTGTCTTCACTAACTCTTGATCGATCGCTCTTAGCGAGTCAATAAAGTTATCTTTCACTACCGCCGCTTTCACCTCATTTAACAGTGCTGCGTTACGCTGTTGTGGTTCTGCTCGCTCTAGCGGATACCCGTTACCACGCTCGCCTGTAAACGCTTTTTCAAAGATATAACGAATGTTGAGTTCACCAGCCCAGCCAAAGCCTTTAGCAAAAGCGAGAGCGAGAGCATTACCGTTATTGATTTGGTTAAACAAGAAAGCATCTGATGGCTCTAGGCAGTAACCACAAACCACACCCGGATGCAGGTTCAGTGACATCAAAGCACCTTGCCCTGTTCCACATCCCGTCACAACAAAGTCCACAGCCTTTGAGTTGATGAGAATACTAGCCATGATACCTAAGTGGATATACGTTAAGTGGTGATCATTCTCGTCGGTCATACCTAGATTAAAAACATCATGACCAATGCCACCCGCCACTGACTCTAGCTCAGCTGCAACCATGGCATTTTTACCTGCCTGACTGTTTTCCATCATTAGTGCGATTTTCATTTATGTTCTCCTGCAAGATTGCTGCAAATTTAAAATTCTTAACCGTGTTTGTTACAAGGTCAGTTAACGAGCTAACCAACCACCGTCAACAGCAATGGTATAGCCGTTAATGTAATCCGATGCTGATGAGGCTAAGAACACACAAGGACCTGCGATATCTTGCGGTTTACCCCAACGTTCAGCCGGAATACGCTCAAGAATCGCTTGATTGCGCACAGCATCTTCACGCAGAGCTTGAGTATTGTTCGTTTCCATATAACCGGGTGCTATCGCATTCACATTGATATTGTCGCGCGCCCATTCGTTCGCCATCGCACGTGTCACTCCCATCACAGCACTTTTTGAAGCCGTATAGGAAGGAACTCGAATGCCACCTTGGAATGAGAGCATCGATGCAATATTAATCATCTTTCCGCCAGTGCCTTGAGCCTTAAACTGCTTTGCAACAGCCTGAGACATAAAGAACACAGTCTTAGTGTTCACGTTCATTACGTCATCCCAATCTTGCTCTGAGAACTCAATAGCATCTTGGCGGCGAATAATTCCTGCATTGTTCACGAGAATGTCGACTTGGCCAAACTCAGCCAAAGTGCGCTCTATAACCTCTGGAATGAACGCTTGATCGAGAAGATCAGCACTCACGTTTAGGAACGAATGACCTGCTGCACTCATTTTCTCAATAGTCTCTTCAGGTTCTGTTCGGTTAACACCGACAACCTTACAACCAGCTTCCGCTAGGCCTAATGCAATACCTTGCCCAAGCCCCGTGTTGCAGCCAGTCACTATCGCTACTTTACCTTCCAGACTGAATGACTCTAAGATCATGCTCGCTTCCTCAATTACATTGGATTCATTGCGTATCATTACTACCAATGATTAAATCATACAATAAGATGTAAATGCGAGAGCGACGTTGTAGAAGTTCGATCTTGCACCAAAATCAGTCAAGCAAGTTGAAATGAGCACCACAAACTAAATGAATGGGAAGTGATTTGAAGAAGAGAAACCTATAACCCACTATGAACCATGATCTCGAAGATCACCCAAACCAGATATTTTAGGGATTTGACAACAATTCCATGATTTATAAGGTAAAACGGTTTATACATAATAATGTGTTATCTAAATTACTGAAATTATCATGACGCTCAAAGAGATCCTTAAAATTCCCAATGTCCGCTACTTCTTAATGTTTAGAAGCAGCTACTTTGCGCGTTTTTACTACCCTATATTCACCCTACTTTATTTAGATTACGGGCTAACCCTTTCTCAATTCGCGATGCTCAACGTAGTGTGGGCGGCCACCATTGTGCTTGCTGAAGTACCGTCGGGTGCATTCGCCGATACCTTAGGCCGCAAGAAACTGGTGGTGCTGTCTTCGATTGTGATGTTCGTTGAGATCGCAATGATCGCCTTAGTGCCAACCGGAAACCCCGACTTGGTGTTCATAGTCTTTCTGATTAACCGGATTCTCAGTGGCTTAGCGATGGCACTGGCCAGCGGTGCTGACGAGGCATTGGCATACGACACTTTAAAGGAACGAGGCAATGAAGAGTTGTGGCCTCGAGTGCTGCAAATCCAGCTTCGTGTCGCCTCAACGGTCGGTATCTTTGTCACACTAATTGGTGCGGCGATGTACGACGTGAATTTTATGACGAACATCTTTCATTTCCTTGGACTAGCCGAACCAGAAAGCACTAAAGATCTGATGCGTATTCCTGTGTTCGCCACCCTATTTGTAGCGATGATCGCTATCTATGCCGCGATTAATATGCGCGAAGAGAAAAAGCTGATGCCAAGCGACCAAACCAAATTGGCAACCACCATCTCAAGTCTTAAATTGACGATCGATGCAGGTAAATGGGTATTCGCTACGCCTTACGTGCTGTTCATCTTGCTCTACTACAGCCTATTCGAACACACCTCACGCATGTTCCTAACCATGAACAGCCAATACTATCTGGCGATTGATATTCCAATTATCTACTTTGGTTTTATTGGTGCGGGTATAAGTTTGCTTAAGATTATATTGGCAGGACAAAGCCGAAGATTAGCAGAGAGCATTGAGCCTAAAACCTTCATAGTGGTTATGGGATTGGCCAGCATGGCGACTTATTACTGGATCAGTTTAGGTTGGTCGATTTACGGGGTCATTCCGGCACTAGTATTAATCTTTATCATCATGACGATGAACATTTTCATCAGCTACCACCTGAATAAAAAGACCGAATCGCACAACAGAGCCACCGTTCTTAGTTTCAAAGGTTTGATGTTTAACCTCGGATACGGGCTGATCGGGGTCTTGTACGCTTACTACTATAAGTTGGTGTCTCAGGGCTACACCGAACAAGAAATAGAGCAGAACCTTGCCTTCTTGGCCTCACTGTCTTCGTTTTTCTATTACTTCGCCTTCCTGTTCATTTCGATCAGTGCGCTGTTCTATTTCAAAAACAAGAAACAGCCGATCTTCTGAAGAAAGCATCGAACTGTTGAAGAGATCTCTACTGCCGAATAGAGAATAAAGGTGAGTCTCTGGCTATATACGGATCATGACGCTTCTTATCATGTGATTTTTTGTTAGTATCACCATCAAATTACATAACACATGGAAGCGTCATGTCTTTTAGTTGGATCGCCTTTACCCTGCTTGCTGCCTTCAGCCAATCTTGGCGCAATGCCTTTCAAAGCAAATTAAGTGGCACCATGAGCGTGGCTGGCGTAACGTTAGCGCGATTTATTTGGGCTGGCCCAATCGCCCTTATTTACCTCTACGCCCTCTATCAATGGCAGCCAGTCTCCGCACCGGATTTTTCGGGTGAGTTTGTTTTCTACATTATTGCAGCAGCCATTATGCAGATCCTCGCGACCGGCTTAATGGTGATGTTATTTAAGCTCGAGAACTATGCGATAGGAGCAGGCTTAGCCAAGTGTGAAGCCCCCGTATCTGCTGTGCTATCCGTATTGTTTTTTGGTACTGCTTTGACACTAACAGGTTGGGTCGGCGTACTTATTGGTACTTTAGGCGTGCTAATCATGAGCAGCGCTTCTGGCTGGCGAAGCTTGTCCCCGAGAGTGTTCTTATTAGGTATGGCTTGTAGCACCGCCTTTGCTTTAACGTCTCTTTGGGTACGGGAAGCAAGTTTGAGCATAGGGTTGCCCTTCCCTCATAGCGCTGCTTGGGTGCTGTTCCTAGTTATTTCCCTTCAAACAGTGATTATCTGTACGTATCTCTTTTTCAGAGAACGCGACACGCTGCGCCTGATATTCAAGAAGTCGAAACTGGTCGTCATGACAAGCCTAGCGAGTGTTATCGGTTCTCTGGGTTGGTTTAGCGCAATGTCACTTCAAGCCGTTCCGTACGTAAAGACGCTTGGGCAAGTCGAAGTGATCTTCATGGTGTTGATATCCTACTTCTGGTTAGGGCAAAGCATCGCACGCAAAGACATTGTTGCACTCATCTTACTTTCTATCGCAGCGGTCTTGGTGATGTGGCAGTGATTTGGCCCACACTACCGGCTATGAGTGTAGAGCGAGCGGGAATTAGCGAATCATCTTGCCCACATATTCAAAGCTATATGTTCAAAGCCATACAGCCAAAGCCATAATCTCAGTAAATATGTTGTGCCGCCGTATAAGTTTTACGGTGGCGTAAAATGATAAGAACCATTTTCACATAATTTCTATAGTGCACGTATCAGCTATTCGTAATCTCCACTTACCCAATAGGATACAGCCTAATGAAAACACTCGCTCAAATCGCACTAGCAACAATCGTATTTACAACTTCACTAATGGCATTCGCTGAACCCACGACGACAAATGAAGCCCAATCAGAAGTGGCAACCATAACCGTGAAACATGAAGCAATGACGGTGACGCTAACAGATAAGCATTTTACGTCTGCAGAAGAAACTGAAGCCACTCCCCCTCAGAAGTTAACGCAAAGCCAAAAAACAGACTCAGCGCCACAGCCAACAATATAATGGCCGTGTCAAAACAGTGAACAGCATCAAACTAGTAATCTCATCAAACTACCGCTTAGAGATCTGAACTCATCAAGCAGTAGCGAGTTGATTAATATGACTAGGACAAATTGAAGTCATATTGCGACCGTTTGTCTTCGCTTGATATAACGCTTTGTCGGCTCGGCTAATAAACCCATTCCAACTCTCATGCGGGTGAAGCTGAGCAACACCAAAACTCGATGTCAGAAACATCTCATGTTCTTGTACTGCTGATACCTCTGAAATAGATAATCGCAGCTTGCAGGCAATAGCCTGTGCTTGGAGAAAATTAAAATTGGGCAATAAAATCATTATCTCGTCTCCGCCAAAACGAAACGCACTGGCTTTGGGCGATGTTTTTATCGCACCTTGAACCATTTCAGCAAAAGACTTGATGACGAGATCACCCACAATGTGCCCGTGTTGATCATTGATCGACTTAAAATTATCAATATCCATCATAATGGCACTGACAGGCGTAGTACCCGCCTGCTTCATGATGACTGGTACCATTTCATCTAATGCTCTGCGGTTTCCCAGTACCGTTAAGGGATCGCTGTAGGACAGCTCGTGAATAGAACTAAGCAACCTTGCATTAATCAGCCAAAGCATTGTAAAGCTCATCGACACGATAAGAACAATACTCACTAAAAAGGCAAGTTGATGAATGAGTGCGGCCGCCATGAAATCCTGCATTTCAGCTGAAAATAACGTCACCGTTACTCGGAAAACCATAAACCCGCCATATATCAAAAATGACAAGGCCATCATCCGAGTTGCTAAGGTTAAGTCATCGCGTTGACCCTTCAATACCGCAAAGGCAGTACAAACAGTCACAAAGGCCAAATAGAAACTAATGAGGATGATTCTAGCCTTGATGGAAGGTTCGTAGTACGTGAAATAAATAAAACATGGCAAAAGAGCCAACATCATCAGACTGCTGAGGTAGGTGCATTTTAGGGAATATTCTCGAAACAGGCATAAGCTATACAAAGCGAGATGAAAGCCAAGCGCAATGACCATGTTGGCGCCAATAACGGTTACCCAATCAGGGAGTTCCCCTCTTAGGCTCAACATCAAAGGTCCACTTCCGATAACAAATATTGAAATGGAAAAAATTGAAAGCCCTTTAATGGATTGTTGAGTAAATTGGAACAGCAATAAACCAATACAGTAAATGAAAGAGAACAAAATAATAATAAAATTAAGTGTTCTCATATCCAGCGAAAAACCATCCATGATTTACTCTCTTCCCTAAGCCAATTAAATAACAACATGGTCAATAATTATCGAAATCATAAATTTATTCACCATATGAATCATTACACTTTGTAAAATAGGGGATGTGTCACATATGGGGAGATCTGTATCGCATGAGTCCATGACATGGATAGGCATGTAAAACTCGCCCACACATGGCTTCATAGCATCACGGAATCTACAGGCTTCGGCACTCGTTACTTGGTTGAATGACGACTGTCTGGCATTATGCGCCCAAGAAATCTCTAGGGGCTGTTGACCTTTCGAGCTGGGTTTTGCAGCATCTTGTGGAAAATTTATACAAGGAAGAGGCTTTGACGTGTAGCCGGCCTACATGAAAAACCAATAACGCAGTAGAAATGAACCACAAGATCTGCCCGAAGGATTCGAGCTAGGCGCCCCCACAAAAATCGTTTTATGCTTTGTTGAAGAATATTTGCTTAGAATGACTAGGCTACATACTCTTCGCCGCGCCTAAAACGATTTTGACTAGGCGTCCCCATCCGAACAAAACTTAACCACGAAAGGTCAACAGCCCCTAGTTATTACACAGTAAAGAATGAATGAAGGTAGTCAGTGGTAGAAAACAGCCAACAATTAAGTGACCGTTACAACGAACATGGTTACTTTGTTATCAGAAATTATTTCGATGAAGCTCAAATTGCATCGCTTAGAAAAGTCGTGCTGAAATTCCATGAATCATGGAAAGCAGACAACGAAGAATTCTATAAAGAAGAAGCATTTAACTCGTCTTTAATTACCGGAAGCGAATATTTGCCTGCCGATGATAGAAGCGTGCTTTTTGACTTCATCAGCTCAAAACAAGTGATGGACGTAGTTGATGCGGTGATTCCGAACAAACCGGCATTCATGAATACACAGCTGTTCTTCAACCCGGTAAATCCGCAACAAAAAGACTTCTGGCATCGTGACTGTCAATACGACTACGACGTTAATGACCAGATGAAAGTCATCATGGAAACTCAAGTATTGCACCTGCGAGTCCCTATTTTTGACGAGCCCGGTATGGAGCTTATCCCCGGCACACACAAGCGTTGGGACAATGAAGAAGAGTACAATGTTCGCCAAGAAGAAAACGGCAAAGTGAGCAGTGATGATATATCTGGCGGTAAGCAGATACCGTTAGCCGCAGGTGACTTATTGGTGTTTTCAGCGGATATGATCCACCGAGGCCGCTATGGCTTGGATCGTTTGGCTTTGGATATTTTGATCTTTGACTCGGCGGCAGACTATGTCGACTACGTTGATGACGATTGTCTGCCAACGCCATCGATGTTGAGCAATATTACCGACCCAAGATTGTTTATGAACACGCTACACTTAAAATCAATGCAGTACTCATAATCCATAAAGGTACCCGAACTATGACTGACACTAAGCAAAACACCCGAATTAGCCAGTTCCGTTTCGGTCAGCCAAAAGAATCTCTCAAGTTAGAACATGTCACTTTAGGGGCACTAGACAAAGATAAAGTTCGCGTACAAATTGAAGCCACTAACATTAATCCTAGTGATCTGTTGTCGATTTATGGTGTGGGCCAATACAAACATAGCCACCAACCGCCGAGAGTGCCGGGATTTGAAGCGGTAGGAAGAGTTGTAGAGTCCAGCCATGCTGAGTTTGCAGTGAATCAGCGCGTGCTTGTGGCAACCAGTGGAACATGGCAGAACTATGTCGATGTATCACCAGATGACCTGTTCCAAATTCCTCAGCATCTAGAGAATGGCTACGCCTGTCAGTTGTACATTAATGCGCTAACCGCATGGGTGTTGACGACAGAAGTGGCTAAGCTGAACCAAGAAGATGTATTGATCATCAATGCTGGTAGCTCAGCCATCGGTAAGATCTTTTCCCAGTTATCAGCATCACTCGGCTTCAAAATCATTGTCGTTACATCACAGCCGGAACAATACCCAGCCACTTCTAGTTGGGCGTTAGATTCGAACGCTGATCTAGTTTCTCAAATTAAGGCGTTAGGCTTGCCTATGCCAACCGTTGCCTTTGATGCGATTGGCGGTTCACCCGGAACCGACCTTATTCACACCCTTGGCAACAAAGGGCGTTTTATCAACTATGGGACGCTGTCTCTAGATTTTTACGAACCACGCTTTTTTGAGCACGCGAAAAGCCAAGGCATCGATTTCAGCACCTTCTTCTTACGCTATTGGGAAGAAGCGGAAGGTAAAGATGTTCGCCGTGATAAATTCACGATCATGCTAGATCACTTCATCACAAACGACATTCAGCTCGACGTTGACCGCTATCTGCCATTCGATGAAGTGCAAACCGCGATTGATCTCATTGAATCGAAAACTACACGCTTGAACGGCAAGATCATCTTACTGCCTGTTTAGTTTGGTGGAATTGAGAGCACACTATTTACGCCAAACAAGATACAAAACGAACAACCCACCAAGAGCCGCCGTCACAATACCTACAGGCAGTTCTTGTGGCGCTAATATGGTTCGGCTAATCACATCCCCAAACAGTAAAAGCACCGCGCCCCACAAGGCAACCAAAGGCAGAGCTCGCTTGTGAGTGACACCTGAAAATGGTCGTACTAAGTGGGGTACCATCAAGCCAATAAAACCGACCACTCCGGTCATCGATACAATCGACGCAGTGCAAAACGCACAACAAAGAAAAATCTCGCTTTGTAGGCGGTGTACATTGATCCCCAATGAGCTTGTCGTCTGTTCACTCACCAACAAAGTATCGAGCTCCCGATAACGTTTGAAAATTAACACTATAAGACACAACACGCCCGCCAAGGCAAAAATCAAATTATCCCAACGTGCGAGTCCTAAGCCTCCCATCGTCCAGAATAAAATCGAACTCGCCGCTCTCTGGTCGCCTGAATAAATCAAAAAACTCGTGATGGCTCCGAATAAAAATGAGATCGCCAAACCACACAAAATCAAGTTGTCATTGCCTTTTTTCTTCTGCATCGAAAACAGAATCAGAACGGCCGTCGCCGACACAATACCGCCCGAGAATGCAGCCAGTGGCAGTGACCAAACACCCAGAGCATCTCCCACTTTGGTGATCACCAACACGGCACCAGCAGACGCGCCAGATGACAAGCCAAACAAAAACGGATCCGCTAGATCATTCCGTGTCGAGGTTTGAAGTAACGCCCCAACCATCGCCAACCCTGCACCCGCGATAACGGCTAACAATGCTCTCGGTAACCTCAAATCGATCAGTATTCGACTCGTCATATCCGGCGTTGGATCAGTGAAAGAGCTCAGCCCTACAATCACTTTCTTAAAAGACAAAGGAACCGAGCCAAATTGTAAACTCATCATGAAGGCGATCAGCATGGCAGTGATACCTATTAGCCATGCTGCTCGATATTTATCAAATAAAATCAAGGAACTACTACTCTTATCAAAAACAAGATTTTCTATGACAACCTTCCCGATCACTCAGAAACGAACGCCTCTGCAAGTTTCTCAATGGCATCGATATTGGCAGGCCCAGGAGTGAGTTGCTCATAACGTAGTTTGACATAGCGACTAGAAGTGACCGCATTGGTGTATTTCATTAATGGATGGGCTTCGAGGAAACGTTGCAACGAATCGGCACCACTCGCCGATTGGTAATCAAGAAGGATAATCACATCTGGGTTTTCACGAGCGACATTCTCCCAAGACGTTCTTGCCCAGCTTGCTTCCATGTTGCCTGTAATATTTTGGCCACCAGCAGCTTCAATCATTGCGTTTGGCATTCCATACTTACCCGCGGTGAAAGGCTTGTCTTCACCCGAATCAAACAAGAACACTTTTGGGCTCGGCTTACCTGATGCTTTTTGCTTTTCTGCTATTTTTTCAACTCTCTCTTTCCAGTTTTTCACCAAAGCCTCGGCCTCTGGTTGCTTGTCGAAAATAACGCCTAGCTTTTGCACATCACCATAAAGCAGAACCATTGTCGCACCTTCTTTTTGGTCTTGGGTATGAATACAGCTTTCAGAAAGTACTAAGGTATCAATTCCGTATGGCTTCAGTGTTTGAGGCGTCACTTCACCGCCCACTTTCATTCCGTAATTCCAGCCAGCGAAAAAGAAGTCAGCATCGGCAGCAATCAATGTTTCTAATGAAGGATACTTAGGTGCGAGCTCAGGAATGTCTCCTAAACGTTCTTCGAACGAACTCGACATCTTGTACCACCCTGTAATGCCCGTAACACCCACCATCTCCTTTTGAAGACCAAGGGCAAACACCATCTCGGTCATATTGATGTCGTGTACAACCGCACGCGAGGGGCGCTTTTCAATGGTCAGTCGGCTCCCACAGTTATCAACCGTCACTGGGTATTGAGTGCTTGTCGCATGCGCAAAAGAGAAAGGTAAAAGAAACAAAAAACTGGAAATTACAGGCCACTTCATTGGGCTGCTCCTATTAAAGAGTGATTAGAGAGAGTTAAGTGAGTTGAGTAAGTTGATGCAGCTTCAAAATGATGGATGGTGCTGCACAGATTAGGATGATTGAACGTGAGAACGCACAATCCAAAAACAGGGATCATGTATCGGTCATGCATCACGGTATCTGGGGCTGAGAACGCCACCATTTTTTGGCCTGACATCAACAGGACTTTGTCGGCGAATGGCGCTACTAAAGGTAAATCGTGCAGCACCACGACAGACGCAATGCCACGTTGTTTAATTAGGCTCAGAAGTTCAAGACGAGCGAGAGGATCAAGGTGGTTTGTAGGTTCATCTAAGAGTAAAAGCCTCGGCTCTTGTGCAAATGCGCGAGCAATACTTGCACGTTGCTGTTCACCACCGGATAGTTCACCAAAGCACCGCTGGCTTTTGTGAAGAAGTCCGACATCTTGCATCGCCTGCTGAACCGCTCGTTGGTGCTCTTTTGCGCTACAACAAAACGTATGAGGAGTACGGCCTAAGCCAACATACTCAGCAACACTCAAACGAGGGTCAACATGCTCATGTTGAGTAACCACCGCGACTTGCTTGGCTACCTGCTGCCGCTCAAGGCTTCCAAGCGCAATACCAGACAACATCAACTCACCCGCGGCGGTTTTATATTCGCCTGTAATGCCTTTCAGCAAACTGGACTTTCCACTTCCATTGGGGCCAATGATGGCAACGCATTCACCATCGTTCACATCAAATGTCACGTCGGAGACGGCTCTCCAGTTAGCCAAACCATCAGCGCAGAGCCCGCGCACAGACAATACAGGTTTATTCAAATTCCCACCGAGCATCCAAAAACAACATTTATTGTGATGTTATAACATAACAATAAATTAAAGGTATAGTTAATAATAGAAATATTAAGACCGCGCTAAGAAGCATTGGAAATAGCGGGATAACCCAATCACCTTGAACAAAGACAGAAGTGCTTACGGAAATTGATTCGCTTAGAAAGTTTGATTAAAGGAATTGAATATTGAGAACGTAGCAAAGAGTTGTAGTGAGTTTTGACCATAACTTAAGTGGTTACGAGATGGGCATTAATCACATTTATTTGAAAAATCAGTAAGTTATATCACTATAAATATGACACTGATCACCCATAAGGTAATCTCGATTCTATATGGTAGCGTCATACTTAAAACCACGATGTGAACATACTTATGAAAAGACACATACTATCAAGCGCCATCCTACTCTCTCTCGCCTTTCCCACCTTTGCAGCTGATGGCGACATACACGATGTCACGATACTGGGTACTTCAGATATCCACGGTCATTTTATGGCGTGGGATTACGCGGCAGATAAACTCAACACTCGTGGTAGCTTGAGCCAAATCGCGACCAAGGTTGGGGATATCCGTAAAGAGCAATCTAACATTATCCTTGTCGATGCTGGCGACACCATCCAAGGCAACTTCGTTGAAACCTTCAAAGACGAGCCCGTTGATCCAATGATGCTTGGCTTTAATCACATGAAATACGATGTGTGGGTTTTAGGTAACCACGAATTCGACTTTGGCCTTAAAACGCTTAACAGAGCCGTTACTCAATTTAAAGGGCAGTCTCTCGGTGGCAACATCAAGAACAAAGACGGAAACCCATTCTTGCCGGGTTACACCATTCTTGAACGCGGTGGCATTAAGATCGGCGTGATCGGAATGGATACACCAATGACGGAGGTTTTTGCGCAAGGCACCAACCGTTTAGAAGGCGTCACTTTCACTAACCCAACCTTGGAAGTGAAGAAAATCGTCAAAGAAATTGATGATAAAGTGGATGCCATCGTATTGGTTGCCCATATGGGGATTGAGAACGAGAATGACATTGCTGACACCGGTGTCACCGACATTGCCAATGCAAACCCAGAGCTTGATGCCATCGTCGCTGGCCACATGCACACTCGCATCGATAAAGCCGTTGTGAATGGCGTTATTATTACTGAACCCGACAAATATGGCCGCGCCCTATCTCGTATTGATCTTCAATTTGAAGAGCGCGATGGTAAATTCACTCTCGTTAACAAAGACAGTTTCACCTATAAAATTAAAGGTATAGATTCTGACGAGAATATGGACGAGCTATACCAGCCTTATCATAAACAACTCCGAGAAATGGCGAATAGACCTGTAGCTCAGCTTACCGGCGTTGATTTAGTCCCTGAAAATGAAATCCGCGGTATCCCTCAAGTCCACGTTCAAGACACAGGCATCAGTGCGCTATATCAAGACGCGAGCTTCTTCTATGCACCCAAAGCCAATGTCATCGCACTTCAAATAGACAACGACAATGCAGAGCTTGATGTGGGCCCAATCAAAGCCAAAGACATCGCGTACAACTACCAATACGCGGGTGGCGAAATCACTGTCTACCAGATGACAGGTAAAGAGCTGAGAACCTACATGGAATGGTCTGCTGGTTACTTCAATTCCGTACAACCCGGTGATGTGACCTACAGCTTTAACCCTGAACGTAGAGCTTCAAAATACTCAACCAACGACTTCTTCGCGGGCGTGACTTATACCATCGACCTTACTCAACCTGCAGGTACACGCATCACCAACCTCGCGTTTGCAGATGGCACTCCAGTTACAGATGAAACAGAAATCCGTATTGGTATGAATAGCTATCGAATGGGTCATCTAACCAAGAAAGGCGGCGTGCTAGAAGGAGATTCGTTCCCTGTACTCTTTGATACAGAAGCAGAGTATGGAGAAGAAGCAGGCACGATCCGTAACATGACTATCAAGTATCTTAAAGAAGAAAAGAACGGTCAGTATGAAGGCAAGCCTCAACAACGATGGGCACTTTCTGGTTTAGAAAACCGCTACAATGAACAGCGTGAGATCGTAAAGTCTTTGATTAATGATAAAACCATATCAATCCCAACCAGTGACGATGGCCGCTACACAAACATCGCTTCTATCAACGTGAAAGAACTGATGTTCAAATCTGACGAAGCCAAACAAACAGCCATAACCACACGTGAAAACAAACTGGCACAAGCTAGTGAACAAGAGAGCAAACAGATCAAACGCGAAATCACTCTGATCAAAGCACTCAACTAATCCCTGACCTCAAACCAATAACGACTTAACGACGCTTAGAGCGTGGTTAAGTCGTTCCCGTCCTACAACACCACACCTTTACTAATTACACGGTTGATACTGGATAAATGATCCGCAAAGACTAACTCATAGTTGGACATAAACAATTTAGACCTATAGCTCTAAATCGTTTATACAAGATTAGAAAAAGTATCTTGAAACCTTAAATGCTGGTATGTGTTTTTCCCTCGTAGTCCTATTAAGTTTCCAAATGGGCTCTCAACTTAGCACATTGAAAGCCCACCTTCGATATCCATTAGCCCACGATAAAGACACGCACCTAGTTCTTCAAAGTCCAACTTTTAACTAACCTTTCTTATATAGGAAGTCATTTAACTCTCTTTGTTTCTTATCCCAAGAATCAAGTCTCATTCCAGCCTGATTGGACCTAATTGGTGAGCTTGATTTCGATTCGATTAATAGCGAACTAATTGTAGTTTCGATCAACACACCATACTCAAGTAGTTCTTCTTCAGTCATTTTTTGAAGTTCATGTACTTTATTCATTATTTACACACCTTTGGATATTAGATAAGAACACCTACATTCCCACACTGACACACTACGCCTAATACAAGGGGCGCCACGACCAACTTACAAAGCGCACTTAACTCCGAACCAAAACCGCCGAGTGTAGAGCGTCACCTTTATGTTTTTGTTAGGTTTATCTACGCGTGCGTTCCGTTCTTTTCGCTATCTCAGGAACACTTTCCGAAGGGCTGACTATAGATTTAATAGATACGTTTTCATCTGATTCAAGTACTTTAGAAAAACAGTATTGAAGAGTTTTACCTGTTTTTCTGTGCATTTCTAAAGCTTCATCTATTTTTTCACCAGAAATACCACCATCAGGAGCCATTACCATTGACTGAATATGAACACTGCCATCGTCAGGATTTGATGCGGACATTGCACTCTCCATGTGACCATCAAAGTCTTTAGCGATATCATCCATTACCTCTTGCATACCTTTCCCAGCATATCCAAAGTTATGCTCAAAACCTGAATCCTGATCATTCTCCAAAGACAATTTAAGTTGGTCGTTATTTGAGAATTGTATGTGATAATCATTAAAATTAATAAACTGCCTGCCATCAATACGCATTTGAAAATGCCAATGAGGGAAGTCTGTTTTACTACCTGCATGACCTGCGAAATCATTATGAGAACAATCTAAAGTCCACTCAATATTTTTCCACTTAATTGTTACTTCAAATTTTTTACGATCCGAGCTTTCTTCTTTTAGGTTATTAATATTTTTTGCGCCAGATTCAGCAAAAGCCACCCACCTTAGATAGGCTGAAATCTGATAAAAATCGAATGCTTCACTTATTTTCTTAAAGTCTTTTTTCTTGAATTTGCAACGCCTTAACAGCCAATGTAAGCATGGTTTTTCAGTGCTAATACTAGAAAATGGCTTACCACACATATAACACTTATCTTCATCATATGCGCTTTTGAAAGATTTATACTCAATATCATAAGCTTTCTGCTGCTCAGAAAAATGCTTCATGGACTCTTCTTCAGACATTGTTGATACATGCGTTTTAAATTTTTTTACTTCATTTTCAATATTCATAATTTCAACTTCATAAAGAACTAACCTGATAAACCTAACGCCCTTCTTGAACAGTTTGTTATGTTCTGGCGCTAACAACACCTTACAAACCATTGAATATTATCTAAATCATGCTATGGTTATGCAACTAATTTTAATGTTGAGTTTTGAACTTAATATAAACTAATTGAGAGAATCAGCATTCGTTGATGACTTGACGAGCGGTATCTTGTCTCTGGTTGTATACGCAGGCGCAGTTTTAGGTTTAGCATGTACAGTTATGGGAGTTCCAGTTATGGACTTGAATACGATGATTGAATGGTGCGGCTCAGGGGTACTGCGGGTAACCAAAGATTCAGTTATTGCTTGATATGATTCACAGATGTTCTCGAGATAGTCCCCGGGGTTCGAATCCCCAACCCGCACCATATAATAAAGCTAGTGGAGGTACTTTACCCACTGGCTTTTTTTGTATTGGAACATAAACAGATTGTTATACAAATTCTAACCGATATTGCTCTTTAGCTTTTACTGCGCGCTTAAACGATAGACTTACGTCATGTTTACGTTCAAACGACTTAACTAATAGCTGCAACTCATTCAAATCTGCATCTGACATTTTAGCTCCAGCAATAACACCTGTTATCAACTTCGGATAAAAAGAATGTATTCCAGGACCTGTAATATGAGCTAAACACCTATGCTCTTGCTCGTATTCCCAATCTTTTGCTTTTACCAGAAATTGCTCAGCTAGAGCCTCAAAACCATCAGCCTTTCCCATCGTAACCTTGGGCATATCACTTTTGTACTGCACAGCCCATGCAATTAACAAATATTCAGGCGTCTCCAAAAACTCAGCAAAATTTGTTGGTGTTTCAAACTCTACAACAAAACCTTTATGATTATCCGCATAGTGTGACCACATTAAGATATTTTCAAAAGTCTCAGAAAGAGAACATATACCAAAACTTGAGGTCATGCTTTTAGTAAAATCTCCGGACACCAATGAACTTTTGAGGTTCTCGAGCATTGTCCCCTCATCTGCTACATTCCCTTGAAAAACCATCTTAGCATTCTCAAGTAAATCAGTTCTCGACAAAGCATATTCTAATGACTTTTCAACATCATAAGAGACAACACAATCAAATGGATCATTAAACTCCTCTGCTGACGAAAACTTCATAGTACAATTTGATAGGATGTTCTTAGAACCATCTGAAAATGGAACATATTTGTACAGCTTCAATTTTTCACCTATTTGTATAACGCCCAATTCTTGCGAATCCCCTCATAATCAGGCGTAAAAACAACGAGGTAGACGCGCATCGCCGTCTTTGATCTAATGAATATCGCTGAACACACATTTCGAACAAGTGGGTTAATAATGCGCGACATTCAGATTCTACAACAAACCATACAAAACCAATGCCCCTCCATTCACAAAAAACGCGTTAGTTCTCTGATACTTGCTACAAAAAGTGTACTTGACGGCTCAGACTTAACGCTGACTAAACTAGGTCGCAAACTAGAAACTAATACCACGGTAAAACATGCGATCAAACGCGTTGATAGACTGCTTGGAAATCGCCAACTACATCGTGAAAAAGACCTTATTTATAAATGGCATGCCTACTTAATAACGGGCGCTAACCCATGCCCTGTGATCCTTGTGGATTGGTCTGATGTTCGTGAACAACTTCGTTATATGACGTTAAGAGCATCCGTTGCACTTGATGGACGAGCCATCACAATCTTTGAGCAAGTTTTTGAGTATGGCCAATACAATTCACCAAAAAGTCACCAAACATTCCTCGATAAATTGCAGAGTATTTTACCGAATAAAATCAGTCCGATCATCGTTTCTGATGCGGGTTTTAGAAATACTTGGTTCCGCCAAGTTCAGGAGAAAGGTTGGTTTTGGTTAGGTCGTGTCCGAGGTGAAGTATCAATCAAACAACCCCAAAAACCTTGGGTCTCAAATAAAACCTTTTATCCAAACGCTGTCCATAAACCCAAATATCTTGGCCACTGCTTATTAGCAAAGAGATCACCGATATCTTGTGAAGCCTATGTTTATAAAGGATTAGAAAAAGGCAGAAAAGCCCAACGCCATAGCAGAACCAGTCAAAAACACTCCGCTACACATCTCTATCAACGCAGTGCAAAGGAGCCGTGGCTACTCGCGACCAATGTCCCTAGACATATCTTAAATGAAGTACAAATTACCAACCTGTACGCCAAACGCATGCAAATAGAAGAAGCCTTCCGCGATCTAAAGAGTACCGCCTATGGAATCGCACTTCGTCACAACAGAACTCGTTGTACTAAGCGATTGGATATCCTGCTTCTTATTGCGTTGCTCGCTGAAATCTTGATGTGGTGGAATGGCCTCATTGCAGTACAAGCCAAATGGCATTTTGACTTCCAAGCCAACAGCATTAAACACCGCCGAGTTCTATCCATACCTCGTCTAGGGAGAGAGGTACGAAATCATCGGCGATATCAAATTAATGAATCCCAATATCAATGGGGAATGTTCGAATATCAAAGGCTCACACACAACGCAGGACTAGGGAAATTATGAGGGGATCCGTCAGCGCCCAATTAAGGTGTGAGCCACGCTACCACTGCACTCAATTTGGACACCGTAAACACTGAACTAAACCCAAACCAAAAGTGCCAAGCGTGGGGAATCACTCTTAAATTGTTTGTTATGTACGTTCTTTTAGTTGCACATATTTAGCCAAGCCAATGCCTTTATTTAGCTCAGTTACATAGTTTGTGCTCATTCTAGCTTCGGTGACTAATGTACTGATACTTATGCTTTTTGTTCGGATTACGTCACCAAATTTAATACCAAACAGATGAATCATTAACACCTGCTCACCGCGGGGAGCATCCTGATACATGGCACGCAAAACCTCCGCAAAATCACGGATTGAGCTCGACTCGTTGAGAACTTTATGTACATCCAGCTTAGATTCAAGATAAGTTCCGCTTGTCCTTTCACGACGAACTGTTTGTTTGCAGTAAGGGCAGTCGATATCTTCTAGCTCTTCACCACCAACAAAGCCTGCACCAGAAACAAAAACTTTAAATGCCTTTCCACATTTCTCGTTTGAGCAAATTTCCACTTTTTCCTCCAAAGTACATAACATTTTAATATCGTGCCAGCACGAATTGGTGTATTTAGCATATATTAAGCACCCTCTCTAACCAACTGAAAATTATGTATATAATTCAGTTTTGATATAATTTCTAGTTAAAAACCGTGCAAACACACATTGCCTCCTATTCGAGGCACGTTATCAATCAAGAACTTCTATTTTGTTCTATACTATTCAATCGCTTAGAAACACTTAAACAACGTATTCGTGCGTAGTTGTGTTTGAAGAACAGTCTCTAGTGGTCTAGTGGTCTAGTGGATTAGGAATTTGGGGACAAAGTTAGAACTCTAGGCATGAGGGAAAGTAAGGCAAGTTCCTGAGTTTGAACCTGAGTTCAATCCCTATATGGCTCATTTTGGGGCACTTTCAAGTTAGAAAGTGCCACGAGTCAAAATTCAGATCGATGAAGCCTCTGGACAATTCTGAGTTACGAACCATCAGACACGCTGAACTTTCACATAACTTCTAGTATCGTAACTCTACGGGCATCAATTATGCAGAAGTCCAAAAAGTGTCGAGATAGTTTGGGTCGATATTGCCTTGAGGGGTACAGAGCCCATATGCCAATTGTTTGATTTTAAAGTCCTCCAATAAGACAGTCAAAGTCCCAGTTTGTATTTCGTTGACAATAAAGGGCAATGTTAAACATGATATACCTTTGCCATTAATCACGGCATTGAGAAGTATGGAACTATCATTTACAGAGTAGTTACTTGTGACCGTCACACATTAACGGGCTGAGCGTAGTTAGAGCCGACCTTAGGAACAAACAGCCAATCATTGTCTATTCGTTTGTGGGTTAAGCAATTGTGATCGAGTAAGTCTTCGGGGATAAAGTAGCGACATGTTCTGCTAGATGTGGAGGGGAGGCGCAAACCACCTATAGGCTATTGTAAGTTTCGAATGCGGACAGGAATCTCTTGTCCCACCACTATCTAACCCCCAAGTTCTACCAAGGATTGTCTTTGAAATACTCATGCAAATAATCAATTAATGCTCTTACGGTTGGAGATTGATGTTTTCTTGAAGAATAGAGCGCATATATTGTCAGATCGGCGGGTTTCCACTCTGATAGGACTGGCTGTAATGTGCCGCTCTCGATGTATTGATTAGCTAAGTAGGTTGGTTGAATGGCGACACCTCCACCAATAAGTGCTGCATGGAGTAATGTCGTAGCCTCGTTAGCGGTTAGTTTACATTCAACATCTATTGATTTTTGTTGAGTACCATTCGTGAGGTGCCATACGTGTCGCTGAAAGTTTTTATACCCCAGACAGTTATGCATACTCAGTTGCTCTGGCTCCGAGAGGTCTTTCCTGCTTGCTAAATATGCAGGTGAAGCAACTAGTACCGATTCGCAAATGGCTATCGGTTTACCAATCAAAGATGGTTCCGGATTAGAAGCAATTCTAAGCGCAAGATCAATTTGCTTTTCTGTTAGGTCAGCGACTGAATCCTGTAGGTCGATATCGACATGGACTTTGGGATGCATAGCCATGAAATTCAAAAGCGCAGGGACAAGCTGCGAAAACCCGAATGACATACTTGTCGCAACTCGTACTATCCCAGTTAGCTCTTCACTATTATCACTTAAAGCGACTAACCCGTTCGCTTGCTCAAGCCAAACCTCAACTTCCTTTAAACACCGCTCTCCGGTCGTTGTGAGCGTTACCTTTCGGGTTGTTCGGTGTAGTAAACGGGCGTTTAACCACTTCTCCATAGCTTCAACATAACGTGTCACCATAGGGCGAGACATCTCAAGTCTGTCAGCCGTAGCGGTAAAACTGCCTGATTGAGCAATATCAACAAATACTTTTGCAGCGGTTAATTTATCCATTTATTTGCTCGAATTAAGAAATAATGATGTTTGATTTTGTATGTTTTTCAGATCATGTCAATAATTTATGATTTATCACATCAAAACAAGCCATATAATTTACGGAGCAAGTCATGAAAAGAATCAGCCTATTAGCCGCATCCATCTTAGTCGCAGGTAGCGCCTTTGCCACAGAGCAAACGACACTGACTTTTGATGTTTATAACGCAGACGAAAACAGCTTCCACGCCAACTCAACATTGATTGTTGGAGAGAGTGAGGTAATGCTGATAGATACTGGCTTTACTAAAGCAGATGCTCTGCGAATTGCAGCCAAAATACAGGATACGGGCAAAGAATTAAAAACTATTTTCATTAGTCAGGCCGACCCTGACTTCTATTTTGGCGCTGAAGTATTACACACCTTGTTTCCCGATGCAGATATTGTGACAACGCCTGCGGTAAAGGAAGTCATAGAAAAGAAACTGCCTTCCAAACTCAAGGTGTGGAGTCCTAGAATGGGCAGCAATGCACCTGTTACGCCTTATATTCCTAAAGCAATAGAGGCGACAAGTCTTATTTTGGAAGGACACAAGATTGAGATAAAAGGTACGGATGGCATTTTACCGCACCGCCCATACTTATGGATTCCTTCAAGTAAAACAATATTAGGTAACATAGCAATATTTGGAAATTTGCATCTTTGGACTGCAGATACGCAAACCGAGCAGAGTCAAAATGCATGGAGTGAGCAACTTAAGGAGATGCAAGCTTTACAACCGGAAACGGTTATTCCGGGACATATGAAATCGGGAACTGCGTTAAACGTTGAATCCATTAACTACTCTTTGCAGTATCTTGAAGATTTCAGTGAGTCAAAAAAGAACAGTAAAAATAGCGAACAACTCATTGAAAAAATGTCTGAGAAATACAAAGGCTCGAAGTTACCTATTGCTTTAAGCATTGGTGCGAAAGTTCATATGGGAGAGATGACATGGTAACTATTCACTACTTCTATGATCCTATGTGTGGGTGGTGCTATGGCGCGACTCCATTGGTAGAATTAATTGCAAGCAGCAGTAAGTATCAGTTAGTAATGCACTCCGGAGGGATGCTTCCAGCAAAATTGATAGCACCATCGTTTCGTCAGCATATTTTAAATAGTGACCGACGAATTAGTGAACAGACCAATGCTCAGTTCGGACAGGATTATATCGAACGTGTAGCAGATAATGAGCAACTTGTTCTGGACTCTTATCTTCCTACTCGGGCAATTCTTGTTGGAGAATCTTTAGGGCTTGCTCCATTTGACATGTTAAAAGCAATACAAAAAGCACACTACATTGAAGGGAAAGCTGTCAATACTCTTAGCAGTTTGGAAGAGTTGGCTGTTCAATTAGGGCTCGACCAACAGTTATGGCGAGAGAAAATGCAAACAGGGGAACCCTTAGAAGACGCCGAAATCGATATTAGCCATCAAATGATGACCCGATTGGGCGTTCAGGGTTACCCAACACTTATGATTGAAGACAATGGGGAATTTAAGAGGTTGCCTCATACCGAGTTTTATGGCCGAACAGAGCAATGGAAGACATTATTAGAAATTTAACTAAACGCGACCTTGCGTTAACAGATAGTGTATAAAGCCCCACTCATAATGTTCGTGACGCAAATGAAATTGCGGCGCGAACTTCTTTCAACCAGATGATTATGCATCTTAAGTATTTTTTGCAGATGCCACATATGATAGCTTCTGGGGGTTTCCGTTCACCACCAAGGGTAGCCTGAAATAATAAACTTGAAACAAAACTAATGATGAAGTCTATCGGTGGTATATTGATCAAACACTTAAATGGACAAAGATGATTCAGCAAAGACCTTGCTGAATCGAAGGTGGACAAAAGCTTGTTAGCGTCATTTCTAAATTAGGATTTAACGGATTATCTTAGGTATCGAAAAATATCTAACCTAGTGGCCAAATTAGCTGTTCCACAACACCACAAGCCATAAGTAGAGATCTCAGCATAAACTAGGGGCTTTAGAATAACCCAATACAGAGGACCATATCCTACTTAAGAGATTATTAACTGAATTTATAAGGTAGTAACCTTTAAGTCAGTTGATATTTTCTTTTTTGGGAGGCCTGTTTTGTTATCAAGTAAAGTGGTAATTGATGGAGTTTACGAAACTTCAAAAATGCGTGTTGAAATTCATGATGATGTTGTTATAAAAACTTTCAAGAAAGGTCGTAACTCACAACAACGGTATACAAGAGAAAAGAGAGCACTCAATCTTCTACTCGAAAAGAAAGGCTTCCCACAAGTTTCTGAGTGTGATGACGATTTACTACAAATTGTCATGTCGAGAATCAGCGGAAAACGGCCTGAGACACTCACTGAATCACAGGTTTATCAATTGAGAAAGTTAGTGCATGAATTAAATGCAAACGGTATTTCCCGTCATGCAATGCCGTTACGTGATTTTATTGTTGATGAAGATGGTAACTTGGGTATGGTTGACTTTGAGAGAGTATCCTTCAGAGGTTTTCGTTACTCTCCAATTTGGTACGCCGCACTAAAAGTTAACCAATACAATCTGTTGCGCTTGATAATGGCCCATCAACCACAAGAATTAACAACAAGTGAATCCGAAATATTCAAAAAACTGTTATGGTCGAGAAATAACCTAACCAAATTGAAGCCTTTAAAAAATTCTGTTCGAAACTATTTAAGCCAAATAAAAGTGATGACTAAGTCCACTAATTTTGCATTCAGAGTTAGATGATTTCCACTATCTTACTCAATACTAGGTTAAGCGAGTTTTCAGTACGCGCTAAAGCGAATAAAGTTTATCGAATAAGTTTTGCTTATAGATCTTCCAAGGTGCTGAAACTTGCAATGGGGCAGCTCTGAGTTAGTCACGATGGCTAGCTCGTTGTGATCACCAACCCACCCCGCTTTCATAAATAAAACGTTTAATAATTTGAGCCATGATTTATTGCACTTAAACGAGATCACGAACCGTCTGACGAAAAATTCAAAGCCTCCGAGGTGACTCTAAGCTCCCACCACCAACTGTATTCTCCCCCCACACTGATCTATTTCCCTCTTTTTGAAGTACAAGTTATTAATAATTCGATATAAATCGCTCTGTTGTTTGAAATTGTTGTCTACAGTTTTATAGAGCTTGTCGCTTCAGTAATTGCCACAAGTAACGACACCTTTTGATGGTAAGTTTTGGTTATAAGGAAAGGAAATGGAAAGCCCAATTGTCACACTCACACATGCCAGCAAAAGCTTTGTTGATGGCAAAGATACCCATCACGTATTGGAAGGTGTCGACTTCGCTTTGGCGACAGAGGCAAGCGTGGCTTTGACAGGGGCGAGTGGCAGTGGAAAGAGTACTCTGCTGAACATCATTGCGGGGTTTGAACCTCTATCTGGTGGCGAGTTGTGGCTCGATGGCGAGAACACATCAAATTGGAAAGATCCACAATGGAGTCGATTCCGCCATCAAAAATTGGGGGTTATCTTTCAACAGTTCAACTTACTAACCCCACTCAACGTAAAACAAAACATCGCCTTCCCTCTCCATTTAAATCAACAGAAATGGAGTGGCTGGTGTGACTATTTGGTTGAGGCATTAGGCATCAGCGAGCTACTCGAAAGACATGTATCCGCACTCTCTGGCGGTCAGCAACAACGAGTCGCAATAGCGCGTGCGCTAGCCCATAAACCCAAACTATTGCTTGCCGATGAACCCACAGGCAACCTCGACCACAAAGCAGGCATTGAGGTAATGAAGCTGCTGAGTGAAATCACTACACAAGGCAACACTGCCGTGCTTTTGGTTACGCACAGCCCGGAATGTGCCAACTTTATGCAGACAAAATTGGTGTTAGATGATGGTTGTTTAAGGAACGCAGATCTAACCCTAAGAGCAGCAGCCTTGTGAACCATTCGATGAAGCAAACTGGCTTCGCACAGAACCAGCTCACCCATACTAAACTGACGTTGAATCTATTCGCGGCGCACTATCGTCAATCACCTTTGCAAGCCGCAGCGATTCTGATCGGCATTGTGCTAGCGGTCACCTTGTTTGTCGCCGTGCAAGCCATCAACCTCAATGCCAAGCGCAGTTATGCAGAATCGACCGAGCAACTTAGCGCCCAAGCACAAAACCTTATCATTCCACCAGCAGGGCAAAACTATTTGCCGGAATCGCTCTACTTCAACTTAAGACAAAGTGGATTAAGCGCAGCGCTACCCGTTATAGAAGGGCGAGTAAGAGACGAACAAGGCCGACGCTGGTCAGTTCAAGGCAGTGAGTTGATCGCCGCCCTCACTTCAAGAAATCGTCACGCTCGCGTCGACGAGAAAAGCAATACTCAAACCAAAGAGCCAAACATTTCCCTGTTCGACAATGTCTTACCTTTGCCGCAACTCTTAGCGGGTGAACCCATTGTGATGATGAGTCAATCTCAGCACCAGAGTTTGGACGAAGTGGACACGCTCACTTTGGATGAAGTACTCACCCAAGTGGTAGTGCTGCCCGATGAATGGCAACTGGGCAGCAGAATGTTGATGGATATTGGATTCGCTCAGCAACTGCTTAACAAGCAAGGGCAACTGAGCTACATCGCTGTTTTTGACACCAAGAGCGACACTAAGAGCGACACTAAGAGTAATACTCAAGATAAATGGCAGAGCCTCATAGGCGAGCAAGGGCAATGGATTTCCAACAACCAAAGCACAGATCTCGGTTCAATTACCGATAGCTTTCACCTTAACCTCACCGCCATGAGTTTGTTGGCGTTTTTGGTTGGCCTATTCATCGCTTACAACGGTGTGAAATACAGTTTGCTGAAACGTAATCGGCTGTTGGTGCAAATTCAACAAGCTGGGATTTCGCCGGGCATCGTGTTTTCAGCTCTGTTAGTCGAGCTGACTGTTTTAGTCACACTGGGCGCGTCGCTTGGTTTCATTCTCGGCATTCAACTCAGCCATTGGCTACATCCAACCGTCACGATAACGCTTGAGCAACTTTATGGTGCAACACTGCTTCCCGGCACATGGCAGTGGCAATGGTTAGTGCAGGCACTGCTACTCACGCTGGCCGCAACGCTTGTCGCGTGTTGGCAGCACTTTAAACAGCGGGTACGACAACCCCTCTCTTCCCATGGCGGTTTCTATCAAGCGCCGGAAACGTCTAACGAAAATCAGCTGTTTGTTATCGGGTCAGTATTAACCATTGTCGCGTTAGCAGGGTTATGGCTGAGCGAACACCACCGCTTCACCATGGCATGGCTCGGTGTGTTAGTGGTGTCGATTCCCTTGTATCTCCCCAAAACGCTCAGCGTGCTAGCGAATTGGAGCGAAAAACGCACCCAATCGGGGTTGATACAATATCTATTTGCTGAGCTGCGTGAACTTATCTCCCCTCTCTCCCTTGCCATGATGGCATTGCTTCTCGCCGTCACCGCCAATATCGGGATGAATACCTTAGTCGGTAGCTTTGAATCCACGTTAAAACAATGGCTTGAACAGCGCTTACACGCCGATATTTATGTTAGCCCTGCCCAAGCTGAAATCGCGAATGTGGAACGTGCGTTAGAGCAGTTTGAAAATGTTGAAACCGTTTATAAGCAATATTATGTCGACGATAACTTGCAGGGCTTACCGACTTTGCTCGGCACTAAAGACAAAGACACACTTGAGCAAACCATAGTGTTCCAATCCCGCGTTGATGACTTCTGGCAGCGCTTTTACCAAGGTGAGGTGGTGGCGATCAGCGAACCGACTGCTGTGAAGCTAGGCTTGTCCCTAGAAAGCCGACTCAAGCTCGATGCGCTCCAAGACAAAACACTCATCGTCGGGGCGATTTTCCACGATTACGGCTCACCGAATGGTGAAGTGTTGCTTGCACCTGATTTATGGCTTGAAAGCGGCTTTACTGACCTACCCACTAGCTTAGGGATAAAAGTCTCTGGCGACCCACAAGTGGTATATGAACAGCTACGCCAACAACTCAATTTGCACCCTAGCCAGCTTTACGATCAAGCACAGATCAAATCGATCGCTTTGGATATCTTCTCACAAACCTTTGCCATCACTCGGGCGCTTAATGGCGTCACATTAATGGTCGCGGTGATTGGGTTGTTCTGCGCCTGTTTCATGTTACTCGATGCACGCAAAGCCGCTATTGCAAGGTTGTATGCGCTCGGCGTTAGCCAGCAAAAATTGATGGCGATGGTGATCGGGCAAATCGTAGTTCTGGTCACCTTTACTCTGATTATCGCCTTACCACTCGGCGCTATGGTCGGTTATGTATTGACGGACATTGTCACCCTGCGCGCCTTTGGTTGGAGTTTAAATTACGTATGGAATTGGAGTGACGCACTCAGCATCGCAGCCATCACCATTTTAGTGGCTGTGTTTGCGACCTTGATTCCACTGTGGCATTTGGTCAGCAAACCCGTGGTATCCAGTTTACAGAGCGAGGTGTTGTGATGAATCGACCAATAAGAGTTTTCCTTCTCACATTTGGCATCTTGCTCCTTTTAGGGTGCGACGAGTCTACTCAACCATCAGCTCAAAATATGGGTTCGATACTCGGTACTGAAACACAAACCGAGAATGAAACGGCAATCGATCAAGCGCAATTTTCTCCGGTAGTAAAAGGTATCAACATCACCTTCCCTGCCGACCACCAAGCACACCCAAGTTTTCGTCATGAATGGTGGTATTTAACCGCTAACCTTATCGATGAGAATGGCAATGCTCTCGGCGTACAATGGACACAATTCCGCTTCGCGGCTGCCCCAAAGGATAGCTCGAATAGCACTAAGGAAACTACGTGGCAAAGTCAGCAAATCTACATGGCACACAGCGCAGTCACCACCAAAGACAAACACTACGCCGATGAAAAATGGTCACGTGACCAAGCTGAACTTGCGAGTGTTAGCGATTCGCCGTTTCGTGTTTATCTCGATGATTGGCAATGGACGTCGACGACCGATGACCTATTCCCAGCTACATTGGTCGCTAACTCGGATCAATTTGGATACTCGCTTAAGTTAACCAACAACGCACCTTATCAAAAGCAAGGCGAACAAGGCTACAGCACTAAAAGTAGCGATGGCAAAGTGGCTTCCTACTACTACAGCCAACCATTCATCGATGTATCAGGCGAAGTGACGATTGATGGCGTGACGCATCAGGTTTCCGGCAAAGGCTGGATCGACAGAGAATGGAGCTCACAGTTCTTACTCGACTCGCAACAAGGTTGGGATTGGTTTGCACTAAGGCTGAGTGATGAAACTAGCTTAGTCGTGTTCCAACTGCGAAACTCAGCAACAGGTGAAGCCAGTTATTCCCATGCAAGGTTAATGCAGCAAGATGGCTCTGGCATCGCGATTAAGCAACAAGACATCAACTTAACCGCCATCAAGCAAACGGAAATCGATGGAAGTGACTACCCAACAAAATGGCAAGTTTCAATTCCAACTCAACAAATCGAACTGACCGTTTCAGCTCTGAATCCAAATGCCAAAATGCCGCTGTCGGTTCCCTATTGGGAAGGCCCAGTCTTAATTGAAGGAACTCACTCTGGTACAGGCTACATGGAGTTGACGGGGTATTAATCAAAAAAGCAGCGTAAAGAACTATCCGCCTTTATGCTGCTTCATCACTCTATTCAAAGTTAACAAATGAAAGAGATTAAATAGCCAATAGATACGATTTAACAGACGCAAGACGTAAAGTGGCCCCACCAATGATGTCTATAAAACCGAGTATAGGGTAAGGCTTAGACGCACTGATCCATGCTGAGCCTGTCGCGCCAATGGGTATTTTTTTCATCGTTTCTTCATCAATTTCTAAAATAACGGTTCGACCAATTGCTGGAGAGCCCCTTTGAATGTGTGCCGAAACTCGCTGCTCTTGTGGGAGTAAATTTCCTTGAGCCTCACCGGTTGCTTTTACTTTGCTGTGAACTCGAGAGCGGAAAATTTGCCCCGGAAATGTATCAATAAAGAACTCACTAAACTGACCTTTTTCGATATTGGCAAACGCTTGATCAGGGATACGCATTTCGACAAATTTCTTCGATGTATCCCACACATGCAGAGAACCAACTCGAGATCCATCAGCAATAAAAACATGAGTGATCATGCCATTAAATGGCGCTCGAACCGTAAGACGGTCAAGGTCAAACATCAAACTTTGTTTCTTAGCGAGCAAGCCATCTTTCTTGGCGTGCAACACGTTCAACTCAGCCATAAAAAACTCAACGTTGTCTTGAGTTTCTTCTAACTCTTTAAGGCTAACATGTTGCTCTAAGTTCTGGTTACGCGATAGGTTTCGCTTAGCTTGGGCCACTTTCACTTCTTGAGCTTCAATGGTTCTATCAATTTCAATCAGACCAGAATCAACCTCAGAAATCGACGCAGAGATCAGATCATCTTTGAGAGTGTAAAGCACTTCGCCCTTTTTCACATCGCGATTATGGTCAACGTATATTTTGTCGATATGTTGGCCAAGCGCTGGAGAGAGTACTGCATGAGGTGCTTTGACAGTGGTTGAATTGGTCAAATCAATCGGAGAATAGAAACGATGGCCGACAAACAAACTCACCAGTAACAGCAAGCCAATCACAACAGACACAAAGTAATTCTTAGGGGTTCGTTTGAGTACATTAAATTTGAATAACAACCAAACCACTAATATGTAGGGGAGCATGATCTCTTTCATTGCGAAGCGCCTCTAATCCACTGTTGTAATTTATCCCAGTCCGTCACAATCGCGAGCACCGCAATAATCCAGAGCGGTTTGTAAAACATGCCCAATATGCACAGCCAAAAAATCAACTTGGCCTGAGCCAAACCACGCTCTTTAGCAAGGTGTTTGGGAATAGAATGGACATACCATAGCTTGCTCAATGTCCATACAAGGATGCCCAACGTGACTGCCACAATGAACCACATGAACAATGTCGATTCTAGAATGTTGTAGACCGAAGGATACGCATCGTAAACTAAGGTAGTTGGATGAATCTTCATACGATTTCCTAAATTATCATCCCGTCTCTAAGGCAAAGCCATTGGGACTATTCCAATCACTTAAGCACTTATGTACTTATGTACTTATGTACTTACGCACTTAAGTACTGAGCCCGGAATGAACAAAAAAAGCCGTCTATCAATACCCATTGTCATCGGTATCAATAGACGGCATACACTTTATTGTTCTAGGTACTTAACACGAACTTCTTTGATTTTTCCGTCAAATTTGAACGGCATATCATCATAATAAGCTTGTGATACTGGCGAGCCTAAATCAGAGCCAATATCAAACCCATCATTGAATGAGAAGAACGAAGGCGCTGTTTTTGGAACCACACCAGAGGCGAACGTTTCACCATTCACCTTGATGGTGATATCGAAAGGCGTAAACGGCCCCGGCTTAGTGGCTTTAGATTCAACTTCTATCGTCACTTCACCTTCTGGTAACACTTTCTCAGATTGGATATGTGTGTGTTCCATCAAAAACAGGTTGTACTCATAGTTAAGCTTTCCGTCTTTCACGTACACCGTCATACCACCTGAGAATGCACCGACCGCGTAGAGCACACCATTCGTATCAGGAGTAACCACCGCATCAAACTCGACGAGCGTAGAACGGTTGCCGACTTTTGGTGCTGCAATTTCAGGGATTCTGGTGATTTCATCAGGATACGTCCATTGCGTATATTTACTCTCTGGCGCATCTTGCGGGCTGTGTGCTGCAGTAGACCATAATGATCCACCAATCGGGAATGCTTTGTTATCCTGCGCTTCTTGCTTGAAAATCGCCTTCATTTCTTCCAGTTTTTCAGGGTACTTATCAGCCAGATCAACCGCTTGAGACCAGTCCTCATCAATGTGGTATAGCTCCCATTTATCCGTCTCAGGACTCCACTCTCTAAAACCTTCGGGCATACCTTGAACCCAAGGTGCTCTTGGCCCAAACGCACTCGCAAACCAACCATCATGATAGATACCGCGACTGCCTAAGATCTCAAAGTATTGGGTTTTCTTCTGCCCTTTCGCATCCGCATCGTCAAACGAATAAGTCATGCTTTTACCATCGATTTCATCTTGAACATGACCGTTGACCACTTTAGGTGGTGTAATGTCTAAGATGTCGTAGATAGTAGGCGCGATGTCGTTAACGTGGTGAAATTGCGAACGTGGCGTCGCATCGGGTTCAATTTTCGCCGGCCAACGCACCGCAAGAGGTTGACGTGTTCCACCAAAATGAGCCGCAACTAACTTGGTTGATTTATAAGGTGAGCTGCCTGCCCAAGCCCATGCCGCATGCGCCATGTTCTCGAATTTAGGACCGCCTAACTCATCAATTGAACCGACCTTGTTCATCGCTTCAATTTGTTGCTTTGTCGTGGTTGGAATGGCGTTTTGAGCGAGCAATTCAGCCAGCGTGCCATTTTGCCCTTCCGATGACGCGCCATTGTCACCCCACAAGTAGAAGAAGACAGTGTTGTCTTTGTAGCCAAGCTCATCGATTTCATCGACCAAACGACCAACCTGAGCGTCGGTATGCTCAATGAAGCCGGCGTACACTTCCATTAAACGTGCTTGGAATGCTTTTTCATCTTCAGGTACATCGTCCCACGCAGGCATACTTTCTGGCCTTGGTGTTAGCTGCGCGTTTTCAGGAATCCAGCCCATTTCCTTGGCTTTTTCGTATACGTCTTTTCTGTATTCATCCCAACCAGCGTCGAATTTGCCCTTGTACTTATCAGCCCATTCTTTGGTTACATGGTGAGGGCCGTGTGCCGCACCACTAGACCAATACATCATGAAAGGTTTGTCAGGCTGCAGAGACTTGTGCTGACGCATCCATTTGATCGCTTGTTCCGCAAGATCTTCACTCATGTGATAACCTTCGCGGTGGATTTTTTCTGGATCAACAAACGTGGTGTTTTCCACCATAGTCGGTTCATATTGAGATGCACCAGCACCAACAAACCCATAGAAATATTCAAAACCATAACCCGTAGGCCAGTTGTCAAAAGGCCCGGCAGCTGTGGAATCTAAAGGGTGAGTGTTGTGCCATTTACCAAAAGCAGAGGTTGAATAACCGTAGTTTTTAAGTACTTCAGGAAAGGTCGCACTGGTTTTCGGGATCACCCCTGCATAACCATCCCAATCGTTAGCGTATTCCGCAATAACACCTGCGCCAACACGGTGATGGTTTCGGCCAGTAAGCAACGAAGCTCGTGTAGGCGAACACATCGCTGTCGAGTGAAAACGGTTGTAGGAAATACCTTCACCAGAGATTTCATCTAACGTAGGCGTATTGATTGGACCGCCGTAAGTCGACGTTTGACCTGGGCCGACATCATCGATCATCACGATGACGATATTAGGAGCATCTTCAGGTAGATGGTTGGAAATAGGACGCTTGTTATGAGTAGATTCAGCAAGAGTATGTTTGGCCACCGAGGTCGATGGCTGACTAGGAAACGGTAAGACCTCTTGTGCGACAGAACCCGCAGCAAAACAAGACATCATGATGGCACTAAGCTTTTTCATTCGGACACCTTTGAGAACAGGAATTAACTCCGGTCTACCTGTTGTGCTAAAGACATCCGTATACCGTCATTTAGCGAAGCAAAATAGATCAGAGATGTAAAACTCAATGGCGAGGGGTCAAAGAAAATAGCCTCAGCACCAATGTAGTTTTTCAGTGCTAAGGTTATTCAAAAGGGGGATATGCAGGTAGAGCGTGGCGTTTATATCAGCAATAAGTGGGGGTTATAGTACTAATCCGCGCATTCTAGGTGGGCTCGAATCGCTTCTCTAACTTTTATGTGGTTTTCTGTTTTTTGATAGCGTCGATGGTAAGCCAGACAGTATTCCAATGGCTTATGCTCTATCGGGTTTTCCAGTACTTGAAAATTTAAACGCTCTTGCCAATTGAGTGCAAGATGTCTAGGTACAATCGCAACTCTATCGCTGATGGTGACATCAAGCAGCATCGCTGAAATTGAATGGGTCTTGCATTGGATATTCCTACTTTTTGGACTCTCCAAGCGGATATGTTCGAATCCATCCATTCCTTTCCATTGGGTAGCTAATGCGACATGCCCCTCTTCATAGAATTGATTCCGTGAAATATGACCATGAATTCTTGGATGGTCACGACGGCACACAATAACGGTCGATTCGCTGAATAACGGCTCAGTGACAATGGAGTGGTCTTTGACCATAAATATACCCACGGCTAAATCGACAGATAACGATTTAAGTTGGTGCAGCAGTATTTCCTGATCTAATGGAGTATGTTCTATCATCATTGACGGTAGAACGGGCAAATCCAATGCCAGCGCCTCGTTCACATAAACCGAATAAGTAAAACGCTCACTCAAGGCATTTTGTATTTCATCAAACCCAAGCCGAAATCGAGCGGCTAAACGAATGGCCATCGCAGTCGGTTTCATCGTCCGCCCCTCTCGATAAAACAGGGGCTCACCTATCTCTTGTTCCATTCGCTTTATAGACGCACTCACCGCAGGTTGTGTGATACCTATGGTTTCAGAGGCTTTGGTATAAGAGTGATACTGGTAAACTTCTAAGAATACTT
Source organism: Vibrio sp. QJM3NY_27 (assembly GCF_057785955.1). NCBI lineage: Bacteria > Pseudomonadati > Pseudomonadota > Gammaproteobacteria > Vibrionales > Vibrionaceae > Vibrio > Vibrio sp. QJM3NY_27. The sequence goes on along the minus strand of NZ_CM173512.1, from coordinate 1,049,911 downwards.
TTATCAAATTCAGATCAAAATCCATGGTTTACCTTCTTACTCCGCAGCAATGTTTGTATTTTATACCACTTCCACAAGAACAGGATTGATTACGACCAATGGTCACCGAGCTTTTGCTTACAACTGCTGTCAGCTTCACATCTTGATAAGCCAATGCCCACATGATTTCATCGGCAAAACGACCAACAGATAATAGCCTACGCATTTCTTTCATGTATTGAGCACTGTACTCGAAAAATTTTCTATAGCCTTGGCAAAAATAGTTATGCCCTGGATGTCCGCTTGAACTGCGTTCAAAACGATGTTTTGGACACCCTCCATTGCAGGCAAACTGAAATGGGCATTTTTTACAGTCGGGAGTCAATGTTGTTTGTTTTTGTAGGCCGAATTCAATGGCTTGCTGGCTGTTATTGCATTCAGAAATCGATTTATGATGAATATTGCCCAAACGATGTTCTGGGTATACATAATGGTCGCAATTGTATAAGTCCCCATTCGCCTCAAGAGCAAAAGCATGACCACAACGTTCAGTAAAATGACACATTCCAGACTGCTGTCCGCACCAAGCACTTAACGTACTATCAAACATATTCACAAAAATGGATCCCACATCTTTGCGTACCCATACATCAAAAATGCCACAAAGAAATTCGCCATAGGCTTGCGAAGGCACCGACCATGACGTCACTTCCGCTAAAGGCTCATCGGGTAAGACAAGTTTTAAATCCGTTTGAGAACATGTTTGCTTCGTTCGTTCGACCAACGGAATAAACTGAATATACGTTGAACCAATCTCTTTCAAATGCTGATACACCCGCTTTGGATGTTTCACATTTTCATTATTGACGACGGTAAGCGTATTAAACTCAACACCATGCTTTTTTAACAATTCGATACCTTGCATAACTTGAGCATGTGTTTGTTTACCCGAGCGGGTGACTCGGTAAGCATCGTGTAGATCTTGTGGCCCATCAATGGACACACCGACTAAAAAGTGATGTTTTTTGAAAAACTCACACCAAGCATCGTTAAGCAAAATACCGTTGGTTTGAAAGGTGTGTTCAAGTTTTTTTCCCTTTCCGTACTGTTCACATAACTGCATGGCTTTTTCAAAAAACGCGAGCCCCATCATTGTTGGTTCACCGCCCTGCCAAGTAAATTGAACATGGTTGTTGCTTTGAGCTTCAATGGTCTGCTTTATATAGGAACTTAGCGTGTCATCACTCATTCGCCAGTTTGTTTGACGTTCAGGATAGAGTTGGTGTTTTTCAAGATAGAAACAGTAACTGCAATCAAGATTACAGACAGAGCCGGTCGGCTTGGCCATTACGTGACAATTGTGAGGTGCTTGCATGAGTGAACCTTATAGTCAGCCCATCCATTGTGGCTAATTAGTGAGAAGCGTCCATAAGTGTGTATCACCATTCTATCGATTCAGTTTCTGGCTAAATAGTCGGTGGTGGTTACATTTACTATAAACAGGATTTATAGTTCATACCTCTGAATAGCTCAAATCCACGACCACCGACAAATATCGACACATTTTAGTGATTAACCAAAGCCTTCTTCTGCTCTCTACTCTTATATTCTTCTGCTTTGGTTCTGGGTGAGTTTAAAGTGTATAACTCGGCATCTAGGCTTGTTAAACGAATCAGTGACGATAAGAAAGGGTCACAAAGTGAATACGGTTATCTTCATAACTTCCTGTTGGCTGGAGCGTCACGTTGTCGGCTGTGATATACGCTGTTCCATTATTTTGATATTGATACGCTAAACCTAACTTGTTGCCAGATTCAAGCTCATACTCACTACCAAACCCAATGCGCCATTGCTGGTCAACGGGCAGTAGTACGTCTCGCTCATTCTCGTTCACTGGAGAAGAGTCGTAGCTAGCGCCGCCATAAATCGTAAACTTATCCATCTTATGCGCTGCGCCAACGCCTACAGAATAGGTCCATGTATATTTGTCGTCATAATCTTCCCAGTTTTCAAACTTAGCGTTAACCATTACATCGGTTTGTTTGGAAAGAGCATGCTTAAGCCCCAAGTCGATACTAGTAACCCAAGATAAATTCGCGGTTGGATTCACATCTAGCGACGTTTCAATATCAATTTCATGGTCTGTTTTATGGCGATATTGCAGACCCAAGTGTGTATTGTCGCTCAACGTGTAGTACGAGCTCAGAGCAAAAGAAGGAGCAATACTGTCACCGGTAGCAAGTTCTTCCAATTGAGTGTTCACGCCACCAACGACGTCTATTTTCATGTATTGAAGAATCAAAGAACCGCCAAGGGAGAGCTTGTCTGTAACTTGATATGAAACACCAGTTGTAACATCGACGACAGCAATAGCGTTCTCTGAAATGACATTGATTGGATTAGCGCCGACACCATTGCTATATTCAGCACCTAAGCCACCCGCGGAATGAAGACTAATTCCAAGCACCGCTTTCTTATTCACTCTTTTAGCGTAAGAGGCGTGAGGTGCGATTAATCCCTTTGAGGCTTCAGTGCTCTCCCCTGAATCATCACGAGTGAACTGGTTGAATACATTGATATACTGAGCGCCCGAAACATACGAGCGATCTTCAATGCCAGAAAGTGCAGCAGCATTTGAGATTGTTGCAGAAGAGTCAGAACTGTTTGTAACGTTGGCGGCCCCTGCTGTTGCAACGCTTTTGGTTGTCGCTATTTGAGACATGCTTAAGCCAGCACTATTGACCCAAAAGGGGGTAAGAGTGGCACATGCAACCACAACATTGAGAGCGACTTGCGTCATCTTCATTTTATAGATTCCTTAGGATGTTTCGAGAGAATTTTTCGGCGTATCGCACACTTGCAACAAGCCCACACTTGAACCATCCGCAATAAAAGCTAGAGCGTTCACGTAATTAGTAATTAAGTGGCGCCCGAACCTTTCTTGTCATTCAACTCAGCCACAAACTCAATATTGTCTTGGATTTCGTTTAACTTAGACCAATTTCACTTGTAGATTTTCGATGCCCCGATTCATATCCGCATTTAACGTGTCATCACTCATTTAACAATTGATTGGGTGTCCAGGACAGAGTTGGTGTGTTTCGAAATAGAAAAGGGAGTTGCAACCAAAATGACAAACAGAACCCGTCGACCTGGCCATTAATGAAAACGGTCCATATAAGTGTGTTCCACTATTCTATAGGTTCAGTTTTGGTCTAAATAGTTGGTGGGGATTACATTTGCTATAAGCGGGGTTTATAGTTAAACCTTACGGCGTCGTCTTTATGCGATTTATATTTAGTGTGATATTAAGCATACGCTTTTGTAACCAAAACTAACTTTTTGCTTCTTGAGGTAGTTCAGTTGGATACCAACAACTTATGTTGCTCAAAGCCCACTTCACAACTGCGGACAAAAATGAGTTTGCGTCACCCTCGTTCAACACTACAATGGAATTCTCTCAATAGTTAAGGACTGACGATGAAAGAACTTCGCGATTTAGATTTAAACCTACTGAAACTATTGCAAGCGGTTGTAGAAACACGAAACACACATCAGGCCGCAGACAAACTAGGGATATCACAAACTAGCGTCAGTCGTGGTCTAGCTAAGCTGAGAGAAACGTTTGGCGATCAACTATTTATACGTAAGGCACATGGAGTAGAACCTTCTGAACTAGCTGAAAAACTGGCAGAAGCGGCCGATGAAATGTTCACGCCATTGGTTAAAGTCGTTGAGTCTTATCAAAATTTTGACCCTCAACAGTTCACCGGTGAAGTATCGATAGCAATGAACATTTTCCTGCTAGAGCAATACGGTGATGGTATTTTTAGTGAGCTGAGAAGCGTATTACCTAATGCCAACTTCAAACTGGTTTACTGGCAAGAACAAAGCTTGAGTGACATGCTCAATGGCCAAGTTGACTATATGCTCCACTTCGCCCAATTCCCATTACCACAAGAAATTTATCAACATAAATTGAAAGAAATCAAGCTGAGCCTTATTGCCCGCAAAAACCACCCTGTGCTTAGTAACGGCAGTGCTTGGGAAGATATTCACCACCTTCCTATAACTCGGATACTCGCAGATGGAATTAACTCGAAGCGTGCGCCAGTTGAAGACCTTTATTTAGCGAAAGGCTACAAGGCTAATATTGTGTTATCCACTCATAGTCTTCGAGTTTTACTTAACAAGTTAAAACACTCTGATGCCTTTTCATTCGGCAGTACCTTCATGACAGAAAATGAACCAGAGTTGAGTTGCTATCCTCTTCCTGTAGTCCCTAGAGAGATGAGGTCCATTCAAATTAACGGTGGCTACCTACAATCTAAACGTGGCTTCCCATTGAACCAACTGTTGCACCAAGCGATGCAAAGCTTCTTCGATAAAGTGGTGCAACCAGAGAAGTAACTCTTGAACATCAAGTTACTTCATATCGGTCACTTATTTTGGAGCCTTTTGTAAACTAAAACTAAAACTAAAACTAAAACTAAAACTAAAACTAATTGATATGCTTATTGAAGAATAAGCCAATCTCTTTGATAGCATCTTCCGATTCAGGCATGTCCGCAACGAGTCCATTCATATAATCACCATGAGACTGACCATCATAAACGTGAAGCTCAGTCTCAACATCAGCGCTGCGCAGTAATCGGTGCATTCGAACCGTATCACTCAGTAATAAATCACGAGTTCCTGAAATAAAAACAGTGGGTGGAAAAGCATCTATATTTGCGTAAATAGGTGAAATTAGTGGGTTATCCAATGCCTCACCATCAGCATATAAATCAAATGTCGCTTGAATTAATCCTTCACGATGACCTAATGAATCTAGCCCCTTCAATGTGTGCCAAGTATCCGATGTTTCTTTCAAATCAACCGCAGGTGTGCCAATAAAAAGCGCTCCCGGAGCCGGTAAATCCATATCTTGTATTTTTAGTGTCGTTGCCAACGTTAAATTACCGCCCGCAGATGTGCCAAAAATAGCCGTCGATTCTGCTGTTTGAGTTTTCATTAGCTCTTTCCAAACGGCAACGGCATCATCAATTGCAGCTGGAAATGGATGTAATGGTGGCTGACGATAATCAACTGAAATCACTTTTGCCCCTAACCCATTCGCGACCCAAATTGCCTCTCGAAGTGCCGATTCACCCCCACCAAAAACAAACGCGCCACCATGAATATGAACTAGCCACTTATCTTTATATTCAGATGAGACTATTTTGGGCGTGACAAAAAAGGTATCTACTCCTGCAAATTTTTTTGCTTCATACGTTACTTCAAAACGTTCCGCTACTGATTTAGCGAGTTCAACTCCGGGTGCATCAAACATAGACTGAAATTCAAGCCACTCCTCTGTACTTTCAGGGACAGGAATCTCTGAAATGCTGCCTCTACCTTCGATCATTTCAGCAAACGTTGTCGATATCCCCACAGGCGTTGGAATCGTGCGCTCAGCCAAGTTGATATCAGCGATTACCGAGGTACTTGAAAGACTAAGTACAAGCGCAGAGACAAGAGTAGTAGGAATTAAATTAGTCGGTATACATTTGCGTAATGTTTTCATTGTGACTCCAAAGGCAATTTATGAACTGCGGTTTGCAGTTTGTTAACGCCATTATTGAAATCAATGAACTTAAAATCGACGAATTAGAGAAATTCAGAATTGGGGCAACAATTGAAGCATTTATGAATTTCTCTAATTCATATTCAACCTCTTCCCACAACCATAAGCTATGAGCAAATCACTACCTTATGGAGGACGTAGTGAACATTCGCGAACCGACAAAGTCACTAGGACCTTACGATGTTGGCCTCAACGAGAAGCTCAAATGTATAAGATTTTAAAACAAGAGAAAACGCTGCTCCTTGGTATTTTGACTGTAATATTCTTCAAGACTTTAGGTGAAAGCATGCTGACCTCAAGTCTCTCAATCTTCTCTTATGTCATCACTACCGCCGTCCTCTTTTATGTCTCAATGACCGCCATTTTTGCGGTGGTTCGCCACTCAGACTCCTTAGCAATTAAGTTGGGAGACCCATTCGGCACCCTTATTCTGACATTGTCAGTCATCTCATTAGAAGTGATTATGATCTCTTCTGTCATGTTGACTGGCGATCCAAATCCAGTTCTTGCCCGAGATACGATGTTTGCTGTGATCATGGCGGTATTGAATGGCTTTGTCGGTATTACCTTATTAGTTGGTGGGATGAAGTATCACACCCAGTCCTACAATTTGGATGGCATTAAAGCGTATTTGGTTGCCATTATTCCTCTTGCGATGCTCTGCTTGATCTTGCCAAACTTTACCAGCAGTAGTGACAATGGAAACATGTCATTGAGCTTGATGGGCACATTAGTTCTCGCATCCATTGCGTTATATGGCGTATTCCTGTTCGTACAAACACGTAGCCATACTCACTTCTTCATTGATGCGGACAATAAAAGTGAACATGACCACCACGGCCCTGTAAGTAGCAATCTATTTCACACCGTCATGCTAATTAGTTACTTACTCATCGTAATACTTCTGGCAAAAGGTTTAGCCATTCCAATTAACGACAGTATTAGCGTTATGGGCGCTCCGGCAGCCCTTGGTGGCCTTATCGTTGCCCTTATTATTCTCGCGCCAGAAGCAGTTGGTGCCGTCAAAGCAGCTCTCACAAACCAGCTACAGCGTGCTATCAACCTGTTCTTCGGCTCAGTATTAGCAACGATTGCACTGACCGTACCGGCCGTTTTATTGATCTCTGGTGTAATGGATCAGCCCTTGAAATTAGGCTTAGAACCCGCAGAAATGGTGTTGCTGGCCGCTACACTTCTCATGACCAGCGTTAGCTTTAGCAGCGGTAGAACCAACTCGTTGAATGGTGCAACCCACCTTGTCCTCTTCTTCGCTTATTTAATTTTGATGTTCGACTAACACGAAGCACAACAGCCAGATCATTCGATCTGGCTGTTACGTCGTTTGATACCATTAAGGAAAGAGTATGAATGAAATATTATCCGCCATTTGGATACAAGATTTTGACACGCTACTTGAGATCAACTCACTCCATATCTTGCTGCTACTGCTTGCGGTTGTGTTATTTCTAGAGTCGAGTTTTGTGTTTTTGCCTCTCCCTGGGGATGGACTGGTCTTGTTTGTAGGTGGACTAGTTGGATTAGGTGCTGTGGATTTTTATACCGCCCTGACTGCTCTCAGCTTATCGGCTTGTTTAGGTACCATTATCGGTTATCTACAAGGACGCTGGTTAGAAGGTTCACGCTTCATGAACAAAATTGAAGTCGTACTGCCTGACGATTCATTACCTAGAGCAAGGCGCCTTCTCAATAAATTCGGGTTCCTATCATTGTTCGTGTCCCGCTTTATTCCTTTCGTTCGAGTTCTAACCCCGATGCTAATGGGCATTGCACACCTGAGCTTTATCCGCACTGTCATGATCAGCATGACCAGTTCCATCGTGTGGGTGTTAACCCTGCTTTATGCAGGAAAGTCCATTATGCGTCACCCGTTTCTACATCAACATCAAGAACTCATCACCAAGTGGTTTCTCTTCACCAGCTTAATGCTGATGGCAATTGCTTTTATCACCTTGTTTATCCGAATAATTCGCAAACGTAATCACATTGCAGTGTAGCCCATTATTATGACCTTAATAACCGTTCCATTACCTAACACTGACGCCGAGCTGCTGTACTCCGAGTTAATTTCAGCAATGCAGACCGGGACTAGTGATGGCATTATCAAACAAATAGAAAGTGCTAACCTGACCGATCTTCCATTCGTGATTAGAAAATTCACCAACGCACAGTGTGAACTGTTTTGGGTGTTGCTTTGTACTCAGCAGCCTAATCTGGCTGCTGACTTTCTGGATTACCTAACAGAGCCAGAGCGTGCACTCTTATTTTCAAACCTTCCTATCGACAGTGCGAAAGACATTCTTTTACATATGCGTTCAGACGTTCGCCGCTCTCTATTACGTAGCTTACCTAAACCACTTCACAAAGCCCTTGAATCCTCGCTACCCGAAACTTGGGAAAACGAAGAAAAATCCGCGATGTCTTTTCCTAATGGTTCCGTGGGGCGAATTTGCAAGAATGAGATAATCAAACTAGAAAGCTGGGCAACCATTTCAGACTTAGAAACCGTCTTGCGTGAAGGCGATCAAAGCTCTGAACGAATTGAATGGCGCTACATTTATTTACACGACAAACGCGGTAACTACTTAGGTACGGTCAAAACTAGAGAACTGTTTCTCGCTCAATCTTGGGATAGATTGCTCGATCATATTGATACAAGTGTCCCCACCGTACCTGCAGATTTTGATCTCCAATCATTAAAAAGTGTGCTCGACTCTACCTCACACTCTACCGTTCCTGTTATCAACGAACATGGCTTTCAAATTGGTATCGTTGGTCACACCCAGTTAAACCAGGCGTTATATGAGAAATCCGAACAACAACAACGTGAAGCCAGCGGTATATTTGGCGGTGACGAGTTTCGTACTATGCCGCTATTACAACGTAATATCCGACGCCTCACATTTTTGTTGCCATCGGTAATCTTGAGCTATGCCGCGGTATCGATCATCGCTTCCTTTGAACATATTATCGAACAAGTTGCCGTATTAGCTGCCGTTTTACCCTTAGTGGCTAACTTATCCGGGGCCGCGGGCAACCAATCCGTTGCTGTTTCTATTCGAGAATTATCAACAAAGCATATTTCCGCTAAAGACTGGTTGTTTGTCGTCGCCAAAGAGTTACCGATTGGCGCTATCAATGGTCTTGCAATTGGTTTGGTTATTGCCCTACTCATGTTGTTCACCCATGGTCAGCAAAGTCATTTATTACCGGTGTTAGTCGCGGCTGCCTACACGATATCGTCCACTTGTGCAGTCATGATCGGTGGCGCTTTGCCCCTAATTCTCAAGCGCGTAAACCTCGACCCAGCCATGTTATCTAGCCCACTGCTCACTACATTAACCGATGCGATTTCATTCTTTAGTGTTCTATATCTTGCACAGTTAATGCTTCTTTAACTTAGTTAACTAGTCAATCATTTATCTAGCCAATCATTTCAGTTAGTCAGCCATTTAGTCATTAATTTGATTCGAGATTAAGCGACACCTAATAATTTAACCACTACCCAATGACACAAAAACCCACCCACACTTAAAGGAAACTGTATGCACATAGAAACGTTATTCACCTATTTAACTCTAACTGTTCTCGGCTTGTTGCCAATGATGAACCCACCAGCCGCTGCCACCGTTCTTCTTGGTTTAAGTAAGGGCCGAGACAAGAGTTATATCGTTTCACAAGCGAAAACCGTTGGGCTTTACCTATTCATCGCCATGTGCATCACCTTTTTTATTGGTGCTTCTGTTTTGGAGTTGTTTAGTATTTCAATTCCGAGCTTACGTTTGGGTGGCGGGATCATCATTTGTGCGATTGGCTTTAACATGCTGTTTCCCAAACCAGAAAGTATGGATGGTAGTGTCGGACAAGATTCGATTGCTTTAGTGCCCCTTACAATTCCATCACTATGCGGCCCCGGAACAATGGCATTGATCATTAGCCTTGCTGCTGAAATCGCATCTAGTGAAGAAGAGTTAGAAAAGATAAGTATTTATACAGGAGTCATTGGCGGATTTGGTGTCGTGAGCTTAGTCGCCGCTTTTATTCTGAGTATGGCTTACCCGTTACTTAAAGCTTTGGGTCAAAATGGTATTAACGCGTTTACCCGAATAATGGGTTTTCTGCTTATCTGTATGGGTGTGCAGTTCTTTACTATCGGTATTACAGAAATCGTACAAGATATCGGCGCATTGCTGTAATTTTTCGTATCAAACCCCGCACTGTAGATTGCTTATTGTGTGGGTTTTTCTGTTTAAACAACGGCACCCAGTTTCCACTCCAACAGCCCACAATACTATCCCCCTCAAAATACCCACTCTAACTCTAATCGCTCGACTTGCTCTACGTTCTTCTATGTAAATGCTCCTCTGAACCAGTAAACATTGGTGCCTTTAACGAACATCTTCCCGAGTTTTCATCACAGAGAATCGATAGCAATGTATGGACGTTTTAAGGTGGTCACACTGGTGGCTTTCTAGCTGAATAGTACTGTTATATACATTGATAACAGCACGTATCTTTCTGCAAATTTGAGTACTAAATCGTTCACTTCCTCCAGGCTAATACGAACAAAAAAGCTGATACCAACATTATTGGTATCAGCTTAATCCTATGCACTTCTGGACGTTCTTTCTTATCCTAATGAAAGGTATTGAACATGTAGATGTTAACGATAGCTTACTCGGTACAACAAGGCATAAATCACAGGCAATGCCACTAAAGTTAGTAGTGTAGCAAACCCAAGTCCGAATATGATGGTCACCGCCATCGACTGGAAGAAGGCATCAAACACCAGCGGGATCATACCCAACATGGTAGTAATTGCCGCCATGCACACAGGTCGAACACGACTCACACTCGCATCTACAATTGCACGGTTAAGATTTGAACCTTGGTCGGTTTCGATATTGATTTGCTCCACCAGCACAATACCATTCTTCACAATCATGCCTGATAAGCTCAATAACCCTAGCAGTGCCGTGAACGAGAACGGAATATTCATTAATAGTAAGCCTGCACTCACACCAATTAATGCCAGTGGTACCGTCAACCAAATCGCCAAAGGCTGACGAATGGTGTTGAATAACAATACCGTAATCAAGAACATGATCAGGTATCCCATTGGCAATGAACCCATTAGGTTGTTGGTAGCCTTTTGCTGACTTTCATATTCCCCCCCCCACTCAAAATGATAGCCTCGAGGGAGTTCAATCGCTTCGATTTTAGGGGCGACCAAACGGCGCAAAGATTCAGCCGTATCATCACCAAATGGCGTCACATCGGCCATAACGGAAATCACGCGTTTAAAGTTACGACGAACAATTAAAGAGTCTTTCGTCGTCAAATTAAAGTCGGAAACGACCTGTGTTATTGGGATATAACGGCTTTGGTCTTGGCTCCACACTTGTAACTCAGGTAATCTATCGATATCAAAACGTTCTTCATCTGGCGCGCGCATGACAATCGGCATGATATGACTGCCATCTCTGAACAAGCCAATCTGCTCACCATTTAAATTGCGTAACAAGGTTCTATCAAGATCACTCTTGGTTATCCCGACTCGCCTTGCTGCTGCACCGTCAAGTTGCGGTTCAAGCACTTGAGTTTTCTCTCGCCATGAGTGACGAACTGCGGTTGCTTTTGGCTCATTACGCATGATCTCATTCGCTTGAGCAGCAAGTTGTCTCAACACCTGTGGATCCGCACCATAAAAGCGCGCTTCTACTTTAGCGGCAGGTGCAGGGCCCAAATCCATTAACTTAAACTTAAAATCAATATCAGGATGTAGACTTTCAAGCCTTGCTTTCATCTGGGGTAACATCGTTTCGATCGCGGCTAAGTCTTTCGCTTCAACAATCAATTGCCCGTAACTGCTGTATGATTTTTCAGGTGCATAAGTCAAAATAAATCGCTGAGCACCCGAACCTACGACGGTCGTGACATTATGAACGTCATTAAACCCGCTCACGGTACGTTCAATTTGTTTTAGGCGTTGTTCTGTTTCACGAACGTCTGTGCCTTGTTGCAGCCATACATCCACATAGAAAATTGGCGTATTCGATGGCGGGAAAAAGGCCTGTTTTACAGAGCCAAACCCGATCACAGCAGAAATAAGCAAGACCAGAGTGATGACCATAGTCGCGACGCGGTTTTTTAGTGCGGTATTAAGAACCGTGCGATACAGGGTAAATATCAACCCTCGATAAGGATCAATATGCTCTGACTCACCTTTGGCTATTTCTTCTTTAAACATCAGTTCGCAGAAGAACGGCGTTAACGTGATAGCAAGCACCCAACTTAGTAATAAAGAAATCGCTAATACTTGGAATAAAGACCCTAAGAAATCCCCCGTTGCGTCGGCAGACAAGCCAATCGGGGCAAATGCAATAATACCAATCAGTGTTGCACCAAGCAGGGGCCACTGGGTCTGTTTAACAACGGATTCAATGGCTTTACGTTTGGTCAATCCACGTTTCAGGCCAATTAAGACACCTTCAGTTATCACTATCGCATTATCAACCAGCATTCCCAGTGCAATGATCAAAGCACCAAGTGAAATGATTTGAATCTCAACGCCTAGAATACTCATTCCAATGAAGGTGCCGAGGATAGTCAGTAATAAAATAGCCCCCATTAAAATGCCTGAACGCAAACCCATGGCAAATAACAGTACGACAATAACAATCAATACCGCTTCGACTAGGCTCATCACAAAGTCAGACACCGACTTATCAACCGCATCGCCTTGGTCGTACACTTTGTTTAATTCAATGCCGATTGGGCGAGCAAAATCGAGTTCAGACAATTTATTACTGACACGTTCACTCACATCAACCACATTGACGCTGTTCGCAAACGAGATCCCAAGAGAAATGGCTTGTTCACCATTGTTACGATACAAGGTATAAGCTTTATCCTGAAACTGACGGCTTACCTCTGCGATATCACCTAATTGGATCAGGTCATTGCTTCCCGGCGGGCTAAATTTAAATGATTTTAACGCTTCAATTTCATTAAACTCACCAGAAGAATGGATTCGGATCGATTGTCCATCAAGTAGCAAATCACCACCATTAGACACCATGTTCTGATTTTGAATCAAACGAGAAAGCCAAGCAGGGTCAAGGTTCAACGTATTAAGATCTTGCTGGGCAATCTCAATCACAATGTGTTCAGAGACTAGCCCGGCCAAGTTAACTTTCTTTACCCCTTTAATAGCAAGAAGCTCACGCTGAAGGTATTCACCGTAATTTTGTAGTTCGCGATAAGTGTATTCATTACTCGTAATGTTGTAGAGAATGCCATACACATCGCTAAAATCATCAATGACTTGCGATGGATTCACTCCCGGTGGCATTCTCGGCTGAATATCATTCACCTTACGACGTAATTCATCCCATACCTGTGGTTGCTGCTCTGCTTGTATGGTCTCTTTTAATATCACCGCAATCTGAGACAGCCCAGCACTAGTAAAAGATTCGACATCTCTAACATATTCAAGCTGAGAAATCGCACGCTCAAGCGGTAAGGTGACCTCTTCCTCAACTTGCATTGCAGAGGCACCAGGGTACGTGGTGTTAACCATAGCTTGTGGAATAGGGAATGCAGGAAATTCCAATTGTCCTAAACCACGAAACGAAAGCACACCGCCCACCAATAAAATGGCAACGACGAGCCAGCTTATGACTTTGTTTTTAATTGCGTAATTAGTCAGGTTCATTATAAACCTCGCTCACGAACGACGGGCGTAACTCTCATCCCCTCTGACAATTGACTGACACCAGCACTCACCACATAGCTATTCTGAGAGAGATCTCCAGAAACAATCGCACCACGCGCCGACACTCCTTGAATGGTGATATCTAACGAAGAAACTAACCCGTTTTGAAATACCCAGACTTGAGGTTGACCAATCAGGTCATTGTCTAAAATGGCGCTAGCAGGAACGACAAAACGTTGAGCACCTTGCTTATCGGCAATGATTTTATCGATATCAAGGTGTAATGTTGCTCCCATACCTGGATACACAGTATGGTTATCTTTTGGCGCGACCAGAGTAAAGGTCACTTCATAGCTTTGTGTTCCTGCTGTTGCTTGCGTTTTATGCTGTTTATAAGTCACAGAGTATGAAGCCGACGAGCCATTAAAGGTCGCTAAGGGCTGATAAGATGGGTCAATTCTCTTAGCATCCATCTGGCTAAGTACGCTCTCAGGTAACTGGATCGTGACATCTATCATTTCATGATCTTGTAAAAGGACGATACCTTGGTGAGCTTGCACTTGTTGATGGTTTTCAATGTGAGTCGTTGCAATTCGACCACTGTAAGGCGCAGTAATGACGGTATCTTTCAACCTGTCTTGTGCAAGCTGTAAAGCTCCCTGTGCAACTTGAAGACGAGCTTGAATGCCATCAAACTCCGCTTGAGCCAATAGATTCTTTTTCATCATTTGGGTCGCTCGATCTAATTCTCTTTTGACTAAATCAAACTCCGATTTTTTCAATGTGACTTCAGTTTTAAAATCTCGCTGATCAAGTCGAGCAATGACTTCGCCTTTTGTCACTCTTTGCGATGGCTTTAAGTTAAATTCAACGACTTCACCACCCACTCTAAAAGCGAGCTCGACTTCCTTCGACGCAGAAACTTGAGCAGGAAAACGTCTTATTTCTTGATGACCCACGGCTTGGACTTCAGTCAAACGGACAGGGCGAGGCGTATCACCTATCAGTGGTGATTCTTCGGTCGAACACCCCATCGACATAAGTAAAACAGAAAAAGAAAGAAGTATGCGTGAAGAACGAATACGAGGCATGGATATCTCCAAAGTAGCTTAAATATTTTGACGCTACTTTGGAGTAAATAGAAGGCAAACACGATGAATTAGAGAAATTCAAATTAGCGATAATCACCTTAGGGTAAAGCTTTCTGTTTTAACCATTTCCATTTGCGCGAACCGCTGAACTTTTCGCAGGGTACATAATGCTGTCTTTGATTCCATCTTTAAATTCATAACTAAAGTCAGGGAATGGGTAGTTATTGTTATCCTGCCACTGCTTAACTGTTTCGGTCGCTTTCTCTTTGAGTTCATCCTCAATAGGGTTAAGTGCTTGCGCAAGTTGGTATTGATTAGAGAATGCCAACTGGGCACCTACCGCTTCAACTTGCTGCATCACCGAAAACATCACATCCTCTTGCACAGCAAGAAACTCTTCATGGTCTTTGCATATAATATAAGCGAGTATATCGATGTGTATCGCAAACTCACCAACGCCCACAAACCTTGCTCTCACCGGATCTTCATCCAGTTTAGGATGTTGTAACAACAGTCGCCTAATACCAACAACCAGGAGTTTGAGTTGGTCTTGAGTCAGCTCTGGCCGCAACCTCAAGCGGTGGCTCATTCTACGCTTATCACGACGCTCTAGATTATCAATTTCCATGTTGGCAAACTCGGAATTAGGAATAGTAATTAATGAACGTTCTAGCGTTCTAATTCTCGTAGACCGTAACCCTATGCTCTCAATCGTCCCTAGATTGTCGCCATAACGACAAAGTTCCCCAATTTTAATTCCACCATCAGCATACAAAGTCAGACCATTAATCACATTTTCCAGTACAGGACGAATGGCGAGTGCTACCGCCAAACCACCAACCCCTAAACCCGTCACGATCGGGGAGATAGAGAAGCCCATAAAATCGACCACATAAATGCCCAAGATGGCAATCGTGAGGCCACCAAAAATACGCGCGAGTACCGTAATTAAAGAGGAGTCAACATACTTACCTTCGTGTTTATTAAATACATACAGCTCAGCAAAGTAATTGAATATGGTCATGATCAACCACGCAACGAAGAAAAACTGGCCAATCAAAAAAGAGGTAGACAAAAACTGGTAGATACCTCCAGTGATCCATATTCCGTCATCAATCACTTTTCGGGTAATAAACAGGATAAAGACAACCCCAACCAAAGATAACTGGCGGCCAACTTGCCATTTCAGTCCATTTCGATACCAATGTAAGTTCCAACGTTCGCCAAGCGAGAAGCTTAACTTAATCATAAATCGACATAACAAAAAGACGCTCACTAAAGCGAACCACTGCCAAAGAGGAATCGATGCGTATAAGGTATTAAAGCTTTCTGGTAAAGATTTAATCAATGATATTGAAAATAGCGGGCCTGGGAGAATTAAAAACTCATGGTACAAATCAACGTCATGTTCACTTTTCTCCGTAGACGCTGAGATCAGGCGATACCATTTCGATAAGCTATTAATGGAAGTGGTCGTAAATAGATATTGGCCAACCTTCTCACCATTCGTCTGTCTAGCGATCAGAATGTCCGTATTAGCGAGACGCCATTGGTGACCAGTGTCACCCGTTGGTGATGCCATTTCTGAAGGATGTAATTGAACGTCTTGTCCTAACCTATTTAAAATTTCGTGCAGCAAAATGATTCTTTCCATCACGACCACGGTTCGACTCCGATTGGGAAGGTTCGACAGATCCATGGTACGCGTTACTTGGGCATAAGCATGTTGGGCTTCAGGTAAATCGAGCTGCTCAAGCTGCCAATAATGGATCACGTGCTCAGAATACTTAATAAAACCAGATAGAGTGCTATTGGGCGTTGAGGTATCCACAAAACTGGGCTTGTCTTGTCCGTGAGCGAATGAACTAAACCAAACAATTTGGATTGAAAAGAAAAGTGTTAAAAGTCGAGCGACCATAATTGACCTTTGATTTAGTAGAGAGCCCCTCTCAGAGGGAATACTATTATTACTATCAATATGATTAGTAAGAATAAAAATTGAAATGAATTAAGAATGGTTCATTATAAATTCGAGCGATAATGAATTTCTCTAATTCATGTGCTTCGTGAAGTAGTTATGCGATAAATAATCATCAATAATCGATGGAGATAAATCATGAAATACTTCCCACTTATTGCCGTTATTCTTGGTTACTTGATTTTTATGTCATTTCTAACATTACGAATATCATCATAAATATATTTTATCTTTAACTATCGCATAGCGAATTACTTCACTATGCGATTACACTTCCCTTTGCGATTAAACTTATCTATGAAGATCATTTTCTTTAACCCATCCCTCCTATCAAAGACAAAAAACCACACATAACAATTACATAAGAAGATAAACCAAAATAAATGTATTTAAAGGGAACTTTCCCATAAAGAATCAATGGCTGAGCAGTTATATTTACCATATATAGTTACACCTATCATTTAACATTTAACATTTAACATTTAACATTTAACATTTAACATTTAACATTTAACATTTAACATTTAATTAAACGTTACGCTTAGCTAATAATCAATTGAACTATCATTTGTTAGCTACTGGTTATTAGTTGTTAGTTATTGTCAATAAAATAAAGATATTATTCATTAAGTAACTGTACACTTCAAAATCAATGTAAATACAGTCACCTAACAAAGGGGGATTTTTTGTGGGAGCTTAAAAGCTCATGTTGTAACTGATACCAGTATGGTGATCATTGTTTTCATCGTAACGATATGTCGCTTCAACAAACTGATTTGGCGCTAATTTGAAACCTAAATTGGTTTCAATAGATAAATCACGGTAACTCTCTTTACCGCCGGCTTTCTGTTTTTGATCGTTAAAGCTATAAGTGTATTCTGGTGTAACATCAAGCCAAACGTGACTAGTGAATGCGTAGGTCATGGTCAGTGCTGCATTAGCTAAATAACTTGTGTTTGTCGATAAGTCATTGGTATTAAAGCCTAGACCCATTGATGGAGAAAGGCTGAAGTTAGAGTCAATAGAGGTTGTTTTTATGGCATTAAAAAATACTGTATGTGAGTTTTTACTTGTATCCTTGTAATCGGTGTCCCATAGGTAATCCAACTGAAGAGCGGCATCGCTATCACTATTCGCTAATGTCGCAATAAAATTATGTTGGTAGAAATCGTTAGAACCAATGTATTCAAACATGGTTGAACCATTGTTTAGCTCCTGGCTTGCAGCAATGCCAGCTGTAAAACCATCACTATCATAACCTAGATTCGCATAAGAATAAGTCGACACTGGGTTTGAAAAGTCGATGTTCTGGTTTGCGTTCGCAACAGCAGAAAGAGTTAAAGGTAAAATAGCAGAGATAGTTAATACAATTTTGTTCATAATGTGTTCCTCAATATTTAATGTCGAGTAAATTGTACCTAACCAACTATTGTTTACGACGAATTACAGAAATTCAAAATAGAGCTCACTGTAAATTATTAATAAACATACATTCATTCGATAAAATGAGCACACTACTATTTTAAATTTTCAATAAAATCCCAAATAGTCACCAATAGGAAATCTAAAATAATATTTGGTACATTAGACGAAAGATGATGAATAATTCCTTTGGCACAAAAAAGGCTCCAATATAGGAGCCATAAGTTTTCAATTAGCTATAAGCTATAAACGGCGGGCTATTCACTATGAATAGGATTACCGCCTTCATCTAACAAAGGAGCTTTTGGCTTATAATGCTCAGAAGACAAACCGATCCTTTCCGGTATTGCTGTACCGATCACTAATGAAGACCAAGTGCCCACAATAATCCCAGCAAACAATGCAAACGCAAATCCACTTAATGTACCGCCTGCGATAAGGCCAATACTGCTTACCGTCAATAACGTGGTTCCAGACGTTACTAGAGTCCTAAACAATGACGATCGTATCGCTTGATCCGTAGATTCACTGGTACTCTGATTCGGTCTACGGGTCAGGTACTCGCGAATTCGGTCTCCGATAACAATAGAGTCATTGAGCGAGTAACCCACAACAGCAAGCAATGCAGCAAGAGCGGTGAGATTAAATTCAATCGAAAACACCACAAACAATGCTAAAACCACCAGCACATCATGCAGTAGAGCAACAATCGCGCCCAGAGCTAATCGCCATTCAAAACGCACAGTTAAGTAAAACATAATGGCGATAGACGCAACAATCAGGGCTAAACCACCTTGCTCAAATAATTGCTCACCCACCTGCGCTCCAACAACTGAGCTCGACACTAGATTAAGCGGATGGCCTAGCTCCAACTCTACAGCTCTTAACCACTGCAACAACTCCAATTCACCCGTTCCGCCAATAGGAAACTGTAACTGCCAAGTTTGGTAGGTAACATCGGGCACTAGATTGGGTAATTCATCAAATACCGTATTCAAAGCTGACTGCATCGCTTCCAAAGTCACTGGAATATCTGTATTGACAACATGAGAGATACCACCGGTAAACTCAAGCCCAAGCGTGAAACCTTTGGTCGATATCAGGACAATTGATAAAAACATCAACCCAAGTGAAACCAATAAACCGTTCCACCTTACTTTTGACCACTGAATATCAGCGACCAACTGGTTAAACTTTGTCATTGTCATACCCCCAAAGTTTTGTCATCCACATTTGGCTATAAAATAATCCCGTAAACATACTGGTCAACAGTCCAATCCCGAGTGTTATTGCAAAGCCCTTCACGGCACCATAACCAATCGCAAACAGAATAATCGCAGTGATCAACGACGTAAGGTTTGCGTCAATAATGGTACTTCTGGCCTCTTTATAACCTCTCGGTATCGCACTCGCTAGCGATCTTCCTGAACGCATTTCTTCTTTGATTCGTTCAAACACTAGAACGTTAGTATCAACCGCCATGCCCATGGTGAGTACAAGGCCCGCAATACCCGGCAAAGTAAGCGTTGCTCCCGGTATCAATGATAAGAAACCCACAATCATGACAATGTTGGTGATAAGCGCGGCACAAGCTATAACACCGAACTTTCGGTACAAAACCAGCATCGACACAAATGTCAGAGCTAAACCTACCATCACCGCGAGCAAACCCTTCTGGATATTTTCTTCACCTAGGCTTGGACCAATCACTTGCTCATCAATAATGGTCACAGGTACGGTCAATGACCCAGAGCGTAGAATTAGCGCAAGGTCTTGTGCATCGGAAATTTGCCCGATACCCGTTATTCTAAAACGACTTCCTAATTGGCTTTGGATCGTAGCAATGTTGATCACTTCATGGCGTTGAACAAGTTGGTTGTTATGATCTTGATGATATTCGCTGTATAAGGTCGCCATAGGTTTACCGATGTTACTACGTGAGAAGTCAGACATTTTGCCGCCTCCCGCACTGCTCAACACTAGGTTCACTTCAGGTTGTCCAAACTCGCCAACCGATGCGGATGCACCAATAATGTACTCTCCCGTTAACACCGGTTGCCTAGACAAGCGTACAGATTCCCCATCACGCGTAGTATGAGTCTGTGCAGCTTGGTTTGAATCAACAACCGTATGAAAAGAGATCGTCGCCGTCGCACCAATAACACGCTTCGCTACTTGAGGATCTTGAACGCCCGGAAGCTCTATCAATATACGGTCAGCCCCCTGACGCTGGGTGACGGCCTCAGTAATACCTAAACTTTCAATACGCTGGCGCATAATATTTAGGGTTTGCTGCATAGCGAGGCTTGCCTGCTCTTCTTTAATGCTTTCATCAAGCGAAAAACGTAATACGTTGTCGTTTACACTGATTTTCCATTCAGAAAACTGTGAACGCATGTGGTCGGTTACGTTTTGAATACTGTTTGAATCACGACTACTTAAATTAGTAATAATGACCGAGAATCCATTGTTGTCTATGTCAGCAATTCGACTGCGTATCCCTTCTGCACGAGCCACGTGGCGAGCATTCGTCGATGTCGCTTCTACCAAACTTCTCACGCTATCATCTATTTCAACTTGCAGCATGAACTGCACGCCACCACGAAGATCTAATCCAAGGTTGATGGGTGTTAGCCCTACCTGGCTAAATAGCTGAGGTGCTGCACTGACGAATGAAAAATGAGAATGAGCTAACGGAAACGCCAATGACAATACCTGTTGCGCTTCTCGCTGTTCTTTTTTACTTTCAAAGATTAATGTAGTTTCGTCTTGTTGGTTCTCAATACCTAACGGAGTTATCTGATTTTTAACTAATGTGCTTAGCAAAGGCTCAATGGGTAATGAACTATCAGCGTGATTAAGAACCAATGCAGGCTTTTCGCCAAAAAAGCTCGGTATGGCGCTAATCAATAAGAGAATTAGCAGGAAATAGGCAAATATTTTTTTCATGTTATCTACCCTATAAGTACACATACTTTACGAGATAAAAGCTACCTTCTGGGGCTTGTAACCAGTTAGTAGCGTTCACATCACCAGGTCGGTACTTCGAGATTTTGATAAGTAAGCTACCATCGAGTTCTCGATGAAAATTCATATTGTCGATATTCGTAATCAATTGCTGACCACCATTTGCTATCTCGTCACTTTGTCCGTCCATGATAACAATCGACCATAAATCACTTTCGGCTTCTGCCTTTGTAATTCGATACGTCAGAGATTGATTTTTACTGATTTGTTTGACATTACTCGTCGCTTCAATTTGAGGTTCACTGTCATAAATGAGCTTGGCTATTGCAGATACGTCATCCAACATCGAGCTCGAAGACCATGCAAAACTTGAGAAAAAACCGTTTACAAAAAGAGAGAATAACAAAAGATATTTATTGATATTTTTCATTGGGTTGACAACTGTTGATTGATGCTACTTAGATTCTTTTTTGAACCTATCTCCTTTGCTGCATTAGGTTTCCTTTCCTAGAAAACCATGAATGCAGAGATCATAAATAACCAACAGTGTCCTGAATATGGTTTACAGAAATTCAAATATGACTTGAGAGATTCACATTTGAATTTCTCTAATTCTTTGAGTCTTTAAGTGAAGTTAAGCAAACTCAATTCAAACGACATTGAGTTAAAAATTAACGTCTAATCCCAACTCAACATTTTCATTTTGGCTGATTATTTAAATCTCGAGGAATCGATAACATGAAATTCAATATTATTTATCTCAATGATCGACGCTATAAGATCTACGATATCGGAGAGGGCCAAAGTGTGATGTTTATTTTCCACAGAGAGAAAAGCATGGCCGATTTAGAAGATATTGTAAGATTGAAGCTAAAAAAGCATCAACGAGTGATCATTGTCGATCTCAGTGATGATTTCCCCAGTGATATTTCAAAAGTGACTGAGGAAAGTTGCCAAGCATTGATTGAAGATCTTCACCTACTTGCAGATATTTACTGGCTTGACGACGTAGCAGTAGAAAGCGATTACATTAACAAGCCAATGATCGCAACGTTGTCGACCCTGTTAGGTAACAGGTGCGTTGCTTTGACTACGTTATAGTTGTGTCGGGGTTTCTCGTCATGTTAGCCATGTGAGATTAGATCGGGTTACAACAAACGGTTCTTATACTGTTCTGGCGTTTGGTTCGCGTAACGTTTGAACATGGTGATAAAAGGGCTTGCTTGGTTGTAACCCAATGTGAGAGCGACCTCCTTGACCGATTGTCCGTTTCTCAACAAGTCCATTGAATAGAGGTAGCGCACTCGCAATCGCCATTCTGTAAAGCTCATCCCAAGCTCGGTCTGGCAGTGGCGAGAAAGGGTTCTTTCCGTGGTGTGGACACGCTCAGCCCAATCTTTCAGTGTCACTTCATCGGTTGGGTTTTCTTCAACAGAAGCCAGTATAGGCGCTAGGTACTTATTGTCAGTTGAAGGCAAGAAGTGGTGTTCAACTTCACGCTGTGCAAGTTGGTCGAGTAGTACCTGAACAAGCCTTTGATCTTGTTCTGTTTCCGCAACATTGATCCCACGATCGCGAAAATCATCAATAATCGAAGACACAATCGGCGTGATCTTTATAAGGCTGGTTTTATCTGGAAGGTGTTGAGTTAGCTCAGGGGCGATATTTAGCGAGCAGT
The DNA here is from genome assembly GCF_057785955.1 of Vibrio sp. QJM3NY_27. NCBI lineage: Bacteria > Pseudomonadati > Pseudomonadota > Gammaproteobacteria > Vibrionales > Vibrionaceae > Vibrio > Vibrio sp. QJM3NY_27. Next base: position 1,027,435 of record NZ_CM173512.1, on the reverse strand, counting down.
AGTCCAAAGGCTTACGGTTATAACTGCAATGCGTCACCCCGGCCGGTACCCAAATCGCCAAATGTGGTGGCGCTAGAAATCGGGTGCCTTCCGCTTCCATTTCTAATATACCGCCACTGATCAATTGAACCTGTCCCCATGAGTGGCTATGAACTCGGGTCTCAGTGTTCGAAAGAAACGCTTCAAAATTCATAAATACGTTGGATGGTGCCTTATCAATTGATAAGGATGGGTGAAGGTTTCTTGAGTGTTTTTTCAAACTTGTCTTCCTATCGCGCCTGATGTCTTTCTAAAGATACTTGTAAGTATAACGACCTGTCAAACTAGCCGCATCAACTCATTTGCGACGGAATTCACATGCATTATCTCTTACCATTTTTTACAGTCTGTATCTGGGGCGCCAATGCAATCGTCAACAAGCTTGCTGCAAGTACCATTGAACCTAGCGCGATGAGTTTTTACCGCTGGTTTTTTGCGATGTTAATTCTCACCCCCTTCTGTATTCGCTCAGTTATCAAGCAATGGCCGATCATTAAACCTAACTTGTCTAAGTTGGCTTTCCTTGGCTTTTTGGGCATGGTGTTAAACCAATCTCTAGGCTATTACGCGGGCTTAACCACAACCGCTTCTAACATGGCGTTGATCACCTCATTAGTACCCTTGATCAGTGTGTTCCTTAGCGTTCCTCTGTTACACAAGTCGATTTCTAGTTTGAGCATTGTGGGTGGCGTGTTGTCACTGTCAGGCTTAGCTCTGATGTTAGGTAAAGGCGATCCTTTGTTCTTCATGCATCAAGAATTGACTCAAGGCGATGGCTATATGTTAATTGCGGCCTTTGTATATGCTTCATACTGTGTGCTATTGAAACGCTGGAAAATGCCAATCAGTAGTTGGGTTGTAATTTACATTCAGGGTCTGTTTGCTGTCGCGATGCTTACGCCACTTTGGCTTACCAGCGAACAGCTTTTACCACCGCAACAAGCGATCCCATTAATCGCTTACGCCGCGGTTGCCGCTTCCATTTTAGCACCTTGGATGTGGGTGAAAGCGATTGATACCATTGGTGCGGACTCAAGTGCGATGTTCATGAACTTGATGCCAGTTATCGCAATTGTATTAGCTTCCACTTGGCTAGGCGAAGAGATTAATCAGTTCCACATTATTGGTGGTGTAATGGTGATTTCGGGTGTCATCCTTGCACAAATCAAAAGAAAACCAAGGCTTGAGGCTCCTCTCCCTCAACAAAGCTAAACGCATTACCCAACGCTCACATTAGGGTAAATATTCAAACTCACTTTTCTCACAGTGCCTACTCCCGAAGTAGGTACTGTTGTTTTATTCACAAGCCTTTCAAATGCTTTTAATACGCGTTCATTGTGGTTGCAACATGTTACCGACTCAGGTTTAATGCATTGAGTACCGTTTAAGTTGTAAAAGGAATTACAATGACTCAACCAACGATCCCTGTGATCATCTCGTCTCTGCTTGCTTTGTCATCTGCTTCAAGCTTTGCTGCCACTGTTCCTGCTGATACACCATTAGCTGAGGAACAACATTTTGTGCGTGGTAATGGCGCAGAGCCCAACACACTAGACCCAAGCTTCGTAAACTCAGGTATGCCCGGTGACATTATCGTCAATGATATGTTTGAAGGCTTTGTGATTGAGGACAGTGACGGGCAAATCATCCCAGGGCAAGCCAAAGAGTGGTCTATCAGCAAAGACGGCAAAACCGTGACGTTTGTATTGAAAGACAACCTCAAGTGGTCGAATGGTGAGGCAGTCACAGCATCCGATTTTGTCTTTGGTTGGCAGCGCGCTGTGTCTCCGAAAACAGGTAATAACACGGGTTTTGTTTTTTCGACGGCTAACATCGTGAACGCTAGCGAGATTCTATCAGGAGACAAAGCTCCCTCTGAACTTGGCATCAAAGCATTAGATGAGCGCACGGTTGAGATTTCACTTTCAAAACCTACGCCCTACTTTATGAGTTTAATGGGCATCAAGACCTTTTTCCCTTTGCCTGCTAAGTTGGTTCAAGAGAAAGGTGACCAATGGACTCGCGCAGAAAATATCGCGACCAACGGTGCTTACACTTTGAGTAAATGGGTGCCCAACGAATACGTTGAAGTCGAGAGAAACCCAAATTATTGGGATGACACATCGACAGTCATCAATAAGGTAACCTATCTCGGCCTATCCTCTCAAAATGCCGAACTGATTCGTTACCAAGCTGGTGAGATCGATATGACCAATCGCGTTCAGCTTGAGTACTACCAAAAATTAATCCAAGAAAGTCCTGAACAAATCAAAGCGCAAGCTCTATTGGGCTCTTACGTTTATTCATTCAATACACGTCAAGCACCGTTTGATGACGTAAGAGTACGCCAAGCACTCAGCATGGCCGTCAATCGTGAGATATTGGTAGATAAAGTCACTGGTCAAGGTGAGCCAGAAGCATACAGCGTGACGCCGAATAATATTCCTGGCTACACAGCTCCTTTATCCGAATTCAATTCTTTAGACAGCACGCAGCGTTTAACAAAAGCCAAAACGCTACTTGAAGAAGCGGGATACAACGAAAACAAGCCGCTCAAATTTACCCTGACATACAACACCAGTGAGAATCATAAAAAGATAGCTATTGCGATTGCATCGATGTGGAAGCCACTTGGCGTAAAAGTTGAGTTAGAAAACATGGAGTGGAAAGCCTATGTTGCAGCGAAGGGAAGTGGCGACTATCAACTAGCTCGCTCATGGGCATTTGGTGACTACCCAGAGCCTTCTGCACTGTTAGAGGCGTTCTCTTGTGGTCACACGGCAAATGAAAGTGGCTACTGTAATCCCGATTACGATGAGCTCTTACAGCAAGCAAGTAAAACGGAAGATCAGTCTAAACGCTTTACTTTATACCAGCATGCTGAATCGCTACTTAACAAATCGGCAGCAGTTATGCCTTTATATCATTACAATCACACCCGATTAGTGCGAAATACTCTCAAAGGCTTCCCTAACAATAATCCGAAAGGAAATATCTACGCGAAGGATCTATACTTTATTCAAGAGTAAAAATGAGCTGAATAACAAATATTTTTAACTACCACTTTAGTGGTAAAAAGACTAAAATAATTTAACTAAACCAGATAAACAGCGGTTAGTTGGCTAAAACAAAATAAGGTACCGCAATGAGTACCAAACGGCTTAGAAACACCTAGCACTGCGCTAGGTGTTTTTTTTGCAATCGACCTTTCTAGCTGTCAGCTCAACATTTATTGGTTCTTACTCAATATGGCTAGGCACCTGCTCAATATTGCTTCATCCGTGTTTGCCACTCGCCTCTACCGCCTTTAAACATCAATATTCATTCGTTCGTCACCCGTTTGAAAAAATAGTCTTAATCGTGAGAAACACCGCTTTAATTTATGTCATCTTAAGTATATTGTTATTAGCAAGTAACAAGCATGTTATACAGCACAATAATAATGAAGGAAGATAGATGAGCAGTAACAATAACCGACCAGATGGTAAACGAGACGTTACTCTGCGTTTTTTAGCTGAGCCTGGGGATGTGAACTTTGGTGGTAAAGTTCATGGTGGCGCAGTAATGAAATGGGTCGATTTAGCGGCTTATGCTTGTTCTGCTGGGTGGAGTGGTAAATATTGTATTACCGCTTACGCAGGGGGGATTCGATTCGTAGCTCCGATCCATGTTGGTAACCTTGTTGAGGTAAGTGCGAAGGTCATCTATACCGGTTCATCTTCTATGCACATCGCTATCGACGTTCAAGCCAGCGACCCTAAAGAACTCAACAACCGCCTAACGACTCACTGCATCGTTATTATGGTCGCTGTTGATGAAAATGGTAACCCGACTAAGGTGCCAGAATGGGTGCCAGAAACGTCAGAAGACATCGAATTAAGAGATTCGGCTATTCGCCTAATGAACATGCGAAAACAGATCGGTGAAGAGATGGAAGCACACGTTAAGTACCTTAAGTAAACTTCACCAACCACTCTACACTACAAAACCTTATTACAATGCCAAGCACCTGCTTGGCATTTACTTATCTAGCTCTACTCCCCTATTCACACTCTCACAGACAAAGCCGCGTCTTACCCAACACCGCTTGTCTCAATACGGCTTATATAACGTGATACTCAGCCAAGGGCTGAAATGAAGCCGCTATTGTTTAGCAATTTGCTCGAACTGTAATAAAGTCGTCATTTAGCTCTGGTTAAATACCGCCAATCATAATGGATGTATTTGAATTTCTTGGAGCCACTTTTGAGCGTCACACGCCCCACTCTTAGCGAATCTACACTGAACAATTTAAAGGCGGTTGAGTACCAATGGGTTAGAACCTTGTACGTAGAAGGTTACGATAGCAATGAAATTAACCACTATATCCAGACTTGTTTTGGCGGGGATAACACGTTTGCGGATCTCTTTCGCCGTGTCGCACTCGATCAAGAAAGCATTTATGTGTTGTTGCAACACTTGGGTTGTGCTCCTTCTAGTAGAGAATTCTAAACTCAAAAATCACTGTTCGACCCAAAGGCGATAAAAGTCACTATAACCTGTGTTTCTTACTTGAACCCCTCTGACTTGTTGAGTTCTAGACATCTCCTCATAACCAGAAAATAACGGCAAATAGGTATACCTTAAACGTAAACCTCTTTCTATCGCCATCAACTCACTAGATGGTGAATCGCCACTTATCGCTCGCTTGATCTTAGCTTGATGCTCATCCATTTCAAACCGGTCAAGACTAAATCGTAATCCAGTTGACACGCTTAACCATTCATAAGTTCCGTAATCAACGGGAGTCTCAATCACATCTTCAATAAGAAGAATATCCGCTAGCTCGGACACTAAGTGGGGATTGCTAATGTTATTGACGATGACAACTTCCAACTCGAGTCCTGTTGAACGGATGACATCATGTAACCATTTAGAATTACGAATTAAGTATGGAATAGTCCATTTGGGCTCAGCCAAGACAATCTTCCCTCTCAAGCTTGGGGCGTTTGCTATCATTGGCCTAGCTTTACAGGGATCAAAAGCCAAGCTTTCGACCGCATTAATGGGATCATGTAGCTGTTTTTGCTGATGGATATAATCAGCTAATTCACACCACGTCTCTCGAGATATTTTCGAACCAAATCTTTCTCGATAAGTTAAATAAAAGAGGGCGCTGATACTTTGAATTTCAACTTGGTCCGAAGGACAGTTAAAGCTGATCATATTCTGCATATCTGCATTGGCATGAGACAAAGTGACTCGCTCTAACAAAGCTCGAGTAGAAAAATAGTCTTTATGTGCTCGCAATTGAATACTGTCTTGACACCAGTGTTCAATCTTGAACGGTCCAGTTCCAATATGATAACTGTATTTGTCACCGAAACTTTGTATATCTCGGCAAACAATAGATGCGTTAGACATAGCTAGCATATAAGGAAAAAGCTTGTTGGCGTACTTGAGAGTAATAACTAAACAATTGGGTGCGACTGCATCTACGCGTTCGGCACATTGCCATAACTCTTTTATAGGGCCATTACCCTCAATTAAACGTCTAATACTCCAAACTACATCTTGAACTTGCAAAAGCTCACCATCATGTCGGTAAACGCCAGGACGTAGCCAAAGAGTCATCCTTGTATCTTCCATCACCCAATCATGAGCTAAGGAAGGCATTAGATCACCATCTGGACTCTGAACCAACAATACATCATATACGCTTTTTGCTATATGCAGTTCTGCATGGCGAAATGTCTTAATTGGATCAATAGTGTCTACCCACGGATAGGAAGCTATCAATACAGCATTACTTGATTCATTGGTTTGGTTAAGGTGTTCGGTCGCTAAAGTAAGAGCTCTGACTGCAGTCGAACCGTATAGGTCGACAAGACGCGATACTAGTTTAAAGCTACCTTTATTCAGTTCGCTAATCAATAGTTCTGTAATCGCTTGTTGCAACGATTTTTTAATCGTAAGTTTACTAGGGTTACTCCTACCGACTGCGGGGATCCATTCGATCCAATCTTGTTCGGAAAGCTTTCTCATAACAATTGACACATTACGTTTAGAAGTACACAGCGCGACCTCTAATTCTCCTAAACCTATAGAATGAGATAAGTGAATCTCAAAATGCTTAAGCAACTGATCTAAGTGTCTAAGGTTTACATCGTTCACAACAATTCCACTGCTATTTATCTCAGCTAAAACATAGCAAAGGGAGCTAAATATTCCTAGCCCCCATAGATTCTCGGTATTAGAAGTGGTAATTCATTCCAAGAGAAAAAACACTAATCTCAGCATCAACAGAAGCAGTAGCACCAAGTGCTTTTGCCACTTCTAGATCAGGTTTCATATAATCCCATGTTGCTTCAATACGAAGATTATCTGTCAATGAGAAATCGGCTCCCAAACCATACATACCCGTCATTGTTGTATCAGAGAATGTTGAATGGCCAGCAGCACCAAAGAAAGAGTTACTTACCTTAAACTCAGCATTAAAATATGCGACCCCAGCTTTCGCAAAAAGGTTAAAACGGTCATTAATCGGTAAAATAACTTTAGGCTGAATCGCTGCAAATTTCATGTCGCCGACAGTAACTGAATCACCGTCCAAAGCATCATAACCTCCAATTGAGCCTTCCAAAGCAATATAACGGTTGAACTGATACCCGCCGTAGATTTTGCCGGCTAAACTAGAATCATCATCTAACGTTAATGAAGTGTTGTTAGAACCAGATGCAGAATCAATAGAAAAGTTCGCGCTATCAAAATTTGCTTGACCAACAGATGCTCCAATATATGGGTTTGCATATACTGCAGAAGATAGCATCAGGAGAGTTGTTGTGATTGTTGTTTTTCTTAACATTGTATTTAACTGCCTATCTAAGAATAATATTTATTGTTTTTGCACATCCTTTAGCAACCAATGCACTCCCTTTCACTGGGTTTCGAAACAGAATAATATTAATGAATAGGAAACGATTAAAACACGTAATTGTTTATCATCTTTTTTCCACATATCTAAACAATTAAACACAACTGCTCACATTCAAGTTGTTAATCATAAAATCTCTTGGACTTTGGACTTTGGACTTTGGACTTTGGACTTTGGACTTTGGACTTTGGACTTTGGACTTTGGAGAATAGTGTGCTTAGATCACATATCAATGTGTAATTTAAGTATGAACAGTCAATATTTACGCTATACGTCGCATGCTAATTTGACTGAAGTGTTGTTCGGAAGTGAGATTATTATAATTGAGACAAGAAATTAAACACTGGGCATAAAAAAACCCAAGTAAATACCTGGGTTAGAGTTACAAAAACCACTAATCATTAATAGCGTAAGGAACCTGATTAGTAGCCAGCTATGCGTAACCTGAGGGTTATTTTTATTACTGATCGGCGGCCAAACCAAATGATGTAATAAAAATGCCAATACAGAGCGACCTATAAGGTCGCTCTTTGTCTTTCTTATAGGGTACAGCTTATCCTTTTACACCACCTGCCGTCAAACCGCCAACTAACCAACGTTGAGCAAGTAAGAACACGATAGTAATCGGAAGTGCTGAAAGTACAGCCGCTGCCGCAAAGTCACCCCATAGGTAGTTCTGAGGATATAGGTATTGCTGCATACCTACCGCTAGCGTGTAAGAGTTCACATCGGTTAGAAGGATAGATGCTACAGGCACTTCACCTACTGTTGCGATGAACGAAAGAATAAACACAACCGCTAGAATTGGTACAGACAGCGGTAATAGAACCAATCTGAATGCTTGCCAAGGCGTTGCACCATCCAGTGCTGCAGCCTCTTCCAACGAGTTATCAATCGTTTCAAAGTAACCTTTAATCGTCCAAACGTGCAGTGCGATACCGCCTAAGTACGAGAAGATTAGACCACCGTGCGTGTTCAAGCCTAAGAACGGGATGTATTGACCAAGCTTGTCGAACAGCGCGTAAATAGCGACTAGAGCCAGTACTGCTGGGAACATTTGGAAAATCATCATCGCTTTCAAGATAGTTTCTTTACCTTTGAAGCGCATACGAGCAAATGCATAAGCCGATGTTGTAGACAGTGCCACAATAAGAAGCGACGTCACACCCGCGACTTTAATTGAGTTCCATAACCACGTTAGTACTGGGAATGGAGGTGGTGTCACCGAGCCGTCAGCATTCGTTACCGACATACCAAGAGCCAGTTTCCAGTGCTCCAGTGATGGGTTATCGGGAATCAAACTACCTGTTGCGAAGTTACCTTCACGGAACGAGATAGCGATGATCATCAGTAGTGGGAAGATAATCATTGCCAAGAAGCACCACAACACTGCATGCGTTGCCCACACTCGGTATTTAAGGCCTTTACCTTGTACCATAGCCATTGTCGTGCTCCTTAATCTTGAGACAGTTTAGTGAAACGAAGGTTTAGTAACGCAAGTCCACCAACCAATAGGAAAATAAGCGTTGCGATTGCACTTGCTAGACCAAAGTCTTGACCGCCGCCGCCTTCGAATGCAATTCGGTAGGTGTAGCTTACAAGCAAGTCTGTGTAACCCGCTGGCTCTGAGGTGCCAATCATGTTCGGGCCACCGTTCGTCAATAGTTGAATCATTACAAAGTTATTGAAGTTAAAGGCAAACGCTGCAATCAATAGCGGTGTAAGCGGCTTAATCATCAATGGGAATGTAATACGCTTGAAGTTATCAAGGAAGTTCGCACCATCAATCGCTGACGCTTCGTACAAATCATCAGGAATCGCTTTTAGTAGACCCATACATAGAATCATCATGTAAGGGAAACCTAGCCACGTGTTAACCATCAACACCATGGTTTTCGCAAGAATTGGGTCAGAGAACCAGTTCGGGCTTAAGCCGAAGATATTCTCAAGCACCATGTTGATCTCACCAAAGCTCTGGTTGAACAGACCTTTAAAGATAAGAATCGAGATGAACGCGGGTACTGCGTAAGGCAGAATCAGTAGAACACGATAGATTGAACGACCTTTTAGCTCTTCCCATTGCACGATATTCGCAAGTACAAGCCCGATAACAAGCGTGAACGCTACGGTACATACCGAGAAGATCACCGTCCAAATAAAGATGCTGATGAATGGTTCTTTAATACCATCATCTTTCCAAACACGTTCAAAGTTATGTGTACCAATATTAACCACAAAGCCCGGGGAGATTGTGTTACCAGTAAACTCACCATTGGCATCAACAGGTTGATAGAAACCCTCTTCCATGTTCGGCTTGAGAACTTCACCCGTTTCATTGTTGATTAACGTTTGTTCATCGTCTTGTAGCGTGTAAAGCGGAGCAACAGAAGCAAACTTACGTAAGCCACTCATGCGGATGTCGTCGCCGTTAGGCAGATGGAAATCAACCGCATTAATCGCTGAACGGTTTTGGATGATCGCTTTGATCTTCTCTTTCTCACCTTGTGCAGACTCAATTGCAGATAGGTCCATCTCTGTTGCACTCATATCTTCAAAAGAAAATACGTCTGTTGCTAACAGCTGGTCGCCAGCTTTAACAACGATCTGGTGACCGTCATCAGTCTTGTACAAAGTAAATGGGTAGCTCTCACCACTTTGGAATGAGCGATCTAAAAGAACGGTTTGAGTACGCTCTAAAGACAGTTGATTTTTTGCGCTGTAGTTAGTGAACGCAAGCCCGACGGTATAAGCCAATGGGAAAAGAATGAACAAGATCATTCCGGCAATACCCGGGTAAATATAACGGTGGGCGTAAGTTTTCTTACTGCCAAAAATGTAAAGTGCCAAAGCCGTTAAAATCACAGTAAGCAGCGCAAAAGCGAGCTCACCGCGTGAATACATTAGAATTGTAGCGTAGCCGTTAATTAAGCCAACACTACCAAGCAACCCCCATTTGATGAAGACGCTTTTACTGCCTAGAAGGCTTGATGGTGCTGGGATAGCATCTGTACCTTGAACTGACTGCATAGAGGAACCTGCTAGCGATATAGATAAAAAATAGAAAAGTAAGGAGAGGTTACCCTCTCCTTAAAAGGTAGTGCTTAGTTGTTACTTAGTCATACGACCTTCAGCAGCTTTCAGTGCTTGGTCTACTGTTTGACGACCGTCAACTACGTTACCGATCGCTTCTTCCATGCTGTACCAGAACGTTGTGAACTGAGGGATGTTAGGCATGATTTCGCCATTCATCGCGTTGTCCATGGTTGCTGCAATACGAGTGTCGCTGTCTAGTTGACGTTGGAAAGAGTTAAGAGCAACAGCGCCTAGTGGCTTGTCGTCATTCAGGCTCTTCATACCTTCATCAGTTAGTAGGTAGTTTTCCATGAACTCAACAGCTAGGTCGCGGTTTGGAGAAGCAGTGCTGATACCACCAGCCCATACACCAACGAAAGGCTTAGACGCTTTACCGTTGAACTTAGGTAAAGTTGCTACGCCGTAATCGATGCCAGCTTTCTTGATGTTTTCCCAACCCCAAGGGCCGTTGATTGTCATTGCAACGTTACCTGCAACGAATTCAGACTCAGCAACTGAGTAATCCATGTCTGCAGAGATAACTTTGTCTTGTACCATCTTCTCGATGAAACCTAGAGACTTCTGAACACCTTCAGTCGCTACGCCCGCATCTTTAATGTCGTAACCTTCTGCAGTCTGTTTGAATGCGTAACCGCCGTCAGCTGCAAGTAGAGGCCATGTGAAGTAAGCGCCGCCACGTAGAGGCCACATGATCGCTTTTTTGCCATCTTTTTTAAGTTCAGCATCAAGTGCTGGGATTTCTTCCCAAGACTTAGGTGGGTTAGGAACAAGTGCTTTGTTATAAATTAGAGAAACTGACTCAACCGCTACTGGGTAAGCGATTGTTTTACCTTCGTATGAAACAGCGTCCCATGCGAAGTCTACGATACCTTCTTTAATTTCTTTAGAAGGTTTGATATCAACAAGAAGCCCCGCTTCTGCATAGCCGCCAAAACGGTCGTGTGCGTAGAAGATCATGTCTGGGCCATCGCCAGCCGCTGCAACTTGAGAGAACTTCTCTTCTAGTTTGTCAGGGAAAGCCACTGTTACTTTAACACCAGTGTCTTCTTCGAAGCGTTTACCTACTTCAGCCATGCCTTCATAAGCTTTGTCACCACCTACCCAGATTGTTAGTTGTCCTTCTTCGATAGCAGCATTTGCACCAAAAGAACCCAGAGCAACTAATGTTCCTAGAGCTACAGCGCTTAGAGCGTTTTTCATGTGAATATCCTTTTTATATTTATACGTAGGGCACATCTACCAAGACGAGCCAGTTTTCAGGGCTTATGATCTGAGAAAATAGACTCTAACTCATCATCCTAGCCACTACGCCCTAGCTATTATGGCTTAATTTCGTGATCGCCATCCGGTCAGATTAGAGACTGAAATCACAAAACCCATACTCATCGTGATCAACATCACCGTTATGGGGTGGATTTATTTGAACTGGATCGCCAATTATTAATAACCCCATTTATCTACTCCTCCCCTACTACTCCCCCTCGTTAAATTTTCATTGGGAGGATGTACCATTGCGCCAATTCACCGAAACTGCATCCATCCAAGAGTGGATAGTAAGAACCCTTTACCAGCGAATGTCGTGTGTAACCGCACTGTTCATTTAGTTGGCTTCACTGCCCGCTGTTGTCTTTATTAAGCATCGAGCTAAATCTGTGATTGAATCACGGGGGAGATTTAGCTGGATGTGGGGGAAATAGGCACCAGTTTGGCTATGACGGGTGGGCTTGGTTAAAGAATCCAAGTCTCACCCACTTTTTTTCTTACTCATTCAATACTTACCAATTCCTACAGTTACTGCTGACCCAAAAATTTCTTATAATGATAAGCAGTAAAACTTAAAATTTGATCGATCGAGGACTAGCTAGATGGCGAGTGTCACGTTAAAAAACGTTTATAAATCATATGGTGATGTACAGATTTCTAAGGACGTAACCTTAGACATCAACGAAGGTGAGTTCGTAGTATTCGTAGGACCATCAGGTTGTGGTAAATCGACGCTATTACGCTGTATCGCAGGTCTAGAGGACATTACGTCTGGTGATTTGTACATTGGCGACCAACGCATGAATGACGTTGAGCCTTCAAAGCGTGGCGTAGGTATGGTATTCCAATCTTACGCGCTTTACCCTCACCTTAACCTTTACGACAACATGTCTTTCGGCCTGAAACTAGCGAACGCTAACAAAGCTGAAATCGATAAGCGTGTTGAACATGCTGCAGAAATCCTTCAGCTTGGTCACCTTCTTGAGCGTCAGCCTAAAGCCCTATCTGGTGGTCAACGTCAACGTGTTGCTATCGGTCGTACTCTGGTTTCTCAGCCAAACGTATTCTTACTTGATGAGCCTCTATCTAACCTAGATGCTGCGCTGCGTGTTCAAATGCGTTCGCAAATCACTAAACTACAACGTCAACTTGGTTGCACCATGATCTACGTTACCCACGACCAAGTGGAAGCGATGACAATGGCCGATAAGATTGTTGTTCTTGATGGCGGTTATGTTTCTCAAGTGGGTAAACCTCTTGATCTTTACCACTACCCTCAAAACCGTTTCGTGGCAGGCTTTATTGGCTCGCCGAAGATGAACTTTATGTCTGTTCACATCGAGCAAGCTGAAGCAGAACGCGTCCAAGTTCAACTTTCTAACGGTATGACTTTCTGGATCCCAGTTGATGGTACGACTGTCAATGCTGGTGACCGTATGTCTCTGGGTGTTCGTCCTGAACACTTGTTGTCTGCTGAAACAGGTGATGCGACGATTGAAGCTGAAGTGATGATGGTCGAGAAACTAGGCAACGAAACTCAGGTTTACCTAAACCTCGAAAGTGCTGATGCTGACGTTATCTATCGCCAGCCAGACACGTTGACGATTGAGTCTGGTGACAAACTAGCGATTGGTATTCCTGCGCACCGTTGTCACTTGTTCCATAGCGATGGTCGAGCATGTCGTCGCTTGTACAAAGAGTACGGCACCGACTAGTCGGTTCGCCTTTTTAAGATATAACTTGCCCATATCGAATCCCTCTTACCAAGTAAGGGGGATTTTTTTGTTTAAAGGCGCCAACTACTTTCGCTTTGATTGTTTAACTTTGCGCACAGCTCAGTTAACTTATCGCGCAGCAATAAAAAAGGCCTAGCAATGGCTAGACCTTGATTTGTGTAGTCAGGCTAAGCCCAACTACTCATTCCACTCTATCTTAGACAAGATAAAATTGCCTTAAGCTTAGAACTTAGTGGATTGGCGTATCACTTGTTTTGTTGAACTGGCCAAAATGCTTTTCTAACACCTCTGGTGTTAGTTTGCCTTCCGCTTCTAGTCGCTTAAATTCAGCAACGATCGCTTTTTGCTCTTCAATTGATGGCAGTTGTACTTCTGGCTCATCACCCATCTCTTGAGTCATCTGCTCTAGTTCTTTTTCAAAATCGCTCATGATACTTACCTAAATATTAAACCTCATGAGATTTTACTCATTTACGCTCTGTGATGCTAGAGCGATTAAGTGCAAAGCCCGAAACCAGATCAAGCTAAAGCCAGTTAGAAGAAAACAGGCCCGTAAATAAAAAGAGCTGGATTCACGATTAAATGAATCCAGCTCTTCATCTGTGTCCCTTTCTAAGCCATGCTACAGCTTAAAGGATTTAAAGCTTTAAGAGATTAAAGCTTAAACGAGCCAACCATCTTATCTAGGCGAGAAGACAGGTCGCGAAGCTCTTGGCTTGCTTCAGCAAGTTGTTCAGCTGTGCCCGTTGTCACTTCGTTGATCGCATTGATCTCTTCAATGTTCTGGTTGATGGTGTGAACTACGGTTGATTGCTCTTCCGTTGCCGTTGCCACTTGTGTGTTACGGTCAGTGATGTCAACGATACGGTCTGAAATACCACCCAGTACGTCTACCGCTTCATCCGATGCAGCTACACCTTCAAGGGTAATGACTTTACCTGTACTCATTGCTGCTACTGCATCTTTAGCATCGCTTTGCAGTTGGTTGATCATCTTCTGAATCTCTTCCGTTGAGTCTGCCGTGCGACTTGCTAGATTTCGTACTTCATCTGCTACAACGGCAAAGCCACGGCCTTGCTCACCGGCACGCGCTGCTTCTATCGCTGCGTTCAATGCAAGTAAATTAGTTTGCTCTGAAATATCACGGATAACACCCAGAATAGAGCCGATATCTTGTGTTGTTGAAGCAAGCTGCTCCACCACTTGACCCGTGCTTTCGATATCTTGCGCTAAACGGCTGATCGCGTCTTTTGCTTTGTTTACCACAGAACGGCCCACTTCAGTATTGCCCGAAGCTTGAGTGGCTGTTTCTGCTGCAGTTGCCGCGTTTGATGCAATCTCACTGATGGTCATACCCATTTGGTTGATCGCAGCCACCACTTGAAGGGTTTGATCTCGTTGCTCTTGGCTATTGTCGTGAGTGATGTGTGCTTTGTTAGAAACACTCTCTGCCGCCACTTGAAGCGCTTGGCTTGTCGAACATACTTCTTTCATAGACTCGTGAATCTTTTCAATGAATCCATTAAAGCCCTTTGAAAGCTGGGCAATTTCATCGTTGCCTTTCACTTCGATACGTTGCGCCAGATCGCCATCACCTTCGCCAAGGTCACCGAATCGCTTAGCCAGAAGTTTAATCGGTTGAGTGATGCTGTTTGCTAACACTACGCCCATTAGGATAAAGACTAAAGCCACGATAGCAGTCATGATCAGCATCTTCTGCGCAGTCGCATCGAGCTCAGCAAACACTTCACCGGTTGGTACCACACCAATAACGAACCAGTCCATTGACGACACATACAAACTCGCCACAAACAGTTCTTGGCCTTGGCTTTCAGTGGTAATCAGATTGAAGCCCGACTTGTTCAATAGTTGGCTTGATTGAGGGCCGTAAAGTTGTTGAAGTGAAGAATCGCTACGAGAACGCTCACGGTGAATTTGTACATCACCTTGGCTATCGGTCAAAAATACAAAGCCTGTATTTTCAATCTTAAAACCGTTCAGCAGGTTAACCATGTCATCCATCGATTTTGATAGACCTGACATCGCCAAACCAGAAGGCTGTTGGTAGTTAGCAAACATCTTCACTTCACCATTGGCTTCTTGGAACATGCTCACCATGGTTGGCTGGCCTGACTGAGTAAAACCAAAGAACCAACCGTCTTGTTGTTGGTTTAGCTGGCGTAAAAAACCATCTTGGTTCCAGTAGTAAGCTGTTTGACGGTTAGCTACCGAGGCATCATTCAGCTGATATTGGTTACGAACATTGTTCAGTTGTTTAACCAGTTTATTTTCTAGCTCAGCATCACGATCGGTCGATTCGATTGCATCAGAAATGAATTCATTTGAAGCAATTTGCTCCGCCGCTAACAATAGCTGAGAGACTTCACGATCAATTTCACCATTGATTCGCTCCAACATACCGGGAAGCTCAATATCAACCAAACGGTGGCTCAATACATCTCTTGCTTGCTGTTGTGCCATCGCGCCGACAATCACTGTCGATGCAAGAACCGCAAAGGTAATTCCAAGTACAACTTTTTGTTTGATACTCAGAGAGTTAGTTTTAAACATATTTGGACCTTTAAAAGAATCGCTCGTTATTGGTATACCCTGGACAGGACTTTTCTAGTGCACTCCAACAAGCAATGCACAATCTGAGTGATGTATCGGCCAAAACCAATAAAACTAGAGACTTTTCTCTCAAAAAACTGCAAATATGATGTAACGACTCAATCATTTCTTGTGGGGTTGAGATTAATTAGCTAAATACGCCCCCTTATTGATATTCACCCTTAGTATCGAACCCTTTAATTTTTATCTGAGTCAGGCAGCAGCACACCTTTGAGCTTTATTGTATAAAAAGCGATTGATATGGTAAAAATTCACTGTTCAGTGATTTTTCTAGCTAAACACTTGTAAATCTTTCCAATTTTGAAAAAATAAATTCCGCAAATGTACTGGAACTTTTTCCTGGTAATCAGTGACCAATACTCAAAATAAGAATCAAATGGCCCCCAGAGAGTCCAAAAATGCATAAAAATAACTTCGAAATCCTTCAAAACTACCTAGAGTCTCAAATCATTGGTCAGCAAGAGCTCGTAAAACAACTGATGATCGCCTTACTGGCAGATGGTCATATTCTTGTTGAAGGGCCTCCGGGGTTGGCAAAAACCCGCGCCGTAAAGTCGCTAGCTGACTGTGTCGAGGGAGATTTTCATCGTATTCAATTTACCCCTGACCTATTGCCTGCCGACCTGACTGGTACCGATATTTTCCGTCCAGAAACGGGAGAGTTCACCTTCCAATCTGGGCCTATTTTTAACTCGCTTATTCTAGCGGATGAGATCAACCGTGCTCCGGCGAAAGTACAAGCCGCGATGTTAGAAGCAATGGCCGAGAAACAGGTGACTGCAGGTCGAAAAACCTATGCGCTACCGGATCTGTTTTTGGTGATGGCAACGCAAAACCCGATTGAGCAAGAAGGCACCTACCCGCTACCAGAAGCTCAATTAGACCGTTTCTTGCTGCATTTAGAAGTGGCTTATCCAGACATGGAAAGTGAGCTGGAGATCTTGCGCCTAAACAGAGGCGAAGCTCAAGGCAACGAATCTGTTCAGCCACAAGAGATATCTCAGCAAACGATCTTTGAAGCGCGCCAAGAAGTGCTCAACATTCACATGGCAGACACCATCGAGCAGTACATTATTCGACTGGTTATGGCGACTCGCCAACCTAAGCAATACAGCGACCAACTTGATCAATGGTTAGACATGGGTGTCAGCCCACGTGCAACTATTGCTTTAGACCGATGTGCCCGAGCGCACGCATGGCTAGCAGGCCGCGATTACGTAACACCGCAAGATGTTCAAGCGATGGCATTCCCTGTGTTACGCCACCGTCTACTGCGCAGCTACCACGCACAAGCTGAAGGGGTCACCGCAAACCAAGTGATCGCACACCTTATTTCATTGGTTGGCAGCGCATAGGGATACGCGCATGAATAATCAACTACCCAATCATAGTGACGGTGTCACGTTAAATCTAGATGAGCTGCTGCAATACAAAGCGCAGTCTGTTCGCTGGTTGCCTCCAGCCAAAAGCCTTTGGTCACAACTTAACGGCCAGCACGAGAGCAACCGCAAAGGTCGCGGCATGAATTTCTCTGAAGTTCGTCAATATCAGGCGGGTGACGATATCCGTAGCATTGATTGGCGCGTCACGGCGAGAACAGGCAAGGCGCACACCAAACTGTTTTCTGAAGAAAGAGAGCAGCCTGTGATTTTGTTCTTAGATCTGTCGAGCAGTATGATTTTCGGCTCAACCTTGTTGCTGAAATCAGTTCAACTCGCGCACTTTGCCAGCCAACTTTGCTGGTTAACCGTTGCTCAAAAAGATCGTATTGGCGCAGTGATCGATACTGGCCAAGAGATCATTGAGATTAAACCCAGTGCTAGCAACCATGCTCCGCTACGTATTTTACAAAAAGTCATAGAAATCAATAACGCAGCGCTGACCAACCAAGACAATCACAGCGACACAACCTTAGAGCATGGGCTGAAGTCTCTTCACCAGCTTTGTCCGAAAGGCAGCGATATCATTATGCTCAGTGACTTTGTGCGTTACCAAGAAAGTGACTACTCACTTATCAGTCAAATTCGCCGACACAACAGAGTACGTCTGGTGCATTTCTACGATCCGCTGGAGCAAGGTGAAACCGCCTATAAAGGTTCTAAACAGGTCACCGATGGCAGCAAAACCCAATGGTTTAATTTCTCTTCTAATAAAGAAAAGCAAAAGCTTAACCATGCTTTTTCGCTTAAGAAACAGCAGCTGCAACAGATGGGGTTGTCTCTCGCGATACCTTATAGCTCGCTGTCGAGTGCGCAGTCACTCATGAGCCAAGTAGCAGGAGTTCAGTCATGAATCAACCTCTCGACCTGAGCCCGATTATTACGCCAAGCGCACCGTCATGGTGGCCTTTGGCATGGGGTTGGTGGTTAATCATTATCACGGCCATCGTTCTGATCGCCTTAGTATTTTTCATTGTAAAACGCAGACAAAAGAACCAATACGCGAAGAACGAAGCACTTGCTTGCTTTCGTGATAGTCAGCCTTCCAATACCTTATCTCCGAGTGCAGCTCAAGACATCGTTCGTCAGGCTGCACTGAGCTATTTTCCACGCGACAAAGTGGCAGGCTTATCTGGTGACGATTGGTTGGCGTTCTTAGATGCGCAATTGGCGAAGCCGTTGTTCGCCGCAAAACAATCGCAATGGCAACAAGCGCTCTACCAAGATACAGCCTTAATGAGCGACGAACAGAAAAAGGCTCAACAGCAATTGGTTAATGATTGCGAAACATGGCTTCGTAAAGCCCTTCCTCCAAAGCGAGGTCGTTATGACTGATCTTTTAAGCACGAGCTTACTAAATATTGAATTCGTTTGGTGGTGGATGTTTTTCCTCGCGCCACTGCCGGTTCTCGTTTACTTTTTCTCTCCTAAGGCGGAATCGAACAATGCCCTAAGGCTTCCATTTCTGCCCGAGGACAGCAATACCAAAACGCCGAGCAGTCGCTTACCCAAGGCGTTGTCGGTCATCATCTGGCTTTTATTGGTAACAGCCATGGCACGCCCAGTTTGGTACGGTGAACCGGTTGAGTTTCAGCCAAAACACCGTGATTTGATGTTGGTTGTCGACCTCTCCGGCTCGATGAGCCAAGAGGACATGCAATTCAATGGTGAATACATCGACCGCTTATCTGCGGTAAAACATGTATTGAGTGACTTTATTGAGCGACGCAAAGGTGACCGAGTCGGACTGGTGCTATTTGCTGATCACGCCTACTTGCAGACGCCACTGACGTTAGACAGAGACACGCTCTCACAACAACTCAATCAGGCTGTGTTAAAGCTGATTGGTACTCAAACCGCGATTGGTGATGGTATTGGCCTTGCAACCAAAACCTTCGTCGACAGCGATGCCCCTCAGCGTGTAATGATTCTACTCAGTGACGGCAGCAATACCGCGGGCGTATTAGATCCACTTGAAGCCGCGGATATTGCTAAGAAGTACAACG
Organism: Vibrio sp. QJM3NY_27; assembly: GCF_057785955.1. NCBI lineage: Bacteria > Pseudomonadati > Pseudomonadota > Gammaproteobacteria > Vibrionales > Vibrionaceae > Vibrio > Vibrio sp. QJM3NY_27. The sequence continues at coordinate 1,008,315 of NZ_CM173512.1, read as the reverse complement.
CGACGATTTACACCGTGGGTGTCGGTGCGGGTGAAATGATGGTCAAAGAGTTCTTCATGACTCGTAAGGTCAATACCGCTCAAGACCTTGATGAACGCACACTAATGGAAATCGCCAAACGCACTGGTGGTCAGTACTTCCGAGCGCGAGACTGCAAAGAGCTGGCAACGATTTACGACACCATCAACCAGTTAGAACCCGTGACGAACGCCACTAAGATCTGGCGACCACAACAAGAGTGGTTTGTCTGGCCATTGTCTGCGGCAATGTTCTTCGCATTTATGCTGTTAGCCATTAGGAGAAACAATGTCTAACTTTACTTTTATCTACCCATATTGGTTCTTGGCGCTTGCCGTAATGCCCGCAATTTGGTGGCTGAGCAAGAGACAATCCAAGCAAGGATTATTGGCGTCACACATCGCCCGTTATTTGGCACCTGAATCGAGTAAACCCTCGAAAAACCGCAGTACTTACTTTGGTATTTGGTGGATAGTCGGCGTCATCGCGTTAGCTGGACCAAGCTTTGAAAAAAATGAACAGCCGAGCTTTGAAAAAACGCAGGCGCGAGTTGTGATCATGGATATGTCGATGTCTATGTACGCCACAGATATTAAACCGAACCGTTTAACACAGGCGCGATACAAGGCTTTGGATCTGCTCTCATTATGGCAAGAAGGATTGACGGGAATGGTGGCCTACGCAGGTGATGCTTACACCATTAGTCCTTTGACGTCAGACATCAATACCATCAAGAACCTAGTCCCTAATCTCTCCCCGGATATCATGCCCTTCCAAGGCGGGGATGCTGCATCAGCAATCAAACTCGCGATTGAGATGATGACTCGTGCTCATATCTATCAAGGCGATCTGGTACTGATTGGCGATGATATCGATGCTCAAGAGAAGAAAGAGATCGAATCGCTACTCTCTGGCAACAATTGGACGTTATCAGTCTTGGCTGTAGGTACGGAAAGTGGCGCGCCAATCTCTCTACCAAGTGGGTCGATGCTGCAAACAGATTCAGGGCAAACCGTGGTTGCGAAAACCAACTTAGACAATATGCGCGACCTGACTCGTCGCTCTGGTGGCACATTCACCGAGGTGCAATTTAATAACTCAGATGTTGAGCACATCGCAAGTTATCTCGACCGAGTTGCGACAACATCAGAAGTCACCAAGACCAATAACTCACTCAACACCAGAGTGAACAACGGTTTCTGGCTATTGCCGTTTCTGTTACTTCCTGCCCTTGGGCTATTTCGAAAAGGGGTCATTTGGTGTGGCCTAGCTGTGCTTGTATCATTTAGCCAGCCGAATACTGCGTTTGCAAATCCTTGGAAAACCGATGACCAAGTGGGTTATCAGTTGTATCAAGATGAGGACTTTCAACAAGCCGCAGAACAGTTCGAACAGCAAGAATGGAAAGGCATTGCGCAATACAAAGCCGGTGATTTCGAAGCGGCCGAACAGACGCTGCAAGGTCTTTCTGGCGAAGATGCTCGCTACAATCTCGCCAATGCACAAGCAAAGCAAGGTAAGTACGACCAAGCGATTGAAGAGTATCAACGTATTCTCGAAAGCAACCCTGAACATGCTTATGCGAAGAAGAACCTAGAGATTGTCGAACAGGCTCAGAAGCAACAGCAACAGCAACAGCAACAGCAACAGCAACAGCAACAGCAAGACGATTCTGAGTCCAAAGACCAAAACGAACAAGGTCAAGGTCAGCAAGGTCAGCAAGGTCAGCAAGGTCAGAAAGGTCAGCAAGGTCAGCAAGGTCAGCAAAATGATTCTTCGCAAAGCTCGCAGGATCAACAACAAGACTCTGCTGACAATGGCAAACCGCAAAGTCAAAGCGACAGCCAAGATCAAAGCAACAAACAAGATCAAAGTGAAAGCCAAACTCAGAATACTGACCAAAGCCAAGCTGATAGCCGCTCTGATTCCAAGGCGGATGAAGAAAACGACAAGCAAGCTGAGCAACAAAACAAAGCGGGTCAAAAAGATAAGCCGTCACAAGACAAAGATGACTCAGCATCTCAGACAGCCCAAGTTCAAGAGTCTGATAAAGAAGACAGTGATAACAACGCTCAACAAGCTGCAGCGCAAGTATCAGGTCAACCGATGTCGAGCGATCCTGATATGCGGAAACTTGAGCAAGTAGAAAGCGCCCGTGATCCGAGCCAACTGCTTAAAGCGCAAATGATTCTACAAGCACGACAAAAAAGTGCTCCTAACAACCAAAACAAAAAGTGGTAACCATGCGATTTTTAAACAAGCCATTTTTATCAATAATACTGACACTGCTAATCGGTGTTTTCTCGTCACATTCTGTATTCGCAGCAACCGCTGTTGCGAGCGTTTCGCAAAACAGTGTTACCAAAGATGAAGTCTTCCTACTTAGAGTGGCGACCGATGAAAAAGTATCGTCAGGTGCTTTAGACCTGACCTCCCTTCAGAAGAATTTCTACGTCGGCACCCCAAGCTTTGGGTCATCGATGCGAATCGTCAATGGTAGCCGCACTGTGTCTAGCGAGTGGAATATTACCCTTGCCCCACTTCGATTAGGCCGATTAGAGATTCCTAGCTTTGATATTGAAGGCGCAAAAACCCAACCGATCACCATCAATGTTGCGGTTAATAAAGCCGCTCCAAAGCAGAGTGATATGGCCGAGTTTCAACTTAATCTGAATAAAGATTCGCTATACCCTCAAGAGGTCGCGGAGCTTGATGTAAAACTCATCATTAAGGCTGATCCTAGAAGGCTGCAAGATCCTAAAATTGCGCCACCAAGTTCAGCGCAATTAGACGTGGAACCGATTGGAGAGTCTAAGCAATTTCAAGATGTTATCAACGGACAAGAAGTCACGGTTGTTCAGCAATCTTTCCATATATCGTCACAGCAAGCAGGACAATTTCAGCTTCAAGGACCAAAGTTAACCGGTGCCGTTGTTTACTCAACCAACAACTCAAGCACAACGCGCCTTTTCCAGCTCGACACGCCTGTTGAAACCTTAGATGTCACAGTGAATCCGGTACCCAAAGGCTATCAAGGTGAGTGGTTACCAACATCTAACTTTAAGCTGATACAACAATGGTCAGACAGCCAAGGTAATGAACTCACAGATGGCAATGCTTTGGGTGACGACAAACAGAAGATTGAAATGGAAGCCGGTGATTCGTTAACTCGAACCATCACCATGACAGCCAGTAACTTGACCCAACATCAATTGCCAAAACTGAATATCACCTACCCTAAAACGGTACGTGTTTATGAAGAAAAACCGCAATTTGGCACCACCCAATCCGGTGATGCTGTCGTTGTTTACAAGCAAGTCTTGATTCCGAAAGAGGCTGGAAATATCTCGCTTCCTGATGTTTCTCAAGCTTGGTTTAACACTGACTCACAATCACAAGAAATCAGTAAAGCTCTTGGTCTTGAGTTGTCGGTTCAGGCAAGTGAACGCGCTAGCTCAAGCTCGCCAGCGCCTGTTATGGAGACACCAACTCAGCAAGCCAGCCCGACGATAGTTACCGTAGAAAGCCCCGGAATCTGGCCTTACCTAACCGCGCTATTTGCTGCTTTATGGGTAATTAGCTCTGCAGTTGCTTTTTATTTCTGGTCACACCGTGGTACAGCAGTAAAACCAAAGCAAAAAGATGAACGTCAATCCGATACGACAGAAGCGCTTATTGCCGCTCTGAAAATGAAAGACGGTGTGAAGACCAGAACCTTGTTTGAGCAATGGAAAGCAGAAAATCCAGACTTGAGTGACGAGACAATAGAAGTGATCGAAGCTGAGCTCACCAAGCTAAATCAGAGCCTCTATGCTGAAGCTGGCTCACCAAGTCAGTCATGGGATCCTTCTGAGGTAATCAAAGCGGTTAAGAAACCAAAACGCATCTCGAACACAGCACACAAGAGCACATTAGAAAGGCTTTAATTAACCAGCGTTCTAAGTAAGCAGAAAGCTAGTTAAACAGAAAAGCTAAGTAAACAAAAAAGAACGAAGCCGTGATGACCACATTGTGATCATCACGGCTTCAGTCGTTTTTGAGATAGGGAAAAATAAACGCCAGGTTAAATCAGTGGCGTCGCGACCTTTCTTCGCTTTAGAGCAGAGACAATTCGATTTCGCCCTGAGTCTTTGGCTTGATACAAAGCTTTGTCTGCCTTGCCATACAGTAGATCGAAATCGAATTGGCGTTGATCGGAGGTGATTGAAGCATAACCGACAGATGCGGTTAAATACTGGCTGGTGCTGCTTTCACAATGAAGGATCTTCGCCTCTTCAATACATTTTCTGATCGACTCTGCACGCTGTTTAGTTTCAGAGTGATGAGTGCCGATCATCAACAACATAAACTCCTCACCACCAATACGGCAAAAGGTTTCCTTATCGCTATGAACATGGGCATTGAGTATCTTGCCGATGGTGCGCAGAGCAGCGTCACCTTCTGTATGCCCATAAACCGTATTGTACAAACCAAAATGATCAAGGTCGACGAGGATCAATCCGAATGTGACTTCATTTTGTATGGCAAACGCCCCTCGATCGTCACAATTTAGATCATCTAACACCTGCGACAACATACGCCGATTTCCAAGACGTGTCAGCGGGTCTAATTTAGAGATGATATCCAACTGCTCATTGGCTCGTTCAAGCTCTTGAGTGCGCTTGCTGACCTCTTGCTCTAGCGTCTCATTAAGCTTTTTGAGTTCCTCTTGCGCCATGGTTCTCTGTAGCACCTCAGCTAAACTAGAAGCGAAGATACGTATCACTTCACGCAGTTGTGACGTTAAAGGGCTGCGAGTTAACAAATTGTCCGCGGCTATAAACGCAATCGGCTCACCCGTATTGGTGGTGAGCATCGTCATTGCCGTCCAACCGACTCCCACAATATTGAAATCGTGATAGATAGGCACCGATTCTTCAAAGGCGACTTGATTAGGGCAAGCGCGAGCTGCGGCTACAATGTCACGCTCCACCAGCTCAGAGCGGTAATAGGATTCATCAACAATGTCGCCTTTTATGTCCGTGCCCCACGTGCCTTGCATGTAACTGCAATTTTTATCGGTGAGGAAAACCGCCAATCGATCAATGCCTAAATGCTGAATCGCAAAGCTTACCGCCGATTTGCACACTTCACTGACGCTATCGCAACGAGACAGCTCCACCATACTTGAGTGCAACATACGGATGTTCTGTTCTTGCCGTTTGCGGATGTAGATTTGAGAAAGCAGAGAACCAAAGGATTCAAGCATCTGCTTTTGGTAATTGGTAATTGGTGAACGGTGAATGTAGTTATCCATTGCAATCCAACCCACTGGTTTATCACCTTCACGTAAGATCAACATTCCATTCCAGCCTTGCCCTACTACTTTTCCTTCGGTGTAGAGAGGTGCCTGTTCGATAATAACCAAGTTGGTGTGATTGTCTGACAACGCTTCAATGTATTCCGCTTCGAGTTGATGCAAGTCGTACTGGGTATGATGTTCGCTGTTGGTTTTACCGGCCTCATCAGTACCATAAGTGCCGCTAAAACAGCGCTTTTTCATATCGAGTAACATGAAGATCGCACGGTCAAAGCCTAGACGGTCGCGCACTGCCTCAACAGAAGCCTTATACAAAGCATCCAAAGAGTCAGGATTAGAAAGCTCTAACGCGACCTGATGGACTAGTTTCATGTTCTCAACAAATAGCTCTCGCAGCTTAATTTCATCAAGGTACTGCGCTTCACGTGTGTCTCTGTGTTTGATCTCAAGTGCCGCGTTCTTTTCCGCACGAATACACTGCCAGCGAGCTGCGGCTAGTTGAAGGACATCAAGATCTTGGTCGAACGTTTGGTTGATCTGCTGAGCATTGCAATTTTGAACAATTAAATAAGTTCTGCAGGTAGGCGCGTTGTCTAGCATCATAATGAACGACTCGCCCCCCAGCACCTCCATGTGTTCCCACTTACAAGTATTGATAGACATTGGAAGCACACCATCCGCGGTATCAAACTGGGAAACCCAAGGCCAAAAGGTTGAGGGATACTTGTCGAGAGAGGTTAGCTCACCGCAAGAAAACAAGGGTAACGAATCGCCTTCTGGTGTTGGCTCGGCAAATACTCCGATCCCTTTTGGGGCGAGCACCTCAACAAGGTAACCAAAAAGAGATTCTGCCAACAGACGGTGGTCGCGAGTAGCAGGTATTTGTTTTGCAAAGGCTTTAACAGGCACAGCTTCCGTCCATTGGCTAATGAGATTGAAGCAAAAATACCGAAGCCTTGATATGCAATCAATGTAACTAAAAATGAGATGTTAAGCGGGTCGCAATTTCAATTTTTACATTATCACAAGCATGAGAAGGACGACAAAAATGGGATTTTCTGCCCAAAATTTCATCGACATTAAGACTTTTTTAACGACATAAAAAAGCCCCACATTAAAGTGGGGCAAAACTTCCATCGCTTATAGTTATAGTGATAATTCTGTCGAACGATTTGATTATCTAACCTGCGTTTCAGTTAGCGTGCTGTCCTTTAAAAAACTACAACAGCACTGAGTTAATCTAATTAACCAAAGTCACCGTTTACGTAACCTTTGGTACGATCATCTTTTGGTTCGCTGAAGATAACACTCGTTTCGTTGTGCTCTACAAGCTCTCCCATTAGGAAGAAAGCCGTGCGGTCTGAGATACGACGCGCTTGCTGCATTGAGTGCGTTACGATAACGATCGTGAAGTCTTTCTTCAGATCTTCCATCAATTCTTCAATCTTGTGTGTCGCGATTGGATCGAGTGCCGATGTAGGCTCATCCATCAGGATTACATCCGGTTCCATTGCAATGGTACGAGCGATACATAGACGCTGTTGTTGGCCACCAGACAAACCAAACGCGTGTGCTTTAAGACGGTCTTTCACTTCGTCCCAAAGTGCCGCACTACGTAGTGAACTTTCGACTACTTCATCAATGTGTTTCTTGTCTTTGATACCTTGAGCACGTAATCCGTAAGCGACGTTCTCGTAGATACTCATTGGGAATGGGTTTGGCTTTTGGAATACCATGCCGACACGAATACGTAGGTCAGCCACATCAATATTACCGTAGATGTTTGTGCCATCCATATCCAGCTTACCTTTAATAGTAACGCCTTCAATTAGGTCATTCATGCGGTTTAAACAACGTAGCAGCGTCGATTTGCCACAACCCGATGGACCAATCAGAGCCGTTACCTGACGCGTTGGAATTGGCAGGTTAATAGACTTAAGCGCTTGGTTTTCACCGTAAAACAGATCTAGGTTCTCAATATCAAATTTGTTCATTTTCGTCTTCTCTAAATTCTTAAATTCGTGTCTAACTTGATGCTTTCTTTATCACGGAGGCTCTTTTTATTGTTGAGCCAGCTAATTAGCTTAGTAAGTTGCCGTGTTGAAGCGTCTCGCAATCAGTTTTGTAACCATGTTGATCAAGAGAACCAATACGATTAGGACTGTCGCCGTGCCGTAGGCTTGGTTCCACTCATCGATAGTAAATAGCTCTGTTGTCAGCTTATATAGGTGAACCGTTAGTGTACGGCCAGAATCAAATACCGACTCAGGAACACGTGCCACCATACCTGCTGTTAAAAATACAGGTGCTGATTCGCCAATTACACGACCAATACTAAGAATGACCGAAGTTAAGATACCTGGCATTGCGCTTGGTAAGATCAAACGCCAGATAGTGTAGATTTTTGAAGCGCCAAGGCCGTATGAACCTTCACGATAAGTTTGTGGTACTGACATCAATGCTTCTTCTGTAGTACGAATGATTACAGGAAGAATCAGGATACTTAGTGTTAGTGCACCCGACAGAATCGAGAAGCCAAGACCAAGAATCGAAACAAAGAAGGTCATACCGAACAGACCAAAGATAATCGATGGAATACCCGCTAAAGATTCTGTACAGAAACGAATCACTTTAACCAGTTTACTGCCCACTTTTGCGTATTCGGTTAGGTATATTGCCGTCATAATGCCGAGTGGCGCCGCCACTGCAATCGATGCGATTACCATGTAGATCGTGGCAATGATCATTGGGAAAATACCACGTTCTTCACCGGTTCGAGTGTAGTCGTCGGTGATGAAGTTCCAGTCTACGTATTGCAGGCCATTCGATAGGATGTACCAAATGATCCAGAATAAGAAACCAACGGTGACTGCTGCTGCCGCCCAGATAAAGCCTTTCAAGACATTATCTTTCATTTGACGTGCTTGTTTTAGTTTTACGCGATCCATATTACTTATCCTCGCCTACTTCGTTTTTTCACGATTAAGATAAAGCAGAGCACCATTCAACATCATGATGAATACCAGAAGCACAACGCCGGTTGCGTACAGTGCACTCGCGTGAATACCACTTGCGTAAGACATTTCAATAGCAATGTTTGCGGTTAGCGTACGAGCCGAATCCAAAATACCTTCTGGCATTGCTGGCGCATTACCCATCACCATGATGATTGCCATCGTTTCGCCAAGTGCACGACCGATACCCAGAATCACACCCGTCATAATGCCTGAACGTGCAGCAGGAACGAGTAACTTAAAAATCGTGTAGATTTTCGAAGCACCCAGTGCAAGTGAACCTTCTTTGTACGTACGAGGTACAGCGCGGATCGAAGTTTCAGAAACCGTAATAACGGTAGGAAGAATCATGATACCCAGAACAATGATACCCGCGAAGATAGTGTTACCCGCTGGTACTTGGAAGATGTTCTGAATCATAGGAACGATGATTACTAGACCGAAGAAGCCGTAAACTACCGACGGGATACCCGCTAGAAGCTCTACTGCTGGTCGAATAATATCGGCAAGACGCTTAGGAGCAATCTCAGCAATAAAAATAGCGGTTAATACACCGACGGGTACACCAACAACTACGGCGCCAAGCGTCGAGACAATCGATGCAACAATCATGGTTGCAACACCGAATAGAGCTGGCGGTAACCAATCCACACCCAGAACGATGCCAGAAACACCGGCCTCTTGGAATGCAGGGATACTCTCTGCAACGATAAAGTAAGCGATAACGGCTAGTGATACGATGCCGATTACAGCACTCGATAAGAACAAGCCGTGGAAGATTCTTTCTCTCCAGTCGATGCGCTTCTTAGCACGTAGACTTGGCTTGTTGATTTGAGTCGCTTCAGTATTCATAAGCTTTTCACTATTTGCGATGGTCATATATAAAATCTCAAACTTTGTGGCTCAACAAGAGCTCGAAATAGACAAAGTTGAAAGAAAAGGCTCAGCCTAAGTTAGGCTGAGCAATAATTAAGTGTTGGTCAGTTAAGATTAGTTAACTGTGATGTAGCCTTTCTTGTCAGCGATAGCTTGAGCTTCATCTGCAACCATCCAATCTAGGAATTGTTGAGTTTCAGCTGTTGGAGCGCCGGCTTTGTAAAGAACTAGGAAAGGACGAGCAACTTTGTAAGAACCGTTCTTTACGTTCTCAACTGATGCTGCTGCGCCATCGATAGTTAGAGCTTGAACTGTGTTATCTACAGTACCAAGAGAGATGAAGCCGATAGCGTATGGGTTGCTTGCTACAGAAACTTTAAGTGCGCCGTTACCGTTTGCAACTTGTGCACGTTGAGAGATAGCCGATACTTTCTTGTCGCCAATCTTCTTCTTAAGCTTCATGATGTCTTCGAATGCACCACGTGTACCAGATGCAGTATCACGAGTGATTGCTACGATTGGCTTGTCAGCACCACCAACATCTTTCCAGTTAGTGATGTCGCCTTTGTAGATTGAAGTGATTTGCTCAGCTGTAAGAGCAGATACTTCGTTATTTGGGTTAACAACAACTGCGATACCGTCACGAGCGATAACGAGCTCTTTCAGGTCAGCTGTTTTCTCTTCTTCTTTTAGGTCACGAGAAGAGATACCAAGGTCAGCACTTCCATTTTTTGCTGCTTTGATGCCTGCAGAAGAACCTGGTGCTTGAATTTCGATGAACACTGGTTCGCCTTTATTCATGTAGGTTTCTGCAAAAACTTCAACCAGTGGAGAAGCACTGTTAGAGCCAACTACAGAGATAGTTTCTTTAGCTGAAGCTGTATTCACTGTTAGAGCGCCTAGTAGTGCGATTGCACCGATAACTGTCTTTTTCATCACAAATTTCCTTTAGTGGCGTTATTGCCGTAATGTTTTGCTTGAACGAGGCCTACTTTAGAATCCGAATGTGACAGTTGTGTTTCACTTAATTGAAGCCTATATGACAACTACAATTTATTTTCTTGTTTTCCCCCTACCAAATAGCCTTGAAGTAAAAAATTAGCCTCACTCATAGGCACTGAATATTCATTCCAACTTATTTAAGCCAAACCGCTCAATATCTCGCCCCCTGTCATTACCTAATACCGCACAAGGTTCCTCGTCAAATAACCCTATCTTAAAAATGGCTAAAGCCTTGTTTGTACGATAAATAATCAGAATTTATGAAATATCTATCGCATATATAAAAATAGCATCTATTACTGATTGAATTGTCATTCTCAATAGTTAGAATCACTGATTAATAACAATAATAACAATTGCTTCTGCTCATTTACTTATTCATAGAAGGACAATACATGCGCCAACTTCTCAGTGGCTTATCAATCAAAATACAAATTCTGATTCCAGTACTCTTTTCCGTCGTACTACTTTTGACGGGTGTCATTATCGGTGGTGACAAACTGGAAAATGCTTTTAAAGATGTATCAACAGCAACAGATCAGCTGATTCTACATAAAGAAGAACTTAGCGAGATCGTCGACAACAGTTACGGCATGCGCATCAAGGCGATCTATAGCTTATTTAATCCTGACGACGTCAAAACGCTTGTCGAAACGCTAAATCAAAAACGTGACCAAAATACTCGTCTACTGAACTCGCTTGATACCGTACCAGGCATGCAAGATGAAGTGGCCGCAATGAGCAAAGCGATGAATCACTACGTCGACTTTTCTCGCACCACTATGCTTCCTCTATTAAGAGCAAAGCATGGCAGCGCAGCGCTACCTTCTGACTTTGATAACCGCTATCAGATCGCAATCGACCAATATCGTCACGCGGGTAACGAAATGGTGCAGGCTATCAACCTCCTTTCAAAGCAACTGAACCGTATTGCCACTCAAGAAGTGGACATCAATGGCCAGCAACACACCAGCACACTCAATACCGCAACCATCGCACTGTTAGTGATTCTTTCAATCGCATTAGTCATCAGCTGGACGCTGGCTGGCATCATTGTTAAGCCTCTGAGCAATATTCAAGAAACGATGCGTGAAGTAGCAAAAGGTAACCTGTTAGTAAAAGCCGAAGAACATGGCGACAACGAGGTATCGCGCCTTGCCCAAGACGTAAACAAATCAGTTGAGCAATTGCGTGACACGGTAAGTTCACTGTCTCGAATCAGTATTGAAGTTGCATCTGCGTCGACAGAACTAGCTGCTGTAATGACGCAATCAAGTGCAAACTCAGATCAAGAGAAGCAAGAAGTGGAGCAGGTCGCTTCTGCCGTGAACCAACTTGAGAGTACAGCAGCACACGTTAACGAGAATGCGGTACAAGCAGATTCAGCGTCTAAGCAAGCTGACGAGATGGCAACACACAGCATGAGCTTGTTTAATGAAAGCAACCAAGCCAATGAGCAAATGGCGATTCAGCTTAGCGAAGCTGCGAACGTTGTAGGTACGCTAAAAGAGCACTCTGAACAAATTGGCAAAGTAATAGAGGTGATTCAAAGCATCTCAGAACAAACCAACCTTCTAGCGCTTAATGCAGCAATCGAAGCTGCTCGTGCAGGGGAAAGTGGCCGTGGTTTCGCAGTGGTAGCCGATGAAGTTCGAATGCTGGCTGCTCGTACGCAAGATTCAACCAAAGAGATCCAAGCAATTATCGAAGGCTTGCAAGTTCAATCGGGTAACGCCAATGAGAGCATGAGCAGTTCACTGTCTATGTTAGAGCACAACCAAACGCTCTCAGGCGAGGTGAGTGCAGCCCTTTCTGGTATTGCTAACTCAGTAACCGACATGACAGAAATTAACACTCAGGTTGCCTCTGCCGCAGAAGAACAAAGCCAAGTGACTGCAGACATCAACCGTAATATCTCAAACATCTACAGCCTAGTAAGCCAAAACGTAACCGGCATTACTCAAGCCGCAGCAGCGAGCCACGAGCTATCGAACCTAGCCGAACAGCAAAAACAGCAGTTGGATTACTTTAAGGTCTAAGATTTGAGGTTTAAGGTGCAACGCATAAAATTTAGGGTTTAAGAAATAAAGACACTTAGCTCTATTTATCTTGCAACTCACCTCACAACCAAAAAACCAGTCACTCGTGACTGGTTTTTTATTTTTGATAGCAGTTTTACTAACTCAGCAAACCTTACTGACCGAGCTCAGCAGCTCTGATTCTTTCAATCGCTTCTACCCTTCTAAGCTGTTGTGGCTGAAAATGAGCTTCCCTAAGCTGGGCAATCGTCTCTTTTTGTTCAATATCTGAGAGTGCAGAGTCATTCAAAATGTCATCGCGTTCAACAAAGTAAATCTCTAAAGCTCCATCAAAGTCCGCCCTTTGTTGATCAAGCGCTTCGAGTCTCTGCGTCGCTTCTTCGCCGACCAATTCATTTCTCTTCAAGTATTTGCCTTGTTCATCTGGGCCTTGTGAGCTGGATAGTTGCTGTAATAACACCTGATTTTGATGACTGGCTTGAACATAATCGGGTTGTTCAGATAGGTAAGATTCAAGCCTTTGCTGATATTCTGAATCGTCTAGCCCTTCTTGTTTCAGAAGTAACTTTTCTAAAGCGATTTCCCTCATTTTATTGTCATGGGTAAACAGAATACTTATCTCGCTCTCACTGAAAAACTGCGCTTGAAGATCGAGGAGAGCTTGATTCAGTGCGCGTAGGTCCTCAGCGGATATTGAGGTGGTGTCGAATTGAACATCCAATGTTGTCAGTGCCGACTTGTACTCAAGATACTTTGCGAACAATGCTTCATCGACCACCGCTGCTTGTGATTGCTCGTGGTGATTTGCCACATTGTCACGAATCTCTTCGAGGGTTAATTCTGTATTGCCTGACACGAAATATTCCATCATGTCTTTGGCTGACGCACTATCGATTTCGGTATCTTGTTGAGAGCTAACCTTCAATGAAGAAGCGCTTTGTGCGTTGTTATTATATGAACTGGTATCTTCCTTCTTTAGATATAAAAAGACCGCCGCTGTGCTCATCAGGGCTATCGTGGTTATCGACAAAATGGCGGTCTTTTTCATTCTATTTTCCTTATGAACTTAACTTTGGGCAGCGCGACTTACAGGCCAGCCAACTTCAATCGATTCGCGTGTTGACGATATAACGTCACTGGATCAGTCTCAAAGAGATGATGGATACCCAACAACCCATTAATCTCGTCTAGGTGGTTCATTTTGTAATCATCACCAATCACTTTGCCCAAATGCGCGCTACATGCTCCCACTAACCCGTCGTTAGGTTCATTAAAAGCTAAACCAAGGATTGTCATCGCTCCGTCGGTAGGATCAAGAAGGTTGGTAAAAGTGGAAGATCCTGACCATGAATAGTAATAAACACCGTTGTTTGCTTGCCATTCACCATCACCACACGCAGACGTCGGAACGCCTTCAGGGTAAAACTGATTGAATGCAAGCGAACCTTCAGTGGTCAACGCTTCAAGCGATGCAAGGCCATCTTGGTCAAGATCCGTTCCACCAGATAACAGGTTGATGAGCGTCGTCAATCCACCAGCCAACTTAACCGCAATACCTTCTGTCGCAGAGCCTTCATCTACGGTTCCACGCACTAAGTCAGCCACCTTTGAGCCTTTATGAACCCCGCCAATACTCGTCACGGACGCAACAAGATCAGGTCGAACCGACGCCACATAACGTGCAGTCGGCCCTCCGTGGCTATGACCAACCAAATTCACTTTGCTTGCCCCAGTCGCAGCTAACAGAGTCTCAACTTGAGCCAGTAACTGCTCTCCACGCACTTCAGAGCTGTTGGTCGCTGATACTTGCGCTACATACACACTCGCGCCATCTTTGGTTAGGGACTCAGGTACGCCATAGAAATAATCCACACCCGCTAATGTATCGAAACCAAACAGACCATGTACCAACATAATGGGGTATTTAGTTTCTGTGTACCCGCTGACTTCTAATGCCGATGCGCTTGTTCCGGCATAGACACCAAAACTCGATAGACAGGCTATTGTCCAAATTAATATTTTTTTCAATGCTCTTTCCTTAAACAGATTAGACCTCTGATGAGTAAAGGAACCGTAGGTTATAATTTTATAAAATAAAAAATTCGAGATTGATATTTGTGATGATGGGCTTAAATTAAACAGGGGTAATTAACATTGAAATATGTATCCCAATAAGCAGATTGCTTTTAACTCTTTGATTAAAAATACATTACCTTAGTTTTTAGCACATCTTATAAAGGTCGCATTAGATCTAACAACTTACGGAAACCGCACAGACTGCTAATTTACCCTCACTGCATACCTCTAAAACGGATACCAAAAACCTCAAAAAAAGTGACGAATATCATCCTGTACTTGAGTGTTCTAACAACAGAAAACACGTTGAAAATTTGATGTTTATGCCAGTTATAACCGACGGACAGTTGAATGTATTGACGTGAATTATTGATGTTAGATATAGGTCTTACCAGTTATTCGCTATTCAGTTATTAAAAGTAACAGGCAACAAGAAACAACGTTTTTTTGGCTTACCTAAATACAATAAGAGAATGCAGTGATGAAAAATACGGCTTTAATACTCGCGTTATCCATCCCTTTTGGTGCTCATGCAGCTGAAGATTCTATACCCACTCCAGAATCCATAACGTCTGCACAGGTTCTAAAAACGCAAGGGGAACAAACTTATTCGTATGTTCGATGTTGGTATCGAACCGACGCATCACACGACTCCTCGGCCACTGATTGGCAATGGGCAAGAAAAGAGAACGGGGACTATTACACCATCAACGGATATTGGTGGTCTTCAGTCTCGTTCAAGAACATGTTTTATAGTGACGCGCCTCAATCCGAAATAAAGCAGCGTTGTGAAAAGACGCTCGACATCCAACATGACGTCGCAGATATCACCTATTTTGCAGCAGATAATCGCTTCTCTTACAATCACTCCATCTGGACCAACGATAACGCTGTGCAAGCCAATACAATTAATCGTATTGTCACTTTTGGTGATAGCCTTTCCGACACTGGCAATCTATTTAATGGCTCTCAATGGGTTTTTCCGAATGCTGATTCGTGGTTTTTGGGACACTTTTCAAATGGTTTAGTCTGGACTGAGCACTTAGCAAAAGCTAAAGATCTTCCTCTGTATAACTGGGCAGTGGGTGGAGCAGCAGGCACCAATCAATATGTCGCGCTAACTGGTGTTTATGACCAAGTCACGTCTTACTTAACCTACATGAAAGTGGCTAAAAATTATCGCCCTGAGAACTCGTTATTCACTTTAGAGTTTGGTCTGAATGATTTCATGAACTACGACCGAGAAGTCGCTGATGTAAAAGCTGATTTCAGCAGCGCTTTGATTCGATTAACAGAGTCTGGAGCGAACAATATCTTGTTGTTCACATTGCCCGATGCGACCAAAGCGCCGCAATTTAAATACTCGACCGAGCAAGAGATCATTAAAGTTCGTGGCAAGATATTGGAATTCAACCAATTCATCAAAGCCCAAGCCGAATATTATCAAGGCATGGGGAAAAACGTGGTGTTATTCGATGCAAGCGCACTCTTCGCGAGTATTACCGATAACCCTGAACAGCATGGTTTTAGAAATGCGAGTGACGCTTGCCTAAATATCAACAGAAGCTCATCAACCGACTATTTACGCAGTCATAGTTTAACCAATGACTGTGCCACATACGGCTCTGATAGTTATGTGTTCTGGGGAGTTACGCATCCAACGACGGCTACTCATAAATACATCGCAGACCATATCTTGGCGTACTCATTCTCGACGTTCAATTTCTAACTAGGAAGAGCCCAGCGAGTATCATGAGTTACCTCCTGTAAGTACCGGAAGTTAAGGGCTTACACGAAGTACAGGTACAAAAAAACCGCCATCATCGGCGGTTTTTTATTTGCATCAACCTTTCAAAGCTAAGCTTTTAGGTCACGCAAGTTGATTACTCGTCGTCCACTTTTGGTGCGACTTTCTTCTTAGGGATAAACACGGTATCACCCACAGCCACATTTTGGTGGAAGCTCTTATCGCGCTTAACCGGTTTCTTCGGCGTTTTCTTAACTTGGGTGCTGGTCTTCTTCTTCGCAGGTCCGCCTTTAGCAAAAGCAGGTTTACGAGGCTTAATACCTTTGAATTTACCTTTTAGACCTTCAAGCACAGAGAAAGTAAGATCTTGTTGAAGGTAAAGCTCAACACGCTTAAAGCTGTCCCAGTCTTTTGGACCAACCAAAGAGATTGCATCACCTTTGTTACCCGCACGACCAGTACGACCAACGCGGTGCACGTACTCTTCTGTATGCTTAGGCATATCAAAGTTGATAACGTGGCTTACGTTTGGAATATCGATACCACGCGAAGCAACATCGGTTGTTACCAAGATCTTGTAAACCGCACGCTCAAATTGACTCATGATCGCGTTACGTTGCGTTTGGTTTAGATTACCACTCAATGCAACGGCTTTAAGCTTCTTCTCGTTTAACTTATCCGTTAAACGATCAGTATCGGCACGAGTTGCAGTGAAGATCATCACCTGACGGTATTCAGCTTCTTCAATCACACGATCCAAAATCGCTTCTTTATGATCGAGATGGTCACAAAGGTAGAATTTCTGAGTGATATCAAGGTGCTGCTCGTTAGAAACACCAACAGAGATACGCTTAGGTGCGTCTAGCATTTCATTTGCAATGCCATTCACTTCAGCGTGATCAAGCGTCGCAGAAAACATCAACGTTTGACGACGACGGTGCTTAGCTGCATTCGCAATGCGACGCAATTCAGGCGCGAAACCTAAATCCAGCATACGGTCAGCTTCATCAAGGATCAGCGTTTCAACACCATCTAAAAATAGGGAGCGGTGCTCAAGGTGATCCGCAAGACGGCCTGGAGTCGCAACAATAAAACGAGGGTACTTACGCAGAGCTTTAACTTGGTCGTTAAAGTTTTCGCCACCCAAGATAAGTGTTGCTTCGTAAGACAGACCGCCAAGCATGCTACGCAGCTCGCCGTAAACTTGTTTTGCTAGCTCACGAGTAGGAGCCAAAATTACACCACGAGGATCTTTAGCAGAAAACGCTTTTGTTTTTAATGCTTTATGTATCATCGGCAACACAAACGCCAATGTTTTTCCTGATCCCGTTTTTGATGAAGCCAATAGATCCTTACCAGCAATAGCAACAGGGATCGCTTTTGATTGGATCTCTGTCGCCTTCTTGAAGTCGTAATGTTTTAAGTTCTTCAGTAAGCGGTTATCTAAGCCTAAATCTTTAAAGTGCAAAGGACTCTCCAGTCATGATGGTATTGAATAAAATTAATTTAACGTGACATGATACCGCGAAAGTACTTTATAAGGATAGAGATCACAGTAAATTTATCCTTTTATCTAATGTTAGCCAGAATATTGTGTGCACCGCTAGCAAAGGGGTGACCCCCCTTTCACTGCCTTATTGCCGCACTAAACACTTCATCTCAAAAATGAGACAGATTGTGATACCTAGCTAATTACCTCAAAAATTTAGCAATTTCTTTAGTTATTGTTTTTGCAGTTAAAAAATTAGTCGCTACAATCATTAATGAAGCGACTATATGATAAAGAATGTATAGCGCATCTTTTGATGATAAATAAGCAAGGAGTTCTTATGAATAAGACGTTAATCGCAGCTGCAGCCTCAGTATTTATTTTAGCTGGTTGTTCTTCAGAGCCTGAAGAAGCAGCGGTATCAGAAATGGACCAACTAACTAACCAAGTTGCTGAGCTAACCAGCGAAGTAGAAGCACTTAAGAGTGACAAAGCGGCTGCTGAAATGAAAGCTCAAGAAGCATCTGCTGCGGCTATGGCAGCAAAAGAAGAAGCGGATCGTGCTAACGACCGTATCGATAACATTGCTGAGTCTTACACTAAGTAATTGAGATAGAAGCTCAATTAAGCTGTAGATTTCAAAAGACGTATATACATGCAGTAAATTGACAACACCACCTCTTTCGAGGTGGTGTTTTTTATTTAGGGAGAAGAGAAAGAAAGCTTTAAGGCTTTATTCACAACCTATCAAATTAGAACTCAATCACAGGCGGTGCTATTTCAACAGGCACACCATTTTGAGCAAAGATAACAGCTTTCGCCTTTGAGTTAGGAAGGTCTGCATCTTCAAGCCACCATTTTAATTCAACCGGGATTTGCAGTAGTTTCTTAGAGCCGTCACTTCGCGTCAATGGTTCGTGAGCTTCGACAAACACGCTTCTATCAGGCTCTAAAGACACTTTAATCGGCTCATCGATTATCGTGACTTGTTCACCACGACTCACCTGTTCAAAAAGCCACTCAATATCTTTAGGTTCCATACGAATACACCCGGAACTGACTCGTAAGCCAATCCCAAAGTCTTTATTAGTGCCGTGTATCAGGTAATCACCGGCACCATAAGCAAGTCGCAATGCATACTCACCCAAAGGGTTTTCAGGCCCAGCAGGAACCACTCTTGGCAACTCAACCCCTTTTTCTAAGTACTCTTTACGGATTGAATTTGGAGGAGTCCAAGTCGGGTTTGGACGTTTTTGGCTTATCTTAGTGATCATCTCGGGAGTATCACGCCCTACTCGACCAATACCGACAGGGAAGACATGCACCTGATTTTTCTCAGGCTCAAAGTAGTACAACCTCAACTCAGCAAGGTTAATCACAATGCCTTTTCTCGGAGTATCCGGCAGAATTAAACGGCTAGGAATGCTTAACACATAGCCTTCAGCAGGAAGAAAAGGATCGACCCCTTTGTTTGCCGCCATTAAAGAGAGAAAGCCAATATCGTATTGCTTTGCAATGATCGCCAAGGTTTCACCCGCCGCAACTTCGTGTTGCTGTATTCTGCCCACGATACGGCTTTCTGTTGGTGGCAACTCAAAAGTTGCAGCAGACACCCACGACGAAGTCATCACGCCAGCAAGCAAAATGATTACCCGAGCAAGTAAAGCAGTTCTCACAGCAAACAAAGTCGTTCTAGCCGTAATCAATGTGGACTTAACAGCAATCAATGTGGATTTAACAGCGACCAACGCTAGCTTATGTAACCTTGTTTTCGTCTGTAACTGTGTTTTCATCGAGTGCGAAGGCGTCGAGTTAGCGCAATACGACATACAATTCCTTGGTTTGTCTCTTTATCAAAGTTTAGATTATCGCTGATCAAACGTCTCTACAACGTATTGTTGCCTCCAAGGCAATATGCAACAGATTTATATTTCGAGCTTTATCTTTAAATATCGTGCAATTTACCCATACAAAATCGATTGCCTTTACGCTTTCAACATATTTGGTTATCAATATTAATAAAACTATAATGGCAAAGCGATTTTGTGACTAAAGTCTCATGGAGCCTCGTTTTAACTCGCTAATATTGCCTCAACAAAACGAATTCAATTCAACAGAATCGGTAATTGATTAAATCCTGTTCCTATCATTACCGTTTAAACTTTGGAGAACGACCATGGCTACACCTCATATTAATGCTCAAGCTGGTGATTTCGCAGAAACAGTACTTATGCCGGGCGACCCGCTTCGCGCAAAATACATTGCAGAAACATTCCTTGATGACGTGAAGCAAGTTTGTGACGTTCGCAACATGTTTGGTTACACAGGCACTTACAAAGGTAAGAAAGTTTCTGTAATGGGCCACGGTATGGGTATCCCATCATGCTGCATCTACGTACACGAGCTTATCGCTGAATACGGCGTGAAAAACGTTATTCGCGTAGGTAGCTGTGGTGCGGTACGTGACGACGTTAAACTAATGGACGTTGTTATCGGTATGGGTGCTTCTACTGACTCAAAAGTAAACCGCATTCGTTTCAACAATCACGACTTCGCTGCAATCGCTGATTTCGGTCTTCTAGAAGAAGCTGTAAACCAAGCACGTGCACAAGAAGTTCCAGTTAAAGTTGGTAACGTATTCTCTGCAGACCTTTTCTACACTCCAGAAGCTGACCTTTTCGAAAAAATGGAAAAGCTAGGCATCCTTGGTGTTGATATGGAAGCAGCTGGTATCTACGGTGTTGCTGCGGATCTTGGTGCTAAAGCCCTAACTATCCTAACAGTGTCTGACCACATCATCCGTGGCGAGAAATTAAGCTCTGAAGATCGTCAAAAATCTTTCAACGACATGATGAAAGTTGCTCTAGAGACTGCAATCAACATCTAACAGTTTGATAAAGATACATTGAAAAGCGTTACCTCGCAGCCGAGTACACTTGGCTGCTCAAATAATCCCGAGGGGGAGATCGTGTCTAACGACAAGCTGCCAAAAGATGCGGATGGTTTGCAACTCAACTTTTGTAAAACATTGGCGTGTGACAACTTTGGCTTGAGCGATGCAAAACGGTATGTTTTGCAACACGCGAACCCTAAGCGTCCAGCGATGGTTTGTCGTGAATGTGGAGCTTTCCCCCCCTTACTTAACAATCGTGAAGTGTTAAGCGAACTTCATCGCCTGCGACAACTTCACAGCGATGGCCTTCCTGCTTGCCGCAATGATGATTGCGATAACTTTGGCCTATCGGTTCATACCCACAAACATCTTTACCATGCCTTCGGCTACAGTGGCGACAGGCAGCGTTATCGATGTAAAGACTGCCAGTCAACCTTCGTTGACAAGTGGTCTGGATCCAATAAAAAACTTCAGTTTCAAGAAAACCTCATGGGCTTATTGTTCATGGGTTATTCCGTACGTGAAATCTGCAGAAAACTTGAGATCAACCCAAAGACTTTCTATGATCATGTTGACCACATCGCGAGCCGTTGCCGCCGTAAATTAGCGATGATCGATGCACGATGGGTTAATCATGCCAAAGATTATCAATTCGCTTCTCACTATCAACGTCTGCAACCGCAAAGCAACAATGGTGTGGTTTGGATAGCGACGGGTGAAGCGCATTCTGGCTATATCCTTTGCCAACACGTCAACTATTCTCAAAATGAAGAGCCTTCAGGGAATGTTGACCACAATCCTTACGATGATGTTGCGCGTTTTGTATCCAAAGATCACTCATCAGAAGCGAACCTCGAACAACCTCAGCCATCTGACAAGTTGAAAGAGCGTATTGAACAGCAGTACCAAGTGATTCTAGCGAGAGGTAACGTTGAGGATCCCATGGGTAACCTCACCACATTTAGCTACCCTTCGAAAGGCGCGCTGATTCGACCGCCTTATACCTCTTATGCTCACTTCTTACATGTGCTTGATATGTGTAATGAAGACAAGCATGTAGCTATCTATATGCCACAAGATCCATTACTAAGATCTGCCGCTTTAAGTGTATGTTTACCGCGTATTCAGAGTCAAAATATTGACCTTATGTATGTAGAGGAAGATCCTGGCTGGCAAGACGATCAAAGTTTCGAAAAGATCGACATCGTTCACATGAGTTGGTGGCGCGATCGTTGGGCTATCGCAAATCAAGGTGATAATCAGAAAGGCATTTGCTACCTGACGGGTAACAATCCAGAACCAAAACAGTGGTTTAACACGGCCTCAATTCAGCAAACCAAGTTCTATCAACAACGCTTCCAGCTGTTATTTGATAGCTTCATTAATGAGCCCAGACGTAAGCTTCGTCCTGGGGGCATTCTTCCATTACTCGACATATTCCGAGCTTGGCACAATCTGTGCTACCAAGATAAGCAAGGGCTCACGGCAGCGCAGCGCTTAGGTGTAGCAGAGCAGCCATTGACCTTAAAGCAACTACTTTCATAGACACGTATCAGCTAGATAATTATTCGGGAACTCATTGATTTTAAAGCAACAACATGAGGTAACACCCATAATTAGAAAAGATACATGTTCCTTTGACGCTCTAAGAAAGATAATTGGTGCTTATCTCAAATCACACACTTATAATGATTGTGTTATCAATATGTTCGATAATTATGGATCTAAGTCTTGGACAAAAACCAGTACCTTCTTGAAACAGAACTAGAACAACTCAAAACTCGTGTCGACTCTGAGCCATCGGTGATCCTAGAGATTGCTCAACAGTGCCTAGTCCGATCGGAGCAAGTTCTGTTTGAAGAGGGTGCTATCCAGTCGTTAATGTTAATGGCAAGGTGTAGCTGGAACCTGATGGATTACCAAAAAGGTTTGAAGTACATCAAGGAAGCATACAAGCGCCAGAACCGATTAGATACCGACCTTTTCCTCCCTGAAATCCTCCATTTACACGCGCTCCAGTACTGGGGACAAGCCAAGTACTATTCCGCCCAACAGTTCTGGATCAATGCCTTAGAGCAATCTGCACTGGTTGATGAAGTCGAGATTCAAATTGAATGTCTCATTGGGCTTGGCAACATTTGGAGAATGACTCATGAATATAAGCTTGCACGTTCTACCCATCAGCTTGCCGTTAAAGTGGCTAACAACAGCCGCATCGGTTGGCTAGAGGGCAAAGCAAGAATACTGCTCGCTTGGGATTACTACCTGCTTAACAACTATGTTGAAATGCTGTCGGTACTCGACGGTGCAGAAGAAGCGTTAAAAGAGCATAAAGATAACACTTGGCATGCCGAAGTATGGGACTTTCGAGGCCTTGCTCTGCTTGGGCTTGAACGCCTAGATGATGCAGAGCGCGCGACAGCCAAAGCGCACAATCTAGCCGTAGAACACAACCTCGTTTGGATGAAAGCGCACTCTTACATCAGTCGAGCTCGATTGGAGCTCCTGAGAAAAAGACCAGAACATGCGGCAGAATTACTGAAACTCGCTGAACACTCTGCAAATGAATTCGATAATGGTGAGTTGCTTAGCCAAATTTGTTACCAACAATCCTTGGTTGCCGAAGAAAACCAAGATTTCAAAGCTGCGTTGGTCGCCTTTAAAAAATACCGTCAATATTCCATCGGTATGCTTAAAGAGCAAACTAATCGTGTCGGTTTAGACAAAGCGCGCAGTTCAAAACGCCAGCTTGAACAGAGAGCACGAAAGCTGATTAATCGTATTCGTGGCCAGCATGAATACGATCCTGAAAAGCACCTCTCTTATGTCGTCTCTGAAACCTTTTGGTGGGAGAAGCTGGTCCTCTTTAAGACAGAACTTAAGCGTTCGAACCACAGCATCATTATGTTCCATCATGTCGATACCGATTACTTAGATGTCTGTACCGAGATTGCTCATACCTTGTGTAATCAAAACGACTTCATCGCTAGGCTGAGTTCAGAGCGTGTTGCTATGATGCTTTCAGAGAAAGGCGAAGCCGCAGAACAAACCTTCCAAACTCTCAGCACCATGCTAGAAATATATCCATGGCATAGAAAGGGATTAAAAGGTTCGAGACCTACCGTCAGCCTCAATGATATTTTGACGTTCCCGTTCACTCTTGAACAATTAGAAGAAGACGATGCTGAGGTAATAGAATAATGGAAACCCTATTACGCAAAATCACAGATGCTGGTTTAGACCCTTCATCGGTATCGGGTGAAGAAGCGATCATATTCTGGAACCACATTCGCCAGCACGTTTCGACCACGCAAACTGAGCAAGCGCACTGCTATATCATCAGCTCTGAGTACCGTGCCGAGTTACAACAAAATCAAACCAGTATCGAAGAACTCAGGCTGGCACTCGACCTACTCCACCTTCCTGTAGATATCGAAGACATTCTCACAGTAAAGACCAGCCTAAGCGACCGCTTAGTTGAAATTGGTGATTACACATCGGCACTGAATGAATTCGTCAGCTCATCGACAATTGCGGTTGAACACGGCCATATCGATGAATATGTATTGGCTATCTTAGGCATGGGGAACCTGTGTGATGCCTATGGTGATCACAACAGAGCTCTTCGCTATTACCAAAAAATCAGCAGCATAGACCACGCGATAAGCAGTCGCTCACTTCGCCTCAAATTCAAGCTGCATATGGTAGCAAGCCTACTTCTGCTCAACCGCATTACCGCGGCCAGTGATTTACTGAATGAGTGCGAGGAATTAAGTATTCTAGTAAGTGACAAGTTGCTCACTGCTCAGATATTGCTTTACCAGGCGAAAGTGCTTCGTGCTAAGAAAAAATACCATGAAGCCTTACGTTGCCTATCAAAAGTTCAATACCCAGCCAACAGCACTCAAGCAAGCTGGCTCGCAACCATGACTCGTCTCGAGTTAGCACATTGCCTAAGTGCAACCGGGAAGCAAGATTATGCTAGCATGATTTTGTCGAGCACAGACAAACGTGTAAAAGCCTACTCATCGCCGGTGCTTGCAAAGCGTTTCTATGACTCTTTGAGTGATGTATGTATGAATCAGGGCCGTTTTCAAGAAGCTCTGAGCTATGAGAAAAAAGGTTACCGAATTGAAACGGATCTGATGAAGCAGATCCCAATCAGCGAACTCGGTGCAAGCCAACTACGCCGCCTATCGCGTTTTGAGTTACAACTCAAACTTATTCTCTCTGAACAAGAAAATAGAGAACTCAAAGAGACGACTGAACAACACAAAAATACTGTTGCTCAACTGCAGCAAGATGTTTTCACCGACCCACTGACCGGGTTACACAACCGTCGATGGTTAGATGTGAAACTAAAAGACCTGTTGCTTCACGAAGCACCTTTCGCCTTGATGGTTGTTGACATCGACCACTTTAAGTCTATCAATGATGAACTCAGCCACTTAGTGGGTGATAAAGCGATTGTCAGCGTTTCTCAAGAGCTGCGCTCATACTTTAAGTTTAGAGGCGCGTCATGTGTCAGGTTTGGCGGAGAAGAGTTCCTAGTCATCCTTGAGAACACTGACCTTGCGAAAGCAGAAATGCACTCTGAAAATTATCGAGAGCGCATCTTCCAATTCGGATGGCATGAAATACTCGGAGAACGCGGTTTAACCGTGAGTATCGGTATCACTTTACATCGCGACGGAGAAAATACTCAGCGTACCTTCTACCGTGCCGATAAAGCGCTATACCGAGCGAAAGCCAACGGCCGTAATCAAGTGTGTACAGAATAGTGCTACGTAGGTCTGTAGGTCTGTAGGTCTGTAGGTCTGTAGGTCTGTAGGTCTGTAGGTCTGTAGGTCTGTAGGTCTGTAGGTCTGTAGGTCTGTAGGTCTGTAGGTAAGCCTGCATCTTATTGATAAAAGAACAGAGATATTCCAGCAAGGGCAGCAAGCGTCCCTATGACGCTTTGCTTTGACACCTTCTCCCCTTTAATCGCATAAATCACCAAAATAAAGACCGGACTGGTCGCTATCAATGTTTGTGCAATCGCAGGGTTCGCATTTTTCAGCGCCACTTGTTGAAGCCATAGAGCGAGAAACGTCCCGACAAAGATTGCCCCTAATAACCAAAGTTTATCGAGCTTGGTCATTTCCCATAAATCTCTTTTTATCGATGAATACGGCTTCTTTTCAACAAAAGGGATAATCAGCATTACGGCAAACACACCTATCGTGAGACGAATCAGTGCACCTAATAATGGTGGGATATCACCCGCCACTAACGCGTAATGAGAAATCACCACACCGGATGCCTGACAAACACTCGCCACAAGCCCATAACCAATGCCACCCCACTGTGCTTTGTCATTCGATTCACCGCTCGCCGGTTTTGATGGCTGAAAGACAACAAAGGTCACCGCTAATGTTGTAATCACGACTCCGAGCCAACTTTGCAACGTTAATGCTGCACCAAGAAACATTAATGCCAGTACGCCTGAAAGAGGCGGAGCCAAAGACTCAAGCAGCAACGTTTTATTCGCACCGATTCTTTTCAACGCAGCGAAATATGCGCTATCTCCAATTGCGATCCCAATGACACCTGAAATTGCCAGTATCCAAAAATGATTAGCACTCAATTGAAACTCTGGCATTGGGATAAGAGGCATCACAAGCAACATCATGCCAGAAGCGACGACACCCTTAACAATATTAAGCTGCATAGCAGAGAATCGATGGCCGAATTGTCCATAGATCCATGTCGCACACGCCCACACAATAGCAGCGCCTATTGCCGCAAGTTCACCTATATACATCCGTGTTTATCCTCAGTGATGTGTCTGTCGTCTCGAATCGTCATCTGTATTATTTCTAGCTTTTGAATTATTTCTGCTTTGGTAAACAAAGTTACTGTTGTTTACCACTCTGGATCGCTCCACAAATGAATGATTAACACTCATTTTAGACGTTAACCTAACCCCAAATGAGCCTCTATTTCACCTTACGTCCAAATGCATTTTATAAAAATTAATAACCATTTTGCTCACATTAGAAGCGAACACACATTATTTTCAACTAGGTAAATCATTTTTATAACAATTACTTGGATGATAGCGTAGTATCTTTATAACTAATATCTAACATTACAAGGATCTGTTATGTTTTTAGACTACTTTGCACTCGGCCTACTTATTTTCGTTGCGCTAGTAATCTTTTACGGCATCATCGTTATTCACGATATTCCCTATGAAATAGCAAAAGAACGCAATCACCCTCATCAAGATGCTATTCATGTCTCAGGCTGGGTTAGCCTATTCACCTTACACACTATTTGGCCATTTCTGTGGATTTGGGCAACGCTATGGCGTAAAGATCGCGGTTGGGGCTTCGCTAAACTCGAAGAAGAACAACACGATATTCACCATCGAGTTGATGCTTTGATCGATCAAGTCAGTACTCTTCAAGAAGAAATCGTTAAGCTTAAGCAAACTAATGCTGAACAAGCTCATTCCGAAAAAGCTCAGAACAACGCTCAAGATCAGGAGGTTAAGTAATGGATTTACTGCTGATAATGACCTACGCGGCGCTTTGTATCACCATCTTCAAAGTATTTAATATTCCGCTAAACAAATGGACAGTGCCAACAGCTGTTCTTGGTGGCGTCGTCATCATAGGTACCTTGATCCTATTGATGAACTATAACCACCCTTTCACCCAAATTGGTAACCAAGTCTACTCAACAACACCAATCGTTTCTGGTGTGAGAGGTAAAGTCATCGAAGTGCCTGTAGAGGCAAATAAACCTCTTAAACAAGGGGATATTCTTTTCAAAATCGACCCTATTCCGTTTGAAGCTGAGGTCGCAAGATTAGAGGCGAAGGTAAAAGAAGCGAGCCAAGGTGCGCTTGGAATGGAATCTGAAGTGGCTGAAGCAGAGGCTGCAAAAATCAAAGCCATCGCAGAAAGAGATAAAGCCAAACGTGAGTTTTCTCGTTACAAGCGCGGTTACGACAGCGGCGCTTTTACCGAGCAACAATTGGATACTCGCAGACAAGCTTACAAAGCATCGGAAGCGGCCGTGAAAGTTGCAGATGCAAACCTAGAACAAACAAAGATCGCCTTGGACTCTGAAATAGGTGGCGAGAATACAGCGGTTTTAAGCTTATTAGCTGAATTACGTAAAGCTCAGTTTGATTTAGAACAAACCGTGGTTCGAGCTCCCACAGACGGATACGTTACGCAACTAGCATTACGCCCAGGTGTAATGGCAGTACCACTTCCTTTAGCTCCCGTGATGACATTTGTTCACACAGAAGAACAGTTCTATACCGCTGCATTTAGACAAAACTCGCTACAGCGCCTACAACCAGGTTACAAAGCTGAGTTCCTATTTAGAGCATTGCCAGGAAAAGTATTTAAAGGACGTATTGATGAAGTGATTCCAGCTATTGGTGAGAGCCAATTCCAAGCTAGAGGCGCGCTTCTAGGTACTGACGCATTGCGCACCAGTGGTCGTGTGTTTGTTAAATTGAGCATCACTGATGATCTGTCTGACTACCATTTACCTATGGGCACTGCAGTCGAGGTTGCCGTTTATTCTGACAGCTTCACTCATGTGTCTATCATGCGTAAGGTCCTTATTCGCATGAAGAGTTGGCAAAACTATCTATATCTAGACCACTAACTATACCTAGACCACAAAATGGTCGTAGATATACGATGAACCCACTTAACACATTGTTAAGATGAA
Organism: Vibrio sp. QJM3NY_27; assembly: GCF_057785955.1. Classification (NCBI taxonomy): domain Bacteria; kingdom Pseudomonadati; phylum Pseudomonadota; class Gammaproteobacteria; order Vibrionales; family Vibrionaceae; genus Vibrio; species Vibrio sp. QJM3NY_27. The sequence goes on along the minus strand of NZ_CM173512.1, from coordinate 980,125 downwards.
TCAAAAAGCCAGACCCGTTCTGGCTTTTTTGTTGCTTGATTAACCGTAAAAGTGGGCTTTTTACATGATATTTGAGTGTTCGGATGGAATTTTAGACATCTAGACACTTACCTTCCCTTATGGAAGGGTTCTACTGTATAATGCGCGCCTTATTTTTTATATTTGCCCAAAAAACGTTCTCCTTGAGACACATATTAATAATGGCGAATATTCGTTCTTTATCATGCTTTATCTTTCAGTATTCGAGGTTATCTATGAACTTTTCAGCTAAAACAGTGGTCGTTATCGCCATTGGCGCGGCACTGTACGGCATTGGTGGTTTACCTATGTTTGGTGTCCCAGTGTTTGCTAACACGACATTGAAACCAGCAATGGCAGTCTTAGCACTATTTTCTGTTTTGTTCGGCCCTATCGTTGGCTTTTTGGTTGGCTTTATTGGTCACTGGGTAACGGATTTATTTGCTGGTTGGGGCGTATGGTTAACTTGGGTATTAGGCTCAGGTATCGTAGGTATGGTTATCGGCTTGTTCCCTATGATGACTAAGAACCGTCTTCAACAAGGCGAACTGCCAATGAAAGATTTTGTATTGTTCGTGGTACTTGCCCTTGCAGGTAACGTTGTAGGCTACGGCTGTTCCGCGTTCCTAGACACTATCCTATACGCAGAACCGTTTACTAAAGTCTTCACTCAACTGTCTATCATCGCAGCGGGTAATACCGTTCTGATCGCTGTTGTGGGCTTCCTGATCCTAAAATCAGTCGCTAAACGCAACAAACAAAGCCGCAACCTGACTGAGGCATAAGCGCCAATGACTATAGAATTTTCGAACTTCTCTTTTAGATATGAGTCGCTGGATAAACCGACGCTAAAAAATATCAATCTAAGGATAGAGAAAGGAGAGAAAATCGTCATTATTGGACCAAGCGGAAGCGGTAAATCTACCCTAGGTCAATGCCTCAATGGCCTAATACCTCATGCAATTAAAGGTGAGGTAACTGGCTCTTTAGAGATCAACGGCAAGAATATCTCTGAATTTTCGATGCACGACTATACCGAGCAGGTAGGCACAGTATTGCAAGATACTGACAGCCAATTTGTGGGTTTAAGCATCGGCGAAGATATCGCATTCGCATTAGAAAACCAGTTGATGTCGAACATTGACATGTACCCGTTAGTTAAGTCGACTGCAAAAATGGTTGACCTAGCGGACATGCTTGAGCGCTCGCCACACGATCTTTCAGGTGGTCAAAAGCAGCGAGTATCGCTAGCAGGCATCTTAGTTGATGACGTTGATATCTTGCTGTTTGATGAACCTTTAGCCAGTCTTGACCCTAAGACAGGTAAGGCGACCATCGAGATCATCGACCAACTTCATAACGAAACCAACAAGACTATCGTGATTATCGAGCATCGCCTTGAGGATGTCCTGCATCGCGATATTGATCGTGTGATTTTAATGGAGCGCGGTGAAATTGTCGCGGATATGACTCCCGATGAAATTTTAGCGTCTAAGTTACTTGATACGCATGGTATTCGTGAGCCTCTTTACTTATCTGCGCTTAAAGCGGCGAAAGCCCCACTAACCTGCGAAGATAAGTTGTCAAACCTCAAAGCTTTGGATTACAAAAGGTTCCGCCCAGCAGTTCAAGCTTGGTTTGCTGACCGCCCTGCCCCAGCTGCAGAAAAGCAGTATCAACCTTTACTCGAAGTTCATGGTCTGACTTATTCTTACGATGGCGAGAAGAACGCACTCGAAGATGTGAGCTTCAAGATTGGCAAAGGCGAGTTTGTTTCGATTCTGGGCAAGAACGGTTCGGGTAAATCTACCATCACCAAACTCATCATGGGTGTGATCGATGCCGATTCAGGCTCTTCCTATCTAAATGGTGAAGACTTATCTGAGCTTTCTATCTTCGAAAGAAGCCAAAAGGTCGGTGTAGTAATGCAGAACCCAAATCATATGATCTCGCATCATATGATTTTTGACGAGATTGCTTTTGGTCTTCGTAACCGTGGCGTTGCAGAAGATGAGGTCAAAGAAAAAGTTGAGAACGTTCTTGAGCTGTGTGGGCTGAGTAAGTTCCGTCACTGGCCTATCGAAGCTTTGAGCTACGGTCAGAAAAAGCGTGTAACCATTGCTTCTATCTTAGTGTTGGAACCTGAACTCCTCATCTTAGATGAGCCAACTGCAGGCCAAGATTACCGAAACTACACGTCAATGTTGGCGTTTATCCAAAAGCTTAACCGTGATTTGGGTATTACTGTGGTGATCATCTCACACGACATGCATCTCGTTCTAGAGTACACCACACGTTCGATCGTAATCGCAGACAGCAAGCTTATTGCCAATGCCGCCATGACAGAAGTGTTTAGTCAGCCATCGCTTCTAGAACGTGCAAACCTCTGTACCACTAGTATTTATGAACTCGCGACTATGATGAAAATCGACGATACCAATGCGTTTATGCAGTACTTCATCGACTACGAGAGAAGTTCTCTATGAACGCATCAAAAGTAAAATTCGGCATCAACTACATTGATACCAAATCCCCCCTGCACGCATTAAATGGCATCACGAAATTTGCACTCTTCTTAGCTTGGGTAACCGTGGTATTGACTACGTTCGACCTGAGATTGATTACGCTGCTTATTATGACTGGTTTATACCTATTAAAGCTCACCAATGTGCCTATACGCGTGTATAAGCCTTTGTTATTAGGTACGGCGAGTGTCTTAAGTCTAAATGCTTTATTCATGTTCCTGCTTGCTCCGCAACAAGGCACTGAGCTCATCGGTAGCGAAACTGTATTACTGACATTACCGGGTAACTACTCGTTGAGCCAGGAGACTCTGTTTTACCTAGTCACCGTCACGCTTAAGTACATGAGCATGTTTCCGATAGCGTTAATATTCGTCTTCACTACGCATCCGACTGAGTTTGCCGCAAGCCTCAACCGTATCGGTGTTCCGTACAAGATCGCCTATGCGGTAAGCTTAACGCTGCGTTACTTGCCAGAGGTTAAGAAGGACTTCATCAATATCATGCATGCTCAGCAAGCTCGTGGTGTAGAACTCTCGAAGAAAGCGCCCCTAATAACTCGAATCAAAAACGTGGCTAAGGTTCTAGGGCCACTCATTTTCTCTAGCTTAGACCGCGCAGACGAGATTTCAAATGCAATGACGCTTCGAGGCTTTGGCCGACACAAGGCACGTACTTGGTATAGCTATGCACCTTTGAAACGTATCGACTTTGTCTGTTTGAGTGTCATTGCTTTTATTGTGGTGTTGGCCATAGCGAAACGCATTCTTGAACCTGAATTGTTTTGGTATCCATTCTAAGTTTTCATTTACCACATACAAACAACGACTTAAAATAACACACCGCTCAATAGAGTGGTGTGTTTATGTGTGCCAAGATCTGATTAACAATTGAACCAATAACTCAATACTGACTATTTTTGACGATAAACTGACCGTTTACTTACGTCTTTGGTTTGAAATCTAATTTAGAAACTCTTAATATACACGCTTACAGAATGCTACACTCAATAGAGATTTGTAATGGCTCGAATTACTCAAGTACAGAAACTAGAAAATCAAAAGCACTACGATGAGATCGTACTAAACCTTTTTCTGGCTGAAGGACATGAAGCACTAACTTATGCAAGGATTGCTCAAGAAATTGGCATTAGTTTGACGACGCTTCAGGGCTATTATCCATCGACCCGCGCTATCCGATCAGCGTTACACCAACACATGCTATCAATTGTTATAGAGAATCTAGAGTTTTCATCGGAAGAAGTATTCATTCAATCTTGGCAAAACGCTCTAGATAATGATCAATTTCGATTCGTGATCAAATTGATGTTTTTCCATGCCTCCCAGGTCAAGAGCCCTGAACAGTTTAACATCAGTTCAGATGGTCAATTCCGCGAGATAATGTTTAATAGCTTTGGGCTTGATACCGTTCGAATCCTTGAGACTGTCGTAGGACGTTCAATGTTCTATCTCACAAACTTCAAGCAGCATTAAACCAAGCGTTAGAAATACAAAAATGGGAGCCTTTCGGCTCCCATTTTCTTTTTAGTTATCGCTTACTTTAACTTATAGACCTAATTTAGCTTGTAAAAAACGGTCGATAACGGTGGTAAACGCAGCTCAATCGATGTGTCTAAACCTTCGCTTTCTACTGATTCAACCTCAGCAACCGGCTTCACTTCAAAGCCACTGCCTGCATAATCCGCAGAGTCTGTATTTAATAACAAAGAGTACTGACCTTGTGCTGGAACACCTAAGCGGAAGTGCTCATGAGGAACGGGTGTAAAGTTAGAAACCACCAATACACGCTCGCCTGATTCACTGATACGCTCATGAGCCAAGATACTCGCTTCAGCTGAATCCTGTAGACGCCATTCAAAACCTTTCGGGTCGAAATCAAGATCATGCATTGCGGCTTCAGAACGGTACAGATTGTTCAAATCTTTCGTTAAGCGCTGAACACCTTGATGACGTTCATAATCTAGCAAGAACCATTGCAGTTGATCATCGTGGTTCCATTCCGCCGTCTGACCAAATTCAGCACCCATGAAATTCAGCTTCTTACCCGGCTGCGCGTACATGTAACCCATGTAAGCACGTAGATTTGCCGTTTGCTGCCACTCATCACCAGGCATTTTTTCGTGGATAGATCCTTTACCATAAACCACCTCATCGTGAGATAGAGACAATACATAGTTCTCACTGTGTGCATAAACCAATGGGAAGGTAATTGTATCGTGGTGATATTTACGATTGATTGGATCTTCTTGGATGTAAGACAAACTATCGTGCATCCAACCCATGTTCCACTTAAAGCCGAAGCCTAAGCCGCCCATAAAGGTTGGGGCTGAAACACCAGGGAAAGCCGTTGATTCTTCAGCAATCGTCATCGCATTCGGGAAGTGTTTGTACACTTCTTCGTTCATCCATTTAAGAGTTGCGATAGCGTCGTAGTTTTCGTTGCCGCCGTCAGCATTCGGAATCCATTGATCATGGCTACGCGAATAATCGAGGTACAACATCGAAGCAACCGCATCAACACGAATGCCGTCGATATGGAATTGTTCAAACCAGTACAGTGCGTTTGCAACCAAGAAACGGCGCACATGCTCTTTGCCTAAATCATAAATGTACGAATTCCAATCTTGGTGCCAACCACGACGTGGATCGGGATCATGGAACAAAGGTGTTCCATCAAAATTGGCTAAGCCGTGGTCATCACTAGGGAAGTGCGCTGGAACCCAATCCAGAACAACACCTAAACCAGCTTGGTGACATTGATCGACGAAGAATTTGAAGTCATCAGGAGAGCCAAAACGACTCGTTGGAGCGAACAAGCCTATTGGCTGATAGCCCCAAGAACCGTAAAACGGATGCTCTGAAACCGGCATCAACTCTACATGCGTGTAACCCAAGTCCGTTAAATATGGGATCAATTCAGCAGCAAGTTCACGGTAGTTTAAGAATTCCCCTTCAGCGTTACGCTTCCAAGAACCAGCGTGCAGTTCATAGAACGAAAGTGCTTCTTTACGCTTTTGCGTTACTGGGCGATTCTGCCACTGAGTATCTTGCCACTCGTAACGCGCGTGATCGTAAGTCACAGATGAGAACGAAGGGTACTGCTCAGAGTAAAAACCCCATGGGTCAGCTTTGTGTGGTAAGCCTTCGCCATCAGGTCCTTTTAATTCAAACTTGTATTGAGCGCCTTCTTCCAGTTCAGGAATGAATAGGCCCCACATGCCATAATCTAAGCGTTGCATTGGATGACGACGACCATCCCAAGCGTTGAAGTTACCCACTAAGCTTGCCGCTGTTGCATGCGGTGCATACACCAAGAAACGCGTACCTGAAATCGTCTGTCCATCACGCTCTAGCGTAATAAACTGAGCCCCCATGTGATGATACATATCTTTAGGTGTATGGAGATCTTCATAACTCGCGTACAGATCGTGGTACTGGTATGGATCATCGATGATCTGCTCGACTCCAGCCCAATCAACCGCGAGCTTGTAGTGAGTAAAACGTAAATCTCTCTCTTGCTTAAGAATGAAACCACTTTCACCCTCTCGCGCTAACTCAATACGAGGTTCCTTTCCAACAATCAACTCGACTTTATTTGCCCCAGGAATCCACACACGTAATGCACCTTGCTCAGAAGGTAGGTATGGCCCTAAAAACGCAAATGGGTCAGTGAAACAAGCCTGTGATAGTTGGGTATATATTTGTTTTTGCTTTGAAATCGAACTTAGTTCCAAAACGCTTCTCCCTAACCAAACATCCAAAAAATATAATACAAAAATGCCCGCTATTAGTGCGGGCAATATAACGACGGTTTATTCTACCAGATGAGCATTCATTATTGAGTGACCGAGGTTGTAGTTTCGTACGGCGTAAGCAAAAAACCACCTATTTTCAAGCCACTCAACGTCATTACTTAGCTGCTTTTTCTCGAACGTCAGTCAGCTTAGAAGCGATACGATTTACCCCTTCGTGAGCAAATATTTCGTCCAAGTTCATTGATAGTTTACGACGCCAGTTAGGGTATTCATCGACAGTGCCAGGAATGTTTACTGGCTTGTCCATCTCTAACCAATCTTCCAGTTGAACACTAAGAAGTGTCGAACCACCAGCCGCAACGTGCAGTTGAAGTGCTTCAGCAAGATAAGAGTCCATCGGTACTTGGCTTGCACCACGACCAACACCTTCAGGTAAGAAGCCATGCCATGCCACTGAATCTAAGATACCTTGTTTGCATTCCAGACGGTCGTCGAACAAGGTTTCTAGCTGTTCTGCATCTGGGTATAAACCAATCTCTTGACCCATTTTCAAGTCATCACAATGCCAGAAGCCGCGAAGCGTTGGCATATCATGAGTACAAAGTGCCGCCATCGATTGTGGTGCATAATGTTTTGGTGAGATAAAGCCACCGTCATCTTCTGATGTTTCGAAGAAGAATACTTTGTAAGAATGCACGCCCGCATCCGCTAGGATATCGACGATTTCATCCGGCACCGTACCTAAGTCTTCACCGATAACGCTACATTGGTAACGGTGAGATTCAAGCGCCAGAATTGACAGCATGTCTTGTACTGGGTAGTAGATGTACGCACCCTTGGTTGCGTTTTCACCTTTTGGAATCCACCACAAACGCAGTAGGCCTAATACGTGGTCAATACGAAGGGCACCACAGTGCTTCATATTGGCACGGAGTAGCTTGATATATGCGTCGTAGCTTGTTTCTTGAAGCACTTCAGGATTAAGCGGTGGTAAACCCCAGTTTTGACCTAGAGGACCAAGCACATCCGGTGGAGCACCGATGCTCGCATCCATCACTAGATTGCCTTCATCGGCCCAAGTTTCGCTGCCTGAATCCGCAACACCAACAGCTAGGTCACGGTACAAACCAACGGCCATGCCTTTCTCTTCAGCAAGAGACTGTGCATCGTTGATTTGGCAATCCGCTAACCACTGCAGGTACATGTAAAGATGAACATTCTCTAGGTTCTCTTTAATGTATTTCTGTGTCGCTGGGCTTTCGAATGTACGATACTTCTCTGGGAATACTGGCCAGCCCCACATACCTGAATCTTCGGCATGTAACTCACCGTGCAGAGCATCAAACGCCGCTTGATGCATCAGGCTTTCACCACCTTCTTCTACAAACGCTAAGAACGCTTGTGCACGATCGCTGTTCTTGTCTAGATGACGAGTCTTAAATTCTGCGAATAACAGAGGCAAGATACTCATCTTAAGCTCAGACACTTCGGTGTAGTTTACCCAGTGCGCTTCACGAGCTTTTTGTAGACGCTGTTGGAATTCAGCGCTGCCTACCGTTTGTTGTGCTTCAGCACTTAATGCGAATTCAGGTACTGAGCTCACATCAATGTATAAGATGTTCAACCAACGACGTGACGACGGGCTGTATGGGCTCGCGCCTTCTGGGTTCGCTGGGAATAATGAGTGAATTGGGTTTAAGCCAACAAAATCACCACCGCGAGAAGCGATATCAGCAACAAGCTGTTTAAGGTCACCAAAATCACCAATACCCCAGTTGTGCTGAGTTCTTAGTGTGTACAGTTGAACACTTGGTCCCCAAAGCTTTTTGCCTTGCTCGATTGGTGACTGCTTGAAACACGCTTTTGGCGTAATGATCAATGTCATCTCGTAAGGCTTCTTACGGCGCTTACGGCTCACAATCAGCTTGTGGTAACCCCATGCCAAATCACTTGGCAATGCAAACACTAAAGGGCCACCCTCGGCACGCTCGTCACGAACGACTTGAGATTGAAGATAGCCTTCAAGTACCTCTCCTTGCTCGGTTTCTAAGCGCCAGCTGAACTCACTTTCACGAGCACTAACACCTAGATTAAGCGCCACCTCTACTGGCTCACCGTCACGCAAGACAAGAACTGGGTCTAGTACATCTTTTTTGTGTTTTCTTTCTGCAGATTTAAGCAGTGCATCATCGCTGCTTGTATCGTAGCCCAATGAAGCCAATAGAGACGTAATCGTCTCTTCTGATACTTGTGCTTCATCGCCCCACGCACTAACGTAACTGTCGGCAATATTTGCCATTTCTGCGACTTGTTTTAATACGGTCTGTTCTTTCATCGCTCTCTCCGAAAACGTTCTGACGCTTTCAATTTTGTAGGGTTGTTAATTTAATTTTTTACTAATCAATTAGCTTGTGACAATCAGTTTGTAAGCATCGCTATCTTTATAAGCCATCTATTTGCCCACAAGCTAATTGAGCCAAGGCAGAAACTGCCTTGGCTACTTTGGAAGTATTAACGGTTAACCGCTTCAAGTTTCCAAATGTTGTTCACGTAATCGCGAATAGAGCGGTCTGATGTGAACTTACCAACCAATGCTGTGTTAAGAATCGCTTTCTTAGCCCAACCTGCTTGGTCTTTGTACTGCTTGCCCATGTCTTCATGTGCTTTCACATAAGATGCGAAGTCAGCAAGACATAGGTACGGGTCGCCACCGTCTAGTAGGCTATCAAACGTTGCACGTAGAAGGCCTGGTTGACCTGGAGAGAACTCATCGCCAGTCAGTAGGTCTAGAGATGCTTTCAGCAGTGGGTCTGCGTTGTAGTAATCGTATGGGTTATAACCCTGAGCTTGCAATGCCACTACACCATCAACGTCTAGGCCAAAGATGTAGATGTTTTCATCGCCAACTTCTTCACGAATCTCAACGTTTGCACCATCCATCGTACCGATAGTTAGCGCGCCGTTTAGCGCCATCTTCATGTTGCCCGTACCTGATGCTTCTTTACCAGCTAATGAAATTTGCTGAGAAACGTCTGCCGCAGGAATAATGATTTCAGCCATGCTTACACGGTAGTCAGGGATGAATACCACTTTCAGCTTGTTGCCAATGCGAGGGTCGTTGTTAATCTTCTCTGCGATCTTGTTAACCGCGAAGATGATCTCTTTCGCTAGGTGGTAACCCGGTGCTGCTTTTGCTGCGAAGAAACATACGCGTGGCTCACACTCGAAACCAGGTTCGTTAAGAATACGGTGGTACAGAGATAGAATGTGTAGCAAATCTAGGTGCTGACGCTTATATTCGTGAAGACGCTTGATTTGCACGTCGAAGATAGCGTTAGTATCTAGCTCGATACCCATGTTCTCTTGAACCCAATCAGCAAGGCGCTGTTTGTTTTCTTTCTTAACAGCCATGAATTCTTTTTGGAATTTCGCGTCTGTTGCAAACTTAGCGATGCCTTCTAGCTGCTCAAGTTTTGCTGGCCACTCAGTGCCGATCTTGCCAGTAATTAGCGTAGATAGCCCTGGGTTACAGAACTTCAACCAACGACGTGGCGTGATGCCGTTCGTTACGTTAGTCAGTTTGCCAGGGAAGATTTCGTTGAACTCTGGGAACAAGTCTTTCTTAACCAGTTGAGAGTGAAGCGCAGCTACACCGTTTACTTTGTAAGAGCCAATCACACATAGGTTTGCCATGCGAACCATGCGGTGGAAACCTTCTTGGATGATAGAAAGCTTCGCTTGCTTCTCACCGTCACCAGGCCACATCTTGCGAACTTCTTGCATGAAGCGGTGGTTGATTTCAAAAATGATTTCCATGTGACGTGGAAGAAGACGGTTGATCAAAGATTCAGACCAAGTCTCTAATGCTTCTGGAAGTAGTGTGTGGTTCGTGTATGCGAACGTATGAGCACTGATTTCCCAAGCTTGGTCCCAAGTTAAACCTTTCTCATCGATCAGGATGCGCATCAATTCAGGGATAGCGATCGTTGGGTGCGTATCGTTCAGTTGAATCGTTTCTTGCTTAGGCAGATCTTCTAGAGAGAAACCTGCTGCTTCGTGACGACGTAGAATATCGCGAACAGACGCTGCTGAGTGGAAGTACTGCTGCATTAGACGCAGTGTCTTACCTTTCTCGTGGTTGTCGTTCGGGTAAAGTACTTTAGTGATGTTGCCTGCATCGATTAGCGAGTGTTGCGCTTCGAAGTAGTCACCGTTGTTAAAGCTTGCTAATGAGAATGGTGCGATTGCCTGACATTCCCAAAGACGCAATGGGTAAACTGTGTTTGACTCGTAACCTACGATAGGTAGATCCCAAGGCATTGCTTTCACTTCCATACCCGGAACCCAAGTACGAACTTCTTTACCGTCGATATATTCAACTTCTACATGACCGTAAAAACCAATGTGTTGTGCTAGTTCTGGACGAGCTACTTCCCATGGGTAACCTTCAACACCACGCCATGCGTCAGGTGCTTCTTGTTGACGACCGTCTTGGAAAGACTGTTTGAATAGACCGTATTCGTAGTGAAGACCGTAACCTACTGTTGGGTATTCTTGAGCGGCACAAGAATCCATGAAACAAGCAGCAAGACGACCAAGGCCACCGTTACCTAGTGATGGGTCACGTTCTTCTTCTAGAAGGTCAGTTAAGTTTTGACCTAGCTCTTCCATTGCATGAGTGATTTGCTCATACAGACCCATGCTGATCAGGTTATTACCTGTTAAACGACCAATCAAAAACTCTAGTGAAAGGTAGTTAACGCTCTTCGCGTTCTTAATTTTTTCGTCATTTTCAGTTTCTAACAGATCAAATGTTGTCAATTCTGCTAGCGCACGCCCCATTGCTAGGTACCATGCGCGGCTATCTGCGTTTTCAATCGTTGTTGCGTAGGTTGCAGATAAATGCTTCTTAACGCTTTCTTGGAACGACACTTTATCGAAAGTTTTTTGCTGAGTTGGTTTCATTTCAGAAATCTCGCTTTTAATAGTTCTAATTCATCTGTCACATATCGTGCATGGTCACCATTAACTAAACATCCTCCCGCTAACGCGACAAACTAGGAGTAGATGGGAGGGCGTAGGGGGCGTACCGACATAGGGTTAGTGATCTGACTCTCATGTTCTGACTTCGAACAAAAACTTGGAGTGACTAAGATCACAAGCTCCCGTTCGATAACTTACCTTCAATTGATGTGACTTTTATTTAACCGGATTAAAGTCATTATCAAATTTGATATTCAGATCACGAAAATAATTTCTTCCTCTCATCTTTTGCATAGATTTACGTGTTGGGATGAAGGATGTCACATTCACAAACCAACCCGCTATGTGAGCAAAGTCTCAAATAAAGGGCGTAGAAGCCTAAAAACATGCAGGAGTGCAAGGTTTCTGAGGAGGATCATAGTCGGTGCCGTTTTGCTTCACGTAATATGATTGAAGACTTAAGTAATTAGGCTGATGTCATTCGATTACACTCAACGATAGATTGAGGTAATCCAGAACATAAGCCACGGAATAGGTGAAAAACTTCGACATGTGGATCCCTTCGAAACTGACTCGTCCCGGCCGCTTACATAATGCAATCCTACGACCTAGGGTTCTCGATCTGCTCCAACACGCAGATTGCTATAAGCTTGTATTATTCCGCTCTCCAGCGGGGTACGGCAAAACCACAATGGCAGCTCAATGGCTGGTAGATAAGCCCAATGTGGGTTGGTACAGCATTGATGAAAGTGACAACGATGCCTTTCGCTTTATCAACTACCTAATGCAATCACTCAATAAAGCGACTCAAAATGCCTGCCCTAATGCCCAAAAGCTGGCAGAAAAGCGACAATTTTCATCGTTGCATTCTTTGTTAAGTGAAGTGTTTGCTGAGATGTCTGAATTCCATCACGAATGTTTCCTTGTGTTGGATGACTATCACTTGGTCAACAATGACGATATCCACGAAGCTATGCGCTTCTTCCTTAAACACATGCCTGACAACCTGACGCTTGTTGTGACTAGCCGCGGGACACCACCACTTGGCACTGCAAACCTTCGTGTTCGTGATCTGATGATTGAAATTGGAAACGATTCGCTGGCTTTTGATACTGAAGAGACGACGCGCTTCTTCAATCAACGTGTCGCCGATGGCGTAGATGACACGACCGCTGGTAGTATCTGTACTTATGTTGAGGGGTGGCCTTCGGCATTACAGCTTATTGCCCTTCAAGCTCAACATCAAAAACGTACCCTTGCGCAATCTGCAGAATCGTTCTCTCACTTTAACCATGCCCACCTTTGGGATTACTTGGTTGAAGAAGTATTCGATCTACTGGATAAAGAAACCCGACAGTTCTTGATGCAGTGTTCAGTACTTGATCATTTCAATGACGAATTAGTCTGCGCGCTTACACAGCGTGAAGACGCACTGGGTATGATCGAATCACTCAACCGATTTGGCTTATTCATCTACCCGCTTGAAGGCGAGAAAAACTGGTACCGATTCCACAATCTATTCGGTGAGTTTCTTGCCCATGAGCGCCAAGCTCGAATTCCGCAACAAGAAGCCGAGTTGCACCGGAGTGCCGCGAAAGCGTGGATCAAACAGAAAACGCCTCATCAAGCACTGCGACATGCACAACGTGCTGAAGATCCAGAGCTGATCATCCAAATCCTGACTGAACACGGTTGGCCGATGTTCAACCAAGGTGAGCTTTCATCATTAGAGATGGCGATCAAGCAACTGACTACGGATCAACTATACAGTGAGCCGAAGCTATCAATGCTGCGCGCTTGGCTGGCACAAAGTCAGCACCGTTATGATCAAGTGGGTACTTTGTTGGAAGAGGCTGAGACTCAATATCAAGCTCGAAACATTGAACTCGATACTCAGCAACAAGGCCAATACAACGCCTTGCGCGCCCAAGTTGCCATCAACAGCAATGAGCCTGAGAAAGCATTGGAATTGGCTGAGCTTTCGTTGAGCCAGTTGAACACCACCGTTTATCGTAGCCGCATTGTCGCAACCTCGGTTGTGGGCGAAGTGAATCACGTAATGGGTAACCTAAGCCGTGCGCTACCGATGATGCAACAAACAGAAAAACTGGCACGTCAGTATCAGGTTTACCATCAGGCTCTATGGGCAATTCTGCAGCAAAGCGAAATCTTGATTGCTCAAGGTTATGTTCAAGCTGCATTTGAGCTACAAGACAGCGCATTCAAATTGATCGAAGAGCATCAACTTCAATACGTTCCTCTACATGAATTTTTGCTGCGTGTTCGCGCTCAGATCTTCTGGTGTTGGAACCGACTAGATGAAGCGGAAGAATGTTGCTACAAAGGCTTAGATATCCTTGGTCACCACTCACCAAGTAAACACCTGCACAGTTACTCAATGCTGGCTCGAATTTCATTGAGCCGTGGCGAGATTGATAAAGCGTCGAAGTTTATCGACCAAATTCAACACCTGCTACGTCAATCAACTTACCACGTAGATTGGACCGCAAATGCTTCTCTTTCTTTGATTCTATTCTGGCAAGTAAAAGGCAATAAAGAGGCAATCCGTGATTGGCTAAGCGTGGCGGTTCGACCTGAATCGGCAAGTAACCACTTCTGCCAGCTTCAATGGCGAAACATCGTACGTTCTCACATCATCCTTGAGCAGTATGAAGATGCGGAAGAAGCGCTGATTTTTCTTAAGAGTGAAGCGCAGCGTTCACATCTGATTACAGACACCAACCGAAACTTGATCGTTGAAGCGGTGTTGCGTACACAAATTAACGATGAAGACAGCGCACGCGTGCTACTTGAAGAAGCGCTTCATATGACCAACCAAACCGGTATGGTTGGTAACTTCTTGGTCGACGGTGGGACTATCGGGCATATCTTGGATAAATTGAGCAACAAGCCAGGCTTAGGTGACTTAGAACGCCATCGCGCTCAACAGATCATGAAAGATATCTCAACCACCCAACGCAGCCGCTCGGTTCACTTCGATGAAGACTTTGTTGAGAACTTGGTTAATCACCCGAATATTCCTGAGCTTGTGCGCACTAGCCCACTCACCCAGCGTGAATGGCAAGTACTTGGTCTGATCTATTCTGGGTTCAGTAATGAGCAAATCGCTCAAGAGCTCGATGTAGCGGGGACCACGATCAAAACTCACATCCGTAACCTTTACCAAAAGCTGAACATTGCTAACCGCAAAGAAGCAATCAGCACAGCAGAGAACTTGCTGCAATTGATGGGGTACTAAAACGGATTCGAGATTGATTCGAGATTGATTCGAGATTGATTCGAGAAAAGCTTAAGCTAGTCACCAATGGTGGCTGGCTTTTTTTTCATCTGAAGTTTAGAGCTTAAAAATGTAGGAACTGGAAAAGAAAAAAGACAATCACCAAACGACAGGCAAAAAAATAGCCAACCGCAATAATCGCGATTGGCTCTATATATTTGTGAACAAATCATAAGTTCACTAACAACGTCAGTTGGCTAGGTGACCCTCGGCTTAAGAAGGGTCAATGAATTTAATGCAGTTAGCGTGCCAACTTTAATTCGGCGTTTTATAAGCCCTGCATCGCATAAAAACCATGAATTTGTCATGCGAATTGCAAAGTGCATTTGCATAATGCAACCAAGATGCAATATTGATAAGAGATCAGTTTCATCTCTGCTCTTAATGACAAATTACTAAGTGGTTGTATTTTAAATGTAAGGCAAATGTTCACTTCAACTTATTGCCTTACAATTAAGAGAGTAATAAAAGCCCTTCCCCAATGGCATATTCATACTTTTTTTACACTAAAGTTTGTATACTGCACAAAATCACCCTCAACTCTATGAAGCAATGAACTACTTAAGTACTTTTTTCAAAGGCATGGCAATGGGCGCAGCAGACGTTGTTCCTGGCGTGTCGGGCGGAACCATCGCATTCATCACTGGTATCTACGATACGCTGCTAGAAAGCATTCGCAGGATTAACCCTAGCGTACTTGGCTTATGGAAACGCGAAGGCTTCAAAGCCGCGTTTAACCACATCAATGGTTTCTTCCTGATTTCACTGTTCGCAGGCGTATTCACGAGCATTGCGACATTTGCAAAACTGATTTCTTGGTTATTAGTCACCCACCCCGTTCCACTGTGGTCTTTCTTCTTTGGCCTGATCTTGGTGTCGGTTTTCCATATTCTTAAGCAAGTAGAGAAGCGCGATATGATTCGATTCGTGTTTTTGCTGCTTGGCGTTGCTTTCGCCTATAGCATTACCGTGCTTAAGCCGCTGCAAATGGAGCCTACCAGTATCAATATCCTCATTGCGGGTGCGATTGCGATCTGTGCGATGATTTTACCGGGTATCTCGGGTAGCTTCATTCTGCTATTGATTGGTATGTATGGTCCGGTTCTTGGTGCGGTTAAAGAGTTCCAAATCGATGTGCTTGCGCTATTCCTTAGTGGCTGTGTGATTGGCCTACTGACTTTCTCGCACGTACTTTCTTGGTTACTGCGCTCATTCCGCGATTTCACACTAGTGTTCTTAACTGGTTTGATGATCGGTACGCTGCCTAAGATTTGGCCGTGGAAAGAGACCATCAGCTGGCGAACAAACTCAAAAGGTGAACAAGTTCCTCTGATTCAAGAAAACCTATCACCGTTTGATTTTGAAGCCGTAACCTCTCAGCCTTCTCAGCTGGTAATGGCGATTGTGATGATGTTGGCTGCTATTGCCTTGGTTCTAGGACTAGAGAAATTTGCAGAGCGCAACGTTGACTAATCATTCAACCAACTTCTGGAAAGCGTTTAGAACGGATAATGCTTAGAAATACTAAGCTCACTTCTCGATTGAACAGACAAAAGCGAAGCCAATGGCTTCGCTTTTTTAGTTCTACCATACGCACAAAATTGCTTTTTGATACAAGCACGTATTGAGGGGTATGATAACATCGCCGCTCTTATAAAATTAGATGAGAACACGACATGCACCCAGCATTAAAGGTGGTGGCTCTTGGCATTGCTCTCGTGGCAGGTTTTTATGGGCCGCAAGTATTTCAAAAATTTAAGTCGGTCATTGAGCACTCAACTGCCGAAGTCAACTTGGATGACTACTGCATGCTTTCAACCACATCGTGTGAGCAGGAATCCATTTCAATGTCGCTTGACCGAGAAACCGCGCAACCTCTTCTACCCACAAAGATAAAGGTAGTTTGGGAAGGTGCTGCATCTGAGACACTGATGTTATCGCTCACAGGTTTAGAAATGGAAATGGGATCAGCGCGTTTTCAATTAAAGAGCATTGGCAACAATACCTATGAAGGTGATGTGATTTTACCTGTATGTACTTTAGATAAAATGACATGGGTCGGTGAACTCACTGATGGTGTCGATACTGTAAACCCTGCAATAAGGATGGCAAGATGAGTAGAAATTGGTCGTTAGCATTGGTTGTCGCTTTTGTACTTGGCTTTGGTGTCAAAAGCTATCTTGATGGGCAAAACGAAGTTCAAGAACAACACGCTGCAAAACAAGAGTTCTCCGCTACGACTCTTTTCGGCAAAGACAACCAACCAACGGAAATCTTTGACCAAACCGATGACAGAATTCGTATCGTTTACTTCGGTTTCACACGTTGCCCGGATGTATGCCCCACTTCTTTGGCTATGTTGGCCGGAGCACTTAACCAAGTTTCTGATGAAGCAAAAGCCAAGATTCGCCCAATGTTTGTTTCTCTTGATCCTGAACGTGATGCCGCTGAAGCCTCGTATGAATACGCGCAATATTTCCACCCGATGATGGAAGGACTAAGTGGTCCATTGGATGTCACCACTACTCTGGCTCATAACTACGGCGTTATTTTCAGAAAGACCAAGCTTGAAGGTTCAGAGTTGGAATACACCCTAGACCACAGCTCATATTTTTATTTTTTAAAGCCCGACGGTACTTTGATTACCAAAGTACCTCATACGTTAACGCCAGCACCAATTGTTGAGGCTATCAACAAGCTGACGCAGTAAAACGTAAAAACAAAGAACTTAACCAATAAAGTTCAAACATAAAGTCAGGTCCCAGACCAAAACATAAAAATTAAGGACAACAACATGAAGTTAAAAGCACTTGCTCTAGCAGGCTTATTGCTCACCCCTTTTGCTCAGGCTAGTAGCGATATTATGGTTCATGACGCGTATGCTCGTGCTACCCCGCCTTCAGCAGTTAACAGCGCGGTGTTCACGACTCTGATGAACCACAGCGATAAAGATCGCGCTATTGTTTCTGCAACAACACCTGCAGCAGGTAAAGTAGAACTTCATGATGTAATCATGGATGGCGATGTTATGAAAATGCGCCAAATTCAAGAGATCACCATTCCTGCGAACGGTGAAGCGGTACTTAAACCAGGTAGCCTACACATCATGTTGTTCGACCTAGCAAGCAGCCTAAAAGAAGGTGAGAAAATCGAGATGACACTGACTTTCGCCAATGGTGAAACACAGACCTTCGATGCGCCGGTTAAGAAAGTAATGAGCGGCATGAAAAAGATGAATCACGATCATCATTAATCGTATTCACAATTGATAAAATAATTTAAGCCACGATGACTTCTCGCCATCGTGGCTTTTTGTTAAACTGAGTTCGCTTTTTATTCAAAGCCTGAACACATAAATAACCCAAGGAGAATAGAAGATGATTGTAATGAACACACTAAAACTGGCAGTAAAAGTAGCGCGTTAATTTGTTTGGTTAATCAAACTTAAATACCGATCGACCAACATCTCGTCACCCGTGACGACCGTACACTTTTACCCGGTTTACTATTGATCGTAAGTGATCAATACCTGCATGCCCAATAGCGCATGACTAAATCCGGGGTCCTATCTATTTGAATTCGACCCAAGCTCAAAACATTTTTGACGTCTCGACGCTTTTTAATCTCAGCAATACTTTTTGGTCTCATTAACTCTTTTGATCTCATCAACAAATAAGAGGTCTCACAAGATGTTAATGCTCTCATAAGACTTTAATGCTCTCATAAGACTTTAATGCACTGATAAGACTTTAATGCTCTCACAAGAAAAGAAAGCTCGCACGTCTGGGTAAATAGACATGAATTCACAAAACGCATTTTCTCATCCAATGTCACTTCAACAGCTTGGATGGCAACCTGTATTCCTGCAACAGCTGACACTCGAAGACTATGACCAATCCGTCATTGCTCGCATTACCGCGCACCATCGCAGCGGCTATACGCTTGCGTCAGAACAAGGCGAAATCGTTCTACCCGTTCATCAAAACCAACCCGTAATGACGGTTGGCGACTGGGTGATATTAAACGCTGATTTACAATTCGACCGCTTACTTGAGCGTCAGTCGCTCTTCAGCCGTAAAGCAGCAGGCAGTCGCGTAGCTGAACAATATATTTCAGCCAATATCGACACCGTGTTTATCGTGGTCTCGCTAAATAATGACTTTAATCTGAGCCGCATCGAACGCTTTCTAGCACTCGCCAATGAAGCACAGGTTGAAGCGGTTATAGTACTTACCAAGAAAGACTTGTGTGACGACTACCAAGACAAAGTGCAACAAGTGCAACGCTTAGATTCTATGCTGATGATCGAAACCGTTAATAGCCTAGACCAAGACTCTACTCAAGTATTGTCACCTTGGTGTAAAACGGGCAAAACGGTGGCTTTGATGGGTTCGTCTGGTGTCGGGAAATCGACGCTGGTCAACTCGCTGCTTGGGGAGACTCAACAAGAAACGGGCGGTATTCGTGAAGACGACAGCAAAGGCCGTCATACAACCACGTCACGATCGCTCCACTTGCTAACATCGGGTGGTTTATTGCTCGATACTCCTGGTATGCGAGAGTTACAACTCGCCGATTGTGCTGAAGGAGTAAGTGAAACCTTTTCTGATGTGGAAGAGTTAGCGATGCATTGTCGCTTTTCTGATTGCAGCCATGAGTCAGAACCAGGATGCACAATACGCAAGGCCATTGAAAGCGGTGAGCTTTCTGAAAGACGATTCTCTAACTATGAGAAGCTACTCAGAGAGCAAGCAAGAAATGGAGCCTCATTGGCAGAACAGAGAGCGAACAGTAAACAGCTTTCTAAAATGTACAAAACCGTGCAATCAGAGAGCCGTAATATCAAGAAATCGTCTAAATAGCCGATTATTGGATTAGGTTTACAACACGTAAATAAGCCCTATGTCCCTATCGCGTATTAGCTCATTAACTCATGAGCTCTTTAACGCATTGGGCTGGGGCTTTTTGTATCAGCGGGGCTTCTTTGTATCAACAGGTCTTCTTTATATCAACAGGAACCCAATGGGATCATTTCTGCACACAATGATCTTGCTAATCGACTCTGACGGCACCAGAACCAGAACATTGACCCGAATGAGTATTATCATGCAGATTTATATCTCAACAAGAGTACAAAAATTTAACATTTAGCTCTAAAAACACCACGTAGCGCAAACAATCACCCTAAAAGTAAACTATTCCTAGACACCCTCTTAGATCCCGCTAATATGACCGCCCATTCCACTAGTGTATAGTTGGATTTGGTACAACTTTATAAAAAAATACATCACTATAATAAATTAACAATTGCAGGTATTTTATGCAAAATCACAACATGCTCGCCCGCATCGCTCGTGGAAATCTCGTTCTACAGATCCTTGCTGGTATTGTTTTCGGTGTCGTTCTCGCCATGGTTTCTCCTTCAGCAGCTCAAGATGCAGGCCTATTAGGTAGTCTGTTTGTTGGTGCTCTGAAAGCTGTTGCCCCAATTTTAGTATTCATTCTTGTTGCAGCTTCTATCGCAAACCAAAAGAAAGGTCAGCATACTCATATGCGTCCAATCATTGTGCTTTACCTGATTGGTACGTTCTCTGCAGCACTGACTGCTGTAGTACTGAGCTTCATGTTCCCAACCACTTTGACACTGGTTGCTGGCGCTGAAGGTGCTAACCCTCCTCAAGGTATTGCAGAAGTTCTTCATACGCTTCTATTCAAGCTTGTAGATAACCCAGTTAGCGCACTAATGAACGCTAACTACATCGGTATTCTTGCTTGGGCTATCGGTCTTGGTCTTGCACTGCACCACGCATCTGCAACAACCAAAGCGGTTTTCGAAGACCTTAGCCACAGTGTTTCACACATTGTTCGCTTCATTATTCGTCTTGCGCCATTCGGTATCTTCGGCCTTGTTTCGACTACATTCGCAACAACGGGCTTCGATGCACTAGCAAGCTACGGTCAACTGCTAGCGGTTCTACTAAGCTCAATGCTGATCATTGCTCTTGTCGTTAACCCACTGCTTGTCTTTGTAAAGACAAAACAGAACCCATACCCACTTGTACTGCAATGTATTCGTGAGTCTGGTGTAACGGCATTCTTCACTCGTTCAAGCGCTGCAAACATCCCAGTGAACATGAACCTTTGTAAGAAGCTAGAGCTAGATGAAGATACTTACTCTGTATCAATCCCTCTAGGCGCAACCATCAACATGGCGGGTGCTGCAATCACCATCACTGTGTTAACGCTTGCAGCTGTACACACAATGGGTATTGAGATTGATATCTTCACTGCGATTCTACTAAGCCTTGTTGCTGCAATTTCAGCATGTGGCGCATCAGGCGTTGCCGGTGGTTCACTGCTACTGATTCCTCTAGCTTGTGGCCTATTCGGTATCTCAAACGATGTAGCGATGCAGGTTGTAGCGGTTGGTTTCATCATTGGTGTGATTCAAGATTCGGCTGAAACAGCGCTTAACAGCTCAACTGACGTCGTGTTCACTGCGGCTGTATGTAAAGCTGAGCAAAACAAAGCTTAACAGCTCTTGGGTATTAGGCTTAAGCTCTAAGCTCTAAGCTCTAAGCTCTAAAAGCAAATAGCACACAAATAAAAAGGGAAGCATTCGCTTCCCTTTTTTGTTGTCTTGGTTTTCTAGATTACGGCTAGAAGCTATATAGATTTATAGCTTTATAGCTTTATAGCTTTATAGCTTCAGTCATTCTTGTCTAACTCATCAAAGCTAACCAACACGTTTTAGTGGTTGCTTTTCCAGCTTGGATCCACGGCTGCCTGACTGAAGTCTAGAGAGTTAAGGCTTGCTTCTTTGTTATGCGTTGCTTGATCGCTGGGTGACCCTTGATTCGCAGCACCGCTATCATGGTTTGGCGTCGTCTGCTGGCTGTAATCGACGTTAGAACCTTGCTCACTCGACGCTTTGGTCTCTAAATGATTACCATCGACATTTAACTCCTCACCTTCTTCATCGGAGGCTTCTTTAACCTTCTTAGGGACAGGTATATTGCGTTTGTAGAGCTTGTTGAGCGCCTTAATGATTGAGTGCTTAGTGATTGCTTCTTGGGTCAGCTTAGTCATTATCGGTTTAGTCAGAGCCTGTAAGCCCACGACAGCATCCACACCAAGTTCCCCGCCGACTTTATCCCTCAAATGCTTGGCTTCTGAGTAACCAAAATGAGCCGATAGAAATAGCCAGATATAAGCAATGGCATTGCCGTGTTCACCATGGTCAATCCAAGCTTCACCTGCTCTAAACATCGCTTCTGCACTGTTCTTTTCTGCGGCCGTCTCAAACCAGTAAACAGCCTCGCCATGGTTAGGCTCAACACCCACACCGTTCAAATAACTCATACCAAGTTTGATCTTGCCGTCTAAGCTATTCTTTTCCGCAGCTTTTTGGTACCACTCGACAGAACTTTCGGCAGAGTAGTCTGGGTTTTCTTTATCTAGACACCAGTCACCGATGAACAGCATCGCTTCGGTATTACCACCAGCCGCAGACTCTTCAATATAGGTATAACCCTTAGGGATGTTCTTATCGGTTCCGCGACCAAAGACGAGCGCTTTACCCATCTCGAATTTCGCAGACACGTCATTGTCCAATGCGGATATCGCAAGCTGCCAAAAGTTGGCTTTCTCTCTTAAAATCAGGTCTTCTTTGCGCTTCATGCTTAGGCGCACAATGCCGTACATGCCATTGATATTATCGAGTTGCGCCGCTTTGTCGTACCAATACAGAGCTTCCTTAATATTGTTACGTTCAGCTTCTTTTGCCAAATACAGTATCGACGGTACATGCCCAGTTTCGGCTTTGAAGTGACGCTCTTTTTGCTCTTGTATGCGCGCTTTTTCAATCGCTTTTCGATAAGCGACAGCACGAGCCTTACGTTCTTGTTCCAAGCGCTGCTTTCTTAGCGATAAAGAGATCAGCCACACGGCGACAAGTATTAACGAAAGAGCCGTCGCACCAATTGCGATTCCCATTGTACTCATAAAATATTTTAACCTAACTCGGCTGATACTAGCCCCGATATCGGGAAAGTGATCAACCCATAGTGAATGGTATGTTTCTAACTACAGGGAAAAGCGCCGTTATTAAAACGTTCCGCCCTAAAATGAACTTAGTTCAGTATCTCAGGAATACATAGCGATAAAAAGTCTACTAAGACCTATCCTTATGCACTCCATAAATGGTGTGATCTTGCTTCAATAGAGTTCGATAATGAAGACCACCTTTGAGCAAAATAATCTTAAAAAACGACAACGAAATTGATGAATACCTATCTGCAATTTCGTGTCGCTGTAGTTAGTTCAGTTGACCGTATATGTAAGCTAGCTCAGCAACCGTTTTAGCAGAAAATTTCTTCATTAAACTCGCTCGGTGTACTTCTACCGTTCTCATCGCGATACATAATTCATCGGCAATTTTCTGGTTACGTTTGCCGTCGATAATCTGCTTAAGAATATCGATTTCTCGCTCAGTTAACGACGCATACGCTTGGCGATAAACATTCATGTGTAAATGCTTTTCAGAAGCCTCTAGCCCTTGCTTGATCGCCTCAGCTAACTCACTGCCTTTAACCGGTTTTTGAAAGAAGTTCACCGCACCAGCTTGCAACGCTTCAACCGCCATTGGCACATCACCGTGACCCGTCAGATAAATCACCGAAAGTGGGCTCTGCGCTTTCACCATTAACTCATGAACTTGTTGCCCTCTCATTTCAGGCATTCGGCTGTCTAACACCACGCAACCTGGCGCACTCAAATCCACTGAATCCAGAAAGCTCAGGCCATCTTCATAGGCTGACACCGTAAAATCATGCTCTTCCAATAAGAACACCAATGAGTCACGCATCGACTCATCGTCATCAACCACATAGACCGGCAACGTTTGATGAAGTTCAGACATAACAAGATTCCTTATGAATCATTTGAAAGAGAAAAAGGTAACGTCACTGCGACGTGACAGCCATGAGGAGTCAATGATTTGATGGCCATTTGGCCGCTGTGGTCTTCAATCACGTCTTGGCAAATCGCAAGCCCTAAACCCAAGCCATTTTCTTTGCTACTCACAAAGGCTTGAGTGACTTGTTGTTCGGTTAAATCTAAACCCGTGCCGTTATCGATAACCGACAGCATCATTTTATCCAGTTGATACTCGGTAATCACTTTAATTGTTGGTGGTTCGCTGTTTTTGTTATCAATATCAGACGCAGCGCTTTGTTCGCGATGCTGTTGTGCGTTACACGCGTCAGTCGCATTGTTGATCAGGTTTACAATCACTTGCTGCAATCCCACAGGGTCGACATGCAATTGGATAGGCTTACCTACAGCGTGGCGTTCAATGGTTATCTTGTGTTTCTGTAATCGAAATTGCAGCAGCTCAATGGTGTCTGTGAGTAACTGCTCGATGTCCGTCTGAGACTTATCTGATGAGCGTTTCTTTATCATGTTTCTTAAGCGTTGAATGATCGCATCAGCACGATCCACTTGAGACTGAATCTTCTCAAACACAGGTTCAATATCAGTCAATGGTTTGTTCTTCGAAATCCGTAATAAACCGCCTTCGCTGTAGTTGCGAATGGCCGCCAAAGGTTGATTGATCTCGTGCGCCAAACTGCTACCCAGCTCACCAACCACCGCGATACGTTGCGAATGTTCCAGCTGTTCACTCTTGCTTTTCAGCTTGTGTAGCGTCGCTTCTAACTGTTTTTTACTACGGCTGAATTTGTACTCTAACCAGAAGTGGTAAGCATTCAGTAACACGACAAAAATAAAGAACGCCCAAGCCCACTGTTGATTGTATTTAAGCCAGATTAACGCTTCTTTCCACCAAGGTTGTTGCAGTGGGTGCATGTCGAGTTGCTGATAAAGCTTGTCGATTGAGAGCAAGCTTGTGGGTGACGTCCAACCCGAGGCATTCGCAGCAATGGCTGGCACACTGCTCTTTGGCATTGAAAACAGCACCTGACTCATTTGCTTAGCTAATGCCGAAGAGGCTCGCTCTGTTTTGGCAAACGACCAGTTGGAATACAGAGGCGTAGACACTTGGCATCGAAAGCCTTCAGGCGCTTGATTACCGATAACGCGATACTGACCCGCCACCAGCAAGCCTTCACTGATCATGCTCTCGACCAAACACGCAGGCACCACAGCCGCTTCAATGTGTCCTTCTCGCAGTTGGTACAAGCTGGCATCGATAGGGAAACCTAAGAACTGCGTATTGGAAAAAAAGTGGTTGGGATTAAGCCCTTCTTGCATCACTTGGTAACGCATTGTTAAGTAACCACCAAATGCATTTTCCGAGACCGCTGCAATCGGCTTACCACTGAGTTGTTCGAAAGAGATATAGGGCGACATTCTTCTTACCACTAAAGCAGAACCAATGCTGCGGGTATTGTTAGAACTGGGCTCTTCGAAGTTATGACTGGTCATAGTCGCCATCCAAGAGAGCGCATACTGTCGTCCTAAGCGAACCGCCTGACCTGGGTTAGTAATAACGAAATCGACCGTCACATCTTTCACCGCTTCGGCCATCTCTTCCAAATTAAAAGGCTTGAGAACAAAGTGCTTACCCGGAATACGCTCAGACAGCCAATCCATCGTAGGCTGCCAACGCTGCTGCGCCGCAAGTTTGCCTCTGATCGCCAATACTCCGACCTCAATGGCCTGATCGGACTCAGTGATGTTTGGGCTTGAGCTTGGGGCTGCTATCACTTGTTCTGATTGAGCCGCAAAACACACTCCTGCGGTTAGGCTCAGCCAACAAAGGCTAACGACTGTCATTAGGTTTCGAACGGTCACTGAAATCTCTTTCTCCAAGCAGATTGTTTATTCAATTTATTCTCTAGTTATTTCACTTTTTCTTGAAGCTGACGACATGTTCAACGCTTAACTCATCCTTTAGAGCGCTTTAGATCAGCCTCTAAAACAAAGCATAACAGCTAGATAACGAAAACCACATTTGTTCTAGATCAACTTTGATCTGGGTATGTGGAAATCCACAATACCCCGTTAACGGTCAAAAACTGACAATGAGCCTAACAGATCGAATACCCATTTATAGGTACCTCTATGGACTCATTGAAAAGACGGTTTCTCAGCCAATTCGGTAAAGTTTCCGCCGGTGCTGCGCTCATTCCCATTACCGGAATCAACACCGCAGTCGCGAGCACAGCCATTCGCAATAACAACCAACCTGACCGCAAAGGCGAAGTAGGTAAACGCTACGCGATGGCGATTGATTTACGTAAATGCGTTGGTTGTCAGGCATGTACTGTTGGCTGTAGCGTTGAAAACCAAGCGCCGATTGGCCAGTTCAGAACCACTGTAAAACAGTATGAAGTCTCCCTTGATGATGGTTCGACAGCTCAACAAAACGTGAAATCGTTCATGTTGCCTCGCCTTTGTAATCACTGTGACAACGCACCCTGCATAAAGGTTTGCCCTGTTCAAGCGACCTTCCAACGTGAAGATGGCATCGTGATGGTCGACAACGAACGCTGCGTTACGTGCGCTTATTGTGTTCAAGCTTGCCCTTACGATGCGCGTTTCATTAACAACGACACGCTTACCGCTGACAAATGCACCTTTTGTGCACACCGCCTTGAAGACGGCTTACTGCCCGCTTGTGTCGAAACCTGTGTTGGAGGCGCACGTGTCATTGGTGACCTGAAAGATCCAAACAGCGAGATCAATCGTCTGCTGAATGAAAACCAAGACGACATCAAGGTGCTCAAGCCAGAGCAAAATACCAACCCACATGTTTTCTATATCGGCATGAACGAACGTTTCGTTAGCCATATCGAAGGCCAGCCTGCGATTTATGATCCAGCCGCCATCGATAACTCATCCTCTAGAAAACAAGAATTGGCAATCGCGACACAAGGCAAACAAGGAGAGACAGCATGAATATCACTGAGGTGTTAGTTCCCGCTCAAGAGATCGCTTGGCTACCGTGGGCGGTTCAATATTTCTTCTACATCGGTTCGGCTTATGCGGCGGCTATTCTGTTTTTAATTGCACTGATATTCAAAAACTCAACCAGCCATCAATTCCGTTCAGCGCTTGTGCTTGTGATGGCCATCGGCGCGATTGTTGGGCCATTAGCATTAACCGGTGATTTGCACCAACCGGGACGTGCTTGGCACTTCTACGCCCACATCACGCCTTGGTCATGGATGTCGTTAGGCTCTCTATTCCTACCTTTGTTCTCTGGTCTGGCTGTTGCGACAGCTTGGGTTTACCTGCGTGACGACATCGCACAGCTTAAAGAAAGTGAAAACCCACTTCTAAAACGTTTGGCTTGGCTGACGCTAGGTCAATGGAAAATATCGTCAAAGCTGATGATTGCACTCGCTGCTGTGACGGCTATTTCGGGCCTAAGCATCGCACTTTATACAGGCGCAGAGATTGCAATTTTGGCGAGCCGACCGCTTTGGCATCAACCGGCTTCTCCACTACTTTGGTTCACGACCGCATTCTTTGCTGCAACAGGTTTAACGCTGTTGATTTGGGCTCTACTGCCTTCAAGCAAGCCAAGCTTAAAACCAACAGACCTAGCTCTGATACAAAGAACCATTACCTTAACAGGTGGCCTTGCCATCATTCTCACGTCGATTTGGGCATCTAACCATGGTCCCTTCAATCTCTATGAGAACAACGCTTGGGGAATCAATCTAGGCATCATGACCACCAGTATTCTGCTATGCATGATCTTAGTTTTGCCACTGCAACGTCTATCGCAAAGCAAGCTAGGAATTGTCTGCATAGCGCTTGCTACCATCGTTTCAGCATGGGCGGTGCGTTGGGTCACCATGATGGAGGTTCAAACCATTCCACGTTTTGATGTAGGTCCATTCCCCTATGAACTGCCAATGGGCAGCGCTGGTTTACTTGGCATTGTTGGTATGTGTGGCCTTTGGTTAGCACTTGCGTTGTTCGCCTCTGAAATCGTGTCTACTCGAACTATTGGATCTACACAAACTATGGTATCTACACGAACTATTGGGTCTACAAGAACAACTGGCTCTGCGCCAAAGGCAACATCAAAGCCAAACCAAAATACATCGTCACCACTTAACCGCTCACATAGCTTGTAGTCTGAGGAATCATCATGGATAACAAACGTCGTCAATTTTTGAAAACAGGCCTTGCTGCCGGTGGTGTTGGAGCTTTTGCTGCAGGTTATGCGACAACCACAAAGCATATGGTTCACGGTGCTATTGATGGCACCGCTGGTAAGAAAACCAATCACATCCATCACGGTAATTCGTTAGAGACGGAATACAGTGTCGATGAACAAGGTAAGATCTCGCCGAATCCAAACCAACGCGTTGCACCATCAATGTGTTTTGGTTGCTGGACATTGTGTGGCCTGCGTGTACGTATCGATAATCGCAATGACGAGATCTTGCGTATCTCGGGTAACCCGTACCACCCGCTATCAAGCGACCAACAAATCCCGTTCAAAACGCCCGTAAAAGACGCCTACATTGGCTTGTCTGGTGAATCAGGTATCAATAACCGCTCGACAGCCTGCGCCCGCGGTAACGGCATGTTAGAAATTCAAAACAGCCCGTACCGAATCACTCAACCGCTCAAACGTGTAGGTAAGCGTGGTGAAGGTAAATGGGAGCCGATCAGTTACGAACAACTCATCTCTGAGATCACCGAAGGTGGTAACTTATTCGGAGAGGGCGAAGTCGAGGGCTTACGTTCGATTCGTGATATCGAAACACCACTTGATCCGAACAACCCTGAATACGGACCAAAAGCCAACCAACTTCTGGTGACCAACGCGGGTAATGAAGGTCGTGACGACATCTTGAAGCGCTTTGCATTCAACAGCTACGGCACTCGTAACTTCGGTCACCACGGCTCCTACTGTGGCTACGCATTCCGTGCTGGTTCTGGTGCGATCATGAATGACTTAGATAAGTTCTCGCACTTAAAGCCCGATTTTAACAATGCTGAATTCATCCTTTTCATCGGTATGTCTCCGGCTCAAGCGGGTAACCCGTTTAAGCGCCAAGCACGACAACTTGCTGAGGCTCGTACTAACGGAAATCTCAGCTACACCATAGTAACGCCAAGTCTTCCGGCAGGATCGTCAAGCCTTGCGGCGGGCGATCGCAACAACTGGCTCCCGATCAAACCGGGAACTGATTCAGCATTAGTTCTGGGTATGATCCAGTGGATAATCGAGAACCAGCGCTACAACCATGATTTCTTGTCTCGCCCAAGCGCACAAGCGATGCAGAAAGCAGGCACTACACACTGGTGTAATGCATCTCACCTAGTGATCAGCGACGAAACACACCCACAAAACGGCCGTATGCTTCGCACATCGGATATTGGTTTGCTAGAAACGGGCGAACCGATGTCTGACGATGACGGATTTGTCGTGCTTGATGTTACAACGTCACTGATCACGTCGAATGTTAAGGTCGATGAAGCTGCGTTGTTCGTTGATCAAGACGTAGAAATCGATGGTCAAACCGTTCGTGTTAAGTCTTCTCTACAAAGATTAAAAGAAGAAGCCTTCAAATATGACCTTGCTTACTACAGTGAGCAGTGTGAAATTCCACAAGACCAGATTATTGCACTGGCGAAACGCTTCACCAGCTACGGAACGAAAGCCGTCGTCGATACCCACGGTGGCAACATGCACACCAACGGCTTCTACAACTCGTTCTCAATCCTAATGCTGAACGCGCTGATTGGTAACATCAATGCAAAAGGCGGGGCGATGGCGAAAGCAGGTGGCTACCCAACTTCTGTTGCTGGCCCACGTTACGACTTTACCAAGTTCAAGGGTAAGACTAAGCCGCAAGGTGTGTTCTTGTCTCGCAGCAAATTCCCGTATCACAAGACCAGCGAATACAAACGCCGTGTTGCTGCAGGTGAATCACCCTACCCAACACGTGCGCCGTGGTATCCAATATCAGCACCGCTT
This sequence comes from Vibrio sp. QJM3NY_27, assembly GCF_057785955.1. Taxonomy (NCBI): domain Bacteria; kingdom Pseudomonadati; phylum Pseudomonadota; class Gammaproteobacteria; order Vibrionales; family Vibrionaceae; genus Vibrio; species Vibrio sp. QJM3NY_27. Next base: position 950,561 of record NZ_CM173512.1, on the reverse strand, counting down.
TTAACCGAGCATTTATCAGCTGCGATTGATGGCTATCCTTACCGCGCAAAAGCGTGGATCAACCACATGGCAAACCCACTTTATGGCGTTCCGGGTTTAGACAACTTGCTAGGTGAGAAGCTTAAGGATCCAAAACAGCTTGGTTTGATCGTCTCTATCGATGCCTTCATCAATGAAACAACAGCATTATCAGATTACCTTGTGCCGGACACGGTGACCTACGAGAGCTGGGGTATGGCAACACCTTGGCATGGCGTTGCAACTAAAGCGATCACTGCTCGTTGGCCGATAGTTGAGCCTAAAACCTCACGCACTCAAGACGGGCGTGCCATCAACTTAGAAAACTTCTTTATTGATCTGGCGAAAGCCCTCAACTTGGGCGGCTTCGGCGACAACGTAATCAAAGACAACCAAGGTAACTGGCACGGCATCCATAGTGCGGAAGATTTCTACTTACGCTCTGCGGCTAATCTAGCGTTCGTTAAAGGCGGAGTGCCGAATGTAGATGCCGAAGATATCGTTTGGTCTGGTCTAGAGCGCCTAGTGCCTGTAATGAACAAAACGCTTAAGCCAGAAGAGATGCTCAAAGTGGCGTACATCTTTGCGCGTGGCGGTCGTTTTGAAGACGCAACCAATGCCTACACCAATGAAACTATGAAGTACAAATGGACCAAACCTTTGGCTATCTGGAATGAAAAGCTGGGGACCTCTCGCAACACCATCAGTGGCGAACAGTACATGGGTTGCCCGACATGGTATCCACAGAAGCTAGCAGACGGCACACCTTTGGCAGAGCAGTTCCCGACCAAAGAGTGGCCATTTACTCTAACCAACTTTAAATCCAACATTCACAGCGCGGTGTCTAACCTGTCACCACGTTTGGAGTCGATCAAAGGCGTGAACCCAGTTTACATTCACCCGCAAGACGCCTCTTCTGCTGGCATCAAAACAGGCGACGTATTTGCCATTGAAACACCGAGTTCAACTACACACGCGTTGGCGATGGTGATTGATGGCATCAAACAAGGCACATTAGGCTTTGAACACGGCTTTGGACACAAAGAGCTCGGTGAACGTGCACACTGGATTGGTGACACACAACAACCAGTGAAGATGAAGTCGAACGATGGAGTTAACATCAATGATATAGGCTTGATTGACCCGACGAGAGAAGGCAAAGGCGTGATGTTAGATTGGGTTGTGGGTGCAGCAGCAAGACAAGCGCTTCCGGCTAAGATCTACAAGGTCTAGCTTAAACTCTGTAAGCTCTAACTTAAGCACTTAATCAAAACACTTCTTTATCTGATTTGCAGATGAGAACACAACAGGGCAACTTCGTCATTCGAGGTTGCTCTGCTTTTTCATCCCCTTGATCTGGAAAAGCACCCTATTTGGATAAAACGCCCAATCTACATACAGCATCGGAGCTAGATAAAGCATCCGGTCTAGATAGAGTAATTAACCCAAAGCCATTAGTAATCTTCATTTCACCACAACTTTTTTAGCCAGCATTCATAAAGCAGCTATGCTTATACAATCGGTGCCATAAAAGAGCCTTAACAAGCAGTTACACCGAGGCGAACATGGCAGTTCCCTTGCATTTCGTTAACGATAGTTGGATCAGCCTATCAAAGTTCACATCAATGCCATTATGGCGATTGAGGTTATTAATGTGAGACTCACCTCAAGTTTCGAGTGAATTAATGTGGAAATCCACAATAGCGCGAACAACCAATTATGTCGAAAATGCGTGCATTATAACCAATAGCGACGCCTCATGACTAAGCTGACAATTAAAACTCAAACTTTAACGCTTTGCATCGCTGCTCTAGGAAGCCTTTCTTTATCCGCTTTTGCACAAGCAGCGCCTAACCCTATGCCAGAAGCTGCAGAAACCTGTAGCGGCTGCCACCAAGCCGACGGTAAAGGCATGCCCAACATCGCCCCTATGCTTGCAGGGCTCAATGCTGATTACCTCGAACACCAACTAATCCTGTTCTCAAGTGGTGAGCGTCAAAGCGCAATCATGAAGGGAATGGCTGACGGTGTGTCTGACCCTGCCGTTCGTCGTGAAGTCGCAGAATACTTTGCATCACTGCCTTCATACGAATTCACCGATTTAGAACAGCGCGGCTCACAAGCTGATATCGATAACCCTTATCGTAAACTTGTATTCCAAGGCGATTGGGACCGAAACATCCCAGCTTGTGCAACCTGCCACGGACCAAGTGGGATGGGCGTAGACAAATTCCCCCGCTTGGCCAGTCAACACGCCGACTACATTCAAACTCAGCTCAACGCTTGGAAAAACGGCACTCGGAAGGGTGATGATTTGAACATGATGGGCAACATCGCGGGCAAGCTAACCGACGATGAAATCAAAAACCTGTCGTACTACTTCGCATCTTTCCGATACTAAAGGGCTCGCATGAAAACACTACTTCTAATTACCGCAACCCTTGCCTCGGGAATCGCTTATGCCGAAGCTGAGTTGCCTGATCGCCAAACCGAATTACCAGCCGTTGAGAAGCCTCAAGATAACAAATATCTGGTGCCACGAGACTTGGTAGATATTCCTGCAGGGGAGTTTGGCGACAAAGTAAAACTGGGTTATTCGCTGTTTGTCGATTCACAACAGATGCGTGGTACGTTCGTAGGCAATGAACAAAACTGTGTCAACTGCCACATGCAAGCGGGCATGAAACCAAATGCTGCGCCTCTTTGGGGAGCGTATATGGCTTACCCTGCGTATCGCTCTAAAAATGACAAAGTAAACAGCTACGCAGAACGTATCCAAGGCTGTTTCACTTACTCAATGAATGGTTTACCACCAGCAGTGGGCTCAAAAGAGATGGTCGCGCTAACCGCTTACTCGTACTGGTTGGCAATGGGCGGTATCTTGGATAAGAACGGCATGCAAGACACACCCGTTCCTGAGATTAGTGATGCAGATTTACAAGTCGGAGGAAAAGCGGAGAGCTTCCCTCTTCCTGAAGAGCTGTTAAGCAAATACCCAATCGATGACCGCAGCAAGCTTGCAGGTCGCGGCTACCCTAAGATTGCTAACCCTGAACAAGAACCGTCGATAGCGCGTGGCGAAAAGGTTTATCAAACCAGCTGCCAAACGTGTCACGGACAGAATGGTGAAGGTATCAAAGGGGACGACGGCCGCTCATACCTACCACCACTTTGGGGCGAAAATTCATTCAACTGGGGCGCAGGTATGCACCGCGTAAACACCGCCGCGTACTTCATCTACGAAAACATGCCGCTTGGAAAAAGCCAACAGCTGTCAATTCAGGATGCGTGGGATGTGGCCGCGTTTGTAAACAGTCATGAACGCCCACAAGACCCTCGATACAAAGGCGATGTTGCCGGCAATGCTAAGCGTTACCACAGCCACCAAGGTTACTATGGCAAAGAAGTCGACGGTCATGTACTGGGTTCAAAAGCCTACCCAAGTGGTAAAGAAGTGATTAATGATCACTAATTCGTTTTAAAGAGCAGTAACCGGTATTCGTGAGTAGTCATGCATTTCAGTGAGACCGGATAGTTGCTTACACCAGCTATAGCTAAGCTTTACATTGTAAATTAGTGACAACTGGACGAATAAAAAGGAGCCAAATCGTTTGACGATCTGGCTGCTTTTTGTGTTTGAACGATTAGAAAAATAACTAACCTTGCTGCATCTTCTCCCAAATCGTCGGAGAGCCAATATAGTCTTGAACCGTAGTGATGAATTCTTTCACCAGCTTGGTCTGCTTACGGTGCGGGTAAACGGCATAAATAGCCGTATCAGCAGTAGAGATTGGATAATCTGGAAGTAAAGTGACCAAGCCGAGTTCTTTCATTGATGCATACAGGTTTGATTGATCAAGGAAGCCATAACCTAGACCATCTTTCACGCAAGACACCATGGTGCGAACATCACTGACCTTATAGTTGCCACGAATCGTTAGGCTCTGGAAAGTATTTCCTCCCGGCTCTTCACTGATTCTCAGATGATCGACCGTCATATCACCATTGGTATAAATCACAGCGGGTAACGCGAGCAAATCTTGTGGCGTTTTAGGTTCACCATGCTGCTTCACAAAGTCGTTCGAGGCAACCAACATAAAGTTACTGTCGGCAATCTTCTTGGCAATCAAATTCGATTCAACAAGCTTGCTGAAGCGAAATGCGATATCAAACTGCCCTGCGATAATGTTGGCGATCTTGTCGTCCAATGACAGCACGATCTGAACATCCGGGTACTTTCTCATGAACTGCGTGATGATAGGTTGCAGATATTGCTGACCAAAATAGATCGGTGAAGTAATTCGCAGCACACCTTTGGGTTCAGACTGATAGGAATCAGCAATACCTTGAATCTGATTGATAGTATCTTTCAGCACATAGGTTTGCGCGAGAATATCTTCCCCTGCTGACGTCAGCGAGAACGAGCGCGTGGAACGGTTGAGCAGCTGAACACCTAAGTCTTGCTCGAGTTTTTTTATCTGTTTAGAGAGTGATGAGTTGTCCATATCATGCAAGGTTGCCGCTTTGGTAAACGACCCCTGTTGAACCACATCTAAGAACAATAACAACTGATTAGTATTTGGCACTGCGCCTCTCCTGATATAAAACTCGACTAGCGTTCATCTTTGGGGGTATCCATCACAACCATGGTTGTAATGGATTGAACCTGAGCACATTCCCCAAGTACATCGGCATGAAACTTCTTATAGCCCGGCAGATCTTTGGTTTCTACCCTCAGCAAATATTCGTTAGCACCGGTAATGTTGTGGCACTCCACCACCTCTTTTTCCATGCTGACATGCTGTTCAAATTCAAGCTGAGCCGATTTGCTGTGGCTCGATAAACCAATCGAAACATAAGCAATAAAGCCGACACCCATCAGGCCATTATCCAGAACTGCGCGGTAACCTTGAATGATCCCTTTACGTTCGAGATCTTGAACTCGCCTTAGAGTCGCTGAAGCCGACAAGCCAATTCGTTCTGAAAGCTCAATGTTGGAGATTCTGCCGTCCAATTTAAGCTCTTGCAATATCCTTTCGTCAAATCTATCCATAGGTACTTATTATTGTGCATTTAGTGATAATAAGTGAAATAAAAGCACATAATTGCCTCACTTTCCACCTACTATGTTTCTCAACACGTGAAAGTCATGATCGGTCAGTCACTTCGTTCATTTTATTGCAGGAGAACCATTATGCCTTTAGAACAACTTAGCGCACTTGCCTTGTTTGCGTTTGTCTCGACGTTCACGCCGGGTCCAAATAACATCATGCTCATGACATCAGGTGCCAATGTTGGCTTTGCCCGTACTATTCCGCACATGCTTGGGATAGCTCTGGGGTTTGCAGCCATGTTGTTGTTGGTTGGTTTCGGCTTAATGGGAATTTTTAACGCCTATCCGGTCTCTCACCAAATCTTGAAATATCTAAGCCTGACTTACCTTGTGTACCTAGCAATTAAGATAGCATTGAGCGGCAAAGCCAAAAGTACCGAGGCTTATAAACCAATGACCTTCATTGGCGCGGCAAGTTTTCAGTGGGTGAACCCTAAAGGTTGGTCAATGGCGCTGACTGCGATTTCAGTTTATAGCAGCGGCAGTTCATGGTGGGAGCTTGCGATCATCGCAGCGATCTTCACGCTAGCCAACTTACCGTCAGTGACATTCTGGACAGCTGCAGGCAAACAGCTACAGCACTGGCTAACAACGCCAGTACGCATCAAAAGCTTTAATTACGGCATGGCGGGCTTACTGTTAGCCTCGACGATTCCAATGCTCTAATCGAATAAGTTTCTTATCTTGTGATGGTTAGTACACAAGTGCTAGCCATCGTTCTGGTTAAAGATATCCAATAATCTCACTTAACCAACGACCAAATAACGCCTGCCCGCTAGGGGTTAGCGTCCACACAAACACCGCTACATTCATTGCCACTGTCAGCCAATAGATAGATCTGAACGGCTGCTTCTGCGTTTTATGGCGCAGCTTATCTTGAGCAATCAAAGCCCCTAACCAACCACCAGCAACAGACAAAATATGGAGAGTTTTCTCAGGCACACGCCAATTACCATTGATTGCTGCTCTTTTGTCTTTTGCGTATACAAAAAACGTCACCACACCGATAACTAAATACCACGCCAACAGCGCTTTAGAGCTTTCTGCAAACAACACAGACACCGCCACCAGAACCAGATAGGTGATGGCGATTTGAATAGATGAAGACAACATCAACTCCTTTTGGGTAACAGCTCACATACTGTAGCAATTACGCCCTGTAGATTTTGATAAGGATGAGCCGTTATTTACCACGATTGGTATAAATAAAACAGCAATTAGGTCAGCCTCCCAATTCAGAGAAAGCCCTTTCATCCCTACATAACATGATGGAAGTTAAAGGAATTATAAATATGTACAACCAAAAGTACGCCATCTATCAAGTTTTTACGCGTTTATTTGGCAACAAAAACACTCAACATGTTCCGTGGGGCACAATAGAGCAAAATGGCGTCGGCAAGTTCAGTGATTTTACAAACAAAGCGCTGTCTGAAATCCGCAAACTCGGCATTACGCATATTTGGTACACCGGAGTGCCACATCACGCCGTCATCAATGATTACAAACACATAAATATTTCTGACGATCACCCGAGCGTAGTGAAAGGCCGTGCGGGATCACCTTATGCCGTCAAAGATTACTACTCCGTAAACCCTGATCTCGCTGAGAATCCTGAACATCGATTAGAAGAATTTGAGGCACTAATCAAAAGAAGTCACGACAGCGGCTTAAAGGTGATCATCGATATCGTCCCTAACCATGTTGCACGCCATTATAAAGGCTTAAACAATCCAGAGGGAGTCAGTGACTTTGGCGCTCACGATGACACTGTGCTGGAGTATCACCGAGACAATAACTTCTACTATATTCCCAACAGCGCCTTTGAACTGCCAGATATAGCTCCTGCCTTTACCCCGCTTGGTGGTGAACAGCACCCTAACCTACGCTCTCCGTTTATCGAAACGCCCACCAAATGGACGGGTAGCGGCTCTCGCTTAGCCAAGCCCAATTTCGATGATTGGTATGAAACGGTGAAGATCAATTACGGCGTGCAACCTGACGGTTCAAAAGACTTCCCTGAACTGCCAAGTGACTATGCTCAAAGAAATTACATGGATCATTTCCGCTTTTGGGAATCTGTTGATGTGCCTAGCTCTTGGGTTAAATTCCGAGACATAGCCTTGTTTTGGTTAGAAAAAGGCGTTGATGGGTTTCGCTACGATATGGCTGAGATGGTTCCAGTCGAATTCTGGAGCTACCTCAATTCATCGATAAAGATGAAAAACCAAGATGCCTTTCTGATGGCAGAGGTTTATCAACCGGACTTATACCGCGACTACATTCATCTCGGCAAAATGGACTACCTGTACGATAAAGTTGACCTTTATGACGGTCTAAAAGACATCATTCAAGGCAAGGCTTCAACGGCAATCATCCCCGATATCCAACATCAGATGATGGATATTGAACATCACATGATGCACTTCTTGGACAATCACGATGAGCAACGAATTGCTTCTCCCGAGTTTGTTGGCAACCCTAATATCGCGAAGCCTGCAATGCTCGTCAGCGCATTATTAAGCAGTTCACCGACCATGATCTATTTTGGACAAGAAGTTGGCGAACCGGGAGCGGAAGATGCAGGCTTTGGACAACCCTCACGCACTTCTATATTCGATTACATCGGAGTTCCACAACATCAAAAATGGATGAACCACGGTGCCTTCGATGGCGGTTTATTAGACCATAACGAAAAGCAACTACGTCACTTCTATCAGAAGGTAATGAACTTTTCGCTTGAGCATTCTTCAATGACTGGAGAATATCGAGACTTACATCGGAGCAACAACTTGAGTGATTCAGTCTACGCATTCCTGCGCTATGATGACCAAGAACTCACTATTGTTGCCGCAAATTTCAGCCAACACGCCACTGAGAGTATTCACTTGAAGGTCCCAAATGATGTCATCCAAAAGCTTAAAACAACGGATGGCAATTACTTGCTAGATGAACATATTGAGGGCGTTCACCAACAAGTATTCAACGTTGAAAATAGCATCGGAAATTTTAATATCGAATTAAAACCGCTCGCATCTTTGGTTTGGGTATTATCGTTAGATGAATAACCTATCGTTCAATATTAGTTACCGAACAACTATTAACTTACTAATTGATAATTAACTTAATTCCCAAGTTAAATTAACAACCTCTCAATTCGATACCTTCCTCACATTAATAAGGATGAGCTCTCATCCTTATTATCTACTCCTAGCTTCTACGCCTTATGTTATTAATATCGAACATATGAGCTATTGATCCAATTAATTTCACTTAAACCAAATACAAAGCGTGATACTGACACTAGGTTTCCTATTTTTACGTATTAAAAACAACTTTACATATAGCCATCACAAATAGTTGGCCATCATTCGGACTAGGATATTCATCTTCATAAAAAGTGAAATATGGATATCAAACGTGAACAACATAAATATTAATAAGAACATCACTCTACAACGCACCTTCGACATTACAAAAAAGAGAAGCTTCAGACGGTCAACGCTAGCCAAAGCGATTCTACCTCTCTTCACCGCCACCCTTATCGCAGGCTGTGGTAGCGATAACGACAGCGACACGGATGCTGGCAACAGTGGCTTATACAAAGCAGGCGAAAACGAAGTCGTTGTGTATTACAAACGTGATGTTGCAGCTGCAAGCACTTCGGGCTCTACTTACGACGGCTGGGGACTTCACCTATGGAATGGCGAAGGCTGCACCAGCACCGACTTAATCGCGATGGGTCTCAGCGAAACCGGTACTAACTGGGAAGCACCTTACGAATTTAATGGTATCAGCGATACCTACGGTGCCTACTATGTGCTAAAAGTCGATCCAGATGCTTCTGACCCGCATAAATGCATGAACTTCATCTTACACAATGGCGACGAAAAAGCGTTTGGTAGTGCCAATTCGAAAATCGAGTTGACCAAGCTTGGTGATTCGCAAGGTGTATTCGGATTCCATGGCAGCAGCGAGTTGTACTACGACCCAATCTCAGAAAGACCAGTCAATATTGATGGCCAAAAAGCACATTGGTTGGACGCAGAGACAATCGCTTGGGAAGCCGCTGGTAACGCCGATTCGGTGAAACTGTTCTACGCACTCGATAACAGCATCACAATGAACGACGACAAAGAGATCGTGGGCGGCACTGCAATTGAACTAAGCAAAGATGGGGAATTGTCTTCTGAATTGAAAGAGCGTTTCCGCCACCTTGCAAGCTTACCTGCCCTTGCTATCGACGTTGACGACAACACATTACGCACCATCTTAAAATCTCAGATAATTTTTGTTGCCTATAATGCCAATGGCGATGTTATCTCTTCAACTGAGGTTCAAAAGCCAGGTGTGCTTGATGCGGTATTTGCTAGCGAAGATGCTGGTAATGCAATGGGTGAAGAACTAGGCGCGATTGTTGAAGGCAGTGCGGCTACCTTCAAACTTTGGGCACCAACAGCGCAAGATGTAGAACTCGTCCTATACAGCGAAGATCTGCAAAATTCACAAGTGTTCCCAATGACGGAGAGCACTGAGACAGGTATTTGGGCGACTGATGCTGTGTCTAATGCAGTCAACAGTTACTACCGTTACCAAGTGAAAGTCTACCATCCAACCACAGGTAACATTGAAACTCGCCTAGTAACCGACCCTTACTCACTCAGTTTGTCGAAAAACTCTGCATACTCTCAAGTTATCGACCTTAATGATGCGGCATTAATGCCTGAAGGTTGGGTTGGATATAAACGCCCAACGGTAGAGAAAGACGAAGATCACGTACTCTACGAATCACACCTGCGTGACTTTAGCTTCAGCGATACCCTAGGAAAAAAAGAATGGAACGGCAAATACCTAGCTCTCACAGAAGCAGACCGTGAGTCGGTCAAGCACCTAAAAGCTTTGAAAGATGCAGGCTTAACTACGCTGCATATCTTACCGGCATTCGATATCGCTACCGTCGATGAAGATGAAGCGAGCCGTGTCGATATTACTGATACCGTTGGTAAGCTATGTGATGTAAAACCTGCTGCCGCTTTGTGTGGAAACGAAGACGAAAATAAGGTCATCGAAGATGTACTCGATGGTTATGATCCTTCAACAGGCGATGCGCAAGCGCTAATGAACGACCTGCGTATGCTCGACAGCTTCAACTGGGGCTACGACCCATTCCATTACACGGTTCCAGAGGGCAGCTACGCGACAGATCCAAACGGTTCTCAGCGTATTCTAGAGTTCCGTCAAATGGTAAAAGCCACGCACGACATGGATCTAAAGCTGATCATGGACGTGGTATACAACCATACCAATGCGTCTGGTGTGAACGATAAATCGGTACTGGATAAGATTGTCCCTGGATACTATCACCGCCTTAACGTCAACACAGGTGGCGTCGAAAACTCGACTTGTTGTGACAACACTGCGACTGAAAACCTGATGATGGGTAAGTTAATGGTCGATTCACTTAAGGTGTGGGCTGACGATTATAAAGTGGATGGTTTCCGTTTTGACTTAATGGGCCACCAGCCAAAAGACGTAATGGTCGAAGCATTGAAAGAAGTGCGCAAAATCGACCCGAATACCCTGTTCTACGGTGAAGGTTGGGACTTTGGCGAAGTAGCGGATAACGCACGCTTCGATCAAGCAAACCAAATCAACATGGCAGGCACAGAAATCGGTACCTTCTCGGACCGTTTACGTGACGCCGTACGTGGCGGTAGCCCGTTTGATGGTGGCGTCGATTCAGAAGGCAACCACCCACTTCGCTTCAACCAAGGTTTTGGTAATGCCGCGATTGCCAATGAAGAGACCAAAGTTGATCAAGATTCAATCAACGGTCGCTTACACAACCAAGATCTTGTTCGCTTAGGCATGGCAGGTAACCTCGCAGAATACGTGTTGATTGATTACAAAGGTGATACTAAGCTCGGCAAAAACGTTGACTACAACGGCGCGCCTGCTGGCTACACCAAGATGCCTTCAGAGAACATCTCTTACGTTTCCAAACACGATAACCAAACGCTTTGGGATAACAATGCTTACAAGATCGCTGCAGGTACTAGCTCTGCAGAGCGTGCTCGCATGCAGTCTGTATCGCTCTCTACTGTGATGTTAGGCCAAGGCATACCATTCATCCATATGGGTTCTGAATTGCTACGCTCTAAGTCTATGCAGCGTGATTCTTACGACTCTGGCGACTGGTACAACCGCGTAATGTTCGATGGTACGGGCAACAACTGGAATGTTGGCCTACCACGTGAAGACAAAGATGGTGCTAACTGGGATTTGATCAAAACTATCATTGCTGACAGCACGGCTAAACCAGACGCAGACGACATTGAGCTGACTAAGCAGCAATTCCTAGAGCTATTGAAAATCCGTAGCTCAAGCGAACTGTTCCGCTTAGACACAGCAGACGAAGTCATGAAGCGTGTCGACTTCCGTAATGTAGGTGAAGATCAAGTCGAAGGACTGATCGTGATGTCTATTGATGATGGTGTTTCAGCCGGTGCTAACCTAGATCCTGCCAACGATGCGATTGTTGCTGTTGTAAACTCAACCAATAAATCTCAATCGTTCAAAATCACAGGAGCATCCGGCTTTGCACTCCACACCGTTCAACAAAATTCTGAAGATGACATTGTAAAAGGCGCAACCTTCGCCGCTGAAACCTTCACCGTACCTGCGTTAACAACCGCAGTATTCGTACAAGCCCAAAATAGCGACGTACAAGGAGCGGGGTTGCCAGTTGATAACTCAGACAAGGATGTATCTAGCATTCCGCCTTACGGCCAAACGACGGTTTACGTTCGTGGTGACATGAATGGATGGGGCGCAGCTGATGATTGGGCGATGAACTTTGTTGCTAATGGTGTTTACTCTTTGACAGTGCAGGTGCCTATGCCTGAAAAGGATAAAGATGGACACGGCTTTAAGTTTGCCGATGCTACTTGGGATCAACTTGACCTTGGTTGTAATTCAGTTGAACTTGCCGATGGGTCAATCGACCTAGGTACTGATGGTAACTGCCAACTAAGCGTAACTGAAGCTGGCAACTACACATTCACTCTGAATGCGATTCATGAGTTAGATGACAATGTGGAGAAAGCCGTAGTTTCAGTAGTCAAGAATTAAGCCTTAAACCTCTAATAAACAGATAATAAAACCAGCGCAAACTAGCCTTTGGGAGACGTCAGTCTCCCTTTTTTTGTGCTCAATAAACTCCAACCCAAATGCACCATTACCTTTGCCTCCCATCGATTAATGCTCTTCACTAAAACGATGTACAAACTATATTAGTTCTTAGTTCTTAGTTCTTAGTTCTTAGTTCTTAGTTCTTAGTTCTTAGTTCTTAGTTCTTAGTTCTTAGTTCTTAGTAGAAAGGATGACGACTTCGTGTGAACTGTTAGTTTAATCGAGGGTAAATATCATAAATCTAATTTAAGGTCAGTAATGGAGTGGCTACTAGTCCATAGAATTCGCATACAGTATTAAGTTTTTCGAGAAGAGTAAAAGAGGTGATAGTGTTTTTATTAAACACCTAGTTAATCAAAGCTATAAATAGCCGATATCATCCACTTACATTGGCTATCTATAATTATGCATAGGTCAGTGGTTATTTCATAATTAGGTATTGAGTGAATATAAACATTTCACTTCCATTTATCACAAGCAATAAAAAAGGCCCCCAACTGGGAGCCCTTTTTTTAATATCATTCAGTTTTTACAAACCGTTTGATTACTTTTTATTGACGGCTTTTACAAAAACTTCTTGCGCACCTTCAATACCTAATGCTTTTGCTTCATCTAATAAGCTAAGTGCTTTAGGAATATTGTCTTCACTTACTGCCGTTTGAATTGCATTATGGTAGTAAGTTTGCGTCTCTGGTTGAATTGTATCTATCTTAGTCGCAGCGGCTGGTTTAGCCTTAGATTCGCTGTTTGATGAACCAATTGAGAAGAAGCTCGCTTTATCGATTGTAACTTCTATCTTACCAACGTTAGCATTTGGGATCGGGATATCTTTCACTTCAGGTAAATAATTACCACGGCCTTCCGCGTCCAAGCGAGCAGGATGGATCACATCAGTAAAACCACCAAGATCAGCTTGATCTGTATAGATAACTAAATAAACTGATTTTGCTGTTGTCGGTGGGTAAAAATCGTTCTCAGCAACGAGGCGGTTTCCTAAGTGTAGTCTTGGTTTTGCGTATTCGAAGCTCTCTTTACCATAACGCTCTAGCTCTCGACCGTTTTCGTCATAGATGACCGCATTTGGCACAAACGCTGTGTCACCGATAATACTCGTGATATTAATCGAATACTCGCCGCGGTCTGCAGGTAGTTCAATCGCCACTACAGGGCTGTTTATGCCTTGATAGTTTAATACTTGGCTATTTGGCGTCACATCAAAAATTGCCGAGCTTGGCAGCTTCATTGGGGCAAATTGAAGACCAGCAATAGAATTCACTTGTTCTGCTTGTGCCACTTGAACTTGCTCGACTACTTGCGCAGATTGGCAACCAGCTAACGCAACACAACCACTCAACATTAGAGCGCGAAAATACATAGTTCTTCCTTATTTTTATTTTTTTAAGAAATTTACTTAGTTAATTACCATAACGAAAATAATTAACCTAGGAAACCTTTTTACTAATCGTACATTCCTTAAAAAAATAGCCGACGCAAGCCGGCTATGAATTAGGACAGTTTGGAATTTTTAGCTAGTGGCTTACCACCAAGCTTCAACTTGGATACCAACAACGAAATCGTTGTCTGCGCCTTGACCTGTAACAACGCCGTTTTCATCTTTAACTTCACCGAATGAATCGTTTTCTAGATCCATCAGGTAGCTACCGTATACGCGGATTTCAGGACGAGCCCAGAAGCTATCACCCATTGCCCATGCTTGAGCAACAGTAAATTTAGCGCCACCAAAGTCAACGTTGTCTACTTCACCAGCGTTATAGCCCGCTTCGAAGATAGTACGCATTGTGTCGTTCCACTTATACATTGGACGAGCTACGATAGAGTATTGGCTTGAATCATGCTTATCAGCACCTAGGTCAGAACCAGCAAGGAATGCAAGTTGGTGACCCATTTCCCAAGATTCGCCTAGGTTCATTACACCCCAGTTAAGAACACGGTAACCAAAGCCATCATCTTGAGCACCAGAGCGATCATAGTACGCACCAGAACCCCACAAGTTAGCCATTTGAACGCCGTAACCAGCAGTACCTAGTTGAACAACAGTTTGGTTAAAACCATTACTCATATTTTGGTGGATGATACCTGTAGCAAGTAGACCGTCATCACCATCGTATTTGCCATTCTTATTTTCAGTACCGAAGTTGTATACAACTCCAAGCTCTAAACTAGCATCTTCCCATAGACCGATATTCGCTAGACGAGCATCAGCCATGTAACCAGCACCGTTCTCATCTTCACCATCTTGAATAATCGCTAAAGAAAGTTTTTGGTTACCAACTGAAATATTTTCAATACCACCACCAGTACCTGATGTATTTAGGAAGTAGAAGTCAGTGATGTGAATATCTTTACGTTGGTAGTATGTTTTACCAGCCCAAAGTGTCGCTTCCTCATCGAAAGATAGAACGCCTGTTGCTTTAACAGCAAACTGAGCAACGTTAAAGTCACCGTCTTCCCAACCATTTGCGCCATCAGCTCCAGAAGCAATCATTGACTCTAAACGCCAAGTTTGCTCACCAGTTTTCAGTTCTTCAGCCAAGCCAAACTCAGAATAGTTGTCGTTTTCATTACCTAGACGACCAATACCATTCTTCATGAATGAAACGTCACCACCATCATTCCCGCTAATACCAGTACCAGCACGCATGTAGCCATTAAAATCTACAGCGAACGCAGAGCCAGCAGCTAATGTAGTTGCCACTGCAGCAGCAATCAAACTTACTTTTTTCATTCTTAACTCCATTAAGGACGATTTATTTTAGGTTTTTATATTTTTGCTCTCTTGCGGCAACCAAAGGCAGTAATGGTAGTCGTAAGATAGAGAGGTTTAGGGTTGCCCCTGATTCGTTTCAACGGAGTCAATATTAAGAGGGGATGACAAGTTTGACTTCCTCCACCCCTAAGTTAATTAAGGGGGACTAGAGGGGAGTAGAAAATAAACAGAACGGTGTTTTAAAGAGGTGGATCACTTAATCTAGGAGGAGTAGACAGCACACAGATCTAATTATTCAGCATAAGTGCGATCTAGTTCAAATATATAATTTGAACTTCATCGATGAATTATTTTTTTAACCGTAATTAATCTGTGAAGTTGCTTGACCTTATTGTGACAAAGCTTTTTACTTATAGTTCACTGATGTCGATAAACGAACAAGAAATCAAGCAATGACTAGAACGCTCGCTCGCCCTTATCCACTAGGCGCAACGCTAGGTAACACTGGCTGCAACTTCTCAATTTTTTCTCCTGACTGTAAATCACTTTCCCTCGCACTCTTTGACGAGAACGATGAGTTCACCACTTATAAGTTGGAAAATGAATACGCTGATATCAGATATGTGTTTATCGACGGTATAAAAGCAGGACAAAAATACGGCTTCATTGCTGAAACTGAAAATGGTCCAATCCTACTTTCAGACCCGTATGCAAAAGCAATCAGCGAACCGCTCGATTACGTCACGCCGTATACCAATGAAAAAAGCTTTTCGATGGCGAAATGTGTCGTTATTGATGACACTTTCGACTGGCAAGATGTAGACAAGCCGCGTATTAGCCGAGAAGAGACCGTTCTTTTCGAAACCCATGTAAAAGGCCTATCTAAGCTTCACCCTGAAGTCGCGCCCCATACTAAAGGCCGTTACTTAGGGTTAGTTAGCCCTGAAATGCTCGCGTTCTACAAACAGCAAAATATCAACTCTCTACAACTTTTACCTATTGCTGCGTGCATGCATGAGCCTCACCTACTAGATATGGGGAAAGTGAACTATTGGGGTTACAACCCATACTTATTCATGGTGCCTGACCCACGCTACGCAGAAAAGGACGCCGTGAATGAGCTAAAAACTGCGATTCGCGAACTGCACCGTAATGGCATCGAGGTCATTCTAGATGTCGTGTACAACCACACAGCAGAAGGCGGTGAAGGTGGAACTACCTTCAACCTAAAAGCACTGGATAGTCGCTACTACATTAAACATGGTTGTCATTATGCGAACTTTACTGGTTGCGGTAATACGGTCGACCTAACCCACCAGCCAGCACTCAACTTAGTGATGGATACGCTTCGCTATTGGGTTAATGAGTTTAAAGTTGATGGCTTCCGCTTTGATTTAGCAGCAACGCTAGGCCGTGAAGGCGATAATTACAATCCTGAGGCCGCTTTCTTCAAAGCCGTTGCTCAAGATCCGATACTTAAAGAAACCAAGTTAATTGCGGAACCTTGGGACATCGGCCCGAATGGCTACCAAGTTGGTAATTTTCCTTTAGGTTGGAATGAGTGTAACGACAAGCTCAGAGACATTACACGCAGCTTCTGGCGCGGTGATCAAGGCTATCTGAAAGAGTTTGCAACTCGCTTGATGGGATCGCGTGATATCTACAGTGCAGCGCACTGGCCGTACAAATTGACCGTCAACTACATCACTTACCATGACGGGTTCACCATGCAGGACCTTGTTTCTTACAAGCATAAGCACAACGAAGAGAATGGTGAGAACAATCGCGATGGGCACGGCGACAATCGATCTGAAAACTATGGCGTTGAAGGCGAAACCGAAAACCTCTTGGTCGTCGCAACACGTGAAAAGCAGAAGCGTAACTTCATGGCAAGCCTGCTGTTCGCCTTTGGTATTCCGCATATTCTGACAGCTGATGTGTTATCTCATACTCAAAAGGGTAACAACAACGCTTACTGCCAAGACGGCGTAACCAGCTGGCTGAACTGGGAAGATTCAGAGCGTAAGACTTACTTCAAGACTTGGCTGTCTGAGATGATATCCGCACGTCAGCAATACATGGTGCCTTTTATTAAGGCATTCAGTGGCGAAAAGCGTAACTCTAACCGCATCTTCTGGAGCCGTGTCGATGGCACTCTCATGGAACATGATGATTGGAACCGTTTAAGCTCGGTTGCGTTGCATTTAGGTATTGGTAAAGATGGTGACGAGTTGATTTATTTGATCAACCAAACCAACGCACCCGCTCGCTTCTCATTACCGACTGATCGTGACCAAAACTGGGTAACTATCTGTGATACCAACCTGCGAAATGTAAAACCAGGTCATGCTGAAGGGGAGATGTTGTTATCACCGACTTCAATGGCAATTTTGCATTATGCGCCAGAAAAGGCTAAGTCAGCCTAATAAAACACCAAAATCAATAAGAGCCAGTTATATTTATAGCTGGCTTTTTTGTTAGCTGAATATCACAGAAATCATTCTTTTATATGGATTCATTTGCATTGATGTGATGGATGAAACTGTTTAGTATTGCCGTACTATAAAAATGAATCTATAACGTCTTGGATATCATGGCTTTACCTAAAATACTTATTCGGCTTTTCAAACCATACATACTCTTATTAACCGGAGGAATGCTCTATCTAGCAGTAGCCCAATTAGAGAAAGTAGAAACAACAGCAACCCACCAATCATCGTCAAATATTCGAATTGCTAGCTCCACAATTCGTTCAAACATCGAAGCCGTGTTCGGCAAGCTTTACTTCCTAGAGACCAGCTTGGGCTCACCTAAGAATTCCAGTTTTGATGACAAAAAATTTCGTGAACTCAGCGATAACATCCTAAAAAGAACACCAAAATTCTCTGATATCATCCGATATCAGCCTCAATCTCATAACTATATTTCCACCCGAGGCCTTCCCCTTTCGAACGAACAAATCGCCTCAATACAGTGGCACTCAATAGACAACGTCGTTGAGGATTTCTACATATCTTCCGTTTATCAAAAACCTGATGGGCGTTGGGTGTTTGCGGTTAAACACACAGCAGAAAGATTGAATGAAGAAATATGGATTGAGTTTGACCTATTGCATACCACGCAAGGCCTGAGAGATCTTAAAACACTCAACAATGGTTACGTTTTTGTTGTCGATCGAGCAACTGAAAGGTTGGTCTTCCACCCTGACCCGAAACGTATTGGCTCCAAATCCATTAGTTATCATGCAGGTATCAGCAAGCAACTCTCAGAAGGTGAAACTGGTGGCCTGCACGAATACTATTATCAAGATAACTTTAAGATATCGGTTTTCGATGCTGACAACAGTTTAAACTGGGTTTTCATCGCTGGGACTGATCGCCACGATATATTAACCAGTTCACATCAATTCACGTTAACGGGCGTGGTGCTGGGCTCATTGCTTCTATTGTGGATTGGGGCAAACTATCTGGCTTACCGCTTAAACGTGTTGTTATCACGACTCAATAAAGTCGATGACCTCGCCAGCTTTAAGCGAGAGTTAAAATCAATATTGGATAGCTTTACGTATCATAAAGGCATTCAGTTTTGCCTCTATCAACCAGAAAGCCATTCGTTTAGTACCATTGATTATCACGGGAACAAATCAACTGTACATTGTGATAAAGCCCTTGCGGAGCGCTTTCCACCCGACACCATGGTTTATCGAAACGGGAAATACGCCGATCCGTTGGCATGCAAACTAAAAATCCATCAACGTCATTACTGCATACCATTGCACTCTCGCAAACAGTTAATTGCGATTCTCTATGTGAATGCGAGTTTGCCGATCAGCCAGAGCATTCTGCGCATGATCAGAGATTACACCGAAGTCTCTTTATCTAACTTGCTGCTTCATCGCCAATTGAGCAGCAAAGACCTGATGACGCAGCTAGATAACAAAAGCTGTTTCAATATCGCTCTGGAAAACTACGCAAGTGAACCAGAGACCTATGTTGCTTTGCTTGATATCGATAACTTTGACCACGTAAACCGCGCCTACGGTGAAGCGATTGGCGATAAGATGATAAAACTCACCGCAGAAACCATACGCTCATACTTCCCTAAACCGAAAGGTCTGTGTCTTGCTCGAATTGGTGGGAAAGAGTTCGCAATCTTATTCAAAGCGAATGATGCTAAGGATGCCAAATTCCAGTTGGATCAATGTCGAGTGAGAATTGCAGAGAAGACGATTACTACGCCAAACATCACGCTATCGTTAAGTGTCAGTGTCGGGTTCTCACAATTAGAAGGCGAAAGAGATTCAGCGTTAGCTCTGGCGGAACAGGCCAAACTTATCGCCCAACAGCTAGGAAGGAATAGAGTGGAAGGTCATATAAGAGCAGTCGCGAAAGCATCTTAAATAGCCTTTGAGTCACGCCTTTTCTTAAGCAACGAATTCTCAAGCACCTAGGGGTTAATTTCTAGGTGCTTTTGTTTTTATAGAAAGTCATTACAATGCGCCTTCACCACAAAAACATCCCATTTATAACGACACCAACTTTATGAAGCTAAGTAACCGACTGCAAACACTCCATTCTCTTGTCAGCAATGATTACCAACACATTTGGGATTGTTGCTGTGATCATGGCTTCTTGGGTGTTCAACTGTTGTCGGATCACAAAGCACCTCAGATTCACTTTGTCGATATTGTCCCTTCGTTGATGAACGAACTTGAAGGCAAGCTAACGCGTTACTTTCCTCAAGATAACAACGTTGATCAACATGAGCAGAGTCAGTGGAAAGTCTATTGCTTAGATGTCGCAGCCATCCCACTGGATAAGCACGCGGGCCGACATCTCGTTATTATTGCGGGTGTAGGAGGCGACCTAACTCAAAAGTTAGTCGATGATATTCATCGTCAACATCCAGACAAAGCGATCGATTTCTTACTGTGCCCAGTACATCAACAGTTCGAACTGAGAAGCCATTTAAAATCACTCAAATTTGGCCTTATCAATGAAGTGTTGATTGAAGAGAACCGTCGTTACTACGAGATTCTATTGGTTAGAAACAATCGACATGAAAACGAAACAAGCTCGTTGCTGACTGAGGTTTCAAATGTTGGCGATAAGATCTGGACTCCGAGCGGTGAACAACAGAAGCAAGTATCACTGCAATACAAAGCTAAAACATTGCAGCACTACTTGCGCATTCATCAAGGACAAGAGAAGCAAGGTAAGTCTAGCGAAGTAAAGCACATCATTGATGCTTACCAAGCAATTTAGCACTCACTGATGCTTCATCTAACTTTGCCTGTAAAGCGACTAGATTATAGTGAGCACTAACTTCACGATTTAAAAATCACAAAGAATATTCAATAAAAAAGCCGCTAGTTCATTGAACTAACGGCTTTTTTGATGCTATCGATTTGGTTTGATATTACCGCTCTTGTGTTTTATGAACCGCATCAGGCTTATCAATCGTTTCAACCTCATAGAGCGTATCAACCCCATATACCGTATCAAGATAGTCGTCTTTCTCTTTCCAGGTGTTATTCAGCCAACTGTGGAAACGACGCTTAAACGCTTTGTCTTCAAAGTAGTTACCGTTGACGTTTTCGTCCATCGGATGCAATTTAATACGCACGACCACCTTCTTCATTTTACCTTTCAGCATGTCTTCAAACGGAGAGCTTTTGTTTTCAGGGTAAGCCAAAGTGACATCCACGATACCATCCAAGATTGGGCCCATTGCCGATAAGGCAAACGCCACACCGCCAGTTTTCGGCTTCAGTAGGTGTCGATATGGTGTTTTCGCTGTCGCCAGTTTGTCGAGGTTTGCACGCGTTCCTTCGACAAAATTCACCAGTGTTGTCGGTGCTAGTTTGAATTTAGTACACGCCTTGTTGATTGCATCAAAGTCATCATTGCGACGCTCAGGGTTACGAATCAAAAACTCACGTGAGTGACGTCTCATGAAAGGCATATCCAAGCCCCAACATGCCAATCCAACAAAGGGAACATACAACAGTTCGTGCTTGAGGAAGAACTTAGTCATCGGCATCTTGTCTTTCAAGATTGAAGACAAAATCACGATATCCGCCCAGCTCAGGTGATTCGACATCATCAGGTACCACTGCTTAGTCGAGATATCTTCCCCTCCTTCGACTTGCCACTCGATATCGTTATTCACATTCAACATCCAAAGGTTAAGCGAAGCCCAACACCAAAACGTGAAATTCGCTAAACGAGTACATGACTTTTGAACAATAGAGATTGGAAGAATCAGTTTGATGAGGCCAAAGAAGCTCACGGTAAACGCAGTCATTGCGGTATTGATAGTCACGAACAATACGTTCAAGACCATACGAAGATTATCAAGCATAAAACACGGCTATATTGAGATCGAAAGCCGACATTATACTCATCTGTAAATTATTCTCTTCAGTTATTGGTGGAATCGTTCAAGGGTCAAACCACTCATTGAGATTGATCAAGCTCAATTCAAAAATTAGCCATAGCAAAGCCACCAAGATCCAACTTCCAATAAGAACAAAAAAGACCACAAGTAGTCATTAAGACTCAATTATAAGTGTGTATTTTTGACTCTATTAAAAGCAATCCCTCTCAACAATTCAGTATTGATAAGCATTCTCATTATTGGCATGGTACATGCAACTCCAAAGTGTAAATAGTTGAGTATCCTTAATGAGATAACTTCTCTAAGTAAAGGTGATGATATGACAGATATTCCTCATGGTTTGGTAGCTGGCAAAGTCTTACATAAAACACAATGGACAGATCAACTGTTCTCGCTGCAAGTCAGTGCTCCCGTCTCTCCCTATCAGGCAGGTCAATTCACGAAACTTGGCTTGCTTAACAGAGAGGATGAGTTCGTAAGGCGAGCCTATTCAATGGTGAACGCGCCAGAGCACGAACAAGGTCACCAACATCTGGAGTTTTTGATTATTAAGGATCAGAACGGTCAGCTTTCACCTCAACTTCATGAGTTGAAGGTAGGCGATGACATCTTTGTCGGCAAAGACCCAAGCGGCTTTATGACCTTAGATGAGATCCCAGAGATCGCCGACGATCTATGGATGCTTTCAACCG
Organism: Vibrio sp. QJM3NY_27; assembly: GCF_057785955.1. NCBI lineage: Bacteria > Pseudomonadati > Pseudomonadota > Gammaproteobacteria > Vibrionales > Vibrionaceae > Vibrio > Vibrio sp. QJM3NY_27. The sequence continues at coordinate 928,423 of NZ_CM173512.1, read as the reverse complement.
GGACTGCCGTTGGGCCTTTTATCTCAATGCTCGAAAGCATGCAGATGCAGCAGCAAAATGGCTCAGATGTCGAAAGAGTAATGTCATTCAAAAACCTTGTACTAGTTCATGCCGTAAGAACAGAACAAGACCTGACTTATCGAGACCGTATCGCTCAACTCGTTAATCACTTCCAAGGGAAACTACAATATGTGCCAATTATTTCTAGAGAATCAGTCACCGGAACTTTGCGCGGACGAATCCCAAGCTTGTTACTTGGAGGCGACCTTGAGCAAACCACATCTGTCGCTTTCAATCAAACCCGCAGTTTTTTCTACCTTTGTGGCAATCCGCAAATGGTTCGCGACACAAGTGAAGCACTAACCAGCTTAGGTTTCGAGAAGCACTTACGCCGAAAGCCCGGCCAATTCAGCAGTGAAAACTACTGGTAATCACGGTCACCAATTCAAAAAGCTAAAGCTTGTATTCAAAATACAGGCAGATAAGAGGTTTTATATGAGTCATTTACGCATTCCTTCACATTGGAAGATTCAACGTTCAACACCATTCTTCACTAAAGACAACGTGCCTGCCGCGTTAATCAGTCACCACAACACCGCAGAGGGTGTATTCGGTCAATTATGTGTTATGGAAGGTACGGTTACCTACCACGGTTTTGCAGACGCAGATGCGACAGAACCAGAAGTCACCGTTGTCATCAATGCCGGGCAATTTGCGACAAGCCCTCCGCAATATTGGCACCGTATCGAACTTAGTGACGATGCTCAATTCAATATCAACTTCTGGTCAGAAAAAGAGACCAAGAAAATGTTTAATACTCGAAAGTAAGATCGATTCAATATGAATGAACTTATGAGCAAGCTACTTCGTAGTGTGATTTTTAATGTTCAAGAAGTGATGGTAGAAGATCAAATAACCATAGTAATTACAGTGACTAATGGTGATAGACAAGACAAAAAAACTCTAGCACACTGGACAAAGTTATTAGTTTTAATCCCGTTTCAGATAATGAATAAGTGGATTATTTATATTTTAGGTAAGAGAGGAAGCCATGCTCAACATTGCTTTTTTTAGCTCAAAATCATACGACGAAAAATCATTTGAACTTGCAAAAGGCGAACTCAACGCCGAGTTCCATTTTCACGATTTTCGACTCACTACAACAACAGCAAAAATGGCGCACGACAACGAAGTCGTTTGTGCGTTTGTAAACGATGACCTATCGCGAGATGTGCTAGAGATTCTAGCAAAAGGCGGCACGAAGCTGATTGCGATGCGCTGCGCGGGCTTTGATAAAGTCGACTTAGACGCAGCCAAAGAGTTTGGTCTGCAAGTCGTTCGTGTCCCTGCTTATTCTCCCGAGTCTGTAGCAGAACACACCGTCGGTATGATGATGTGTTTGAACCGCAAGTTACACAAAGCATACCAACGTACTCGTGATGCGAACTTCTCTCTTGAGGGACTAGTTGGCTTCAACTTCCACGGTAAAACCGTTGGTGTAATTGGTTCAGGAAAGATTGGCTTAGCGACGATGCGTATTCTGAAAGGTTTAGGCATGAACATCTTGTGCTACGACCCGTACCCAAATCCTTTGGCAAAAGAACTTGGTGCTAAATACGTAGAGCTCGATGAGCTTTACCAAGAATCTGACGTGATTTCTTTGCATTGTCCAATGAGCAAAGAGAACTATCACCTGTTGGATGCAACGGCATTTGGCAAAATGAAAGATGGCGTAATGATCGTGAACACCAGTCGTGGTGAACTGCTTGATTCAACTGCAGCCATTGAAGCGCTGAAGCAAAGCAAGATTGGCGCGCTTGGCCTTGATGTTTACGACAACGAGAAAGAACTGTTCTTCCAAGACAAATCTAACGATGTGATTGTGGATGACGTATTCCGTCGCCTATCCGCTTGTCACAACGTGTTGTTCACCGGTCACCAAGCCTTCTTAACTAAAGATGCTCTGTTCAACATTGCTAATACAACGCTAACCAGCGTCGATGCCTTCTTTACAGGCAACACCAGCGGCAATGAACTCGTTTAATAGAAGATTGAGTTAATAGCAGACTGAGTTAAAAACAAACGAGATCTACAAATACAAAGCCACGCTATTCTGAAGTGAACAGCGTGGCTTTTTCGTTTATCTAGTATTCAAAAATAGTTCTTAGACGCAGAAGTGACAATCTTCGGTGTCTAAACCATAAATGCCTTTTCGAATAGCAAGGTGCTCTTCCCCTGCTTTAACCCCCATCTCATAACCGGTATCAAGCGTTGATTGATCCATAGTTAAACGCTTCACCGCGAATGCTTCAGGTGGCGCAATCACCTTGATGGTCGCATCTTTTGGTGGATTACGAATGAACTCCAAAGATTGGTTGTAGTTTTCAGCACGCACTGCCATTGATTCTGCAATGTGAGGGAATTTCTTTAATAGTTTTTTCAGCATCCATTGGTGCTTTTGAGGCTTCATTCGGTAACTCAAAGGATGAGAAAGAATCACGGTAATGTCTCGTGCGCCGCGACGATAGGCTTCACGAACCGGAATTGAATCGGCCACACCACCATCGGTATAACAACCACCCGAGAAGCACGGCGTTTCGCGGTAAGCAATAGGTAGAGCGGTGGTCGCTTCCACCACGTTAGAAAGGTTTTCTGGCTTGATATGATAGTAGTCTGCACTGCCCGTATCGACATTTGTTACAGCAGCAATGAGTGGGATACTTGAAAACAGTTCACCACAATCTAGGGGATAACGTTGATTTGATTCATCCCACAACCACTTAACGTCCACCAAGTTACCCCCTTTGGCAAAGCGAGCAGGGTTAAAAAACGTCTTGTCAGTCGCCATCGTGGTAATCACGTGATAGCTGCGTTTCGGCGCTTGAGATAAGTAACCCACCAAATTCGACACACCCGCAGACACGCCAATAGCAAAATCATAAGGACGGAAATCGTCTTGCATAAAGGCGTCCAACACTCCAGCTGCGAAGATGCCTCTCATAGCCCCACCTTCAACGATTAATGCGCTTTTACTCATCTAAAACTCTATTACTTTATAAACTGATAGCCGTAGGATAATCCCGCCCATCTTATAAAGATAATGGGATATGTTTATCAATTCGATAGGTAAAAGCTATCAATAGAAATGGTGCTGAACTTCAGGGAATTCGCACTACTCACATGGATCGCGAATAGAGGCCAACTAATACTCGCATGATCAATAAAGGCCGCTGAGTGATTAACTCAGCGGCCTTCTGACTATTTAAGCGAGTTTATTGATTACGACTTAAATTCGCTCACATCGATTTGAAGCAATTTACCAATGCCTTCACCGTATGCAGGGTCAGCTTTGTAACAGTGTCTTAGGTGACGCAGTTGAATCTCTTTTGGCACGCCGCCTAGGTTACGAGCAGTGTTATCAAACAGAATAGCTTGCTTCTCTGGTGTCATTAGACGGAACAAGTCACCTGGTTGCGAGAAGTAATCTTCATCTTCGCGGTGATCCCAGTGTGCCGCTGCGCCATCTAAGTTCAATGCTGGTTCAGCGAAATCTGGTTGCTCAGCCCATTGACCTTCGTTGTTTGGCTCATAACCCAATGTGCTACCAAAGTTACCATCAACACGCATCGCACCATCACGGTGATAGCTGTGAACTGGGCAACGAGGTGCGTTCACTGGAATGTGCTGATGGTTAACGCCCAAACGGTAACGCTGTGCATCACCGTAAGCAAACAAGCGACCTTGCAGCATCTTGTCTGGTGAGAAGCTAATACCCGGAACCACGTTAGCAGGGTTGAATGCCGACTGCTCAACTTCAGCGAAGAAGTTTTGCGGGTTACGGTTCAATTCAAATTCACCCACTTCAATTAATGGGTAATCCGCGTGTGGCCAGATCTTAGTAAGATCGAACGGGTTATAAGACACTTTCGCTGCATCCGCTTCTGGCATCACTTGCACTTTCAGTGTCCATTTCGGGAAGTCTTGATTATCGATGCTGTCTAGCAAATCGCGTTGATGGCTTTCGCGATCATTACCGATCAACTGTCCTGCTTCTGCATCAGACAAGTTCTTAATGCCTTGCTGAGATTTGAAGTGGAATTTCACCCAGAAACGCTCGTTGTCTGCGTTAATAAAGCTGAACGTGTGGCTACCAAAACCGTGCATGTGGCGGTACGTAGCAGGAATACCACGGTCACTCATTACGATGGTGATTTGGTGAAGCGCTTCAGGAAGAGAAGTCCAGAAATCCCAGTTGTTTTTTGCACTGCGCATGTTGGTGCGCGGGTCACGTTTAACCGCGTGGTTTAAGTCTGGGAACTTAAGAGGATCACGAAGGAAGAATACTGGCGTGTTGTTACCCACCATATCCCAGTTACCTTCTTCGGTATAAAACTTCAATGCAAAACCACGGATATCACGCTCAGCATCAGCGGCACCACGCTCACCCGCAACTGTTGTAAAACGTGCAAACAGGTCGGTCTTTTTACCTATTTCAGAAAACAGTTTTGCCTTGGTGTATTTGGTAATGTCATGCGTAACAGTAAATGTGCCATAAGCGCCTGAACCTTTCGCGTGCATACGACGCTCTGGAATGACTTCGCGGTCAAAATGCGCCATCTTTTCTAAAAACCAAACATCTTGAAGAAGTTGAGGACCGCGCTTACCCGCAGTTTGAACATTCTGGTTATGAGCAACAGGACAACCCGCAGCCGTAGTTAGTTTTTTACTCATGATCTATTCCTTAAGGTCCAAAGGTGCAGCAATAGTGAGTGCACCTTGATATTTATGCTGGCTTCCTTTCAAAAGCCCCTAAAATACTATGGATATAGAATAGACCTCTAATGGCATAAAATATAATCGTTTCTATTTATCGTTATAATCTATAAAACCTATTAAACGCCTGATTTAGGAATCATATTCTAAGGCACTGACTATTCGAGTATTTTCCTTCCTAGTTTAAGCGTCGCTGCAATATTCCTAGCCGTTCTAGTTAGATTTTTTTCCGCCTCCTGCAGAACTTGGTCAAGTGACTGAGGAGAACGTACTGTTCCAAACAAGCTGCTCATTTCTCCATAAAGTGCTTCTACTTCAGTTCCCAATGAGCCAGCAATAGCTATGGTTGGAATGCCTTGTAAGCTCGCTCGTTTAGCAATGCCATAAGGTGTTTTTCCCTGTAGCGTTTGGTTGTCCATCTGCCCTTCGCCAGTAATCACAAGGTCGGCACCTTTCAACACGTCATCGGCTTGTAAAACATCCAGTACCATCTCAATACCGGGTTTGATTTGCATGTTAAATAGCAAACCAAGCCCCATCGGTGTGCCACCAGCCGCGCCATAACCAGCACGCTCTTGAACGGGTTCACCACCAACAACACAACCTTGCGATTCAGCAACTTGAGCAAAGTTCGCAAGCGCTTTATCCAGCGTCACAACTTGTTCTGGGCTTGCGCCTTTTTGTGGGCCGAATATATGGCTTGCACCCTTATCACCACACAGTGGATTATCAACATCACACGCAACGATAAGGTCAATATCAGTACAGCGTGAATCTAAGCCGGTAAGATCTATTGATGCGAGTTCTGCAAGTGCAGCGCCACCTCGGGCAAACTCTTGTCCATTTCTATCGAGTAAGCGCCCACCTAACGCTTGAACAATACCCGCACCACCATCATTAGTCGCACTGCCACCCAATCCAAGAATGATGGTTTGAGCACCCTGCTCTATTGCTTCCAAAATCAATTGCCCTGTGCCGAATGAAGAAGCAATCAAAGGATCGCGCTTCTCTGGTTTCAATAAATCCAAGCCCGATGCTGCGGCTATTTCAATCAATGCCGTTTTGTTCGGGTTGCTATCGGATGGCTCAAGCATCGCCCATTCAGCATTAACCAATTTGCCCAATGGCCCTTCAACTTGATGTGTTCGCTTTTGCCCTGCCAAGCCTTGCAGCAATACATCTACCGTACCTTCGCCACCATCGGCCAGAGGTAAGGTCACATAGTCAGCGTCTGGGAATATTTCACGAAAGCCCTTTTCAATGCACGCCGCCACCGATACAGCCGATAAAGATTCTTTAAACGAGTCTGGTGCAATAACAATTTTCATACTGAGAGATCCAAAAGAATATTAGGTTTGATGAGTGCCCGATCCAAAAATGCCCCTATTGAAGATCAGCAAGCTAATCACTTAATAGGGGCAGTATATAAAGGTCAGCAGTATTAGTTAGTAACGGCTGTCTTTACTTGTGATTTCTCTTTGCTTTTTAGCCACACAAATACAGCACCTAGAACAGCAATTGGAATCAGTGGGTCGATCAGCGTACCGCCTTTACCAAACACCAGGTTAAGAATCATTATGATGCTTGCACCAATTGCCCATGCTACGGTTGAAGATACAGACCAGATTTTGATTTGGTCAGCAAGTTCAGTAATACCTAAGGTACGGTTGATAATATGGAAGTAAGAGTCGTTCAAGTGTGAGAAGCCAACAGGGCCTACCGCACAAGCTAGTGCAACGAACACAGGGTCTAGACCTAACGTTTCAACTAGAGGCAGTGTCATCGTTGCTGCCACCATCATTGATGCCGTTGCTGAACCTTGGATTAAGCGAAGCATTGATGCGATGGCTAGCGGAACTAATAATGGAGGAATACCGCTGCTTGCAATCGCTTCTGCTACTTGGGGACCAGCACCTGATGCTTTAAGTACAGCCCCCATAGCACCACCACAACCAGTTACAACAAGAATCAGACCTGTAGTAGACAGCGCATCGTCCATAGAGCTCACCATGTCTTTACGTTCGATATGACGAGTCAGGCCATAAAGCGCCATAAGAACACCGATACCAACTGCAACCACAGGGTTACCAATTAAAGAAATAACAGTGTGCATAGCGCTGTCACCTTGACCAACAAGCGTGTTGATTAGGATGAATGCGATTGGCAGTAGAATTGGACCAAATGACAGAAAGTTGCTTGGCAGTTCTTTATCGTCAGTTTCTTTTACTTTTTCAAGGTTTGCCCAATCAGCTTGGTTAGTAATCCATGTTTCACCGTTTGGTACACGGTAGTATTCATTGCCTACGCGGCGAATGTAAATCATAGAAAGCAACATCATAGGGATAGATACCATCAAACCCCACATCATGTACTCACCTAGATCAACGCCTAGAATACCCGCAACAGCAACTGGTCCCGGTGTTGGTGGCACAAGTGCGTGAGTGATCAGTAGACCAAGCGCTAGAGTCACACCAAGGCCAACTGCTGACTTACCAGTGTCACGTGAAATTGCGCGAACAAGCGAGTGTAAAATGATGTACGCAGAGTCACAAAATACTGGGATAGCGACAAGTACACCTGTGAAACCAAGTGCCAAGTCTTCACGACCTTTACCACATAGCTTTACAAACGTTTTTGCCATTCTGACAGCAGCGCCAGAACGCTCAAAACATGCGCCCATAATCACGCCAAACGCGATAATTAAACCAATACCACCAAGAACGCCACCAAAGCCCGCTTTGATTGCATTAATAAGTTCAGTGGGTGCCATCCCAGCAAACAGACCCATGATGATGCTTGCGATAATCATAGCAAGCGCCACTGGGATTCTTGTTTTTATGATCATGCCCATCATGGCTAAAATGCCAATTACGATGCCTATCAGTGCTCCATCCATTGTGTATTCCTTTTTGTGTCTATTTTTGTTGTGTAGGGTTGCAAACGAGAGACATAGGTACGCCTCCCGCTGCACTTTGTTGTACAGCGACTTTTTGTTCTGGCCGCTTTATCTTATTTTTACGAGTTCAAATCTGCCTTAAAGGCTCGTGCTGCCTGCGTCTATAAATACGGTTTAACCCATTCCAAACCAGCTTCAGTTGTATTTTTGGGGTTGTATTCACAACCAATCCATCCTTGGTAACCTGAATCATCTAGAACATTAAATAAATGTGGATAATTCAGCTCGCCTTCCGATGGTTCGTGTCTTTCTGGTACAGAAGCGATTTGAATATGACCGGTATAAGCAGCAACTTCGCGAATCAAAGTACTTAAGTCGCCATCCATGATTTGTGCGTGGTACAGGTCGAGTTGCAGCTTCACATTTGACCTATCGACCAACTTAATAAGTTCGACAGCATCACGTTGGTGAGCAACAAAGTAATTAGGAACATCACGGCTATTCAGCGGTTCAATCATCAATTCAATGTCTTGCTCAGCAAACTTATCTGCGGCAAAACGAATGTTTGAGATGAAGGTTTCAACGTGTTGCTGTCTCGTGAAATTCGCATCATGTAGACCCGACATCGCATGGACTTTTTTGCAGTTCAGCGTTTTAGCGTACATAAGTGCGGTATCAACACTGACTTTAAACTCATCTTCACGGCCAGGAATCGCTGCGAAGCCTCGTTCGCCTGCGTCCCAATCTCCTGGAGGCATATTAAAAAGTGCTTGTTCAAAACCAAATTTCTGCATTTTTGCTGCAAGATCTTCGGCCTCAAATGCATAAGGGAATAGGTATTCAACTGCTTTGAAACCCGCTTGGTATGCTTTCTCAAAACGCTCTAGAAATGGCACTTCTGTGAATAACATCGTTAAGTTTGCTGCGAACTTAGCCATTATTTGCCTCTCCCTTTTAAATCCATCACTTCTTCGTTCGTTAAGTAACGGATATCATTTCCTTTCAATAAGAATGCTAATTTGGCGGTCTCTTCTAGCTCTTCAGCGTTATCAACGGCATCAACAAAGTCAGTGCCTGTTACTACTGGGCCGTGATTAGCCAACAAAAATGCTCGGTAGTCGCCCGCTCGCTTTGCCAATTCTTCAGCGATTTGTGGGTCGCCCGGACGCAAGTAAGGAATCACTGGTAACTCACCAATACGCATCACGAAATAGGGAGTGAACGCTTTAATTGCATTGTTGCGATCCAACCCTTCAAGGCAAGACAGTGCAGTTAGGTATGTAGAGTGCAGGTGCACAATCGCATTGCACTCTGCATTATTTCTATAAATCGCTAAGTGGAACGCGGCTTCTTTTGACGGCTTCTTTCCTGATATATGATTGCCATCGATATCGACAACCGACAACTCCTCAGCCACAAGACGGCCAAATGAAGAACCAGTTGGTGTTGCTAGAAAATGTCCATTTGGCAATTTGATAGATAGGTTACCTGCGCCACCTGTGGCGTAACCTCGTTCGAACATTGAACGAGCGAGCGTGACCATTTGCTCTCTTAACTGCTGCTCGTTCATCAAAACTTTACTCATTTGAATCTCGCTTATGAAAAGAATGATTGAGCTTTAGCGAAGAAGTTTTCATCACCAAAGTTGCCAGATTTAAGTGCCAATGAAAGATCACCTTCAACCGACCTCACCCAAGGCACACCTGGTGCGATTTGAGGGCCAATATGAAAACCTTTCACAGCCAAGCTTTGGGTCACTACACCAGAGGTTTCACCACCAGCGACAATGAAGTTCTTCACTCCGTTCTGCTGCAACTTAATAGCTAGCTGGCTAAAGAACTGTTCAACCGCATGACTAGAGGCATGCGCGCCATACTCTTCTTGAATAACTTTTAGTGCCGTTGCTTCAGCCGTCGCGTATACCAACGGTGCAAATTCACTTTGAATATGAGTTATCACCCAATCGAATACTTCATTGGCGTATTGATCATTGGTTAAGCAAGCCTTCACATCGATAGCAAAGTGAGGAGCAAGCTGTTTGTATAGCGCAACTTGTTGGTTAGTCATCACTGAACAAGAACCAGAGAATACAACCGTTGGTGCTTTGACTGGGCTACCTGCATGTTTTGCATCACTTTGGTCAGCAAGATGTTTCGTCCAATTTTTAGCAATACCAGCAGCTAGGCCTGAGCCACCTGTGATTAGTTTCAGAGATTTAGCCGCTTGACCTAACGTCACCAAGTGCTCTGCATTAAATGCGTCTACCACGGCGTAGCGACTACCTTGAGCTTTGAGTTCGTGAAGACGAGCGGTAACCGCATCAGAGCCCTGTTCAATCGTTTGAAAGTTAACTAAACCGGAAACACCTGCTGACTGTGCGTCCATCATTCGAACCACACTTGAATCCGTCATTGGTGTAACAGGGTGATAACGCATACCTGAATCACAGAGCAACTCACCAAAAACAAACAAGTGACCGTTGTAAACCGTACGACCATTTACTGGCAATGCAGGGCAAACCATCGTAAATGATTCCCCAAGTTCCGCTAAAAGCGCATCAGTGACAGGCCCAATATTGCCCTCAGCCGTGCTGTCGAAAGTGGAGCAATATTTGAAGTAAAACTGTTGGCAACCTTGTGCTTGTAGCCATTTAAGCCCGGCAACGGAGTCGGTAATAGCTTCATCAACGGGGCAAGAACGTGATTTAAGGCTGATCACGACCGCATCCGCTGCAACCTCAAAATCACCAGTAGGAATGCCATTTAATTGGATAGTGCGCATACCGTTTTCAACAAGGAAACCCGCGATATCTGTCGCACCAGTAAAGTCGTCTGCAATAACACCTAATAACATGATTATTTCTCCACCTTTGACGTATTTACACCCGGTAGATCAATACCTTGGAAGACTTTAATCACCGCGCTGTCATCTTCTTGACCAAAGCCAGCATTACTCGCGCTAACGAACATGTTCAGTGCAGCACTTGATAGTGGGAGTGGGAATTTCAGGTCTTGAGCGGTATCTGATACCAAGTTCAAATCCTTCACAAAGATATCAACCATAGATTTTGGAGAGTAATCACCATCGACTACATGCTTCATGCGGTTCTCGAACATCCAAGAGTTGCCCGCTGCATTCGTAACAATGTCGTACATCAAATCAAGCGGAATGTTTGCGCGTGCGGCTAGTGCCATCGCTTCAGCACCCGCAGCAATATGAACACCTGCAAGCAATTGGTGGATAATCTTCACTGTCGCACCAAGGCCAATCGCTTCACCGATATTGTAAACCTTAGCAGCTGTTGCATTAAGAACAGGAGCAAGCGTGTCGAATGTGCCTTGAGCACCCGATGCCATTATCGTCATCTCACCAGCTTCCGCTTTCACCGCACCGCCAGATACCGGAGCATCAAGCATTACAAGTTTATGCTCAGCGAGCTGGGCTTCAATTTGTTTTGCATCTTCAGCAGAGATAGTTGCGGACACCATCACTGGAGTATTTGGCTTTAGTGCCGCAGCAAGGCCAGTCTTAAACAAAACTGTGTTCACTTGTTGTGCGTTCACAACCAACACCAATACCGAATCAAGTTGATCTGCAAACTCGACAGCATTCGTCGATACCGCTTTTGCACCAAACGAACCCAGTTCTTCTAGTGCTTGTGCATTTAGGTCAAAGCCATAGACATCAAGGCCAGCACGTACACATGATTTCGCAGCGCCCATTCCCATTGAACCTAAACCGATCACTCCGACAGATTGAACTTCACTCATAATATCAATGCCTTCTTGGTAATTTCGTACATTTTAAGTTTGTTAATTCTTGTTTATGTTTGTGATTATATGTGAAGAGGCTACCAGCGACTTAGTGACAAGTCACATTTTTAACAAAATTTAACACAACCACTCAATTTAGCCCTTTAGAGGCAGCACAAATTCACGTAAAGGCGGCTATCACACTTTAAAGTCCAAACAGGGAACATAAGTTCACAGATCTTCACAAATAAGATAAAGGTTGTTAGGATGATGAAAAACAAGAACATAGAAGAAAACCATGATTCCAGCAGAGCGTCAGAGAACCATTTTGTCACTGTTATCACACCAAGAAGTGATTAGTATTTCTGAGTTAGTCGAACAGCTCGACGTGTCACACATGACCATTCGTCGAGACATAGTAAAGCTGGAAGCTTCTGGAAAAGTCGTTTCAGTATCTGGAGGGGTCCAATTAGCTCAAGCCTTGCATCGCGAGCTGTCTCATGATGCTAAAGTAGAACAGCAAGCAAACGAAAAGGTCCAAATCGGTAAGCTTGCTGCCCAACTTATCGAAAAAAATGCCACTGTCTATTTAGATGCTGGAACGACCTCATTGGAAATCGCCCATCAGTTAGCAACACGTGAAGATCTGTTAATCATCACCAATGACTTCTCAATCGCGGCTTATTTAATGAACCACTCACCATGCGAGATTTATCATACGGGTGGTAAAGTCGATCGAGAGAACCAATCGAGTATTGGGGGCAAAGTAGCTGAGTTCTTGGCAGGGATGAATATTGATATTGCGTTTATTTCCTCTTCTTCTTGGAGCTTAAAAGGCTTATCGACACCAAACGAAAATAAAGTATTAGTGAAAAAGGCGATTGTAAAATCAGCCCAAACCAATTACTTGATCTCGGATTCCACCAAATATGGTCGAGTAGCAAGCTTTCACGCACTTGATATGGAGTCACTTGATGGTGTCATTACCGATACCAATCTCCCAAGCAGCGTAATTGAAGAGTTAAATGACAAAGGTATTGAAGTAATTAACGCTTCGGCATAATGGTCATCAAATAATTGGATGTGCGAGCCTTTAATGGCTCGGTTATCTACCCAACCAGTTTTCCTTTTCTTCTGTAGAACACCTAAACGATCTGGGGCCCTTCATAAACATACTGTGATTTCCGGTACCTAATCTCACCTTTACACTGTGAATATTGAAACTCTGTTTGGATAGGTTAGGCTCTCTGTCTAATACCAATAACAAGCCAAGACAGGCGAGCAAAGCAATGAAAGTTGACTATCAAAAACGGCTGATTCCCGTTATCCGTTATCTAGAAAAACGCTTTAATGAGCCATTAAACCTGCCAGAAGTAGCGGCGTTAGCCAACTTTTCACCCTACCATTTTCATCGTACTTTTAAGGCCGTTCAAGGCGAGACGCTTGCTGATTTCATCAGGCGATTGAGGCTTGAAGCGGCAGCCAATGATCTCTTCAAATCCAAACAACCTATTATTAACGTCGCATTGGATTATGGCTTTTCATCGTCTCAGAGCTTTGCTAAGGCATTCAAGCAACACTTTGGTGTTACGCCTAGTGCCTTTCGTGATTGCGAAGATTACCAAGCGTTCAGCGAGTTAACTCGAAATAGCAAGATTGGACACTCATTGCGCAAGAATGGAAACGATGCAACTGACGGCAATTCATATACTAACTCCGAACTTTCAACATGGAGTATGACAATGAAAACACAACAATTTGAAGCATCGAAACTGGCGTATGTACGAGTGACTGGCCCCTATGGACAAGGTTATGAAGAGCCAAGCGGTCGTCTTTATCAATGGGCAGAAATGAAAGGACTAGCGAGTAATAGTTGCATCTTTATCTATCATGACAATCCAGAAATCACTCCAACAGATAAGTGCCGAACAGACATCTGCTTGATGGTTTCAGACGACACTGAAGTGCCAAGTGGGATCGAATTAAAAGATTTTCCCGGTGGGCAATATGCGGTGATGAGACAAACGATCACCGAAGTCGGTCAATATGCAAAAGCATGGGATGATTTAATGAGTAACGTCATTGAATCCGGCATTGAAACCGAAGACCGACCTTGTTTTGAGCTCTACCACAGCTACGACCCGCAAACTCACCATTCAGACGTCAGCTTCTGTACTGCAATTAAGTAACAAGAGTAAATACAATAACAAAGCCTACTTCGCGTAGGCTTTCGTCTCATTAGATCGCTTTCCAACAGCTTTGTTACGTAATTAGGTTGGAGATAGAGCCGGCCTGTTTCAAAGCTTTTTAGTCAATAAATGAGAATAAATATTAGTGACACCAGTAATGTCATAGCCCAAACGGATTTGGACCATGACAATCAAAATGAGTGGGATACAAACTGGAGGTAAGCTAAATTTTGCCTTACCATTTCCATCTAACAGTTAAGACAGTTCAAAGCGAAACCCTTACTGATTTCATCAATCGCTTGAGGCTCGAAGTACTTTCCTAACGCGTACAATAAAAAACATCACCACACACGCGATATAGAGCTTACCTACCCATAGGCCGATATTGATCAGCTGAGTTTCTTGCTCAATTAGACGTTGATACTCAGTATCAGAGAGGTAAGGATCGTCAAAGGGGACAACGTTAATCCCCCACACAAACCAAACAAACCAAACGACACTTCCTGCGAGCAGCCATAAGGCTAATATTGAAAATTGCTCGAACACACCTAGTAGTGTGTTCTTGTTAAGCGATATTTGAGCTTTTCTCATTTCACGACCTTTTTATCACAACACAGGGGGGGATCTCTAAAGAAGTAAGAGTACTAAAGCCTTTTATTCCACTTACCTTGATGGTCACGGTCGCAATTCTCTTGTGTATCGAAGCTCACGTGCTTATCGATATTCTTCAATGTAATCCCAACCTGACTAAACGCCTTTTGGATGGTAACAGAGACCTCCTGCTGACCTCCTCCCTCTAAGAAGTTAGCTCTATCTTGATTGGTGTCGAATACGCAGACGATTTTTAGGCTCTGTGGAAAAGAAGAGAAATTGACCGTATGAGTCACCCAAAGAAAACCATCGTAGCCTTTCAACGTAGCTTCACAAACGTCAGTTAGCACGTCTCTGATCTGGTTTTCGGTCTTCTTATCTGATTTACGCATGAAGTAAGCATCCTATTTAACACCTTAAAAAATAAGGTTTTTCGGTCAATATTGTTTGAACGACATTGGACACTGTGACTGTTTCAAATGCAAAGTATTTATACTCCACTGATAAATTCCACAATGTGGGACTCTTGTTTCACAAAGTGGAATGTTGATAGTTATCACATTATCAATAGCAAACTACCGCTATATTTCTCTCATACAACGAGAGGCGGTTTTATGAGCAAGTTACAAGGTAATCAAGCATTGGTAAAAGCAATCGCGGTCATCGACTCGATCGCGGAAGGTAATCGACAACTCAAAGATGTGTGTGAACATTTGCAGCTGCCGAAATCTACGGTGCACAGAATTATCCAAGGCCTTATTGAAGCTCGCTATATCCGAGAAGTGAAAGGGATTGGTCTAGTGCTAGGTACTAAAATGATTCAACTTGGTATCCGCGCCCAACAAGACATGCCTCTCAAAGAAATTGCGAAACCCTTTATTCGCGAACTTGCTGCTCAAACTAAAGATACCGTCCATCTAGGCATCAAAGATGAGGATCAAATCTTCTACCTAGATAAAATCCCGGGAGAGCGTGCAATTCAACTGCGATCTCAAGTGGGAGACCGACTGCCAATGTCTGCAACAGGGATTGGAAAAGCGTTAATGATTGATATGCCAAAGATGGAATGGATTCGACTTATTTCATCGCAAACTAATCATGACGTCGAGTCGATGCTAAAAAGAATGAATGAATATTCTAAGCATGACTATAGCTATGACTTAGAAGATAACGAAGACCTTGTACGTTGCGTTGCTGTACCAATAAGAAATAAATATAACAATATTATTGCGGCTATATCAGTAACCAGCATTAAAGAATACATGTCTGACAAAAGAATGACGGAGTTAATTCCTGTTATTACTGAATATTGTCAGAAAATATCCAAGCAACTTAATTAAACCTACAGGTGTATGTAACGTACACTTTATATAAATAATAAATTAATCAGGTACGACTATGTCTAGAACCGGAAAAATTCTAGCCATTGGTGGGGTGTTTGTCGCCTCAATCATTGGTGCAGCTATTGCTACAAATTCTCAAGGTAATAACCAATCGAGTATTGCAGCAGGTGAATCTCAAGTTCAAACATTACGTTTCAGCATGAGCTCTAATAACAAACACCCTATCTATGATGGTGCTGCTAAGTTTAAAGAAATTGTTGAGAAATTTACTGAACTGAAGGTGGATATATACCCTTCAGCGCAATTAGGTGATGACCGTGCGGCGATTGAAATGCTGCAATTAGGAACACTTGACGTATCTATTCCATCGACGGGTCCACTGGCTAACTTCTACCCTGAATACAATGTGTTCGACCTTCCCTTTATGATCACCAGTGAAGATGTCGCAGATAAAGTGCTACGCAGCGAATTTGGTGACGACATGCTGAAAAGATTAGAGTCAAAAGGCTTAGTCGGTCTGGATTTCTGGGAAAATGGCTTCCGTCATGTAACTAATTCACGTCGCGCTGTGAAATCGATTGAAGATGTGAAAGGCCTAAAGATCCGTACTATGGAGAGCCCACTTCACCTAGACGCATGGAAAGCGATGGGCGCAACCCCAACGCCGATGGCTTTCAACGAACTGTTCACAGCACTACAACAAGGCACAGTTGATGGGCAAGAAAACCCATACCCGAATATCGCACTGAACAACTTGTTCGAAGTACAAGAAACCTTATCAAACACAGGCCATGTATACACGCCATTGGCTTTAATTGTTAGCCAAGCGACATGGAACAAGCTAAGCCGTCACGATCAAAGAGTTCTGCGCCAAGCCGCTATTGATGCTGGCGATTACGAGCGTCAAGTTAACCGTCGCGTCAATCTTGAAAGCTTGGATGTTATTAAACAAAACATGGAAGTTGTCACACTGACACCTGAAGCACTGGTTGGCTTCCAAGAAGCGACTAAGCCCGTTATTGAGAAATACACACCAATCATTGGCAAAGATGTTGTCTCCGCTTTCCAAGAGCAAATTAAAAAAGCTGAAAACGAATTAGCCGCTCAGTAACTTAAGCCATCACTTAACATTTAGACCCTTACATTATTAATACTGACTATTTTAATGATTAACCCTCAATAACTATCATTAATAAACAATAGAAAAGTAATAGTTCTAAGTAATAAGTGAACAAGGAACCTTATTATGTTGAATTGGTTAGATAAGTATTTTGAAAATACGATAGCCGTAATACTGCTCGTTATTATGACGGCGGCAATATTCTTACAAGTAGTATCCAGAACTTTCGATTATTCAATTGCTTGGACTGAAGAGTTAGCTCGCTATTGTTTCATTTGGTTAGTTTATATCGGTATCAGCTTTGCTGTCTCCAGAAAGAGCCACATAAAAATAGAAGCCATAGCAATGTTAATTGATGAGAAGGAAAAAAAGTACCTAAGCCTATTTTCGGACTTCGTTTTCTTAGCATTCTCTGTTGTTATTTTATTTAAATCAACGCAGATGGTAGCGAACCTATATTACCTAGGTCAAACATCACCAGCACTTGGGTTGCCAATGTGGATCGTTTATCTAGCTGGCCCAGTAGGCTTTGCACTTACATCAATCAGGTTGATTCAACAGATGGTATCCACCACTGATGACATCAAAACAGCGAAATAGGAGGTAATCATGTCAGTATTTATTTTGTTTGCGACTTTCGCACTACTCGTTATTGCCTCTGTGCCCATTGCTATCTCATTGGGTATGGCAACGCTACTCACCATTATTTCAACCGGCACCTTAAGCGTTGATTTTCTTGTGAGTACCTTAATCACCTCTGTCGATTCTTTCCCAATTATGGCAGTACCATTTTTCATCCTAGCGGGTGACATCATGGGCAGCGGCGGTATCTCGCAACGTTTGGTGAACTTTGCTAACTCACTAGTGAAAAACATCACGGGTGGCTTCGCGATTGCTTCAATCATTACATGTATGTTCTTCGCTGCTATCTCGGGCTCAGGCCCAGCTACAGTAGCAGCGGTTGGCGGCATCATGATTCCAGCGATGATCAAGTACGGCTACGACAAGGGCTTTGCAACCGCAGTTGTCACAGCGGCAGGTGCGATTGGTGTCATGATTCCACCAAGCATCCCAATGGTGATGTACGGCGTATCTGCAGGCGTATCAATTGGCGACTTATTCATTGCAGGCATCATCCCTGGCATCTTGGTATCGCTTTGTTTGATGGCTTGGGCATACATCTACTCTAAGAAAAAAGGCTACAAAGGATCAGACGAACCATTTAGCTGGAAAGAGGTGTGGGCTCAATTTAAACACGCTCAACTCGCTCTGCTTATCCCAGTAATCATTCTTGGCGGTATCTACGGCGGTATTTTCACCCCAACAGAAGCAAGTGTAGTAGCGGTGGTTTATGGCCTTATTGTGAGCCTATTCGCCTACAAAGAAATTACCTTTAAAGACTTACCAAAAATCTTCACTAAATCGGTGATTACTTCCGTGATTGTGTTGTTGATTGTAGGTACCGCGACTGCCTTTGGTAAGTACTTAGCACTTGAGCAAATTCCAACACAAATTGCTAACGCGATGCTTGAGTTCTCTGATAGCAAGGTGATCTTCATTATCTTGATGGTAGCACTACTGCTCGTTGTCGGCTGCTTCATGGAGACCGTTGCGGCAATCATTATTCTGACGCCAATCTTGGTTCCAGTGGCCATGCTATTCGGTTTCAACCCAGTACACATCGGCATCATCATGGTGGTGACATTGGCTATCGGGTTTATCACTCCTCCTCTCGGTCTAAACTTATTTGTTGGCTCGAGCGTTTCAGGGGTCTCTGTTGAGAAACTTTCTAAGGCCATTATCCCGTTCTTCCTAGCCATGATGTTCGCGTTAACGCTGATTGTATTTATTCCTCAGATATCTCTGATTCTGATTTAAGTAAGGTATTTATTGTGAAAATTATTGATGTCATTCCACACGCAATCTCAGTTCCACTAGAGACGCCATTTTACTTCGCACAAGGCTGGGTTCATAACCGTAGCTCAATGATCATCGAAATCGTTACCGATGAAGGGGTTGTTGGTTTTGGTGAAGCTCTATGTCACGGCCTACAGAGCCCGCACATTGCGGCGGCATTTATTGAACATACCTTTAAGCCACTACTGCTCGGACGCAGCCCGTTCGACGTGGAAGTGCTTTGGGAAGAGATGTACAACGTGACTCGCCCATACGGCCAAGGTGGTTCTGCGGTGAACGCGATCAGCGGTGTTGATATTGCACTGTGGGATGTCATTGGTAAGGCTCTCAATAAACCAATTCACTCACTGATTGGCGGTGCTTTCCGCAAGGAAGTCACCCCGTACGCAACTGGCTTCTATCGTGTCGCAGACGCGAAATATCCAGAAGCAGCTATTGAGGAAGCACATCGCTATGTCGATGGTGGCTTTGAAGCGTTCAAACTCAAAATTGGATTTGGCGTAGATGAAGACATCGCCTTCATTCGTTCAATTCGTGAAGCCGTTGGTAATGATGTGAAGATCATGGCTGATGCTAATGGGGCGTACAACGCCGCTGCTGCACGTCGCATCATCAAAGAAACAGAAGAGTTAAACCTGTACTTCTTAGAGGAGCTGTTAGCTCCAGAAGACATTGCTGGCTATCAAGAAATCAAGAACCTTTCTACGACTTATATCGCCGCAGGTGAGCAACTGTTCGGGAAAATGGGCTACCGCCCTTGGCTTGAACAGAGAGCATTAGACGTGATTCAACCTGATCTATGTTCTTCAGGTGGTATCACGGAATGTAAGAAGATTGCAGCAATGGCACAAGCAAACCACACCATGATGATTCCACACGTGTGGGGTTCTGGTATTGGTATTGCTGCCTCTTTGCAGTTTATTGCTTCGCTACCAAGTTCACCACTATCACTCAACCCTATCGAGCCAATGCTTGAGTTTGACCAGTCTTCACACCCATTCCGCAAAGATCTCATTTGCGATGGCATCAAGATGGAAAACGGCAAGGTACAAATCTCTACCAAACCGGGCATCGGTGTCGATGTGAATACCGACATCATCAAGCAGTACAAAGTTAACTAAATAAGCAAAGTTAACTAAAGAGGCAAGGTTAACTAAATAAACAGAGTTAGCTAGACCCGAAACGTTAACGGTTCGACAAAGTAAACCGATAAAAAGTACATCAACTAAACCTAAAACTGCGCGCCTTAGGGCGCGTCTGTGAGCTGTAATTATGAATCAAAAAAACAAAACCAGTTGGCTAATTCTGGATTGGGGAACGACAAACTTTCGTGCCTTTGCCATGGATGAACAAGGACAGGTCGTTGATAAAACAGAACGTAAGATGGGGCTGCTTCAGGTTGAAGATGGTGCCTTTGCAAGCGAGCTTGAATCATTGCTGAGAGAGTGGCTCGGCGAATACCAACACTTTCCAATTTATATGGCAGGTATGGTTGGTTCTGCACAAGGTTGGGTCAACGTCCCTTATGTTTCCACGCCAACTAATGTGCAGTCCTTGGCTCAAAACACCCATCAATTCGACCTCCCTTGGGGGGCAACAGCCACCATCATTCCGGGTGTCAGCCATTGTGATGAGCATGGCCACTACGACGTCATGCGTGGTGAAGAGGTTCAGTTGTTTGGACTTCTTGAGTTAGCAGGCAAACCGACGCTTGAAGCAGCCTTTCCGGGTACTCACAGCAAACACGCAAATATTGAAGCGGGTAAGTTAGTCTCGTTTTCAACCTACATGACTGGCGAACTTTTCTCTGCACTGTCGACACACACAATCCTAGGGCGTGGCTTACCTAAACAAGTCAGCTCTAACGCTGCTTTTGTGAAAGGGGTAGAGGAAAGCTCGAACCCGTCAATCACTAATCAGCTCTTCAAAGCCAGAACGCATCGTCTATTCGGCAATCTAGAAGAGAGTGAGGTGTTTGATTACTTATCAGGGCTGTTAATCGGCAACGAAGTACGAGAACTGCATCAAGAGAGCATCTACTTGGTGGGCGGAAAAGTCTTATCAGAACGCTATGACCAAGCCTGTCGTCAGCTAAAGAAAACAACCGAATACGTGAATGGCGATGACACTTTCATCGCTGGAATGTTAAAAATTAAAGAGGCAATGAATAATGACAAATAAAGACTTTAACCTAAGTGATCACTTACCACTCGTTGCCATTATCCGTGGTGTAGAACCGGCAGATTGTATTCGTGTGACGCAGATTTTGATTGAGGAAGGCTTCTCAATGATTGAAGTGCCATTGAACTCACCAGATGCATTGACCAGCATTAAAATGCTAGTCGAACATTTCGGCGACCAATACTTAATTGGCGCGGGTACCGTTACCACACCAGAAAAAGCACAAGCTGTGATTGATACGGGTGCAAACTTAGTCGTAACGCCGAACTTCAACGAACAGGTCGTGAAAATGTCAGCGGCTGCAGGTTGCGTCAGCTTCCCTGGTGTTGTTACGCCAACAGAGGCGTTCGCTGCACTTGCTGCCGGCGCGACAGGGTTAAAACTATTCCCAGTTTCTGTGCTTGGCCTTGATGGCTTTAAAGCGTTGAATTCCGTACTGCCTCCCGAAGCAATCTGCTTACCTGTAGGAGGAATCAACCCTACCGTCGAGAGCATGAAACCGTACTTAGACATAGGTGCGAAAGGCTTTGGTTTAGGGGCGTCACTTTACAAGCCTGGCTTATCTGACGACGAGATTCGCGCCAATGCAAAGGCATTCAATACCGCCTTTAAAGCGTCTGTAGCTTAAGTAAGATCGCCCAAAAAGTAAGCAGAACCAACAATACGGCTCATATTTGTCTATGTGATTTGTTATCAGTCATACAGAACAATATGAGTCGTATTTCTTTTACTAAGACACTAGCTCGCCGCTTGTTCCCAATCAGTCAGTAACTTCATGATTACACGAGAGTCTTGATGAGTCGCCATCGGTGCAATAAGTTGTGTGTCACCTCGCTCAACCGCTTGGCGAATATTACGTACTTGATAATGGAAGCCATCGCCTTGCGCTTCAACTTTCACTTCACGTGTCGATGTTTCGTAGATCTCAACCGTGAATGTGTTTTCGTCAGTCGGTAACCATGGATTTGTGTCGAGCGTGATACAGCCTTTGCTACCTAAAATCGTGAAGCCATGCTTTAAGCCGTGATCTTCTGCGGTATGGATTTGCGCGGTAAAACGGTCGTTGAAACGCATCATTGCCGATGATTCACAGATATTGCCATCTAGGCCTCGTCGACCGAATGCTGAGATCTGTACATCATCGAACACGCTCTCGCCAAATTGTTGCTGCGCAACAGAGTGAATCAGCGACATTGGATAACAGCCAAGGTTGTACAACGCGCCTTTACTTGCAGGATTCACAAACTGATCAATCGCCGCAACATAAGACCCTTGAATTGAGCGCACCTCACCAATCTCACCGGTTGCCAACTCTTGATGAAGCTTGGCGATAAGCGGGTGGTTTAGATACATCAAACCTTCAGCGAAGAACACACCGGATACTTTCACCGCTTGCAGAGCTTGTTCGGTTTTTTCCATATCAACCGACAACGACTTTTCACACAGAATCGCTTTGCCTTTTTGAGCGGCTTTAATAACGTATTCGTGGTGAACATGGTTTGGTAGAGCAATGTAGATGATGTCGACTGACTCATCTTCAATCAAAGCTTCATAGCTGTTGAAGGTCAGTGTTGGCTGATATTGCGCGGCAAACTCATTGAGTGTTTTCTCTGTGCGCCCAGCGACGGCATACAGTTCACTTTGTGCATCGCCTTTGATCGCATCAGCCATTACGCCTGAGATAAAGCTTGTTCCTAATATTCCCCACTTCATGGCTTACTGCTCCTGCTTTTTTGTTTCAGCTGATTCAAGTTGCGTTTCGAACGCTTGAACCAACTCAGTAATATCACGCTCAATAAACGCTTGGGTATGAGGCATAACAAAATGCTGGTTAATTGCTTCACGGTTTGAGTACTGCTCCAGCAAAATCACGCGATCGCTTTGGTTTTGGTCATAGGTTGCTATTGCTTGTAGGCAGCCCGATTCGCTCTGCATGTCTCGGCAAAACTGTTCGATGGCTTCTACAGCAACATCACGTTCAATGTTCGCTTTAATCTTAAGTTCGGCAGTGACAAAGATGGTTTCGTTCATTTGAGACATTTCACGCTCTTATTTTAGTTAATTATCGGTTTGCCATTAATATAATTAACCCCTAATAATTGATAAACTCACCTTTTGTTTATTATTTATCAACCGAGAGTGTTTAATGGATAAGTTAACCAGCATGAAGGTCTTCGTTTACGTGGTCGAGCAAGGCAGCTTTCGCAGCGCCGCAAACCACTTCAACCTGTCAGCAACCATGATCAGT
Organism: Vibrio sp. QJM3NY_27; assembly: GCF_057785955.1. Taxonomy (NCBI): domain Bacteria; kingdom Pseudomonadati; phylum Pseudomonadota; class Gammaproteobacteria; order Vibrionales; family Vibrionaceae; genus Vibrio; species Vibrio sp. QJM3NY_27. Next base: position 905,413 of record NZ_CM173512.1, on the reverse strand, counting down.
AAACATGTTCACTATCTTGAAACAAGCCTCAACTCTCAATTGATTCATCGCACCACACGTAAGCAATCATTAACCGATTCTGGTCAGCTTTACTATCGGGAATGTAAGCGAATTATCGAAGACATCAGCAATGCTGAAAACCTGATTCAAGCCTTAGAAAATCAGCCCCAAGGCACGGTAAAAATAAACTGCCCTGTCACCTATGGAAACAAGGTACTTGCCCCGATAGTGGCGAACTTTCTCGCGAGTCACCCAACAATCAACATCGAACTCGTGCTGAACAACGACCTTGTCGATCCTTATTCTTCCGACATTGATTTGATTGTGCGAATTGGCGACCTGTCTGACTCTAGCTTGGTCGCAAGATACTTAGGGGATTATGAGATGTGTTATTGCGCAGCTCCTGAATACCTTAAACAACATGCTGAGATCAGCATATTGGAAGACCTTGCACAACACCCGTCGCTTGGGTTCAGCTATAGCAGTCGTCGTGATGTGATAGGACGTGATACTCACATCCGCCATATCCAAAATAGTGAACCTCAACCCCGAGAACCTCAGAATCACCAAGCAACCCACACCACACCGAATAAAGGGGGTGCGCGTTTGATGTCAAATAATGGGGATGTATTGCGATATGCCGCCCTACAAGGCGTGGGCGTTTTGTTGCAACCAACTATCTTAGTCGCAGAAGAAATTGAGCGTGGAATGCTATTGGAGATCTTACCCGGCATGGCACCGTTACCAAAACCGATTCACTTACTGTACAAGACCAAGCAACTTTCATTGAAGAACAGAACCTTTGTCGAGTTTTTACTATCCACTCTTTCTGACTAACTAAGCGCTGACGAATTAGCAAAGAGGCTTCTAAGTAACGAAGCGTTTTCTAAACAACAAAACCGCTAAACCGTTTGCCAATGGCTCATCAAGCGCTTGCCAAGATCAGAAGGCGTGGTGTTGTGAACGATCATCTCATCACATTGGTTGAACACCATAAAGTGTTTTAGCTCTTCGCATAAAGCGTGAACTAATGATTCATGGTTTTTGATTCGATCTTCCACAACCAAGTTACGAATATTGAGCAAACCACTCTTCCTGTCGACCTTGCAATCCATTCGTGCCACCAGCTCTCCTTGCCACAAAATCGGCAAACTAAAATAACCAAACTGGCGCTTGGCTTCTGGAACATAGCACTCAAGAAGGTAATCAAAGTTGAACAATGATTGCATTCGCTTACGTTGAATCAGCAAGTTATCAAATGGCGAGAGTATCTTAAGCTTGGTTCTAGAAAGAAGCTGATTCAACAGTTCAAAACCATCCGGCAGCACATAATAATCAGCACCTTGAACATCCACCTTCACCACTTGTTTGTCTTCAAGCATCTGCTGGAGTGTCTTCTGTATCAGTGGTTTGGTGTTCTTAAGCAGATAGCTCATTTCCGATGCGATTCCCACACCGTTCGCTTCTAAATAACGCGTGATCAGATGCTCGATATACTCTTGTTCCGTTGGCTCAGAGGTATCAAGGCCGCTCGGCAAAACTCGCTCGGTTAGGTCATACACCTTATGAAAGTTCACTCGGCTCGGCACCATTAAATCACCTTGCATAAACAAGGTCTCTAGCGCCTGTTTGGCAGGTTTACCGCCCCATCCGCCGGGGTTTGGTCTATCCCCTTCAAAGTCTTTCGCCATCAATGGCCCTTCGCTCTCAATACGCTTAAGAACATGTGCCATCAGTGCGTCGTCTTTTTTATACCAATGCTTGAGCTTACCGCTCGCAAAGCCATTCTTTCGATGCAGGCTGAAGCGGTAGTCGCGCATGGGTAAATACGCGGCGGCGTGCGACCAATACTCAAACACTTCTCGACGTTCTAACAACTTATCCAGATGGTTCAGTTGGTAGTCTTGATTACGATTCCACAGCGTATGATGGTGAGCTCGCTGAATCACAGAGATGGTATCAATTTGAACATACCCAAGGTTTTCAATCGCAGATAGCGTGTTCGCCAAAGCACCCCCATTACGTTGCTTTTTAGGTGGCAGCTTCTTAGGCGGCAGCTTTTGCGAAAGTAGTACCATTTTTTGCGCCTGAGCGAGTGACAGTGATTCCATGTAATTCAGACTCTAATTGATACCAATGATCGGTTTATGATTCAGCAATAAGCTCTTGAAGAATTTGCTTGTAGGTTTCGACCGTCTGCGCACCTGTTACCGCACTCTTGCGGTTGAACACCACGGTAGGAACCGCAGAGATGCCCATGCGTTGCCATTCAAACTCTTGCGCTTCAATTTGCTTCAAGTTGTCGGTGTTCTTCAAGCGTTTCAGTGTCTTGGTTGAGTCTAAACCAACCGCTTCAAGTTCTTGCGCGATAACCTCAAGATCAGACAGATCTTTTTGCTCTGTGAAATGAGCCGTAAAGAAGCGTAGCTTTAACTCAGTCTGTTTACCGTGCGCTAGAGCAAAATCGAGCAGCACATGCAGATGACGTGAATTCACCATTCTCATGCTGTCATAGAAATTGAAATCGAACCCGATCGCTTGGCCACGAGCAGCCAGTTGCTCACGCGAACTTTGGCTCTCTTCCGCACTAGAACCGTATTTTCTCATGATATGATCACGCAGGTTTTCACCCTCTTGCGGCATATCGGGATTCAGTTCAAACGGCTGCCATTCAAGTTCAATTTGCTCCGCTAAGCCAAGTTCCGCAATGGCTTGCTCTAAGTTTTTGTAGCCGACCACGCACCAAGGGCACATTACGTCAGAAATAATATCGAGTTGAATTTTATTACTCATAGTCATACCAAAATCTAGTTGGAAACAGGCCGTATATAAAACGGTCACCTTGTATTGCCACTGAGTATAACAAACCTGAACACTCGTTCAATTATGTATTGTGAGAAAAGTGAGGCATCTATGAGTTGCTTAGATAAAAAACAACCTTTACGCTTTCGCTTAATTCAACTAGAGCGCTTACTCTCACGTCTGAAACCCGAGACAAGGATTCTCATGAAAATCGAACTGACCACAAACCCAACTCAATCCGACATAGATGAAATTCGGTCTGGGCTTCGTAACTACAACACCCCCTACCTGGAAAACGTATTCCATAGTGATGTCGTGTGTTTCACCAAAGATATCAATGGGGCTAAAACAGGTGGCTTAGTTGGGGAGATATGGGGAAATTGGTTGGTCATCAAATATCTATGGGTATCACCAGAGCATAAAGGACAAGGGCTTGGCAGTCAGTTGTTGTTAGAAGCCGAAAACTTCGCAAAAACCAAAGGCTGTCATTCGTGCTTCTTAGATACATTCAGCTTTCAAGCCAAACCTTTTTACATCAAACGCGGCTATCAACTGCAATTTACGTTAGAGCAGTTCCCTGAAAACTCCGAAAGACACTACTTCACCAAACACCTTTAAAAAGATGGCAATTACCGTCGATTAAAAAAGCCAACTCATTAACGGAGTTGGCTTTCAATAAAAATCTACACCAGTGTCTGTGGGCTAGGCTAGGAGCTTCTCAAGTACTTGGTACACACCAGCATCTACGTTACTCGGAGCACCAAAACGAGCGATCTCTTTCAGTTTTGGATGTGCGTTTTCCATCGCGTAAGAGTGATAGCTCTCTTTAAGCATTTCCAAGTCATTTAGGTAATCACCAAAGCTCATGGTCTGCTCGTAAGTGAAGCCTAATGTGTTTTGTAGATGCTTAATCGCTGCGCCTTTTGAAGCTTCAGCATTCATCACATCAAGCCAAATTTTTGCACTTACCACCACTTGGTAGTTGTCACCAAACTTGGCGTTGATGCTTGGGTTCACTTTCTCTTGTGAACCATCAAAATGGCAAATAGCCACCTTGATGAAATCGTCTTCTACCGCCAGTAAGTCTTCTACTTGCTCACGGCGATGGTAATACTTAGATATCTCCGCTAAAGCACGCTCATCTTTGGTTTCAATGTATGCAGACTTCTTACCACATAGCACCACATGAGCACCTTCAATCGCGCGAGCTTCTTTAATGATCTCTTTGATGGCATCAGTATCAAGCAAACAGCTGTAAAGCTCTTGGCCTTTATGCATCACTAATGTGCCGTTTTCAGCAACGAACATCATGCGATCTTTAAGCGGGGCAAAGGTTTCCATCAAGCTGTAATACTGACGACCCGATGCCGCAGCAAAAATAATGCCTTTCGCTTCTAGTCGCTCATAAAGATTGAAGAATTCTGGGTCTAACTTTCCATGTTCATTAAGCAGAGTGCCGTCCATATCAGCAGCGATAAATTTGATGTTCTGTTGTGGCATTTCAGGGCTTACCTATAGTAATACCAATCGTAGTAAATAACTGTTCATCCTAGCTGGTTAAAATACTCGATAACTGCGTTAGAATTTTTGATTGTAGAATAACTACTTATCAAAAAATTCCGCCTTGTTCTCAAGTCTTTTTCCTGCGCTATTTCTGATCATTTACTTACTGTGATTGGTATGAAAATTAAATAGCTAATTATGATTTTTCGTTATCTTGTGTAACGGTTATGCGTTCGATTATATCTCTAGAGTAGCCAATGAATGCAATGCTTTTCGGTCGATTTCGTTGTTTAAATCTAAGATCTTATTTTTGCGCAATAAGGAGCTAAAACAGATAGAAATCGAGTATCAAACGCAACTAAAACCACTGATTTAATATGCCAACTTAAGCCGACTTTTAAATTTCGCGTTGACCAATAAAAGAAATAGGCTTACCATTAATCGTCTTTTAACGATTATGGAAAGCGAAACATCAATATGAACGAAACTTGCTCTACAACTGGTGGCTGTGCTCTGCCAATCGGACATGGTGATGTCGAAGCTGAAAAGCAAATGGCAACTCTAGCGAAAGCGCTCGCTCACCCGGCAAGAGTTCGTATATTGAGTATCCTTTCAACGTTAGAAAAATCGGGCGGCTGTTTGAACAGTGACTTGGTGAGTGAATTAGGTTTGGCTCAATCAACAGTATCAGAGCATCTAAGAATCTTGAAAACCTCAGGCTTCATCACTGCTGAATCGATACCACCGAAGATGTGCTATCGCATTAACCGAGATAATATTCAGCAATTTGAATCGCTTATCGACACCATTTTAAAATAGATTAACCACGCTTAGTTTGTCGAACACAATAAACTAAGCGTATTTTTTGCCTTTAAATATCGTTTTTCGACGATTAACGATAACAACCAAAGAGATAATATAATGAAACCAAAATTAGGTTTTCTCGATCGCTACTTAACGCTGTGGATCTTCATCGCCATGGGTATTGGTGTACTGCTTGGCACCTTGTTCCCACAAATCGAACAGTGGAACGAATCAATGTCTGTTGGCACAACCAACATTCCACTGGCAATTGGCCTTATCTTAATGATGTACCCACCTCTGGCTAAGGTTAACTACAACCTGCTAGGCACCGTGGTAAAAGATAAGAAAGCCATCAAGCTATCTTTAATCATGAACTGGTTAGTTGGCCCAATTCTAATGTTCGTGCTGGCACTGACGTTCTTGGGTGACCACCCTGGTTACATGGTGGGTGTCATTCTGATTGGTCTTGCTCGTTGTGTGGCGATGGTTCTGGTTTGGAACGATATCGGCGGCGGTAACAAAGAGTACGGCGCAGCATTGGTTGCTTTGAATAGCGCATTCCAAGTCGTGAGCTACAGCTTTATGGCGTGGTTATTCATCAGCGTTCTACCACCTGTATTCGGTTACGAAGGCATGATGGTTGATATCTCGATGATCGACATTGCACACAGTGTACTTATCTACCTAGGTATCCCATTCCTAGCGGGCTTCTTAAGCCGTAAGATCCTTGTGTCAATGAAAGGCGAACAGTGGTACAACGATGTGTTTATTCCGCGTATCTCTCCAATCACACTGACTGCATTATTAGCAACTATCGTTCTGATGTTCAGCCTAAAAGGCGAGATGATTATAGAACTGCCAATGGACGTATTGTTGATTGCGGTTCCACTGACTATCTACTTCACAGCGATGTTCTTCATCAGCTTCTTCATTGGTAAAAAGATGGGCATTGAGTACGACAAGAACGCATCAATTGCATTCACAGCCACGGGTAACAACTTCGAACTAGCGATTGCAGTCGCTATCTCTGTATTCGGCATTAACTCAGACCAAGCATTTGCCGGCGTTATAGGTCCACTGATTGAAGTACCTGTGTTGATTTACCTAGTGAACGTGGCGCTTAAGATGAAAGACAAGTATTACAATGGTCAAACAGTTAAACCTAGCGTCTAGCATCTACATCTACATCTACATCTACATCTACATCTAGAACTAGAACTAGAACTAGAACTAGAACTAACAAAATCAGCATCACTTAAAACAGAAAGGCTCACACGTTAAACGGTGAGCCTTTTCTTTATGAAATCTCGTACAATTTAAGTCTCGTCCAGTTTACGTTTCGTCCAATAAGCCTTTCAGGGCTTGCTCAAGCCAAAGCAATGCGGGCCCTTTTGATCGTGTTTTAGACAAAACAAGATCAACGGGCGGCGACCATGTTTTGTGATCGAATGAGACATTAATCTCCACTAAACGTTGCTTATCCAACTCCTCTTCGACAAGGTGTTTGGGTAAATATGCCCAGCCAATATCACTGCCGAGCACCACCTCTTTGATAACAATAAAGCTGTTTGACCACCATACCTTACCGGCAATCAGCGGAAACTGATCCATCACCTTACCTTTGTCTCCCCTCAACATTAACTGACGATGCGGGAGTAAGTCAGAGAGTTTCGCAACACCTGTTTTTGCGAGCACATGACTTGGATGACACACAGCAATAAACGGCAAATGGCCGATAAAGCAAGGCTCAGAGCCGACATCAAAAGCCAAGTTGGTAAACATCAATCCAATATCGGCTCTCTCTTCTATAATCAGCGGATTGACCTCCGTTGTGGTACACGCAACCAGTTCAACTTCAGTCGCAGGGAATTGTTTACTGAATTCACTCAGGATTTTAGATAGGTTCGGAACCAGTAATGAATCATCTAATGCAATTTTGATGAGCCCTTCTTCACCGCTACCCATCGCATTAACCGTCACATTCAGATCTTCAACCTGAAGCACGATCGCTTTCACCTGTTTGAATAACTGCTCGCCCGCTTTGGTTAGTGAAGGCTTTCGAGTCGAACGATCAAAGAGCTCAACATTAAAATCTATTTCAAGATTACTGATACCTTGGCTCACTGCCGACTGCACTTTACCCAATTGACGCGCACTAGCAGAAAATGACCCTAATTCAACGGCATACACAAACATTTTTAGCTGTTCAATGTTGTACATTCGGTTTCTCCTAATACTTACTATCACCATATGTGATGCTAACTATCTTTATATTATCATTTAAGCAGATATTATCTAGCCAAGTCATTAGCCCATCAGAGGCTAGAAATAGATAAAGAGAGTAAAAAGATGTCACATAAAGAACGCATGTTACACATGGTGCTATTTGAATTAGTTGCTTTGATTTTTATGGCTATAGCGGCAACTTACATTGTCGGTGGCGGAGCAGTAAAAATGGCAGGGTTAGCTCTATCTTTGTCATTGATTGCGATGACGTGGAACTACGTCTATAACTACGGCTACGATAAAATTTACGGTGCTGACCGCAGCAAACGAACCAAGAAAACACGTATTCTGCACGGCTTAGGTTTCGAACTGGGTTTGATGTTGGTGTCGTTCCCACTACTGATGTGGGTACTTCAACTCGATTTCTGGACTGTATTGGTAATGGATATAGGGATTGTTATCTTCTTCGTACTTTACGCGATTGCGTTCAACTGGGCGTATGACTCGATCCGAGATCAATTGGTTGCGAAAGGGAAAGTAAGTGTGCTGAATTAATAAAGCCGTCTTCAAAAGAAGACGGCTCATATTATTTACCTAAAGTAGAGATTATTTGCTACGAGATAGCACTGTTCCCTTTAGATACATCGGACCATGCTGTTGTAATCGCAACGCGAGATTTACTATCAAGGTTATCGATAAAGCCATTGTCACCAACCTGAGGTTCAAAGCCACTCATAGCTTGAACCAATGCATCAACCGCATTATTGGACAACACAGTATGATCTTGCGATGTGCCTTGATCTCCCATCGCAACAACAACTTGCGCACGGTTACCATTGAAGTAATCATTGAAAGTTACAGAACCAATGTGTTCAAACTTGGCTTGGTCAGTATCACTTTCAGGATCGCGCAGTATCGACAATTTAAGATCATAGCCACTGCGTTCTAACCACAATTTCTGCCAATCAATCCCATTGAAAACAATGTTGTCTTCGCTGCGAATGTCTTCAACGAGGTTGTCAATGACGTCACCACTTACAACAAAGCTATCTACGCCAGTGCCGCCCTTGAAGGTATTTTGGAATCCACCAAGTACCATCACGTCACTTCCTTCGCCACCATTGAACTGGCTGAACTTAGAAAGCGCAGCAGCAATTAGATGATCATCACCTTCGCCACCGTTGAGCACCGCGTTATAACCCATTAACTTAACAACATCATTGCCGTCACTAGCATTGATACGGTTGTAATTGCCAAAGACATTGGCGAAGTCATTACCAGCCCCCAACTCAACTTGGTTATTATTACCAATCGTAACTGAGTAGTCTTGGTCGCCGCCTGTATCAACACGGTTATAGTTACCAGATGTGACGACATAATCACGGCCAGCTCCAGTGTCAATTTCACCACCTTCACCAAAGACAAACGACTCATCATCACCCGCGCCCAAGAACACGTGATTGATTCGTCCAGCAACAACGGCTGTATCATTGCCTTCGCCACCGAACATCATATTTTCACGTCCCATTAGCACACCCATATCATTGCCTTCACCGCCGGTAAAGATATTAGATGTTCCTGTTGCATAGTAGACATCATCACCTCGACCACCCCAGAAATTATTGTTATCTCCTAGGTACGCGCCGAGATCTTTACCATCACCACCCCAGTTGAAGTTGTAATTGCCTAAAGAAACGTTGATGTCTCCATCGCCTTGCAAGTGACCGCTATTACGAAGGAAATCAAATGTTTTCTCCTTCATATTCAGTAGATCAGCCGTCAGGTTTTCTTTTAAGTTTTCCACCAACGACTTCATTTCTGTTTGCTTATTTTCACTGAAAATAGTCGCAAACAAATTAGGTAAGTTTAGCGAATTAAAACCAAATGCACGATCTTCTTTAGCGGAACTATCTGTCGTTATTGCATCGCCGTTATTCTGAGATCCATCGACATTAGTGCCATTAACAGAAACGGATGAATTATCTTCTTCCTCTTCCGGCGCTTTTTCTTTCAAGCCGTGCGTTTCTGCGAACGTCTTAATGCCGTCAGCACCCATATTGACGCCCGACTCTAGGTTGTCTAGCAACTTAGCTGGGTCAACGAAGGCTTGTAATTGATCGCCACTAAACTCGCCAACAACTTCTAGCATTTCTTTTAGGATTGCGACGCCATCTACTGATTCGCCAGTACGAGACACAATATGCCCTGCAGCTGTGTAATCCACACCGAAGATATCACCTAGCGTCGTATCTGCACCTACACCGGCTAGTTGGCCTAGAAGCTTGTTTTTTAACTGACGAGGAAGATCTTCGGGGCTGTAAGTAAACGTTGTTTTAGCTTGCCCCGTTGTGGAAAATTGTTGAGTCATAAGACCAAACAACGAACCCAAATTGGTATCAAGAATCGACTGAATATTATCACCGAACATAAAGTTCCAGTTACCCGTCGTCACTTGAATATCAGCACCTTGGCCACCAACAGCAAAATTAAACGCTAGCTTCTCATTCGCTTGACGGAACTTATCTGCACGACTCATTTTACTTGAGTCAGAGTTATCACTTCCGCCTAACCACTGGTTGTATTGCTTGTTTAACGTCGCTTCAGCGTCATTTTTCAAGCCGCGGCTACTGCGTTCATTTTGAGAATCCAAGTCAACCAAGCTTGTGTAATCAACACTGCTACTCTGATCTAATCCAGACATATCTTTAACGAACTTTTTAGCCCCAGATAATGTCCACTGTTGCTCTTGAGCGGCTAACCAATCTTGACCCTCACCTGAACTCGCTATGCTTTTTAACACACCAGAGATTCGAGAGGCGCCGTCAAACGGATTAACCAGAGGAGGCGTAGGAATTGATTTATCCATCATCACAATAAGATCGTTGCTTTGCCCCAAATTGAAGCTCACATTACGATTACCGATGAACATCTGTGCGCCTTCTAGAGCTTGATAGCCGCCAATATCAAAGCTGTGTTTACTTTTCCCATCACCGACATGCACCATCACGTTGTTGTCACCAAAAGCTAGAGATTTAAAGCCACCTGTACCGACTTTAATGCCAACGTTCGAAGTACCCCAGTTAACCGCGGTAAACTCACCATCACCAACATTGACTTGAATATTGCCAGAGTAGCTGAGCTTATTACTGCTGTTATCAGATGAAGAGGATTCAGTCTCATTCTTACGTTTTTCTGGGGCATTAAACACATCACTGTTTTCAGCAATTGCGCCGCGAGCGGTATCATCAACGTCGCTAGTACCTACGCGAGAAAGATCGATGTCTCCTTCTGCGATACCATTTCTTATACGCTCATGTTTTTCGGTCACTTCGCCTTGTTCATCCCAGCTAAGTGTCACTTTGTTACTTTTCTCTTTTTGTACCCAATGACCATTTTCGTCATGGGTATGTTTACGACCATTCGAATCAACAGCAACTTCTGAGCTACGGACAGAAACATCGCTACGGATATCGTTGTCACCCATCGATTGAATAAGAAGTCTTCCGAAGCCATTTTGTTTGTCATCACTGATTAGCGAACAACCGACCACACTAATATGATCAGGTTTAGCCTTCACATTTTCAGCTTCACTAAACGCTTTATTAAACGCTTTATTAAACGCTTTATTAAACGCTGCTAGTTTCACGGCTAACTCATCTGCGCTGTAACCACTTAAATGAGTATTATTGTTTTCAGATTCATCTCGACCATGACCAACAAGTTGCCAACGTAATTGTCCAGCTAACTTATCTTTAGGTAGCTTAGATGGGTCACCGTAAATCACACGATAATTGCCGTCTGAATCAAGCTGTACAACCACAGTGCTATCTGGATGTTTGCCAGCTAGATTTTCAGCAGCTTTGGAAACCGCAGAATCATTCTCCATTTGGATAATGATTTGACCCTCAAAGCGCGTTTCACCACCGTCAGATTGAGGGGATACTACGAGGCGTTCCCAACTGTTAACGTCTTTGTTTTTAACCGTGTCATCCGAGCCATTTAAGCTCACTTGGAAATCAATATTAGGTTTATTTGCTACATCATCGTAGACAGCACGCAAAGTCTTATCATCTTGTTCGATGACAAACTGATCCGAGGCACTCACTTTAAGTGCAGGCAACCCTAAACGATGGGTAATACCTGGAACAAAGCTTTCGATACCTTTATGTGACTGCAAGTGCGCTTTCCCGTAGATAGCGACAAACTTTTCACCATCAGGAAGAGCTTGCAATGCATCGACGGCAACGTTGTTCGCAGCACCAGCACGGTACATCAAGCCATGCTCTGTACCTTGAACTGTAGGTCGCGCTGTACTATTTGCATCTAGAGCAAGAATACGCATCCCGTTAGCACGGGCGTTTTCAAACAACGTAATATCTAAATGCTTAGTTTTGATCATTGCACTCAACTCACTAGACATAATGCCTGTGGACAAATAGTTGTCGATCAGTGGTTGGGCAAGGTCAGAACGGAGATGCTCTAAGCCGATGACTGTCACACCTTGCTTTTTGAGCGCGTCCATTTGTTCATTAACAAAGCGCAGACCATTCACATCGCTTCCATGAACTTCCCCAATTAGGAGGCCTTTGCGCTCATTGAGAAGTACTGACAATTGTTCTTCAACATCGCCTTTCGCACCCGCAAGCTTGTCGCTTAGCTCATCATAACCAGCACCAGAATAACGGTGATCCCAATTGTCGACGTCGGTCTCATGACTGCTGCGATATATACCCTCAATGTGATCCATACGATCTGTCTCAAGCTGAGATATATAGCTTTGATCAGCGAATTTTTTCAGCAGTATCATTTCAGCGGAATCACTGGTCGTTGGGTCAGACTTTTTAGCGGCTTCTTTCAAGAAGTAGAAAGCCATTTGTACCGACTCAACCCCCGTCAAATCCTGAAGCTCCTGATAGCTATAGCCAAGGTGAACGGTTTTTGTTGCCTCATCCAAAACAGCTTTGCTAAGCAAGTCAGCAGACTGTGATTTTTCTAACCATAGTTTAAAGTCAGAATACTGTTCACCAAGCTCGATGTGATACTTCGCGTCAAAGCCCAAGTCACTCGGAGTTTCTCCTGCATAACCTTGTTGTGGCGATAAGTATGGGTCTTCATTAGCCCAGCGCACCATCATGTCCGTTAGGCCAATATGCTCGCCATTTGCTTCTTCCATAGCAACAACATAAATACGAGCGGCCAAATCAGTTCGTGTCTGTGCAATAGCATCAATGCTCTCTTGGGTTACTTTCATCTTGCCACTGAACAGCGCAATGTTTACTTGCTCTTTCAATGTCGTCAACGCAAGGTTACGTCCAGAGGTTGGATGTTCAGCCAAATAATTATTGATCTGCTTGTTCAGTTCAAAACTCGCCCCCACCTGATCTCGACCAATAGAACTATGCACTAATTCAACTTGATCCAAGATGGCTTGATAAGAAGCACCAATCGGTTTAGCAAAGACTTTACCGCCATCTTTCAACTCTTGCTTCGTCATGATGGTAGACAAATCAACGACTAGTTTTGTCTTGTTTCCTAACGATTCAAGGTCCGTTACTTTTACTTCTGTTGACTTCTTAATTGGTGTTGCGTCAAAGACAGGTAAATCAAGAATTCCCTGCAATGTCGTCTTGTCACCTAATGTAGGCTTGTAAGTAGCTAACGTATTGCCGTCCATCACCACAACACGGTTGAAAATAGCTTCTCCAACATCATTTTTTGGTAATCTGTAACGTTGAGCCATGTTCAGGTCGGACTTACCGAAGAAACGCGTTAGGTAGGCATCAAATTTCTCTGCGGACGAGAACTCAACGATGCCCGCATTTGGGTCATAGAAACCGTAAACACGATCCTCTACTGAGCCTTTTGCCCAAGCCGCCATCGCGTGACCCGGCGCATCAAGTTCCAACAACACAGGTTTACCGTTAGCCGATACATCGGTGATCTTTTCAACCACACCGTTTACGGTCAGCGCTCGCTTCCCTTCCAGCTTTTCCTGCCATACTTTCATAGAAGTATCATGCATTGGGTTCTTAGCATGAATCGCAGCCAAGCTGCTGAGCAACTTGCTTGCATTGGCTTTTTCACTGTCGGAGTAAAGCGTTGGATTGCTCAGCACCGCCGCCGCAGAATACATTTTCTCCAGCAGTTGTCTTGCAACGCCAGTTTGACCATCGCTTTCTAACTGTTTCGCAACCAGAACAAGTTTAGAGAGAGGATCACAGCGTCCACCAAAACCGTCGTTCGATAGGTTCAACAGCATTAACTGCGGTGCGAGCTGCTCGGTGGCTTTCGCATCCACCACTCCAGCAGAGGCAACCTCACGGAACAGTCGGTTATACTTCTCAGACTTGTTCTGGAACGTCACTTTCAGTGCACGACTTTCGATTTCCCAAGCAAGCGCACCTTTTTGCTCTGCACTCCAGCTACCTTTAACAAACAGATCGACCAGTTGCTTGATGCTCATATCTGAATGGAAGCCGTCAACGATGTCCTTAGCATGGTCGTTTTTGTAACCATTTAGGAAATCTTTGGTGGTACGAATATCTTTCGATTTTCCTGGTACGCTAGTATCCGGTTTCAGCGCATCGCCATAGCGTTTAAAGTCTTTCTCTAGCCCTTTAAGCACTTCGCCCGCTTCTACCGCCGCTTGTTCAGCATTGAACAGACCCGAGACAATTTGATCGGCGTATTGCCCCATCAAGCGGTTGCTCGCTTCGTGGCCATAGAAGGTTTGTTCACCCGTGACGTTGTAGCCAGCAATCGCGAGTTTGGCACGCAGCTTCTCGCCTTCACCGCCTAGACCTTCGTTGTCTGTCAGCAGCAGAACTGGCGTCTCTTTTGGCAAGCCTTTAAGGTTCTTCTCTACCGAAAATTGACCGTTAACGGCTTTCGCGATGGCCCCTACAATGCCCGCAGGATTCGCCACTTCATGGGCTGTAATGGCCTTGGTCATACTTGGCATAGGACGGTCAAGCAATAAGCCCGAAACCGCTTGGCCATTTTGTGCAGCATAACGCGCTAAATCTGCAGCAATTGGACCACCCATTGAGTAGCCGTGAATGATGATGTTGCTTGGGTCAATACCCTTGTCATTCACTAGATACTTGAACATGGTGCGAGCGTCTTGATACAAGCCTTTTTCGCTTGGTCCGCCATCGCTTTCACCATAGCCACGCAGATTGACTGCGAGCATGTCGATGCCTTGTTTCTGATAATGACTGCGAATCGCGCTCGCTTGCTCTTCTGAGGATGAACCAGATCCGTGTAGGAACAGCACTACTTTGCCGTTTCCTTTACTCTCTTCACCTTCAGGTGCTTTCGCTCCCTTATGGAAGTATCCAGACAAACGACCAGCTTCACCTTTCAGAGTCACTTTTTGAGACTCGTCTTTTTCGACAGCAAGCCCTAGCAATGTTTGGGTGATATCACCAACCTTACGACGAGCATCTTTAGTTCCGAACAACTCATTGTTTAGGAAACGAGTTAACGGACTAACAGACTCTTTGTCGCGCGGTGGTGTACCATCATTTTCAATCGCTACGTTTTCTTTGTGCTTCTCATTGCCTGATAAGACATCACTAACTTCCGGTTTACTGATTGGCGTTGCATCAAACACAGGCAAATCAAGGATTCCCTGCATAGTCGTCTTATCACCAATTGTCGGCCTATAACTCGCTAACGTGTCGCCATCCATCACCACCACGCGGTTGAAGATCGCTTCACCTACATCGTTTTTGCCCAGCTTGTAGCTTTGAGCCATGTTCAGATCGGACTTACCGAAGAAACGCGTTAGGTAAGCACCAAATTTCTCTGCTGACGAGAACTCAACAATGCCAGCATTTGGATCATAGAAGCCGTAAACACGGTCGTCACCTGAGCCTTTTGCCCAAGCCGCCATCGCATGCCCCGGAGCATCAAGTTCCAACAACACAGGTTTACCGTTAGCCGATACATCGGTGATCTTTTCAACCACACCGTTTACAGTAAGCGCTTGCTTCCCTTCCAGCTTTTCCTGCCATACTTTAATCGACGTATCATGCATTGGATTCTTCGCATGGATAGCTGCCAAGCTGCTGAGCAACTTACTTGCATTGGCTTTTTCACTGTCGGAGTAAAACGTTGGATTACTCAGCACCGCCGCCGCAGAGTACATCTTTTCCAGCAGTTGTCTTGCAACGCCGGCTTGACCATCGTTTTCCAGCTGCTTTGCGACCAGAACAAGTTTAGAAAGTGGATCACAGCGTCCACCAAAACCGTCGTTCGATAGGTTCATCAGCATTAACTGTGGTGCAAGTTGCTCGGTGGCTTTCGCATCCACCACTCCAGCAGAGGCAATCTCACGGAACAGTCGGTTGTACTTCTCAGACTTGTTCTGGAACGTCACTTTCAGTGCACGACTTTCGATTTCCCAAGCAAGCGCACCTTTTTGCTCTGCACTCCAACTACCCTTAACAAACAGATCCACCAGTTGCTTGATGCTCATGTCTGAGTGGAAGCCGTCAACGCTATCCTTCGCATGGTCGTTTTTGTAACCATTTAGGAAATCTTTGGTGGTACGAATGTCTTTAGATTTTCCTGGCACGCTAGTATCCGGTTTCAGCGCGTCGCCATAACGTTTAAAGTCTTCCTGTAGTCCTTTAAGCACTTCGCCCGTATCAACCTTCGCTTGTGTTGACGTGCTCGTCTCATTGCTTTCGATATAAGGCGCGGTGATTTTTGCCCATTTATCAGCATGCTGCGTCATTAACCATTCGGCTTTGTGATTCGCAGAAGCACTGGATTTAGGCTTTTTAACTGGGGGTTGGCCTTTGCTTGCGCGATACTCCTGATACCAAGTATCGAAATCATCACTACCACTAACCAAAGCGTTCACTTCAGCAATAATGACTTTACGGCTTGCAAAATCAAAATGATCGAGTGCCTTCACATCAACTTTTGCCGTGGATTCTGTTTTAGGCACAAATTCACTTAACACGTTCGGCACACTGCGGAACTCAAACAAGATAGCGGGCTCTGGCTGCTGCACATTTCCTGTCGTAGCGTTGTTGATGCCATGTCCTGCCACTTCGCCGCCATACTGGAAGTATTCAAATACACTCTTAGCAAGGCTTTCTGAATATGAACCTTTCAGCTTGCCAATGATTTGTTGTCTCACGTATCGTGAATCATCTGCACTAAGAAGTTCCAGCATTTTGACAGGCTTAGTTCTTGGCAAAATCTCCCAAGCATTTTTTACTTTCGGATCGGTTAACCCTTGAGCGTTTGGAGAGAAACCCTCCGATGCAGGATCCCAATCATTGATGTAGATACCGTACTCTTTGGCCAGATCTGCAGTTTTTGAATAGACCGATGTGAGATAGGCATACACGTTTTGCGCAGCCGTCGGATCATCTAATTTGTGCTCATTAGAGTTAACTAAAAACTCATCTCTAAGTCCCGACTGGTACCAAGGTGCCGATTCTAGAAGTCTGACTTCCAATGACGAGCTTGAACCAAATTCTTTCGCATTAATGCCCATAGTGGCTTGTTGTCCACTAGGGGTCATCCCTATTGTCTGCCCTTGAGCTTCAATTGCAGTGCCGTTACCAGCCGCGATGAGGTGCTTCGAATTCGAGATAACCAGCGTAAAGTGTCCATCATCACTCACCAATTGAGGTAAGCTTTGGTGGTTTGACTGGTTGATATGGCCTGTAAACTCTTTCGCTAACCAAAGCATTGCTTCTTTACGACTTTCAATCGCCGTCGTATCACTGGTTTCACTCGGATACGTAACCAATTCAATTGTGTGCGTCTGCCAGTTGTTCACCCCATTGATATCCGCAATACGAGCTGGGTTGCTATAACCGCCTTGATTCATATCTTTGGTTAACATGAACAATGGGTTACCCTGTGAATCATGCACATACCCAAACGTCTGTGCTGAATTCTTAGGTAAAACAACAACTAGACCAGATAGTTCGTTTTCTATACCAATTGATGTCGAGGCAAAATGACTTTGAAACCCAGGAACACTTTTTGAACTATGTTGACCCGTTGCTTGATTTCCTTGTCCACCACTTAACCCTTCTAAGTTCACCCCTGAAATACGAATATCTTTTCGGTTTACATCCTGTGACGCTCGATCTGCAACAATGATGCTATCGGCATTGCTCTCAGTGAACAGAGAAGTGATTGAACTTCCGGTGTTTTTAGAACGAACACCCGCATTGATTTGTAGTCGATTTACGGCTTGAACCGCACCGTCTAGCGCTTCTTGCTCTTGATCGGTTAATCCTTCACTGAATCGACCGTCGGCACTCTGTGGATTTACCGTGTCGACATCGCTACTGGTTGTCTCTTCACTTTGAGTAAAGTGACTTTCATTAGATAAGCCGCTGCCAGAGGCACCTTGACGATCAGGGCGGTCACTTTCATTTTGCTTAGAACCTTTCGCGTCCGCTTGTGCTTGATGTGCTTTATTTTCAGCATTTCTTGCATCACTATTACCACGTTCTTCAGCGTCTCTAGCTGAATTATTGGCATTCGATTCAGCTTGTTTAGCTTCATTGGTTTTCGTGGTCGCTTCTGCTTTACGTGCATCAGCATCGGCTTTAGCGTCCGCAATATCTTGCTCTGCACTAGAACGATTATCTTCGCCTTTCGCAACGCCTGCTTCTGATTTAGCCACCGAATCGTTGACGTTCTTTTGGTTACTTTCGTGGGTCTGTTTCGCAGCAGTGATCTGTTCGCCAGACACATCTTTGGCATTGTCTAATTGGGTTTGTACATCCTTTAGAAGACCACCAGCAAAACGATCGCGCCAATGATCACCAGACACTCCCGTATACTCAGCTTTGTTGTCAAGTACATCAAGGCCTTGAGCCATTGCCGTTAGATCTTTAGTTACCGCTTCAGACTCTTCGTTCACAGCGTCGCGCTGCGCTTGACCATTACTCTCTAATGCTTCTTGATCGGTTGATTCTAATTGAGCCTGAGAACCTGATACAGCTTCAAGTTGTTTCTGCTTTTCTTGCTCTAAACGCTGGCGATCGGCTTCCGCTCGTTCTTTGTCAGACATTGCATTTTTTGCAGCTTGATTTTGTTCCGCATTATCGGCAATAGCATTAGCTTGGTGTGACGTTTCAGATTTCGCCACCACATTATCTAAAACATAGCCCAACCCATCATTATGGCCTGTGCCTTTGAATTCTATTCGGTTGCTGCCAGAATTTGCAGTCAACTTAAGTGTTTTTTGTTGCCAAGCTGCTTCATCGCCAGAGGTTGAAAATACAACATCACCGTTCCAGAGAACCTCTATGCCTTCATTGCTTGAAATGCCTGCACGCTTCGCAAAATCAAAGCTAACCGCAATGACCTCACCTTCCGCTAAATCAGTTAAATCTTGAGAAAGACTTGTATTAGTATAAGTATCTAGCTCTGTTACACGTGAGCCATGGCCTTCGCCACTTACGCCATAAGCGCTACTTGAATATGATGCTTCTACGCCATGAGTAGATTCCCAACCGTCGCCACCTTGTTCAAAATCGCCATTAACGATCAGGTTAGGTGCTTGCGCTTGATCTGAAGACTCTTCGATGTTGAGTTCATTTTCCATGCTGCTGAGATCAGGCGTTTCAACGTTAGTCACGCTTCCACTTAGCCCGTCTCCTAGATCGGAACCTACTTCTTCGATTTCATCCAGAGCGAAACCATCAAGTTTCGTGATTTCAGGCGTTGAAATAGCACCTCGCCCTTTCTGAATTCCTGATGACGAAGCTTCATCACCTTGAACTAGGTAATTAATCGCTTGGCTGCCACCCACTCCAAGAAGAGTTTGTTTAATATTATCAAACAGTGCGGAAAGCTTATTGCTGCTAGTGTTACTTGACGCGACGGCTAGGCTATAGAAATCACCGTTACCCACTTTGATAGCAACGTTATTTCTGGCATAAGAAGCGTTAATCCCTAAGCCATCACCTACGTGAATATTCACGTTTGCTTTGCCTTTCATCACCGCAACATTGAGACCGTCACCCACTTTGGTGTTGACGTTATATTTGCCCCATGCAACGTTAACTGAAATACCGTCACCAATTTTGGTGTTGATATTCGCATCACCATAGGCAGCCGTTACACTCAGGCCATTACCCACGGTTGTCGTAATGTTAGCTTTACCTTTCGCCGCCGTGACCTGCATACCATCACCGACTTTAGTGACAATATTGCCCTTGCTCCAAAGTGCGTTGAAGCTATCTCCGTCACCCACTTGAGTAACGACGTTCGCTTCACCTTTCGCTAAAACAACATTACGGCCATCACCCACTTTCGTAATGATATTCGCTTTGCCCCAAGCTCCCGTGTAATCATCGCCATTACCGACGTGAGTAATGACATTCGCCTTACCTTGAACCACAGAAACTTCTTGGCCATCACCGACTTTGGTAATGATGTTCGCTTCACCTTTGGCGAAGTTGTATCGATCACCGTCACCGACGTGAGTGAAGATATTTGCTTGTCCCCAGGCCACGTTAACGCCTAATCCATCGCCCACTTTTGTGATGATGTTAGCTTTACCTTTCGCCAAACCAATAGTCGTACCATCACCCACATGGGTCATGACATTACCCACTTTTGATATCAGTAAACCAACGGTGGTTCCTTCACCAACTTTGGTTAAGATATTACCTTTACCCGCCAACACAGCTGCGGTTGTTGCATCACCAACATGGGTAACTACGTTTGCTTTCGCAGCTGCGACAACACCCATGAAGTCATCACCGACTTTCGTTATGATATTCGCTTCACCAAGGGCTAGTACGCCAGTAAGACCATCTCCTACGTGAGTCATAATGTTTGCTTTACCAAACATCGCGGCTAAGGTT
Source organism: Vibrio sp. QJM3NY_27 (assembly GCF_057785955.1). Lineage (NCBI taxonomy): Bacteria > Pseudomonadati > Pseudomonadota > Gammaproteobacteria > Vibrionales > Vibrionaceae > Vibrio > Vibrio sp. QJM3NY_27. Next base: position 885,218 of record NZ_CM173512.1, on the reverse strand, counting down.
GTTCCATTACCCACTTTCGTCATCACGTTTAGTTCGCCAGCAAATAAACCTAAGCTTGTGCCATCACCAACGTGAGTATAGATATTCGCTTTACCGATCATTAATGCAGCAGTTAGGTCATTACCCACTTTAGTCATGATATTGGCTTGGCCAAGCATTGCAGCAAACGTGCTGCCGTTACCCACCTGAGTGAATATATTTGCGTTACCTACCATCGCGGCTATCGAAGTACCATTGCCCACTTTGGTTGCGATATTACCTTTCGCCACCATTAATGCGACTGTTGTACCGTCACCAATATGCGTAAAGACATTGGCTTCCGCGACCATAAGCGCTAATGCATCACCATGACCAACCTTGGTAAATACATTGCCTAGGCCACCCATTAGCGCCCACGCGTTGCCTTCACCAACGTGAGTGAAGATATTGCCTACGCCGATCATAGCGGCTATTGAAGTGCCGTCGCCTACTTTGGTGAAGATATTACCCGCAGCACCCATTACGCCAATTGTTTGGCCATCGCCGACATGAGTCAGTACGTTACCAATACCCAACATAATGCCAGTGGTATCACCATCGCCCACCTTGGTTAGAATGTTCGCCCCACCAACCATTACGCCAGTTGTCGAGCCATCACCAATATGTGTAAGTACGTTAGCACCTCCTCCCATAACGGCAAGCGCATTGCCATTGCCTTTTTTGGTTAGGATATTTGCACCACCAAGTGCGACTGCGGTCGTATTTGAGGCCGTATCATCACCGCTAATATGAGTAATGATATTGGCACCACCAAGCATACCTGCCGTGAGGTCACCGTCACCCACTTTAGTCATGACATTCGCGCCACCGACAAGTACAGATGCGATGTCACCCTTACCAACCTGTGTCATGACATTAAAGCCACCAACCGCTAACCACAGCCCGTTGCCAGAACCAATTTGGGTGTGTGTGTTGTAGCCGCCTAGCATAGTCAAACGACTATTACCGTTACCTTTGTGAACTGAAATATTGCCATAAGCAAGTAAGTGAGCTAAATATTCGCCATCACCAATACGAACCAATACATTGACTGCACCGCCTGCGTAGACATCCATTTTGCCTTGCTTGCTCTGATGGACTAATACGTTAGCCAAGCCAGCACCACGGAAAGTAAGATCGCCTTCATCGCCACTTTTAACAATAACGTTAGCCGCGCCGCCACCAATAAATTCGGTATCACCAAACTTAGAGCTATGAAGAATAACGTTAGCAATCCCTCCGCCATTAAAATGAACATCGCCGCGGGTAACGTTGGACTTGATAACGTTACCGCCACCTATGCCATTAAAACGAACATCCCCAGAGCTTTCACCGGTATCGGTAGAAGGTTTGATCAATGCTTGTTCATTGTACTCGTCAATATCTGAGACCGTTTCGCTTGTACTTCTTACCGCATTTACACTGTACTGAAGATCACTCAGCGAATATCCGCCTCGGCCCATTGAGTGATAGCCATTTGCTGTCGAAATATCCTCATTGGCCAAATTTCCGGTGTAATTACCTTCTTTGTACCAAGAGCGGGCCTGGTACTTTAACTCGCCAGTTTCTGAATCATTCGCTAATTCAACCACCACAATTTTTGTATAAGGGCCAAGCACTTTCGCATATACATACGTGTTTGATTTGCGATTTGACTTAACACCTTTAACATCAACTGTTGTGCCATTTGTAGAGATAGCATGGCCACCCATTTTTGCATCGGCCAAAACAACATCTTCAGCATCGATTAAGGCACCGTTTGCGTATGTAACCCATTCATATTCAGTCAGGTCTTTCTCAACAGCATGAACGGTTACTGGCTGTTGATGCTCCACCGTAAGATCAGATAGTGTATACGCGCCATTAATGTTGACAGCATTGAACCCTCCCTGAGAAGAGATATCCAGATCTGATAGGTTATCAAGGTGATTACCCGCTTTATACCAAGCGGTAGAGTAATACTCTAACAAGCCAGTTTGAGGATCGTTACGAAGCTGAACTTTGTTGATTTTTGTATAAGTATCGTCTGCGAATGCAAACAGGTAAGTATTAGGTTCACGAGATGAGCTGATGCCAGTTACTTGATGATTTTGACCAACCCAAGAGCCACTCATTACAGCCTTAGTAAGCACGATTTCATCGGCATTGGCATTGGCTAACCCTTCGCCTTTGAAATCGTTACCAGACCCTTTACGGGTAATCTTGTTGTAAGCCCCGCCTCCAGAGAAATGAATATCACCGTGTGCCACATCAGAATAGATACTGTTGTATCCACCAACTCCTTCAAAACGAATGTTGCCACGTGTTTCCACATAGACATCATCCGATTGTCGCGTACGTTCAATACGGTTTGATGCGCCCGCACCCTGCAATGTTATATCACCGACTTTACCTTTTCGAACGAGATGGTTATCGGCACCAGCACCACGGAAAGTGATATTACCCGTTTCTACTCGTGAGCTAATACTGTTGGCAGCACCAACACCATCAAACGTCACATTACCGCGAGAACCCTGGTATTTATTGAACCAAGTTCGGTCAAGTTTGTTTCCGGCCCCAGCTCCAGTAAAGGATAAATTACCTTGATTTGTTTCATGCCAAAGGCTGTTATAGCCACCAGCACCACCAAACGTCACATTACCACTTAGACCTTTACGGGTTATCCCATTATATGCAGCAACACCGCCATAATTTACGTCACCGCGATTACCTAGATGATCAATAGATACTCCACCAGCAGCGCCAGCGAATGAAACGTTCCCATCGCCACTTTTGTTAATGTCCGCATACCCGGCAGCACCTTTTACATTTAGGTTGCCAACAGAGTCTTCTACTCTTAGATATGCTGCACCACCTACTACCGTATCATTTCCGCTACCCGTATAAACCGTCGCCCCAATGGAACCGACAGTGACGTGATCATCACCTCCACGAGCATGTATTTCGCCGCCAAAACCGATAGCAACAATGTTGTTGTTACCTTCATCGGCGGAATAGTTCCCTGTAAAGAAGTATTCAACACTTCTCCAAAATGGTTTTCCCATAAAAAAAACTCTAAATTTGGGTTAAATAGAAAACCACTGTACTTTTCTGATACAGCGATCATTTTGAACATCGACCTTGCCGCGGACAGTGCAAACTTTCTGCCCCTTCCACGGAAGGAATACACGGCGTCGAAGGTCATTTACGACCTCTCGACCATGCCCGAATGGTGCTATCATCTCTGGAATATAAATATGCTGACCGGACCTCCAGTCAGATAAAGAGATTTCTCGATCCCCTGATAGCAGTGCATCTCGACTCTGCTCAGACAAAAACGCCCAATTACAAAATGCAATTGGGCGACCTTGTTCATCTTCGTAATAGCAAAACTGGTTTAGCTCAAACGCCGGCATAATGCGCTGCTGCCATTCAGCAACAACGTATCTGCTGTGGAGAGGAGAATGCTGACTTAACAACATCACCCCACCAATTAAATTTTTAATTTGAGCTAAGGTAAGATTTGCTGATTGATGTGTAATAGACATAGGCTCTATATCACCGAATACAGCTATTATTTAGCTTTAGAAGCTCTCTTCTTTGGCGCAGGTTTTTCTTCTGTCTGCACTTCTTCAGTCTGCTCAACATTAGGCTCGTCTGAAGGTAAAAAACCTGCTGCAACTAGCTTGTCAAATTCTGCCGACATACGAGGATCTTCGAGCATATTTTTAACCATTGAGACCATATACATAAAACCAGAAGCTGGCATATGAACGACTTGTTTAAGTTCGAGGTCACCATCATTTTCAGCCATTACGCCGCTAGCCATATTGTTTTGATCTTGACCTACGAAATAAAGAGAGAAAACACCTTTATTGTAATTAACACTCGATACTGTTTGAACAAACTTTTCTGTCATAAATTAAACCCGATTAATTATATACAACGGCTTGATTAGCCTTGGAAACAACTATTATTAAAATAGAAAAACACAAAATAAGAATTAGTTGCGTTTTATAAATTAATTTTACACCTCAAAAAAATTTGAATCAACTTACTTTTATTTTTGTTTTAGAGTATATATTCTATTAATTGAAAAACATAAAAATCTCATTATCATAATAAAAAAAATAAACAATGCATTTTCCAAGAAAAATGTTGCATGTTTTATTTTACTTATTAGTAAATATAAATTTGAAGAGTTTCTAAGGTGCTGATACTATGCCGCCCTTTTTTAAATATCATAAAAATCAGCAATGAAGCTTAAATAATGACACAAAATGAAGTTCTAACCCTGAAGTGTATAAACCTATACTTAAGTATTTTAGGCGTAAAAAAAGACATAACTAATATAAAGAACACAACTGAAGAATCAAAAAACTTCAACGATGAATTAAAGAAAATACAAACAAACAACAAAGTTAATGTTGTAATTAAACGTTCAAAAACAAAAAAGATTAACAATATAACAACACCTGTTATTCTATTTGATACTCAAGGCTTACCATTTATTTTAGCTAAAGCTAATAAAGAATCTTGTTTAATACAAAACCCTAATAAAGAATCTCCTGAAGTGATTCCCTATGATAAAATAAACTCGATATGGAACAAAAGTTGGCTTGAAATAAAACAACCTCAATCACGTTTTGATATCACCTGGTTCATTCCTGAGTTTTTGCAACACAAAAGAATACTCGGGGAAATTTTTTTGTTTTCTTTTGTATTGCAAATACTCGCCTTAATCTCACCGCTATTTTTTCAGGTTGTGATGGATAAAGTGCTTGTACATCAAGCCTGGTCAACCCTTGACGTGCTTGTGATAGGGCTTGTGATCACTGGCATTGTAGAGGTTATACTTCGCGGCTTGCGCGAATATCAATATGCGCACACAGCCAATAGAATTGATATTCAATTAGGGCTTAAGTTGGTAAAGCACTTGTTTGGCCTTCCTTTGATGTTCTTCAAAACACGCCAAGTAGGCGCTATCGTCACTAGAGTACGTGAGCTAGATACCGTACGAGAGTTTTTGACAGGCTCGATGTTTACTTTAACTGTCGAGTTCTTGTTCATGTTTGTCTTTCTCTACGTAATGAGCTTACTTTCGTCGACCCTTACATTGTTATTTATTGCAACCATTCCTCTTTATGTATTGCTCGCTTGGTGGCTTACGCCTCGAATGCAAACGGCGGTAGAAGAGCAATTTACACATGCTGCTGCAAACACCTCATTTCTAACAGAAACAGTGGCTGGCAGTGAAACTCTAAAAAGTTTAGCCGTAGAGCCACGCTTTGTTCGCCGTTGGGACGAACAAACAGAAAAAATGGTTTCTACTGGATACGTAGTCCAACAAATTAACAATCGCTCTAATCATGCTGTTCAACTTATACAGAAGGTAACCAGTGTCGGTATTTTATGGCTAGGAGCAACTGAAGTATTGTCATTGGAGATGACTATTGGCCAACTCATTGCCTTCAACATGATGACGAATCACATCGCTCAACCCTTATCTCGTATGGTCGAACTATGGGGGCAGTTTATTCAAACCCGCGTAGCGTTAGAGAAATTAGGAGACATGCTCAATTTGCCGGTAGAACAACATACAGGTAACGACATGGTGACAATGCAAGGGGCTATTTCTTTCAAAAACGTTCTGTTTCGTTACCAACTTGATACCCCTCCTACTCTCCATAATTTATCTTTGGACATACAAGCAGGACAAACCTTAGGCGTTGTCGGCACATCTGGTTCTGGGAAAAGCACCTTAGCTCGATTATTACTGCGACTATACAACCCAGAGCAAGGGTTAATCACGGTTGATGACACTCCACTGAATCAAATTAGTATTCAGCAACTGCGTCAACAAATCGGCATAGTGCTGCAAGAAAACTACCTATTTAACAAAAGCGTTTGCGAGAATATTGCCCAATCAAAACCTGAGGCAAGCTTAGAAGAGGTTATCGAAGCGGCGAAGCTCTCTGGAGCTCACGAGTTTATTATGAAGCTCCCAATTGGCTACGACACGATATTAGCAGAAGGCGGGCAATCTCTTTCTGGCGGGCAGAAGCAAAGGCTCGCGATTGCAAGAACTCTGCTTTCTAACCCCAAAATCATTATTTTAGATGAAGCTACTAGTGCACTTGACGATGAATCACAGGCGTTGATTCAATCCAATATGGCGAACATCGCAAAGGGCCGAACGGTCATTACTATCGCTCACCGATTATCCACCGTACGAGATTGTGATCGAATTATTGTTCTTCATCAAGGGAGTATCGTCGAGCAAGGCAGCCACCAACAATTATTAACGTTGGGTAAACAGTACAAACAGTTGTGGCAACTTCAACAAGAGCTCAAACAAGAGGATTCAAACGCATGAAAAGCGTAATCAAGCAATTCTTGGCTAGATTAAAGTTCAACCAAGCCACAGAGAACCACTACGAGTTTTTGCCTGCACACCTCGCTTTGTCACAGCGCCCTCCTTCACCATTTGCTCGTTTAACGGCAATCACTCTTAGTCTAGGGGTAATAGCGGTATTACTTTGGGCGTATTGGGGGAAACTGGACGTACAAGCGACAGCAACCGGGCGTTTCGTTGTCTCTGGACGTTCACAAGTAATTCAATCTTATGAACAAAGTAGAGTCCTCTCCATTCACGTTAAGGACGGGCAGCGAGTTGATAAAGGCGCGCCACTTCTTACTCTCGACACCCTAGGCATTAATCAAGACATTACACGTCTCATCACTCAATCCGAATATCAGACAAATGAATTAGTTCGCTACCGATCTCTGAACAGTGGCCTTCCACTCTCTAAAGACCTTCTATTTTCGACCTTACCATCGGCACAGCAGACATTAATCAATGAAAACCACCTTAGCGAGAAACGCGAGTACGAGTCGACTCTTGCAAGTATCAAGGCAGAAATGTACGTCAACAATGCATCACAGGCAGCCCGTCAAAGCGACATCAACGCCTTAATTCAGTTGACCGACAATATTAGCCAAAGACTCGCGGCACGAAAAACGTTGAATCAAATAAAAGTCATTGGACACGTAGAATATCTAGAGCAAGAAAAAGAGCTACTGGAGGTTCAGCGTCAAGTGTCTCAGCAGCGAGCTGAACTAGAGGTTTTGAAATCCCAATATCACAGCCTTAAAGAGAGGTTAACCGGTTTCAAAGCACAAAAGCAAAGAGAGTGGCTTGAGAAACGAAAGCAAGCAAAGTTGCAGTTGGTTGGGTTAGCTCAGGAGTTATCTAAAGTTCGTGAGCGTGAACAATTAGAAATAATCCGCTCCCCTGTCGATGGCACAGTGCAGCAACTCAGCATTTACACGCTAGGCGCGGTACTTCAACCTGCACAAAACTTGATGATTATTGTCCCTGGAAATTCCGTTCATCAAGCAGAGATACAGATTCTCAACAAAGATGTTGGTTTTGTTTATCCCGGACAGTCAGTGACCGTAAAAGTAGATGCGTTTCCATATACTCGCTACGGCACTATCGAAGCGGAGTTGTTAAGTATTTCTCGTGATTCGACCACGGATGAACGTCTAGGGCTTGTTTTCCCAGCCCAAGTTAAACTCATCAATAACAATATCTTAATTAACGGAGAAAGCGTTGAGCTAACGCCTGGTATGTCCGTTGTTGCGGAAATCAAAACGGATAAGCGCCGAGTTATCGACTATATACTTAGCCCAATACGTGAATACCAAGCTGAGTCGCTACGAGAGAGATGAGAATGGATATGACCTTATCAACAACACAAGATGTGTCTATCGCCCAAGATACCTCTTGCACTCAAGATACCTCTAGCAATCAAGATATATCTACCACAAAAGATAATGGCGGAATAGACGCCGTCGTTTATGCTGGAAATCACTTTCACAAGAAATCGACTAAAACACAGCTAAAACATGCATTGGGTGTCAATCATTCCAATTTGAGCGACATGCAAATAAGGGAAGCGGCGGATTATATCGGCCTGAAAAGTCAAGTAACGAAAGTAAAATCAAACGAGCTAGATACCCTTCCACTACCCGTTTTAATTGAAATCGACAATAGTTGGAAAGTGCTTACAAAGTCAGCTGATGGTTCCTCTCTTTTATATGACCCAACCACTCAATTAGACCAACAGAGTGAGCTTAGTCTGAATAGTCAATTATCGATTTACAAGGTAATGCTGGTCGCGGATGAAAGACTAAGTAACAAAGAAGTGAAATTTGGCCTTAGTTGGTTTGCCCCCTCTATTTGGCGTCAAAAAAGCCAGATGCGTGATGTGTTCTTCTATGCTATTGCACTTCAGATATTCGCACTAGTAAGCCCGTTGCTATTTCAAAATGTCATCGACAAAGTACTAGTAGGTCGCAGTTTATCAAGTCTTCATGTGCTCGCAATGGCCATGCTCGCATTAGCTATTGCTGAACCAGCATACAGTTACTTACGCAATACCGTATTTGGTCATTTGGCGAGTCAGGTTAATGCAGAGCTATCAGGGCGCCTTTATCGTCACTTAGTTGGCCTTCCACTCACTTATTTTAAGCAGAGACAAACCGGGCAAATCATTGCGCGAGTTCGTGAAATGGCACAAATCCGTCAGTTTTTAACGGGTTCGACGTTAATGTTAGTACTCGACTTAATTTTTGTGGCTGTCTTTATCGCCGTCATGTTCCACTATGCTAGTACTCTGACTTGGTTAGTCATCGGTTCATTGATCATCTATTTCTTACTTTGGCTTATCGCAGGCCCCTTAATAAGAAAAAAAGTGGAATCAGAATACGAATCAGACGCCGACGCCACAACCTTTTTAACTGAAGCGGTAACAGGCATTGAAACCATTAAAACAACTGCGACTGAACATCGATTCTTACATCAATGGCAACGTATACTCAGCCAGCAACTAAAGCGTAGTTTCGATGCTCAAAAGTCTGGGTTAATTGCAGGGCAAAGCATCGCACTTATCCAAAAGCTTACCGCCGCATTATTGCTATGGTGGGGAGTCAGCGCTGTACTAAATGGTGAGCTCACGCCCGGTGAATTGGTCGCATTCAATATGTTAGCTGGTCATGTTACCCAACCGGTACTTAGACTTGCTCAAATTTGGCAAGACTTTCAACATACTCTCATTGCATTGAAACGAGTGGGTGACATTCTTGATGAACCAAAAGAAAACAGTAAACAGGGGCTAGCTTCTGTCCCTGAACTCAATGGTGGCATAGAGTTTAACAACATTAGATTCCGTTACCACGAAGACGCTCCGGAGGTACTAGCTAACCTCTCATTAGAAATAAAACCAGGGCAATTTATCGGTATTACAGGCCCATCGGGCTCAGGGAAAAGCACCATAACCCGGCTACTACAACGCTTGTATGTTCCCCAGCATGGTCAAGTGTTGGTCGACGGTATGGACCTAGCTATCGCGGATCCTATATCGTTACGCCGCAATATGAGTGTTGTGTTGCAAGACAGCATTCTTTTCTCAGGAAGTGTTGCAGATAACATTCGCCTAAGTAAGCCACAAGCTTCAGATGAAGAGATGCGCCACGCAGCGCAACTTGCTGGCGCTCTAGAATTTATTGAAGAGCTTCCCCACGGATTCGATCAACCGGTTGGTGAGAAAGGCTCTTCTCTATCTGGTGGTCAGCGTCAACGTGTCGCATTGGCAAGAGCCTTACTCGTAAACCCTCGAATTTTGCTGCTTGATGAAGCGACTTCTGCTCTCGATTATAACTCTGAAGCTGCCATCATGAGCAACATGGACGAGATCTGTCGAGGTAGAACCGTAATTAGCATCGCACACCGCCTCAACACTCTTCGTCATGCGAATAACATTCTAGTTCTTGATAAAGGCCAAGTGTGTGAAAACGGAACCCACGATGAGCTGGTTGAGAAAGAAGGGCTTTATGCCAAACTCTGGAAACAACAGATAGGGTAATAAAATTATCGTATCTATTGCGAGAGAAACTCGAACTGAGGCTGTACCTGAGTATCTGTATTTGATTAATTCAATATCAAACATCGTTCAATAACTAGAGTCTCAAACACCGATCGTAGACAATTCTTTATAACTTGTTGTTAATCAACTACGGCAAGTTAAAAGCCATGAACTGACTAACTATTAAAACTGCCAAACTACAACATAGTTGGCAGTTTATTCATTTATGCATATAAGCTCATTTGTTAACTCCCTTGTTACATAGCAAAAACATCACACAGCCCTCCCTACTTAAGTCTAATAATCCGCCACCCACGAAGTAGCATCACAAATCCAAACATAAACTCCTCGTACCAGTTGCGCATTCATTTACATATAGGTAGTTTGAGCGACTTCGCAACCTATCAATTCGAGTAATGACGTTCATGCGAGCATCTTTTTCGAGCAAAAGTGTTCGGATTAACATTTCAAGTGACTTTAATTAACAATTTTATGCTCAAACGCTCACTTTTGATGTTCGTTTATTTTCGAGTTCGCAAATATATGCACAATACACGTGCTAGATAAGCAAAACTAAAAAGGACTCGAACATGACAACAAACAAACACCCTTCTTTATTTGGGCAATGCTTGGCTGAATTTATCGGTACAGGATTACTCATATTCTTTGGCGTTGGCTGTGTGGCCGCTCTAGTATTAACTGGTGCGACATTCGGACAATGGGAAATCAGCATCATCTGGGGCTTCGGTGTTGCGATTGCAATTTACTGTACTGCCGGCGTTTCAGGCGCACACATCAACCCAGCCGTAACGATTGCACTGGCCATGTTCCATGGCTTTGATAAAGCGAAAGTGGTGCCTTACATCATTTCGCAACTGCTTGGCGCTTTCTGCTCTGCAGCATTGGTTTACAGCCTATACAGCAACCTATTTACTGACTACGAAATCGCACATAACTTTGTTCGTAGCAGCCAAGACGCACTATCAACTGCTGGTATCTTCTCGACTTACCCACATGCTTCACTTTCTTTCTTCGGCGCTTTTGCTGTGGAATTCGTGATTACTGCAGTGTTGATGTTTGCCATTTTAGCGTTAGGTGATGAGAACAACGGCGCATCTCGCGGTGCAATGAACCCTCTACTAATTGGTGTACTGATCGCGGTTATTGGTGGTTCTTTAGGTCCACTGACTGGTTTCGCAATGAACCCTGCTCGTGATTTCGGACCAAAACTGTTCGCCTACTTTGCAGGTTGGGATTTCGCACTAACAGGTGCTCGTGATATTCCTTACTTCATCGTACCAATCCTTGCCCCAATTGCTGGTGCATGTTTTGGTGGCTGGTTGTACCCACGAGTTATCGGTGCTTACCTACCCGTTGAAGGCCAAGGCTGCACAATTCCAAACCAATGTGAAACAGAACAAGAAGCTGAACAAGCTCAAGCTTAATACCTAAGCGACCTTACATTTACTAAAATATAAATAACGAGACAAAAAGGATTCTTACCATGACCGAGCAAAAATACATTGTTGCCCTAGACCAAGGCACGACAAGTTCTCGCGCTGTAATCCTCGATCACGATGCAAACATCGTTAGCTCTTCTCAAAGAGAATTCACTCAGATTTACCCTAAAGCGGGTTGGGTTGAACACGATCCAATGGAAATCTGGGCAACTCAAAGTTCTACATTGGTTGAAGCCCTAGCGAAAGCAGGTATTCGCAGCGACGAGCTAGCGGGTATTGGTATTACCAACCAACGTGAAACAACTATCGTTTGGAACAAAGAAACTGGCAAGCCGGTATACAACGCAATCGTATGGCAGTGTCGCCGTACAGCAGACATCTGTGAAGACCTTAAAGCACGTGGCCTAGAAGACTACGTACGTGACAATACAGGCTTAGTCCTTGACCCGTATTTCTCAGGTACCAAAGTTAAATGGATTCTAGACAACGTTGAAGGCGCTCGTGAAGACGCTGAAGCAGGCAAACTGTTGTTCGGTACGGTTGATACTTGGTTAGTTTGGAAAATGACTCAAGGACGTGTACACGTTACGGATTACACTAACGCGTCACGTACTATGTTGTTCAACATCAATGACCTATGTTGGGACCAGAAGCTACTTGATGAGATGGGTATTCCGGCAGTAATGATGCCTGAAGTTAAACGCTCATCTGAAGTTTACGGCCAAACGAACCTTGGTGGTAAAGGCGGTACTCGTATTCCAATCGCAGGTATTGCAGGCGACCAACAAGCCGCACTTTATGGTCAAATGTGTGTAAAAGCGGGTCAAGCTAAGAACACTTACGGTACAGGTTGTTTCCTTCTAATGAACACCGGCCAAGAGAAAGTAACGTCGAAAAACGGCCTACTAACCACACTGGCATGTGGTCCTAACGGCGAACCAGCTTACGCACTTGAAGGTGCGGTATTCATGGGCGGCGCATCAATCCAATGGCTACGAGATGAAATGAAGCTACTGGCTGGCGCAGAAGACTCTGAGTACTTTGCAACGAAAGTTGATTCTTCAAACGGCGTGTATGTTGTTCCTGCCTTTACTGGCCTAGGTGCACCATACTGGGACGCTTACGCTCGTGGTACGATTGTTGGCCTTACTCGTGGTGTTAACTCGAACCACATCATTCGTGCGACTCTGGAAGGCATTGCTTACCAAACTCGCGACGTATTAGACGCAATGCAAGCGGACTCTGGCATTAAACTAGCAACCCTACGTGTTGATGGCGGCGCGGTAGCGAATAACTTCCTAATGCAATTCCAATCAGACGTGCTTGATACTGAAGTTCACCGTCCTGAAGTAACGGAAGTAACGGCATTGGGTGCAGCTTACCTTGCTGGTCTAGCGGTCGGTTTCTGGGGCAGCATTGATGAGCTTCAAGATAAGGCTGTGCTAAACCGTACGTTTATGCCACATCACGATGAAGAGAAGCGTAACCGCCGTTACAAAGGTTGGAAACGCGCTATCAAGTGTGCACAAGTTTGGTCTGAACTTCATAACGAAGACGAAGGTGAAGACTAGTCACAAGACCAAGACTAGAACTAAGACACGAACAACCGTACCTAACTAAAACGGTTGTTCGAATCTCAGTAAACGAAACCCAAAAGAGCACAATCTTGTGCTCTTTTTTGCGTTTCAGGGGCTGTTTCTACATTTTGCGCTTCGTTTTTGCGGTTTAGACACGATTCCTCACCATCATTACTTCTCTCTGAGTATCAATTCGAGCACAATAGCGCGAGGTGATATTTAGAATTAAGTGCGCTAAAACACAGCAGCGCGCAGGGAGTGGTAAGTAAAGTGAAGCAAATACCAAGACACCAGCAGATCGTCGACCTGGTTAAAACACAAGGATATGTGAGTACCGAAGAGCTAGTAGAGAAGTTTGATGTAAGCCCTCAAACCATCAGACGCGACCTAAACGAACTCGCTGATAGCAACAAAATTCGTCGCTATCATGGTGGTGCAACCATTCCTTTAAGTTCAGAAAACACCTCTTACAACACGCGTAAAGCGCTTAACTTCAACGAAAAAGACGTGATCGCCGATGAACTGGTTAAGCACATCCCAGATGGCGCTACCCTGTTCGTTGATATCGGCACCACACCAGAATCCGTTGCCCGTGCACTCAACAAGAACCACAAGCAATTAAGAGTCGTGACCAACAACATCAATGTTGCCAGCATCCTTCTGCCGAATCCTGAGATAAAGGTTATCTTGGCGGGCGGCGAAGTAAGAAACCGTGACGGCGGCATTGTTGGTGAAGCGACACTCGATTTCGTGAAGCAGTTCCGCCTTGATTTCGGTATCTTGGGCATCAGTGGCATCGACTTTGATGGCTCACTGCTCGACTTTGATTACCACGAAGTTCGCGTAAAACAAGCGATCATCGAAAACAGTCGCAGCATCTTCTTAGCCGTCGACCACACTAAGTTTGGCCGTAACGCGATGGTTAAGCTCGGTAATATCTCTCAAGCGCACATGGTCTTTACCAATAAACAGCCACCAGAAGAGATTCTCAATATCCTTAAAGATTCAGCAATACCATTAGAAGTGATCGATACCGCTCGTCCGGTGAGCGAATAACTCGACATAAGTGCTCGGTGACCCACTTTCTTAAATGAATCACGATTCTTTATAGAAAAGTTAATAAAGTAAAACTTGCTCGCTGTCACTGTCGCTTCTATGCTCGAATTAGACTTATTTGAACCTCTGCTTTCATAAGCAGAGGTTTTTTTATGCCCAAATCACATAAAACGCGCATAAACGAAAATAATAAATGACCGCAAACGAAAGTTCATATAGGATTCAATTATGTTCTAAAATGCTCGTTCGCTCAGAAGAGGTCAAAACCATGAGTGCTCAACAAAATAATTCAAACAACAGTACATCTTCCACTTTAGACTTGATCGTGATTGGCGGCGGCATCAATGGTGCAGGCATCGCGGCAGATGCAGCAGGTCGTGGTCTAAACGTTGGCTTATACGAAGCAAATGATTTCGCGTCTGCGACGTCTTCTGCTAGCTCAAAGCTTATCCACGGTGGCCTACGCTACCTTGAACATTACGAATTTCGTTTAGTTTCAGAAGCACTTGCAGAACGCGAAGTATTGCTAAGAAAAGCACCTCATGTTGCTCAACCAATGCGCTTCCGTTTACCTCATCGACCATTTTTACGCCCAGCTTGGATGATTCGCTGTGGCCTATTCCTTTACGATAACTTGGGTAAACGTACTACGCTTCCTGGAAGTAAGACAGTCAACCTAGCAAAATCAGGGCTACTGAAGCCAGAGATGAAGACAGGTTTCGAATACTCAGATTGCTGGGTAGATGATGCACGCATGGTATTGCTCAACGTGCTGGCGGCAAAAGAGAACAACGCAGAAGTACGTAACTACTGCCGTGTTGAAAAAGCGCACCGTGAAGGTGGTGTTTGGCATGTAACGATCCTTGATGTCATGACAAACCAACGCTTTGAACGCAAAGCAAAAGCGCTTGTTAACGCTGCTGGTCCTTGGGTTAAACAGTTCTTTGATGATGGATTAGAGCAGGCTTCGCCTCGTAATATTCGTCTGATCAAAGGCTCACACATTGTTGTGCCACGCATTCATGACGAACCACAAGCGTACATTCTGCAAAACAAAGACAATCGTATTGTGTTCATGATCCCTTACCTAGATAAGTTCTCGATCATCGGCACTACCGACCTTGAATACAAAGGCGACCCACGTAACGTCGCAATTGATGATGTCGAAGTGGATTACTTGATTGATATTGTTAACCAGCACTTTGTTAAACAGCTCGGTCGTGAAGACGTAGTTTGGACATACAGTGGCGTAAGACCGCTTTGTGACGATGAATCTGATTCACCACAAGCAATCACTCGTGACTACACATTGGAATTGGACGCAGAGCTTGATCAAGCACCACTGCTTTCGATCTTCGGTGGCAAGTTAACCACTTATCGTAAACTCGGCGAAGCGGCACTTAAGAAGCTTGAACCACACCTAACCAACATGGGTGCACCATGGACAGCTAACGACACGCTTCCAGGTGGTAACTTTAGTTGCAGCAGAGAGCAGCTTGCGAAGATGATCCACACTAAATACCCTTGGGCATCTGAAGCGCTATTGCTTCGCTACGTGACTCAATTTGGTACTTACACGTGGAAGCTACTGGAAGACGCAAATAGCGAAGCTGACCTTGGCGTCCAATTCTCAAGCGAAGCACATGGCGTTTATCAAGTTGAAATCGATTACTTGATCAATGAAGAGATGGCGATGACTGACGAAGACATCTTGTGGCGCAGAACCAAGCTTGGCCTGTACATGAGTGAATCAGAGCAGCAAGCAGTAACGGATTATCTGAAAGAGAAACGACAAAGCAAGGTAGTGAGCTTTTCTCAAGTAGGCTAATTCCACCAGCCTAGACATGCTTCAGAACATGATTAACAACGAAGCTTAGCGTCCCCCGCGCTAAGCTTTTTTACATCCGCCCTATTTACAAAATCTTAGTGCTAATTGAGTTTGCCTATATCTATGGTTTCTTGTATCTAAATATTCTCATGCGCTCGATAGAGACTGGAACGCAGAAACGAAAAAAACTCCCGAAGGAGTTTTTATTGTCTCAATCTGCAATCCGCTAACTAACTATTTAATTTAGCTATTCAGCAAAATAACCCGCTAGTTAGGCAATTAAACGAGCATGCAGTGAATCTTTAAGCTCAGAACGATCATGTTTTAGTTGGTGCATCGAGCCGTCATCAATGGGTGAATCTTTCAGCTCTAGTTTACGAATCTCTTTATCAAGGTTGTCGTATGTCTTCATATCTGCTGCAAAGCCATCGTCAGTTTTAGCAAGCTCAGCAATTTTGTCTTTCATTTCAGGAAATTCGTGAACAAGAGAGTGATTTTCACCTAGCATAGAAACCTCTTAAGTTGAGTAAAGTGATTGGTATTAAGCACATTTCATTATTAACCTTAGCAAGTGCTTCAAATAACAAATGAGATCCAGTACACAGCCTAGAATATAGACAATTCAGATTCACAAATTTACAACATAAATCGGTGGGATACGCTATTTTACATAGAAGAAAGCCTCGTGTAATCACAAGGCTTTTTAGGGGGCTCTTTATAAGAACAGTGACAGAAATGATAATAACAGCAGCTAAAAAGTATTTTCAAAAAAGGATTAGCTGCTACACCCACCAGAATGAACTCGATTCATTTGATCATGTGAAGATGTGTCAGAGCCTGTCGATTGGCATCCTGCCACAAACAATAGCGTTACAGATAAGATAAGCCATTTCATAATTAATCCTCTTTTTGTCATGACTAAAGCATAGTGCTTAAAAACGCAGATACCTCAGCCATTAACTAAAGCCTTACCTACCGATAAAGCCTTGGTTAATGAACAAAGCATTGCTTCATTAATTAACGACCTGCTTTTGTACAAAAAACTTTCACTCAACTGAATAAAAATCGATCAAAAGCTGAAAGAGGACAGTTGTGGAGCCATGACGAGGATCTAAAAAACGAGTCGCTAAATGTTAGTCGCTCGTCGCCAAACGTACTGCCGCTTCTGCATGAATAGCAGTGGTATCAAACAGAGGAACATCGGTGTGGTGCTGTTGAATCAGCAGGGCTATTTCAGTACATCCCAAAATAACGGCCTCTGCACCTTGCTGGCTTAGCTTCTCAATGATTTGACGATAGATAGCTCGAGATTCTTCTCTTACTTCACCTCGGCACAGCTCTTGGTAAATGATGTTGTGCACTTTCTGTCGGTCACTCTCATCTGGAATCACAACATCAATACCAAACTTGTTAGTCAGGCGCCCTTTATAGAAATCTTGCTCCATCGTGAAAGCGGTGCCGAGCAATCCGACTTTCTTCACTCCTTTCTCAAGTAACTTCTGCGCCGTGGTATCTGCGATATGTAAGATAGGAATCGTGATCTTCTCTTCGATCTCAGGAACGACCTTATGCATGGTATTGGTACAGATCAGGATAAAGTCCGCCCCGCCGTTCTCAACCGATAAGGCCGCGTCTGACAAGATATCAGCAGCCTCAGCCCAGCGACCTTGGTGCTGCAGCTTTTCTATCTCATCGAAGTTCACACTGTACATACAAACCTTTGCAGAGTTGAGCCCACCAAGGGTCGCTTTAACGCCCTCATTGATGGATTTGTAGTAGCTTACTGTCGACTCCCAACTCATACCGCCGAGCAAACCGATCGTTTTCATGTTTCTATTCCTTTATTTTTCGACTATCCGATTAAACCGTCATGAGTTAAGAACTTATAGTACGTTCTTGCTTATAGCGAGGCATTCAGACTTCATTGTTTTCAAGCGTTCATTCCAAACCTCTGATTTCAAAAACGTCCGCGAACAAAAAAGCTCGAATTAAAAATCCGAGCCTTTGTGGTTTTGACTAAGGTAAACTAGACGTTAGTACACCTCGCACCAATCTGATTTCATGTCGATCAGCGTCCAATCATCTCTAGAGTTCGCCTCATCTAGCGCTTTATCCAACTTACCAACATGAGACTTACGATCGTACTGCCACTCGCGCTCAGCGTCAGTATGATGAACAATCATAGCCATTGAATTTGGTTGGCTCGTTGCCCATTGCATCATTGCTTGATCACCGTCTGAGTTACCTACGGCTAAAATAGGCTTCTTACCGATAATATGCTGAATGTTAGTGACCTTTCCGGCTTTGTCATCGATGGTCAAAATGGATGATTCCTTGATAACCGTCGGTTTACCATCGTTGTAGCTGTAATTGTATTTAAGCGCGCTGCCGATGATCTGTTCTTTAGGAATGTTGTAAGCTTGCGGAGCCCACGCTCGCATGAAATCAACACCTCCGCCCGATACAATGTAAGTCTTAAAATCATGCTCTTGTAAGTAGGTCAGCATCTCTTTCATTGGCTGATAAGTCAGGTCTGTGTACGCTTTATTGAAGCGTTCGTCTTTTGCTACCGCCAACCATTGCTTAACGTCTTGCTGGTATTGTTCAACTGTCATACCAGAATGTGTCGCCATGATGATTTTCAATAGCCCTTCCTCACCGCTGCCCAGAACACTTTCAATATCATCTTTAAGCACAAACTTAAACGGTGCTTCTGTTTTCCATTCAGGGTGTTCAGGCGCCATCTCTTTTACACGGTCTAGTGCAAAGGCTAGTTGGAAGTAGTAAGGTTTTTCTGACCAAAGCGTACCGTCGTTATCGAATACGGCGATACGATCTTCAATCGCCACGAACGTATCAGATTCAGCTTGGGTGGCTTGCCCAACAAAGTCGACGATAGCGGATTTACTCTCGCTTTCCTTCCAAGAAGGCAACAAATTGGGATCACAATCTTTAGAAAAAGATGAGAAAGAGAGACTGGATAAGATCGCGACGGATAAAAGAGTTATTTTCTTCATAGCAACTACCATGTTGTTGAATTAATTGTAGGGTTTAATTCAATTCATCCTAGTTGGTCTACTCTAATTTTCCACTTATGGACAGTATAACCAATACTCATGTTGGTATTGAAACAAACGTAAAACGAGGGTTAACCTCACGGCCAACCCTCGTTGTTTTGAGGCTACATAGAACGCTTAAAGGCTAGGCGGGGTTCCCTCACCATTGGAAGCAATTGCATCAATTTGCACCAAAGCGCCCGTAGGAATATCAGAGACACCGATAACCGTGCGCGCAGGCAATGGACCGTCAAAGTAATGCGTGCACACGTCATTGAGCACATCTAGATCTGCCATGTCTCTTAATTGGATATTCAACTTCACGATGTCATCCATGACATGACCAACGCTCTCAATCACTTCTTTAATGTTATTCAGGCACTGCATCGCCTGCTCTTTTGCGCCATTCGAAACAATCGCTCCAACTCTTGGATCCATCGGTAATTGAGCGGAGATATTGTTGTAGTGTGAAAAGGCCACAGTTTGCGTTGAAAGCGGGCTTATTGGCGCAGCTTTGGTATTGTTCGCATTAATTACAATCCCATGTCGGTCTTCAACCACTTGTGGCGGAGTGCCATCGCCGTGTGACACGGTCACATCCATCTGTACTAACGCTCCCATTGCAAGGCCTTCAACTACCGTCACCGAGCGCGCAGGCATGTATCCGACAGCCCTTGCAATAGCGGAGTCCGGGAAGAAGGTGGTATACACTTCATTGACTGCTGCAAGGTCATCAAGGCTTCTCACATGAATATTCACCTTCACAATGTCATCAAGAGGAACATCAACATTTTCCAGTATCGATTTAATGTTTTTGAGGCATTGAATCGCGTGCTCTTTTGCTCCACCAACGACGATGCTCCCCGATTGCGGGTCAATCGGTAGCTGAGCTGAAATGTGATTATAGTGAGAGAAAGCAACCGTCTGAGTCGATAGAGAACTGACTGGCGCGTATGGAGTATTTCTGGCGATTTTAACTAGCTCACAAGCTGCTTGTGGGTAAGTGCCTTCACCATTCGAGATCACAGCGTCCATCTGCAAGTGAGCGCCTTCGAGCGGTAAATCAGCGACAGCGAGTGTCGTGCATGTGGGAACATAGTGTTGGAAAAACGACGCATAGATTTCATTAACCACATCGATATCTACAATGTTTTTTAAGTATATATTTACTCTCACAACGTCGTGCATGCGGTGTCCAATACTCTCCACAATCGCTTGAATGTTTAATAGGCACTGCTTGGTTTGATCTTCTAAAGAGCCAGAGATCAGGCTGCCTGTTTTAGGGTCAATCGGTAATTGAGCAGAGAGGTTATTGTAGTGTGAGAATGCCACCGATTGTGTCGAGAAAGGGCTCAGTGGTGCATCTTCAGTGTTTCTTGAAACTTTAATAATATCGGCACTCATGTCGATACATCTCCTATTCGAGTATTGATGTCAGATAGAGCCAGTCGGCCACGTGTTTATCGATAGTTCAAAATAAAGGGCACAAAAATAGCCGAACCGATAAATCGTGATAAATACTGGTCCAGCTTAATTCACTTTAAACAGTGGAGGCAGTGATGCCCCCACGAATAAACATCTACAGCGTGCTTAAGAAGCTGCTGATTTTTTCTTCGTGATGCTTAACGGTTTCTTGGGTTGGGATAACCGCATCTTTATGTGTGAAGTACACTAAAATCGCCATCTGAGCAGTGAGTCGGTTTTCTGCTTCATCGAACGCCACTGAGTATTCACTTTCTAGCGCGCCGCGAGTCACTTCTTCTTTGTCATTCGCTGGTAGGCAGTGAAGCAACATTGCACCTGGGCGAGCCTTCGCCATTAGCTCTTCTGTGATAACGTAGTTAGGCATGAATGCCGCAAGGCGCTCTTCCTTCTCATCCATCTGCGTCACCCAGTAGAAGCTATCGCCGTACACCACATCACAGTCGCTGATGCGTTCTACATCATCAGTAATTTCAATCGTGCCACCAGACTCTTCACAGAAGTTCAGCGCCATATCGATCCATTCTTGCTCCATGTGGTACTTCTTAGGACCAATTTGCTTAAAGCCCATACCGTACTTAGCACAAGTCAGCATCAGTGAACGGCACACATCCGTCGCGTCACCCATGAATGCTAAGGTTAGGTCTGATAGCTTACGTCCATCTGTAATGTGCTCTCTGATCGTGTAGAGATCCGCAAGCATTTGAGTTGGATGGAAACGCGTATCAAGGCCGTTGATTACTGGTACTGTCGACATTTCAAGTAGGCCATCTAGTGTTTCAGGGCTATTGGTTCGAGCCATGATGATGTCGCACATACGTGATAGCACACGAGAAGTATCATCAATCGACTCTTTGCCACCTAAGTGAATGTCTTTTGGTGATAGGAATAACGCATGACCACCCAGTAGTGTTGCCGCCACCTCGAAAGAAACGCGTGTACGAGTAGAACCCGCTTCGAAGATCATCCCAACTGACTTGCCTTTGAACAGTGGTGGAATCGCGTTGTCTTTGCGCGCCTGCTTCAGGTGAGTCATCAGCTCCATCATGTTGTCCATCTCTTCTACAGAGAAATCTTTCATGGAAACCATGTGCTCTAGGTTTGCTTTGTTTAGTTCAGTTGCGCTAGAAGAAGGTAATTTCATAATAAGTTCCTATTTTTCATAATTTTGTGCGCGGTTCTTTCAGTTCACTTTCATGGCAATTTGATTTTGAATACCTGCCATCACTTTCAAGAACCGCTACGTTTGGGATTAAATATTGGTGTTAACGACTGTTCTCAGTCTTTAGTTGCTATTAGGTTTATCGTTGTAACTAAACTCTTGGTACTTGTTGGGTGATGCAGTGGATGTTGCCGCCACCTAACAAAATTTCTCGAGCCGGGACGCCATTCACTTCGTAGCCCGGATAGATGCCTTCCAAGATCCCGATAACATCGTTGTCGTAGCGTTTATCCAACAAAGGCAACACGATTTGGTTATTGGTAATCAAGTAATTGGCATACGACGCCGCTAAACGCTCACCCGCTTCTCGCTCCATTCCATCTGCGATATCGATACCTGCCGCTTCTTCCTCGGTCATGAAAAGAGGGCCTGGCATCGGCAGCTTGTGTACTTTTATCTGACGACCTTTGGCATCGGTCTGACTGGTGATGTAGTCATAGGCTTCTTTGCTGATCTCATATTGAGGATCGTTCTTGTCATCGCACCACGTTAGAACCACTTCACCCGGCTTCACGACGTGGAGAATGTTGTCCACGTGACCATTGGTTTCATCGTTGTATAAACCACGAGGTAGCCAGATCACTTTCTCGACATTGAGGTGCTCGCAAAGCACTTCCGTCAGCTCTTCTTTGCTCATGTCTGGGTTACGGCTTTCGTGTAATAAGCACTCTTCGGTTGTGTAGAGCGTGCCTTCTCCATCCACGTGAATTGAGCCGCCTTCTAGTACGATTGGAGCGCGGTATCTGGAGTCACGAATGGTTTCACACATCTTTTGCGCGACTTGGTTGTCGCGATTCCACGGTGAATACAAACCATCCACAAACCCGCCCCATGCATTGAATTCCCAATCCACACCTCGGCGCTCACCACTGTCATCAACAACATAAGTTGCACCGATGTCGCGCATCCAAGAGTCATCAGTCGAGATTTCCAACACTCGAATGTCCTCTGGTAAACGAGATACCGCGTTATCGTATTGCTCAGAACTCGCAAGCATGGTGACTGGTGTTGTATGGCTGATCTTGGTAGCCACATCTGCAAACACCGCTTGTGCTGGTTTGGCACCATTGCGCCAGTTGTCAGTGCGCTCTGGCCAAGCCATCCAAATTTCGCTATGTGGCTCGTGTTCTCCTGGCATTCTGAAGCCATCATGTTTTGGAGTGGTATCAATCAGTTTTTTCATCGTTATGTCCCCTAAATTATGCTTGAGCTTCTTTTTTATCTTGTGTCTCGGTCGTGTCGTTATCGTCTAAACCCTGCTGCTTCTTGCGTTTTAGAGCGCCTAGAAGAATCCATTCACCAGCAAGGATGGTGGCAATCACGCCAATCAAAACAGGTCCTGTGTATCCCCAATCGGCAACGGTTAGATCAAGAGCCTCTGGGAAAATGAATAAGATCACGGCTTGAAGGACGACCAAGAAACAAACAATCGACATGACCCATTGAGCCGCCATACCGCCAGGTACTTTGAATGGGCGTTCGCGTTGACCATCAACCACTCGAAGCTTTAGGTATGCCGGAAACATGAACAGGTAAGGAAGTAAGAAAATGCAGCTAGAGAAGGCAAATATCGACCAGAACAGATCATCATTGCCCTGAGCAAACAGCGCGTAAGACAGAATGACGACCGTTGATACCGTGCCAGTAATGTTGTTTGCACCAACAGGGGAACCTTTCTCTGACACTTTCGCGACAGGCGCTGGAAGTTCACCTTCTTGAGCGGCTTCAGCAGCAGCTCGGCTGGCGCCCATTGTCCAACTCACCATGTTGCCGATTAGCGTTAACAAAGCGAAAGTACCGAAGATGTACACCATAGCTGTACCAACCACACCAGTGCCGAAAAGTGTTCTAAATGTGTCGATAAGGCCAGACACCAAGCCAATGCTTTCGACAGGTAGCGCCATCAAAATCCCTACCGTACCGAAGATGTATAAGAAAGCGGTGATACCGATAGAGAGGAAGACGGCCTTAGGCATATCACGAACGTCTTTCATTTCTTTAGTCATTGTCGCAACCAATTCAAAACCCATTAGGTTGAACACAATCGCTGGTAAGAAAGAGACTGCAGAATCCAATGAAGGCATCATAGCTGGCAACGTAAATTCGTTGGCAACGCCGTTTTTCATTGCATAGATAAAGCCGCCTACACCCAATGTACTGATCACGACAATTTTTAATATTGCGCCAATATTGGTGACCCACACTCCGATGTCGGCCGACACATTACAAATCAAAACCGTTAACCAGGTGAGTAATATACAAATGGCGATTTGTCCCCATAAAGACAGATCTGGCATGAAGATTTCGGCAAACATCCCTGCAAACATGATGTATACCGCAGGCATCCATAAACCCACGTTAATCCAGTAAAACCACGTTGTTCTCACTGCCCATTTAAAGTTGAAGGCTTGTTTTACCCAATCGTAAATGCCACCTTCACCTGGGTAGGTGGTACTCAGTTCGGAAGTAATTAAGCCATATGGAATGACAAAGAAGACCAGCATTAACACCCACCAACCAATGGCACTGACACCAATACTGGCTGACGCGGTTAATGTGTCGACCACCAAGACGGCACACAGTGTAAAGAGTGCAATTCCCGTAACCCCCATTTTTCCTTGCGTTTCGTTACTCATCTCTTAGCTCCTTAATCTCTAATTCGGGATTAATTAAACGGCAAAGCGATGAAGTGAACTGGGATGAAAATTGAATATCGGTTTTACACAAACGAGTTCGGGGTAAAAACAAAATAAACCCAACAAATATTAGATTTATAATGCTAAAAGTCGGAATACTTGATTTTGGTCAATAACCATTCGATTAATAAATACATTTTCTATTTCAAAACCAAGATCACATATCTAGTTAATCTAGGGATAATTAAGGCTTTCTGTGACATATAGACGACTAAAACTATGGAATATTGAGCACAAATCGAATTGTGATTTTTATCCCCACGACACCGACAATATTTAAATACAATTCAAACCAACTTATTTGCCAAGAGCAAAATATTATTTGGAGAGTTAAACATGTCGAAGCCTATTATTGTTGTTGCTGTCGGGGGGAATGCTTTACTACAGCGTGGTGAAGTAATGAGTTGTGAAAACCAAAAAAAGAGCATCGCGCAAACCGCCAGCTCTTTGGCTGAACTCAGCAAAGATTACCGTTTAGTGGTTGTGCATGGAAACGGCCCTCAAGTCGGCCTGCTCTCATTGCAGAACAATGCTTATAAAGATTGCCCCCCTTATCCATTTGATGTGCTTGGTGCCGAGACTCAAGGGATGATTGGTTACCTTATCCAGCAAGGGCTAAATGCTGCGATTAAAGACCGCTTTACGACCACGATTCTGACTCGAATTGTTATCGACGAGAATGATCCTGCAATTGCCGACCCAGCCAAATTTATTGGCCCTATCTATACAGAAGAACAAGCCAAACAACTCGCAGAAGCCAACCAATGGATTGTGAAACCTGACGGGGCACACTGGCGTCGCGTGGTGCCATCGCCTTCGCCAAAAGAAGTGCTAGAAATAAAGGCTATCAAAGACTTACTTGAAAAAGAGCACCTTATTATTTGTGGTGGTGGCGGTGGCGCTCCAGTAGTGGAAAAAGATGGCGCTTATGTGGGTTTTGAAGCGGTAATCGACAAAGACATGACAGCGGCTCTTATCGCAGAAGAAATCGGCGCAGAACATTTGCTGATCCTCACTGACGGCTCTCATGTTTGTTTAGATTGGGGAACCCCAAAGGAAGAGAAGCTTGAGAACGTGTCAGTTGAACAAATGAAAAAGTACACTTTCCCAGCCGGTTCTATGGGGCCGAAGGTCGACGCATGTTGTCAATTTGTAGAAAAAACAAAACAGCATGGATACATTGGTGATCTATCTAGCGCGTTAGAGATCATAGAAGGAAAAACGGGGACACATATTAATGCTTAATATTGGGTTATAATGCTTTATATAAATAAAGGGTAATAAAGCCTAAGTTTTTATATTCCAGTTGGAACTTTGCTTGAAAACCCTTTATGTTTTTTGTGTTCCATATAATAGTGAGAATCATTAGATGCGTAAAGTAACCACCGAAGAAAAGTTAATTCGAATTCATGATGCTGTTGTGCAACTAATGGAACGCCGCGAAGCTACTGATATTTCAATGTATGATGTTGCTAAAGAGTGTGGAATGGCAACATCCACGGTTTATCATCACTACCCAAATATAGAAAATTTATTCCATAATCTATTAGATGACGTTTTTATTGATTTCGACTCTCTGCTCGGTAAATGTATAGATGCAGAGCATGTTAATCATTGGACTGACATCAATCGCATGATTGAAACAGCGTATGTGAATTATTACAACGATCACCCGATTGCCAAAAAACTTATATTAGGTCGTCATACGTTCACGGAGTTAGGTCATGCAGACACCGAGAATGACTTAATTCTTGGTAAAGAAGTAGAAACGATTTATCGACAGTTTTTTGATGTTCCTCAGTTACCACAATCCATCAATGTCTTCGCTATCTCACTGCAAGTCGCAGATAAAATATACTCGTTATCTTATCGCCAACATGGCTGCATCACACCAGAACTTGCCAATGAAGCTATCCGACTGACTGAGTCTTACCTTAAGCTGTATATTCCGCATATCTGTCAAAGAACAGAACCCAACATGCAGCATACGCATTAAGAGAAACTGTAATCCCGAAAACGTCTTACCTTTCTATTTGCGCTCGCAGACCAGACTAAACTCGCTGACCAAACAAAAAAGCAGAACTTCAATTCCTCAAAGCTCTGCTTTAACAAGCCATTACTTCTACGCTCTGCGCTTCTTGAAAGTGTGCCAGCCGGCGCTGAGAATTGTTTTTGCCACCACACCTAATGCGCTTAGTTTAGGGTCGGCGTTCTTGCCAGAAGCGATGCGCCACATCTGATGTTCATACCAAACCAGCCCGACCATCGCCATTTTGTCTAAAGCGGGCTTTCCTGTGGTTGGCACCGTTAGAGGCATGCCGTGGCTAGGGTTTTCAATTAACTTGTTAGGGAAATCAGGATCAACCGCCATTGTGCGCGCAATACCAATAAAATCGGTCGCCGAAGTGTTTAATGCTTCATTCATTGCTTGCGCGGTTCGAAAACCTCCCGTGACCACCAGCGGCGTGCTCACAAGCTTTCTCGCCTTAACCATGTAATCCATAAAATACGCTTCACGCTTTACTGTGCTGGTCTTCAATGGCTCGGCTTTGTTTTTCGACCCCATCATTGATGGGCTTTCATAGGTGCCGCCGGAGATCTCAATCAGGTCGATACCGTTATCACTCAGTGTTTGCACAACCTGCATCGACTCTTCTTCAGTGAAGCCACCTTTCATGAAGTCGGCGCTGTTAAGCTTAATCCCGACAGGGAAATCGTCACCGACCTCTTTTCGAATCGCGCGATAAACCTCAAGTACAAAACGAAGTCTGTTTTCAAGTGACCCACCCCATTTGTCTTGGCGTTGATTGTGTCTCGAAGATAAAAACTGACTGACAAGATAACCATGAGCACCGTGGATCTGCACACCAGTAAAACCCGCTTGTTTTGAAAGCTTTGCACTCAGCGCGAATTTATCAATGATTGCGATTATTTCCGTCTCAGTCAGAGCTCGTGGCCTATTGAAGCCTTTTTCTAATCCACGCTCTAAAGAGATAGCCGAAGGAGCAACCGGGCTATCGCATAAGAACTTAGGAATTTGCTTACCAGGATGATTCAGTTGCATCCATATCTGAGAGTCATTCTGTGTTCCGGCACTCGCCCACTCACGAAATACGGTTAAGTCACTTTGTTCATCCAACACAACGTTTTTAGGTTCACCAAGTGCGCCTCTATCGACCATCACGTTGCCCGTCATGGATAGGCCAATTCCTCCTTTAGCCCAACGCTCATAAAGCGTGACTAAACCTTGCTTAGGATTATGGTGTTTATCACCTAGCTGTTCACTCATTGCTGATTTAAACAGGCGATTTTTGATCACTTGGCCATTAGGAAGAGAAAAAGGGTCGTTGAGGCAGATCGGATTCATGCGCGTGGTTACTTTCTTTGGTCTATATATTGCATCCAGTATGCCCTATTTTATCCGACAGTTCTGAGCATTTAGTGCCTATTTCGAAGCAAGTTTCACTCAATAATAAAATGCCAGCGGCATAGCAGCTGGCATTAATCGATTATAAACAAAACCTTAAACAGGCAGTTTAAGTCATCACTTTATCGTGGTTTTTTTGACCTTGGTAAATGGTGTCGATTTCCATTTATCTGTTCTTACCTCTTCACCGGGCGTGTACATGCGTAACACTGAATACCATTGGTGATCGGGGATAGGTAAGAAGTTAGGATCATCTTCATGCCCTTTTATATCGCTACCCATGTAAATGGTGTAACTGCCATCAGCATTAGGCGTTAGCGTTCTGTCTCCACGGGAATGACGGTTTAACTCGTTTTTCTCCATCAATCGGGTTTCACCACTGTAAGCCGTGTATGACCAAAAACCACCCTCTTCTAGCGGTGGCGCATCGAAGGTCACCGTGTAATCATACTTACTACCGTCGAGCGCACCACCTTCACTATCAAAGAAGTCACCGCTATACATAGTGTGTTTTGCAGGCAGCCCCCATTGGCCCATTAAGGTACCGTAGGCGTGTTGAAAGCTTGGAACCTTGGTCATTTCATCGCGAGTGCCTAACACGTCACGTGAATCATCAAAGCCCGCATTAATAATTCGCTCCAGTCCATCTTTTTGACCAGACTCGATCATACGAAGCTGCTCTTTCGTAAATGGATGATTAGCTTTGCCTAATTCAGAATCTCCCAAGCTAATGTACTCGAATTGTTCAAGCAGCTTTTGGTCATGCGTCTTCATTGTTCCTTCAGACAGGATGAAATTGGTTCGCTCGACCCAATTAGAGTCTTCAGGATCGGGATACACGCGCTCAACAGGAGCAGGCCCTTTTTGACCTAAGTATTCCGACAACGTCCTAATATTCCATTGATCCATTAACTTTTGAGCAGTTGCAGAATCGTCGCCGCCAAGGTCCATGATTCGACCCATCATTTTGACCAGCGGGTGCTCGACATAGATCACTTGGTCGACACTCGCAGGCACTTCACCTTTCCATCCTTCAACTGCATACATGAAACTGCCGCCTTTTGTGCCTCGCTGTGGAGAGCCAAAAGCCGAGTCAGTAAAGTGCTGCATATTCATGGTATGGAACAACCAATATCGATTTTCATCATGGTCTGGAATCGTAATGATGACCGGCTCTGCTGCTAGGTCCATCCATCCCATCAAGTGTAACGTGTCATTGTTAATCGTCGGATGCGCAGTGTAAGTGTCGTCAGCAAGTATTCGAATATTTTGGAATCGATTCAAAGGGTAGTCTTGCTCAACGACGGTTTTGTAAAAGTATTTGTAGGCTTCATCTATTGAGTACGCGTACTCGTAGGCAAGTTGTGCCAATAGCTGATTATCCTTTTTGAGCGACGCTAAACTCGCCATCTCAACGGGTAGAGTTTCCGTTTTTATCGCCATTGCTGTTTTTGTTGCCATAGTTGCGCTCGTCGCGTCCACGGATTGGCTCGCTAGTACCGGCGACGGAAGTGCAACCATGAAAGCACAAGCCAGTGCTGCCGCAAGTCTATTTTTTTTCATCATTTAATGTCCTAACTAAAAGCGATTACGGAAGGTGCGCTTGTTACAGCACACCTTGCATTAGTCGTATTTGGCGTTAATCAGCAACCACTGATTTGTCTGCCATACCAATACCACCAGCCTTCTGTCTTGGTGGAAACGCTTCAAGAGACTTCTGATATTTCGCGGCTGCTTTGTGCAGTTTTGGTAATACCCAAGACTTCTCTTTCATCCATAAGAACCAACCTCGAGTATCAGGGCTACGCTCGTAAGGATCGGCCTTGATGTTAATCAGCATCCCTAGTGGCCACTCTTCAGGCGGCGCAATCCACTCCGTTTTGGTTTTTAGGTGCACTTTCCAGTCATCAACTCGGAAGGCATTCAAATCTTGCTCGTTGTAGAAGAAGAACTCATGACGTTGACTCGGCTCGCCTTTGGTCAACATGTCCAGTTGGTTATAACCATCCAAGTGAACTTGATAACGCTCGCCGTTTAACTCTTTTCCATCAAGCAATTCTTGTTTAATGTCGCCTTCACCCACTGCAGCCATAATGGTTGGCACCCAATCTTCAGAAGTCATGAAGCCATCTGTGTATTCACCTTGAGGGATTTTATCTGGCCAGCTGACCAGCATAGGCACACGGAAGCCACCATCCCAAGTCGTACCCTTTTGTCCTCTGAATGAGGCAGAGCCGGAATCAGGCCAGTGATCTAGGTTTACGCCATTGTCAGATGTGAAGAGAATGATGGTGTTGTCGATTTCGCCCAAGTCTTCAAGCTTATCGAGCAGCACACCGATCTGGTCATCAAGTTCGATCAAGCCATCGTAGTAGGTGTTGATTTGGCTCGCGCCTTGGTACTCCGGACGAACGTGCGTTTTTTGGTGCATGCGCGTTGGGTTGTACCACATGAAGTAAGGCTGTTCGTCTTTCTCGGCTTCATGCTTATCAAGCCAGTTCATGGCAAAGTCTAAGAACTCACCATCGATTGTCTGCATACGCTTCGCACCGAGCGTGCCTTTGTCTTCAATGGTCTGTTTACCGACAACACCAAACCTAGGGTCTTCTTTCATATTCACCGTATCGGTTGCCACAGTGTGAAGCACATTACGAGGGCGACTTCTGAAACTCGGGTCTTTAGGAAACTCTGGCTGTTCTGGCATTTCCATCACGTTAAGGTGATAAAGGAAACCGAAGAATTCATCAAAGCCGTGCACTGTTGGAAGGTGGCTATTGTTGTCGCCTAAGTGACTTTTACCGACATGCACGGTCGCATAACCTTTGTCTTTCAGCATTTCGGCTAAGGTTGGGTCTTCTTTTTGAAGGCCAAGGGAAGAGCCCGGCTGACCGACAGACGTTAAGCCTGTACGAAATGGATACTGCCCCGTGATAAAGGCAGAGCGACCTGCAGTAGAACTGCCTTGTGCGTAATAATCACTGACCATCATGCCGCGCTCTGCAATTCGGTCAATATTCGGTGTGTCCACCGCACCTAAGCCACGATGGTAAGCTGACAGATCCGTTGGGCTCACATCATCGAGCATGATAGCAACCACATTGGGTTGGCTAGCTGCATGTACGTTGACGCTCGCCAATACCGAGAGCGCCAAAGCGGATTTAACAAAAGACTTATACATTGATAACCCTCATTCACTATGAGTAAATCGCTGGAGTCACAACGAAAATTGTGTATGTCTCAGCGAACCGTTGTGAGGTAAATGGTATAAGAAAGACGCCAAAAATGGCTTGATAGCCACTATTACGATTTTTAATAGTGGCTGCTAGAAGGGGGGCGTTATTTAGATGGAATAGTAGCGTGACGTTAGGATTGAATGATTGCCGTAATTTCTTTTTGAAGCCAATCCGTGAACGGGTTATTGCGGTTTGCTTGGTGAGTAAATAGGGCCAACTCTCGACGATAGGTGTCTTTCAACAGTTCCGGCGGTAGCTCAATACAGCGATAAGAGTGATCAAGCAAATAGCGGCATTTCGACGATGTCACATAGATGAAGTCGCTGTCCTTAACGATCTCCAGCATCAAATTCATATTGTTGCTTCTGAGCCCGATATGTTTATCTAAGTCGTATTTTTTAATCAACATTTCAGTCTTGGATGGCTGAATGTAACCAGGGATCATATTGATACAGAGTGGGTATTTCAGAATGTCCTCAAGGGAATTACCTTGAATTGGGTGATCAGCTCTTAGCACCAACATGAACTTATCAAAGCCAACCGGTCGCTCAGTCAGGGTTTTATTGACGTCCATAGGAAGATAACTCACTCCCCAACACATGCGGTTGGTCTCTAGGGATTGGACGCCATTATCTAACCAAGGTGAACATTGAAACGTCACTTGTGGCGCTTCTTTGGTCAGCTTTTTGATTAACGGCACACCCACTGGGATCAACAATGGGGAAGGCAACATGATTTGAACCTCCCCTCTTAAATCTTCCAAGTCCCACTCTTCATTGGGGATATAAAGGTTGTCTAGCTGCTCTAATAGCAGAGGCAAGGTTTCGATAAGCTTCAAGCATTTTGGGGTAGGTTCAAGCCTCGCTTTATCTCTAACAAACAATTCATCATCAAATTGTTCTCTGAGCTTACGAAGCATGACACTGATTGTCGGCTGACTTACGTTCAAGGCTTTTGCTGCGCTTACCGTTTGGCGAGTTTCATTGAGCACCAAAATAAGCCGCAGTAAGTTTAGATCTCTGGTCATGCCCGACTCCAAGTTATTTAGAAAAGTGGGAAGTACGCTGGCGAATACCCTTTTTTCATCGCTTCTACCATTGGCAATAATTTGGGTAATGCGTGACGAAAAAACATCTCATACCCTTGGCATAAATGATTCATCGCGCTGCCATCTTCGGTTGTTGCTATTCTATTCTTAGGGCAGCCACCTTGGCAAAGCTCAACAAAATCACAACCTCGACAAGTGCTGTTCAGTTCATGATATTTGTTGGTGCCAAACGCTATTTGTTCAGGTGAACTCGCCATGGTTGCAAGCTTATCACTATTCACAGTACCCAGTTGATGATCTTGGTACCCATAATGGTCACAACTGTAAACACTACCGTCATGCTCAACCATTAATTGCTGTCCACAAGTCGCACTGTGATGGCACATTTGGCTTTGGTAGCCCATCAACACCATTAAACAATTTTCAAAAAACTGGATATACACTTTACCGACATCATTGGCGCTCCAAGCATCAAACAAATCACAAAGGAACAGCCCCCATTGCTCACCGGTTAGCGACCAGTCGTGCCCTGTTCGCCTGTCCAACTCATGATCGATACAAGGCTGAAACTGCATATAACCACTGCCATTTTCAACCAAAAATTGATAAATCGTTTTGCCGTGTTTGTAGGTTTTATTATTCACGACCGTTAACGTATTAAACTCAACGTTGTGCTTTTTTAGATAAGACATCCCACGCATTGTACGTTCAAAAGACGACTGACCATTTTTATCGATCCGAGCGATATCATTCAGAATGTTGGGGCCATCGATACTGATGCCCATCATGAAATTGTGTTTAGCAAAGAAGCTCGCCCAGCGATCGTTAATCATGGTTCCATTGGTCTGCATGGTATTTACGACACGCTTTTTCGTCGCTTTGCTTGCCTGTGCTTTCATTGCCGTTTCATAGAAATCGAGCCCTCTTAACATGGGCTCGCCACCATGCCAGATAAAGTCCACTTGCTGAGCTTTCATTGGCTGCGCGTCGATATGAGCACCGACAATTTGCTCCATCATGTCCAGAGACATCGAAGACCTTTTGTCGCCATCTTGTCTATTGAGGTAATAGCAGTAGCTACAATCCAGATTGCACTGAGCCCCTTCGGCTTTAATGAATAAGCTAAAAGGATGAGTTGATGTGTTCATATTGATTCCCGTACTTTTTTGTCAACATATCAACCGCAAATCAATCAAACAATAGCGCCTCAGTCGCCCTATTAACATACGCTATCCAAGCGCCTTACCACTTAGAAAAAATACCAACTAAAGCAATGAGTTAAATTACAAAAGTAGCGTATTAACATCCTTAATATCGGCTATTACACTCCTTAATCTCACTTACTCATATGATAAATGCCTAACTCTGTTCCTACGATCTAAGGTGTTCCATGAGAAAGCTGCTCTATAAGAAAAGTGTACTGACCTGTTTAGTGTGTTCTTTGTCCAGTATTATCGCGATGCCATCCCTTGCCCAACAATCTATTAATCCTGAAGAAGAGCTCGCTTACAACTTAGGTGTTCAAGCGTTTATCTACGGTACGGGTCCATTAACCGTGGCGGCGGTTAGGCAAACAACCACATCGGTTGACGCGCCGATGGACAACGCCATGGCACCATTGAATGAGATGGGTAAGACACGCGTTCTATCTGGGCCTCAGGATAGAATTGTGCCTACTGTCAACAACGATACGCTCTACTCACAAGCTCACTACGATCTCGATTTGTCGGGCCCAATGGTGATAGATATTCCTCGCACCGATAACCGTTACTACATTGTTCAGTTATTGGATGCTTACTCAGATTCGATTGAAGATCTGCACGTGAAGAATGTCGGCGACCAAGGTTCCAAAGTGCTGTTGGTCAACAAAGGATGGGCTGGCGAAGTGCCAGAGGGAATTGATCGTGTCGTAGAGTCTCGCACTCCTATGGTTTGGTTGATTCAACGAACGGGCGTGTTTGGCGAGCAAGATCTCGATGACGCACTGGTTACTCACGATAAATTCCTCAGCTACCCACTCGATCAACTCGGCGCAGAGCATGACATCGTAGAACTCAAAGCTTCGACAGGTCGCATCCCACCCATGGCCAGGCCTGAAGGGTTAGAGTGGTATTCATTGATTGACCGTGAGCTACGTAAAAACCCGATTCCAGAAGATGCTGCCATCGTTGATCAATTCCAACAAATTGGTATTGGAGGATCGACCCCCTTTAACCCGAAAGCGCTAACTTCAGCACAGAAGAAAGGACTAATGCGCGCGATTGAGTCTTCACAACAGATCATTCAATACGCAGGTCGAAGCATCGGCGATGTCAATAACGGCTGGTCGATGATGTACGAGGGAGGTCGTTACGGAAATGATTATCTAAGCCGAGCGAGCATCAATATGCGTGCGGCAGGTTTGAATGTGCCAGAGCGAGCACTCTACCCAAATAGATACACAGACTCGAATGGCGAGCAGCTTTCGGGAGACAATCAATATCGAATGACCATGCCAGCCGATGCACCCGCTGACGCCTTTTGGTCGTTGACTATGTACGATGCTGAAAACTTGTTCATGGTTGAGAACTTCATTCAACGCTACTCCATTTCAACCAATCGTAAGGATGAACTGAAATACGCAGAAGACGGCACCTTGCCAATATGCATTCAATACGCAAAACCAACCGATCCTACGTGTAACTGGCTGCCTGCACCTCAAGATGACTTCTATCTTCACATGCGCCTGTATGAGCCAACTCAAGCCGTTCTCGACAATGAATATCGACTGCCACAAGTTGAAAAGCTCTAGCCTCAATTAAGTTAATTACGTCGATTAATCCAACTAAGGCAATGAAGTCGATCAAGTCAATTGCCACGGCGTTCTTAGTGTTCGCTCGTGGCAATGACTTCTCTCTAAGAGCATGGCTCGAACTGCTAGAAACATCACCCAAATTACTGGAAACATAACTCATACACTGAAAATGAGGTTCTATTCTTGAAAACACCTTTCATCACACTGTCTCTTTTAGTAACAGCGATAGTCAGCTCTCTTGCTCACGCGGGAGGATTAAACCTATCTCAGATTGCAACTACCAAAAGCGTTGGCACAGCAGGCGCAGGAAACGTAACCGCGAACGATGCATCCGCAGTGATCACCAACGCTGCGGGGTTATCGGCCATTGAAGAAAGCGCTTGGATTCTCGGCGTTCAATACCTCGATGTTGAAACCACTTTTGTCCGTGACGATAACTCGGCTTCGACCACAGGAAGCAGCGCGGATGTTCTCCCTCACCTGTCTTACGCATCAAGGCTCAATGACCAATGGGTCGTTGGCACAGCATTGCACGCAGCTGGCGGCACTGGCGTTGAATACTCACACGGCGTTGGCGCGCACCCTGCTTTATTGATCAAAGAAAATAGCATTTCAGCACTCAACTTAACGTCGTCATTGTCATATCAAGTTAGCGAACAACTGTCTCTTGGTGGTTCTTTGATATTGCAGCACGCAGCACTTGAAACTCAAGCTTTGAACGGGCGCGAACTTCAAGGAGATAGCCTTGACCTAGGGTTCGGCCTGAGTCTCAATCACCACATCAGTGACAACACACAATTGGGTGTCAGTTATCAGGGCCAATTTGATCACGACCTTTCCCTTGATAACGTCAACGCTTTTGGAATTAGCTCCGAACTGACATGGGTTCGAAGCTTAAACTTAGGGTTGAAGCATTCATTAAATGAAGACTTAAACCTTCTACTCAGCTCCAACATCGAAACATGGCAAGATTATGATGACAAATACTCAACCACCTATTCTCTTGGGGTTGGTGTGGAATACACATATGAGGATTGGTTGCTGTACAGTGGATTGAGCGGTGACACGAGCCCTGTAAGCAGTCAAAACAGGGATGTGTTACTCCCGCTCGATAAACAGTGGCGTATCGGATTCGGCGCTGAGAAGAAGATATCCAATGACTTACATCTAGGGTTGAGTTACCAATACCAAGATTTAGGTCATGGTGAAATTAATGCTGACTCAGGACTATTTCAGCCTTCTGGCAGCTATTCGACCAACAGAGTTCACTTCATCACTTTGTCTCTTCGCCATTAAAGCTAACTCTTAAGCGTTATTCACTTCTAGCTTCTAGCTTCTAGCTTCTAGCTTCTAGCTTCTAGCTTCTAGCTTCTAGCAGGAAACCGTACAAAAAAGGATTGGCTGTGGTAGCAATCCTTTTAAATTCATGAATATCATTCTGCCAACCAGAAAGGCTCGAACACCCTTTACGCTCATGGTAATTGTCGTTATTGTGATTCTCTACGTCATCACCACAAGGACTGTCTGAGAGTTATGAACAGCACGATTGAAACTATTCTGGGGCATCGCTCCATTCGTCAATATACAAATCAACCGATTGAAAAAGCACAACTTGATGTGATTATTCAGGCTGGTCTCGCGGCTTCATCATCGAGCTTACTACAGGCTGTTTCTATCGTGAGAGTGACAGACAAAGAGAAGCGCAAACTGTTAGCCGAATACGCAGGCAACCAAGCTTACGTTGAGAACGCGGCTGAGTTTTTGGTGTTCTGTATCGACTATCAACGCCACGCTCAAATCAACCCTGAAGTGAAAACCGACTTTACTGAACTGACCCTGATTGGCGCTGTCGATTCTGGCATCATGGCGCAAAACTGCATGCTGGCTGCTGAGTCTCTTGGCTTGGGTGGCGTGTACATTGGCGGGCTGCGTAATAGCGCACAACAAGTCGATGAACTGTTAGAACTGCCACAACACACCGCCGTATTGTTCGGGATGTGCTTAGGTCACCCGGCACAGCAACCAGAGGTTAAGCCTCGCCTTCCTGCTCATGTAGTGATGCACGAAAACCAATACCAACCGCTGAGCCTAGATGAAATTGCCAGCTACGATGATTCAATGCAGAGCTAC
Organism: Vibrio sp. QJM3NY_27; assembly: GCF_057785955.1. Lineage (NCBI taxonomy): Bacteria > Pseudomonadati > Pseudomonadota > Gammaproteobacteria > Vibrionales > Vibrionaceae > Vibrio > Vibrio sp. QJM3NY_27. The sequence continues at coordinate 848,283 of NZ_CM173512.1, read as the reverse complement.
TACGCAAGCCGTTCAAGCAACCAAAAGCAGAGCAGTTGGTCACAACAGATCACTCAAAAGCTGTCTGGCGAATCTCGCCCGCATATCCTGCCTTACTTGAACAGCAAGCAGCTGACCAAACGTTAAGCCGTTAAGCCGTTAAGCCGTTAAGCCGTTAAGCCGTTAAGCCGTTAAGAGCTTGCAACAAACCACAGCAAACCGCAGCACAAACAAAAATGTCAGCGTATTATGCGCTGACATTTTTTATTTCTACGGTGCTAACTCTTTTATAAGTATTTCTCAATCGGTAACAACTGTAAGAAGCCTGATTGCATGCGTTCCCACTTACCGGTTTCTGGTTCGCTGTCCCAACTTTGCTCGCCTGAATACCAATACACATCACCGTCTTCCAGTTCCAAGCGCCAACTGTTGTCTTCTCTCATTGCTTGCTCAATGGTTTCTGCTAACGTTTCTGCAATCGCTTTGTTCTCGATGATCAAAACCGATTCAGTATTGAGATAGGTAGAGCGCAGGTTGAAGTTAAATGAGCCAATACTCGCGATGCTACGGTCAAACACCACTGACTTTGCATGCAAGCCATAGGCAGTCTCAGGCGCACATTTAGACACATCTTGAGTCGATGCTTCACATAGCTTTGATTCTGGTTTTAGCTCGAACAGGTCGATGCCATGTTCTAACATGTCGTAACGTCTGCCCGCATAAGCAGAATGATTAGTCACCAGATCATTAGACGCCATTGAGTTAGTTAGCGCTTTTATCTCAACGCCCTTATTGTCCAACACTTGCCACTCTTCAAGCTGACCATCATCAAACACTAGATAAGCCGATTCCAACAAGATCTCTTGTTTCGATTCACTTGCAAGCTGTCCTAAAAGAACCGCCGTTGCTTTCGGTTGATCAGTATTATCGGAATCGACGGGCACAGGACGATCGTAAGCAAAACGAGCATTAACCCAAGTCATCTCGTCAAGAACCTCTTTCAACAGGCTATCTGCCGCTTCACGATTTAGTGGTAACTCTGGATAGTTTTTGTATTGTGGAACGGTTATATCATCAATCGTCGAGAGATCCGGTTGTTCGTCATCACCCAACATATCGACAGGGTAAGACCAACGACTGTCCCAATACTCAATAAAGCTGGTTTGTATCGTGGTAACCACTGTGCCCATCACCAATACATCACGATCTCGGAAGTTGATCTCGTCAGAAAGATCGAAGTATTCATCACCAATATTACGTCCACCTACCACAGACAAAGTACCATCGACGGTAAACGACTTATTGTGCATACGGCGGTTTAAGCGAGAGAAGTCGCCAAGGAAACTTAGCCATTTACTGAAGCCACGGCGTGTGGGTGTTGGATTGAATATTCTAATCTCAACATTCGGGTGTGCATCCAATGCCGATAATAACCCTTCACGCTCATTGAGGTTGATATCATCTAGCATCACCCGCACCTTAACGCCGCGATCAGCCGCCGCTAATAAACGGCTGGCTAGGTATCTGCCCGATTCGTCAGAGTTCCAGATGTAGTATTGAATGTCGATGGTGTGCTCTGCACTTTCAACCAACGCTAATCGCTGAGCTAACGCATCCCAACCGGACTCTTGCAGACGAACAGCTGTAGTGGCCTGCTCTGATGCTTCGGGTTGATATTCATCCGTTAAAACCGACAAAGTGCTTGATCCATAAGAGGTGTACGGTTCTGCAGGGTGGTCGATGCCTTCGGGTAATGAAGAACAGCCGCCAAGAATGGCGACTAAAATTAAGGTTAAACTGATGCGTTGGTGCACAGGCATGTATCTGACTTCCTTTTCACGATGACGTCTTTAGAAACTTTCCGTACAGCTTTTCAATGAACAAGCTATTCCGATCTATTCATTGATTATTACTGCTAAAGCCTGAAATTTATAGGTAATTATCCAGTATAAATTTAAAGGTCGGTAAATTGGCCTACAGATCACTTAAGTTGAGTGAGCGCCAAACAGTATAAACTCAGCGGCTTTTCGACCATTTCAATGGTGAGCTCTGTTCGGTCTGGGTTACAGTTCAACGCCAAAGCGTATCCGTGTAAATAATCCACCAGCAAGTCCAACGCATTTTTGGTTTGCTCATCAGTTAACGCTAACGGGTTCAACACCGCTTCAAAACGTTCACTAAATACCTCCATCGGCCCGAGAGATTTCATGGTCAATAAGGTCTCTAACAAGCCTCTATATTCGTTGAGCATCGACAAGTAACTCACACTGAGCCGATAAAGGTTATCTCGCCAGTCATGATTCAGCTCTGGCTGTGCCACTTCTTCAATCAAGGAAACCGTGATTGCCTCAAGCAGATCGTTTTTGTTTTTGAAGTAATGGTATATGGCCATCGCATCGACCCCGAGTTCTGTCGCCAACCCTCGAATGCTTGGCACTTTGCCACTCTCTCGCATCATGCTTTTGGCAATGGTGAGAATTCTCTCGGCGCTGAGTTGGCTTGATCCACTCTTTGGTCGACCTCGTCTCTGATCCTTGACAGTCATACCGTCACCTCTTAAACTTTATTTCTACACTGTAGAATATTTTAATTTATTACCGTGTAAATGCCAAGTTTCTCATCAATATCGGAGTTAAAATGTCAAATATTGTATTTATCGCAACCAGCCTTGACGGTTACATTGCAGACAAGCAAGGCGGCTTAGATTGGCTGCAATCAATTCCAAATCCAGACGGTGACGACATGGGTTACAACGCCCACACCGATCGTATTGATGCGTTGATCATGGGACGAAATACAATGGATATGGTGTTGAACTTTGGTATCGATTGGCCTTACAGCAAGCCAGTCTATGTACTTAGCAATACTTTGAATGAAGTACCTCAAGAGCTTGAAGGTAAGGTATTTTTGATGAAGGGCGAGCTTAAACAGATTGTCGCGGATTTGAATAACAAAGGCCTAAAAAACTTGTACATCGATGGCGGCGTCACCATTCAAAATTTCATGAAAGAAGACCTGATTGACGAACTGATCATCTCGACGACCCCGATTGTTCTTGGTGGTGGGTCTCCACTATTTGGTGACTTAGTTTCTCCTCTCGACTTTACACTGAAAGGCGTCACGACTTACCTAGATGAGATAGTAACCACTCACTACCTACGCAAACGCTAGAACAGTGATCGGATTGTACCCACGTCGAAATCATTGTTCACGTTACAAAAGAACAGCCGCATCTATTCAAGGCTACCCAAAAGTAGTACCATTTATCGCATCTCATTCTCAATGATATCTGGATCTTATGAAGCTTTTAGTCGATCGCACTGGTGAACAGTTTTTAGAAATTCTGCAAGAATCAGGAGATACATTGACGGTTCAATTCATTAGCAATGAAGGCAATCGAAAAGGTAAACCCTTCCAAGATAGCTTGAGTGGATTATTCCTCACAGGTTGGAAGCCTCGCACGACCTCAACCGCGATTGGTCTAGAACGCTTTAAACAAGGCAAGCTACAAGATCCTAAGGTCAGCTTCGCTCTGCACCAACTTTACCCACTAGGCAGAGACGTAAAGTTGCCTTCTGGTGACATTGCGACCATCGCAAGTTACGCCAATACCCATGCCGATGGCTACTATATGTTTGTGCGCCTCAACGATGAGTTAACACGACTCAAGATTACGCCTGATTGGGAACTGCAACCTTCCATTCAAAGATTAGCTCTGCCTTATTACCCCGCGCCAAGAAGCCAGCAAGAACTCGACAACATTGATGACTTTGATGCTTGGGCGGGTGGGTTTTAAACACTCTTCACCTACGCCTAGTAGCACATAATCCCCAGGTTATTATCAATTTATCTTTGAAAATAATTCAAATGTGGCGCTGTTTATCGTTTCAAATATTCCTACTATTATTTATCCATCGATACAGACTGTAGCTCAATGAACAAAGAGTGGCGCTGTAAACACAGACAACTCACCATTTCGGTGAAAAGTAATATAGGTACGAACATGACTCAACTAACTATCGTCGCAAACATCGTCGCTAACGAAGACAAAATCGAATTGGTTAAAGCAGAGCTGCTAAAGCTGATTGATATTACTCGCGCTGAAGAAGGCTGCATCAACTACGACCTTCACCAAGACAATGAAAATCCAGCACATTTCACTTTCTACGAAAACTGGACGTCTCGCGAACTTTGGCAAGTACACATGGGCAATACTCACCTTGCTGAATACATGGCAGCAACCGAAGGCAGTGTTACGTCGTTTACACTTAACGAGATGACGAAGATCGCTTAAGTACAGTTCCAGTAGTCTGTTACTAGAAAGCACACTGACAAGCTATCGAATTCGATTTAAAAGCCCCGCGTCACGCCTAGGTTCGCGGGCTTTATCTATTCAATCTGATTATTACGCATTATCGATCGCTTTCAGCACTTTACACGGGTTACCGACCGCTACCACATTGGCAGGGATGTCTTTGGTTACCACACTGCCCGCGCCAATCACGCTATTCTCGCCAATAGTCACACCGGGGCAGATGATCACACCACCACCTAACCAAACATTGTCACCAACGTTAATCGGTGTGCCAAATTCGACGCCTTCTTCTACTCGGCCTTTCACATCGAGTGGATGACCTGCGGTAAGGATTTGAACGTTCGGACCAAGCAATACATTGTCGCCAATGGTGACTTCAGCGACATCCAAAATCACGCAGTTAAAGTTAGCGTAGAAGTTCTTACCCAACTTGATGTTTGAGCCGTAATCACAACGAAATGGGGGCTCTAAGTGCGCGTTCTCGCAACCCGGAATAAGCTCTTGCGTCGCCGCTTCCCATTCAGGTGTGTCAGGAATACTGTTATTGAGTTTTTGAAGCACCTTACGGCATTCGATACGAGCGGCATAAAGCTCTTTATCCCAAGCCTGATAAGGTTCGCCTGCTAGCATTTTTTGTTTTTCTGTTTTCACATTACTTACCTGTTCTCACATTACTGAGCTATTTTCACATTACTAAACTGATTTCACACAACTTAACTAATGGTGGTCAATTCATCGACCAAAAACGCAATATCGCATATCTAAACAACAGTGAATAAGAAGTGTTTGAGCTTGGTTGAAGAGCTGCGCAGCTCGTCACTTTTTGTAGGTGAAATATGAAACTCAATCGCGGTTAACTAAGCCTAGACACGCGGGGTAACCGAGTCGCGAATAACCAAGCTGCCAGTGGTATTGATAGTGGTCGCTTGCTCTGTTTCACCGACAATTTGCAGGATTACCTTTTGAATCATTTGTTCCAATGGCACACTCACAGACGTGAGGCTTGGCGTTAAAAACGCACCCACCTTACTATTATCAAAACCAACGATAGAAACATCTTTAGGTAATGAATAACCAAGTTCAGTTAGCGCTTTAATCGCACCAATCGCCATGTCATCGTTTTCAGATAAGATAGCAGTGAACGTTGCTTTGCTTTTTACCAAGGCTTGAACGGCATGATAACCGCTCTCCATCGTCCAATCACCTTGAACGACTTTAGATTCATCCAATGCAATATCGTGCTTGGTTAGCACATCTTGATAGGCTTTATAACGCTGTTCATCGGTCGAAGACCCGGCTTTACCACGAATCGCCGCAATGTCTGTATGGCCTTGCTCGATGATGTATTCAACCATCAAACAAGCACTCTGATAATGGTCGGTGGTAATGGCATGAGTGGGCTTCGACGGCATTTCTCGGTTGAGTACCAAAATCGGTGTGTCAGTGCTTTCGATGATCTTTGCAATCTCGCTTTCGGTTAAGCATTGCGGATAGATGATGATGCCCGCGCACTTCATATCCAGCAGGAAGTTGATCGCCTTTCTTTCGTCTTCAGCGCTGTGTTTGCCATCGGTGATCACCAACTGGTGATTCGACTTTTCGCTATAAGAAGCCGCGTGATACATCAAGGAAGAAAAATAAGGGCCATTGAACAACTCATTGGTGATTACAAAGCCGATGAAATTGGTCTTCTTGGTCGCCAATTGCTGAGCCAACAGGTTTGGTCGATAGCCTGTTTCTTGAATCGCATCGAATACCTTTTTCACCACATCTGGGCGCACGATGTTCTTGCCATTTAAGACACGAGAAACGGTCGATTTAGATACGCCTGCACGGTTCGCGACATCAAGCATGGTTACCATTCGCTTCTTTTCCTTTATAAAAAATTAGCCGACATAGGCCGACTAATTCATTGCAAAATGACAGCTCACAGTTCACATAACTGCGCTGGGAAATGCATTCTAAATAGTGGCACCGTTAGATGCAATCACGCCTTTATACCACTCGAACGACTTCTTACGTTTGCGATCTAAAGAACCTGATTGGTCATTGTGCTTATCTACATAAATGAAGCCATAACGCTTTTTCATCTCACCGGTGGTGAACGACACCAAATCGATACAGCCCCAAGGGGTGTAGCCCATCAAATCAACACCGTCGATCGCAACGGCTTTTTTCATCTCTTTGATGTGGTCGCCAAGGTAAGCAATGCGGTAGTCATCATTAATGCTGAAATCTTCTTCAATGGTATCAACAGCGCCAAAACCATTCTCAACGATGAACAATGGCACTTCATAACGTTCATACAGAGACGCTAAACAGAAACGTAAACCCGTTGGATCAATTGGCCAGCCCCAATCACTAGACTGGATGAACGGGTTATCGACCGAGTTTTCATGACCGCCGTCCATCGCTTCTTCTGTAGATTGGTGAGAAGAAGAATCCAAGGTATTCGACATGTAGTAGCTAAAACCTAAGTAATCGGCCTTACCTTCTTTTAGGATCTGCTCATCTTCAGGTTGCATCTCGATGTTGAAGCCTTTGATTGCCCAGTCACGCTTAGCGTAATTTGGGTAATGACCACGCACCATTACATCCGAGAAGAAATAACGGTCACGCATCGCTTGTTGTGCCACCATGATGTCTTCAGGCTTTGAAGAGCGAGGGTAGAAAGGCACCATCGCACACATTGCGCCGATTTGAAGATCTGGATTGATCTCGTGACCTTTCTTAACCACCAACGCACTTGCCACAAACTGGTGATGAACCGCTTGATACATCGCTTCTTGCGGCTTTTCGCATTGTGGGAACTTCACGCCAGAGCATAACCAACCGAAGATGTCTGCCGAAGTGTTCATCTGGTTGTTGATCTCGTTAAACGTCATCCAGTACTTCACCTTGTGCTGGTAGCGTTCCATCACCGTGGTTGAATACTTAACAAAGAAATCGATCACTTTGCGGTTCATCCAACCGCCGTATTCTTTGGCTAGGTGATAAGGCATTTCAAAATGGCTCAGCGTCACTACTGGCTGAATATCGTATTTCAACAGCTCATCAAACAGATCGTCATAAAACGCTAATCCCGCCTCACACGGCTCGGCTTCATCGCCATTCGGGAAGATACGTGTCCAAGCAATACTGGTTCTAAAACACTTAAAGCCCATCTCAGCGAATAACTTAATGTCTTCTTTGTAACGGTGGTAGAAATCAACAGCCACTTGGTTTGGGTAGTTTTCACCATCAATCACACCATCTGTAATTCGACGTTGTACACCATGAGCGCCTGCCGTTAATACATCGACCACACTCACACCTTTACCATTCGCATCCCAGCCGCCTTCTAGCTGATGCGCAGCAACCGCACCACCCCATAAAAAATCGTTCGGAAATTCGTTGTTCATACCATTACTCACTACAAGTTGTTCGTGAAAAAGATTGAGATTAGAGAAGCTACCGCAACTCTGAAACCGATTTCAATAAAAGTAAAGATATAGATTGAAACCGGTTTCAGCAAGGTGGTTTTGATCTTTTTTTGATCAGGAAGTGGGATCTAAGGAAAGTACTCATGGTTGATGGATAACGTTCGAGAACGCCTACACAGAATGCAAAAAAGCCAGTTCAATAAGGATTGAGCTGGCTTTGTGTTGTTAGAGAAAAAGAATAAATCAGACTACGACAATGGCAACTGACGGATCATCTGCTGAACCTCATTACCATATTTTATTCGTTGTCGTGTCTCTTCGAGTGCGTACATTTGCGTCTTCTTAGCTGCAGGGTTGGCACTTCGACCTTCCGTAACCATGGTATCCGCAGAAGACTTTTCTTCATCTAATCGCCCAGGGATTGTTTTAACCGATGACCAACCTAAACCACCAATCGAGCGCGCCGTCATTATGCCTTGATAGATGGTATAGCCTCGGGCGCCCACTTTGACTTGTCCAAGAAGAATCTTGGTAAACCCACCATGAATGGGAGGAGGCGTGTACGTCATCGTCTTACCGCCCTGCGTCATTCTGGTCGCAATCACCTGTCCCTTAGAGCTGCCTATACGCATAGCTGGGTTCGTTTTAGAGGCCCACGCAAGATTGTACTCACCGGAAGGTCTAATCTTGTTCATCAAACGAGAACCAAGACCGGGCTGAGTGACATCTTCCAATGCCCCACCCGCTCTTACCCAACGTAAGTTCTGAACCGACTTGTAGGCTGAATATCCGCCACTCACCACACCAATGATATCGAATGGAATGGTCGCAATATCGAGTTTATGAGAGATATCCCCATCATCGATAACACCCGAGGCAATTTGTAGCGCACCACTAGTCATACCTGCAATACCACCGATGATACATGCAGCCAATACCAAGCTAGAACCGCCCGTTGGTGCAGCTAAGGCAATACCAACAATACCCGCAATAACCCCAAAAGCACCAAATAAGATCTTACTGATATTCAGATGTCCGCTTGGGTCGGTAAAGTTAATCGGATCGTTATGGCAATACACATAAGCATTGTGAACCCCCTCATTGAAAGGGGCCAAACTGTCCGGTGCATTGAAGCGCATCAACTTCGGCTGGTAAACGCGATAGCCTTGGCCTAGATGGTAGCCTTGCAGTACAGGATCTAACCACTCGCCATTAAAGCCAATCTCCGAATGAGAGATGGTCATCGACTGCGCCATCGCCAAACGAACCGAAGTCGGAAGCAGTGAGATACCACCAGCCACCGCTGCAGTTTGACCAATTTTAATCAGGAACTCACGTCGATTAAGTGGGGTAATAAATACCGAGTCTTTATTGTTCATTTGCACTCCCCGCTTGATCACGTTGCCCATATGGAGAGTAACGGTACATAGACCCTGTTTTACCCGACATATTTGACGCGATTACCGAACCATTTTGATCCGTTGCCAATAACGTGGTTTCCGAGTCCATCTCTGACCATTTAGGCACTCCTTCGTGATAGATATACTGAGTGAGTTTGCCATTTTCCTCGATCGAAGCGAGGTCACCCCATAGATAGTTAAAGTGACGAGATTCAGAAACGGACTGTTGTGCAGACAGTCGGTCGTTGCTGTCATATTGATAGAGCCATTCGGTATTATCAGCTAACACACGCTGTAATCGGTCGAAATTGTCATATTCAAGAATTCGACCATCCGCATCTTCAATCATGTTGCCATTCAAGTCGTATTTCACTGTTACCTGACCGTCGAGTTGTGGGTGGGAATGAGTAATACGAGTCAACTGGCAAGGGTCATCCGACTCATAAAAGTAACGAGCGAAATCCTCAGATTCAGTCGTCGCTGTGCGTTGCGTCAGCATGTTACCTAGCTCATCATAGCTCCAATCAATAGACGTCATAGGCTGAGACCAATCACTCAGTGGACCCGCGCCAACGAACTCGACTTTCGTCAACTGAGAGAGTTCATCATAGGTATAGATTTCCGTCAGATTACCTAAAGTTGCACACTCCTTTTCACGAGAATGAAGCAGCCCTAACGCGTTATATTCTTGTGATTGCTCAAAGATATAATTATTGTTCAAGGCTACAGCTCGGTTGACTTCGCGGCTATATTCATCCCATTCGAGTTCAGTGACTTGGGTTTGACTACCCGATATCAATGTTTCTAGTATCACTCGATCAAACTCATCATATTCGTAGTAAACCGTTGTTGAATTTGAGCTCAGCTTCACCAAGCGCCCGAGTTCATCATAACCATATTGGCGAGTGTCCGTGTCACTCTCAACTGCAGCGATAACCCCACCATCGGAGTAGCTGTAATAACGAGACTGACCATCATTCACCTCGGCTTCAGGCAAGCCTTTCGTTGAGTAGGTAATGGTACTTTGATTGCCTTCACTGTCCTGACTCCCTGTCGGTAAGCCGGATATTGGATCATGGCTGTAACTAGAAGCCTGCCCATCAGACGACTTAGCACTTAACACACCCAATTGGCTATCGCGAGTAAATAGCCTTGTTGGTGCTGCCATACTCGTTTCAGTTTCTGGGATATTGCTGCTATCCGCATAAGTCCACGCCAATGAAGCTTGGGGACTCGCTCCTCTGCGCAAAGATCTCGGACGCCCCAATCCATCAATATCGCGTTGCCCTAAAGTCACCCCACCAATTTTCAGGTCTACAACTTGTGACTGATCGGTGTGTTCAGCGTAAGTGATATCTTGATCGACACCGTTCGCTTGAGTCATGCGAATAACACGATCAAAACGGTCGTAATGGTAATACTTGGCTCGAGCGAGAGGATTCGTTTCTTTAATCAATCTTCCCCATGAGTCGTACTCATAATTCCAACTGTTGATGCCTTGCTCTTTTTTCTCTTCTAGCCCCCAGCTGTTCAGAGAACTGACCGTCATGGTCAAGCCTTCAATACCTTGGGTTTTCTTACGTGAGGCGAGATTATTGAACTCGACACGACGTTTTCCATTGGCTAACAGAGTCGCTTTAACCTGATCCCACTCATCGTATTCATAGCTTTCTGTCAACACCACCGGAGCCGATCTGGAATTGCGATCAGGCAGCACATCATAGGTACTCTTGCTTTGGAGTCTGCCCAACGCATCGTACATTTTTGACCACACAACTGAGCTGCCGATCTTCGCCTCTAGTTCGCGTCCTTGACCATCCCAGCTTTGTTCGCACACATTGCCTTTGCAGTCGGTTAACAACAGAGTTTGTCTGCTCAAACCAGTATCAACAATGTATTGATACGAACGAGCAGCGCTTCCTTCAATCCTTTCTTCAGTAGTTCTACGAAGCGAATCATAAGTGAATGCACAGCTGACTCCGTCTGAGTCGACATGACGCGCGAGTTCTCCAATATCAAGGTAGTGCCCAACAGCAAGATTGGTTTTCGTATTGTCGTGACAGGTCAGCTCTTCGTGTTCTTCAAGGACATCGTTATCCAACTCATAGCGATAGTGAGAAATAGCAGAATACGTGCCGTTAGGATGAAGAATGTCATTTTGGACTGAAGCCAATCGGCCGAAAGAGTAAGTCTCACCAGTATCAGTTTGATAAGCGTAATGACTTCTATAGCGTTGGACGTCTTCTTCCAAACTCAGAACCACATCACGATGGCCATTCAGCCCCTCAAGAGAAGCGTATTGATAAGAGATCACTCTCTGTTCTGATCCATTGTTGAGCGTACGAGATTTTACGAAATTCACCATGTCAGTAGGCGATGCAGGGCAATCTGCTTCACCATTTTTTGCGTAATATTCGTAACGTTCAGAAATGTCATTCTCATCAACGAACTTAAGCATGTTGCCATATTCGTCGTAGTCCCATAATCGACTTTGAGTTTGGCTATCCGATCCAGAAAACCAGATTTGTTCCTCTTTACTGATCAAAGAATACTGAGCAGGTTGATCCGAAAACTGCTGGTTATCAATCGCTGGGTATTCCAGCCTTTTCAAATGAACAAGGTCTCCGTTTACCTGCCGGGCTTCTTCTACGAGTAGGTGAAATTGATTGTATGTTTGCGCGGTGACAATAGAGCCATTTTCGATTTTTTGTACGCGATAAGTATATTCGTAACCACGCTCAAGCAAATTATCAAGCCCTTCACTTAATTCACCACCACGCACGCCATAACCCATAAAATTACGACTATCTGTGCCAACACTGTCGTAGGTTGTGCCAATAACTGGCGAATTAAGGGTAAGGACATCGTGCGCTGTCACTGCTGGTAAATAAGTCATTGAGTTAACTCGAATACCGTCAGCTTTATATCTCAAACGCTCGGTCAAACCACAAGGGTGATTTACCTCATTGATTAACATATATGAACCAATGCTTTCATAACCAAAACTATAGCTACCTGCTTGTTCTGGTAAATTGCATTTGACGAGCTTGTTATTGCTAAGAGTAAGACTGAAATAAGCTTCATGGGTACTGCCAATATTAGTAAAAATATTAACGCGCCCTACCGAGATATACTCAACCCACAAAAGTGCGGTTTGCTTAGTTGTTCTATCATCCCAAATTTTATCTAGGCGCTTATTTTGTCCCACGTTGAGCCAAGAAAAGTAGAGAGCATGGCCATTGCTTTGAGTGATCTTAATGATGTCGCCATCTTTATCCAAAAGATCGGTGCGACCATTTTTATACGTAATTTCATAGCCATTCGCGCTAGATGATACCGAGAAATCGAGCAGTTTCTTGTAGCGAATACTCATTTCGATATTGGCATTTAATTCAGCACGGTAGGATTGTCCATTTGCAAGATAGAGCTGTTTGTTCTCGATGTCGTATCTTGGGAGGTTCAATTTCCAGCCTTTACCGAAGCCAAGGTTATCCGTCGAGTAAGGTGAGAATTGAATGGATATATCGAGGTTTGGTCCCTTAAGCCAGTTACCAATAAGAGAACCAAGTAAGATTTGATATGAATAGCTTCTGGTTCTTTGGTCTACGCCACCCGAACAAAAGCTATCAAAGTTAAAAGCGTTTGAAGTCCAATTAGACATAAATTTCCCCTAAAGTGAATGAGTTAGCCCAAATGGTTGGGCTAACTCTGTTTTATCCGAATGTTACTGGCTAACCAGGTTCCAATAGGTGTAATCCCATTTCTGGCCGCCACCGGTAAATTCACTTTGCGGATAAATAAGCTTTAGTGGTCCCTTATTTCCGTATTGGTCAAATACAGTAAATCGGTACTCTTTTTGAGAATCATTGTTCGATGTCCCGCTATTTGAATAAAGCAATTGGCTCAGAGTCACTGATCTTAGTTGCTGGTTAACTCGCCATACCGCCGTGCGACCTTCGCCAGCGGCGCTATTCCAAACATATTCATCAGATACATTACGCTCTGAACCTGGAGCGAACACATAACCTTTCACTGAACGAAAACCATTAGTGCAATCTGAATAACAACCTAACCACTCATCGTTTAGGAACACCTTATCGCTGTCCGACTCGTCGAAGTTATCCATAGCAACCTCGACCAGTTTCACTGAAGTATCTTTGGGCGTCACATAGAAGTTATACATCTCAGCTTTGTCGAAATAGAACCCATCAGCATTACTTTCTTCCCATACCTTGTCACCTTCTCCAATCTCTGAAAAGTCAGCAGCACTATAGGACTTAGGCTGTACGCTTTGATAGAAGGCACTTGATTCATTTGGATAAGCGCAGCTGTCGTAATAGTTATTGTCATACTGGCTACCAGTATTAAATTTAACTTTCATACAAACTTCGCGATGCTGAGCGATTTCGTTACTGTAAACCCAAGCGGTTAATTTGGTATCAGATGATGAAACACGAGACGTTGGTAGGCCTTTAGAATACCGATAATTGCTGCCCATTTGATGAGAATAGTCATTTGGGTTCAATGTATACCCCCAGCAATCTCTTCCGTAGGTACAGTCTTTATTTTTGCCTAACTCTTGTTCACTATTCTTAAGGTAAAAAGATATCGCACCTTCTAAGTCACTCTTAGATACGGTCACTGGTCTGCCGTAGCTATCTGCGAAGGAAACAGAAACACTGAGTTTTGACTGCATTCTCCCGTTAGCATAAAAAGGCATAGGTACGCCGTTGCTTTCATTATGATCAGCCGTTAAGTCATCGGCCACCACATGATAATCACTATTAATTCCTGCAAAACTTGCACTAGAAAAAAAACACGCTGACATTGCTAGTAACAATGATTTATTCATCGACAACTTCATAGTATTAACTCTACATATTATTAGGTAAGAAATTAAAGAAAAGACAATGATATCTCTGGGTATAACAACTTTGTTGATAGTTAAATTCACCCTAGGGTCTTTGCCCTATTTTAAAATTCACACTATCAACGATTACAAGTGACATTATCCATTCTGATAACCATTGCTTACACGCCATTTAATTGATTAAACAGACAGCGCTAATTTAATTAATCAATTCATCAATGTAAAATTTAAAAGTCTTCTTAGCCCTAGCCAAGCCATAAAATCTAATGAAAAACTATACCCATAAAAAACAACAGCTTAAATTATCACATGTAACATTATTTCAAATTCATTCATGCAATAGCCACACTCAGAATCGAGAGGGAATTACTTTTTATAAAAATAAGCCTGTTTATTTGTGGTGACTCGCATCGTTACACCACCTTACTGTTGATACTATCAGCGCTTTTACATTGTTTTTATATTAAGAAGAACTATTAGAGATAATTACCCTTACCAATAAAATGGTAATATTCATTATTCAGCTTATATCCTCAGATATCTACCGCGTTCGTTAATTACGTCAAAATATAAAAACCACCATAAAATTACTACTGCGTTCAATTATTAACCGACAAGATGATAATTTATATGCTTTTATCTAATTTCTATTAATATAATTAATGAAAAGTTAATGAGTTCTTATTAATGCTCTCTCTCAATATTTTGAAAACTCTGTTTGCCCCCTCTACCAAGGTAGACTTCCCACTCTAGAAAGCGAGTCTCTGTTCTATGTTGTTCTACGTTGGAACTCGGCTTAGTGGCCACGTTAGGCACAACGATTGCCGCTATCTGCGTAAGGAAAATGGCGAATGTGGAATAGAAGGTCGTAGTGCTAGCTTATCAAGTCATATTCGTGGGGGTGTTGCGCTGATTCCGCCGCTTATCGAGTGGCAATGGCCGACGTGGTATGAGTTGGTGCTGTTAGTGTTGGTCGGTGTTATTTCTTCTATCGGCCAATGGTTTGGTGTCAACGCTTACAAATGGGGAGAAGCGAACATGGTTTCGAATGTTGAGTTCTCACAGATAATCTACTCATGATTCTTGGTTACTGTTGTTTGCCGAGTTGCCAAACACCATAACGCTGATTGGCGCCGCGGTGATTGTTTTCAATGCCATTATGCCTTTTATAATCCAACTCAAGAAAGGTCAATAATTCACGGCTCCATTTGCCCCTACCAATTCGATAGGGACGAATGGCACCCCAACATCAATGCTGCTCAAAATACTGGTCATGCTGTGATTTACCAGATTGGTCTTGAGTTCCAGGGTAGAACTGAACGAGCGTTTGATCGGCTAGTGTGAGGTGAATCCAACCCTCTTTAACTTTCAGCCAATTGGTGCCGTTGGTTTCATAGACGGCAGGAAAATTGCCCCAGCCTGACTCTGATACCTGCAGCTCTTGAAAGCGGTTAATCGGGGTTAGTTTATTGCTGTAGAAATTTGCGTCGGCATAGACTGATAAAGGCTCGACAGCATCGGTTGGTTTAAACGTATAACAGCTCACAGAGGCTGAAGTGCGATCAAACCACTGGTAAGGTTGTGCACCTGTTAGATCATAGACCGTACAGTCGTTAAATTGAATGGCCCATTCTTGATGGGCTTTGAAGCCAAGGTATCCAACGGGTTGGGATGGTTCAGGCTTCGAGTCAGCCTTTGGTTCATATACCGGTTCTGAGGTAGCACATCCCATAAGCCCAAGACTAAAAAGGAAAGTCAAAACACGCTTCATCATTGTAATACCTCCGTTCCGTTAGTAGATGAGTAACTCAATTAAGTCTCTACATTAAACGGTAAGTTCCAAGCGATTTCCATCAGGATCGAGTATACAGCTCTCATAATAGCCATCACCTGTTCTTCTTGGACCATCTAAGCGCTCATAACCGTCTTGAATCAAGCGGCTTGTTAACTCATCGACCGCTTGTTCTGAGCCCAATGAAATCGCCATATGAATGAAGCCTGTGAATTGGTCATAAATATCATCCTTTGATTCAGGAACCGAATCCATTTCCATAATCTCTAAACGGCTACCGCTATCAAAAGACAAGAAGTAAGACGAGAAGCCTTTGGCTGGGTTGTGATACTTCTGGTTAGACGCCGCACCAAAGTAATTTTCATAAAACCGCTTAAGTACTTCGAGCTGTTTGGTCCATATTGCGATGTGTTCAATCTTCATTCTGTTCACCTAAGTTTGATGTCTAACGTTAGATTACTCATCAAAAAAGGAACAATAAACAGAACGAAATTCATCTAATGTGTTCCTGTTTAACGGTCAGTTGAGTTATCAAAATAATAACAAGTAGCTGCACAGTATTAACATCTAAGTTTGTGTAATACATAGCTTTGATCCATAGTCGATGTTTTACACATTCTGAGATTGAAGCTGTGAACTTTTTAAAACTAATAACTCTTGCTGCGATATGGGGTGGCTCGTTTCTTTTTATGAGAATAGCTGCGAATCCATTGGGGCCAGCAGTATTAATTGAAGCACGAGTGATGTTTGCAGCAATCACGCTACTGTTGGTGTCTTTGTATTTAAGAAAGAAATTGGCGTTCAACGATCACGCTAAACATTTCTTTATTCTTGGGCTGTTTAATACCGCTGTACCCTTTTTATTGTTCGCTTACGCTGCGCAAACACTTAACGCTTCTACCCTTGCCATTCTCAATTCAACGGCGCCAATATGGGCGGCGATCATAGGTGCTATATGGACGAAAACCGCACTTGAAAGCAGAGTGTTACTCGGGTTAGGTATTGGTGTGGCTGGCGTTGGTGTGTTGGTGGGTTGGGATGCGATGAACATTGGCCAAGAGGCAATTGTTCCTATTTTGGCTGCTATGATGGCCGCGTTTAGTTATGGGATAGCGTCTAATTACACAAAACAGGCGCCAAAAGTTGAGGCGTTCAATAATGCTCATGGCAGCATGTGGGCTGCCGTATTGATCGTGTTGCCGTTCGTCTTTTTCTTCCCGATGAGAGAAGCGCCAGACTTGACGATTACAACATCCGTCATACTATTAGGGGCTGTTTGTACGGGTCTCGCTTACTTGCTTTACTTCAACCTTGTTTCAGAATTAGGTGCGCCTTCGGCTCTGTCTGTCACCTTCTTGATTCCGGTATTTGGTATATTGTGGGGCAACTTATTCTTAGACGAAGCGATTGGTCTTAACACCATTTTCGGCTCTATTCTTGTTATTACTGGCACCATGCTAGTAACGGGTATGACGCCTTCTAAAATGATAGAAAGTGCAAAACAAAAACGAGCGGCAAGAGCGGCTCGTTAATCAGATTCCTATAAGCTCTTAGCACATCAGCAATGAACACATAGAACCTCAGCAATGCATGCTTGAATGGCTTTAGACAGTTAACCAACTGACGGTTAACCTGGAGAAGCCTTTAGTCAGCCATGTATTGTTGAATCCTGTTTCTCAACCACTGATGAGCGGGGTTCGACTCTGTTCTTTTATGCCAAATCATATATTGCTGCATCGGAAGCACCTCAAATGGCTGTTCAAGAACTTGAAGTTGGAATCGCTCCGCAAATTGATAGGCAAAGTCACGAGAAGTACTTCCGACACAGTCAGAGCCAGAAACCAACACACACATCATCATCAATGAATCACACTCAGAGCTCACTTTTCTCGGTTTGATAGCCTGTTTAGTAAAATAGTCGGCAGTGTATAGGCGAGAACGACGCATTCTAAAAGTAACGTGCTTTTCATCGTAATATTGTGCTTCTGTTACTGAACCATCAATTCTTGGGTGCCCCTTGCGAGCGATCAACACCAACCTATCCTCAATCACTTTCTGATTCATGTATCCATTAACTTGCGGGTAGTGGATATCGATAGCTAAATCGGCTTGCTGCATACTTAAGCTTTGAAGAAGATCCTCCTCATTACTCGGTACCATATTGAACTCAATAGAGATATTTCCAAGAGTATTGTCTTTTTCCACAAGAGGTTGAAGCTTGGTCAAACCGATCTCATTAACCAGAATTCGAAACACATGATGTTGTTGATTATCGAACTGTTGCAATGAACTTACAGCACTAGAAATACCGTCTAACGCAGGTTCGATTCTAAGAGCTAATTGCGTTGCAGCATTCGTCGGACTGATCCCTCGCCCCTCTCGGATAAACAGATCAGTGCCTAACTGAGACTGCAATCGCTTCAGTGCACCACTCACACCCGGCTGTGTCATACCCAAAGACTCAGATGCCAAAGTTATCGACTTCAATCGATACACTTCTAAAAACACATTCAGCAAGTTTAAATCTAATTTTTCAACGTCACTCACAGACGCACTCCCTATTTAAAACCGTTACTTCAGGCTGCGTCTCAATAAAACAACGCGCTAAAGCCTGTCCTTGATTAAAGTTTAGCTTATACATAACAGTTCGTGATGTATTAACTAAAGTTTACTTTATTTCTCACTATGTTTTACAGTCCTATAATCCTCTCAACGAAACAATTTCCCGAATTGAAGAGGCTCCAATGACAACTTCACGCACTTTCAAAAATGCTTCACTGTTCCTTGCAATCTCTCTTGCGTTTCCTGCTGTTGCTGCAAACCATGACCATGACCATGCACACTTCAGTGAAATTGGCGATCAAGGTGGTAAAGATGCTACCGAAATGACAACACAAGCTAATCAAGAGTTCGCAAAAACACTGAATTTTTCAGACACGCGAGCCTTCGATAATAACAACAAAGGGTTGATTGCAAGTTTCGACCAAGAAACAGGCGACATCATCCGCAATAGCTTCAACTTTATCGAACCAAGTGTATCAAACGCAGACAAAGCGCCTGATTCGGTTAACCCTTCATTGTGGCGCCAAGCAGTACTAAACCAAGCAGCTGAAGGTTTGTATGAAGTTGTTCCTGGTAAGGTTTACCAAGTTCGAGGCGCAGACTTAGCGTCTATCTCTTTCATCCGTAGTGACAACGGTTGGATCGCCTACGACGTTCTTCTCACCAAAGAAGCAGCCGCTAAATCACTCAAATTCTTCAAGAACAATGTGCCTGATGGTGGTGAACTGCCTGTTGTCGCAATGATCTACTCACACTCGCACGCTGATCACTTTGGTGGCGCAAGAGCGATTAAAGACGCTTACCCAGATGTGAAAGTGTACGGTTCGAAAAACATCACTAAAGAAATCGTCGACGAAAACGTACTGGCGGGTAATGCCATGTCTCGTCGTACCGCATATCAATACGGCGCTACGTTGAACCGACATGAACACGGTATTGTTGATGCCGCGTTATCTAAAGGATTATCGACGGGTAGCATTACTTACGTACTGCCTGACTACGAGCTGAACCATAACGAAGAAATTGAAACGCTGGTGATTGACGGCCTAGAAATGCAATTCATGGACGCTTCAGGCACAGAAGCGGCATCAGAAATGGTGACGTATATTCCAAGCATGAAAGCGCTTTGGACAGGTGAACTGACTTACCAAGGTATGCATAACCTGTACACGCTTCGCGGTGCAAAAGTACGTGATGGTTTGAAGTGGTCGAAAAAAATCAACGAGATGTTAGTCACTTGGGGCGAAGAAACAGAGGTGCTATTTGCGTCTCACTCAGCCCCAATCTGGGGTGAACAAGAGATTTCCGATTACCTAAAAATGCAGCGCGATGCTTACGGTTTTACTCATAACCAAACGCTTCGTTTAGCCAATAACGGTGTGGTTCTACAAGATATCGGTGACGAGATTTACAAGGTAATGCCAGACAGCATTCAACAGTCTTGGCACACCAATGGTTACCACGGTACCTACTCTCACAACGCTCGCGCTGTGTACAACATGTATCTTGGGTACTTCGACATGAACCCAGCTAACCTAAACCCATTACCAATCGAGCCAGAATCGGTGAAGTTTGTTGAGTACATGGGCGGCAGCGATGCTGTGGTAGAAAAAGCACAGCAAGATTTCCAAGAAGGTGAATACCGCTTCGTTGCAACAGCACTGAATAAGGTGATTCAAGCTGAACCAGAGAACAAAGTTGCACGTGGCTTATTGGCAGATACTTACGAGCAATTGGGTTATCAATCAGAAGGCGCTGGTTGGAGAAACATCTACCTAACAGGTGCTCAAGAACTGCGTATTGGCACACAACCGGGCGCACCGAAAACAGCATCACCGGATGTATTGGCTAACATGACCATTGAGAACTTGTTGGATTACTTAGCGGTAAAAGTGGATTCATTGAAGGCTCAGAACACGCCATTTACGATGAACATTCAATTACCTGATGTAAAAGAGTTCTACTACGTTGAGATGTCTAACGGTAACCTGAACAACATTCAAGTATCAGAACTGCAAGACGCAGAGACCACATTGATCATCAATAAGTCTGACGTGTCTGATATCGTACTTAAGAAAACGACACTCAATAAACTGATAGAAGCAGGTCAAGCAGGTGTGAAAGGTGATAAGACATCATTGAACAAGCTGTTGTCTTCACTAACAGAAGCTGACACCTCTTTTGAGATTGTGCCTCGCCCGAATAAAGGCGAAGAAGTTGATGCAGAGCTATACCAAGATTCAGCTGTGCACGCTCATTAAGATCTAAACAACAGAATAATAATAACGTCAACGAAGCCAATATAGGCTATCACTAGGCTAATACCGACCAAGCCTCAGCTAATATATTTAGTTGAGGCTTTTTCTTATCAAGATATAAACTTACGCCCTCCCTTTCCGTACCCCACCAAACTTTAAAAATAACAACACCCGATCTGGTCACCCTAGTTATCTTAGTTACCTTAGTTACCTCAGTATTGTCATATTTCTCACTTACAACACATCTCATACTCTTTCTTTATTCCATCATGTGAACCAATAGAAATTTTGCGTAGTAAAACTTTGTTATAAAAGTTCCACGGACAATGTTTCAAAGGAAGGAAGATGCAAAAAAAGATCATGATTACAGGTGCGACAGATGGTATCGGTTTAGAGACCGCGAAAATGTTAGCCCAACAAGGGCATCACATCCTTATACATGGACGTAACCCAACAAAACTCAGCAAAGTAGAAACCGGCCTTTCTCGATTATCCAAGGATGCGATTATCGAAAGTTATGTTGCTGATCTCTCTTCTCTTTCTGAAGTTAAAGCCCTAGCCAACCAAATAAAGTCGAAGCATGAAGAGCTCGATATACTCATTAACAACGCTGGCGTCTACAAGGTTTCCGAGATCACCACCAAAGACAATCTCGATGTCCGCTTTACCGTCAACACCATTGCCCCTTATTTACTGACTCAAAAGCTGCTACCACTTTTTGATGCCAACGGTCGCATCGTCAATCTATCTTCAGCCGCTCAGTCATCGGTCGATCTCGGGGCGATAGTCAGCCCAAACCCTGACGCTTTAGATGGCCCCATCTACGCACAAAGTAAGTTGGCGTTAACGATGTGGTCAATCCATCTTGCGCACCAATTAGGAGATCAAGGGCCCCTAATCATTCCCGTTAATCCGGCCTCATTTCTTGGCAGTAAATTGGTTAAAGATGCGTATGGTTTGGAAGGCAATGACTTAGGGATTGGTGCTGATATCTTGTGCAGAGCTGCACTGTCGAAAGAATTTTCTGATGCCTCAGGACGGTACTTTGATAATGATTCGGGATTATTCAAAGACCCTCATGCTGATGCATTAGATACGGAGAAAAATCAAAAGCTGGTGACAACTCTCGACCAGTTACTTGCAGAACAGCTCGAGCTGAAATCCCACTCTCGCTAGCCAGATACAATACAAGGAGTGCTCCATATTTAGGGGCACCAAAAACTCAAAACTGTCTGATGTCGTGACGAGAGAGCTTCAACTATTATTTCGATAGCATTGAAATGGTTCCTCTCCCAACAAATTGGCATAGCGTTAACGACATAGCGACATTACGCGTACTTGATAAAAGCTTGGCTCAACCGTTGAAAAAGTGAATCTACGTTGGGTAGAGTTGTGAGATGTTCGGACAATGGAGTATGAACCTGCGCATCCACCACGGTTGGGTTATCGCAAATTTGATTATAAAAATTTACGGGCGCAACGATGTTCTCTAAGTCGACATCTAATAAGATACAGGCTTGCGAAAGTACGATTTGACCGCCCCCTTGTTTAAGCAAAACACGCTGCGCAGTACCCACTATTTTTTGTTTATTGATATTGAGGTTGTACTCACCATCACAATAAGAACCGGGGGTTGCGTGTACGTCCACATCAACGCCTAACTCTTTAAAAAACTGAGTTAAAACATCACATAAATGCAGATACGCTTTTTGGATGTTGTAGGCTTCATCACGAGGCCAATGGTAAATGTGCGATAGGTTAATGATACCCGGCAATTGGGGAACGGGAGCGCCACCTGTTTTACGTGAGGTGAGTTGCCAGCCTTGTGCCGCAAGTTGTTTTCTAGACTCTACCGTCACTGGCCACTTTTTACCTGCGGGTAAAACGAGTGTTGGCATTTTTGCTTGCCACAGCATTAAGGCTTGTCCAATCTCACCCGCCTGAATTTGCTGTAATAATTCAGCTTCTTTTTCAAACGCACGAGCAACATCAATGTGCGGGTAACGTACGAGTTTATTCGTTAACTTCAATGCACTTTTCCTCTACAAATTGTGGTGACTTAGCATTTAACATTCTGCAATGGTTGATGAGATAAGCATATCTCCAAAGCCCAATCGTACAATTTACTTAATAAAGTGGCTTCGGGCTTGTTCAACACTCGGGATTTAGTGTTGGCTGCGCAACACCTTAATCCTTATCTGTTAGAGTTGCTTTTCTCTAGGTTTGGTATAAATATTAGAGCCATCTGAGCGGTTAAGCTCCTCGAGTTCAATCATGCCTTCACCATATTTAAATACTTTGTGCTTTAATGTAAATAGTTTATCAAAGTCCCCTGAAAATATAGAACTGATTGTTTTATCGCTATTTACTCCAGCCTTTAATTCACAGAGTTTCATTACAGAAAATAAAAAGTGCGTTAATAATGCTTCTGATTTTTCCTCGACATTATCATTACATACAATACGGCACGAACCAGTCGGCAGGGTTATTGGCGCAGGAAAAGACTCTATAATACAATCATCGAGTATTGTTATGCTCTTAGGGTAATTAAGCCACGTATCTTCAATATCTACACTTTTAAACCAACCATTTATCGTTTCAATTTTTACTACTTTAGTTTTAAAGCATAGCGCTAAAAGATTAAATCCTGCTGGGTTTGACTTTCGATACTGTTCTGATTTTTTTGCTATATCTAAGAAAGCCTCTTTATCAAAATTTGTCTTAACTTCAATAGCGCATACGACAGCATCAGGGACGGATACAACAAAATCATCATCTTGAAAAAGATATGCTGATGGAACATTTTCATCAATTACTAATATATCCATTTGGGGACTTACTTCATTAGTTTCAGAATTGTACACAAAACCCGTTTTTATTGAGAAGCGTCGAGATATAAAATTTCTTAAGTAATTTCCAACGATATTTTCATGATATGTACCTATGGAAGGTGCGTGCCCAACAAGATCGTTCAACCGACCTAACTTACTCATTAATTCTTTTGCATAGCTTTGATATAGTGCCATTTAACTCCAAACTCCTGAGTAACTCTAACGAATGACATGGATTCCCCCTACCGAGGATCTGCCACACTTATGTGGTACTTATTTGCATCGGAGGCACCATGTCTGATTATTCTTATTTCTGCGGTATCGACCTAGCTAAAACCACTTCAGTGTTCATGCTGTAGACCAAAATGGTAAGGTCCTGCTTCATAAGTCAGTAACCCGCTCTAAACTACTGACTACAATAGCAAATATGCAACTCATACGTATAGGTGATGATACGTGTGGTGGTGCACATTGTTGGAAAAGGATGAATCTAAATTATGCCGTGGCTATCTCCAAAACAGTCCGACACCTTTTCTCGATAACACAGGGTCTTGATGGCTTCTGTCTGACAAGGTTGTCTGATATGGTGACGGCAGAACTTCAGCAATTGTTTAGATAGTATTGAATATGAAAACACTAACCATACTTGATGGCGGCATGGGCCGAGAACTCAAAGAAATCGGCGCGCCATTTTCTCAACCGCTTTGGAGTGCTCAAGCGCTGATTGAAGCACCCGACTTTGTTAGCCAAGCGCATCAAAACTTTGTCGATGCAGGTGCTGAAATCCTGATCACCAATAGCTATGCGTGTGTGCCTTTTCACTTGGGTGAAGAGCTGTTCGAGCAACGAGGTTTTGAGCTAGCAGCAATTTCTGGCGAACTGGCTAAAGCGGTTGCTGATAATGCCCCTCACACAGTAAAAGTCGCGGGCGCGATTCCACCGCCATTTGGTAGCTACCGACCAGATTTATTTAAGGTCGAAAAAGCGGCGCCAATCATCCAAACGCTTTACGATGCCCAAGACCCAAACATCGATCTTTGGATAGCAGAAACCATCTGTAGCCTGCAAGAATTCGAATCCATTCATGCGGTACTTAAGCAGTCCGATAAGCCGTGTTACTACGCATTCAGTTTGGAAGACACCAAGGGCGATTGTGCCAATATTCGTTCTGGCGAGAGCGTAACAGACGCCATCAAACTTGCCTGCCAATCAAACGCGACAGGCATTATGTTTAACTGTTCAGTGCCTGAAGTGATGGATCAAGCCATTATCGATGCTAAGAAAGTGATCGATGAGCTAGGCAGTGATTTAGAAATTGGTGTCTACGCCAATAACTTTGCGCCCATCAGCAGCGAACATGAAGCTAATGACATGTTTCAAGAAATGCGTGAGCTGGATGGCCAGGGTTATTTAACTTATGTAAAACGCTGGTACGCATTGGGTGCGAATATTGTCGGTGGCTGTTGTGGCATCGGGCCAAAACACATTCAAGCCCTAGCCGATTGGAAACGCTCCATACAGAGCTGATCCAGAGCTTCAACTAGAATAAAATAAATAGAGAACAGGTTGAGAAATCTGTTCTCTATTTGTATGTGGCGTCTCTGAGTACACTGATACAAAACAACGATTTGGAGCAACTGATGAGCGACAGGCAACGAAAAATTAAATGGGGCATCGCAGGGCTAGGCAATATCGCCAATCGATTCGCAACAGCTGTAACAGAGCACTGTCTGCATGGTGAACTTTATGCGGTTGCCGCGAGAGACCATAAACGCGCAGCTACGTTCGCCAACAAGTTTGGTTGTGACAAGGCTTATGGCTCTTATGAAGAAATGGCGAATGACCCAAATGTTGAAGTGGTTTACATCGCTACGGTTCACCCATACCACCAGCCACTCGCCGAGTTGTTTCTAAAGAACAATAAACACGTATTGGTCGAGAAGCCGGCTTTCACCAATCTTGCTGACTGGCTTGAGATGAAAGCCCTCGCGAAACAAAATGGCGTGATGCTGTTAGAAGCGATGAAAACTGTGGTGTTTCCCGCATACCGTGAGCTTCAATCATTCTTGGTCGACAACAACATTCAGGTAGACTCAATCGAAGCCAGCTTTGGCAACCATCACGACTATGAGCCCGATTTGTTCATCTTCAATCCGGTTTTGTCAGGCGGAGCAACGCTCGATGTTGGAGTCTATGGGCTTTGGTTCTTCTACGATTTGTGTCGAGCACTGGGTGTGAATCCTTCAAAACCTCAGGTAGAGATGTCATGTCTGTATGAGGGGGCGAATGTTGATACCGATGCGTGCTTTACCTTCTCTGGTGATATAAACGGTAAGATATCGGCATCAACAGTGCAAAACCTTCCCCGATCAGCACACTTGACTGGGCCCAACACTAAGATCACCATTCACGAAAAATGGTGGAACCCGGCCTTTATTGAGATTGAACATCAAGGGCAGAAGTCGACCATCAATAGCCGAGTGACGGGGAATGGGTTCGAATTTGAAATAGACCATTTTTCAGATTTGCTGCTTCAAAGCAAAACTGAATCGAATATCCTAAGCTCAGAGATAACCTCTCGTGTTCTCGACACGATGGAAAAAGCACTCATTGACTCTGGTTATAAACATTTAACTCAACCTCGTCGTTAGGAAAAGAAAATTGGGCAACCTTAAGCGCAAGCTTGAACTGTATGAAAAGATATTTCAGGCTTTTGGGCCTGGAGTATCGCACTGTCAGGTCAACCAACTGGCCACACTGCTGCACGTGAGTGAACGTCACGTTCAGACCTTACTCAAAGCAATGACAGCGCAAGGTTGGATTGAGTGGCAAGCTAGCTC
Source organism: Vibrio sp. QJM3NY_27 (assembly GCF_057785955.1). Taxonomy (NCBI): domain Bacteria; kingdom Pseudomonadati; phylum Pseudomonadota; class Gammaproteobacteria; order Vibrionales; family Vibrionaceae; genus Vibrio; species Vibrio sp. QJM3NY_27. The sequence goes on along the minus strand of NZ_CM173512.1, from coordinate 822,014 downwards.
AGGCCGCAGCAAGAAGGCACAACTCACGTGTTTGGTTGAGCCCATTGAGGCGTGTTACCAATACGCTCAAACCCAAGCTGACGCAGGCAACATAGAACAGGTGTTTAGCACCTTAAGCTTCAACGGCCGCAATGCTGGCGCTGAGTTACAAGCCTTTCTAAGCAGCACCAATCAATCTGCGCAGAATATCGCGTATATCCCATTTCACCGAGAACTCGAAGCGCTTCACCCTCAACGAGTACTTAGACGCACCGAACGTTTCTTAGTGATGCAAACTTGCCAACGCCTAACCTCCGTTAAGCACGGTAAACTCAGCGGCGATCTGGCTTATCATTGGCAACCTAATGAAGATGCGACACAGTGGCACTTTCAAATTCGCAATGGCGTTCAGTTCCATAACGGTCGAACACTCGAACCTCAAGACATAGCACGCAACCTTAACTCGCTAATTCAAAGCAAAATATGGCGTCGTTGTTATCAGCATATTGATGAGGTCTCTGTCTCGACTGGTAATGTGGTTGTCGTGAAATTGAATCAACCTGATTGGCACTTACCACGCCTACTTGCCAGAGTTGAAGCCTCCATATTTGATCACTCATCACCGACTGAAAGGCTGATTGGATCTGGCGCGTTCTCATTAGACATCTTCTCGAGCAATATGTTGAGATTGAGCCGCAATAGCGCCTATTCACACAGCACGCCGATTCTCAATCGAGCCGAGTTATGGGTCTATCCAGAGTGGGCACAAAGCAAAGCCTGCGCTCAAAATCAGGTGTGTGTGAAACTGCCCGAAAAAACGACCACCGTGCGTGGCGATGACCATGCTTCCCAACCGGATTTCGGTTCAACGTTTTTCAAGGTTCAGAACCCAGCATTAACTAAATCAGTTCGTGAATTCACCGTTGAAGACACCTCTGAATGCCAAACCCTTTTCGAGCAATTATCAGTATCCGGCGACAGCAAAACCAGCGTGGAATATGGGCACTACCTAACTAACTACCTAACTACCAAAGACGTCGCGCTGTGCAGCATTATTGATGAGAACGACACCTTTACTTCGTGGTTAAGCTTTTTCACTCGCTTCCCGTTTGAGGACTTAACTTTACCTGCTGAAATGCTAGAAACAATCCAACAAGGCTTAGCCTTAATAAGAAACCAGCCAAACTTTGAATTAGCGATGAATGCACTGTTGGCACTGAAGCATTGGTTGAATGACTCAGGGATTGTGGTTGAGCTCAAGCAAGAGGTGTTCAATTTACAAGTTTCTGAAAGGATACACGGCGCGCAAGTGAATGGTTTCGGTTGGTGCGAACTCGATCAGTTGTGGATTAACCATTTGTAAATCTAGCCATGTTCAAAAATAAGTCATTAGGCACAGAGACTTATCTTTAACACTCCCCTGCCAATAGCGAAGTGATCGGGTGCTAAAGTAAAATAGACATGAGGCTAGGCTAAATTAGTCTCAACCAAGGTAAGCTTGAGAACAGTAAAAACAAAATAAGCTCAAGCTAAATAGACCCAGTGAGAAGGTAAATCATGACTCGACACCTAAAAGGCTCAATACTGTTTCTTTGCGCATTTTCGTTTAACAGCGTAGCTGCTAGCACTCAATGCGACGCGCTAACGGGCTGTGAGAAGAAGTTCTGTGAGATCGAATATCAGATAAAGAAAGCGGAACAGTACGGCAATCAGTACAAAGTAGAGCGATTAACCACGGCGTTGAAAGCGGCGAAAGAGAACTGCACCAATGAAGGTTTGAAGGATGATCTGCGTGAGAAAATTGAATCAAATGAGCAAGATTTGACTGAATACCAAGCCGACCTAGAAGAAGCCAAGAGAGATGACAGAGCTGATAAGATTCGAAAGTATGAAGGTAAGATCGAAAAAGAACTGCGTAAAATCGATAAATTGAAGCAAGAACTGACTGAGATCCCTTAATCGAAGCTAGATACAGAAATGGTCTTACTGCTTTACTGCTTAGTAAGACCATTTAGAAAATACCGCTTTTTGACGACCTCAAGAATCAACCTAGCCAACGCTAGGCCGTTATTATCCTACCAGCGCTAACTCAGACTCTTTATAGATACGGTTAGCCACTTTGTATGCCGCTGGTGAAATCAGTGTCTCTTTGCATCTGCGCTTAAACTGCTCGACTTCAATCGTTTGTTCTTCTAGTAAATAGTACAGCTCACTCAGGTAGTTAGCTTCAAACACAGCTTGACCAAGTGGCGTGCATTCGTATCGGTTCGACTCTTGATAACCAATCACCGTCAGCACAGATTCTGGCAACTCCCAGAACTTAGCAATGGTGTAAGTCAGGCGAATAGAGTAGCTGTTCATCAAACGCTTCAATGCTAATGAGTTGGGTGGAACAGAAGGATCAACATGCTTGAAGGCTTCGACCATCATTTGGAAAATGATCATCTTGCCTAAGTTGCGAATCAACCCAACAAAGTACGCCGCCGCTTGATCTTCTTGGGATGAAGAGTCTTTCATCAACTCCTTAGAAAAAGACGCGGTTTGAACGCTGTGATTCCAAATTTTCTCACCGAAATGACGCCAGTAAATATTGTTGCCCGGCGTGAAGTTCTTCATGTAGCTATTCACAACCCCTTCAACAAGTCCTTGAGAACCCATATTTAGGAATGCTGTTTTTAAGTCGGTTACCTGTTTTTCACTGCGTTTGTAGAAAGCACTGTTAGCCAGTTTAATTACATCGGCAGCCATACTCGGCTCGCGCTCAATTACTTTTAGCAATGCATCTACGTCAAATTCGTCACTCTGTAATTCTGCCATTAATGTGGTCACAGAGGCTGGCATCACTGGCAATTCATTGAGCAAGGCTTTTGGAGAGCGAATCAAACGTTCGATCTGACAAGCAACAAAATCACTAAATGGGTCTGACTCTGTTCGCAGGCGAGACTCTCCAAACAAGTAATCAAGGAACTCACCATCGTGAAGGCTAAGCGTCTTATCGACGATTAATGATGATGGTTGAGCTGACGACGGCGGAACAAAGGTTGAAGACTGAACGGAATCAGTAGCAACGGTTTGTTGTTGCTCTTTTGAGACAGGCTCTGCAAAGGGTTTGTTTTTTGGATCAACAAAAGGTGAGAATAATGCCTGCAATACCCTTTTAAACATCAATACGGCTCCTAGATGAATACAACATAGATAGGGATATATAACGGCGGTGATTATCGCACAGACAACTCATAAACCATACAGTGACAATTGAATCATTAACTATTCAACTGTATAGGATCTGTTACTCAACAGCCTGCGAAACTAGGCCTCCTGTATTCGTCAGAAACAAAAAAGCGAGCACATAACACTGGCTCGCTCTTACATAGGTTAGATGTGTGGCACTGTCTGAAGTTAGCTCTGGGACACTTCCAATACGATCTTACCGACATGCTTTTTCTTCAAGAACTCGTCTTGTGCTTTGTGGATATCAGCGAGCGGATAAGACTGCGCGACGATTGCTTCGATCTGCTGTTTCTCGATACGATTGACTAGATTCTGGAACACTTGTGGTTCTAAAACCGTACAACCAAAAAAGCTGAGATCTTTGAGATACAAAGTTCGTACATCGAGCTCGACCATAGCGCCACCAATTGCGCCAGATACGGCATAACGGCCACGGGGTTTCAGTACTTCAAGGAACTGAGGCCACTTGTCACCGGCAACTAAGTCGATAACCACATTGACGCTGTTTGCGCCTAACGCTTTAACCAGATCAGCATCACGAGCAACCACTTCATCTGCGCCAAGTTCAAGTAACTGTTGGTTTTTACTTGGGCTAGTAATGGCAATCACATGAGCACCGCGAGCTTTGGCTAGTTGAATAGCAGCCGAGCCCACACCACCCGATGCGCCAGAAATAAGCACGCGATCACCTTCGGTTACGTTGGCACGGGTTAGCATGTTTTCTGCGGTCGAGTAAGAGCACGGGAAAGACGCTAGCTCAACATCCGACATAGTGCTGTTCACCGCATAAGCGTGTTTCGCGGCCACTTTGGTGTACTCCGCAAAGCCACCATCGCACTCCGAACCGAAATACCATGGCTGTGGCAGATCTCGTCCGTAAACTTCAGTCAAACAAGGTTCGATAAGAACACGTTCACCAATACGATCGGTAGAGACTTCATTCCCAACTGCTACGATAAAACCACACACATCAGCGCCTTGGATACGAGGAAACTGCAACGCTTCACCCGACCAACTTGCGTCGTCTGAGTCATCACTTTTTGAGTACCAGCCGATTCGAGTGTTGATATCCGTGTTGTTTACGCCCGCAGCCATCACTTTGATCAGCACTTCATTAGGTTCAATTTCAGGAACAGCGATACCTTCACGGTAACCAAGCATTTCTGCTCCGCCGTGTCCTAACATCTCTACGCCTTTCATTGTTTTAGGTAGTTCGAATTTCATCGTGTTTCCTCGAGTAATTTTGTCACCATATTCTGTGCTGATGTCACCGCTTCTTCGCCTAATACTGGCCACGCGCTTGATACACCTTCATGAAGTAGAAAAAGCTCTGAAGCCAGATCGTCTCGTTGACTCTGCTTACCCAGAAGTGCTTTTACTTCTCGTTTATGTTCAGTAACAGCTTGGTTAATTATCTCGTTGTCAGGAAAAGCCGCCATCGCATTCATCGACATACAACCGTGCGGCGCATACTCTTCCATCCACTGTTGTAACTTGTTGAAGATATCAAGCATCGACTCAAGGCCACCAGCAGGTGCATTTTCTAATAGGAAATTTAGGTAACGGTGATGACGGTGCTCTAAGGCGCCCACTATCATCGCTTCTTTCGATGGAAAATGTTTATAGAGCGTACGTAGGCTCACGTTACACGCCGTCTTCAGTTGAGCCACACTCGGCTCAGCAAACCCTTGTTGGCTAAACGCCACTTCAAGACTTGCTGCAATCTGTTCTCTTAACAAGCTGACCTCTTATACCTAACCAAAGGTAGAATGATTGTTCTACATACATAGTAGAGCGATCATTCTACCCATGTCAATATGCAAATTTGCGAAAGGATCAGATGATAAATCCCGCAACAAATAGGACGCGGGATTTATCAATATGAATGAGAGACTTACCGTTAAATCTAGAGTCGGCTGCGTATCAACATCAACATCAACATCAACATCATCGGAAACAAGAACCAGATAGTTAGTTCACTCAGTTGGAGAAAATACCAAAACACTTACTCGATTATTCAAACAACAAACAGGACAAACACCGCTGGCTTTTACTAAGTCAGCAACGTGATTCTTTTTGTACCCACACATTGACTTTGCGGATGACAAATACAAAAAAACCAGAACGTGGGTTCTGGTTTTTGTTCGATATCTTGGGTTAATCAATCAACACCAATGAATCGAGAATACCTTTTCCGCTGTGGATCCCGCCTTCGTTTTCACTGGCTGGTTTGCTGCGGATTAAGTAGCCCGCGTAGCCGTCTAATTCGGTAACTGGCTTACCTTGGTAGTAAGCGGTGAATAGGCCGACTTCGCTGACTAAGTCTGTCACTAGCGTTTGCTGAGTGTCACGAACTGCAATGGTAGGTACGTCTCGTTCATGTGGGTACAAGCGTTGCATCAATGCCCATGCATCGTATTCTTCTGGTTTAAGTTGGCTCAGTTTTTCACTGATATCGTCACCAAATACACAATGGCCACCGCCCTCGCCTTGGTTTTTCAGCACCCACTCTTGCTTGTCGGCTTGCGTGTTAAACCATTCAATCGATTCACTGGTGATTGGTTTCATGTCCGCCAATACACTCTTCACCAATTCAGCCTCTTCTAGTGTTAAACCCCAACGTCCGTATTCTGACGCAGGCATCATGGTCAGCAACATTTGCATGGTTTTGCTGGTGGCGAGTTGTTGGCTTATCGTCGCATTCATTGCCACATGGTGCTGCTCTATGAACAAGCGAGTTTGGCTAAGCGTATGACAGCAAATAGATTCGTTTAGCTCTGGAGCCCAATAGTCAGAATACTGATAGCCGGCGCGCAGATACACCACATCAATAGCGCCAATGCCTTCGAGCAATAAACGCTTGTTATCGCCTGAAGAAAGCTGAGAGCTGAGCTGCTCAAAGGTACGTCGAACCGTGCGAATACCCTGCTTCTGCAGTTCCACTTCTAGTAAGTGTTGGTCATACACATTGTCTTCATTCTTCTGCACCACCATCAAAAATGTTGGTTTTTCAGGAGCATTTTTGTCTGAACAATTGAAGTCCGCTCTCACCTTTCTCGCAGAAGTCGCAATACCGAAAGCCAGTTGTTCAAGACCTTGATTTCCAGCCGGAGTCGCCGATTTATCTTCCAACCATTTTTGGTAAGTTTCAGGCCATTGATTTTGCATATAGGCATGAAACTCTGTCGCTTTCTGGCCAAACGGAGCCATGCCTGCCGCAATACCATTAAACTCAATCACTTTTGCACCGTGTTGACGGTCATCCATGAAATCAGTGCGCATTAACAACAGTGGCTGACGAGCAGGATTCAAGCGTTCATCAGCACTGCCATGCGCTTGTAAGTGCAGCTCCATCAAACGACCAAAAAACGGGTCAGCCTTAGCCATATCGCTCAATGATGACTGCAAGAAATCATGATCCTCAGATACGTTACTCACCAACTTAGTCATCAGAGGCGTAACCTTACGTAAGTGCTCATATACCTTACGTTCCATTGTCATTGGCGCGATACTGAAAGGACAATGCCTCGCCGTATTATCGGCCTGACGGAAAGCGACACCATGCATAATTGCCCATTCGCAAGCGTCTTCAATCGTTTGTTGTGAAATCAATGATGCTTTTTCGATATTCATTATTTTTACTCTCAAGTATTAATGATTAGCCGTGTCATTCTTCTAATAACACGCCCATCAACTATGCTGTGGCAGCCGACAATCCTAGCTTGCTGCTTAGATGTTCTTGTTCTTCTTGCGCCTTTTGGGCTAGATATAAATCACGGTAGTCGCCATCTTGAGCAACCAATTCGTGATGCGTGCCGCTTTGAACAATTCGCCCTTTGTTCATCACCAAAATTTGGTCAGCGTGTTTGATCGTTGAAAGTCGGTGCGCCACCGTTATAACCGTTCTGCCTTCTTGGATTTTCTCTAATGCTATCTTCACTGCCTCTTCCGTATCACTATCAATGTTAGCGGTGGCCTCATCTAACAGGAAGATTTTAGGATCATGCGAGAGCGCTCTTGCTAACGCCAACAGCTGTTTCTCACCAACGGAAAACGAAGCTCCACCGTGACTAGGTTGATGGTCATAACCATTGGTTAAACGTTCAATAAATGAGTGCGCTTTGACTTGTTTCGCAGCATCGATAACCTTGGTTCTTACTGCTCGCTCACGTTCAGTTAGGTAGCTTCCAGACAGGTCTATGTTCTCAAGCACTGAACCACTGAATATGGTCGGGTCTTGAGACACTAAACCAAACAGTTGCCGCAGTTGCTCCTCTGGGAATGCCGATAAAGGTTGTCCACCCACCAAAATTGCACCCTTTTGATGATCGTAGAAACGCATCAGTAGGTTTATCACCGAACTTTTACCACTTCCGCTATGACCAACAATCGCTGTGAATTGGCCACCTTTAGCCGTAAAACTAACGTCGTTTAGTACTAGCGAACCTTCTTCATAGCTTAATTGAACATCTTTAAACTCAATGTCATACGGATCTGAAACCTCGACCAACCGGTGAGAATATCGATGATGTTCCGATTCATCATCCAGCAGCTCGAATACACGCTTAGAAGAAACCGTCGCCACTTGTAACTTTCTTAGTTCCATGGATAACTGGCGGAATGGGTCGAAAAATCGTTCTATATAGTTAAGAAAAGCATACAAAGTACCGACTTCAACGACCGTGCTAAACGAAGCGCCAGCAAACCAAGCCACAATGCCCGCAGCCGTTAATGTAGAGACTAAACGAGTGAGCGGGATCAGCATGAAGCTGTCTATTGCGATCGATTTGGCTCTAAATTCAAACCAGCTTTGGTTTTCTTTTTCAAACTTTTCTTTAAATGACTTTTGCTGGCGGAAAGCTTGAATGAGCGCCATTCCCTGCAAAGATTCATTCAATCGACCGTTGATGTTACTCACTTGAATGCGAATACCATCAAATACTGGCATCGAAATTTTTCGATACAAATACATGGTCATCAGCAGAATTGGGATCAGCACTAAACTCAATAGCATCAAACGCCAATCAAGTAGTGCAATAGCAATGAAGATCACCGTAATACGTAGTGCACCTTGGATAATAGTCGGAAACGTAGAAACAAACATGTTGCGCATCGCTTCGGTATCATTGGTGATGTACGACACCAGTTTACCCGCCGCTAACTTATCAAAAGTATTGATTGGAAAGTTGAGCACATGGCTAAACAATTCTCGGCGAATATCATTAACCACCAGCAGTGCACTATGACGGAATGTGACAGCCTGCAGGTAAGTAAACAGGGCGGCAATGATGTAAAACATCATCACTCCCCCAATTAATATAACAAGGTGTTGCAACTCAAATGTCTGAGGAACAATCACATCGTCCAAGATAATTTTAGCGAGCCATGGGATCGCCATTTCAGCACTCACGGCAACGGTCAACATCGCAAAGGCTAAGATAAAACGTGCTCTATGTGGCAATGAATAAGCCAACAATCGACGGTACATTGAATTGGCCTTCATATCTGTTTGTCTTTGAGACCGTTGAGTTTTTTGTGTTGGCTTAAACATAACTTGCTCCCGTTTCAACAGCCTTAGAATTAAACGTGTGAGCCGTTTCTGTAACATCGGTAGTGGTCTGAATATCGTCTTTACCGAGCTGGCTTTGACGTTGATAAACCATTGAATACCAACCTTGCTTAGCAACAAGTTCGTGGTGAGAGCCTTGCTCTTCAATTTGACCTTGGTTCAATACCAGAATATGGTCAGCTTCTATCAAGTTGGTTAAGCGTTGAGTGACCAACAACATCGTTTTGTGGCCGTAATGCGCCTTTAAGTTTCGGCGAACCACCACTTCTGTTTTCATGTCCAACGCACTGAACGGGTCATCAAGCAATAAAATATCGGCACCTGAAAGTAATGCTCTCGCAAGGGTTAACCTTTGCTTTTGACCTCCAGACAAATTATTACCACCTTCGCGTAGTTCAGTATCAAACCCATCAGCCATAGCTTCAATCTCAGCTTGAATACCAGCCATTTTCGCCACATGCTTAATCTCTTCATCGGTAGCGTCCGGCTTTGCTAACGCAATGTTTTCAGCAATCGTCCCTGAGAATAAAAATGGTTTTTGAGGAACCCACGTCACTTTGCTTCGCAACGAATCAAACGTCAGGTCATCGATCGAATTACCGTCCAATGCCATCTTCGAATTTCCGTCCAACGGAAACTGCCTCATCAACAATTGCAACAGCGTACTCTTCCCACCACCAGTCGGGCCCGTAATGCCGACTAAACCGCCTTCACTCACGCTGAATTTGATCGCTTCTAACGTTCGTCTATTTGCACCTTGGTGAGTAAATGAATGAATGTTGACGTCAAGGCTTGATCTCACGTCGTCTGATAGGGTTTTTGTTCCTTCCGTTACGTCTTCTGGCTCTGATAGTAGGCTGTCGAGGCGTTCCCATGATTTACTGCCACGTTGGAATACATTGAACTGCCAACCAAACTGTAAGAATGGCCCTAGCAACTGACCAAGATACAAAGTGAACGTTGTGAACAAGCCCACCGTAATGCTGCCTTGCTCAATTAACCAAGCGCCATAACCCAATGAAATCACAAACGACAAGCCATAAACCAATTGGATCGTTGGAGCAAATGCCGAATCCACCTTTGCCACTTTAAGGTTCGCTTCCAACGTCTCATCTAACGTCTTACCAAAACGTTGCTCTTGTCGTTGACCAATACCATGTGAACGGACGGCACGAATACCAGCAACGGTTTCACGAGTCTCTTCGCTTAGTTCAGAGAAGCTCGCTTGCGCATGTCCAAAGGCGGTATGTAAACGAGCACCATAACGACGAGTAAAGTAAACCAACAGCGGGAATGGTAATAACGCCACAGCGGTTAAGTGACCACTGACGACAAAAATCATCCCGAAGATCACGGTAAAACCAGCGATAAGAGAGTCAACCAGCGTCATGATGCCCATGCCTGTCGCCTCTTCCACGGCATTAAGATCATTAGTCGCATGCGCCATCAAATCTCCCGTACTGCGACGAGAATAAAATGATGGCGATAAGCGTGAGAACTTATGGAAAAGCTCGCTACGCATGACTCGTGTAATGCCAATCGCCGCGCCATAGAGTTTGCTCTGCCATACATAACGCAACCCGTACATGGCAAATGCCGAACCCGCTATACCACCCACATAAAGCATGAGCAATGATAGAGTCAGTTCACCATCACTGATGCTATCAACGATGCGACCAATCAGCCATGAAGGTACTAGGTTGAACAATGCGACCACTTGTAAAACAACAAAGGCGATCAAATATTGGCGGCTGAACATTTTAATGTAGCCACGTAATTTCCAAAGAATATCCATAACTTGTTAAACCATCATTTCTTGTTGTTTGCAGTCGCGCTGTAGTTGATTTTGCTTTTTCAAAAAATCATCAAAGCTGATGTCTGGCTGCCTTTCCATTTGTTGCTGCTTGGAAAGCGATTCATCAACCGACGCTGTTAAGTTGTCCATTTTTTCCGTCTCAACTTGGTGTTGCAAATGCACTAACAAGTGCTCATCAGAAAGACGTTGCATTAAGCCTTGATGACTCAATCCTTGGTCTTTCATTTGTGCCAACAGTTTTGCCGAAGGGGTTAAGTCACTGTTTTGCAGTTTCATACGTTCACTGAAGATACTGGTTTGGTATGAATCCGTAGAAAAAGCATCATCAAACAGCGCTGCTATTTGTTGGATAGCGTCCAACAGATCAAGCCCCAAAGTTTCTAATGACACTTCGCCTTCTAATGTAGGAAGTGTTAAGTCCGGTTTTCGGCCTTGTGTTGCCACGAGTTCTTGACGTTGAACGACAATGGCGCGTTCCTCTTCGGTCAACTCGGGGCTTGGCGCTAATGCACTGTAAACCAAAAAAAGATCCAAAAAGTGGCTCTGCTCTTGCGCAATACCAAGTGGTAAATATGGATTGTTATCCATGCTGCGCAGCTCAACATACTGCACACCGTAATGACACATCGCATACAACGGACGCAGTGTATCGTTAACGATTTTTGGCCGCACCGAGCCATACAATTCGTTTTCCAGCTGTAACACAGAACCATTCATTTGCTGATCGATGTCTAGATGCAAATAGCGCTCACTTGGACGAGTCAAAGCGTTATGCAAATCAGATAAATACTGCTGCCTGTTATTAAAACTTATTGGGTACGATGACTGCTCATCACTGCTGTAACCGAGATTACTCAGACGTAATGATGTCGCCCACGGTAAGTAACAAGTCTCGTCATCAAACACTTCAAGCGCATGTGCTTTGCCTTGCAAATAACTGTTATCTACCGCAGGGGAAGCACCAAATAAATAGGGTACTAACCAACCATGACGCAGCACGTTGCGAATCATATGAAAGTAGCGTTCAGAAACGAATGCTTCCAGAGGCATTTGAGCGACACTGCTATCGATACTCTTCTGGTGATCGTACAGCGCAATCCAAAATGCTTCCGGCAGAGAAAAGTTGTAATGAATTCCAGAGATAAGCTGCATGCGTTTGCCATAACGATTGGCTAACCCTTCTCGATAACGTTTTTTCAGTAGGCCAGCATTCGAAGTGCCATAGCTAGCGATTCTAATCGCGCCCTCACTTTCTGCCTCATCATTCGGCAATTGTGGTGGCATGCTCGCACCCCATAAGGTTTCACCCTCAGGTAAGCGAGTCGCAACAAAATGATGCAGTGAAGCAAGAGAATCGAATGTCGCAGTTCGGTCATCCATCGCAGGAGTCACTAACTCTAATTGAGCCTCGGCAAAATCAGTGGTGATATAAGGGTGTGTGAGCGCAGAACCAAGTTCGACTGGATGAGTTTTATCTGAGATACCACCGGTCGCTTGTGTGCGAATTAACTCTCGTTCAATACCACGACGGATACCCGCCAAAGAAGCATGAACTTGTTCATTTTGTAGGAAGGAAGCAAGATTGGCTTCAATTTTTAATACTTGATTATTTTTCATTGTTTCGTCTTAAAAAAGCTATAGCAACGTAATTAAGACGAGGCTCATAATAAAAAGACGAAATAAAAACAAAAAATATCCAACAAGTTGCTAATTCGAAATTTTTCTTTTAATTTTCAATAAGTAACTAATACTAACTCTTAATTATATTATCGTTTATTATTGAATCTGTTTGATGATCAAATCGCGAAGCCACTTATGGCTCGGCTCTGAATCGAAGTATTTATGCCATAGCAAGAACAAACCTCCTGGCACCAAATCGACCGGTACGGGCTTCATCACCAACTCACCGCTATCAATGTAATCACGCACTGAATTATATGGGTAGCACATCAGTAAATCACTCTGCTTACACAGCTTAATGGCGCTGGTGATGTCTGACACGTTAGCGGCTTTGTTGATTTCCAACTGCTTAGAGTTCAGCACTTCCATCAATAGCCAATCCCCCGCTCCGCCCGTCACCAACTGTATGTGTCGATACTTCAAGAAGGTGTCGAGGTTCCACTCTTCCTTTAACGCCGGATGGTCATTTCGCATCAAACACACAGAATAGTCCAAGCACAGTTCTACGTAATCCAGATCATCGGGAATACATTGCACATGGGTAGATGCTCGCTCATCCAGCTCAAAAATACCGATGCCAAAATCCACTTCACGTTTTAGCAAACGCTTGAAGCTGTCGCTGCTCCACGTTGAGCTGTTGATGGTAATGTGAGGCGCTTCCGCGAGAGCAGTCGGCATGAAGTGCGGATAAATCGCGGTGTAGGCGGTTTCGACAAGGTCTATAGTGAAGGTACGCTCACTGGCTTTAGGATCGAAAACTTCGGGAACGGTCAGCTTTTCAATTTGCAGTAGGATTTGGTGGACCTTAGGTGCCAAAGCGAGTGCTTTGGGCGTTGGGAACAACCCCTTTGATTCTCGCTCAAACAGCGGATCATCAAACAAAGCTCTGAGTTTAGTGAGCTGTTTACTTACCGCTGACTGGCTCAAAAAGAGTCGATCTGCCGTTTTGCTCACACTTCGCTCTTCAATCAGAACGTGTAAGCAAAGCAGCAAATTCATATCGCATTTAAGTAAGCTTTTCACATCTACCATGATATTCCCTAAATTCAGGTTAATGATGATTAATTGTCACTTTAAATCATATCATTGTCTTGGTAAATTTAGCGCATGTGAGTTAACACGCTCAAATAATAATAGAATTAAGGAATACTCATGGATTTTCTAGCACTACCAAAGATTGATTTACACTGCCACCTAGACGGAAGTGTTCGTCCAGATACGATTATTGACCTAGCAAAACAATACAATATCGAACTACCTGAAGATCGCGATGCGGTTGTTCAATCTCTAACGGTGCCAGAAGATTGTAAAAACTTAGATGAGTACCTGGCTTGTTTCAGCCTGCCATTACAAGTAATGCAGACTGAAGAAGCGATTGAACGTATCTCTTTCGAGCTTTACGAAGACGCTGCACTAGAAAACGTTAAGTACCTAGAAGTTCGCTTTGCACCAATCCTGCACGTAAACAAAGGTCTGTCTCTTGATGCGATCATTGCAAGCGCAGTTAAAGGCATGAAGCGTGCTGAAGAGAAATACGACATCAAAGGCAACTACATCATGTCTGTGCTTCGTATGTTCCCTAAAGACTCTATCAAAGACGTGATCGATGCAGGTCAACCTTACCTAGGTAAAGGTGTTGTAGCATTTGATATCGCTGGCGGTGAAAAGCCAGGCTTCTGCGCTGAATTCCCTGAGTACACACAGTACGCTCTTGAAAAAGGCTACCGCATTACCGTGCACGCTGGTGAGCAATGGCATGGTCAAAACGTTTACGATGCGGTTACTTTGCTAGACGCTGAGCGTATCGGCCACGGTGTTCACATCCAAGGTAACGAAGACGCGTACAACATCGTGAAAGAAAAGCAGGTTGCGCTTGAAACTTGCCCAACAAGTAACGTGCAAACTAAGTGTATTCACAAGTTCAGCGACCACCCAATTGCTGAATTCAAGAAAGACGGCATCGTTGTCACTATCAACACAGATAACCGCACTGTGTCGAACACAACCATGACTAACGAAGTGAAGCGTGTGTGTGAAACATTCGGCCTAACAAAAGAAGACTACGTAGAAATCTACAAGTACTCAGTCGACAGCGCTTTTGCTTCAGACGAAGTGAAACAACACCTAATGGGTTTCGTTGAGCAAATCTAATTTAACAAAGCGCGCCTTTTGCTGAATAGCTGGGCTCACTTAGCATTAGTGCTTAAAGCACAAAATAGGAAGAGAAAGGCTGAGGCTTTTCTCTTTTTTTATGTCCAAAAATCGCTAATCTTGCAGTATTCGTCATTTAGACCAAGACTCTCGGAAAGTGGGCAAGCATGAGTAATACAAGCGATAAAACTGAACTGGAAAAGATGCTATCTGGGCAAGTGTATGATGGTGCAGACCAAGAAATTGATACCATGCGTTCCAATGCAAAAAAGGCGCTAATGGCTTTCAACAACCACCAAACCCCAGATCAACAACACACATTGCAAGAGCAGCTATTCGGTAAGGTTGGTAGTAGCAGCTTAATCCAGCCCCCTTTTCATTGTGAGTTTGGTAAAACCATTGAGATTGGTGACGACACCTTCATCAACATGAACGTGGTGATGTTGGATGGTGCGAATATCAAGATCGGTAACAATGTTCTAATTGGACCAAGTGCCCAATTCTATACGCCATCACACTCCCTTGATTATCGTAGCCGCCGTAAATGGGAAACCTTCTGTTTACCAATAACAATCGAAGATGATGTGTGGATTGGCGGTAACTCAGTGATCAACCAAGGCGTGACGATTGGGGCTCGTTCAGTCATCGCAGCTAACTCTGTGGTCAACAGCGATGTACCACCAGACTGCTTATACGGTGGTACGCCAGCCAAGTTGATTCGACACTTGAATACTGAGCAATAGAGTGACTAGTTCTACAACAATCTAAATCTAAGAAAGGCCATGTTTATCACTCAACATGGCCTTTCTTCCATTGATAAGGTGTAATCCCATTTACTCGCTTAAATGCTCTTATAAACTGCGATGAATCGGCATAACCTAAGTGAAGTGCGACATCAGAAATAGTATAGGTTTGCTGTGAAATAACCCGCTTAGCGAAATCAAACGCGAGCGTCTCTTTTATCGCTTTGAAGGTCGTATTTTCTTTATTCAACGCTCTTTGAATAGTACGCTTTCCAATCCCGATTAAATCGCAAAATGTATCTAAGTCGATATCGACTCGACCAATATATGGCGACAAAGCCTCAGTGACTTTGCGAGCATCGGCCATGGGTTTCACTTTGGTTTCCAGCAAATGTTCCACTTCTAACCGATCGTATTGAATACGCGTATTCTCTTGCCCAAGGTATTGAGGTGTCTCAGTTTGGATTTTTAACTCGCTTAATGCCTGCGACTTCGTTGTCACTAAATCATATCGAATTGGGTTACCGAGCTCAGCATATTGCGCCTTCAAATAAGCGTGAGTATAAGCGATAAGAAACAACTCAGATTCAACGTGACTAACTGACTGCATTGACGTCTTAAACGAGACAGAAAACTTTGCCCCACTTTGTTCCACAGATAGCTTTTCAATGGGGAAAGAATAAAGGAAATCTTGCATCGAAAGAGCAGGAAATCGAAGTTCTTTAGCTGCTCGGGTTGCACTCTCTAACAGCACAACAATGAAGTCATTCGGGCCTAGGTTAACCCTGATATGGTGTAAGAAGAGGGAAAAAACGTTATACGGAACATAGCTAGCCGATGACGTATCCATACTGAATGGAAGTTTCACTTCTAACGCCAGATCTACAACCAATGAACGGCCGAGAGCAAGCGAGTTATCTTCTTGCAAACACTGTTGAAAGTGGTTCACCACACGCTTATCAATCAGAGGAATATCAAGCCCCATCACTCTATCCTTTTCCATATTAACTAGTGACGCAAAATGCACATTTTCATTTCAGAGCTTAGCTACAATTATCTCAAGTTAACAAGGTTCACTTACAGTTTTCACTAATAAAGTGAACCACATAGCCAACAAGAGCAGCTTTGATTGCAAAGTATGACAGGGTTATCAATTTTAAATAATCCCGAGATACCGTCAGGGTCTACTATTAAATATAGATATTGAATAAATGGACTTAAACCAATAATTGAGAGGTTTTCATGTTTAAAAAGATCACGTTAGTAGCAGCGAGTATAGCAATGAGTTTTGGTGTTGCTAACGCCAGTGTTGAAAGCAAAACTTGGCCAGCATCAGACAA
Source organism: Vibrio sp. QJM3NY_27 (assembly GCF_057785955.1). NCBI lineage: Bacteria > Pseudomonadati > Pseudomonadota > Gammaproteobacteria > Vibrionales > Vibrionaceae > Vibrio > Vibrio sp. QJM3NY_27. Next base: position 805,505 of record NZ_CM173512.1, on the reverse strand, counting down.
AGCCAAAACATTCGTTCAAGACACGATCGTCATTGGTATGCTCGCGAGCCCATATGGAGCGGGCTGGAGTGACGACCAACAATTATTGGATTACTTCCAAGGTGCACGTGACGCGGGTATTACAGGGCATGAATACACCATTACTGCTGCCGACCACAACTTTGATGACTTCTTGTTCCACCATCACAAGCATCGTTCTGTGATGGCAAAACAACCTGATAAGTTCATCGTTGCCCACTCTAATCACGATATTGAAAAAGCCCATACAGAAAGAAAGACTGCCGTTCTATGGAATAGCCAAACTGCGACAATTTTGGAAGAAGATGTCACCAAGATGGCGATCCTTAAAGATATGGGTCTCAAAAGCATGATCTTGTCTTATAACGACATTTTCAGAACAGGTTCGGGCCAACTTGCTGCATATAATGGCAGAGACATCGGCTTAACATCTTGGGGAGAGTCTGTTATCGATTCGATGGTCGAGTATCAGGTGATTCTAGATCTCAGCCACACAGGCTCAAAAACGGCTAATGATGCCATGGGTTATATGGAAGAAAACTACCCTGATGTGCCATTTGTATACACCCACTCTGTGCCTGCCGGTTTATACAAAAACGAAGCGAATGCGACACCAAAAGGCTGTTACCGTGCCATTCCTGATGATGAAGCAATACGCGCAGCTAAATCAGGAGGCTACGTTGCTCCAACCTTCACGGAATGGATGATGGACGGCGTTTGGCCTGAAGATATCTCTCCAGTTCAAGCTGCCGATATGATCGACTACTACGTAAAATTGGTCGGCGTTGACCACGTAGGTATCGCCACCGATGACATGTTCTCAACTGACATGGTGGTTGATTTCGCAACCAAGAACGCGAAAATGTACGACGATGGTGGTTACATGATCGAGGCGTTCAACAAAGGCGCGACGGGCAATGGTGAATTAGCGAAGATCCTTGCAGCCATCACCGATGAACTGTGGAAACGTGGCTACAGCAATGATGATCTTGCGAAGATCTACGGCGGTAACAAGATGAGAGTTTACGCTCAAGTTTCTGAAGGTGCAGACCCCGACAAGTTCCAAAAAGAGTATGCAAAACGCCTAAAAGAACTAACCAAGTTAAGAAATGAAAACTTAGCGATGTAGCTCGTAACTAACAAAGCTCAAGCATTCGAAGCACGTCCTATTGGGCGTGCTTTTTTATTTAACATCTTGTAGACAACATCCTCATTCAGCCGCTATATATCGAAGAAAGAGAATGAAGTCACACACCCAGAAGTAATACTCAAATTCGCCCTCCAAAACACCCTATATCCCATCATCTAATAGGCCTTCTATGTTAGAATTAACGGCTGGTTCGGAATGCGCTGAGTATCTGATCTAGTTAACTATAATTTAATCACCATAAGTGCTTTTTTAAGTTTTTAGAATGAAAAAATATGAATTAGTTGTCCAAGATATTGTTAGCAAGATCTGTCAAAACAGTATCAATCATAAGCTTCCTGCAGAAAGGGAACTCTCTGAAATATATGGCTTATCTCGATTTACTATTCGAAAAGCGCTAGCCAAGCTAGAAGCGATTGGCATGGTGACATCTAAGGTGGGCTCAGGGTACTTTGTTAATACATCTTTGATTGGAACCCCTCTAGTTTATAACTCGATTACTGAAAACAGCTTTGAAGAAATATCTTATAAAAAGATTCAATTAAATAAGGCGTTACCAAACAACCACGAACAACAAATATTTTCTCTACGTGACGATGAATATATTTGGAAGATCAAACGTCTTAGGTTAATTAATAATAAAGTCGTTCAAATTGAAGAAACAAAAATACCTGTCAGTATCTTTCATGAAATGAACACAGACATCATCGAGAGTTCGCTTCAAAAACACGCACTCGCTCAAGGCTTAGAGATCGACAGTTACTTAACGACTTATCAAGCCATCAACGTATCCAAAGATGATGCCGATTTACTGGGCTGTAAGAAGAATGTCGCGGCAATGAACATCACCAACCGTGGCTTCCTTACCTCTGGCGAATTGTTCATCGTCAGTGACATTATCGACATCAACTATCAATGCACTTATCACACGCCTTTTAACAACGAGAGCATGAATTTCAGAGATAAAAATAGCCGCTAGTGCGGCTAAATTTTGATTGAAATAACAGACTATGGCGTATGAATTGAGCCATCTGGTAGTCGACTTTGAGTCCACTCATGAGGGCGGTACATCACAGGAAACTCTGCAGCAACCTCTCGATCCATCTCTACGCCGATCCCGGCGACTTCCGATGCATACAAATAACCGTTGATAGGCTCTGCGGCATTCGGGAATACTTTGTGTGTGTTTGCGTTGTATTCAACATGCTCTTGAATTGCTGCATTGTGTAGGTGCACATTCAAATGCGTATTTACCGCAGCGCCAATTGGCGTCATGTCTGGCGGGCAGTGCCATGCAATACGAACACCAAAGTTCTGACATAAATGTCCCAGTTTAAGCGCAGGTGTAATGCCACCAATTTGTGAAACATGACAACGAATAAAATCAATACGGCGGTTGGCAATCAAAGACTTCCACTCTTCAGGGTTGTTAAACAACTCCCCTAAACCCAATGAAACCGAACTTTGGCTACGAATATTATCCAACCATTCTGTTTGATTTGGCGGAAGAATATCTTCAATGAAGTAAGGCTTATATTGCTCGACTTCTTTGGCAAATTGTATCGCTTGATTTGGGAAAAGGCGCTCATGAACATCGTGAAGAATATGGAATTGGTTACCGTATTTTTCTCTAAGCGACTTAAACATCGTTAGTGTATTGTCCATGTACTGATCTTGGTCGTAGTACGAACCTTCAGTTGGAATTTTTGTGGTATGCAAATCGGTTGGAACACCGCCATAGAAACCAAGCTGACAACGAATATGCTTGTAACCTTTGTCTAGGAAAGATTCAACCAACTCATAAATACCTTCCATTGTGTCGCTAGTCGCGTGTGTGTATACAGGAATAGCATCACGAGACTTACCACCAAATAATTGATGTAACGGCATACCCGCTAGTTTGGCTTTAATATCCCACAGTGCCATATCAACACCGGAAATTGCATTATTGATAACAGGGCCATTTCGCCAATAAGCATTGACCATCATCATTTGCCATAAGTCTTCAATATTATTAGCATTTTTACCAACTAGAAGAGGTTTTAGATACTCATCGACCATTGTTTTTACAGCAAGCGGTCGTTGTTGGAAGGTCGCGCAACCAAAGCCTGTCACACCTTCATTGGTTTCAACTACAACCGTGATGAGGTTATGCCTATCTGGCTTGGTAATAATACAATGGATATCGGATATAATAGTTTTTTTCACAATTAAATAACCTAAACTAACTTCAACTCTTATTATCTAACCGTGTTAAAAAGCACATTTCAAGCGTTAAATTTCATGCAAAAATAATTGGTACGTTTAGTGTTTTTTTTTGATAAACAAAACATACCAATTGGCCCAAAACGGTAGAAAATAATTTATTCGAATTTTAAGTGTGATTGAAGTCTCTTTTTACCCCATTGGCTTTAAATAAGTTATCGATATGATTACTGGAGTTAAATATATCCCAGTAACAGGTGTAGTATGCAAATTGTTGAAAATAATGATGCTGTTATGAATAACTCTAAGTCATCGTCTAAAAAGAAAAATTTCAGAGAAAATATACAGTTATTAGTCACTGCACTTGGTGGTGAAGATAATATCGTGAGTCTCACGCACTGTATGACAAGACTAAGATTCAAATTGGCAGACGAGTCTCTGGTAGACGAAGAGGCTATTAAGCAGATCGCTGATGTGAAAGGTGTGGTACTTCAACAAGGCCAAACTCAAGTTATCATTGGAGTTGAGGTAGAGAAGTGGTTCAACGCTCTATCAAACACTCAACAAGCTGACGCTAATCCGGCTGATGAGCTAGAGAAAGGCAAGCTGTTCCAGGGCGTGATGCGCATTGTCGCAGGCATCTTTGGCCCTGTCGTGCCTGCAATTGCTGGCGCTGGTATGTTGATGGGCCTGTTGTCTGGTCTTATTGCGACCAATGTTATCTCTGAAACCTCAGACACAGTTTATTTCTTCCGCTCAATATCTGTTGCTGTGTTCTTCTTCTTACCTATGCTGGTTTCTTTCTCTGCAGCTAAAGTATTCAAAGTAAACGAATACATTGCGCTTGCTGTTTCCTCCGCAATGTTAGCACCCAAGCTAGTAGATAAAGCGGCGATGCTAAAAGATGCTGGCGCAGCTCCGGAGCTGACGGTTCTTGGCGTGGTTCCGATTGAACTGCTCAACTACGGCGGCGCAATTGTTCCTGCGATTCTAGCAATCTGGTTATTGTCTAAAGTGACTCCGTTAGTTGACCGTCTAGTTCCTTCTTCTGCGAAGCCTGTATTTACACCACTGCTTGCCTTTACGGTAACTTCGACCATCACGCTATCATTTGTTGGCCCTGCTGGTATCTGGCTAAGTAACGGCGCGGGTTGGGTAATGAGCTCGCTACTGGAGATCTCTCCGACATTAACGGGCTTTGTGTTTGGTCTAACTCGCCCGATTACCATCGTATTTGGTATTCACCACAGCATGACGCCGATTAGCCTGAACAACTTTGCTCTGTATGGTAAGGATTTACTAATGCCGATCATGTGTTTAGGTAACATGGCAATTGCTGGCGCGACAATGGCTATCTGGCACAAGCAACGTAAAACAGTTTCTAAAGAGCAATCTTCAATCACGATGGGCTCAAGTGTTACCGCTATCTTAGGCATCACGGAGCCGGCTCTATTTGGTGTACTTACGAAATACACCAAAGCGATGATGACCGCGAGTTTGGCTGCAGGTGTGTTCGGTGCTATCTCGGTAACAATCGATACGCACTTAACGAGCTACATTCTTTCTTCTGTATTCAGCTTGCCAGCTTACCTTGCAGCCGGCACACAGAACTTTATCCAAGCGATTATGGGTGTGGTTGGTGTGTTTGTACTGTCTTACGTACTAACACTGTTGTTCGTAAAGCTAGACAACAAATAACACTTCCTCCCAACCTATTGGGAAAAGAATCAACGTGGCTACTTTCCTTGTAGCCACGTTCCATCATTTATACCTAGCAATACCAATCTTTCTGTAAGGGCACACTATGAGCCACATTGCGATTATCGGCGAGTGCATGATAGAACTGAACGGCGCTCCATTCGGTACCATGCAACAGACCTATGGTGGGGATACGCTCAACGCCGCTGTTTATTTGAACCGAAGTGCCACCAGCTATTCCTGTTCGTCAGATACACCTATGATTCGTACCAGTTATGTCACGGCTCTTGGAGCAGATTCCATTAGCCAAGAGATACTTAAGCGTTGGCAAGATGAAGGGTTATCAACCGATTTAGTGCTTATCGACGAACAGCGCTCGCCAGGCCTGTATCTGATTCAATTAGACGACGTTGGCGAACGCACATTCTTGTATTGGCGTAATGACTCTGCTGCTCGTTACATGGTGCAGCACCCAGATTTCGATAAGATAACAGCCCAACTTTGCGATGTTGATATGGTGTTTTTGAGCGGGATATCTCTGGCGATCTTGCCTCATGGCGATCAGCTAAAGTTACTCACTATCATCCAAGGTCTACGTGAACGTGGTGTGGCCATCGCCTTTGATAGTAACTACCGACCAAAGTTGTGGGACTCACAAGACGCAACCAAAGAAGCTTATCAGCTTGCCTATCAAGCGACAGATCTCGCCTTGGTTACCTTTGATGACGAACAACTATTGTGGGGCGATACAACGCCGCAAGACACCATAAGAAGGCTGCATTCACTCGGCGTCAAAACCGTTGTTGTGAAGCTTGGTGCTGAAGGCTGCTTGATCAGCGAAAACCCCGAAAATGAGCCAGTGAAAATCACAACGACACCTGTCGAGACTGTGGTTGATAGCACCTCTGCTGGCGACTCTTTTAACGGCGGTTTCTTATCTTGCTATCTCGCTGGAGGTTCTGTTTCAGAAGCCTGCCAACAAGGTAATGCACTCGCAAGACTAGTGATTCAGCACCACGGTGCAATTATTCCAAAAGTCATCACCGATACTCTTTCAAACCCTATTAAGAAGTAAACCATGCCTACAATTAACGAACAGCTAAAAGCACTTAAAGTTATCCCTGTTATCGCGATTGATAACGCAGAGGATATTATCCCTCTAGGCAAAGTATTGGCTGAGAATGGCCTTCCTGCTGCTGAGATTACGTTCCGTTCAGACGCCGCTGTTGAAGCTATCCGACTGCTTCGCGAAGCTCAGCCTAACATGCTGATCGGCGCGGGCACCATCTTGAACCGTGAGCAAGCACTCGCAGCCAAAGAAGCGGGCGCAACGTTTGTGGTATCACCGGGATTCAATACAAACACGGTTAAAGCATGCCAAGAAATCGGCATCGATATCATTCCTGGAGTGAACAATCCAAGCACCGTTGAAGCGGCATTAGAGATGGGCTTAACAACCTTGAAGTTCTTCCCAGCAGAAGCTTCTGGCGGTATCAGTATGGTGAAATCGTTAGTCGGACCTTATGGCGACATAAGACTCATGCCTACAGGCGGTATCACGCCATCAAACATTGGCAACTACCTAGCCGTTCCTCAGGTATTGGCATGTGGTGGCACCTGGATGGTGGATAAGAAGCTCGTCGAAAACAAAGAGTGGGACGAGATTGCCCGTCTAACGCGAGAGATTGTTGAGCAAGTAAATCAATAAGCAGATCCGTCGCTAGCCCAAAGCGTTAGCGGGGTTTGAGAATACAACGCATACAAAAAGAGCGAGAAGCTTGCCTCTCGCTCTTTTTTCTAAACACAGAAATTATCCACCAGCACCTTGATTGAGTAACCAATAGCTCACCGGATTATCAGGGCACTGATAAGGACCACATTCGACAAATGTAGCAATAGCATTCAATGCCACCACCACGATTGCTAGTAAACACACAATCCGTCCAAAGTTACTCATTTTGTAAGGTTCGTGAGACTCGGCCTTATTGGTTAGTATCAAGATCACGGCTACACCCAATATGGTTGCAGCGAACAACACAAAGGCCCAAGTGTAATAATGCATCCCCAAAATAGGGCTACCGTAACCAGGAGTGCCCGGAATCACGTGTAGGGAAACTTGTCTTAACGATGTGGCGACACCATACAAAGCGCCAATTAGCACAACCCCATAGTGACGCGGTTGAGGCCCATAAACCACATTCAGCATGAAGCCAAACGCGACCATCACAAAGCCAATCCGTTGCAGTAAACACAGTGGGCAAGGAAGTTCATTGAGGACAAACTGAAGAATAAAGCCGATCAACAAAACGGCTGTCATACCCAGTAAGCCAAGCGTATTCAGAAGAGTTAACTGATTTCGATTCATGTTAGCTCCTTACAATAAGATCGACAGAGGGTCAGTCGCATGGTGATTAAACCAATACAAACCAAGGATCACTGAGCCAGCGAAAAAGCCATACGCGGCGGTCTTCTTGCCGAAAAACCCGCACACCATCGCCACAAGTAATAACAAAAACAGTAAAGACATCATAAGGGGCATCCCCTCCTTACTTATCGAGTTCAGTCATATTGAACATCACAAAACACCCGCACCTACGTCCTTAGTCATTCAACTTAGGTGAACCAATGGATTACGGATTAAAAATCATCAACTTAATAGTTGGTAGTAACCTCCAAACTGTCAAGTTAGAAGCTATATGCTGATATCTATTCGAGCTAACCACCCGATGAACACCGAACCCCAATACCGTGCTTTGCTACACTGACATAGCGTGAGATGCTTAATTTGGCTGATATAAAATCGCTCCCATTGTGACTAGGAAGCTTGATGAAAAAACACCGTACTCGACTACTATTGGCCCTTCCCTTTACATGCCTTGTGTCTTCAAACACCAGCTTGGCAAGCTATACCATTGTGCTACCAAGCCAACATGAGAATGGGTTCAACTTACATGGCTCCTCCTTATCAGCCAGAGAGGTGATCGATTGGGAGGTCAACAATAGTGACTTGGTGTTTGGGGCTTACGCCGATAAAAATGATAACGAAAGCGTCAGCGCGATTGGTTATATGTACAACCAAAAATTGGATCTGAATTCAGGAGAATTAGAAAACGAAATTAGAAATGCCGCAGAGCGAAATGGCATTGATTACGAAGATTTTTTCCTACACTTTTCAGAAGACACGATTCTGGCAGAGCGTGATACGAGTCACGGTGCCAATACCACTTTAAATCGCAAACCTATAATTATCGGCTATACCGCTGATGAAAAGCACGCGGGCTTTTCTCTTTATCAACCACCACCTTGGGATGCTGATGTGTTTGAACATTTTGACAAAGGTGGCGCTCTCTACGTTTATCACTCTGAGAAATTCAATCACTTAGCATTTGAATTTTCACACTTTGCACAGGGCGGAGAGTTTCAGATTGAGTATCCATCATCGATGAACGTTGAGGGCAAAGTCACGGCATGGTCTAGCGTCGTTATAATGGAAGATAACACAAGCAACATGACCCGAAACCAAGCCGTAAACTGGCGAGTGCCCTCGAATTGGGTCAGAGCAACGACTCATGATGGAAGTGGCCAGAGTTATGGTGGGGGTCAGTATTTTGGTTCTACGTTTATTCGCGATGGCGGGCGTTTATACGTTGTTAGGGTACGCTGGCAAGGGAACCAAAATGATATTCGCCCTCGCTTAAATCAAGTTCAATTGAAGGACCATTTCCCGAAAATCGAACTCAAAGATCTGCAGACTTCAAAGACAGATTCACAACCACCAAACGAAACCAAGTATTGGCGCAAGATCCGTGGTTTTGACCAGTCAGCCGATCTCGACCAAGACAACTATTTATCACCTTCTGAATATGAAAATAGGAATAACAAATTGGCTACAGCTCGATTTCGCTGGGAGTCTCGCGTCATTCCTTTCGGCCGAATGTGGAACCAAAACTCATCATGGTCATTGACCAACCTTACTAACCCAGATCTACTGATGTTGATGCGAAACTACTATTCCAAACATTGGGGGCAACAAGGGCTCAATGGCGCCTACAACGACGATACCAACAAACTCCTTGGCAGCAATCAATTTGAGGTTCATTCAGGAGGAACCATTCAAGAGCTTGGTCTTGTCGTAGGGTCTAATGAAGCGGATAAGCAATACAAGACGCACTTCGCCGCCTTTCTCAAACAGTTATCAGCTAACGACGATACTCTTTCAATTGGCCTTAATATTGGAACGGCCAACCTTTATGGCCGAAACGGGCAATCACACTTAATTAACTCAGGAAACCTGTACTTTAGGGAGCACTACTTATTCCCCTCTACAGGCTTTAGTGGTTATGCCGGATTGTCTAAGTTTTGGGATAACTCAGCGTTAGCTAACACTGATTCAAGCGTTATATTCCAAGCCACTACTCGCTATGGGCGCGTTCAATACCTAGGTAACAGCCAAGATAACTGGCAACAAGATCAGTATTCAACCCTCGCTATTTATTACCTCAGCTACCAGCCACAACATAGTTATTTTAACCAGTGGAATAGCAGTTATGTGTATGGCAGTGGCAATACTACCGAAGAGAATTTTTGGAAGAGTGGTGTGCCGAAAAACATCGCTTACCGACCGACACAGCTGCTCAAGGTCGACCTAGGCTTTCCAGCCAACCGGATTCCGAATAAATTAGAGCCCATTCCGTTAATGCTTTCGACCACACACTCAACACCCAGTGACTACACCATTGTCGGCAATTCAACCAAGCATCAAGTTGTGCATGCTGATCTGCCAAACGGTAAGGTTCAGCTGTTACCAACCTATACCTATTTTCTTTATCGTTCGGAAACAAACATCGTAGAGGGAGGCCCTCAAGAGATGGTGCTCTCAAGAGAGTTTGAGCATGGGCGCGTACTTTATCGAACCGATTTCTATGGTAAAAATCGTGACTTCTATTCGGCACCGAAACTCAGTATTCCATTAAACAAGCCAATGAGGCCAGTCGATATGAATGGCAAGGTTGGTGAGTATGTGACAGAAGTTAAGCTTGGGGGGTATCAAGGGCTATTTCTGCTTTATTAGCCCCTTAGCCCCTTAGCCCCTTAGCCCCTTAGCCCCTAGTTCAGGGTATTAGCCATCTTTACGCAACGGAATAAACACTTACCACTTTTCCTTTAAATTATCGGTGACCGTTAGCGGCCTTTTACCATCACACGCGCCTTTCTCAAGGTCGTAGACGGGGCTGGCTCCATGACTGCTCCACCGATGATCTTCCCTCGCTACTTTTCGATATTGCGTCGGCGTGACGCCAATGTACGTTTGGAAAGTTTCATAGAATCGGCTACTCGAATTGAAGCCCACCGTGAGTGAAATATCGAGAATGGTTCTGTCGGTATCACTCAGTAAAGCACGAGCATGATTAATTCGCATCGCAGTAATGTACTGCTTGATGGTCATCTGTATCGTTCGCTGAAATACGTTCATTGCATAGTTGGCATGTAATCCAATATGTTCTGCGATATCTTTCACGGTTAATGGCTGGTTGTGATGCGTGGCGATGTATTCCAACATTTGGCTGACATAAAATTGAGAGTGTTTCGACACCCCTTTTGAGGTCGATTTTTCCTGTCGATTTACGAGCAGTTGTTGCCAACCATCAAGGCAGATTCGCTTAAGCATCAAGCCAATTTCATCGATAGCCAACTGCTGGCGACTTTCTGACGAATGCTTTATCTCTTGTACCCAACGGGCAATTTCAAATTCACTCACTAACGAACAAGAATTCGATTGCAACACACTGCCGTGAGTTATCTGATTGACTAAATCTCGACTGAGAGTCCACGACATAAAATGATGAATCGGTATGTTGATGATCCCCATATTATGGCTTTGGCCGGGATTGGTGAGTCGATGAGGTACCGATGCCCAAAACAAGCCAATCGATCCACTCTTAACCACGATTGGGCTGCCGTTAATGATGTATTCCACATCGTCCCCAAAAGGAATATTCACCTCAATTTGACCATGCCAATGATAGCCGGGCATGGAGTGAGGAGCTCTAAGTTCGATATCGATTTTCTCATAGGAAGAATAGAGAGAAAGCGGACTTACCGACACGGTCTCGGATGAGTACTTATCTAAAGTGATAATTCTCAGCGTATCAGGGGTTGATTGCGGCATATCTCGTTCCTTAGGAAATCGTATAAATGACTTTTAGCAGTTCCTCGATAATAAAACTCTGAAGGCGATCATAGTGCCGAAATACCCCATTTCATAAGATTAGTACAATGTGATTAGAGTCAGCACCTTAAGTGCAAAACTCGCTTCATTGCACACCCCCTCTCCTCAAAAGCCAGTAAGTTATCCCATTTCCTAAGATTTCCATTCAATGATTTTAAAATATTAGAAAACGGGAGAGCTATTTGATTATCTGAGACGAATCGACGTGGGTTCTAGGTGTACTTTGTCTGTATCAACAAAGAACTCAGAGAGATAAAGGATTCCACTATGCAAAGCCCTAAGATCACATTCATCGGCGCAGGATCAACCATTTTTGTTAAGAACATTCTTGGTGACGTTTTCCATCGTTCTGCACTACAAAACGCTCATGTCGCCTTGATGGATATTGATGAGACCCGATTAGAAGAGTCACACCTAGTCGTCAGTAAACTCATGGAATCATCTGGTGCTACTGGCTCTATTTCATGCCACTTAAATCAAAAAGAGGCACTACAAGATGCAGACTTCGTTGTCATCGCTTTCCAAATCGGCGGTTATGAACCCTGCACAGTCACAGATTTTGAAGTGTGTAAACGCCATGGTCTGGAACAAACGATCGCAGACACGCTAGGTCCGGGCGGCATTATGCGTTCACTACGCACTGTCCCACACCTTTGGAGCGTGTGTGAAGATATGACCGAGGTTTGCCCGAACGGCACTATGCTCAACTACGTCAACCCTATGGCGATGAACACGTGGGCGATGTACGAGAAATACCCGCACATCAAACAAGTCGGTTTATGCCACTCAGTACAAGGCACAGCAGAAGAATTAGCGCGCGACCTGGACTTAGATTATTCAGACCTTCGCTATACCTGCGCTGGCATCAACCACATGGCTTACTACCTCACTCTTGAGAAGAAAACAGAAAGTGGTCAATACATCGATATTTATCCAGATCTACTTGAAGCTTTTGAGAGTGGGCAAGCGCCTAAACCGGGTATTTATCACAATGGTCGCTGCACCAACTTAGTTCGCTATGAGATGTTTAAGAAGCTTGGCTACTTTGTGACTGAGTCTTCTGAACATTTTTCGGAATACACCCCCTACTTTATCAAGCCGAATCGCCCAGATTTAATTGAACGTTATAAAGTGCCACTTGATGAGTACCCGAAGCGCTGTGTCGAGCAAATAGCCGATTGGAAGCGCGACCTTCAAGAACTCAAAACAGCTGACAAAATTACCGTTGATGAGTCTCATGAGTACGCCAGCACCATCATGAATTCTATCTGGACAGGTACTCCGAGCGTCATCTATGGCAACGTTAAAAACGAAGCTTTAATAGACAACTTACCGCAAGGTTGCTGTGTTGAAGTCGCCTGTTTAGTTGATGCTAATGGTGTTCAACCAATCAAAGCTGGACGTCTACCAAACCACTTAGCCGCATTGATGCAAACCAATATCAACGTCCAAACTCTATTAACCGAAGCCATTCTCACTGAAAACCGCGACCGTATTTATCATGCTGCGATGCTCGACCCTCATACAGCTGCAGTACTTGGAATAGAAGAGATATACGCGCTGGTTGATGACTTGATTGAGGCACATGAAGGTTGGTTACCAGAGTGGGTTAACAAGTAATTTCATACTAATAAAAACATACAATAACGTGAATATTAGCGCCTTCTCACAGGGGAGGCGTAAGGAGTGGCAATGAGTATCTCTATGAATACCAAGCTCAGTTATGGCTTTGGCGCATTTGGTAAAGACTTCGCAATCACCATCGTCTATATGTACCTAATGTTTTACTACACGGATGTAGTCGGTATTTCTGCCGCTACCGTCGGTACCATCTTTCTCGTCGCCCGTATTTGGGATGCGGTCAACGACCCAATCATGGGCTGGTTGGTCAACAATACGCGCACCCGTTGGGGCAAATTCAAACCTTGGATTTTAATTGGCACGCTCGCCAACTCTGTCGTGCTACTCATGGTGTTTAGTGCACATTACATCGAAGGCCCTTGGTTAATCGCCTACGCCGCTATCACTTATATTTTGTGGGGTATGACTTACACACTAATGGATATTCCTTTTTGGTCGTTAGTTCCAACACTCACCTTAGATAAACGCGAACGCGAAGAGTTAGTCCCATATCCTCGCTTCTTTGCCAGCCTCGCGTGGATTGTAACCGCTGCCATTGCAATGCCCTTCGTCAACTATGTAGGTGGTGACGACAAGGGGTTTGGGTTTCAAATATTTACGCTACTGTTGATTGCCTGTTTCTTAGTCTCGACGTTTATCACACTGCGTAATGTCAAAGAACGCTATTCAACCGCAAACCTCGACACCACACAGCCGGAAGAAAAAGTATCACTGAAAAAGCTACTGTCACTTATCTACAAAAACGACCAATTGACCAGCGTTCTATGCATGGCACTGTCTTACAACTTGGCGACCAACATCATCACAGCCTTCGCGGTCTACTACTTCACCTATGTTGTAGGTAACGAAGAGTTGTTCCCTTATTACATGGCTTATGCAGGCATCGCGAACCTCATCACACTGGTGTTGTTTCCTAAACTCGCAAAAATGTTCTCACGCCGTACTCTATGGGCTTGTGCTTCCACTTTCCCTATTTTAGGCAGTGCTGTTCTTATCTATGTTGGCATGTACGACAAACAAAGCATTTTGTTGATTTCAACGGCGGGTGTGTTCCTACAAATCGGTACCGCTTTATTCTGGGTTCTTAACGTCATTATGGTGGCAGACACCGTCGACTATGGTGAATTTAAACTAGGCTCTCGTTGTGAAAGCATTGCTTACTCTGTGCAAACCTTAGTCGTAAAAGCAGGCTCTGCATTTGCCGCTTTCTTCATCGGTATCTCGCTCACTGCCGTCGACTATGTACCTAATGTAGTGCAAAGCCCTGAAACCGTATTTGGCATGCAATGCATCATGGTCGGCCTACCTGCTTTCTTCTTTGCCATTGCATTAATCATCTACTTCCGCTTCTACAAGCTGAACGGCGCGTATCACCAAAAAATTCAAGATCACCTCACTGAAAAGTATGACCACATCACCAACGATGGCTCAGAAAATCACAAACCAACAGAACCAGTACAGGCTGTGTAAACGAGAACATAAACATTTGTCGTTGAAAAACAGGCCCTAAAAACAACAAAGCCTAGCGAGGGATCGCTAGGCTTTTTCAATTAGAAACACATATGAATTCTCATTGAAGACGATAAAGGCGAAGGCGCCCTTACTTCAATGGGTCATTATCAGGCAATGCTTTGTGAATCCATAGCGCCAAACGTTTTTTAATGTTGGCACCATCAAGCTTATCGTCAGGTAACGGTGTGATCTGATTAACCTCTACAAGGAACAAATACACCGCTTTAACCTTTATCGGTTGGGATGAATGTGGCAAATCAAAACCTTGTAGTTTTGCCATCTTAAAACCGACCTCAACTGCTTTTTTTACCAGCTTATCTTCATTAATGATCTTCGCGGTTTTCGACATATCATCTCCATCATCTTCATCGAATAAGCGTTGAGTATATCAAACAGAAAAATTCGAAAGATTACTTCGTTCTCAGTTTGAGGGGTCGCTTTGATAAATAACAAAAAGGGATAATAGGCTAGAAACCTGCTTGTAGCTTGCGTGACATTTATAAGAGGAATAGGAGTAAGCAACCAGCCTCTTAACAGAAGGCTCAATAAATGAGACATTCAGTCAAGAAAGTGAAAATCGAATAATATTTGACTTACTATTCTAAAGAATACGGAATACCATGGTCGTCATTTAGATGAAAAACATCCTTTAAAATAAAAATAAACCTCTGTTATTTAATCAGTTTTATACTAGAACGACCCAGATCATATTTACAGTCACCTGCAATCAAAAATTATTTACAAAACACTCATTAAGCAAATAGAATAAAACCACTAATTTTATACTGGTGTTAAAAATGCGTTACCTATGGGCTTCATTTTGTCATAAGAATCCAATCGTCGGACGAATCGTTCATATCCTTGTTATGTTAGTAGCGTTAGCCTCTATCGTTATCCCATTGATGTCAAAAGATGCAACAACAATCTTAGTTTCACTGGGTGTTGCTCTAGTATGTTTTGTGTTGTTTGTCTTCTTTGCGCTTGCCGATAAAATGCGCTCAGGTATGCACTAATCAGCTCAATATTCGCCAAGCATTCTCTTTTCTAAACTTCATTATAAAATGCTGGTTGCCAAATACGGAAAAGCCCAAAGTTATTAGCTTTGGGCTTTTCTTCTATAGCCTGCAGTTGGAAATTACAGCGATCAATCGGGCATGACCACAATACCCATGGTTTCAAGCAGTTGCTCTTGCTGCCAAGCGACAATTTTAATCCCCGATGTGTCTACCTTGCGAGGATCTAACCCTTCTAATTCAGCATGACACAAGTTAGCCCCCTGCATACTGAATTGCCCCCATACATCTTCCGAGAACACGCCTCGGCTAAGATCGGACTCTTTTAGTGACGCTCCGCCAAGGTAAGTACCTATCCAGCGGTTTTCAAATAACTCACACTTCTCTAAACAAGCCTGTTCAAAATTGGCGTATGACAGGTTACAGCCCGTAATATATGCTGAGCAAAAGTACATTCTATTGCTTACCTGATTAGCAAAGTTAGCACGAGTGAAGTTCGCCCCTTTCAAATCGCATTCACGTAGCTCAATACCATAGCAATTCGCGTTACTAAAATTCGCCATCGCCAACTGGCAATTCTGGAAGCTTGCATCTCGTAAGTCGGCAATATCAAAGTGGCATCCCTCAATATCGCCTTGTTCGATAAACTTACAGTTAATAAACGTTGCATCACGTAAGTTCGAACGTCTGAAATCACAACGGATAAACGTGCAGGCTGTAAATGTAAGCTCTGATAAATCTTGCTGAGCAAAACTGTGCTGATGATAAGTGCTGTTATTGGTGTCCATTTAGCCCCCTAAAGAAATTAAGCTAAGACTACCATTGCGATTCCAAGAAAACACCAAATTAAAAACCAACAAAAACAGTAACTTAAAATGCCCTGATTTAGCCATTTTAAGGCACCAAACAAGCCCTTTAAGGTTGTTATTTTCGATTTATAGGATGTGTTTATCTTGAAAAAAGCTTTGTCGCTTAGAAGTGCCAATAAGAGAAAATGTTACTTTGACGAAACGAGTCAATTATTGACCGCGTCCTAACGCGCTAGACTGGACGGTTGGTATGTTGCTCGTTACACTATTCCTCATTCTCAGCATAAAGAGTAAGAACAATGAAAGACATGCGACAAGCTATGCTCGATGCAGGTTTTAGCCTTATTAATGAACACGGGTTTGCTGGTGTTGGCCTGATGAAAATCATCAACCAAGCGGAAGGCACGAAGGGTTCTTTTTACCATTACTTCAAATCCAAAGAACACTTTGGTGAGATCCTTCTTACTAACTACTTTTATGAGCATCTCGCTAAGCTAGATGACTTTTTAAGTGATGAGTCGCTTTCTCGTCGGGACCGCGTAAAAGCCTATTTCGAGTTTTGGTGTGCATCGAAACTGACTGAAGACTTCAATATCCAATGTCTTGTCGTAAAACTGGCGGGAGAAGTATCTGGGTCTGCTAACCCGTTACAGTCCACAATGGCAATAGGCGCAGAAAAGATCATCCTGCGTATGGCGAAGCTATTTGAAGAAGGCAATGAGACCGGTGATTTCACGATCGCAGAGCCCGAATCGCTGTCTCGAATGCTTTATGGTCTATGGCTAGGCTCAACGCTCATGGCCGCCATGCAGCGTAACCGTTCGATTCTAAACAATGCCATGGAAGAGACTCTTCTCGCCATGAACCCAGCCCAAGAATCGGCTGACTAGATACCCGTTACCAAATACCAAATACCAAATACCAAATACCAAAAGGCTCGCATAATTTATGCGAGCCTTCTATCTTACTGTAAACATTGATTAAATCGATTCACGCTTACTCCCTCACCCCAGACGAGACGGAATATTATTAGCTTTGAGTAAGCCCTTAATAACAGGGTCGATATGCTTGAAGAAGCTCAGCCATCCTTCACAGAGATAATTTAACCCAGCCTCACCATCTCGACTTTTGATGATGCGGTTTTTAGGGCACTCGCCATGGCATGCAAATTTAAACTCACAGGCTTGGCATTATTTCGGCAGAGACTTCTGTTTGGCGAACCCAAAACGCTGCTGCGCTGATGAGAAAGCTAAGGTGGAAAGTTCTTGCTCCTGAATGTTACCCAACTGAAATTCAGGAAAAACATAATGGTCACATGAATAGACATCACCATTCGGTTCAACCGCGAGCCCTTTCCCGCAAATCTCACTCAATGTGCACATCGTGCTTTCTTTCCCCATCCACACACCAAAGAAGTTTTCAAAATAAGGCACGAGCACCTGACCAAAATCATATTGGTACCATTCATCAAAAATCGTAGAGAGAAACTCTCCCCATTGCGCTGATTCAACACTCCACGGCTCTAGATCGCCTGAAACAGGAATGATCGCCTTCTGGTTGGTGAGCCATTTGTTGTTAGTATGAGCAGCACGCTTATCGACCACAGGAATAAACTGCAATTGCTTCGAACCCACTTCATCACGCAGAAAGCGATAGACCTCTAATGGATATTTTCCTGTCACATCATTCACGCAGCTTAGGGTCGCGAACTCGACGTCATGCTGCTTCAAGTAGCGAATGCCACGCATTGTTTGAGAAAAAGTGCCTTTGCCTGCACGGTTGGTTCGGTAGTGATTGTGTAAGTGCTCTGGGCCGTCAATGCTCACACCAATGATAAAGTCATTCTTTTTGAAGAAATCACACCACGCATCATTCAGTAACGTGCCGTTGGTTTGAAGGTCATTGCTGATCTTACTGTAGCTAGGACAATATTTTTTCTGCAGCTCGACGACCTTTTGAAAGTACTCAATCCCCAACAAGGTAGGCTCTCCACCATGCCAAGAAAAGATGATTTCAGGCGTATTCTGCCCTTCTATATATTGCTTGATATAACGCTCTAACAGAACTTCATCGATCGTATATTGAGAGCCTTTTGGGTATTCAAGCAGCTGTTGTTTTTCTAAATAATAACAGTAGGTGCAACTGATATTACACACCGCACCTATCGGTTTTGCTAAGGCCTGAAGTTTGCTGTGTGCTTTGCCATTGAACTGCGGAACTGAGCTCAAATTTGATAGCGATAATGTCGTCATGAAGAGTGCCTCGATGTAAAAGTTATTGTATTAGCCAAAACAATTCGTAATTCCTTTACACGGTGTTCATCGGCCAACCAAGCTTGATAGCATTAGGTTGGCCGAATGGTTTTTTCCTCTATTTCACGTTTTCAAACGGGTTCCACGTTTCGTCAACTGGGACGATATTTTGCGCTTTTTCGTATTCTTGATATTCAGCGACCATTTCAAGGAACAGATCTGGCATTTCATTTCTCAAGTCATGTTGCTCTGCAGGATCTTTCTTGGTGTTGTATAGGTGCCACTCACTGTCACCGCCCATTCCCGTAGAGATTCGGATGATCTTGTAATCACCTTTAAGCAAAATCCCGCTACCAAACAATTCAAATGGAATCGCATTGTTGGCACTGTGCACGTCTGCCGTTTCCCCTTTGAAGTAAGGCAACAAGCTCACACCACTCATCGGCGCCACTTCTCGACCTTGATATTCCGTTCCTGGATGATCGACCTCTGCAATCTCAAGAATCGTGGCTGCAATGTCCTTCACTTGGGATAAGTCGTCTGTCTGAGTTCCCGGTTGCAACGCATCTTCACCGGCTAAAAGCGCTTTGGCTGGCTTAACGATAAATGGCACACGGATACCGCCCTCTGCTGTGTAAGCTTTGTACCAAGATAGGCCACCGGTTGAAGCGCTTGCCCACTCAGGACCAAGTGACACACTGGAGTTCGCGTTACCCAAATTTTCAGTCGAATTATCGAAATGATGAGCAGTCCATGTTCGGATCAAATCACTGATATTTTCACCGGTAATATCCGCCGCTTCTGGGCCGTTATCCGCTAGGTACATAATGTAAGTATTATCGTATTCCCCGATTTCTTTCAGGTAATCGACTATCTGACCGACTTGTTGGTCCTGCATTTCCATCATGCCCATCGCGACAGCCATTTTCTTGCCGTACCACTTTTGTTCTTTCTCAGAAAGCGAGTCCCAAGGGCGGCTTAATGCGTTACGATCTGAAATATCGGCGTCTTTTGGAATCACGCCCATCTCTTTCATGCGTTGGAAACGATCTTCTCGAACCGAGTCCCAACCATGCTCGACGTAATAATCGACTTTATCTTGATAGGCAGACTCAGGCGCTTGCAATGGCAGGTGAATACCGGTGAATGGGACGTAAGCGAAGAAAGGCTTACCGTCGTCTTTTTTGCTGTCGATCATCTTGATGATCTCGTTGGTGTAAATTTGGTCTGAATACTCGCCTTTGTACTTGTCCTCAACCACTTCACCGTTACGGTAAGTTGGCTCAACTTCGACGCCGGGAATATCCCCTTTTTGCAGCGCATCCGCTGTCGCAGCGTTTTTGGCCGGGAACATCATATCTCGATTAAAGTGATTCGAGCCGCCCGCTAAGATACCGTAACTCTCTTCAAAACCTCGATCGTCAGGTAAGAAACCATCGTCGTGCCCCAAGTGCCATTTACCAGAGAGGTAAGTGTTATAGCCACTCTCTTTAAGCAGCGTTGCGACCGTAACCCCTTTCTTGGTGAGGTAACCTTCATAACCCGGCTTGCCAATCGCACCCGGATAGACAGCATAGTCGAAGGTGCCTAGCCCAACCTCGTGGCTATTTGCTCCGGTTAACATCATAGAGCGCGTTACCGATGAGGTTGGTGACGCGTGAAAGTTAGTAAACTTAACCCCTTCTTCAGCCAGCGCCATTAGGTTTGGTGTATTGGCTTCTGAGCCATAAGGCTGAGTATCGGCAAAGCCCACATCATCGCCAACAATGACAACAATATTCGGTTTTTCTGATTCTGCGGCCAGAGCAGCACTGCTTGCCGCGGCCATTGCAGTGAAGACTAAAGATTTCTTGAATGTCTGCATAAGACGTTCTCCAATTTCTGTGATTAACTTTTTCAGTAATTAACTTTTCTGCGAATAACTTTTTCTGAGGCTAACCTTTCTGTGATTAACCTGAGTTAGGATTTGAATTAGTGCGCGGCTTGCGACATCCAATGTAATAAGTCGAGCGCGGGGTTATACTCTTGAGCTGCTGCCATGCCAATCCAGGTGACAGCCTCCACTTGGCTGGCTTGAACGCCACTTCCAGAGATATACATCAACCCAAGCTGTGTTTGAGCTTCAGGGCTACCGTTATTGGCTGCGGTGACGAACCACTCCGCGGCTTTTTCATCATTCTGTTCTACGCCATCTCCGCTCAGATATAAGTAAGCGACAGAGAGCTGGGCATCCAATTGCCCTTGGTAAGCTTCATCCAACAGTTGCACGACGTCTTGATGCTGCTGCGCTTTCGCCATTGTTGCTTCATTCTCAAAGCTCTCGCTTCCAAAGCTTGCCTTGGCAAAAAACAGAACAACCAAAACACCCGCCAAAATCACGGTAGTTAAACGTTTATTGAGCATTTATTTCCTCCTCGGGAATAAAGGTCTCGACGTCCCTGTTGAATGAATTAGGTGAAAAGTAGGAATGGCGCGATGATGCACAAGCTTGATAGCAATACGTTTTCAATTTTCATAATTGGCTCTCGAGTAATGATTGTTGAGTGAATCATCGACTGAATTAAATGGTCATAACATTCAGTCGATTAAAACAGAGACTTAAATCGCTTTCTCTATGATGGTTTCAATCGTCTGTTTCGAGATTGGGTAGAACTGAAAACAGATGTCTTTTTCAATCGCTTCTGCAATGTTGCTCTTCTCTTGCTCATCAAAGTCCCAGCTGCAGAAACGCTTCATCGCACCGACACTGGTTTGGAAGTTATTTAAGAAATCCAACACTCTCTGGTAAACCATCTCATCGGTTCCCGTAGTGTCGACAGAGAATGCTTGAGCTAACTTCGCCGCATTCGGCATGTAGAACTCTGGCAGTGCTTCAATCACAACCGGCATTAATACCGTGTTGGCATCGCCATGTGGAATGTGGCTAATCGCACCAAAGGCATGAGCACAGTTGTGAATCGGAATACCGCCCAAAGACGAATAAAATGCAGAGATCGCCATGGTGCTTGCTTGAAGAAGATTGCCACGTGCGGTTAGGTTTTCTGGCTCTTTCAATGCCAAGGGTAAGTTTTCAATAATCAGTTTTGCTGCCTGAATGCCGTAAGCGTCAGTGAATGCATTACTCATTGGCGAGACAATCGCTTCAACAGCGTGTGTTAGTGCATCCATCGCGGTAGAACGAGTCAGATGATCAGGCAGCTTAGTGGTCACCGTTGGATCAAGGATCGCGATATCAGCTTCCAATCCAGACGCGACTAGACTTGCCTTAATGTTTTCATGTTCATTGTAAAAAACAGCAATCGGAGAGGCTTCTGCGCCCGTGCCAGCCGTTGTCGGAACCGCAATGTGTGGCACTCGAATATCTTCATTGTTTGGCCACACATCCATATGACCGCCGCCCGCAATCACCGTACGGATATCATCTATCTGTTTATGAAATGCGTATTTCACACCTTTAGAAGCATCAATCACACTGCCACCACCAACAGACAAGATCGCATCAGCATTGACGCTGTTTGCAAATTCAATGGCAGCGTTGATGTTGTCGCAAGTCGCGTCTGGCGCGATATCGGTGTACACACCAACAAGTTGAACTGCTTGTTCATTACCTGGCTGGTTCACCTTTTCGTTTACAAACAACGCCGAGAACTGCTCAACAAAACCAAGAGACTCCAAGCCTTTATCAGAAAAGAGCACGACTCTTTGCGCACCTAAGCGACCAAAAAGAGAAGGGATATTTTCAATGCCATTCTCTTGAGCATGAACAATGGTTTTAAGTTGAAAGTTAAAATTATTGGTTGTCATGGTATTTACCTCATTTCTAGTTGATGACTAAACAATAACCAATACAAACCGGTCGGTCTAGAGTGTTAATGTCAAAGATATGTCAATTAAGATCTTTATGGATCATTGCCCAAAAACGAAAAAAGCCCGCAAATGCGGGCTGTAGTAATAAGTAAGCTAGTTAGTGATCATTGAATAAGTGTCATTGACTCACCATGAGCAACTTATTAACTATTAACGAAGATGAGCTGGCACCTTGCTTTTGTCTCTAGTGAGGTAGTAATACAGGTAAACTAAAGAGTAGACAGTCACAAATCCATCGAGCGCAAACACACCGCTCCATCCGTAAAACCACTCATAATCGTTGATACATACGTTGTATAAGAATATGCCCACAAACATCGACTTCTCAAATGCACTGTAAATCATGGTCGAAGTGCGCAGCGATTTGTACTTCGCCGAGAACATCAACAACACACCAATACAGCCAACCATGACTCCCCAGTGTTGATAGGTACCCATAAGATACTCTTTGTTCACCATCATCGTATCGTTGTACGAGAACAGCGTTTGCATACTCCAATCAGGCGCAAGGAAAGTAGAGAAAGCGGTTGCGGTTAAGAATCCTGTAACCATCAAATACGCTTTCATCGTTCGTTCAAAAAATCGTTCTAACATAAAAATAACCTCTTAAAATAACGTCGTAAAAATAATTTCTTATAAATAACTTCTTGTAGATAAATTGAGTAATGACAGAAATGATTTACTTGCCAAGCATGCTCATCACTGCGGTCTTTAATTCGTTGTCTTCTTTTGAAAACAGATGCTTAACTCGATGATCTAAGCCTGTTTCCAAGACGGTTTTGGCATGGGAGAAGGTAAGGAAACCTTCTTTACCGTGATAATTGCCCTGCCCTGATTCACCAATGCCACCAAACGGCGCGTCATCAACCGCTAGATGGAAAACACAGTCATTGATACACATTCCGCCGGAATGAACTTGGTGCTTAACCTGAGCTTGTAAGCTCAAATCAAAGCTCATTAGATAGAGCGCTAACGGCCTTGGTTTGCTATTGATGACTTGGAACGCCTCTTCGATATTGCGATACGTAATCAAGGGTAATAGTGGGCCGAAAATCTCTTCGTTCATCACCTTGGATGACAGGCTTGGTTCAACAATTAGGTGCGTCACCAGTCGTTGGCAATCTAAGTCCATTGCTTCGTCATGGCAAGCGACGGTTCGCGTTCCTGCTTGTTGCTCTTCATTCAACAAGCCGACAATACGATCGCATTGACGAGGATTGATTAGGGACGTCAAACTCTCGGAATAGACCCCTTCATCGAACAGCAATTGGTACTGTTTTTTATACTCTTGAATGAAAGATTCAACTTTCCCTTCAGGTAGCAATACATAGTCAGGAGCCACACACACCTGCCCGTTATTGAGGCTCTTACCATAAATGATTCGCTCAACCGCGATATCAATTGGCATGTCTTCTGCAACGATAACCGGTGACTTACCGCCTAGCTCTAGCGTGACTGGAGTTAGCGTGTCAGCCGCTGACCTCATCACTTGGCGACCCACTTGGGTTGACCCCGTAAACAGAAGATGCTCAAACGGCAATGCCGAAAATGCGGCTGCGATTTCTACCTCACCTTCAACCAAGCACACCTCATCGGCATGGAAAACTTCTACCAATAGCGATCTTAATACTTGGTTCGTCGCAGGGGTAAATTCACTCATCTTGATCATGGCGCGATTGCCCGCTGCCAACGCCGAAATAAGCGGGCCGACGGATAACATGATCGGGAAGTTCCACGGAGCAATGATCCCAACAACGCCTTTGGGTTGATAAACCACTTCAACACGAGAGGTTGAAAGCAAAGGGCCGGAATGACGAATCGAAGATGTCGACCAATGAGGTAAACACTCAATGCTGTGATCGATATTTCCGATACAAGGCAATATGTCGGCCATCAAAGTGTCTTGTCGACTGCGGTGACCATAGTCCTCACTCACGGCTAAACACAAACGATCTGTGTAATCGATAAGCGCAGATTTAAGTGCAAGCAACTGCTCAATTCTCACCGATACCGCTGGCATCGGGTTCTGTGCAAAAGCTCCCTGCATGTTGTTCAACGTCATGGTCATTTGTGTTGGCGCCAATTCGTATTTCATACATCACCTCATGGTTAAGATGAGCACACAATAATACAAATCAGACCGGTCGGTCTATATTTTTATTGTCAGAGAATCGTCAATGCATTTTTTAATACAAATAAATAAGGTGATTACAACGTAGGGTTAAAAACCAGGGAGATTTAAAATAGAAGGACGTAGCGAACAGGCAGTATAACTAGAAACTTTACATGGTGAGATCAAAAATGGCCGCTTAATGCGACCATTTAATAACTATTTAAGTTTTTGTTTTAAATAAATAATTTAAAACTAACGTTAGCTTTTAGCTACGTTTGCAATGCCTTCAAGCTGAAGCACTGGAGCAGCGTCGATGTCTTCTGCATTCATCATTGCTGATACGCGCTGCATCGAAGAAAGCAGTAAGCTTTGCTCCCACGTCTCTAGGTTTTGGAATTTTTTCACGAAGTTATCTTGCAGCGGCGGTGGCGCATTGTTTAGCAACTCTTGACCTTTCTCAGTCAGGTTCGCGTGTACTTTGCGGCGGTCCGATGAACTGCGTACTCGTTGTACATAGCCATTTAACTCTAGGCGGTCGATGATCGTCGTCGTCGTTGCTTGGCTTACATTGGTCTGATTAGACAATTCTTTGATCGTCACATTACCCATTTCTTGGATTGCTCTCATTAAGATTAATTGAGGGCCAGTCAAACCATACTCTTTACTCAGCTTCTTCGAGTGTAAATCGATAGCGCGAATAATTTGGCGAATAGCGACCAGGATTTCGTCATGTTTGTCCAAGATGCAGACCTTTGTACTAATATACTGTGAATGGTTTTACAGTGTCGAAGCGATGAAATGTCTCGAGTGATTACGTCACGCGCGCTCGAATTACACTGTAAATTGATAAATTACTTCATTGATTTTTCCGCATTGTACTGATGTTCATACTATTCTCAATCTTTTCTATACCACTAAACTTGCGTGGTACGGCACTTTTACTTAATGAAGGGGGAATGAAAGCTTCAATGAAGGCAAAAATAATGAATCAGAGAATACAAGTTCAAAGAATAATATATTTTAATAATCATAGAGGTAGAGATATTTAACCCTCTCCACCCAATAAAAAATCAGCCCTAATCTCCAAGCTGGAAAACGAAATTTTACGCGGCTGTATTCATCTGAAAATTACCCGTAAGCGCGTTGTAAAACTCGCTGTTATCCAAAATCCCTACCAATTGATTGTTTTCAACCAACAGAATTGGGTGGTTACTGATCTGCTTAAGCTTAATCGCATCACGCATACCAATCTCCGGGCTTGTCACTACCACACTAGACGCGTTAATCGCGGTTAGGTCGTCAGACTCGCTCCACTCAACAAGCGCCAAAGTAGATTCACCTTTCACTGATAAAGCACCTTCACTCTGTTCAATCCAGAGATCTTTAGAATCGCAGATCTTCCAGCTTTCATCCTCTTGCGTCAGTGAATCAAGAGGCTGCATCAAAGAGCGACCTTTAAGTACATTCAATGGATTGGTGTGAGCCACGAAATCTTTTACGTATTCTGTTTTTGGCGTCAGCACGATCTCTTCAGGCTTACCGTGTTGAATCAGTTTGCCTGACTCCATGATCGCAATGTTATTGCCAATCTTCAGTGCTTCATCTAGGTCGTGACTCACGAACAGAATCGTTTTGTTGAGTTTGTTTTGCAGCGTGATCAATTCATCTTGCAGCTGCGCACGAATCAGTGGATCAAGCGCCGAGAACGGTTCATCCATTAATAGAATATCGGTGTCCATTGCAAACGCACGCGCCAAACCAACACGTTGCTGCATGCCGCCAGAAAGCTCATGCGGGAACTTGGTTTCCCATTCCGCTAGGCCGACCATTTCTAATTGTTCACGCGCTTTTGCACGACGAACATCTTTCGCTACACCCTGCATTTCAAGACCAAACGCTACGTTGTCTAATACGTTAAGCCATGGCATCAAAGCAAACTTTTGGAACACCATGGATACGCGGTGAGTACGTAAGTGGCGCAGAGTCGCTTCATCACATTGCGCTAAATCGACTTGTTGGTCACCGTCTTTGATTGTTAGTGAACCACGGCTGATCTCATTCAAGCCGTTAACTGCGCGAAGCAAAGATGATTTACCAGAACCAGACAAACCCATCAACACACAGATCTCGCCTTCTTCAACCGTCAGCGACACATTGTCTACGCCGACAACTTGACCAGTCTCATCGATGATCTCTTGGCGAGTTTTACCTTGGTCGAGTAGCTCAAGCGCTTGTTTCGATTTATTACCAAACACAACATCGAGGCTCTTAATGGTAATCGCGTCCATTGTCTTTTTTTCCTGAGAGTTAGACATGATTAAGCTTCCTTCTGGTTTGGTGTTTTGCACAAGCGGTCAAGGATGATTGCGACTAATACAATCGCTAATCCAGCTTCAAAACCTTGTGAGATGTTCACTGTGTTCAATGCTCGAACAACAGGTTTACCAAGGCCGTCAGCACCGACAAGAGCGGCGATAACCACCATCGAAAGCGACAACATAATACACTGTGTTACACCCGCCATAATGCTTGGTAAAGCGGCCGGTAACTCCACCTTCATCAGTAATTTCATGCGGCTAGCACCAAAAGCTTTACCCGCTTCAATCAACTCTTCAGGCACTTTGGTGACGCCTAAGTAGGTCAAACGAATTGGCGCGGCAATGGCAAAGGTGATGGTCGAGATTAAGCCAGGAACGATACCCAAGCCGAATAAAACCAACGTCGGAATCAGATACACAAACGTTGGAACCGTCTGCATTAAATCAAGAATGGGTCTAAGCACCGTATATAACCAAGGGCGATGCGCGGCCATAATGCCAACTGGAACGCCAATTAATACGGAAATCGTTGTCGCTGCAAATACGAGGACAAAGGTTTCCAGCATTTCTTGCCAGTAGCCAAGGTTTAAAATAGTCAGCAAAGCTGCAACCACGAAAATCACAAGCGAGGGTTTACGGTGTAAGTACCATGCAATCGCCGCGGTCATCACGATTGGTAAAGCCGGTGGCATCCACTTAAATACATCGACTAAAAACATAATGACGGTTTCTAAAAAGATAGAAATAGCATCAAAAAAGCCTGCTGCATTGATTGTTAGCCAATCAACACCCGCTTCCATCCATTGTCCGACAGGGATTTTTTTTTCCGTAATAAAATTCACAATATTGCCTTTTATTATGGGTGGGCTACTTCAAACCAATCGATAAATTGGCAAGCCCACCTTTATTATTTATGTAGCTGTTGAGATAGGTAGAACTAAGCTTTAACTTGTTTTAGGTATTCAGTAACCGCTTGAGTCGCTGATTCGCCTTTATGCGTTTTTACGTTGTCTAACCAAGCTTCAACTTGTTGAGAATTGTTGATCAACCATTGTTGAGCGGCTTTTTCTGGCTTAGTTTTCTGGTTAAGAATCTCTTCCATCAACTGGTTTTCCATCTCTAGAGTGAATTCTAGGTTTTGTAGAAGTTGACCGACGTTTGCACACTCAGACAGGTAGTTTGAACGAACGTTGGTGTAAACATTCGCGCCGCCGTAGTTAGGGCCGAAGAAGTCGTCACCACCTGAAAGGTATTCCATTTCAACATTGCTGTTCATTGGGTGCGGAGCCCAACCAAGGTAAACAATCCATTGGCTACGACGTGCTGCACGTGATACTTGAGACACCATGCCCGCTTCACTTGATTCCACTAGGCTGAAATCTTTCAAGCCAAACGCGTCAGAATCAATCATTGATTGGATTAAGCGGTTACCATCGTTGCCCGGTTCGATGCCGTAGATACGGTCTTTAAATTTGTCGGCATGTTTTGCTAGGTCTGCGAAGCTTTTTACGCCAGAGTCGTACACATATTTTGGTACAGCTAGTGTGTATTTTGCGCCTTCAAGGTTGGCACGAACGGTTTCAACCGTGCCCGCTTCACGGTACTTAGCAATATCGCCTTCCATAGTTGGCATCCAGTTACCTAGGAATACATCAATATCGCCGTTCGCCATTGAAGAGTATGTCACCGGTACTGAAAGTAGGTCGGTTTTGGTTTTGTAACCAAGGCCTTTTAATAGTTCAGAAGTAACGGCGGTTGTTGCGGTAATGTCAGTCCAGCCTACATCAGCGAAGCGGACGTTTTCACATTGCTGTGGTTCAATAGAAGCGTTAGCACCAAATGCAAATGAACTGATGGCTAATGTTGCTAATACCTTTTTTGTAGCGGTTTGTTTATGTTGAGTCGTCATAATGATTCCTTTTTATCTTTCCTTTTTCTGCCCTAACTCATACTAATCAGGGCAGTTTTGCTGACTTTTGACTAATTTTGGTTGTTACTTTTTATTATTTTTATATCAATAACAGAGGCTTACGCTTCTCTTACTGGTTTATTGATTCTTTGCTTGTCTTGCCATTCAGGTGCAATCCACACTGGAACGTCCTGCTCTTTGAGCATTGGCTTACCCAAAATCAAATCGGAAGCACGCTCAGCCACCATAATGGTCGGGGCGTTAAGGTTGCCGTTTGGAATAACAGGGAAAACCGACGAATCGACAACGCGCAGATTATCAATACCGCGAACGCGACACTCTTCATCAAGCACTGCCATTGGATCATCATCAGCGCCCATTTTGCAGCCACATGAAGGGTGATACGCACTTTCCACGTTCTGCTTAACCCATTCGTCGATTGCTTCATCAGAAGTCACACTTAGACCCGGCTGAATCTCCTCGCCTCGGTACACATCCATCGCAGGTTGCGACAAAATCTCACGCGTCAAACGAATACAATCGCGCCAATCTTGGCGGTCTTGCTCAGTCGAGATGTAGTTGAAAATGATCTCTGGCTTGGCATGCGGGTCAGCAGAAGTGATCGCAACCGTACCGCGACTCTCTGGCTTATTAGGCCCAACGTGTACTTGAAAACCATGACCATCAAAGGCCGCTTGTCCGTCGTAACGCATCGCTGCTGGCAGGAAGTGATATTGAATGTTTGGCCACTTCAACCCTTTGCGAGAACGAATAAACGCGCACGATTCAAAGTGGTTAGTGGCACCAAGGCCTTTGCGAGTCAGAATCCACTCGGCGCCAATCATGCCCTTGCTGACCAAGCCAAGCTTACTGTTGAGCGTGATAGGTTCGTTGCAGTGATATTGAAAGTACACTTCTAGGTGGTCTTGAAGGTTCTCACCGACACCGCTTAGTTCGTGTTTAAGCTCAACGCCGGCCTTTTCAAGCACGGCTTTCGGGCCGATACCAGAAAGCTGAAGCAGTTGAACGGAACCGATAGAACCCGCTGAAGAGATCACTTCTTTGTTCGCCACAGCCACTTGAGTATTGCCTGACTTTTCAAACTCGACACCGACTGCTTTCAGACCTGATTGGCCAGTTGAGTCTTGTGCTTCAAGTAAGAAACGGCGCGCCACGATGCCCTTCTTCAAGGTCAGGTTTGAACGCTTCAATGCTCGACGTAGATAAGCGTTAGAGGTTGAGGCTCTAACACCCTTGTCTACCGTCATATGCATGGTGCCGAAGCCTTCTTGCTGGTAGCCGTTATAGTCTTGTGTTTCTGGGTAACCAGCGTCTTTACCTGCATCAATGAATGCTTGGTAAAGCGGGTTAAGCTCCATATCGTTACCATTACAAGTGCCGACTGGGCCATTGTCGCCACGGTATTGATCGCCACCTTTATTCCATGATTCAGCACGGCGGAAATAAGGCAAACACGCTTGGTAATTCCAACCGGCAGCACCCTCTTCTTCCCACTGGTCAAAATCACACGCGTGACCACGCACGTAAACCATGCCATTGATTGATGAGCTACCACCTAACACTTTGCCGCGTGGGCAGTGCAGTTCGCGTCCATCAAGGCCTGGCTCTTGTTGAGTCTCAAACTGCCATGCGTACTTTTCGGTATTCATCGGGTAAGAAAGCGCCGTTGGCATTTGGATAAAAATACTCTTATCCGTACCACCCGCTTCCAGTAATAAAACGCTATGTTCACCGCTTTCCGTTAGCCTATCCGCTAACACACAGCCGGCCGAACCCGCGCCGACGATAATATAATCGTAGCGTTGTTCCATATTTTAAGTTCCCTGAGATGAGTCAGTGAGGCTAACTCTTTTAAGCTAGCCCGTTGAATTAAGTGTTACGCGTTAGGCATAAGGGCTGGCGTAGTCGCCTAGCTCAATAAGAATGCTCTTAGTTTGCGTATAGTGGAGTAGAGTTTCTGGGCCATTTTCACGACCAACACCCGAAAGCTTGTAGCCACCAACAGGCATTTCTGCAGGTGAGTCACCCCACGTATTAACCCAACAAATACCAGCCTGCATTTGATGGATCACGCGGTGAGCACGAGAAAGATTTTGCGTGAACACGCCAGCCGCAAGGCCATATTTGGTGTCGTTAGCACGGCGAATCACGTCGTCTTCATCGCTGAATTTTAGAACCGACATTACAGGGCCAAAGATCTCTTGTTGAACGTGTGGCATGTTGTCTTCGCAGTCCACAAACACGGTTGGGATAACAAAGTTGCCGTTCGCTAGCCCGTTGTCAGTCACTTGATAACCGCCAGTCAGCAATGTTGCGCCCGACTGTTTTGCTAGCTCAATTGCTTCAAGGACTTTTGAAAGATGTTCTTTAGAAATCAACGCGCCGATCTGAGTATCCATGTCCATTGGATCACCAATGATCAGCTTCTCAGTGCGTGTTTTAAGTTGATCGATGAATGCGTTGTAGATGTTTTCGTGTACATAAACACGGGTACCGTTAGTACACACTTCGCCTTGGGTGTAGAAGTTAGCAACCATCGAAGCTGAAACTGCATCATCCAATTTCGCATCATCAAACACGATCATTGGTGACTTGCCGCCAAGTTCCATGGTGATTGATTTCAGCGTCTTAGCGCTGTCTGCCATTACCGCTTTACCGGTACCGGTTTCGCCCGTGAACGACACTTTTGCGATGTCTGGGTGCGCCGTTAGCATCTGACCAACACGGTAATCGCCCTGAACCACGTTAAACACGCCATCAGGAAGACCAGCTTCAGTAAAGATCTCTGCAAGCTTTAGAGCTGTGAGCGGCGTTTCTTCGGAAGGTTTGAAAATCATCGCGTTACCCGCAGCCAATGCCGGAGCTGATTTCCACATCGCGATTTGAATCGGGTAGTTCCACGCGCCAATGCCTGCACAGATGCCAAGCGGTTCACGACGAGTGTAGAAGAATTGAGATTCACTAAGGGGTTGTTGATCGCCTTGTAGCGTAGGCGCAAGGCCTGCGAAGTATTCAATCACATCGGCGCCAGATGCCACATCCACTTCAATCGCTTCTTGCAGTGGCTTACCCGTATCAACAACCTCAAGGTTTGCAAGGTCATCATTTCGAGCTCTAAGTATTGCTACCGCTTTCAAAAGAATACGACTGCGTTCCACGGCTGTCATTGCTGACCATACCGCAAATCCACGTTTCGCTGATTCAATAGCGCTATCCACGTCCGCTGAAGAGGCTTGGCCTAGCGTTGCGATAGGTTCGCCGTTTGCCGGGTTGATACTATCAAAGGTTTCACCAGACGTAGCTTTAACCGCTGCGCCATCGATGTATAACGAGTTCATTTCCATTTGAGATTCTGACTTAATTATTGTTATTAGACTCTGCTGGTCTATATGTGAGTGTTTGCCGTTCAGGTACTATGATTGCAATGCTACGACCGCGTTCTATGCGGTGTTACACGAGTAAAACGTCAGTTGTTTATCAAGATAATCATTGATGATGGCACGAGCCTTTTGAGCATCGATACCTTCAGGGTTTAACGTGCCTCTCAGCCATAACCCATCAATCAGAGAAGCAATCCCGTGAGCAACGAGATCCGCCTGTTCATGATTCAAAATACCTTTCAACTCAAGACGTAAATGCGAAATCAAACGTTTTTCATTCACACGCTGCAGTCTTTTCAGTTGTTGGTCATGCATTGAATAGGACCAAAATGCCAACCATGCCTTCGCGACTTTATTTTCGGCTTGGTAACCTTCGAAGTTACCGTCGATGATCGCGTTAATTCTCTGTTGGTGAGCATCAACAGGAAGCGCTTTTAGTGAAGTCGTGATGGTGTTGGATAATTGGCGAAGGATTTCACGCATCGTCTCTTCGAGCAGACCGTGTTTCCCACCAAAATAGTGATTAATGATACCTGTAGACACGCCCGCTTCTTTGCTGATTAACGCAATACTCGCGGCATGCAAACCCACTCGATCAATCACCGTCATGGTAGCTTGAACAAGCTGTGGTTTACGTATGTCAGGCATCCCAACCTTCGGCATTTCTTAGTCCTTTTATTTTATATTGAACGTTCAGTTAAGTATAAAATGACAGAAATTTAATTAGGGTTCAAATGATTATTTAAAACAAACTCGTAACAATACAGCATTCAAAACAACAAAAATCATTATAAAACAATAAATTAAATATCATTTAGAGCACTAACGAAAACAATTAAAGATTTGAGGTGTGATAGTTATTGGTCAAATGTTTTTGCTCAATAAGCATAATATTTAAACAGAAAGAGAGATTCTAGAAACAAGAAGGCATTCAACAATTAGAGGTCTTTGGGTGTAAAAAATGAAGGGGTATGATGCAGTAAAAAATAGAACAGAGCGTCCAACAAAGTGCTTGAACGCCCTCCTCTACTAGGATTCAACATTATGGCTAGATTCTAAGCGTAACTAACCGATAATCGGCATCGATTGCCAGGTTCTTTGATGCAGCATCTCGCAACCAGATTCTGTGATAACAATGTTCTCCTCGTGCACCATCATTCGGTTTTTCGCAAACGCCATGCCCGGCTCAAGGGTTAACACCATACCGGGTTTTAAGATCACATCCCCATTTGGCACATGTGATGGCCACTCGGTTAGCTGCATACCCAAGCCGTGCCCCATTCGACCCACATCGTTGCCAAGCGCGCCGTTCTTTTCGAGCACCGACCACATGGCTTGCCACACGTCTCCGGTTGTTCGTCCCGGCTCTGCAATCGCGAGCCCTGCTTCTGTCGATTGATAAACGGCGTCATAAGCCGCTATCGTATCTGGCTGCGCATGACCAAACGCATAATTGCGGTCAAAGTCGCTGAAGTAGCCGTCAAAGTTAGCCCCCGTGTCGATTATCAACACGTCACCTTCACCGAGCACACGATCCGTTGGCCCCATGATGATGTTGTCATAGCCACCTTGGCCTGATGCAGAGATCAAGTAAGGACACGCATCGGCACCCAAACGCAGCATCTCCAAATGCATGGCTTTACACGCCTGTCGTTCTGTCATCCCTATCGCGAGATGATGACGAAGATACTCAAAGCCCGCCGCCGTGACTTGGCAAGCAAAGCGTACTTTATCGATCTCCGCTTGAGACTTAACACTGCGAAGATCGCGAACCATCAGTGACACATCAACCACACTGTGTTGGCTCAGCTTCTGCTGTAACAACGCATAGTTAGTGGCAGGCATACGCAGATGTGTTTCAGGGCCAATCATCGAACCGATTCTGCGAGAACCCTTGGAGACTTCAGATAAAGTAGAAGCTAACAAAGAGATACCGTCATCTTCTGGCCTTGGTGAAGGCCAACTGCGCACATCGTCAATCCATGTCTCGTCAAAACCAGCCACACCGATCTCTGGCACTACCGCTATGGGCTTACCAACCGCTGGCACCACCAAAAACCAAGGTCGAGTTGGGCTTTCCCAGAACTGCGATTTGAAGCCACTGAAATAGCGGAATTCAGGCTCGGTCGTGAAAAACGCAGCATCGATGTTTTGCGCGCGAAGACGTTGTTGCAACTCGACAGTACGTTGCTCTAGTTCTGCTGATTCAAACCCTCTCTGCGGAGGTGTTAATGGCAATATACTCATATCTCTATCCTTGATTGAATAAGGGTAACTCGACGGATTAATTGAATAAAATGTCTCTTGGTAACAGAGCGATACTTGGGAAGAAAATCAGCAACGCAGACATCAATATCAAGATAAGGAAAAACGGTAATGTTCCGCGGATGACTTCCATATAAGGACGCTCGAAAATCGCAATTGCGGTAAAGATGTCACAACCAAATGGAGGTGTTGCCGACCCAATCGCCATTTGTAGCGTCACCATCACACCGACCAAGATCGGATCGATACCTGCTGCATCAACAATCGGCATGAAAATCGGCGTCAAGATAAGTAGAACCACCAATGAATCCACGAACATACAACCAACAAAGAAAGTCAGTGCGATAACAAACAAGATATACTCTGGAGAGGCACTCTCTAAGTCCAAAGGTGCTAACAGTTCTTGAGGGATTTGTTCGAAAGAGATGTACCAAGAAAAAGCCTGACCAACACCCACCAGCACAAATACCACCGCCGTAATCAAGCCAGTATTTAGCGCCGCATCGCAGATATCTTTAACGCCAAGTTTGCGATAGAAAATGCACTCGACAATAATCGCATACAGCACCGCAAACGAAGCCGCTTCCGTTGGCGTGACAATGCCCGAATAGATACCGCCGATAATCAAAGCAGGGAAACCAAGAGGCAGGATCGCTTTCTTGATCGCTTCAATACGCTCTGCAGTGTTGGCTTTTTCAACCAAAGTGATGGTGTCGCTGTGTTTTACGCTGTAGGCATAGCTGTATAAAGAGAACAGGCTCGCGAGCACTAAACCTGGGCCAATACCAGCAATGAATAATTCACCCACACTGGCGTTGGCTAAGGTGCCGTAAAGAATCAAGCCGATACTCGGTGGAATAAGAAACGCGATGTCACTGGCATTGATGATCAACGCCATCACAAAGCTGTCTTTGTAGCCCGCTTGCAGTAACTTCGGACGCATGATTTGGCCGACCGACACCACGGTCGCTTGGGTCGAACCGGAAACAGACCCAAACAAGGTACAACTGATACACGTGGTAATCGGCAAACCACCACGAAGGTGTCCAACAAACGCTTGAATCAGGCCTAGTAGGTTATAGGCCGAGTGTCCACGCGTCATGATATCGGCCGCCAGGATAAACATGGGAACCGCAATCAAGGCGTTCGGCGATATGCCTGTAACCATCTGCTGAATCAGTACTCCCGGCTCAACCTGAGAGAAATGAATCAAGCCAATTAAAGCCCCAACCGCTAACGGCACAATCATCGGGAAACTCAAAAAAAGCAGAATCACCATCACAGAGACAAGAGTAAAGGTAATGACATAGATATCTAATTCACCGGCAATAATGTCCGAGAAAAACTGTGCAACATCACTCATTCGAACTCACCTACTTTTGTGTTTCTATTTTCAATCACGTCAAATGACACGTAGATCTCTTTGTGCAGTAAGTTCATCAAAAAACTCATGCTGTATTGCAATCCGGCAATAAAAAATCCAATTGGAATGATCGCGTATACCCAATAAACCGGGAACTGCAGGGCTGGGCTTAATCGATTGATATCTTTGAGCTCTTTGACGTAGAAGAACGCATGGTAGGTCAGGTAAAACATCAGCATTGCGGTTAGAAGTGCAATGATGGTTGTGAGAACTTTCTGAGCTTTAGTACTCAATGAATCGTAGACCGCAGTCATACGAATATTTCGACCTTGGCGTACCGCATAAGCGAAACCAATAAAGGTGACTGAGACGATCAAAAACTGATTGAGCTCTTCTGAGAAG
The DNA here is from genome assembly GCF_057785955.1 of Vibrio sp. QJM3NY_27. Classification (NCBI taxonomy): domain Bacteria; kingdom Pseudomonadati; phylum Pseudomonadota; class Gammaproteobacteria; order Vibrionales; family Vibrionaceae; genus Vibrio; species Vibrio sp. QJM3NY_27. Next base: position 769,343 of record NZ_CM173512.1, on the reverse strand, counting down.
AACAGGCTTTTGTTAAAGGCGTACCGACCAATCGCATTGGCAGTGGAGTTGGTCATCATCGCGATAATGGCGGTCATGATTAAAAAGCGTTCTAGCTTTTCTGTCGCGACGCTTATTTTATGTAGCAGTTCTTTCATAACAGGCAGTGCTCCATACTTCGTTCAGTGACAGGGGTCCATTGCCACAATTTGGAGAAGGTGGGAATAAGCTACCCGCTGCCAATAAACAGCAGATAGCATTCATCCTAACAACGCTTTCTATTGCGTCGCTGAAGCAGCCTTCACTTCATCTAGGATTTCTTCGAGAATGGTTTTTGCCCCCTCGCGCGCTTCACTTTGCTCTCCTGAAGGATAAGCATTTGCCACCACGTCATAGTAAGTGGTGTGCAGCTTTTGACTGAGTACCTTGAAGCGCTCACGCTCTTCCTCAGTTAACACAACCACTTGCATGTCTGGACGCTCTTTTAAGATCTTGTCCATGTTCTCTTTGTTGATGCGTACCTGATAGTCGTAAGCCGCTTGGTCTGCCGCTGTGATTGCTTTGTCGACCATAGCTTGCTTCTCTTCAGACAGGCCGCTGTACCACTTGCTGTTGGTCGAAACCGTGCTCACATAAGGTTGCTGGCCTGGGAACATTAGGTAGTCCTGAACCTCATGCCACTTCGCGTTGTAGATGAAGTAGATCGGGTTAACCATGCTATCAATGGTCTTAAGTTGCAGTGAACCGTACACTTCACCCCAAGAAAGAGGAGTAGGTGTTGCACCAAACGCTTTGTAGGTTTCAACAGGAATGGTTGACGTGAAAGTACGGATTTTCTGGTTAGCAAAATCTTCAGGTGTACGGATAGGTTTGTTGCCACCCCAAACCATTTCGCCTTCAGACATCATCGACAACAGTTTGAGGTTTACGCTCTCAAACTTGGGTGCCAACTTGTTGTAGATGGTTGGGCTTTCCGTTAAGACCTTATGCGTGATCGCTTCGTTAGTGCCCAGGACATACGGTAAGCTCACCGCTTGAACTTCAGGTACGTAAGACCCTAAGTGACCCGCGCCAACAGACACAAATTGAATCGTGCCTTTAGCAGCCAGTTCTACAATGTCATTTTCTGTACCCAGCTGACCGTAGTAATAGATGCGAACACGGATGTCGCCATCAGATTCCTTCTTAATCACTTCCGCAAATTTTTGCGCATAGATGTCTTGAACGTCTGTTTTGTCCTCTTCTGAAGCAAACTTCCATGTTTCGGCATGAACGCCAAAAACCATGCTCAAACTTAGCAGTGCTACGCCTAATCGTTTCATCCTGTCTTTCCTTTTTATTATCCTAATTACACGCTGATGACCTTGGTCACTTCACGCGCTTCAGTTTTGACTGTGTCGACAATAAACTCCGTTTAAAGTCAGCCATCTTGCAGTGCCAAATGCGTCACTGCTGAATTTGTTTCTCTTCTGATTGCTTCTAATTGAGCTGCTTCAATTAAGTGTCTCTAAATTGATCGTGCTAAACGGTCGTTCACCAACTGAATCCAGTAGCTCGCGCCGAGCTTTAAGATGCCGTCGTTAAAGTCATATTCAGGGTTATGCAATGCGCAGCCGCCGACCGATTCCGTGCCATTACCCAACAGCACATAACAGCCCGGTTTAACGCGTAACATGCTTGAGAAATCTTCCGAAATTGTCAGTGGGTCGCAGGCGTCATTAACGTTCTCTACACCAAGCACCTTCTGCGCGGCAGCTACCGAGTATTGGGTTTGTTGCTCGCGGTTGATGGTTGGGTAGAAGGTATTGATAAACTCGAAGTCGTAAGTCGCGCCTCCTGCCTGACAAATGCCCGCCACAATTCGCTCCATGCTCTGCTTGATTAGATCGAGAGAAGATTCAGTGAAGCAGCGACAATCGCCTTTAATGATTACTTGAGTCGGGATGACGTTAACCGTGCCATCGGTAATAAATTCGGTCGCAGAGACTACAGCGGTGTCGTGAATCGCACTCAAATTACGAGACACGATGGTTTGCAGACCAAGAATGACTTGCGAGCCAACAACGAGAGGATCGACCCCTTGATGCGGCAGAGCAGCATGTCCACCCACACCATTGATGGTGATCTCAAAGCTACTCTCACTGGCCATTAATGATCCGGGGCGAACCATCAATTCACCTTCCGCTAAGCCGGGAAAGTTATGCACGCCATACACTTCATCAATCGAGAATCGTTCAAACAAGCCATCATCAATCATCGCTTGCGCGCCACATCCGTGTTCTTCATCGGGTTGAAAAATGAAATACACCGTGCCATCGAAAGTTGGGTTCTCGGCCAATAGGTTTTGGGCTAATAGGTTCTCGGCCAAATAGCTTGCAGCGCCGAGCAGCATTGCGGAGTGTCCATCGTGACCACAAGCGTGCATCTTTCCATCGTGTTGTGAGCAGTGTGTGAAGTTGTTTTGTTCGTGAATATGCAGAGCGTCCATATCAGCTCTAAGACCGATGCTCGCTTCACTTGATCCAGAACGAAGTATCCCTACCAATCCTGTTTTTCCAATATTGCGTACCACTTCGATACCAAAGCTGTGTAACTTCTCAGCGATGAAATCAGAAGTGAGATTGACATCAAAGCCGCACTCAGGAAAGCGGTGCAAATGCTGACGCCACTCCGTCATATTTTGAATAAGCTGTGAAGACAGTTGGTCTGGTTTGATCGAGAAAGTAGACGGCATAGTAGTGATCCCAAAGTGTGATTCTTTGTATTAACGTTAAATATGGAGTTAGCTTGGCTGCTGAATGTAAACGCAAAGCGAGCAGCCTTAATCAAAGGTCGTTACAACGACTGCGACCTTCGGTAATTATCTGAGGATGGCTGAAGATGGTGCTCTAATAGTGCACCAAAGCCTTTAATGGGTATGGGGTAGTTCATCAACTGAAGCGAATGCCAAGCCAACACCTGATTACTGCTGACTACGGGTTTATCTAATTCTGCTTCAATGGATTCAACTACGGATGCTGCGCGGAGTGCCGTGCAAGAGATAAACAACAGGTTAGCTTCAGGGTCACAGACGGCTATCGCGGCTTGCTTAATATCCATTGGAGAAATGAAGGTCATCGCGGTGTCATCTTCAAAACCAAAGCCTGCGATGCTCAACACTTCAATGCCTTGCGATACAAAAAATGCCGCCACGTCTTTATTCACGGCTTCGGTATAAGGCGTTAATACCGAGATGCGCTTTGCCTTAAAGCTGTCGAAAGCCGCTAAGGCAGCGGTCACCGGATTCGTTACCGCAGCGTTTGGGCGAGACTGGTGAATGAGCTGCGTAATTCGTTCACTGCCAATCGCTACGGTGCCGGAGGTACAAGCGTAAATCACCACATCCAATTCAGTGCCCGGTAAGATGGTATCAGCACAAGCAGCGATTCCCGGCTCCATCTTGCGTAGGTTTTCTATCGTCAACGGGTTGTAGTTTCTCAGGCGGCTGGTGAACGATTGCACATCGTTTGGATACAGCGCGTTTAAATCACGCTCAATATTGAAATCTGTCGCTAACGCAATCACACCGACGCGTCCTGCTGGTGCTAATTTTTCTAATTCAAACTGTAAAGTAGCGGTTGCAGATTTCATACTTTCCAACTCCTTGAGCGAGAGTTAACACCGCAAAATGATGTTAACAACATGTTTCATATAAATTTCAAACTCTGTTGATTTGATCTTTACATTTCGTTCACAAGATTAATAATGCACCGATAACTTTAAGGATTATCATTAAATGATTACCTTGTTGTGCAGAAATTCCGCATTTTTTCTGCGTTATAGTGATTTTTTGTTCTCATTCATCGAGGGCTAATTATTAAGGCTAAATACCTTTAACTCGATCACACACTGGTTCAAAAGAAACAATTAATTTACAAACAGATATTGGGAAGTATGGGTATGACACAGCAACCTGCATTGGTGGTCGACAGTTTCGACAAGAAGATCCTCAACATCGTACAAGACTCAAATAGAGCTACCTCAGACAAGATTGCAGAAAAGGTCGGGCTGTCTCCTGCTGCCGTTCAGCGCCGTTTAAAACGCATGAGGGCGCAAGGTGTCATTCAAGCTGATGTCTCCGTTATCAACCCAAAAGCAGTCGGTCATGCGATGACGTTTATCGTTCAGGTGACATTAGAACGCGAGCGTGTGGATTTGATGCACAACTTCAAAAAAGAGATGAGTTCCAACCGCTCAGTACAGCAGTGCTATTACGTAACTGGCAGTTCAGATTTCATCATGATTGTCACGGCAGCGGATATGGAGGGTTACGACAACTTTACTCGTGAAGCCTTCTTCGATAATGCCAATATCAAGAGTTTTCAAACCAATGTGGTGATGGATAACGTTAAGGTAGGGCTGACAATTCCGATTGATGATCAGCGCGATTAAAAGGCAAGGCGTGTCATGAAATGAAGTCAAAAAAGAGAGGAAAAAAGACGGTATGAAGAAATCTTACATACCGCCAACCTTGGGGCTTGCTTTGTTATTCGTTGTTCGCGATTCGCTGTTAACTATCAGCTATTAATTATTAGCTATGTACTTTTAGTTATTAGATTTTGTTGTCGATGATCTGTTGGTAGAGCTCAGGGTCGGTTGCCCCTTCAGTGCCAATAACCAACACTCGACTGTCTTGAGTCAAATTCAATTTTTCAGCGAATTTCGGATCTTGTTTGGCGATGATCGCAGCGGCAAAACCTGGTACTGCAGATTCCCCCCCTTCTATCGACACTTCCGTTTGTTCACCACTTGCCAGCATACGCATCGCTTGCGGAATGGCCTCTTCGCTCAGCGTCATAAAGTCATCAGCGCCATTTTGTAAAATCGTCCAGGCTAAGCTTGAAACCTCACCACATGCGAGCCCTGCCATTAGCGTCTCTAAGTCGCCCGTAACCACGATAGGTTTTCCAGCTTGAGCGCTCTTCTGAAGACAGTTAGCCTGCTCAGGTTCGACGATTACAAAGCGTGGACGCTCAACGCCCCATAGATCCCAGAAGTAACCACTGACAGCGGATGCCAAACCACCCACTCCACCTTGTACGAAGACATGGGTTGGGATGTCACCATCCAATTGCTCGACAATTTCAGCCAACATCACGGTGTAGCCTAGAGCAACGTCTTTAGGGATCTCCATGTAGCCTTCATAAGAGGTATCCGACACAATCACGCGGTTTTTCGTTTTGGCTTCTGAATCGGCCAACCGAACGGATTCATCGTAGTTACCGGTAATGCGAACCACTTCTGCGCCGAACGCTTCCATCGCTTGCTTACGCCCTTCCGATACGTCACGGTGAATGTAGATAACACAGCCACAACCAAACATTTGTGCGCCCCATGCCACTGAGCGACCATGATTTCCATCGGTTGCACAGCTGACAACAATTTCAGCAACTTCAGATTTCCACTCCCCGTTGAGCAGCTCACTGATGGTCGGGTTCTTACCATAGCGATTGGCGATCTCAATCTGAAGCTGACGAGCAACAGCATAAGCGCCGCCCAGTGCTTTAAAGCTCTTTAGGCCAAAACGCTGCGATTCGTCTTTGTACCAAAACTTGTTTACGCCGATCTCAGCAGAGATAGCATTCAGCTCATGCAAAGGAGTAACAGAGTAGCCTGGCCATTGAGAAATATCTTTAATCGCCTGTTGTGAGTTCGCGACACTTAAAATGTCACGCTGCTCACTCGAGTATTCCAATTCAGGGCGTGCTTGTGGGTTAGCGTAGTGTGTCAGAGTGCCTGCCAGTAACTGCATAAATGATCGTCCTTATTAGTCATTCACATGCTCCTTACATCGTTAGATTATAGAAACCTATCGGCCAGTAAGGCTGCGGATAATAAATTCTATCGACAAAAAAGTGCCGTGATTACACATTCTTATCACTCGATCTGCGGGAATTAATTGTTACACCACAGTTAAATGCAGTATTTGTTCATCTTATGACATTGTGTAAAACATTCGTTGTTAGAACGGATAAAAACCTTTATTCAACCACTACAAAGATCAAATTAAAAACACCACGCACAAAAAAGGCCGGTAATGACAGAGCCATGACCAACCTTTGCGGAGTCGTTATTGCTACTTTCTTTGACTACTCAATACGAGTAATGAAATCGTACTTATCAGAGTCGGCTTTCGTCATCCAGTGCTCACCGGAAGCTGGGGCGGAATCTAAAGTGAAAATATAGAAGTCGATCCCTTTGTCTCCCATCACCTTTTTAAAATAGGTCGCTTGCTTGCGATGGCTTTCGTCAGTGTATGGGAAATCTTTGGCTGTTTTATCATCCTCAGCCCAACTGTGCACACCGACCTGCTTATTGAGTTCAATAGCTTTAGAAGTATCAGCGCGTTGTAAAACTCGTGGATGACCTGCAGCGAATAGATCCGTACCTCCAGAAAATACCGAACCCGTTGGCGTTACAACCGTCGTCATTTTATTATTTTTAATCATGCGTCCGGTGTACATATTGATGTCATCGTCGCCACTGCCACCAATATGATTGTTAAACTTCAAGGTCATCTCACTGCCTTGGTATAACTTCACAATATCGAAAAGCTGGGAATAGGTTGTCGCCCCAAGGGTAGAGGTAATGCGCTCAACGGTTCCAGTGTCTCTTAACACATCACGATAAAAGGCATTGAAAGCAAACGAAGTCGTGATCGTGACTTTGTTACCATTTTTAGTTTTGCTCAGAATCGTCGAACCAAGGCTAGTCACGTGCTGCGACATCACATTGTGATATTCAAGCTCAACCGGTCGTTTTTTATCACTCGTCGTCGTTTGAATTAACGTGGTGTCATTCCCAATTGAGCGTTGAGCCACACCACAATCAAATGAATCAAAAAAATTACCTTCACTGTAAATCGCACAGTCATCAGCTCCAGCATCAGGGAGGTACAGATCCACGCTTTGACCTAAACTATCCGCAAGCCTAATTACTTTTTGTTCGTCACTAATATCTTCAGCAAACTGCACTGTTTCATACTGCACACCATCATAAGTCAGTTTCATTGACTCTTGGATCTCTTGTCGCTCTTGATACAATTTACCGAGTTTAGCCGATGAAAATACGTAATCCGCTTTAGGTTTAACTTGCGCTTTAGTCGCCGCGTTACCAGAACTTGAGCCCGAGTTAGAGCTTGAGTTACACCCAACTAAAATAATCAAAGGTAATGCCAGTAACGTTTTTCTATAGCTATTCATGTGGTAATTCCCAAAATGTTTGATGGGAAAATTCTATTATTTAAAAGCGCAAACATCTGTCGTGCGAATGTATGAGAATGTATACCTTTTTGAACATTGTTTTTTATTTTCGCATAAATTCAAAATCATCATTGAACTGGCGTAGAAAGTGTTTAATCATTCACGTCAGGTATTTTACGTAAAGCATGCAAATTGGAGATGCCACAATAGCTAACCACTAGATAAGGCACCCTCACGTAATCTCAATACGAGAAACGCACGACAAGGCTGATAATGGAATGACAAAACCTAAAATGATCATCGTGGAAGACGATTTGAAACTTCAGAAAATGTTGCAAGACTACTTTGTCGCGCAAGATTTTGACGTCACTGTGCTAGGTGACGGCGGTAATGCCGCGCAGACCATCCTCGCGGAACAACCTGATATCGTACTACTGGATTTGATGCTTCCTGTAACGGATGGACTGACAATCTGCCGACAGACGCGTACACACTATAAAGGTAAAATCTTGATGCTCACCGCTAGCGATGACGACTTTGATCACGTCGCTGGTTTAGAGACAGGGGCTGATGACTATGTCACCAAGCCAATCAAACCAAGAGTTCTGCTGGCCAGAGTTCGTTCGCTATTACGCCGCCAAGACGCCAATACCGCTTCAGTCGATGACTCAGACAACCTTCAGTTTGATCAACTCGTTCTGAAAAACACTTATAAGAAGTGTGAACTTTCAGGTGCGGTTTTATCACTTACTGACAGTGAGTTTGACCTACTTTGGTTATTAGCGAGCAACCCTGATACTCCGCTATCACGTGACTATTTGACGCAAACACTGCGCGGCATTGAGTACGATGGGATCGACCGAACGATTGATAACAAGGTCGTGCGTCTAAGAAAGATACTCGGTGACGACCACGCGCCAGCAGAGAAAATTCAGACCATTCGCGGCAAAGGCTACCTATTTGTTTCAACCGCCTGGCATTAACTTCGCTCACTACGAGCGTAATGAAAGAGATCGATTATGCGACGTATCTATTTGGAGTCCCTATTAGGGCTGTTAGTTTGCTTTATGGCCGGCCTGGTCGCCTACGAGATTAGCGTCTACGAGCTCAATACCGACTACGAATATGTACTGGAAGATTACGAAGCGGCTGCCCACCAGCAACTCATAGAAAACATTGCGAAAAATCAGGGGCTTGAAGCGGCTCAACAAGCCATGAACCAGTTTGTAGAAACCACACGAAATAAATTGGTTACATTAAGCCCAGACGATGAAATACCTAGCCCCGTTTCAGAGTTCTTCAGCACTAACCCGAACACTTTTGTTTTTCACGATGATGAACGTGACCTATGGTTTCGCTTAGCAAGCAGTGACAATACCTATCATTACCTACCCAACAGTGAAGCGTTCGTTAGGCAAAAGATAGAGTTGGAGGATGACCTCATTTGGTTGTTCTTCCTAGCAAGCTTTATCTTATACGGCTTATGCCATCTGATAATTATATTCCGCCGAGTTAAAAAGCTTGAATCTGCCACTCTACGCTTTGCAGAAGGCGATCTCTCCGCGCGAGCCGAAACGTCAAGCGGCATTGCCATCGGCTCACTCAATAAATCCTTCAACCTAATGGCTGACCGCATTCATCGCTTGATTGAGAGTAACCGCTCGCTCACCAATGCGGTGGCTCATGAACTGCGCACGCCAATATTCCGTATCCAATGGCAAGCTGAAATGCTCAAGGACACGCCACTCAACGAGGCACAACAAAACACCGTAGAAAGTATTGTCGAAGATACCGAAGAGATGGAAAAGATGGTCGACGAACTATTGTGTTACGCCAAGCTCGATAGCATTGACCTTGAAAACCTACAACAGCCACTAGAGATAAGAGACTTTCTTAATCACGCAATGGCACGCTGGAGCAAAGACACTGAGCTCAACATTGACCTATCACTGCCTGAACTAGCTCACTCAATACTGGCGGATAAAATACTACTCAACCGCGCTTTAGATAACCTAGTACGCAACGCGATGAAATTCGCACGCTCTCAAGTGTTGATTGAAGCCAGCGTGCATCAAGAACAACTACAGATTGCAGTACATGATGATGGTGATGGTGTGGCTCAAGAGCATCAGGCTCGCCTGTTTGAACCCTTTTACGTTGGTGACAAAGCACGTAACAAAGCCAAGAGCGGCCATGGTTTAGGGCTTTCTATCGTCGAGAAGATCTGTGCTCAACACGGCGCAACCGTGGAGGTTGGTCAGAGCCAAACTTTAAAGGGTGCGGTATTCACCATAACCATTCAGCTATGTAATGATTCAGCTGACAAACCCATACAGTAACTACAAAACACCTCTGGAATAATGTTCAACATCGGTCGGGGGATGCTGTCTCCCAGTGAACTTATGAGTCTAGATAATCATGACATTGTCGTTTATGGCTTGTCATCACAGCACTGCTGAGTAGTAGCAAAGCAACCCGTTACTCGTTAACTCGCGCTTTGCTAGCAGTTCAAGCCATAGGCTTACTATCTAAATTCCAATCATTCTTAAGGTATTTTTATGAAAAAGTTATTATGTGTTTTAGGCGTTATCTCTCTAGCAGGTTGTTCTGGTATTAACCACAATGAAGAAGTTTACACAGCGCACGCAGAGAGCTTTAACATTGTAGGGTTCCAAGTCCCTGGCAACACTCAAGACCGTGCAATGGAATTGGTTCCTGAAGGCGCAACCGTTGATACCGTTACATCAACAAACTCTGATACGACTTCTGTTTTAGGTGTTATCAACCGAATTATTGGTATTGAATACGTTCAAGTTGGCGGTACAAAGCAATAATTCTTAAAAAAACAGCAGCTTGCTAAAGCTTGCGTGCCTTTAAACGCTAGCTAGTACAAACTGAAACAATCTAAGCCAGTGACCATCCGTCGCTGGCTTTTTCATACCGCTTGTTTTGTGCTCTGTGCCAAAGAAATACCCAATTACCCTTCCCTCTTGCAACTAACAATTCGAAAAATCAGCCTAAAAATCTTCAATTTCTTATCAAAATTGCCCTTAAATTCGCTCAATAGCCTTCCGCTTAAACTGACACTCCCAAATCATTGATCCTTCTATCAACCCAGAATCCGTTAATTGAGGCACAGATCAATTTCCCCAGAAATCTTAATTTCCATAAGAAAACAACACTTAATAAAAGTGTCATGATTTTATAAATAAAACATATGAGTGCGTTCAAAAATAAACAGAAACGATAACTATCTGTAAATATGAAAAATATAAGTTTCATGAATAAAAGAGATCATTGCCATGCTACTAATTAATCAGATCGAATGATGTAAATTCATTGTGATAATTTTGTTACGTTTTCTTTGTTTTTACATGGAAAGAGAAAATAACAATGAAAATAAGAAAACGTTTAGTTGCCGTTGCTATAGCCAGCGCTATGTCTTTGTCTGTTCATGCAAGTGAATCAGTTCAAATCAATCAACCGATCAACTTTACTAGCTTTTCTGGGTTAAACGCTCAGTTGGGTGTCAGTAACGCTTCTAGCTTCAAGATGGTAAAAGAAGTTAACCTCAAAAAGCGTGGTCTCTACAAAGTTAAGATCCAACAGAACATCTGGGGAACACCTGTTTGGGGGCACTACCTAAACGCCACCCAAAGCGTACAAGGTGGTGCACTTAAGTCTGTTCAAGGCAGCTACCTTAAAACGACGACCCTAGAGCGTTCTTTTGTTAAGCCATCAATCAACAGCTCCCAAGCCGTTGAGCTTGCGAGTAAAGATCTCAAGGTTCAGGGCTTAACCAGCAAATCTCTAGACAACGTACAGCATGAGTTGTTTATTTATCAGGGCATTGCTAACCAAGGAGCCGATAAACAAGGCCTTGGCAAACAAGGTGTCGATAAAACACGCCTAGTCTACGTTATCTCTTACCTTGTCGAAGGCAGCGAACAGCCGACTCGACCATTCACCATGCTAGACGCCCACACCGGCGAAGTTATCGACCGTTGGGAAGGCATTGCTCACGCACAGATCGGAACAGGCCCCGGTGGTAACGAAAAAACGGGCATGTACGAATACGGTACCGACTACCACTACCTTGATGTGGTAGAAAATGGCACAGAGTGTGTGATGGAATCGGAAAATGTTGTCACCGTTGACCTAAATGGTGCGACCGATGGCGACACCACATATAGCTACGAATGTCCTCGTAACGAACATAAAGAAGTGAACGGAGCCTTCTCTCCACTCAACGATGCGCACTACTTCGGTAACATCGTGTTCGAGATGTATAAGAATTGGTTCGACACTGCGCCACTCTCTTTCAAACTCATGATGCGTGTTCACTACGGTAACAACTACGAGAATGCATTTTGGGACGGCAAGGCAATGACCTTTGGCGATGGTGAGAGCTTCTTCTATCCACTTGTTAGCCTAGACGTGTCAGCGCACGAAGTCAGCCACGGTTTCACAGAACAAAACTCAGGTTTAGTTTACGCGAATCAATCCGGTGGTATGAACGAAGCGTTTTCTGATATGGCAGGTGAAGCGGCAGAATACTACATGAAAGGCACCAACGACTGGATGGTCGGCCGTAATATCTTCAAAGGAGACGGGGCGCTGCGTTACATGGACGATCCATCACGAGATGGTTCTTCAATCAATAATGCATCCGAGTACTACGATGGTTTGAACGTGCACTACAGCTCTGGAGTGTTCAACAAGGCCTTCTATCATCTTGCAACCACGCAAGGTTGGGATACAAAAAAAGCATTCGAGCTTTTCGTACTATCCAATCAAATCTACTGGTCTGAAAACAGTGATTTTTGGCAAGGTGCTTGTGGTGTGAAAAACTCAGCAACCGACCTTGGCTACAATGCCGATGACGTTGTTTCTGCGTTCGCTCTCGTGGGTGTTACCCCATGTGCAGAGCCACCACTGCCGCCTGAACCTGAATATCAACGCCTTGAAAACGGTGTTGAAGCCGCAGTTGCTGGTGAAACAGGCTCAAAAACATACTTCGATATCGAAGTACCAGAAGGCCAAGACAAGCTAACGATTGATCTTGCTGTGTCTACTGGTGATCCGGATATGTATGTCGGTCTAGATTATGCGCCAAGCTCTCAAGAGAATATCTGTAAGAGTGAAAGCGTAACCGATGAAGTGTGTGTGATTGAAAACCCAACAGCTGGTCGCTACACGGTGAACATTCTGGGTTACTCAGATTACACCGATGCAAATCTGAAAGCATCGTACGAATCAGGTAACGCTAACGTGCCGCCAGTCTCTTCTTTCGAGCACACCATTGTCGGCAAAGAAGTCGAACTGCGCAGCACAAGTTCAGACAGCGACGGCCAGATCGTCTCTTACCAATGGAACCTTGGCGATGGCAACACACAAACCGGTGAAGTGACTCGTTATACCTACGCTGAAGCTGGCGACTACGTGGTGACTCTAACCGTGACTGACGATGCAGGCGTTGCAACATCAACAAGCAAGTCGATTACGATTGAAGGTGACTCAGCGGAAGGCTTCCCACTAAAACTGAAGTTTGGTAACAAAAACCCGAATGGCAAAGCTCGCGTTAAGCTGGCATGGGATTACGACACCAACGACTACTTTGTGATTAAGCGTAATGGCAAAAATGTCGGAGCTACAGACTTTAACTCATACGTCGACAAGTTCCGTCACAACGGCACAGTGGATGTGGAGTACCAAGTGTGTACCTCAAGCGATATCTGTTCAGAAACCAAGCACTACCGTTTCATTAAAGCACAGTAATCAATAGCAAATTCAGGGCTCCGAAAGGGGCCCTTTTCGCGGTTATCTGTTTAGAAAATGAAACATCTACACAAAAACATCCACGCACTAAACAAAATTCACACCAATCAACACAACAATACTCACCATAAAAAGGACGACAAATGGCTATTCAAAAAAGCATGCTAGCTTTGGCTGTACTCGGAGGTTCTTTAGCCTTAATTAACAGTACTTCGGCTTACGCATCCCTTGGCATCACACCACTAGCGAACGAAGAAGTTTGGATCACCACCGATGCTGACGCACAGCATATAATGACTCAGCATGGCGCAACGGTTTATCCAAGCGTGACCGGAAACAAGCATTCCATCGTCGCGAAAATCAACCAGAAAGAGCTGGCGAAACTATCCAGCCACATGCACGAAGAAACCCACCGTTGTGGTGGTTACATGGTGCACGAAGACAAAGCAAGCGCACTCAAAGCCGCAGCGATGCCACTGACAATGAGCACCTTCGAAAAGCCGGTGATCAGCCATCAAGACACAGTGAACGACCTACTCGCTCAGGTCGAGCCGAACAACATGGTCACAACCATTGAAAATCTAACCAACTTCACCAACCGTTTTTATACTACTTCTACTGGTGTCGCTGCTTCAGATTGGCTTTTAGATCGTTGGGAATCAGAAATTAAAGACGTACCGTATGCGTCTGCACGCCAGATCACGCATGCCGAATATCCGCAAAAATCCGTTGAAGTGACACTGCTTGGCGCTAAATATCCTGAAGAGATCGTCGTTGTTGGCGGACACCTTGATTCAACCGTTGGATCTTGGACGAGCGAAGGCACCATCTCACCGGGAGCCGATGATGATGCTTCGGGCATTGCGACCGTAACTGAGTCACTTCGCCTGATGGTCGCCAGTGGTATTCAGCCAGACAAAACCATTAAGTTCTATGGCTATGCCGCAGAAGAAGTGGGACTGCGTGGTTCACAAGATGTCGCTAACGCTTTAAGAGACGAGCAAGCAAACGTTGTGTCGGTGTTGCAATTAGACATGACCAACTACAACGGTTCAGCGCACGATATCACCTTCATCACGGACTATACCGACAGTAACTTAAACGCCTACTTAAGCGAGCTGATCGACACTTACGCTAGCGACATCAGTTACGGTTTCGATGATTGTGGCTATGCCTGTTCTGATCACGCCTCTTGGCACAATGTTGGCTACCCAGCCGCCATGCCATTCGAGAGTATGTTCAACGACTACAACCCAAGTATTCACACTGAGCACGACACGCTTGAGAACTCCGATCCTACGGCGACACACGCGACCAAGTTCGCCAAACTGGCGATTGCTTACCTTGTTGAAACCAGCCTTGATTCGCCCGTTGCAGGCCCTAAAGAGCTGCAAAATGACGTGCCTGTTGAAGGACTTACTGCAGGATATGGTGAAGAGCAGTTCTTCACATTTACGACGGAAAGTGCAGGTCAGTTAACGGTAACATTAACAGGCCCTCGTAGTGGCGATGCCGACCTATACGTGAAACACAACGGCACCGTATCCAAAGCGAGTTACGATTGTCGTCCATACCAAAATAGCAGCAACGAACAGTGTGTATTGAACAAACCAGCCGGTGAATTCAACATCATGGTGCATGGTTATCGTAACTTTAACGATGTCACCATCGTCGCAACCTTCGTTCCTGATTAGCTTTAAGTTTAGTTGCTTGCTAACCACTAACCCGAGCAAACACGGCTAAAACTAAAAATCCGCGAGTTCGATCCTAAATAGGATGGAGCTCGCGGATTTTTTATTATCCTCGGAGAAAAGTTCGATCAATGATCTTCAGTTATCATCAAGCCGTCTTTTTCATCACCTTGCCACAAATATACTCACCAATCGGCATTGCCGAAGTCGCTGCCGGCGATGGCGCATTGCACACATGCAGGCTTCTTGGGCTTTCGGCAAACAGAAAATCATGAACCAAAGTACCATCCTTGAGGACCGCTTGGGCACGAATGCCTGCTGGGTAAGGTTTGAAATCTGACACCGTAATGCTCGGGCAATATTTGTTGACCAACTTTAAATAGCCCGGCTTCCACCACGAGTTCTTAAACTCGACCAAACCAGTTTTCAGATTATTTGCAGTCACTTTCCAAAAGCCCGCAAAACTCAGCATCTGCCAAGTGTCCTTAAAACTAAAGTTAAGCTTGCCATAACCTTCTCTCTTCCAGCCTTGAACCGCATTTGGCCCTACTGTTACGGAGCCATCAATCATGCGTGTTAAATGCACGCCCAAGAAAGGCAGTTCTGGGTCAGGGATCGGATAGATAAGGTGATTCACCACTTGGTTGTGCTTCGCGTCCAACTGATAATATTCACCGCGATACGGCACGATTTGGAAGTCGGTTTCAATGCCAAGCATGCTGGTCATTCTGTCGGCCATCAAACCAGAGCAAGTGATTAAGAATCGGCTGTTCAGTTGAAGAGTCTGACCATCTACTTTGCACGTTAGCTGCACTTCATCTTCCAGTTCATCCGCCATGATCACTTCTGTGCCAAGGCTAAGTTTGCCACCCGCTTCAACAAACTCTTGAGCCATTACTTCGGTGACTTTTTTGTAGTCGACGATACTGGTGGTTTTGACATAAATCGCGCCCAAGCCCGTGATGTTAGGCTCGGCAAGTTTCAGTTGCGCTTGGTCCAACAAATCGACATCAATGTCGTTATCATGACAACGCTGATAGAGCGCGTTCATGCGCTCCACTTCCTGCTCATTGGTCGCAACCAACAACTTGCCACAATTATCAACGGGGATATCGTGCTGGCTACAAAAGGCGATAGTTCGCTCTACACCACGCTTACAAAAATCCGCCTTTAAACTGCCCGGAGCGTAGTAAACGCCAGCATGAATCACACCACTGTTATGACCCGTTTGGTGTTGTGCAAAGCCGCGCTCCTTTTCAACTAAAAGGATACTTTTATCAGGGTGAGCTTGCTGTAATTGCCATGCAGTAGACACGCCAACAATGCCACCACCAACGATAATATAGTCGTATGTTGAGTTCATAATATTCCTACATTCAATCCTTTAATTATAGGGAAGACACGACAGTGTTAGACCCGGTTTGAGGTAACTTTTTTTCCTCAATTTCTGATTCCTTTTTCACTTGATTAGCATCGTATTTACGACCGCTGTAGATAAAGATGCCAACAAAAATGGCAACACATACCAAACGGATCACGACTGAAACATCAGGCCATACTAGAGCTACACCTATCGCAACCAACACTACTCGAGTAATAATATTAACTTCGCTCTCTAGATAACCTTCAATCGCCGCGATAAACGCGTAAGTACCAATAACAGCAAAGCCACCCGTGACTAACACGGAGGTCACATCCCAACTTACCAAGTTAGTGTAGGCAATCAACAATGGTACTAAATACAAGCCTTTGGCGATCTTCCATGCCATTAAGCCTGTTCTCATCGGGGGTGTTTTAGCAATGGTTGCAGCCGCAAATGCAGTTAAACAAACAGGCGGAGTCACGTTGCTGTCTTGCGATAACCAGAAAATAATTAAGTGAGCCGAAAGCAGTGCGAGACTGATTGCTTCTAAGCCAAGGCTCTGTTCAAGCAGAGTTTCCACAAAATCAGCAGGAACCAACGCAATCATCTCTTTCGCCGTTTCCAACGCCATCGGTGCGTTCAATAGATCAAGCTTATCTGGCGCAGCCAACATAAAGATGGCTTTAGCTTGCTCAGGAAGCTGCCCTGACACCAACAAGTCGAGCAGCTGACTTTCAGCAATCAATTTATACAAGGCAGGGGCAGACAATGTTCCCAACACAATATAAGCCGCCGTTACTGGTAACCCCATACCCAGAATCAAAGACGCCAGTGCGATCAACGCAATCATCACCAGTAACTCGCCATTCGCCCAGCTGTTGATCATCAAAGAGAAGGTGTTACCAATTCCCGTAGTGCTAATGACATTAACAACTAGACCAATACCAACTAATAACACAGCCGTTGTCGCCATGTTTTTTGCGCCTTGAGACAAGGCTTCAATGATCGCTTTCGGTCCCATTTTGTGATTTTTAGAGAACCATGATGCCACCACCACAGAAAGAATCGAAATACCCGCAGCGTAAGTCGGCGTAAAGCCCTGAACGAGCAAAGTCACTAACACGGCCAATGGGATCAGGTTGTGCCAACCCGACAGCAATACCTTTAACAAAGGTTCACAGCCAGAGGTCACCTTTTGTACACCACTACGCTTCGCTTCAATACGCACGAAAAAGGCCACAGACAAAAAGTAGATAAGCGCAGGAACAAAGGAAACCGCAATAATATCGACATAAGGAATTTGCGTATAAGACGCCATGATGAACGCGCCCGCACCCATCACAGGTGGCATTAGCTGCCCGCCAGTAGATGCAGCCGCTTCAACACCTGCCGCGAAACGCGAAGGGAAACCTGCCTTTTGCATCAAGGGAATACTGATCACGCCCGTCGATACTGTGTTTGCTACGCTCGACCCGGAGACAGAGCCCATCAAGCCGGAGCCAATAACGGCAATGAAACCAGGGCCACCAATCACTTTGCCCGCCGCGGCACGGGATACATCAATAATGTAGTCGCCGACACCAGATCGAACTAAAAATGCGCCAAATAAGATGAACATGAACACGAAGGTCCAACTGATTCTTGAGATCGAACCAAACATCCCTTCTGATGAATAAAAGCTTCGATAAAGTAACGTCTCAAGGCTTAAACCCGGAAAATGAAAAATACCGCTGGTCCATTGTCCCCAAAGCACTACATAACTTAAACACACTAAGATAAGCACTGGAATGAACCAGCCCATAGTGCGTCTAATCAGCTCAATGACGATGGCAATCGCCAAGATAGAGAAAAACCAATCACTGGCGATAAATTTTACGCCTCGGTCATACAACGCATCTTCGGCAAAGGGAATGTAGATAAGGCAAGCTAAAGCAGCCAAGGCAATCCCAATATCGATAGCTAATGCTATTTTGCTTTTTTTAAGCGATACATGGGCGGGATACCAAAGTGCGCAAATGATTGCGAAACCAGCGAAATGCGTCGCCGAAATCCAAAGCTCTGGCAAGGTAGATAAGGTATTAAACCAAATATGTAGGAGGGAGAGTATCACTCCCATTGTCGTTATTGCTTTGCCTACCCAAGGGAAATCTGTTCGGGTAGGCAATTCGAATTTTTTCAGTTCCTGCTGCAGCGAATCGCTCATAGAAAACTCCTGCTCTCCACAGCCAAACGCGCAGAGAAAATCCATAAAGTAAGGTGGTGCGTTTTCACTTCAAATAATCGAACAAGACGGAGACGGTCAAATCAGACAAAGTAGCCGAAACAGATGAAAACGCACCAAGCAATTAATTAACGCGAATATTCAGTTCACGCCAAATAGCGAGTTAAAGATAAATGGCTAATCGAAGACAAAGGGTTAGTCGACGATCAACTCAGAAGGGATTTCTATGCCCACTTCTTTATAGTAACGAGCAGCACCTGGGTGAAGCGGAACAGGAAGGCCTGCGATCCCTTTCTCAAGTGCCATTGCTTTGGTTGCTTTGTGGATACCTTGTAGGAAAGGTAGGTTTTCATAGATAGCTTTGGTCAATTGATACACATCTTCTTCAGAAATGTCTTCACGAACCGCTAGGAAGTTAGGTTGGGCAATCGTAGTAATTGGTTTATCGACACCTGGATAAGTGTTTGCTGGGATCTCATACTTGGTCCAAATATTGTAATCACCATTCGCTTGTTTGATTTGTGCATCGGTAAACGACAAGATTTGAATATCTTCACCCAGTGCTGCAAAGGCTTGCGTCACCGCACCAACAGGAACACCAGCAGGCGTGTTCATACCATCAATTGTGCCATTTTGTAATGCGCTCGCACTGCCACCGTAACCCATAAAGGCGAGTTTAAATTGTTCTGGGTCCACGGATAAGCCTTGCATGATTTGACGACCTGAGTTTTCAGTCCCAGAGTTCTTCTTACCGATAGAGAATTTCTTACCGTTTAGGTTCTCTAGATCGCTTACCGTACCTGTTTTTGCTAGATCTGAACGCACAATAAAGTGTTCTACGTTTTGCCATAACATGGAAACTGAACGCAGTTGAGTTTGTCTGCCAGATTTCTCATATGGCCCCAAACCCTGCCAAGCCCAAGCACCATACAAACCTTGTAGAATGGCGAACTGAGCTTCGTTCTCGTTCAACAACTTTACGTTCTCACCCGAGCCCGCAGAGCTAATAGCCGCTAAAGAAAAGTGCTGCTTAGGCGCAAGCTTAACTTTACTCAATGTCGCTAAGGCCACACCTACCGGATAGTAAGTACCACCCGTTGAGGCCGTCGCTAAAATATAGCTGCGATCCTCTTCAGCTGACGCATTACTGATAAGGCCAAGAGAAGCCATTGCTATCGCTAAAGTTTTAACTAGCTTGTTGTATTTCATTGTTACTCTCCATGTAGGGTTATTCACGTTATATTTTTGTTAACAACAATCACTAGATAGCAAGCACAATGCCAATTTTTAAAATACTGTTTTTATTGAAATTTATTTTAAAACCCACCTAAAGTAAGCCATTTTTTGCTTATTTCACTACTAATGAGTAAGCTATTTTTTGCTTATCCAAAGCCGCAGTTAACATCCCCTTAAAGGTGGTCAGGTCACATCATGTTATATTTATGTGATCAATGTTTATAAAGTGATAAATATACGATGAGCCATTTATTGCTCATCAATATCCAATAAACACGACTGTCAAACCGATCATTGAGAATCGACGTAGTCACTTCGATTCAACGCATAACGCACCATCTTTTGGTTCAATGTTCGACGAGGTAAATCCAAGTCTTGCATAACATCATTGATGCGACCTTGATAACGAACTAAGGCATCATGAATCACTTTCCGTTCAAAGCTCTGCACTTGAACCGCCAACGGGATGCCTGCCGTTGTGGACTCTGTGACAGAATTAGGACGACACGCCAAAATATCACCAACGGTCAGGCTTTCATCCAGCGCAAAACGAATCGCAACATTACGCAGTTCACGCACATTGCCCGGCCATGCATACGACAACAAGGCATAGCGATCGGCTTCACTGGCCGCTCGGGTTTCGCTGTTCGCTTCTTGAGTGAAGTGTTCAAAAAGGATAAGAGCATCGTCTTCTCGTTCACTAAGGGGAGGTAAATGCAGTTGAGCAACGTTCAAACGATAGAAAAGATCTTGGCGAAAGTCCGGATGATTTAAAAGGTCGCATTTCGAAGCTGAAACTATTCTTAAATCAACATGTTGCTGTTGATTACCACCGACACGCTCAACAACATTGTCTTGTAAAGTACGTAGCACTTTGACTTGCATCGACAACGGCATACTTTCTATTTCGTCAAGAAAGACCGTACCTTTGTCGGCAAATTCAAGCTTACCAATGCGTCGTTTAGCAGCACCAGTAAATGCCCCGGCTTCATGACCAAACAGCTCGCTTTCAAATAGATTCTCTGGAATCGCACCACAGTTTAGTGGCACAAAAGGATGAGGTTTACGCTGACTAAATTTATGTAAACAAGAGGCAACGAGCTCTTTCCCACAGCCAGTTTCACCATAAATGATCACGTTGGTATCAATTGAAGCGACTTTTTGTATTTGTTCTCGTAATGCACACATCACTCTGCTGCGGCCAATCAGAACTTGTTCAATGCCCTTCAGGTTATCCAAATAGCTTTGACGATTTATCCTATCTTGACCACTTTGATGTTTATCTACCGCTTCCGATACCGTTTGAGACAAACGCTCTGGATCGAACGGCTTTTCTATAAAATCATACGCGCCTTGCTGTAATGCCTTAACGGCCATATCGACATCACCATGTCCGGTGATCAAGATAACAGGTACTTCTGGCACCAAATCTTTAAAGCGACTTAACAGTTCAACACCATCAATATCAGGTAAGCGCACATCGCTAATGATGGTCTGAAAATCACCTTCCACGACCGCATCTAACGCGTCTTGTCCAACCTCAAATGCGGTGACATCGAAGCCTGCCAACTGCAACCATTGGCTGGTTGCTTGACGCACAATTGCGTCATCTTCAATCAAAGCAATACGTTGCATGATCTCTTCCCATCGCTTACACCTAAATAATATCGACCACGGTATGTAAAAAAGCCGCAGACTAAAAGGAGCTAGCTCCCACTTTGAATAACACTCCTTTAACAGTTTTATAATGTTTGCTAGCTTCAATTTGTTCCAGATTCAACCTTCCATGTGGTAATAAAACGCAGCTTTTCAACTCAATAATTTAAAAAGGATTTAATCAAGAATGGTTAACAAAAATCGATATTGGTTGTTCCTGTTTGCCTGTTTATTGATTGGTTTAGTTCAGGTAACCACCAAAAGTGGCATAAGCCAATGGAAGCTAGAACAAGCTCAGCGTTACGCAGAACAGCGCTTCCTTGGATACATTGCCGAAGCAAGACGCACGCTCAAACGTTTTTACTATTTGCCTTATCTCGTGACGAACGATGAAACCAGCGTGCGTTTTATTGATGGTGACATTCGCCTCCAAAAACACATTAAAAAACAGCTGATTCAGTTAGACAAAGCGGCTAACACCAAAGGATGGTATCTACTTTCCGCAAACGGTGATTTGCTTGTTTCTAGCGTAGAAAGGAACAAACTCAGTAAAAAAAGCGCCAGCACTATTGTGTCCAAGATCCACCAGCAAGGCGGTGCGATCTCCCTAGTAACCAAAAATAAAGGCGTCACACCCGATTATTTTATTGCTGCACCCGTTTATCGAGCATCCGATGTGGTAGGCATTGTTGCAGTACAAATTGATTTATCATTACTGATCGACCAATGGTTTGCCGATGGTGAAGCCATCTTGTTTCAAAACCCTCGCGATCAGTTTTTTCTATCGAGTGATCACCGATTGAATGCAGATTGGTTCAATGAAAATTTCACTTCACAACCGCTCGCTACAAAGCGTGAGCTATATGACCAAACCCACATTCGAGTATGGCGACTGAAAGATAAAGATTACCTTATTCAATCCATAAAGTTAGACGACCTCAATTGGCGCTTAACCTACCTAACGCCGTTAACCAGCCTAAACCAAACCACAAGTTGGATAAGTTGGAGCGTCGCGGTAGGTTGTCTGTTCATTCTGTTATTGCTGGTTATTCTTTATCAAAGACGTCAGAAAAAGCTCAGCAATTTACGAATACAAAAACTCATCGAAGAGTCGGAAAAGCGTCTGTCTGGGATGATCAATAAAACGCACGTTGGGCTAGTGCTGATCGACAAACATGGTCATATCCATGATATTAACCTCATGGCCAAGAACTACTTCTCACTATCCGATTCAATGATCAGTAACATCAAAGCTTGGCAGTTATTTGAGGCAGGCAATCCAAATTCAACCACCTTGCAATTGCTTCAGAACCTAGATCAACACCAAGAACTGGCCGAAATAACCAGCGTCGAAACCATGGCAAGGCGCAGCGATGGTAGCTACTTTCCGGTACTGTTCTCTATAAGTGCCTTTCCTTGGCATGCGACCACTTATTATCTGTGTACCGTGATCGATATTAGTAAGCGCAAAAAAGCAGAAATTGCAGTGCAAAATGCTAATAAAACGCTTCAACTACGTGTAGAAGAGCGAACACAAGACCTGAAAGACGCACAACAAGAACTGGTTGAATCAAGCAAACTTGCCGCACTAGGGCGGATGTCGAGTGCGATCACTCATGAGCTCAATCAACCGCTTACTGGTCTAAAAACCCTGCTTTCAAGTAATCAACTACTGATGGAAAGAGGCGAGACCAAGATGTTGAAAGCGAACATGGACTTAGTGATGAGCCTCATCGACAGAATGGCCAACATGACCAGTCAATTGAAGTCGTTCGCATTTAAAAGACTTGAGAAGCCCTATCCAGTTTCACTGACTGACGCACTGCAAGAAACCCTACGAATTCACCAAGCCGAATTAGACAAAATCGATATTCGCGTGCGTGTTGCTTCTAATATTTCGATGGTGATGGGAGAAGAGGCGCGACTTCGTCAAGTGCTTGGCAACCTAATCAGAAATGCTGTGGACGCTACGCAGAATCAAACACCCGCGACCATTGTTATCAGCGCACATACCGATCAACAACGTGTGATCATCAAGGTGCAAGATAATGGCTGTGGCGTGTCAGAAGACCAACTCGAAACCATTTTCGAACCCTTCCATACCAACAAAAAGATGGGCGAAGGCTTAGGACTCGGGCTGGCTATAACAGCAAACAATGTTCGGGATATGCAAGGTACCTTGATAGCGAAGAACAACCCAGACCAAGGCATGACATTCACGTTAACGCTACAGAATATTGATAGTGATAGTGATTATAAGTAGCCGCTTACATAGAGTTTAGAATTCCCACCTGGTTGAGAAGCTAGAACTAAAAAACCGCCCACAGAGGGCGGTTTTGATTCACTTGTTGGCGTGTGACTTATTCGCTAATCCGTTAACGGCTTACTCAGCTAACTGCTTCAACAGTAGCTCTGTCGGACGAACAATCGCGATGATCGATTCGTCGTAGATCTTCGCTGAATCAGACAGTATCGCTTGGTAGGCATTCGCATCTGATGCTCTAACTTTTTCACCCGCTTGTGCTTTAGCAATCAAGGTTAACGCCAAGTCTGCGACTTCCGCCGTTTTCTCTGCGACAACCACAGTCTCTACCGAAGATACGTTGCCAGCGAAGACAGTTTTAGCCGCTAGTGCAGCCGATTTTGCTTTCTGATAATGCTCAGCAAGTTGCTCAAGCGCTTGTTGATTACCCGTCGCAACGTCGTTGACCAAATCTTGCATCTCATACACGGCGTAGCTTTCCACTGGTAGCGCATCAACAAAGCGGTTTAGGCGCTCGTATTGGCTGTATAAAGTGCCCTTAGGTTCAGTCGAATTCCACTTCTCCCAGTTGCGCGCGTAGTACTGTGCTGGCTCGGTGTACTTGGCAAGCACGCGCAGGTCGTGAATATCCTGCCCTTTGGTAATACGTTTTAACAGCATGTCAGCGTCCGCATGATGACGTAGGCCAACCGACACTTCAGACCATGTATCCATCGCTTTCATGCGCTTGTACATGCTGCGCTCGTCCGTCAATTCCGCATCAGACCAGAAACGTTCTGCAATTGCATAGCTGCGTGGCCATAGGTAGTTTTCGACCGTGAGGCTGTCTTTGTTCTCTAGCCACATGGTGATCTCGCCGCCCAAGATAAGCTCTTTTTCTTTATCCGTTAATTCTGCTGGGTAACCACCATTCGGTTCAGGAATCACGCTGCCTTCAACATCACTGCTCGCAATCACTTCACCAGTGGTTGGCCAGCGCACGTTACCCACCAGTTGATAACTGCTTTCTGCAAAACCCTTTGGATTTAGGTTTAAGTTGAACTCGGTGTACGACATGAAGTTATCGAAGTGGCCAACAAAGGTTTTGCCCGGCACATAATCAAGGATAAAGATCTCTTCGCGAGACTTACCGTTGTAATCACTGAAGGCACGGAAAGTACCGTCTTTCGCTTCAATGATGGTCAGTGTTCCCTTACGTGGGCCGCCTTTTGAACGTGGCTTTTCCCATTGATACGTCACGAATTTTTCGCCACTGTGCAGCTTATCGTCAACAGTGATACCGCTTGGCATTGGGTCATTGCGATAATGGTAGCTAGTCGGCTGAGGTTGATCTAGGTAGTAACCCGTAGAAAGAATACCTGGGTAGCCCTCTTTCGCCGCACGGCCAATGCTGTCGTGCCCTTGCCAGCTTTGAATCACGATCGAAGTCGGCAGATCTTTATGCCAAATCTCATCCCAACCCGTCATCTTCTTACCGCGCTCTTCGAGCATCTTCTCGACTTTTACGTTGAGGTAAGACTGCAGACCACGTTCGCCATCGATATTGTTCTCTTCAATGAACTGTTGGTGCTTTTCGCTGTTTTTCCACTGCGCATAATTTGGCTCATCGCCACCAATGTGGAAGTACTCATCAGGGAACAGCTCGGTCACTTCATCAAACACATCACCAAGCATCTCATAGACTTCTGGGTTCAGTGGATCCATGAGCGGTTCAAACACACCCCAGCCACGTTCTTGTTCGTAGCTTTGACCTTCACCACCAGACATCAAGCGTGGGTAAGCGTGAGCAACCGCAGAAGAGTGACCCGGAAGAGACACCTCTGGAATCACACGAATACCAAGGTTACGCGCGTATTCAACTAGGTAGCGAACTTGGTCTTTGGTGTAGTAATTACCATCAGCGGTTTCAGACCACAGACGCGGCCATGATTCGGTTTGAATGCGAATGCCTTGATCGTCCCAGAAGTGCCAATGGAACACGTTCATTTTCGCCGACGCCATCGCATCTAACTGACGAATCAACACATCGAATTCAATAAAATGACGTGACGTGTCGTAAGAAACACCACGCCAGCGGAAACGAGGCTCATCGACAATCGTAACAGCAGGAATATGGTAACCAGTTGCTGTGGTTTCGACGAGTTGTAAAAGGGTTTCGATGCCGTGAATAGTGCCGTATGGGCTTGGAGAGCTCAGCGTGATTTGTTCACCCTGAGTGGTAATTTTGTACGACTCTACAGAGTCGATGTTTTGTACTTCAGATTTTGGTGCTGCGTCGATATCTATGATCAGGTTCGCTTCGCCTGCACTATCCACCTGCCAATTTAGAATCGGAACACCTGTCTGACGCTCAAGGCGATCAATAAAGCGTTTCGCCGTGTATTCAACACGATCAGAATTAAAGCCTTTGATGTAAACCTTGAAGTTACCGTCGACCTTAACTTGTCCAGCTTGCAGCTCGACCGTTTGCGGGTACGGCATTAAATTTAGATCGGTATTTGGAGCCATTGCTAACGCCATTGGGGACACTACTGAACCTGAAATCAATAGGGATAATATAGTTTTTTTCATTATTAGTTTTCCTATATAAATATGGTTCTGTTTTGTTTCTCGGAGGCGATTCACAAAACAGAACCATCAGCCACTGCTATTGCTCGTTATCTCTCATTCGAAAGGTTGTTATCGCTAGTTCAAAAGCTTATTGCTCGTTAACAAGAGCGACCGCTTCACGAACCAATACTGCAATCTCATCCCATTGCTCGTTCTCGATCATCTTTGGCGACACCATCCAAGTACCACCACAGCACATCACGCGATCGACGGCTAGGTAGTCATTGACGTTGTGTTTACCGATACCGCCCGTTGGCATCAAAGACACATCAACGTATGGCGCTAACAGAGATTTCACCATGTTGATGCCGCCAGACGCTTCTGCAGGGAAGAACTTCAAGAAGTTAAGGCCAAGTTCCAGCGCTTGCTCTACTTGGCTTGGGTTGTTTACGCCCGGAACGATTGGCATGCCGATTTCTTGGCAACGTTTTACGGTATTTGGGTTCAGGCCCGGAGCTACGATGAATTCGCTGCCCGACTCTTTCGCAAGGTCGATCTGCGCTGGCGTTAATACTGTGCCAGCACCGATACACATCTCTGGGTATGCATCGCGCATCGCACGAATCGCGTCTGCTGCCGCTTCAGTACGGAATGTTACTTCAGCAACTGGTAGGCCGTTTTCTACCAACACTTTTGCCAGTGGAATCGCGTGTTCAACCTTGTTGATTTGGATAACAGGGATAACTTTGAATTGCTTAAGTTTGTTGATCATTTCTTGAGACATAATAATTCCGCTTTTTATTTTTTAATCAGTTGGCTCATAGCGCTCATAGGGATGATTGCGCCAGAGTATTGAATAACGATGGAAGCCAGTTGGTGGCCAAGTTCGGCTGCGTCGGTGGCGCTCTCGCTAGTAAGACGCGCAGCTAAATAACCCGCGGCGAATGAATCGCCCGCAGCACAGGTATCAACCACGTTAGAAACACGAGTTGCTGAGACATAATTCTCAATAATGTTGCCCAGTTCAACTTGAACAATCTTGCATGGCTCGCAGCCACGTTTGATAACGATCTCTTGGCAACCCAAACGAAGGCAGCGTTGTTGAACGCTCTCTGAGTTACCCCATACAAGCAGATCGTCGTCTTCGGTAATTAAGGCGATGTCTACCAATGGCAGTAACTTGGCGTACCAATGTCGAGCTTGCTCAGTGCTCCAAAGTTGCGGGCGATAGTTGTTATCAAAAATCACCTTGCCGCCTTGGTTTGAGAACACGCTAATGGCTTTGAATAAACGCTCGCGAGAGGCGTCATCTAAAATCGCGATACTGATACCGCTGATGTAGACCGCGTCGACTTGTTTCTCTGTCAGTGCGATTTCAAGCTTATTCAAGTCATTAGCAAGGAAGTAAGATTTTACTGCCGCGTCGTTGCGCCAGTAGTGAAAGTGTCGCTCACCAGTCTCGTCGGTTTCGACCATGTAGAGCCCAGGAAGCTTGTTCGCAATGCGTTCAACGAAATTGGTTTGAATACCTTCGAGCTGCCAGTTATCGACCATATTCTGAGACAGTTCATCGCTACCAAGACCCGTCGCGTAATGAACAGAGAGGTTTTGATGCTGGGTTAAGCGTGAAAGGTAAAGTGCGGTATTGAGCGTGTCACCGCCGAATTTTTTGGTTAATGGAGAGCCGCTGATTTCGACCATGCACTCGCCAAAGAACGCAATATTGAAGTTAGAAGATGCAGGCATAGCCGATCCTAAAATAGAGAGATAAATGGGGAAGAAGGCCCTACCGAGAAGCAGAGCCTGAGCTAGCTAAATCACTCCACAACTTGTTGTACTGAATTTGTTGTACTAACTAGCTGTGGAGCGTTTTAGATTAGCTTGTTTGATTAGCAGGACGTTGAGAAGACGCTTCTTCAAGCACACCTGAATCTGACAATTCCATTTCCATCAGAGCACGCTCGTCATCAAGAATTGCTTTCGCCATTTCTGGTGTCACTTGGTTAGCCGGAGTACATAGGCTCACCAGCACGCCAGCCGTTAGAGCCACTAGACAAGAAGGAATCACAGGGTTGCCCCAGAAAGCCGTGTAGTCTGCATTTAGCATTACGACAAATGAAGCCACAGATGCACCCGCTAGCGTAGCAAGCGCACCCTGCCAGTTGTAACGTTTCCAGAATCGACCCAACATACCGCACACAAACATGCCCGACATTACGGTTGAAATCATTTTCGTGATGTAGCCAATGATGTCGTTTGACGTTAGTGCGAACAACAGTGCAAAACCAATCACCACAATCAGTGCCAAGCGAGAATAGTTCACCATTGACTCTTTGTTTGGTACGCGGCCAGTGAACATCACGTAAACATCACGAAGTAGGATAGAAACACCTGCTATCGCATCTGAACTTGCGCTCGACATCGTTGCAGAAAGACCCGCGATAAGAACAATCATGCCAACGCCAACCGGAAGAACCGTTGCAGCAACATAAGGGAACGAGTAGTTCGCATTATCCAATGTTGGGTCAATGGCATGTGCTGCCATACCGATGATTGCAGGGATGATTGAGAAGAAAAGGTACAACACACCCGATGCAACAAATGAGCGACGAACCGTTGATACATCTTTACCTGAGTAGATACGCTGACGGAATGAAGGCGTCGCCAGTACACCCACGCCGATAACCACAGCCAGAGATACAGCAGGCAGAAGGCCCAGTTTATCGATTGCTAAAAAGCTTGTAGCAGCAGGGTCCATCGCAGCGTAAAGGTTATCCATGCCGCCGATGTAATCGACTGACATTACCGCCATCAAGATGAAGCCAGCAAAAAGGATGATCGCTTGAATGGTATCGGTCCATACAACCGCAGTGTAACCACCGATCACCACGTAAATAGTGAATGCTGCAGCAATAATGATTTTCGCTAGGTTGAGATCGATGTCTGCAATCCATGCTAAGTACATGCCGCCACCTAGAATGTGAGCGCCTAACCAACCAATTGAGGCGACAAAGATCAGTACACCTACAACGTTTTTCACGATGCGGTTAGCGCCAACATAGTAAGCCAGCTCTTCACTCATGGTCATGAAGTTCAATTTACGAACCGGAGCAAACCAAAGTGCAAGTAATAGGATGCCTATCGCACCACCAATGCCGTACAGAGCACCTGCCCAGCCATTTGCGTAGCCGAAGCCAACCGCACCCATACTTGAACCCGTACCGACCATCGTCGCTACTGTTGTACCAAGTACTAAGAACATAGGTAGGCCACGGCCACCTAATAAGAAATCTTCGCCAGATTTTTGGTTACGCGAGACAAACCAGCCTAACCAAATTAAAAATAATACGTACACGCCGAAGCCTGTAAGAAAAAGTGTGCTGTTCATTTGACACCTCTCAGTGAAATATTGAGTTCATTCTTGAACTTTATTTATGATTCATTCATTTTATATTTCATATAATTACTTTATTGATTTTATCTTTTTTAATTAAAGTAATTTTTATAAATGTAGGGTGAGAGTATTAAAGGATAATAACAGGGATAACTAACCCCTAATACTCTCTAAGTAGGTAATTGTGATTAGGTTATTACTATCCGCGATCGGCGCGGTAGCAAGTCACATCTACTTCAACCTTCACGTCTACAACTAAGTCGCAAACCATGCAGATACGAGCCGGTGGATTAGCACCGAAGAACTCTTTGAATACCTTATTAAAAGATTGGAAGTAACGAGAATCCGTTAGCACAACCTTTACGTGCATTACGTCTTCTAGGCCGTAGCCCGCTTCAGTCATGATATCGACACAGTTTTGGATCGCTAGGCGAGACTGGTCAACAATACCACCCTCAACCACTTCACCATCTGTCATCGGTGTCTGGCCAGAAACGTATAGGAAACCACCTGCTTCAGTTGCACGTGCAAATGGTAAATGTTGTCCGCCTGTACCTGTACCGCCTTCAACACCGTAACGTTTAATAGTCATTTTTTAACTCCACTTATTTATAGATAATATTGGCTTTATAGATAACATTGTCTTTATAAATAAAACAGTTTCTATTCCAATATATTCAAACTAATTCGCCGTTTTTATAATCACCTGAATTTAATAAATAATTTAAATTCTAGTTTCGGTAAATAAAAACGCCTGAACGATTATTTCTTACTTTTCCTTGCTGGTAAGTTAACTCACCATTTACAAATACACTTTCTATTCCTTCAGCAACTGAAATAGGATTTTCAAATGTTGCTGTGTCTTTAATATTCTTTGGATCAAATAAAACTAAATCGGCAAAGGCACCACAGCGAACTTCGCCTCGGCCCGCTAAGTTGTAACGCTGAGCCGACATTCCGGTCATCTTGTGAATCGCTTCTGGCAACGAGAACAGTTTTTCATCTCGGCAGTAGTGACCTAGCACTTTCGGGAAGGTGCCCCACAATCTTGGGTGTGGATGCGGGTCATTAGGTAAACCGTCTGAGCCGACCATGGTCAATTTGTATTTCAATACACGCTTTACGTCGTTCTCATCCATGCAGTGGTAAACCGCACCCGCAGGTTGAAGCGCTTTTGCTGCGTCCATCAGGGGTAAGTTCATTTCATCAGCAATCTGCTTCAGCGTTTTGCCTGCATGTTCTGGTTTTGCTTCAGACCAAGTAATGAAGATGTCGAAATCGTCGGTCACTTGTTTCAAATCTAATGTCGAAGAGCTCGCAGAGTATGGGTAGCAGTCGCAAGACACATCTTGGTGCTCAGAAACCTTGTCCATCAAATCAAGAACTTCAACAGTTCTGCCCCAGTTGCCCGCACCTGCACATTTAAGGTGAGAGATAACAACCGGCACTTTCGCGTATTGTCCTGTCTCAAACGCCTCTTCCATCGCGCTTAAGATCTCTTCAAATTCGGTACGCATATGCGTGGTATAGATGCCGCCGTGACTAGAAAGCACTTTCGCTAACTGCATCACTTCGTTGGCATTCGCTTGTTTCGCGCTGGCGTAAGCCAAACCCGAGCTCAAACCTAATGCACCTTGCGCCATCGCTAAATCAAGGTTGGTTTGCATCGCCACGATTTCGTCTTCACTTGCGGTGCGTTGCAGGTCGTCCATCACTTGGTTACGCAGTGTGGTATGGCCGACTAACGCGGCAACGTTCACTGCGGGTTGAGCTTGCTCTACCGCTTGTGCATACGCGGCAAAGGTTGGGTATTTGAAATCAGCTTGTGCGCCTAAAAGATTCATTGGGTCTGGTGGAACGCTAGCCAAAATGGTTGGCGATGCGCTGATGCCACAGTTGCCAACAATCACGGTTGTGACACCTTGGCTGATCTTAGGCAGGCAGTCTGGGTAACGAATTACATTGGTATCGTCATGTGTGTGTACATCGATAAAACCAGGAGCCAATGCTAAGCCTGCTCCCTCAACCAACTGGCCACAATCTTCGTGATCGATTTGACCAATTTCGGCTATTTTTCCATCTCGGATTGCTACATCGGCACAAAACGATTGTTCGCCGGTGCCGTCAAACACCTCTACATTTTTGATTATCGTATCGAACAACATTTTTCACTCTCTCAATCCACTGTGTTGATGGAGCTATATTAGAAATTCAGCCGATTATTTTCAGTGACAAAACACACATAATATTTTAATTTGTGTGATAGTTTCTACCACAAAACAGATTGTGGATATATTTAAATATTAAATAACAACAACTTAAATCATGTTAGGAATCAGAAATGAAACATAACTCGGCACAAAAATATGTTATAAAGTATCAAAACGATAGTTTTGTCTTGACTGAAAAAGGCCAAAAAGGGAGAGCAATATCACAATCTGAGAACGGTATTTATCGACTGGTTGATGAAGATGTTTCACTTCCGGTTGCAGTTATCAAACAATCGGCATTGACCAATAACCTAAATTGGATGCAATCATTCGCTGATCATCATCAGGTTAAATTATCGCCACACGGCAAAACTTCCATGACTCCTGATTTTTTCCGCCAACAGCTAGAAAATGGCGCTTGGGGCATAACAGTAGCCACACCTGCACAGGCAGAAGTTGCCGCAATGGCGGGTGCGAAACGCATCATCATGGCCAACCAGTTAGTGGGTAAAACCAACATGGCGATCATCGAACAACTTATTCGCGAGTTTGATGTCGATTTCTATTGTTGTGTGGATTCATCGGTAAACGTGCAGCAACTTAACCAATATTTCGCCAATGCAAAGCAGACACTAAAGGTACTGATCGAGTTTGGTGTACCGGGCGGTCGTTGTGGATGTCGTTCACCACAAGAAGTTCTAGAACTGGCTCAAACCATCCAAGACACACCAGCCCTTTCGCTGGCAGGTATTGAGGTGTACGAGGGTGTGATTCACGGTGACAATGCCGAACAAGACATTCGTACCTTCTTAAATCAGGCGCTCACTTCGGTCGAAAGCCTCGCATCAGATGGCCTAATTGCAGGGCAACCTATTATCACTGGCGCAGGTTCTGCTTGGTATGACGTGGTGGCAGAATGCTTGGCAAACCTAACCGATTACTTGGCGATCATCCGCCCGGGCTGCTATGCCATTCACGACACAGGTATTTACCTAGACGCACAAAGCAAGGTGTTGCAACGCGCCCAAGTAAACCAAGGTTACGCGTGTGAATTGGGTGGTGATTTAGAATCGGCACTTGAGGTGTGGGCTTATGTTATCTCTCGTCCTGAACCGACCAAGTTAGTGGTTGGGCTAGGCAAGCGTGATGTGGCCTTTGATGCGGGTTTACCGATTGCCGAGCGCGCCTATCGCAATGGCGAAGCAATCTCAGTGAAAGGCTTAACCTCTACTGCGGTGATGGATCAACATACCTTTGTGGAAACCGACGGTTCTTCTGAGATTGAAGTGGGCGACATGATTGCTTTCTCCACCTCACATCCGTGTTTAACCTTCGACAAATGGCGCTACATTGCCATCAGCGATGACGACCATCAGATCACAAACTGGGTGGAAACCTGTTTCTAAATCGAATTCTCGATAAGCTAGAATCAGCGAAACAATAAGATATACTAACGGGGCTAAGCCTTAGCGACCAATGACTAGGTATTAGCAAATAGCCCCATCAACAAAGGATCAGGATTCTTGAGTTTAGAAGTAGATATCATTTCACAGATAACAGAGCGTTTTCCTGCTCTTCGTGATGCAGAAAAGAAAGTCGCCAAGCTGATCATGGATGACATTGATTTTGCTGCTAATGCCAGCATCACAGAACTTGCTGAAGGTGCTCAAGTGAGCGAAGCCACCATTACGCGTTTTGCTAAGGCGATCGGCTGCAGCAACGTACGTGATATGAAGATTAAGTTGGCTCAGACACTAACCGTTGGCCAGCGCTTTATCCTTGAGCCTGTTGACCAAACGGGTTATCAAGGTATCTACGAATCGATCAAGCAGAGCCTAGACATCAACCGCACTCTGTTCAAAGAACAAGACGTTGAAACCGCAGTCAACTGGCTGCATAACGCCAGACAGATCATTGCTATCGGCATGGGTGGCGGCTCGACTATCGCCTCACAAGAACTGCAACACCGACTGTTCCGATTGGGCTACCCAGTGGTATCGTACAACGATGGTTTGATGTCAAGAATGGTTGCCGCTACAGCCGATGCCAATGACGTCATGGTGATGATCTCAGCGACCGGTTTTACGCCAGTGATCACTGAAACTGCCGAGCTAGCCAAGCAGTACGGACTTAAGATCATAGCGATTACCCCACAAGACACACCGTTGGCAAAGATTGCGGATATCTTGTTACCAATCAAACATATGGAAACCGACTTCATCTACAAACCATCGGCTTCTCGCTACGCAATGTTGGCGTTAGTGGATGTGCTTTCGATGGGAATCGCGGTCAATCATAAGAACCGATCGCGCGACAAACTGCGCCGCTTGAAGGTCGCGCTTGATTCCTACCGAGGCGGAGGCGATAGACAGCCTCTCGGTGACTAAATAGCTCGGTCACTGAGTAATCTTCGACTAATTTTTCAGCTAGTAGATTTCAATAAAAAGCCCCGCAGTATTCACTCAATCGAGTCGATACTGCGGGGCTTTTTCACTTGTGTGTTACAGGCTGTCACTCGCCAGAATTAAACGAAGCTAAGATAAACTCGACTCGGTCCTCAATAGATAGCTTGGGCACTTCCACCAGCTGATAACCAAACTGGGTATAAGCTGTCACCATATTTTCATAAGTGGCGGTCGCTTCGTCGAAATCTTGTTTACGTTCTTGATCATTGATGAAAATCGAATCCCATGGCGGGAAGATAAATACCTTGCTGTTGTATTCAAGTTCATTACAGCTACTCAACAAGAATTGAGGGATAGGCAGCGTTTCTAACAAGCTGTAACCATATGAATCCACGATACTTCTATCAAAGAAAACCAGCTGCTCACTCGATTCAAACGCTTGATAATTGGCCAACTCTTCTCGCACCATTTCATCGCGAAATGCCACTTTGTCTAACCATGGTAAGGCACTCCCTTGTTGCTCGACCTGTTGCTGAATCACTGTACGTCCAACTTCTGGTGCGCAGCGATAGCCCTGGATTTTCAAAGCGTCGATGACCGAGGTTTTGCCTGATCCCGGACCACCTGTAAATACAATTAGGTTATTCAAATGAACCTCTTCAAAGGGGGAAATTAACGAATCGGACCTTAACGAAACCCAAGTTAACGAATCAAGGACAGAATGGACTTAAATTCTGGTGCGCGGCAATCTTTCACCAGTTCGTATAAGCTCATTTCCAACCCCGAAATTTGGACACCAGCGTCCCGCAGTTGGCTGATTGCCAATTTCTTATTCAATGCTGTTCGTGAACTAATGCAATCACCAACTACCTGAACCTTATACCCAAGCTCCAACAAACCCATGGCAGTTTGATAGACACAAATATGAGCCTCAATACCACACACCAACCACGTATCCACATCTTTGGCTTGCACTGCTTCAACAAACTTGGGCTCATCACACGCGTTGAACGTGAATTTAGTTACTGGCTCAACATCGCTCAATAAGTCATTCAGTTCGCTGACTGTTGCTCCCAATTTATCTGGATTCTGTTCCAAGTAAATGATGGGCAACCCCAAAACCTGCGCGCCCTTAATCAGCTTCCGACAGTTAGAAATAAGTGTCTCACTCTCATCAACAAGGCGTGCGAGCTTGCCTTGTACGTCCACAACCACCAAACCTGTGTTTTGCTTCGTTAGCATGTTTATTCCTTGTTTGAACAACCTGACTCAATAGGCAATCTGATGTGTATCTTTTCTACTATGTAACGATTCAACTTACAAAGCCATACAGTAATAGGTACAAGACTACGGAATAATGCTCACCAACGGTCGAAAGGTCGCAAAACAAAAATTATTGATACTAGCATGACATTTAAGAGTGAGTAACAAAGATGAACAAGATAACGAAATCAGCATTAGCACTGGGCTTAATCAGCGCAGTTTCTCTTCCAGCTTTAGCTGCGGGTACTGACGGCGGTGCATACATTGGTGGCGGCCTTGGCATATACCAAGATTCTGATACCGATGGTCAAGGTAGTTTAGATTCAGACGGTATGGGCTACAACCTATATGGCGGCTACCAATTCAACCGTATCGTTGGTGTTGAACTGGGTTACAACGATTACGCAGACTACAAAAAAGGGACTGCAAAAATGTCTCCGACGTCTGTTTCTTTGTCAGCAAATCTTGGTTACACATTCGACAACACAATCCGCCCATTCGTATTGGCTGGTTTAAGCTCTGTTGACCTGAACGCAAACAAAAGCGCTGGTTACGATGACGATAGCGGTACTGGTTTCCACTTTGGTGTTGGTGTTGAATACACGCCAATCGAACATCTAACATTGCGCCTAATTTCTCAAGCAGACGCAGTGAGTGTTGAGAACGACTACGGCTTTAAGAAAGAAGACAAAACACTTGCCTTCAACAGCATTAGCTTCGGTGGTTCATACAACTTCTAGTGTGATTGAACCACATAGAATAAGCTGAACATACTAATTCACTTTGCTGTTCCACCTTGTCATGAAGGTCACTCAGTAAAGTGAATTATTTGTTTCTACACGCCCTACCGCGTCATTTCACTTTAACCAGTTTATCGCTCGTCACGCCTAATTGAGATTTATGCGTTGATATTAGAGCTTTCTTGGTAGCGAGACTAAAATAAAGGGATAAGAGACGCAGGAACTCAACTACGATGAATCTACCACGCTTAAATATGTCGATAAACAAACTCCCTTTCGTGCTGGCTGTGTATTACCTGCTTGTCATTAACTTACCTATCTCACGCGAACTGTTCAATATTCTTAGTGCCTCACAAGCCGAAAGCATTGGGTTTATCATCTCGATCCCATTTTTCTTTCTCGCCGCATTCAACTTTATCTTTCAAGTATTCAACTGGCCTATATTCGCCAAAGCCTTTTTCATCTTATTACTGCTTACTTCCTCTTTAGTCAGCTATAGCATGTTCAGCTATGGCATTTTTGTTGACTATGGAATGATAGAAAACGTTTTTGAAACCAACAGCGGAGAAGCAGCAAGTTATCTAAGTCTCTATTCGATTTTATGGTTTGTTCTAATGGGTGGTCTCCCATCACTTATGCTTTTATTCACAAACCTTAAGAGGGAATCTTGGAAAGATTTTGCTATTTGGAAAAGTATCGGTCTATTAAGTTCATTGATCGTAATCGCGATTATTGCAGGGTTATTTTACAAAGATTATGTCTCGATTGGTCGTAACAACTCTCACCTTAAAAAGATGATCATTCCAACCGAATACGTCGCTTCAACTGCAAAGTACATTAACAATACTTACATCAAAAAACCGATTCCTTACCAAGAGATCGGCTTAGACGCGCAGCTAAAACCGGAAGCTAAACAAGCAACTAAACCAACGCTATTGGTCTTTGTTCTTGGAGAAACGGCGCGTGTGTATAACTACCAATATTATGGCTATGAGAAAGAAACCAATGCTCATACCAAACCCTATAACCCGATCTTTTTCTCTGATGTCCAGTCATGCGGAACAGCCACTGCGGTTTCTGTGCCATGTATGTTTTCTAACATGAACCGAAGCAACTACGATCGCGACAAAGCCTACAACCAAGATAACGTGGTCGACATTATGAATCGCGCGGGCATTCATTCTATCTGGCGAGAGCACGATGGTGGAGACAAGGCAGTCGCACATCGAATCAAAGAGATGACTCTCGTCGCCAAAGACAGCGACCCGCTGTGTAATAAAGATGTGTGCTATGACACAGCCATGCTAGAGAACTTCGAACAAGATACACAAGATCTAACTGAAAATAACATCCTTTTTTATCATATTTCCGGATCTCACGGGCCAACTTACTTTGAGCGTTACCCAGACGAACATAAGAAGTTTGTGCCAGACTGCCCACGTTCTGATATCGAAAACTGCACCAAAGAGCAAGTGGTCAACACCTACGACAACACCATCTTGTACACAGATTTCTTTCTATCACAGGCTATTCAGAAGCTAGAGAAACTCACCGATAAGTACAATGTCGCGCTGATGTACATTTCCGATCACGGAGAATCATTGGGAGAAAATGGCGTCTACTTACACGGCATGCCTTATTCATTGGCACCGAAAGAACAAACCCATGTGCCTATGATCATGTGGATGTCTGATGGTTTCGCCGAACAAAAAGGGATAAACCAAACCTGCTTAAGAAAGGCAGGCAAAGAACAGAGCTTCTCCCAAGACAACCTGTTCGACTCTTTACTCGGCCTAATGGATGTACAAACCAAAGAATACCGAGAGAACCAAGATATTTTTGCTTCGTGTCGGTAGTGTTTTTGCTTATGTAAATCATCGGAAAACTCGAGTTGCCTGAGCAAGCTCTCCTCAACTTCCCCCGAAAAAGAAAAGACCTCGGTCTTTTCTTTTTTTTTCGTCGCTAACATGGATCCAGAGTGTTAATTTATAACGACGAAACAATGAGCTACATTTAATAGAGACAATAATGGAACAGTCCGTCGTGCTCCAAAGACCAACCTGTCTTATTAGACTTTATCTCACTCACATCGCTCATTGAACTTACCACGATTAAGCTCAGTTCAATACGGCACCTGAATGGCGCCGCAATATCAATGTTTACGTCATATCATTAAGGACAAATGAATGGACGCTTTCATAATTTCAAGCTGGCAATTTTCTGAGGGTGTGGCACATGAACACACCACCAGCCCAGCCTCATTCGAGCAATCAACTTGGTACCACTGCCAAAGAGATGCTGAAGGGTTGAGAGAATGGCTCCACAGTAATACGGTTCCAAATGCCATCATCGATTCATTACTCACAGACGACACTCGTCCTCGATTTGAGCAGTTTGGTCACGACTGCTTTTTGATGATCTTGCGAGGCATTAACCTAAACGAAGGTGCGAACCCTGACGATATGTTGAGCTTACGCATCTTATGGTACAAAGGCACCTTAGTCTCGACACGTAAAGTTCCTTCGAAAGCGGTCAGTAATCTAATATCCGATCTAAAACAAAACCAAGGTCCAACATCATTACCTGATGTCTTACTGGGAATGATCCGTGGAATTAACCATTACATATCAAGCTTCTTGACTCCCGTCGAACAACTGATTGATGAGCTAGAGTCTGAATCTCATATCGATATTAAGTCCATCAATGCTCTGCATTCAAGGCTACTTCGACTAAGGCGCTATTTGAAGCCACAGAAATACGTTTTTGAGGATTTAATGAGTGAACTGCCAGCTCCATTGAGTAAGCACAACAGTCATATAAAGAACAGCCTTGATACCATACTCAGGATTAACGAGTCGGTTGAGTTTTATATCGATCAAATTAATGTATTTTTGGCCAGTCGAAGTCAGCAGCAAGCTGAGAAAATGAATAGAAATACGTACCTATTTTCTATTATTGCGGGTATTTTCCTCCCTGCTGGGTTTTTCACCGGTTTACTCGGGGTCAATATTGCTGGTATCCCAGGAACAGACAACCCCATGGCGTTCCCACTATTTTGTGTTGGACTGCTCGCGGTCGTGGCGATTGAAGTCATTATTTTGAAAAAATTGAGGTTTATTTAATGGTTGAGTTTTTGCAATCCAATATGTGGCTTAAACAAGTGGGTTTAGGTTTACTGCTTATCGTTGTGTATTGGGTGATAAAACGCTTGGGGAAGAACTGGATAGAAACATTAGCGGAAAATAAGCGGGTCGAGTTGAAGCGGAAGCAGTTCGTGATTAAGTGTTTCAATATCGTTCTATTTCTACTCTTCATCGCTGTGTTTACGATTGTTCTTAACTTGGGCTTTGGTGATATTTCGCTGTTCTTGTCATCCATATTCGCGGTGTTGGGTGTCGCTTTATTCGCGCAATGGTCGATTCTAAGTAACCTCACAGCCAGCGTACTAATATTTTTCGTATTCCCTTATCGCATTGGTGACAGAGTAAGAGTCGCGGAGAAAGACGAAGACATCAGCGGTGTGATCATCGATATCACCATGTTCCACGTTATTCTTCGACACAGTTCGGGCAACATCATCACCTACCCTAATAACCTGATCCTACAAAAAGGCGTGATAAAGGTATTAGTTGATCCTGAGTTAAAGAGTGAAACTGTCGATACAAAACTCATCAAAGCTGAAGACTCAGGAAAGTAATGCGCCCTATTCAACGTCCCAATCAATAAGTTCAGCAGAGGGCAAAATATCTTGCCCTCTTTCAATTAACATCAGCTCTTCTGTTAACACCCACACACCTTTCAAAACTGTCGTTTTTATTCAATACCGGCCTCAAGCCGTCGCCTACAATTGCTGTTATTGAAACGTGGCTCAACTAATCAATTATCTCATCGTCAATTGACGTACCTGAGAACAAGATGACGACCACGCACTCTACCGAATCAAAACAGCAGGAATTCAAGCGATGTTAGACATCAAAAAAATCTCAACACTTAGTGACCTAAGCGAACTTAAAACGGCTTACTTTACCGAATCAACAGCACCACTCGATGGCATGTGGCATTTTGGCTTTGTGCCAATGTCTGACAATTTTGGTTTTTACGAAAACGGTAATCTTGTCGGTTATTGCGTATTAAATGGCGAAGGCTACTTACTTCAGTTCTATCTAGCACCAACAGCCAGCACTCATATTGAACACTTGTTCCCATTAATCGTAGAGAACAACAGCTCTGTGATTGGTGAGGTGAAAGGCGCATTCGTGAGCACCGCTGAACCACAATATTTATCACTGTGTGTCGACAACACAGAATCATTTAAAGTGAATGCGATGATGTACCGCCAAAACTCTCAAGCCAGATCTGATTGTGATTCAGACCGCATTGAAGAGATAGAGATGAGCCTCGCGACAGAAGAACAACTGGAGCAGTTCGTTGAGTTTGCTTCATCAGCGATTGGCGCACCAAAAGAGTGGATCACCAGTTACTACGGTAATTTGATTGCCCGTCAAGAGCTATGGGGCTACTGGGAAAGTGACGACATTCTCGCTACTGGAGAGTGCCGTAAGTTCGATGAGCATCAAACACAGTTTGCCGACCTAGGTATGATTGTCGCACAAGAAGAACGCGGTAAAGGCTTTGCAACGCGTGTTCTTAACTTTCTAAAGCAGCACGCTAATAGCCAAGGGTTAGAAGCTATGTGCTCTACGGAAAGCAGCAATATTGGCGCACAAAAGGCCATCACACGCGCTGGGTTATCATCAAAGCATCGTATCTTGCAGTTTGATTTTAGCGAATTAAAGGAAACTGATTAGCCTTGATTCGGATTAACAAACATCAAGACTAAGTTCTAACAATAGATACTGATAAAAACTGTCACCTCCAACGATATCCACATATAGTTGGAGGGGCCAGTCATCTGAAATAGAAGGTCTAATGATCAATTGGTTACAGTCTCCAAAATCCCCTGTAGTTGCTCAGTTCATTGATTGCTACTGGCTGATTGAAAAGACGCCCGACGCTCAAACTCATCAATTTCCGATACTCAATCCCGATCCATCGGCGCACCTGATCTTATCGCCAAGCGAGCAGGCATATCACTACACGATTGAGCAACAGGTCGATCAAGGCGTTGGTTGCCATCTACTGCTGCCACACCATAAAGCCATCGAATTGGATCACTCGAAGCCCTTTGTTCACTTGGGCATTAAATTCCATGTCGGTGCCTTGTATTCACTGGTTATCCCAGATTGCCCTCACCCTAGCTTGGACAGCGTTAGCCCAGTCAATCTCGCAGGTTTACTAAACAACCCAAACGCCGATGCAACGCTACTGATCAAGCTCGCTCAAACTGATGTTGAGGCCTGCTGTCAGCAGTTAGATGATTTTCTACTTCCTTGGATATTGACAGGTAAAACGGATAGGCACAGCGAACTGACACGTAAGGTGTTGGGTGTGCTTGGTTCGACACCGATTGCAGAGCTTGGCGACAAGCTGTTTTGCTCGCAAAGAACACTGGAAAGAAGCTTCAACAAGGTAACTGGGCTGACATTAAAACAGTGCCAATCGATGAACAAACTCGAAGCGATGTTGGAATATTTGTATAAGCGAAATTTGGATGACATCGACTGGATGGACGTTGCCTTTCAATTTGGGTTTAGCGACCAACCGCACCTGATTCGTTACCTAAAGAAAACCATCGGTCTAACACCCAATACTTACGCTAAACAAGGCGGTTTAACTATTGATGTTTATGGTGGAGTGAGATCGGACTAACCCACCCTTTACCTTTACCCATCAAGCACTCTCTGCCTTTTGTGTCCCATTAGTAGCAAGTTTTATTGAGTTTAGATTTGCGACTAAATATACTGGGGACACTATCAGACGGAGGACAAAAATGAATAATAAAAACAAACATATAGTTTTAATTCATGGTCTATATATGCCTGCGTTGATCATGCAATATCTGGATAGAAACTTCAAAAAACGCGGCTTTACAACGCACAAGTTTGCCTACAACTCGCTGCGTTTTCCTTCTGCAGCCAAACGCCTCAATCGCTTCGTGAATGCACGCTTTAATGAGTACGATGAGGTCTATTTCTTCGGTCACTCACTCGGTGGCTTACTCATTCGTCACTACTTTAAGTTTTATCAGCCCAATTTTTCCGACACCTGCATTATTACCGCAGGGACTCCGCACAATGGGGCAACTATCGCCAAAACACTGTCGAATCATGGGCTTGGATTTATATTTGGTTCGAGCAAAATGATCTTAAGCGATGGCCTGGGTGACTACGATATTGATGTGCCGATTGGCGTGATTACAGGTACCTACGACGCCGGAGTCGGACGTATTGTTCTGGGAAGAAACCCTGGCGATGGCACAGTCACACTCGAAGACGCCAACCTGAGAGGAGCAACGGATACTTACGCCCTCAAACTCAACCACACGGCGCTTGTCTACTCCAAAGAAGTCGTAACACTGTCGGCGCAGTTCATTGAACACAGAGCTTTCAAGAGCGCTTCATAGCTTATTTCCGTTAGCTTTTGCGCGTTTACTCCGGTATCGAACTCTTGTTCTCTTATTCGTGATAGATAAAAACAAAAATACCACTCTGAGATCGAGTGGTATTCAAAGATCGATTGCTGGAAGTGGTGCTTGTTACAGACGATTCACTCGCGTTGGCAAAAACACCTCACCCAGCATGCATCGCACCGAACCACCGCCAATGTCTTCAATCGTTTTCACGTTAAATGGTAGCAGCTTGCCATGTGTCGATAGCTGAGCTAACTGAGCTGGAGAAAACGCATCGTAAGCCGATTGAGACATCGCGATCACCTTGTCGCCATTCACCGTCTCCAGTTGCAAAATGTTGCCGCAAAATCGGTTCATCTGATCAATTGAGATAGAGATAACCTGCTTGTCTTTAGCAAGAGATTTCACCACAAAGCGGCGTTCAAATTCAGGGATCACTTCATCACAGATCACGCAGAAGTTATCGCCAATCGCCATCATCACATTGGTATGGTAAATCGGCTGACCAGACGGTAATGCCGTTTGGAAAGAGACCACACGAGAATAGCCAATACGCTTCGCGTAATCTTCCAATACTTCACGGTCACAACGCTGAGAAAGCGCCGCATAGATAGTCTTGTTGATATGGTCGATAACCATCACGCCCGTGCTCTCTAGATAAGAACCCTGCGCGATGTAAGACTCTAGAGATTCACTGTGGTTAACAATACGACCCGACGCTTCTAACGCTTCAATAAGAGCGTTTGGCTTAACTTCATTCTGACGGTTTTCACACGCCATAGGGAACGTGAATAAGCTTCCATCACTACAGGTACTGAACCAGTTGTTTGGGAAAACAGCATCCGGAGTTTCAACGCCCAACTCTGGGTAATCAAACTCTACAACTTGCACACCTTCTTTACGCAACGAAGCGACCATAGCCTTAAATTCGGCCATGGTTTCTACCTTCACCTCAGCTTCGGTCAGATTCACTCTGTGCTGAAATTCGTTATCACGTGCTGTTTCTTCGTTAAATTTAAACTCTTTTGGCGGCACCATAACAACGCAATTGGCGTTTTGAACATTAGTAATATGAAGTGATTTTTTGTGTAGGTTTAACATTTCAACCGTCCCTATCTTTTATTTACTTCAGAATTGTAAACAACTTGTTACGACAAGATTCACTGAAAAGAATATTGATTTGAATATTTATCCCAAACAATTACTGCAGATCTTAGATTAATCGGTAATTTTTACTGCAAGATAACAGCACATCAGAAAGAACCAACTGTATGCATATTCGTTAAGTCACTTTATGGATAAATATTCTGATTCCATTTTCTCGCCTATCACGAGTTTTGATTACAATTTAATCCATTTAACGTTAGGATTATCACCGTTGCATAACAATCAATTACGTTTGAAATAAGCTTAACTTTTCCTGTCTAATTCAATCTAAAATAAGCGTCATGAAAGACATTCTTTGGACCTTTCCTGCATTGCTTAGACAAAGTTTTAGTGTTTTAAAGCCAAGTGCCTAAATAGGCGCTAGAACAAAATCCATCGAATGACTTAATACTGATAAGAACCCATTGGCGCTTATATAATTTCAAACTAAGACAGTTAAATTTCAAATCAAGACCATAAAAACAAAGCTGCACCAACGATGCAGTCGCTTATAGATGCACTAGTTTATAAAGGGAAATCTATGTACAAGAAATTTGAAGGCTTTACTGAAGCCTTTCCAAAGGGAGAGCCGATACAACCTCCTACTGGAATACTGGCATTCTGCCACCATTACACTCGAGGCTTTGAAAAACCGTTAATCGTGCTCGGACTGATGAGCATGACCATCGCGATCATCGAAGTCGCGCTATTTGGTTACATGGGACAACTGGTTGATTGGCTATCAACAAGTAATCCAGAAACCTTCCTAGCGGACAACAAATCTACGCTGATGGGGTTGGGCGTTTTGCTTCTGGTCGTGATGCCAAT
The DNA here is from genome assembly GCF_057785955.1 of Vibrio sp. QJM3NY_27. Classification (NCBI taxonomy): domain Bacteria; kingdom Pseudomonadati; phylum Pseudomonadota; class Gammaproteobacteria; order Vibrionales; family Vibrionaceae; genus Vibrio; species Vibrio sp. QJM3NY_27. The sequence continues at coordinate 724,850 of NZ_CM173512.1, read as the reverse complement.
ATTGATCAGTGCCTACTCACTATTGCTTCATCAAACTTTACTCGGCAACTACCCAATGTCTATCCGTTGGTTAGCCCACCGTTACCTTTTGAAGCAGAGCCTGTCGTTCTATCAAGATGATTTTGCAGGACGTGTCGCAACCAAAGTGATGCAAACCTCACTTGCGGTGCGTGAAACCGTGACCAAAATGGTCGATGTATTCGTCTATGTAACGGTCTACTTTACGGCAATGTTATTCATACTCGCAGAATCAGATTGGCGCTTGATGGCTCCGATGCTGGTTTGGTTGTTCATTTACGTCAGCATTCAGCTGCACTTCGTACCGAAACTCAAAGATGTGTCTTCTGAGCAAGCCGATGCTCGCTCGTTGATGACGGGTCGTATTGTGGATAGCTACACCAACATCGCAACGGTCAAACTGTTCTCACACAGCAAAAGAGAAACAGAATACGCCGAAGAAGGCATGGAAGGCTTCTTAGATACCGTCCATCGCCAAATGCGCTTAGTGACCGGCTTCAACATCTGCGTTGAGTTCGCTAACTACTTGTTGGTGTTCAGTATTGCCGGCATCTCTATCTACTTATGGCTAGACAACGCGATCACCGTGGGTGCAATTGCCATCGCAGTCAGCTTGGCTTTGCGTATTAACGGTATGTCGAAATGGATCATGTGGGAAATTGGTGGCTTGTTTGAAAACCTAGGCACCGTGATTGATGGTATTAAAACGCTGTCTAAGCCCATCGCTATTGAAGACAAAAAAGACGCTAAGCCTTTGGATGTGCCACAAGGTGGCATCAACTTCGATAACGTGAGCTTTAACTACGGCGAGAATAAGGGTGTGATTAACAACCTAAACCTCAACATCAAACCGGGTGAAAAAGTCGGCTTGGTTGGCCGTTCAGGTGCAGGTAAATCAACCTTAGTTAACTTGCTACTGCGTTTCCACGATGTAGAAAATGGCCGCATCCTGATTGATGACCAAGTGATCTCAGATGTCACGCAAGACTCACTGCGCAGCAACATTGGCATGGTGACTCAAGACACCTCATTGCTTCATCGTTCAATCAAAGAGAACATCCTTTACGGTCGACCTGACGCGACAGATGAAGAGGTGTATGCCGCAACCAAACAAGCGCACGCGCACGAGTTCATTGAAACGCTCACCGACCCGTTTGGTAACATTGGTTACGATGCTCAAGTTGGTGAGAGAGGCGTTAAGCTTTCGGGTGGTCAGCGTCAACGTGTTGCTATCTCACGCGTACTTCTGAAGAATGCACCGCTGTTGGTTCTGGATGAAGCAACATCAGCACTTGATTCAGAAGTAGAAGCCGCAATTCAAGAGAGCTTGATTGAGCTCATGGAAGGCAAGACCGTGATTGCAATTGCACACCGTTTATCGACGATTGCAGCAATGGATCGCTTAATCGTACTCGATCAAGGCAATATCGTTGAAGAAGGCACTCACCAAGAGCTGATTACACAAAATGGCATCTATGCTCAATTGTGGAATCACCAGACCGGAGGCTTCATTGCCGATAATCTTGACCAAGCGTCGAGTGCTTAATTTATGTGCTACTTTAAAAGTGCGGCGTAATTCACACCAATTTGTTAACTAATGGTAAATTACACGTGGCAGAATGTTATGTCGTAATTATATAATGACATTAACACCAAAGACGCCTCGCTTGCGCGTTCTGGAATAAGGCTAGACTTCGGGGGGAGGCTAGCCTTTTTTATGCCTGTTATTCTTCACCCCTTTCTCATCTATTTTCGTCTTCCCCATAAACTTCATCGATCCTTTTGTTTTTTTCTTGGCGTTTTTTTCTTAAAATGCGCGCAGTATTCTTTCTAGAGATCAACCATGAACAAAAGTGTCTTAACTAACGTAATCGCGTTAGCACTGCTTGCTGGCGGCTATGCGACAGCAAACCAATACTTGCTTTATGCAGGCCTATTCGCCTTTTCTGGTGCCATCACCAACTGGCTTGCGATTCACATGTTGTTCGAAAAAGTACCCGGCTTATACGGTTCTGGCGTTATTCCAGCTCGTTTTGAAGAGTTCAAGGCGGCTATTAAACAACTGATGATGGAACAATTCTTTACCGAAGGTAATATCGACCGCTTCCTAAGCAGCGAGATGAGCGGTAAGTCGCTCAACCTAGAACCCGTAATTAAGAAGATCGACTTCAACCCTGCATTCGATTCACTAGTGCATGTTATCGAGAACTCACAATTTGGTGGCATGTTAGCGATGGTTGGCGGCACTGAAGCACTAGAGCCAATGAAAGCGCCATTCGTGGAGAAGATGCAAGAGTCTGTGATTGAAATCAGCAAGAGTGATTCTGTAAAAAATGCCATCAAGGACGAACTTGAATCACCTGCAATGATGGATGAAATCAAAGAGAATATTGAAGCGATCATCGATCAGCGCTTGAATGAACTGACACCAAAGTTGGTTAAAGAGATGGTTCAAGCCATGATCAAGAAACACCTTGGCTGGTTGGTCGTTTGGGGCGGAGTATTCGGTGGTGTGATTGGCTTAATTTCTGCGGCAATTACGCTATAAGCAGTTTATCTGTTCTCACTTTATTTGCTCTAACTTAATCTGATTGACCTTTTCTCGGGCACTCAACAAAAAATGGAAGCTTATCGGCTTCCATTTTTTATATCTAAATAACCTTGGTAAGGCGAAAGCAGGCCACTATTTTAGGGTGGCCAACAACTCAGGGTTAACACCAAAGCCTTTCTTATGCTCTTCAATCACTACTTCGCTGCGAGTCTGAATCACGCCCGGCAGTGTACCCAGCTTGGTTGCCATAAACGCTTGGTATGCCTTCATGTCTTTCACTCGAACCTTGATCATGGTGTCAAAATCACCCGACAGCGAATAACACTCTTCCACCTCAGGCATCATTTCAACCGCTTGGGCGAATTTATCGAAAATCGAAAAGCTGGTCTGGTCGAGACGAATATGGATAAAGACCTGGACATCGAGTCCCAGCTTTTCTGAACAGAGCTCGGCATGGTAGCCCGTTATGTAGCCTTCTTTCTCCAATCGCTTCAATCTATCAGAACAAGGGGACGTCGTTAGGTTGACCTGCTTTGCCAACTCAACAACAGGTAAACGCCCTTTCATATGCAGAATTCTTAGTATCTCTTTATCGATACGATCGAGTTGATGCTGAGACATAACATTCCTTAAACATTCTAAATTCCGCTCAGTATATTCCATACCACGAACAATCGAAGAAAACCTCGCTCACACATTTAAAAAACTAAATATGCCTTTAGCATTCACATCAAATATAAATCAACATGGAACGATAAGACCCCTTATAAATCAATCTTTGACTATTAACAAATTATTATAGAAATGACCCAGATAACAAATAAGTTGAGCCAGAAACGAAAGAAAGGATATAGGCCAAAGTGAATAATGGGATTATCAAAGAGAAAGGATAACTCTATTATGAAGACACAAGAACTCGCGTACAAACCATACGGTATTGGCTCATGGACACACGTAACAGTATCAAAAGATGTTGCTGAAGCACTCGCAAGTGAATACTCGAACTATGGATGGGAAGTGAAGATTGATGGCAACGCCATTGATACAAAACTTGCACTCAAAGCGGCATAGAAAACGAAAAAAACCTCCATTAAGGAGGTTTTTTTATCTAGGTTGGTAAGCACTTACTATAAGTTAAGCCATTCCAACTTGGGGAACTGTACTTCCTGTTTCACAACGACAATTACACGTTCGACAGAAGTGCTGAGTTTCCATATCGTAATACAGGTTTCCACTAAATAGCTTTGACGTCCATTGCATCATACGGCCAGAGGTTGTCTCGGGCTCAGATTCACAACGTTTCATTATAGACTTATGTAGTGTTGTTTTTTTACATCCTTTGCAATAGAGATCAGGCATACCTTTGTCCTATAGGTCTTTAGTGGTTACTGACAATTGACACATCATGTCGAATTTGGTTGCACTAATCACCGAGCTAATCACAAAAGTGAGCGCCAAGTTCAAAAAATAGCCATTTTTCTCTTTCGTTTTTTGACATCAAACGCCATCAAGATCCTTCTTCTTCCATTTATCCTCCCTCGTTCATGCGGTTTCGATTTACATTGTAAAACCCCATAACGACAGTACTTCCCCCGTATTAGTCATCAAATTGATCGATAAAAAAACGGTACTTCCTCTTCGAAAGTACCGCTTAAGCAAACCATGTTTGGTTAAATTTAGCTCACATTTTAAAAGCCAAATTTACCATTGTCATTTTTCCACTCTGAACGAGCAGGAATGGTTTCAATGGTATCCCAATGCTCTACGATTTTTCCGTTATCAACACGGAATAAATCATAAAAAGCAACGTGATTATTCATGAACTGGCCTTCACTGATCGACAACACAAAGTTACCTTGGCCTAAAATCTTATGGTTGGCGGTATAAACCATTGGCATACCCGCTTCTGCTAGCGCACCCAAAGCTTCACCCAAACCGCTTAGACCATCAGCTACTCCTGGGTTATGCTGTAAGTAAGCACTGTCTTCATTATCGATATAGTTATTAATCTTCGCCATATCACCGCCGATCAGGATGTCTTTAACGAAACCACTGACCAACTGCTGATTTTTGTCCGTTTGATCGAGATCTACGACTTTAGTCGTGCCATCTAATTGAGTTCGTCCACTTGCGTTTGGCTTGGCAATTTCTTGCAAGTTGTCCCAATGCTCAACTATCTGTCCATCTTCAAAGCGGAACACATCAAAGCCGACTTTCGGACCAAAGAAGTTATATTCGGTATGAATGACAACATAGTCGCCATCTTGAAATGAGCGCGTCACTTGTGCTTTCGCAGAGCCTTCAGGCAGCATTTGTAGCACTTCACCAAAGCCCGCTAAGCCATCGCCAACTGCTAGGTTATGTTGAATGTACTTTTCAGGGTTAATGTAGCTCACCGCTTTTGCGTCGCCCGTTTCAATGCTCGAAATAACCGCTACCGCTTTTTCTTGAATTGACAGCTCTTGTGCAGTCGCAGTGGTTGCGAAAGTAGAAGCGCTAAATACGCTTGCCGCTAGTAATGTAGATTTAGTTATTGTTTTCATTTTTAAAGTCCTCTCGTTGGCTTGGAAACTATCTTAATCAACGAGAGAGACTCACGGCAGAGTGGATTTAGGCAGAAAAATGGTAGATATCGAACCTTAGATGATTCGTGTCGACCCATTCACTATTCAGAGAGGGAAGGCTTGGAATATTTCTTTTGAAACTCGCTCGGCGTCATTTGAGTATGATTTTTAAAGTACTTAACGAAATTACTGGCGTCTTCAAAACCAAAATCCGACGCCATTTTTTGAGACGTAATATTGGTTACCACCAGCTGACGCTTCATCTCTAAAACGGTAAAAGAATCGATGATTTGCTTGGCAGTTAACCCCGTTGCACCTTTGCACACTTGGTTCAACGTCTTGTAGGTGGTGTTAATTTGATTGGCGTACCAGTTTGCATCACGCACGCGCAGGTAGTTGTTTTGAAGAAGCTCAAAATAGCGGGCAAACTTAATGTTCTGCTGCAAGCTCAGGGCGTCTTGCTTCACTTCTGGTCGCAGGCGATGAAGAATCAGTGCTAGTGCTGAGAACAGGTACATCACAATCAAGGGATCGGATTCTGACTGTTTCAGTTCCGTCATAATTTGCTGTAACAGGCTCTGCGTTCGATCTTGATGGGATACGTCTAGTGACAACAGTGCAGAATGTGTCTTGTTCAAATGAGTAGGCGTGTAGTTCGGCAACTTCATGTTAGCGTGAACGCTGTCTAAGAACGCTTGAGTAAACAAAACCGCTGTGCCTTGTGGCTTATTACTAAAATCAAAGGCGTGCACCTGCTCTCTTTGAATGAACAACACGCTCCCTTGGCTAAAAGGGTAGTCCTCAAAGTCGACCATGTGCGTGCCAGAGCCTTGCTCGATAAACAAAATCAGGAAGAAGCTGACACGATGGGGCAGTTGAGGATCGTGGTTAATATTGCTTTCTGAATAGAGCCGAGACAAGGGCACCAACTCCAGCTCAGCCTGCGCCGTTTTTTCATGGTTAAAGCCAATATTCGGGATTACTTGAGGCACGGTCACCTTCCTATTCATTTACTCAACTGCTCTTAGCAAGAGTAATGTATCCCTGTGGGAACTGAAATGATCCGAGCCTAGAAGTATGACTTAGCCAACGTCACCAACAAGGTAAACATGCTCAATACACTCAACTTGCCAGACGCAACAAAAGTCGAAAGGTCAAAGCATTGGGGTATAGTCAAAAAATAGAGCCACCGAAGTGACTCTATTATTTTTAGCTAATGTTCGTTGCTAATTCACATCTGTTTTACAATGTAAATTAGTCTAGCTCAACTAGGTTCTTCTTAAATTCAGCGTGTTGCTTCTTAACTTCGTCTTCTGGTTCGCCAGTAATTAGGCTCACAATAACGATAGAAAGAGTCGATAGGATGATTCCCGGTACGATTTCGTAAACATCGAACCAACCGCCCGTGAACTGTTTCCAAAGAACAATCGTAACACCACCAACCACGATACCCGCAAGAGCGCCGTTACGGTTCATACGAGACCAGTACAGGCTCAACACGATAGCTGGACCAAACGCAGCACCAAAACCTGCCCATGCGTAAGATACAAGGCCAAGAACTGAACTGTCCGGCGTCATCGCTAGCACAAGAGCAATCAGAGAAATTAGGATAACCGCGAAACGGCCAACACGAACAATCTCTTCTGACGTTGCGTCTTTCTTCAGAATTTGCTTGTACAAGTCTTCTGCCATTGCAGATGAAGAAACAAGAAGTTGTGAATCAGCAGTACTCATGATTGCCGCTAGGATTGCAGCAAGTAGGATACCGGCGATTACTGGGTGGAACATTGCGTTAACAAGAAGCATGAAGATCTTCTCGCCATCGTCTAGTTTAGGCGCGCCAGAGTTAGTTACGTAAATTAGACCAACAAGACCCACTAGCATTGCACCAACCATAGACAATGCAGTCCAGATAACCGCAATGCGGCGTGCTGTCACAAGATCTTTGTTTGAACGAGTTGCTTTAAAACGAGCCAAGATGTGTGGTTGACCGAAGTAACCCAAGCCCCATGCCGCTAGCGAGATGATCGCAATAGCAGACAATGGCTCACCTTTCGCATCATTCCATAGCGTTAGAAGCTCTGGGTTGATGTTATGTAGGTCGCTAGATAGCTGACCAAGGCCACCGTTCATTGCCGCGATTGGTACAATCAATAGCGCAGCAGACATTAGCAAGCCTTGAACTAAGTCAGTCCAAGATACCGCAAGGAAGCCACCAAACAGGGTGTACGAAACCACACATACCGTACCGATAATTACCGCAGTTGTGTAATCTAGGCCGAATACCGTTTCAAACAATTTACCACCTGCTACCAAGCCTGAACTTGTGTAGAAAAGGAAGAATAAAAGGATAAAGAAAGCAGAAATTGTTTGGATCAGCTTAGAATTATCATTGAAACGACGAGATAGGAACTCAGGCAGCGTCAGTGATTCAGTCGTAATGCTGTAAGTACGTAGACGTTTTGCACTGATTAACCAGTTTGCCCAAGTACCAACAAGTAGGCCACCAGCAAGCCAAAATGCTTCAAAGCCAGCAGCGTAAGCGTAACCAGGCAGGCCAAGTAGCAACCAACCACTCATGTCTGATGCACCAGCAGAAAGTGCAGCAGGCCATGGGCCTAACGAACGACCACCTAGGAAGTAGTCAGTTGAGTTAGATGTACGTTTGTAAGCAATAACACCGATCGCTAGCATCATAATTAGATACGCAATGAACGTCGTCGTTATTGCAAAACTGTTTTCTATCATTTGATAGTCCTCATTTTGTAGAAAGCCTTCCATGCCTAATTCAATGCAAGGCACTCACCGTAAAGGCAAACAAGTGCATTGAGTTAGGTATTCAGGCTCCAAAGCACTATGAGTTAAATCCAAAGATGGAGAAAACCCAAAAATGGAAAAAACCAAAAGTGCTTAGAGCCAATTTTACTGAAGGTTAGTGAGCTTCGCTTCCAAGTTCGAGCAAGGTCGCGTTACCGCCCACGGCTGTTATATTTATAGTTCGCGTACGCTCGGTAATGAAGCGCAGCGATAGGTGTGGATCATTGGCAATATTCATTGCGGTCAGATCCGTTTCAGCCACTAAACCGACGATTGCACCGTCACGCTTAGCAAGCTGTAAATTGATAGCTTGTGCCGTTTGTGAATTACCTACGTAACCCGCGCTTCGCACATCGCAAGACAGCAGCTGTTGAGCAGCGTCGTACGAAGCAACCTGCACCAAGTTGGTTGGTAGATTCGCTTGTTTCGCGGCATCTGCAATTAAGGTGTTGAACTGCACGTCATCACTGCACAATTGAACGCTGTTACCTGCCAATAGTGCTGCAGTAATCATCGCTGTTGCAGTTTGCAGTGCGGGCACTTTCTCTTCGCAATCATCAACAATCACCAAAGCCACACCGCGGCCTGCGGCATACAACTCATTGGTTTCGCCCGTAGGACCTGCCATTAGGTGATGTTCAGAAAGAAGCGCAGATGCTTGCTCTAGATGATAAGTTGCCACTGCAGCCAAAGGCACAGATTGACTTTCGATCTCTGATTTCAGCGCAAGTACCTGAGCACTCTTGTAATCAAAGTCGGTAAGGTTCCATTGTTCCCACGCTAACAAAGCATCAGAAAAACCTGTCACTTGATGAACCATGATACTGCTCCTTATGCCTTGTCTTGTGATTGAGAGAAATGAACATCTGTAAAACGGTATAGATAGTGAGGACCACCCGCTTTAGGGCCAGTACCTGACAAACCTTGACCGCCGAATGGTTGAACCCCAACAACGGCGCCCACTTGGTCACGGTTGATGTAGCAGTTACCCACGCGCACGTGTTTTTCGATCCAACGGTAAGTTGTCTCGTTACGGCTGTGAATACCCATGGTCAAGCCAAAACCGGTTTGGTTAATTTGGCCTACCACTTGCGCTAACTCACTCGCCTTGAAGCGAACGATGTGCAGCACAGGGCCAAACTGTTCTTCTTTCAAGCAGCTGATGTCATCAATTTCAAAAGCACTTGGTGGAACAAAATCACCATGTTCACAATCAGCACCTAAAGAAAGTTGAGCCACCTTCTTCTGGGTATTGGTCATGTTTTCTAAGTGAGCCAACAACTTCTGTTTCGCATTTTGGTCGATAACAGGACCAACATCCGTTTTATGAAGATGCGGGATACCTACACTCAGTTCGTCCATTGCACCGTGAATCAATCCAACCACGCGGTCTGCGATGTCTTCCTGAATGTAAAGCACACGCAATGCAGAACAACGCTGGCCTGCTGAAGCAAATGCCGAACGAATCACATCACGAACCACCTGTTCAGGCAGTGCGGTACTGTCGACGATCATTGCGTTCTGACCACCAGTTTCCGCGATAAACGGAACAGGTTTAGCATTGCGACTTGCCAGTGACACGTTGATACGTTGTGCTGTCGGTGTTGAACCCGTAAAGGCAACGCCAGCAATCGCATCATGGCTAGTAAGCGCACTGCCGATTTCAGCACCGCGACCCGGCAGTAACTGAATCGTGCCAGCAGGGAAACCCGCTTCATTCATCAGTTCAACCGCGCGAGCAGCAATCAAGCTTGTTTGCTCGGCAGGCTTCGCCACAACCGTGTTACCTGCCACTAGTGCTGCAGTAATTTGGCCAAGGAAGATCGCTAGAGGGAAGTTCCAAGGGCTGATACAGACGAACACACCACGACCTTGTCGAGAAGCGATTCGTGTTTGGCCATCAAAACCTTTTAGTTCGAAACCTTGTAGGTTGTCAGCTTGTTTTGCGTAGTAACGACAGAAGTCGACCGCTTCACGTACTTCATCAACGCTATCATGAATTGTTTTACCTGCTTCTTGGTGACAAATCGCTACCAATTCAGCTAGGTTGTCTTCCATCAGATCAGCCAGTTTATCAAGTGCCGCCGATTTGGTTTCAACCGAAGTTGCGTTCCAATCAGCAAATGCTGCATCTGCGCCAGTGATCGCTGCGGAAACATGATCAAGGTTAGCGAAAGCCACCTGACCGACATTGATTCGACGATCGTAAGGTGCCGTTACTTGCTCAACGTTCTGATCAGCCTTGATCATGCTTTCGGCAAGAGATTCACCGTTGATCACAGGGCCAGCAGTCCACTGATTATTAAGGAAAGCTTTAACCTGCTCTTCAAACTGATGCGCTTCACTTTCGATATCGATGTTCACACCGTAAGAGTTTTTACGCTCAGGGAATACCGCTGGAGGCAGAGGAATCTTAGTGTTGTGCAATGTATCGAACGCCAGAAGCATATCGACAGGGTGTTGAGTCAGCTCTGCCACAGGGCAACGCGCATCAACTAGACGGTGGACAAACGAGCTGTTTGCGCCGTTTTCTAGCAAGCGACGTACTAGGTATGGCAGTAGATCTTTGTGGCTGCCAACCGGTGCGTAGATACGTACCGACTGTTGGTAAGCTTCCATCGCATGGTTATAAAGAGAATCACCCATGCCGTGTAAGCGTTGAAATTCAAAATCTTTATGTTCAGTCATCACTGCGATTGCAGAAACCGTATGAGCATTGTGGCTCGCAAATTGCGGGAAGATATTGCCACGAACGCTTGGGCTCAATAGGTAACGTGCACATGCAAGATAAGCCACATCCGTCGCTTCTTTACGAGTGTAAACTGGGTAATCAGCGAAACCAGCCTGCTGTGACCATTTGATTTCGCTGTCCCAGTACGCGCCCTTCACTAGGCGAAGCGGGATTAAATCACCCTGCTCTTTCGCTAGGCGGTTTAGCCATACTAGAACCGGTAGTGCACGCTTTGAGTAAGCTTGAATAACCAGACCAAATTTGCCCCAACCTTTTACAAGATCAGTGCGGTACAGTTTTTCGAATAATTTAAGAGAAAGCTCTAGGCGATCCGCTTCTTCCGCATCAATCGTAATCGCAACGTCTAGCTCTACTGCGCGGCGCAATAGCTGCTCTAACGTGTCGCAAAGTTCCGTCAATACGCGGTCTTCGTTCGCCACTTCATAACGTGGGTGAAGCGCAGAAAGCTTGATAGAAACCGATGGAGCAGGACTCGATTTTGAAGAGACATACGTATCTCGACCTACGGCTTCAATCGCCATTAGGTAATCTTTGAAGTATTTGTTTGCATCTGCCGTGGTCAGTGCCGCTTCACCTAGCATGTCGTATGAGTAGGTAAAACCTTTGTCACGCATAGGCTTACCGTTCTTTTGCGCTTCAGCAATGCTGCGGCCAAGAACGAATTGGTGACCCATCACCTTCATCGCTTGGTGCATCGCTTTACGAATCACCGGCTCAGAAAGCTTGTTGACTAAACGGTTAACCGCTTGGCCAGCGCTCTGTTCATTTGATGAAAGTCCAACAACCTTGCCTGTTAACATTAGGCCCCAAGTCGATGCGTTAACAAATACTGAATCAGAGTTCTTTAAGTGAGATTTCCAATCCGCAACGCTTAGTTTGTCGCGAATCAGCGCATCAGCCGTTGCTGAATCAGGAATACGCATCAAGGCTTCCGCCAGACACATCAGCAAGATGCCCTCTTGAGTATCTAAACTGTATTCAAGCAACAGTGCATCGATCATCTGGATAGAAGTCTTATCCGCGCGGATAGCTTCGATCAATGATGTCGTTTTGTCTGTGATTTGCTGCTTTTCAGACTCAGAAGGGGTAGCTAGCGGCAGAAGTTGCTCTAGCCATTGGGTTTCATCCACCATATATAATGGTGAGATAAGCGTCCAAAGATCAGCAAGCGACTGCTCGTTGAATTCTGGCTTTAACACATCAGTAGCTGTAAACATGCGTTTTCCTTAATCTCACACCCGAAAAGAGTTCGGGATCTCTACAATGGCTGCAGTGTATTTAGAGTATATAAGGATTACTTGTCAAAAACTCCGAGTTTTTTGCTAAAAACTCGCTTTATTAACAAAACAAACACAAGGTCACATATGAAACTTTAATATAATATGCCGTTTTGTTTTTTTATTTAACAGAAATTTGCTTTTTGTATTGAGATGGTGACATGCCTTGAAGGCGAGAAAAGGTGTGAGTAAAGGAGGATTGACCGGAAAAACCAGCCAGTTCTGCAACCTGTCCAAGGCTTAAATTACCTTGTTCAATAAGGCGTCGAGAGCGGTCGATACGCTTTCCTAAAACATATTGGTGAGGGGTAATGCCCATTTGATCTTTGAATAGCATGTGGAATTGGCTTTCGCCCAAGAACACACTGCCTGCAAGCTGCGCGACTGAGATCTTATTAGCCAAGTGTTGTTCGATGTAGCGATCCAACGACTCAAGATCGAAACGCGAATCTTTAATCGAGGTTTCAAATGCCGAGATGTGTCTTTGCATCAACGCAATCACCGTGTCATTACAAGCTCGACTCAACAACAGATCATCAGGACTGGCCTGCATCTCTTGCACCAACATATGGATAAGCTTTTGAATTTGCGCATCTAATTGGAAGTAGACGTTCGAGGATTCTAACTGGTTAATCTTCTCTAGCATCAGAGGGTCATCATCGGTTGGCATAGGCATATTGAGTACGAGAATATCCGACTGACCAACCACTCCACCGAAAGCATGATCAGAGCGAGCCGTGACTACACAGCCTTGCCCTGGACCGACAAGATTACCTTTACCGCTCACTTCAAATTCCGCCTGACCTTTTAAACCAATGACTACCTGCGAATAATGGTGATCGTGACAATCCATATGCGAAGGCAAAGTAATGATCTCCGCAGGGCGAGGGCCAGTAAGGCTTAGCGGGGACAAGTCAAAGTTCGGAAAGGGTAACGGTTTAGGCATAACATCAAAATACTCAGGTCGACATAGTAAGAATAATACTCTGAAATCTGCATAAGATGAATTTGTAAATGATCATGAGAGTCATTTCCTCGCCTCAAACAAAAGATCATTATCGAGATCGTCTTGATCATGCCTCCGGAAAGATGATCAAGAGTGCACAAACTACGGGCATTGTAAAACCAATCGTTCCGGTGAGTTTAGGGGCTTCACAAGCAATCACATCGACAAGCAAACCATGCCACCAATAAATACTTTGTCGCCGCAACATAATGAATAAATTTTCTTATATAGCTCAAATAATTGGCGATAAACCTGCAAAAAGTGTATCCGAAGTACCGAAACTTGGCTTTTGAGTAGATTGGATAGCAATAAAACGGTATAAAGACGGGTACTGTGTTAATTGCTAATAACTAGTGACTCACAACTAGGAAGTAGACACTTTATTAACGAGCCAATTTTCAATCTACAAGTTGCAGGGACCTATGACTAACTTTCGAATTTCAGCGCTTTTACTCGCGCTATCCCCACTTTGGGTATCTGCATCGGTATCCGCTGAAGAACTGAATCAAGTCGATCCCGTTTCAGCTATCGATGCAAAGCTAACAGAGAAAAACTCAGATATTGAGCGTATTTCAGCAACCAAAGTATCGGCGACTGAAAACCTAAAACAACTTCAAAATAAGAACAGCAAGTTGTTACGCGAAGGTGAAGAACTTAAGGCAAAACGTAACAGAGCCAAGTCTGTACTCGACAAACAGTACAGTCGCTTGCTTGAAGATCCAGAAACGGATTTGGTCTCTTTCCAGAAAAGTTACCAAGACGCTTGGGCTGCGGTTAAAGAGAATCAATCGTCTCAGCTAGATAACGAACAAGCGATGAACGAGAGCGAAATTCACCTTTCTCAAATCAAACAAAAGCAAGCTCGCCTGAATAATGAGCTGGCAAACTTGAGAGAGTCGAAAGTTGAAGCTCGCGTTAAACGTATTGCATCAGAACTTCGCGAAAGTGCCGTTCTTGAAACCAGCTACACCACCACATGTTCATCAACGATGACATTGGGTGAATGTACTGCTCAAGGTAAACACCTGACCAATCAAAAAGCGGTGAAAACGTTCAAGAGCCAATTACTTGAGCAGCTCACGGAAAGTTCATTAGCAAAACAGAACTTGCAAGGTGTTCAACTGAACATCCATGTTCAAGACAGCCAAGCGATCAAGAGTGGCTTTTCTGGTAACAACTCTTACTTCATGCAGATGCAGGCTCAGCTTCAAGCAAAACCTGAAGCGGTTGCAGCATGTAACTTATTGAACGTTTCAACGCGCTACTGTTTAACGGGCAGTGACGCTGCAGTCGTTAAGAAGAGTGACAAACAATGGGCTAACGTGACGGTACGTTCTGATCAGTACAATGACTCAGTGACCATCAACGGCATTAAGTATGGCAGCACCCCTCTTGAGGTTGCGCTACCAAGTGGTCGTCACCAAGTAACCATTTCAAAACAAGGTTACGAGTCTTACAACCGCACAGTGACCATCAACGGTAGCGACACTATTTGGGTTAAGCTTCTTCCAAGCAAGGAAAGCTAAGTCCAGTATGAATAGTTCAGCGCTCTAATTAAGATAGCCGTGCCTATTTCACAAAGCTGAATGAATACTCGCCATTTTGTTGGTAGTTATAAACTGTATGAACGTTATAGACAGTATGATCGTTATAAACAGTAGCTGCAGACGAAATGGCGTTTTCGTTTAGAATATTCGATTAACCTAAATTACGATTGAAGTAGCCCATCATGCGCCAAGGTCTTCCTACTCTACTATTTGCACTTGCTCCCTGCCTAATGACTCCTGCTGTTTTCGCTGAGGCGACACCACCAGCGATCGCGTCTTCTGTCAGCGACATTGAAAGCTCACTTTTCGAAAAGCATGCCGAGTTAACGGCAGTTGAGAAGAAACTAGCTGACAAACAAAATGAAGTCGACAATCAAGCGCAGCAAACGGCACGTCTAGCCAAGTTATCGTCTCAAGCAGAGCTAACACTCGCAAAGGCGAAAGCCAGCCTAGAGCAAGATTACACGCGCATGATTGATGAGCCCGATTTCGATATCTCACCGGCTCAAAACCGCTTCCAAGACGCTTGGAAAACAGTAAAAGAAGGCAAGCTTGCGATTTCAGATTCAGAGCAGAAGCAGCAAGGCTTGATGATGGAGCTTGAGGCTATCCAAGCCGAGAAAGCAGCAGCAGAAGCTTCAATCGCTAATCTGAACCAAAATAAGCTAAGAGCAAGAGCTGAGCGACTCAGAAACGAGATCACTCAGACGGAAGAGCAAACCGTTAGCTTTACGAACCGTTGCAGCAGCGATATGACACTGGCGCAATGTTCAGACCAAACGGTGACCTTAGCACTTCAAAAAGCGGTAAAACAATTCCAGCACAGCCTTGTAGACAACGCGACCGAATCGAAAACAGTGAAAGAGCACCTTGCGTCTGCTTCATTGAATATTCACGTTCTGCAACACAAAGTGAAATCCTCGGGCTTCTCTGAAGATAACCGTTACCGAGCGGTGATTGCGGCGAACCTAGAAACTCGTCCAGATAAGAACACACCTTGTCGTCTGCTTGGTATTCAGTCATCAAACTGTTTCACTCAAAGCGAACAACAAGCCAACGACCAGCAAAAAGAAGTCGCTTGGGTTAACTTGGTGGTGCGTTCAAATCAATACAACGACAAGGTTTCTATCAACGGCGTGAACTATGGCAGCACACCCGTTGAAGTGATGTTACCAACAGGCCAGCACATGGTCACGATTGAGAAAGAGGGTTACCTTTCTTTCCACCAAGAGCTGAAGATAGCCCGCGATCACAACCTACGAGCCGTATTACAGGCCAAGCAGAACTCATTGAATGTCGGTACCAAGTTTGCAGACCCGATGGGAAACAACATTCAGAGCCCTGAAATGATTGTTGTCGGCTCGGGTCGCTACCTACTCGGTGAAAACAACGCACAGCAAGTGACGATCAAACAGCCGTTCGCATTAGCCGCAACACCAACCCGTGTTCAAGACTTTAGAACATTTGTTGACAGCACTGGCTACCAAACAGACGCAGAACTGATGAACACCTGCGATACGTTCGTGAATGCAGAGATCACAACCGTTTCAGACAATGACTGGCTAAGCCCTGGCTTTAAACAAGCAGATAACTCACCCGTTGTATGTGTCAGCCAAAATGATGCAAAAGCGTATACTCGTTGGTTATCTCAAAACACCGGCTTCACTTACCGTTTACCTACACCACAAGAGTGGGAAGCTGCAGCAAGAGCAGGCCAAGACACCAACTTCTGGTGGGGTAACGAGTTCCGCTCAGGTAAGGCCAACACTGGCTGGGCGGGTACGCCTTGGGCAAACGTTAGCACATCTCCAGTTAAATCATTCCTGCCAACACCAACAGGCTTCTACGACATGGTGGGTAACGTATGGGAATGGACAACCATTCAGAAAGGTTTAGCGAAAGGTGGCGCGTGGAGCTTTTCTCCAGAGGAAGCAAAAGTGTTTAACGAACTGTATGTACCGCCTTCAACGGCAGCGAACTATCTAGGATTCCGAGTCGTGCGAGAGCTGTAGGCTCCCAATCACAGGCTCAGAATCTCAAATATTTACTCTAAGTTCTCAATTATCACATTGAGCAGCATTTATAGGGGAATTCCCCCCTTATGCATAAGCATTCCTAGGAGTAGATTCGTCGATAGAGTAGTAAGTCACTCTGGGTATCAAATTGATGCCTCAGTTTAATTTACCTGACCCTCGTAAATTAAGCTGAAAATCTTCTACATGTCGACAAGGCATATCTTGTCTTTAGCCAGCCCCTCTTCAGGCTGGCTTTTTTTTGCCTGTTTATCATTCTTTCTGACCACCTATTCCCCGTGATTGAAGCAGTTAGTCAGCAATCTGTTTAACTGTCATTCACCACCCTATTTTTCGAACAGAGTACAAACTCTAATTGCCATTGCAGCGCTATAAGAAACTGATATTATTGCTATACCTCTGCTTACGAGATAAAACCTTGCCAGATCCATTCAACGCCATACATCGTTCTTTATTTGAACAACTACCAGGTTGCTGGGGCTGCAAAGATACTGATTCGGTCTTCGTGTACGCAAACCTTGCCTACAACAAACTGATTGGCTTAAAACCCGATGAGACTTGTACTGGTTTGACCGACTTCGACATGCCCAGTCAAACCATTGAGTGCGCGCAAGATTTCAGAGCTCAAGACAAACATGTGATGGATACACGCAGTACCCTTAAAATCCTCGATATTCACCCTTATCCAGACGGACGCTGGCACGCCCATATCTTTACCAAAACCCCTTGGCTTGATGATAATGACAATGTCCAAGGCACTATCTTCTATGGGCAAGAGCTCACTGATACTGCAATCTTAGAGGTCGGTCATTGGGTTTGTCAGGCAACAGGAGCGAAAGGTAATCAAGCATCACTTGCGGGATCAGAGCCGCGTGTGTCTAAGCTGCAAAAGCGGCTGACTTCGCGAGAATCAGAGGTGTTGTTCTTACTGCTTTTCGGCAAGAAGCCTCAATACATTGCGTCTACGTTAGACATTTCAATCAAAACGGTCGAAGGTCATGTCGCGAGATTGAAACAGAAGTTCGATGCGCGCAGCAAAAGCCAATTAATTGAGTATGCACTGGACTCGGGCTTAGGGTCCGTGATCCCAGAAACTCTGCTCAATAAACAGATCTCCGTTGTGCTGCACAGTGATAAATGAGTTGAATGACCAACTCGTCGATGAATCTGGGAATGTACAGATAAAAAAATACCGCTGCTTGATGTTTCTAATCACCAAGTTAGCGGTATTTTTGTATGTTCTATTCGGTGTAGACCACTTAAGATCCATAAGCCTAAGGCGCTAGGCGATCAATATCCCAGCTGTTGTCTTGGCGTGAGAACAAGAAACGGTCATGCAAGCGGTGTTCCCCCCCCTGCCAAAACTCAATGCTATCCACGCGAACTCGGAAGCCACCCCAGAAAGAAGGCACCGGAATCTCTCCTTTAGCAAACTTCTGTTTAAGCTCTAGATACTTACCTTCTAAAATGCCACGAGCTGAGATACGGCTACTCTGCTTACTTGCAATCGCGGCCAATTGGCTCTCTTTTGGACGTGACGAGAAGTACTTCATGTTTTCCATTGCTGTCAGCTTTTCAGCGGTGCCAGTAATGTGAACTTGTCGCTCAAGTGGATGCCAAGGGAAGTGCAGGCTTATCTTACTGTTGTGCTCAAGTTGGTGCGCTTTACGGCTACCTAAGTTGGTGTAAAAAACGAAACCGTCTTTATCAACATTCTTTAGCAAAACAATTCGTTGGAATGGCTGACCATTTTCATCAACCGTGGCAACTGTCATGGCAGTAGGGTCAGTCATCTTAGCTTCGATGGCTTGCTCTAACCATAGATTGAATTGCTCAATAGGGTCTGCGGCTAAGTCTTTACGTCTCAGTCCACCCTTAGCATATTCACGACGAATATCTGTCAGTTCCATTTCGTTGCTCCTTTCAATTTTTTGTGATTTTGCGCTGTAATCCTTTGAAACACAAGTCTAAGCCATGGTTTTGTCTCACAGAAGGTATTCGGTGTTAACAAGATCTCGGTACTCAATCAATCATATTGATAACCTTTATACAAACCGATTACACGCTGAGATCCAAGTGACCAAGATACTGCCTAACCTAATGACTCCTTTTGTTTTATTCTCATTATTATTGGGAACTGCAGGACTGACTGCAACCCACTTTGTGGCAGTACAATTCCAAGAAAAAATCGTCACTCAGCAACTCAATGAAGCGGCCAATAAAGCCAATCTACAAATCGATTCTGAACTGGATAAGTTCAAACAGATCCCGGATTTACTCAGCCATGACCCGCGTCTGCTCTCTTATTTTGACTCATCACCACAAACAGACAAGATTTCCGCCACTCAACTCAATCAATTACTGTTTGAATGGTCTAATCAAAGCCAAGCTGACACCATCTATATTCATGACCAGAGTGGTACTGTCGTCGCTTCCAGTAATTACCAAAAGCCTCGCACTTTTGTAGGCGAGAACTTCTCGTTTCGCCCCTACTTTGCCTCCGCCATTCAAGGCAACAATACACAATATGTCGCGCTAGGCGCTCGCTCGAATGTACGCGGTTATTTTTTATCTTCACCACTGTATGTTGAGAATGACATTGTTGGTGTTATCACCGTAAAGGTGAGTTTAGAGAACCTCGAAAACATCCTAACCAGCGACGACTATGAGATCGTGGTACTCGACTCTAACCAAGTAGTCTTTCTATCAAGCCAGGCTCCATGGCTTTACCATTCATTGTTGCCATTAACTCAGCAACAACAAACGGATATCGCACTTCAACGCCAATACGGTCAAAGCGAAATTTCGATCATCGAAGCCTTCCGTGCTTCAAGCTCTCAGTCAGAAGCTGGCAACGCCAATCAATCTAAGAACCTTCAATCCAATGAAATCCGAAAAGAGCTCACCGCTAACCAGCTATTCAAGCTTGGTGCTTTTAATCTTTACCCTGCAACGGTCAACAACAACCAGTACCAAGTCGTCGCGCTAAAAGAGACCAGAGCTGAGCTTATTAAAGTCGTGCAGATCGATGTCATCTTCGTAGTGATTTACAGCTTGGTGATGCTCATCGCTTGGTCGTGGCGCCAGACTTATCTCGCGAAAGTGGCGTTGACCCGACTCAACCAAAACCTAGAGCAAACCGTTGATAAACGCACTCACTACTTGAAGCAATCCAATCAACAGCTGCAACAAACCCTTTTTCAATACCAAGAGTCGCAGTCGAAGTTGAAACAGACAGAACAAGAGCTGACACAAACCGCAAAATTAGCGGTACTCGGTGAGCTGTCAGCCAGCATTAACCACGAAATCAACCAACCACTTGCAGCGCTGCGAACATACAGTGAGAACAGCTTAAAGCTGCTTGAAATGGAACGGACTGACTTGGTCAAAAGCAATCTCGATAAGATGATTGCTTTGAATACCTCAATTACCGAGATCATCGCGCGTCTTAAAGTCTTCACTCGCAAGGTCACCAAGCAAGAACATCACGTCGCAAACCTGCATCAATCGATCAACAACGCGACCAGTATTCTTAGTGCGCTAATGATCAAACAAGGCATCACGTTAAGATTAAGCACAGTGTCAGACGACATTAACATTGCGATTCACCCAACCGAGCTCGAACAAGTACTGGTTAACCTGATTCACAACGCGACTCAAGCGCTTCAACAGCAAGTTCTTGAACAGAAAGTCTTGCAGCAGCAACAAAACCTGGAGAACGTAGACCAACAGGCTAGTCCACAGATAGGCATTGAATGGCAACTGCATCATGACTCTTGTCAGGTGATCATTTGGGATAACGGAATTGGCATGCAGGACGACAAATTAGAAAAGTTGTTCGACCCGTTTTTTACCACTAAACCGGAAGGCTTAGGGCTAGGGCTCTCAATATCGAAACGGATTATTGAGGCGTATCACGGCACGATCAGCGCGAACCGATTAGAGCCTTCAGGCATGGTATTCTCGCTAAACATCCCGTTATATAACGATAAGGGCTGACGTGCGGTTGTTATTGTGGATTAGAAAACGAATGTTACATACTGCTCATCTGACATACAGCAAATCACATACTGTTAAGGACTCGACTTTTGCACTCTATGCCTAAACTCTATTTTGTCGACGATGAACCCGCAATCCGAGACTCCGTAGAACAAGCCATGCTCATTGAAGGCATCGATATCGTCTGCTTTCCTAATGCTATTGAGGCATTGAAGAAAATAGATACCGCGCAAGCTGGAATTGTCATCACCGATATTCACATGCCAGTGATGGACGGCATTCAATTGACACAAAAGTTGCTGAGCCAAAATCCTCATTTTCAGATCATAGTCCTTACTGGGCATGGTGACGTGCAAACAGCGGTATCTGCGATGAAAGCCGGCGCCTACGATTTTCTGGAAAAACCATTTGTGGTCGATGCCCTGCTCACCGCGGTAAAAAAAGCCGCAGATAAACTCGCACTGGTTGAAGAGAACAACTTATTGCGTAAAGAGTTGGCGATGCAGAATCAGGTTGGCCCAAAACTGATTGGTCAATCGCCATCCATGCAGGCATTACGCCGAGAACTGATCACCTTAGATACCAAAACTCACCCTCTTCTACTGTTTGTCGGCGATCTAGGAACAGGTAAAAGGGTCACGGCGCAGTACACGCACGATCTACACAGCCATCAATCCGCAGAACTTTGCCCTGTCGCTGCGTTCAATTTACCACGCAATGACCAAGCTACGTTTGATCAGTTTGTTGTGCAACTATTCAGCAAACATCAGGGCGGAACACTTTATATCCATGAAACAGAAGCATTAACTTCACAACAATGGCGCTGGTTAGCAGCTCTAAAACCCACTCTACTTCGTGAAAACTCATGCAAGACCAATGCAACTTGTATCATTATCGCAACCACAATAGTTCCAACTACAATTGTAGGTGAGTTCCGCCGATTTGATTTGCTAACCTTAGCGCAACGAACCGAAGATATTGGCTCCTTGTTTAAGCATTTTGCTCGTGGTGCGGCAAGTCGATATCAGCTGCCGCCACCTGTCATTACAGAAAAAGAGATTCAACGACTCATTACGACTCATTGGACGGAAAACATTCGTCAGCTTCGCCAACATGCCGAACTCAGAGTGCTGACTCAAATTAAGCAGCCGTCGCTCGACGGTGATACTGGTGAGCAAAGTGACGCGGATGAACGTGACGTGAGCATTGAGGAGCAGCAACAGTCGTTGAACCAACGCACTGATAGCTTTGAACAAATTATCTTAATTGAGGCACTACATCGCCATCAAGGGCGTTTAAAAGAAGTGCAACAAGAGCTGCAAGTGTCGCGAAAGACACTGTATGACAAGCTGAGAAAGCACCAATTGGATAAAACAGATTTCAAGAACCGATAAGTCTTAAAAAATATATAAATTCAAAGATTTAAAGGAGCAAAATCTTAACATTTATCAAAAGTAAGAATACACTCAATAGGCTTGCACTTTTATTTAGCAAACAAGGACTGTCATGAGCCAGAAGAATTACAGCAAATTGAACGAAACCGAACTTGAGTACGTCGATGATAAAACAGCGGCACTACTACTCAATACGCCCACCAGTGCGCGTATTATGTTATGGGTGATCGTTCTGTTTTTTATTGCTGCTATTGGGTGGTCCGCTTGGGCTGAGATCGATAAAGTCACCGTTGGCCAAGGCAAGGTCATCCCCTCTTCCCAAATCCAAGTGGTGCAAAACCTTGAGGGCGGCCTCGTAAAAGAGATATTAGTAAGGGAGGGTCAACGCGTTCAAAAAGGTCAACAGCTGCTGTTGATCGATGACACTCGATTCCGTTCTGACTTCCGAGAGCGCGAACAACAAGTGGCAAACTTAACTGCCAGCGTGTTGATGCTTTCAGCTTCATTTAACAGCGTGGTCATCAACGAAGAGTTCTCCGTCGAAGACTGGAAACAAAGTGTGTTACTCGACTACGGCAAACTCGCCTTCCCACCAAAGCTATACGAACTTCAACCTAAACTGGTTAATCGCCAAAAAGCCGAATATCGTCAAGACCTAAACAATTTAAGAAACCAACTTTCCGTTTTTGATCAACAAGTTGAACAGAAGCAACAAGACCTTGTTGAAATAAAATCTCGCGTCAATAACTTAAGACAAAGTTACAAATTTGCCCGCCAAGAATTAGATATAACAAAACCGCTTGCCGATGAAGGGGTGGTACCAAGAATTGAACTCCTCAAGCTTCAAAGACAAGTGAATGACACTCGCCGAGAAATGACCTCGAGCGAACTCAAAATCCCTCTTCTACGTTCCGCCATCAAAGAAGCGATGCTCAGCCGTATCGATGCTGCATTGAGCTTCCGCTCAGAACAACAAGAAAAACTGAACCAAGCACAAGACAAGCTCTCTGCAATGACCGAATCTTCGGTTGGCCTTGAAGACAGAGTAAACCGTACCATCGTGGTCTCTCCCGTAACGGGCACAGTCAAAACGCTAGGTATTAATACCGTGGGTGGTGTTATTCAGCCGGGTATGGACATTGTTGAGATTGTACCGACTGAAGACTCGCTATTGGTTGAAGCTAAAATCGCTCCGCAAGATATCGCATTCCTACGCCCAGAACTGACCGCCATTGTTAAATTTAGTGCCTATGACTTCACAAAATATGGCGGTTTGGAAGGTGTGCTAGAACACATCAGCGCCGATACCACTCAAGATGAAGAAGGCAATAGCTTCTACATCGTGCGTGTACGTACCGATAAATACAGCTTTGGACACAACGAAGAGTTGCCGATCATTCCTGGTATGACAGCCTCTGTCGATATCATCACGGGCAAGAGAACCGTACTTGAGTACATGTTGAAGCCACTATTAAGCGCTCAAAACAACGCATTAAAAGAGTAAGGACGTTTGATGCTTGATAGCGCCTTTCAATACACAGTGAACAGACAAGAGCAGAGGCTATGAAATCTCGGGTTTCGTTATTGTTGCTGGTCCTCACCTCTTTTACCTCAGTGGCGCTCAACAAGAGCGACCAAAGGTGGATAGACGCGGTTACTGCAACCTACGGGGAAAGAGCCGGAAAACGAGTGGCAACATGGCGCTCCAATATGACGTCGTACGAAGGGCTAAGTGAAACGGAAAAGCTTGATTCGGTAAACCGGTTCTTCAACCAAATGTACTTTGTCGATGACAACATACTGTGGGGAAAGAATGACTACTGGGCGACACCACTGGAGTTTTTAGGCAGCAACGCGGGTGATTGCGAAGACTTCACTATCGCAAAATACTTCTCTTTACTTGAACTCGGCGTCCCAGATAAAAAATTACGATTGGTGTACGTAAAAGCACTTGAGTTAAACCAATTCCATATGGTGTTGGCGTACTACTCAACACCCAGTGCAGAACCACTAATTTTAGATAACTTAAACCCTGAAATAAAACGCGGTTCTAAACGCGGAGACCTGCGACCGATATACAGTTTCAATGGTAAAAACCTTTGGTTAATTAAGTCGGCAGCAGGCAGCGGTAAGCTGGCAGGGAAATCTTCAAGATTGAGCTTATGGAACGACCTACGTTCTCGTGAGCGCTCTCTAAATTTAAACAAACCCATTATCAATTACGATGAGTAGGTACAATGACTTTATATAAACAGCTTGTGGTCGGGATGGTTGCGGTATTCATACTGCTGATGACGTCAGTTTTTATGATCGAATTCAATACCACCCGTGGATACTTAGAGGAGCAGCAACGCTCTGAGGTAAGTAATACCATTAATACTGTTGGACTGGCTCTCGCCCCTTACCTAGAAGAAAAGGACAAGGTGGCAGTGGAGTCTGTTATCAACGCCCTATTTGATGGCAGTTCTTATTCCGTCGTGCGATTGATTTTCCTAGACACCGGAGATGACATTCTCCGTTCATACCCTGTAAAGCCAACTGGCGTACCAGAGTGGTTTACTAACCTTAACCTATTTGAGCCTGTTCATGACCGCCGCGTAATTACCAGTGGCTGGATGCAACTGGCAGAAGTCGAGATCGTAAGTCACCCTGGTCCTGCCTACGATCAGCTTTGGCAAGCGTTCATCCGCTTATTAACCATCTTTAGCTCGATCTTTCTACTTGGTTTGGTGTCTATCTCTTGGATCCTTAAACGCGCATTACGCCCGCTCTCGTTGATCATTACCAAGATGGATCAGATCGCGAAGAATCAGTTTGGCGAACCACTGGCTCGTCCGAAAACAAAGGATCTCACCTTAGTTGTCGACGGTATCAACCACATGTCGACCCAAGTTGAACTGGCCTTTAAAAACCAAGCGAAAGAAGCTCAAAAGCTGCGTGAAAGAGCGTATATCGACCCTGTATCTCAGCTAGGCAACCGCGCTTACTACATGTCTCAATTAACTCAGTGGTTAGAAGAGTCCAGTTTAGGTGGTTTAGCCGTATTAAAAGCCGAATTTATTAGTGAAGAGTACGACGAAAAAGGCTATCAAGAAGGTGATGCCTTGGTTCATCAACTGGCTGAACAGCTGCAAGCTTCAATCTCATCACCAGATATCACCATCGCCCGTATTTCTAGTGACGAATTCGGTTTCATCATGCCAAACATTGATGAAAGCGAACTTAAGCTTGTTGCTGGCAGCATCGTAAACTGCATTCAAAACCTAGGCTCAGACCCAACAGGTACTGCGAACCCACACATCGCGCTAGGTGTGACATACAGCAACACGCGAAAAACCAGTACCGAAATCATGTCGTTGGTCGATAACGCGCTCTCAAGTGCGAAGGCGAACCGTGAACTGACTTATGGCTACGTAACGGCAGACGATCATGGTGCTGTGATGGGCAAACAACAATGGCGTATGTTGGTTGAAGAAGCAATCATCAACGACCTTGTCACCTTCCGTCTGCAAGCTGCAAACAATAGCTTTGGCAAAACGTATCACCAAGAAGTGTTCTCTGCGATTGAAAAAGACGGAGTTCGTTACAGTGCAAACCAATATCTATACGCACTAGAACAGTTAGAAATGAGCCACATTCTCGACCAATACGTTATCGAGAAAATGATTGAGAAACTGAATGCGAAAGAAATAACTAGCCCCGTTGCTATCAATATTTCGCCAAGCAGTATTTCTCAGCCGAGCTTCATCCGCTGGATTGGTAAAACTCTTGAACACAATGCCTCAATTGCTCACCTGTTGCATTTTGAGATTCCAGAAAATTGTTTCATCAATGTTCCGCACTACACGGCGCTGCTGTGTAACACCATTCGTAACGCTGAGTCCGTATTCGGGGTTGATAACTACGGACGTAATTTCCAATCGTTGGATTACATCAACGAGTACCGCCCAAGCTATGTGAAGTTAGATTACTTGTTTACGCACAACCTTGATGATGAAAAGCAGAAATTCACCTTAACGTCGATCTCTAGAACCGCTCACAACCTAGGCATAACCACCATTGCGTCTCGAATAGAAACTCAGACTCAGCTAGATATCCTGTCTGATAACTACGTAGAAGTGTTCCAAGGCTTCATTGTTGATAAATAGTTGTAAGGGTTATATCGCATGCAAGATCCACTATTAAACTCACTGATCTACGTTAGTCGGTATTACGGGTTAGCTAACTCGCCCGAAGCGTTGATCAATGGGCTACCACTATCCGATGGAAAGCTAACCCCTTTCCTATTCCCTCGTTCAGCTGAACGAGCGGGATTAGTGGCGAAAGAAAACCGTTCCGAGTTAGAAAGTATTCCTCACCTGATTCTGCCTGCTATTCTACTTCTCAAACAGGGCGAAGCATGTGTTCTAAATAGTATCGATTTAGAAAAACAAGAAGCAGAGATCATCACCGCAGAAAGCGGGATGGTGCCTATCGTCATTCCAGTCGATGAACTCAAAGAACAATTCATCGGCCGCTACTTCTTGGTAAAAAAACAATTCCGTTATGATGAACGTTCACCAGAGGTTCTAAAAACACGCAAAGGTCACTGGTTTTGGAGCACTATTTGGGAATCTAAAAACATCTATCGTGACGTGTTGATAGCATCCATTCTGATCAATATCTTCGCCATTGCCGCGCCAATGTTTACTCGTTTGGTGTACGACAAAGTAGTCCCTAACCTTGCCTTTGAAACCCTGTGGGTGTTGGCGAGTGGTATTTTCGTCGTCTTCCTTTTCGATCTGCTTCTCAAGTTAATGCGCAGTTACTTCATTGATGTCGCGGGGAAAAAATCCGATATCTTAATTTCCTCTAAACTGTTCAGTAAAGTTCTGGGGATTCGCATGGAAGCAAAGCCCGCCTCTGTTGGCGCTTTCGCGAAAAACCTGCAAGAATTTGAATCAATCCGTGAGTTCTTTACCTCAGCAACTATTGGCTCGTTAATCGACTTACCATTCGCGCTGATGTTCTTGGCGTTAATTTGGCTGATGGCCGGAAACCTTGTGTTTGTTCCTGTCGTCGGTGTGGTCATTTTGATCATCTATGCACTGTTAATCCAAGGGCCACTGCGTCGTACGATTGAAGAAGGCTCTCGACTTGCTTCTCAGAAGTACGCGAACTTAATTGAGAGCTTGGCTGGGTTAGAAACCGTTAAGCTATTCAGCGCGCAAAGTCAGTTCCAATTCCGTTGGGAAGAAGCGGTTGCGCACATGGCAAACTGGAATATCAAAAGTCGCCGCATCACCGACAGCATCCAAAACACGGCTGGCTTTGTTCAACAAAGTACCAATGTAGGTATGATCATTTTTGGTGTGTACCTCATCGCAGAAGGTGAACTCACTATGGGTGGCTTGATTGCCGCGACCATGTTGAGCGGCCGTGCAATTGGCCCTCTTGTTCAACTGTCTTTGCTTTCTACACGTTACAACCAAGCGAAGTCATCAATGACTTTGATTGAACAAGTAATGTCGATGCCTGATGAACAGGAAGAAGGTAAGCGCTACATCCACCGTCCGATTATTCAGGGTCATATTGCGCTAGATAAAGTGACGTTCCACTACCCAGACTCGCCTGTCGCTTCTATCAGAGACCTAACCCTTAATATCAAACCCGGTGAAAAAGTCGCGATCATTGGTCGAATTGGTTCAGGCAAGACCACGCTAGAACGTTTGATTATGGGCCTATACAAGCCAACAGAAGGCCATGTGCGCATTGATGACACTGACATGGAACAACTGCATCATGTCGATGTACGACGCAATATAGGCTGTGTACCGCAAGACAGTAATCTGTTCTACGGTTCAGTAAGAGACAACATTACCTTAGGTCGACCGTTGGTCGATGACCGTGATGTGATGGACGCAGCCAACCGTGCAGGCGTGACCGCGTTTACTCAGCAAGATCCAGCAGGCTTAGAACGCCAAGTGGGCGAAGGTGGTGCTTTGCTATCTGGTGGTCAACGTCAGTCGATTGCCATAGCGAGAGCTTTCTTAGGACGTCCACCCGTGCTTTTGATGGATGAACCGACCAGTGCGATGGATAATCGCTCAGAGATGCACATCAAACATCAACTCAACCAGTTATTGCCAAGCGAGACATTGATTCTTATCACCCACAAAACATCAATGTTGGATATTGTAGATCGAGTGATTGTGATGGAGAGAGGCAGCATTATTGCCGACGGCCCGAAAGCACAAGTTCTGTCAGACTTGAAGCAAGGCAAGGTTAGAGCAGCAAGTTAAAGCGCTCATGTGACTTAAAGAATCTAACTAAATCAATATCAGCAAAAGCAAAGGGGGAGCATCTGCTCCCCCTTTTTTGTTTGTTCTAATGAGTAGAAAATAGCTCGAGCCGCTCTATTCAGAGTCGGTCAATTTCAAAGTATTTCAATTACAACGAGATATCTTCTTGTTCCATTTTGAATGAACATTGAATCTCGTATTGGTTGAACGAGAAAATACTGCCGCCATGGGTTCGCTTGGTGGTGACTGTCTCATCACCAAATTGAATCGTCACTCGGGTATACACCTTTTCATGCGCCTCAACTGTGCACTCGGCAAGGTTAGTTTCAAACTCAGCTTCAAGCGTATCCAACTGTGATTTAGTATTTTCGATCGCAAGATTATTTTTTTCTCTTTGCTGCTCAATTTCTAGTGCTTGCTCTTCGCTTCGTTCCGCTTTTGGTCGCTTCTTAAATTCGAGCTCTTGGCGAATCACATCCATGGTCAGCTCTTGAGCGTGTTTATAAGTTTCTTTCAGCTCGGCTATCTTTTGTCGGTAACCATCGTAACGTGCAAATCCGTGTACCTTGGTTGCGGTATCGCCTTCTACGCCTAAAAAGACACACTCCACTTTCCCACCGACTCTAGCTTCGCCGCCACTGAGCGTACCGTGCTTCTTCAAACTGTCCATCACGATAAGGTTGTTACCACAACGAATATCATTACTCATGCTGTGCACACCCAGTCGAAGGTCGGTGGCGGTTTGGAGTTCGGCGTTCTGCGCATAGCTTGCTGTGATAGAACCTTTGCTAAACACCTTGCAACTTTTCGGCTCACCCTCTTTAGTCGTATGACCGATAATCCCCTTCGCGACTTTTATGTCACCCTGTGCTTGGACTTCTGCCGATTCAATAAAGCCACCAACCGTGACACTTCCTGTCGCTTTAACGATCATTCCCGGTTCAATGTTCCCAGAGACAAAGACATTGCCTTTGAATTTAACGTGTCCGGTTGAGACATCTACGTTGCTAACACACAAGGCGTCATCTACTTCAATAGTTCTATCTTTGATTATGGGTAATCCAGGAAAGGAAGCGAGTAATAAATTGGGGTCGTCAGGGGAGATGTAAGTACCCTTTCCAGGCTTAATTAAACTGTCTTGTCCAGGAAGCGGTGGGATAATTCGACCTTGGACGGTAAAGCCAGCGATGCCTTTGGTAGCGGGAGTACGCTTCATCAAGTGATCATTTTGACCAACAGTAATGGTTTGCCCCAAGTCTCGCATATCAATCTTGCCTTCGTCTTTACTGCGAGGCTTCAAGACTTGGCGAGTAATGTCTTCAACCAAGGCGGCAAACTTAGCATCTTTGCCCTTTACTGGCTGCGTCCCTTTCGCGACGGGTTGAGTAAACTTTTCACCGGGTTTAAGCTTGTTACTCATCATCAGCACTTTTCTGAGCGCTAACTTATTAATTCCCTTTGTTATGTGGGCTTGGGCTAAACAATGAATGATGTCGCTCCCGCGCAGTGCGTGTCCATGATGTGGTCCCGTCACCACCAGACTCGCCAGCATCTCGTCATCAGACAGTTCGACGGCAACGCTTGCGTTACGAACTTCGGCAATCAAGACTCCTTCGTAAGCTTCCCCTTTACCTTCTTTGGCAAGAGTGACGAAGCGCAACACCTCTTCTTCAAAAAGAAAATAGTTTGATGCGTCCAAAGCTTCCAAGGTTGGTGGCAACGTCGTGTTATCAAAGCTTGCTTCAACCACAAACCCCGACGGCAGACATGCCACCACTTGTTTCTTGTCTTCTGACAATGTAACAATGTTATCCCACATTCGAATTGAGTATCCCTAATGACTCAGTTGTTATTCAGTCTATATAATTCGTTCTGCGCTGAGTATCACATTATTAGAATAATCAGCGTCACATCACTTACTTTCGATTCTGCAAACATGACTCATAAATAAGACTTACACATTTTATGATCTACTTCGCCTTTACAAATACATAGGGAAATTTTTCAGAATATTTCGTGTGATTGAATGTCGATTCGATATTAGAGCAAGATAGTAAAGGCGAATAGCTTTAGAAGACTAAAGGCTGTTGTGGAGAGGTGGAACAGAAGTGATGAAGCTGATAATCAGGGTAAAAACGGATTTCAATATGGAGCTTCAGTTTACAGTGTAAATCCAATATTCTAATTTACACTGTAAATCTAATTTGTAACGGTCAGTCTATTTAAATGATGGCTTGTCTATTTACACTGTAAATTTGCTAGCAAAACATCGACGTCTTTACGAAACTGAATTTCTGCTTGTTTGCGACCAACAAGATTAAACTGTTCAACACAAGTCCCCCACTCTTTCTGCTGAACGACCTTTGCGATGAGTAAGTCAGAAATACCTATGTTTCGATCGTTACCAAGTAGAATCAAGTTCAGTACGCTGAAGCTAATCGCATCGTAACTGTTGCCACCGTTCACGTAATTTCTAACTAACTGAGTTTCAAACTCGCTAACGGTATCGACACTCTTTGGCAGCAGTACGCGCACCATTTCGGTTTCAAGTGAAACCAAAGAACCTGAAACAAGAAAGCAGTAGCTACGCTCGAAGTGACTTAGAGCTTGGTTAATCCAGCTTTGGGAGTTTGAGGTAAGCGCCTTAACCATCAATACCGAGTGGCAGCCACTTGCCTGATCCCGCTGGTGGCCAATATGGACAGGTACAAAATCGTTATCGCGCCAGAATGAAATCAACTCACTAGTCGCACCGAAGCTTGTCGCCAGATAATCCGCTTGGCTGGTTTGCTCTGATAACTTAGCCAACATCCAACCACCAATGCCCAAACCTTGATGAGGCGTTGAAACTGCAATGCGCATCACTCGAAGGCAGCGACTGGTCGCCGCTTCTGTACAGCCAAGTTGGTTCGCCAGTAACACAGGAGCAAGGTGTCCTTGAGGCCTGCGTTTTCCAATTTGAATCTGAGCAATCAAATCTTTATCTAAACCACCCTCTTCAGTGACCAACATGCAACCTAAACATTCATCTTGCTGCCAGGCTGCGTACAAGTGGATTGCTGGATTGTTAAGGAACTGCATTAAGTCATTGGGCGACGTCTGATAATGAGCATCCACAAGAAGAGAAAAACATCGTTGTAACTTGTGTGGATTAGCCAAACAATCTGCTTTTGATAGTTCAACTAAATTTAATTGGTTGATTGTCTTATCAGAAAAGTTATCTAACTCATGAATCGCCGAGTCACTTAGCGACGCGTCGTTACCAAGCAGGAAGCAGTCAAACAACCAAGCTTCTAGTGGGTCGTTGTTATTCCAACGAATAGGTTGTTCGAGCTTAAAGCCCTTCCAACCAGGGCGGTGTACAGAAAGCCAAGATTCAAACTTAATCCCAAACCCTCGACCACTACCCTCGTAACCGTGTACCGTGGTTGAAAAAACCATACGGTGATAACTGACGACCATAGATTTAAGTATCGGGATTGGAATGGCAGCCGCCTCATCGACCAATATCAAATCGCAATCAGGCTTAGATTGAAGTAGTTCATCCGGTGCGACGAATCTTAGGCTGCCACCTTGATGGCCGATGTTAGTAGTACTTATAACTTCACAAGGGCCTAGCTGTTGGCTTGCGTGAGCAAATACCGGCTCAACCGCTTTAACAGAAGGAGCGGTAACAATGATGTTAAGCCCGTGACGCTCAACCAAAAGCTCCGCTGCCGCGATACCTAATGTCGAACTCTTGCCGCGACCTCTGTCTGCAGTGAGAATCAAGGGACGCTTTCGATGTCCAGAGACGACTTTCTTGACTAACTCTACTGCCGTCTTTTGTTGCTCAAATCTATCGAACAAAATCGGTTGGGTTAATTCTTCAGGCAAAGGATTACGAGTATAGAGTTGCGTTAGCTGTTCATCGTCTTGTGAAACAGAAAACAGTTTGGCGAAGTTAGACGCTAACCAACGTTTTCCAAAAGTAGAATTCAAACCCTCTTCATATTCATCGGATTTGGGCGGGATAACCAACAACAAACCGCCACCGACTAACGCACCTAGTGCCGCACTAAAACTGTTGGCATCAAACTGCTCTCTAAAATCACAAACAAGAAGTTGGCATTCACGGCCTAAGAGTTGTTGCCCCTTTTTAACCGGAACATGTGTTACCGATAGAAAAGGCGAACCACCCATCTGGAAAACTGTTTGTGCTGAAGAGGCATCAAGAAAGCTTTGAATCGTAGCGTCTTGCCAACCACTATCACCAGAAAAGACAACACCATAACGATGCTGATTATGCTCGGCTGTTTGGGAAAGAGTATGTAGGAAAGTGTTTGTTGGGTTCTTCATAATTAGCGTCCAGATTCATCTAGACACAGTTTATCACAGCCAAATAAAAAGCCGCATAATGCGGCTTTAGAGTCGTAATGGAAAGTCGTCGACTTAGTCGAGCTTCGATTGAACGAAGGCTAAAATCTCTTCCATTGTCGCATCATCCACTTTCTTAAGGTTCAACGCTAAGTTTGAACCCTTACGGCTGTATGAAGCGCGGCCTTTAATAAGCTCAACTTTTGGAGAAGCTTTCTTCGCTGGCGCTGGCGCCAATTCAAGAATCCAACCTTCCAAAGTTTCAGTAACGTCTTTAGTTAAACGCGTAACACCTTGTGCTTCGCTACGCTGCCATACAAAACCTTCAGAAGCATCACACTTAGTCAGTAATGTTTGCTGCTGTTCGCCAGTCA
Organism: Vibrio sp. QJM3NY_27; assembly: GCF_057785955.1. NCBI lineage: Bacteria > Pseudomonadati > Pseudomonadota > Gammaproteobacteria > Vibrionales > Vibrionaceae > Vibrio > Vibrio sp. QJM3NY_27. The sequence continues at coordinate 691,881 of NZ_CM173512.1, read as the reverse complement.
GGCCACCAAATTGTTTGTGTAGCTTAACAATGGTTGGTCGACCAAGATCGCTCACATTTGGGTAAGCTTGTAGCAGTTCAAGAGGCAAAGCCGCCGCTTTCAACGCGCCACTCACCAAAGCTTCACTGCACTGGAACATTTTCGCTAGTGCTTTCTGGTCTTCAGCTTCGCCTTTATCTAGCTTCGCTTGCATCTCTTTACCCTTCTCATACAGAGAAAGCGGTTTATGAGCGTTAGCAACATCAGATAGGAACTTAGCGTGTTCGCCGTTGATGTTTTCAGCAACATAGATAAGGAACTCTTTGTCAGCCAAAATACACGACATACGACGACGGCTACCATCAAGAACTTCAATCTTACCGTCTTTGTTTTTACGACCAACCGCTGGGTATTGCTGGCCACGTTCTTTCAATGTTGTAAGAACATCAGAAAGCGCGTGCTCGTTTAAGAAAGATTGCTCACGAGCATTTTCTTCGAAAACAACCGTTTGAGTTGCTACGTCAGCCGCCGGGATTCGAACTAGTTCAAATGAAACCAATTCTTCGCCTGCAACAGAAAGCTCTATCACTTGAGCCTGCTCTTTAGCCGCTGTTTGAGCTTCTTGTGGTGTAGCTACGCGACGTTTGTTTGCTTTACCAAATAGCTTTGCATTTAAGTCAGATGTTTTAATCGCCATTCTTGTTATCCCTGATTAAGTGAAGGCCAGTTGCTATGTAATACACGCTCTAATTCTAGAGCACTTTTTTGTACTGCGTCTTGAGCGACAGCCAGAGTTTTCTTACCACCCTCAAAGTCGCTCACCGTTAGATCGAAAACCGTGCTGTAAGTATCTGCACAGGTTTCAAAAGCGCGGCTTCTTGGAATAGTGGCCATCATTACTTGGTCATTCAACAGGTAGTTCATCTCAGTTAATACTGATACCTGCTTCTTGTTGTCGTCTTCAAACATGGTTGGCATTAGACGAACAAATTCGAGCCCTTTCCAGTCGTCCGGGAACATCTCGTACACGGTTGGTAAGTGCTGGAAGAAGTTAACCGTTGAAGCCCAATCCAAACGCTTGGCAGCACATGGAATCAGAAGAGCGTTCGATGCGTACATTGCGTTCCACACTAGAGGGTCTACGTGCGGGCCGGTATCAATCATAATCACATCAAAATCATCCGCAATTTTGTCGATAAGCTTCTCTTTTAAAAGACGAACAATATCAAGTGACTGATCTTGAGATAGGCTTTGCCACGCTTCAGCGTTAAACATCGCGTCTTCTGGGAACGCCGAGATCGTCTTTAGATTCGGATACTGTGTTGGTAAAAGTACGTTCTTACGCAAGAATTCAAGATCAACATCTTGGCCTTCTGGTACGTTGTCCAACATGATATCAACAGCAGAATAGATACTGTCGTGCTCTGCACCACTAATTTGTGGGTTTAAGAACAGACGCAAAGAACCTTGTGGATCCAAGTCAATCAGGCAGATACGGTAGCGCTTATCTAAGTTCAAAGACAGACAAGCCGCTAGGTGAACCGCTGTCATTGATTTACCCGTACCGCCCTTTTGGTTCTGTACGTTAATAACCCATGGCTTATTGTCTACATGCTGCTTACGTTGGTGGAACTTCGGCACTTCAGCTGCGTCCATCAGCATGTGAGCTTCAGTCAATGAAATCGAGTAATGATTGGCGTTGTTCTTTGTAAACTGATGACCATCCGCTTCAAGCTTGTTGATAGCCTCATCCAATTTTCGACGAGTTAAGCCTGAACGCGTCTCCATCATAGCTTTAGACATTGGAGGGAAATGTTCATCACTTCGCTCTTCCAGAATAATCTCAATTCGGTCAGCCTGAACTTGTTGAGTTTGTTCGGCTAGCTGATAGAGCTTATCAATCGTTTGTTCTCTTTTCATTGCCAGTTTCCGTAATGATTAACCTAGAACAAATTGTACAGCGATTAACAACAAACACAACAAAAACATGAACATACATTTATGAGTAAAATCACACAAAATAGACTGTATTTTTACAGTTTGATGAAACAACGGCTAATACAAACACAAAAATGACCTTTTTTGTCATGTATAACCGTTCTATTTCTTCTTTACATTTAAAATGTTACAGCATCACTTATTTACAATGTAAATAGAATTTCAGAGAAAAATCTTCGGAACGATTGAAACACAAGCATAGATTACGGTTGGTGTGATTTGCATTCTAAATTGATAGATTTTCAACCAACAAAGAGTAAAACCTAAAAAGTCGCTTGGTTAATAGGAAACAAAGCGACGGCGAGATGTCACTAAACAAAAGAAAATTGAGCCTCAACCGGAAGAATGATCATGGGATAGATAACTCGTAAGAAAATTGATAAGTCCATATTATGAAGCATGATCAAGGTGTAAACTCATCAATAATGATCCGTATGAATGCCCGTTCGAAATGATCAACCTCCGGAAAAATGATCAAGTAAATATCGTTCCGGAAGCATATAAATTTAGAGCTAACTTACGGACAAATGCTTTTGCAATGGGGATTCAAGCTCTATAAGGCCTGATTGGTTAGAAATTCAATCGACACAGAATGGAAATGCAGAAACATGACAATTTCATGATCATGCTTCCTGATTTATTGTGTTGCGAGCTAAAAGTGCCCAACCACTGACGCTGTGACCAATATCGACCAATTTTTAAACATAAAAGGGGAGGAACGACATAAAAGCCCCATTACTTGATCATTGTTCCGATGAATTGGCTGTCAAAAATATCCACATAGGTGACTTAGAAGCCGCTTAATACTACTTGATCAATTACGGACTGTGGATAAGCTGTATAAGCATAATGATCATGCTTTCGAACCTATAATGATCATGCTTACAATGACTTAATGATCATCGTTCTGAAGTTCTGTGATCATGCTTTCTTTAATTTAATGATCATCGTTTCGGGTTCTTTATGATCATGCTTTCCAATTGGATTTTTTTTAACACTTATAATTCAGACACTTAAAAGCAAATTCAAAGCCAGATCATTAGATCACTTAATCATTTAAGATCATATTAATCAAAAAGATCAGTTATTTAAAAGCCAATAAATTCTCTTTATTTATGATCATTCTTTCTTTATCATTCAGGAACTATAGTGAAATTACGGTTAGTGTGATACGGATCAAAAATGAAACCAGAAGAGAAATTGTTAATTAAGGCACGAAGCCACAAAGATGGTCATTTATTTGAGGTATCTGAAACAGCCGTTGAATGGATAGAACAATATCAACACTTCAAAGGGGTCACCAAAAGCATCGTTGAGCTTCTTAACCTAATTTCACTACGTGGGTTTAGCAGCAAAGATGGATACGTCTCCACCACCGAGATCATTGAATCAACTGATGGTCAAGTGACTCGCGCCGCCTTGCAACAAAGGCTGAGAGCCGCTGTAAGTATTGGTCTGTTCAAACAAATCCCAGTTCGTTTTGAAGAAGGCCTTGCGGGTAAAACCATGTTGCATCGCTTTGTGAACCCAAACCAATTGATATCGGTTCTGGGTGCTACCAGTTTAGTGACAGAAAGCGTCAAGCAAAATGAAAAACAGAAGCGTTCTAAAGCGCTAGCTCAAACCAAAGTAAACAAGCGCTTACTGAATGAACACGGACTGAATACGCCACCGACGATGAAAGACGAAGCGGATCAATTCATTGTTTCTCCAACCAATTGGGCGGGGATTATTGATCAAGCGTTGGCGCCACCTAGAACCCGTAAGAGCTACCAGAAATCTATGGTTTCGATCTCTGGCACTCGAGCGGTGATCGAGACACGATCTTCTAAAAACATCATGACGGTTGACGATCTGATGACGCTGTTCGCGTTATTCACGCTTACTGTCCAATATCATGATCACCACCAAGATGATTATCATCTCGACGCGAAACACACACCGAACAAAACACCACTCTACATCACGGATATTTTGTCTTTGCGTGGCAAGAAAGACAGCGGTCCTGCACGCGATTCGATCCGTGACAGTATTGACCGTATCGAATTTACCGATTTCCAACTGCACGAGCTCACGGGCCGTTGGCTTAGCGAGAACATGCCAGAAGGCTTCAAGAGTGATCGTTTCCGATTCTTAGCTAGAACCATTACGGCATCGGAAGAAGCGCCTACAGAGGGCTCTGATGGCGAAATTCGCATTAAACCGAACCTGTATATCCTTGTCTGGGAACCTTCGTTCTACGAAGAGCTCCTGACGCGTGATTATTTCTTCCTATTTCCGCCAGAAATCCTGAAACAACATACCTTGGTCTTCCAAATGTATTCGTACTTTAGAAGCCGTATGGCACGTCGCCACTCAGATTGTATGTTGCTGAGCGAGCTGAACCAGAAGTTGGCTCGTAATATCGATTGGCGTCGCTTCTCGATGGATTTGATCCGCGAACTAAGAAAATTGGGTGAAGTAGGGGATCAAGAAGATACTTTCCTAGTGAATCTTTGGGGTTATCACTTGACGATCACGGCGTTGATCGAAAAAGGCAAAACCACCGATTATCAGGTTGATATCAAATGTAATGTTGAAGAGGTGTTGCGTTATTCAAGAGCGCGTACCACCAACGCTGGTAAGCGTAATATGGCCCCAACGCTACCGAACCCGCTGCGTAATGAGATGGTGTCTAAGCAGAAGCTGGAAGAGCTGTCTGAGATTATCGATGGTGAGTTTGAGCCAATTCAACGTAAAGCTCCGTCGCCAAGAGGCAAATTGGGACGTCGAGTTAAGCAGCGTAAACATTCTGTTGAGATCAACGCTGATGAGATCATGATTACTCTCTCTAAATATACCTCCACAGAGGCTCTAGAACGCAGTATAACGGCTTTATCTGCTATGACCGGGCATTCACATGCCTCAATCAAAGAAGAGTGCTCAGAGCTCATTGAGAAGCTTGATTGGTTGAGAGTAGGGGAGGATGTTATCCCATACGAAACACTGAGTCGCTTAATTGAGCTGTACAACGACCGTGACAGCACCAGCAATCGACACCTGTCCATTGAACGTTTGATTTCTGGTTTGGCTGTACGTCGTAAAGTGTGTAAACAAGTTCACGAAGGCCATTTGGACGAGAATGTGTTTCTAGCGCTCGATGAAATGGCGATTGGCCATTAATCACGAGGGCGTGTTGATCTTTCGACCTGATTTTTGCAGTAGAAATACCCAGTAGCAAGAAGCCACTATTTACGGTCGATGAATGGATAGTTTGAACACATTAGGTGCTGATTAAAACCGCACCTAACGCTGACAAAGTTCTGACAATGTAACGCATCCAGTTGATTATTATTTATTCCGAATAGACAACCTTTGTCCTTTCTTATGATTAATAGATTGGCTCATATTTTGTTACATCATACTGAATAGATTTTTGCGAGTTCCTAAGGGACTCGCTTTTTTTTACCTGAAATTCGCATAATGATTAAAATTCAATAGCTTATGTATTAGTCATTACTGCTGACCCTGAAGCATGATCAAGGTTAGATCGTGCTTTTTACGGATCCTATTTGTGAAAGGATTCTGCTTTGGTGTTTGATCGATCAGGGTTAAACCGTGGAGTGGATCAGTGGCGTTGACGTAGAGCTGCACCTTGATCATCGTTCTGGTGTTGGCTTGCCATAAAACGCACATGCGATTCGATCAGTTTTTCTGATTCTTCCTTCCAGCGCGGTTCTTGTTGTTGGTTAGCAAACTCCAAAGCCAGTACACATAAGTGTTGTACCCGCTTGGTACACCACTCTTGTAGGCCGGGTTCCGCTTTTGGGTCACAAGACACCGCCTGAAGCTTACCGTAAGCAAACATCAGGTATTGATAGGCCTTTTCTTGATGGTGCGGGTTTTCGATTGAGTTTCGATAGAAAGTAAAGATTCTCAGGCACCCATCCAACCAACACGCGATGCCTTTGCTTTGTTCATCCGTGATCAAAGGCCCCCAGAGTGCATCTGGAGGCGTTAAGATCAAAGGTTCTAACCGGTCCACTTGATCATGCTTTCGGTCTTTGTACCAATCTCCGATCCGCTCTAACCAAGTGTCTAGTTCATTCATGCAACGTTATCCCACTGTTTTACAAAGTGATTATCAGCAACTTGCTTGATTTCATGCTGTATTTCACAGCTCTGCTCTCGAATTCGATCTGCGTTTATTGAATAGTTTGGCTCATTTTTGACGAGTTCGCCAAATGGCAGATCGGGATCGGGAACGGCAGAGATCAACAGTTTAGTGTACGGATGTTGTGGATTGGTTAAGATCGACTGTGTTGATCCCCATTCGACGATCTGCCCTTTGTACATTACCGCCGTCTCTTCTGCGATGTAATGTGCCGTAGCAAGATCGTGAGTTATGTACAAAAAGCCAATCCCCAACTCTTTCTTCATTTTTTGCATCAGGTTTAACACGCCAAGTCGTATTGAAACATCCAACATCGAGGTAGGTTCATCGGCAAGGATAACCTCGGCCCCAACCGCAAGCGCTCTTGCCAGGTTAACCCTCTGTCTTTGGCCTCCACTGAGCTCGTGTGGGTATTTGGCGAGAGTTTCTATGGGTAACTCCACCAGCGTTAATAACTCCTTGAGACGCTCTGTGAGAGCCTGTTTCGTGGCAACTTGCTTATGGATTTTAAGCGGGCGCGTTAAGTGGTGCTCAATGGTGTGAGTTGGATTAAGTGAGCCAAATGGGTCTTGAAATATCATTTGTACGCGGCTGCGGTAATCCAAGATATCTTTACGGCTTTTTAGGGTAGAGATGTCTCTGCCATTGAACAGTATCTCTCCCTCTGTCGGTGCGTAAACCTTGGTCATCAATCGGGCGCAGGTGCTTTTCCCGCAGCCTGATTCTCCAACCAGCGCCAATGTTTTACCGGCATGCAAATCAAAACTCACCCCATGTAGTGCTCTAAAGATTGCTTCTTTGCCAAATCCACCGCCGACGGTGAACTCTTTAACGAGGTTTTTCACTTGAAAAATAGGTTGTGACATGGAGCTCTCCTAGCACGTAGTCGCGTGCGCATGTTCGTGAATGTTAGGGAAAGAACTCCATAGCTTTTGGGTATAGGAGTGCTGAGGGTTGTTACGAATCTCATAGGCTTGGTTGATTTCAACGATCTGGCCGTGGCGCATGATGGCAATGCGGTCACATAGCTGGCTCATTAGTGCGAGGTCGTGGGTGATGAACAGTATCGAAAACCCAAACTCTTCTCTGAGTTGGTGTATTTGCTGCAGAATTTCGCGTTGTACAACCACATCAAGCGCCGTTGTCGGCTCGTCCATGATGATCAGCTTCGGGTTAAGGGCGAGAGCAATGGCAATCACCAAACGCTGACGCATGCCGCCACTGAACTGATGCGGATATTCGGTGAGGCGGTTACGAGGAATGTTTACAAGGTCGAGGAGCTTCTCTGCACGATCTTTAGCTTGTTCGTTGGTCATTCCTTTGTGATGACGTAAAACATCAGCGAACTGCTCTTCAATGGTCAGTACAGGATTGAGTGAGTTCATCGCACTTTGGAAAACCATGGCGATTTCGCTCCAGCGCAAGGTGTTCAAGTGGTCGTCAGATAAACCGAGCAGATCTTGCCCGTCGAACAGTATCTTCCCTCCAGAGATGAAAGCAGGCGGTTTGTGTAAACGGTTAATGGCAAACGCGATGGTACTTTTTCCGCACCCTGATTCGCCAGCCAAACCAAAAATCTCGCCTTGGCCTATGCTAAAGCTTACGGATTTTACGGCATTAAAATCGCCGTCATCGGTGATGTAATCGACACATAGATTCTTCACTTCGAGAAGTGGTTTATCTGGATTTTCCCTAGACATGATAAATACTCAGTTATGATATTGATAACTATTATCATTAGCATGAAGTGAATTTAGTGAAAGCGATGAGCACAAAAAGAATGAAGTGCCTCGAAATTTATCTTGGGTTATTTCACGAAGTTTCAGTGAGAAACAAGAAATGAGAACGGGGAAAATGAGAGATGGATCAAACCACATTTCTTATGGGGAATCTTGTAAATGTAATTGCAGAAAATGGCTTTGGCAAAGTTTAAATGAGGCATTTATTAATTAGCTTTGTGAAGCGTCGGAATCATCACATTTCAGTACAGAATGTCTTAACAAGTGAAATAGCATTTGCTACAGATTACCTGTCCATTACATGGTGCTTTTCGGAGGAAAACATGTCCATTAATTCTATCAACCATGATGAAATGACAAATATTGCAAACAAGTGGGATGCTGAAGAAGAAGTATCTTTCAAACCAGAAAAGAAAATGAAGTCCGCTGAAGCTCGTCGTCGTATTGAAGTTCTAAGAGAAATTAGAGAAAGCGGTTTTAGTCTGGAAGAAGCGAGGGAACTAGGTCTTATTCACTAAGGACCCCTATTGCATTTAAGAGGGTGGTGCACCGCCACCCTTTGATTTATATGACTTTTTAAAAGGGCTGTGAGTTTTTTATAAGTAAACCATGCTCCTTGTCTCCCACCATTTAACTCCATTGTCCGGCCTTTACATTGCTTGTTCCCGACTAAAAACATGCCCATGGCATACTCTTGAACTAAGTTGTTTGACAGCAATATGCAACGCCACTAATTTTAAAGTTAAAGCAAAAATATGCGATGTCGTTGGTAAGGAGAAGGCTATGTCTAATTCTGTGGCTAAAGCCAAAGAAGTGCTGTTTTATGAACCTGAAGATCCAAACGGATACCTGTCAAATTTTGCAGCTTGTCCCATCAAGGTTAACGATCAAGTTTGGGCAACCAGCGAACATTATTATCAAGCGATGAAATTTGCTTCTGAAGCGTTACGCAATACTATTTTGGAAGCCAGTACTCCTGCTGAAGCGTTCTCTTTAAGTCGTGATTATGAAGACCAAGTTCGAGAAGACTGGTATGACATTCGTGTTGAAGTGATGCAGTTCATTGTGACTGAGAAGTTCAGACAGAACCCCCAGTTTGCGCTGTTTCTGACTAACACCGGAGATTCGGTGATCAAAGAGCATTCTCATAAAGACCATTTTTGGGGCGATGGTGGTGATGGAACTGGTGAGAACCGCTTAGGTGAAATTTTGATGGCGGTGCGACAACAGCTTCGTAATCAACAACTGCATTTGATTGCTTCGCACTAACCTATCGATTACAAGTTCAAAGATAGTTTCCCTAAACGTTAAATTTTAAAGGCCGCTCTGCAATTTAGTATTAAGCTAGACTAAGCAGAGCGGCCTTTTCGTTGCAAGTCGAGCTAAGGTGACTGAGAGTAGAAAAGTGCTCTACAACGTCAACTAGGCGCTATTACAGATAAATGAAGGATCTATAAGTACCCTTGCACGATGTCATCGAGCTGACCATCGTCTTTCATTTGGTCGAGACGTTGGTTGATGAAGCTTTGCAGCTTAGGATCCATCTCAGGGTCAAACGCCAAATGGATAGGGTAGTTATTGATCACTGAACCAAAATCTTGCATCTGGTAATCATCAATACTTAACTTCTGCTCGTTTAGGTTGTATTTGATTCTCGATTCCATCTCAACAAAAACGGTATCGCCCGGAGTTCGGTTTAATACACGAAAAGCCGCGCTGTAATCTTTAACTCGAATCTCGTTGAGCTTACCTTGTTTGATGTAAGGCTCTAGGTTTGGATATTCAAACCCCACCAGCAAGACCACCGCTTTTCCGTTTAAATCGTCGATAGTATTGAACTCAAATGGTTCCTTGCCACTGCTGAGTAACACGTGTTTTACATTGTAAATCGGATCTTTAGACAGGTTTACAGATTGGATATTTCCCCAACTAGGACTGCCGTAGGTTACCCAGTTTGGATTCTCTCTCGCGTCGAGCTTGTCAATCATGCGGTTGAAAGGGTAGGTGTGGTAATCGATCTCGTATTGGCTGTCATCAAATACGGCCTCAACAATATCCGAAACCATTCCTCTGTGAGATGACCCGTCAGTTTCGATCTGAAAAGGTTGCGCTTGGCTCGCAATAATGTAGTAGTGAACAGGTTCGCTTGCAAAAGCATAACTGCTTGAAAACAAACTGACTATGGATGCAAATATAAGATGTTTTTTCATAACCTTCCCTAGTTATTTGATGAATGACTACTATTATACTAGTTGAGTAATTGTAGTTTGCTAGGATAACAATAATGGTAATTTGTGTATGGTGACAAAAGGAAAACGCTATATTGGACTCTCCCGACAGTTGATCGGGACTATAATAGCAATCAGCACCTTATTCACAGTTATAGTGACAGGTCTAGGGTTGTATGTGGAGTACCAAAGTCGAGTTTCTTTTATCAGTTCTCAGATCGAACAGGTTAAGGCTGGCTATCTTTCGGGTTTAACGTCCAGTTTGTGGGTTGAAGATCGAGAGCAACTGTTTGTGCAAGCCGAAGGTATCTCCCGCTTACCCTCGGTTAGTTACCTTCTTATCGAAAGTCCCGATGAAAAAATTCTAGAATTAGGTCAAAAGACCTCAGGTCAGTCTTATTCCCAGTCTTGGGAAATGGTGCACCAGATGGGGGGGACAGATTTCCCATTAGCGACGCTCACGGTGCAATCTGATTTGAGCATGATCCTCAACGACTTTGAAGAACGAGTTTTACTATTGCTCGCCTTCGAAGCCGTTAAAATCTTCTTATTGTCTCTGGTTTGCTTAACGATCGTCTATCGCCTCGTGGTCAAACGCTTAATGACTATGTCTTCCCAGATCAACCAGCAACAGGTTGAAGACAACAAACCACGCTTCATAACGCCAACCGATTCTACTTATAGAGACGAGATCTCGACACTAGAGAGTAGCTATAACCAGTCTGTTGAACGTATTCGTCAACAATACCAAGAACTGGAAAAAGCCAAAGATGTCGCTGAGGTTGCCAACCGCAACAAAAGTGAATTTCTTGCCAACATGAGCCACGAGATCCGCACCCCGATGAATGGGATTATCGGACTGTCGTCTCTACTCTCTGAAATGGATATGCCGAAAGAGCAAAAAGAGTATGTCGATATGCTCAATACCTCTTCGCTTACTCTCCTTGATCTAATTAACGACATTCTCGACTACTCGAAGATAGAAGCGGGTCGTTTAGAACTGCAACAAGAACCAATGAAGATGATGGGTATTGCTGCCGATGTTGAATCGACGTTTAGAGTTAAAGCCGAGCAGAAAGGGCTCAGGTTCCAACTGGCGATTGATCCTAAGATCCCAACTATGGTGATTGGCGATGGCACCCAGCTAAGACAAGTGCTTAATAACCTAGTCGGCAACGCCATCAAATTTACCGAGCATGGTCATGTCACACTCTCACTTCGCTTGGAAGAAGTCATAGAGCCAGACCAAAAGCTCAGAGTGAAATTTGAGGTAACTGACAGTGGTATTGGTATTGCTGAAGACAAGCAACAATCGGTGTTCGATAAGTTTCAACAAGCCGACGGCAGCACCACCCGTATTTACGGAGGCACCGGGCTTGGTCTGACGATATGCGATAAGATCGTGACCTTAATGGGCAGCAAGCTTGAGCTAACCAGTGTCGTAGGTAAGGGGAGTACATTCTACTTTACCGCTGACTTTGACCCGAGCTTGGACGTTGACGAAAGCAATATCGATTTTAATAAAGTTTCGGTACTTCTGGTTGATGATAGTCAGCTGAATATGCGTATTACCTCAACACAGCTTCAATCATTCGGCGTTAAGTCTGAGTGCTGTGAAACCGCGACCCAAGCGTTAGAGCTTGTTTCGGAGTCTGTGGCGAAGTCATTGCCTTATGATCTGGTGCTGATTGATAAAGTGATGCCGTCTATTGATGGATTCCAGTTAGCAAGAAGCTTGATTGAGCGTTTTGACAAAGCGTGTCCTAAGCTGGTGATGATCTCTGCAGACCCACGAAAACAAGATGAAGCGCGCGCTAAACAAGTGGGTTTTGTTGCCTACATTGCTCGCCCTTATCAAGACAACCAGCTTAAATGGACGTTGAGTGAAGTTCTCGCGAGAGCAGCGGATACCTCAAACTTTACTTATCCAAATAGAGGTGAGGTCGCGTTCAAAGACAATGAACCAGTACCATTAACCAAACCAACGGGTTCTGTTGAAGCGACACCAACGGCTTCTGTCACAACCACACAAACAGACAAACAAGCTCCAATCAAAGAAGAGCCAGAACCAGTGGCTGCTTCGTTTAGTGGCAAAGTATTGGTCGTTGAAGACTCGCGAGTGAACCAACAAGTCGCCAAGATGATGCTCAAGAAGCTTGGGTTTGAGGTTGATATTGCCGATAACGGGGAAATTGGTGTCGAGAAGTTTAAGGCCAATGACTATGTGATGATCTTTATGGATTGCCAGATGCCGGTTCTCGACGGTTTCGAAGCGACGAAGCAGATCCGAGCGCTCGAAGAGGGTTCTTCAAAGCACATTCCTATCGTTGCGCTGACGGCCAACGTCGTGCAGCGAGACAAGCATTTGTGCTTCGATGTAGGCATGGATGAGTTTTTACCAAAACCGGTTAATCAAGGGAAACTGAGAGAGATCGTTGCCAGTTTTTTATCTAAGGAAAGCGATTCGACCAAAGAAGAAGATGAGCAAAAGATTGTTTAGTTAGTGCCTCATCAAACGCAACCGTTGAAAATAAAAACTCCGACTGAATCAGTCGGAGTTTTTGTATGTGCTCGCTTTTTCTTCCTAAGCCTAAACCTAGGCAAATAATCATGTGACGCTAACCAATGCTATCAATATGGATCACCACAGAATCGGGTCGCCAGTATTCCAGTTCGCAGTCCATTAACTCGCCATCTTGTTTGTAGTTCACTCGGCAGATCTTAAGAACAGGCTGGCCCTCTGCCAAATTCAATGCCTTGGCGACATGGGCAGGGGCAGAGGTAGGGACCACGTCAAAGCGAGAGCGTTGGGTCTCGTAGCCATATTTTTCTCGGTAGATACCTGTCAGTGACATGGTGAGGTTTTCCGACAGCACTTTTTCAAACAACGGCGCTTTTAAGACGTTTTCAACAAACAGCACCGCTCTGCCATCAATAAATCGTAATCGCTCAATCACGTGTATCGGGGTTATCTGTTCTATCTCTAATGCCTTGGCGTAATCGCCTGCCGCCATCTCTGTACGGGTACTCAGCAGTTGTGTTTCAGCAATACGATGCTGTTCGCGAATCATTTGATGAAAGTGAGAGCGTGACAGCGGGTTGTAGCGGATACGTTCGGGTGACACATACCAGCCTCGACGCTCTTCTCTGTATATCAGACCTTCGGTTTCTAATGACACCAATGCATCTTTGAGCGTGATTCGTGTGGTGGAAAACAGTTCGCTGAGGTTTCTTTCTGATGGCAACTTTTGCCCCTCGGTGAAGATACCTGATTGAAGTTGTTCTCTAATGCTCGCCTTAATTCTTCCTAGTTGTGTCCCTGATTGTCCGGTACCCAATGTTCTCATTACTGATCTAGTCCATAAGTTCGTGTGCTCAATAAGGTAAACCATGGAGTTAACAGGAATGTGACAGTAAACAATGGCTTACTGTCATGTAAGTGACATATAACTGCCACACAAATGCATCCTAACTGTCAAATAACTTGCGCGAAAGCGTCACACTCCGGCGATAGCATACAAAACGAACTTACTGATCTAGTCCAGAGGGATAGAGACAATGAAAACTTTGCTTAGCCGTTCAACTGTATCGCCAAGAAAACTGATGGGTTCACCTACAAAGCTAATAGGTGCGACGCTAATAACGGCAACACTTTCAATGCCAGCGATGGCAAAGGATGCCGATCTTGAATCACTGGTAAAAGCCGCTCAAAAAGAGGGTGCGGTTTACAGTGTGGGTATGCCAGACAGTTGGGCAAACTGGAAAGGCACATGGGCAGACCTGAAAGCAAACTACGGTTTGAAGCATCAGGATACCGATATGAGCTCGGCTCAAGAGATCTCGAAATTTGAAGCAGAGAAGAAAAACGCAACCGCTGATATTGGTGATGTGGGTTTTGCATTTGCACGTGTGGCAGTGAAGAAAAACGTCACTCAGCCATACAAACCAACCACTTGGAATGACATTCCAGACTGGGCAAAGGATAAAGATGGTCACTGGGCTCTGGCTTACACCGGTACTATCTCTTTCATTTCAAACAACAACCTTGTTGAAGATGCGCCGAAAACTTGGAGTGACCTACTAGAAGGTGACTACAAAGTAACAGTGGGCGATGTTGGCGTAGCAGCGCAAGCAAACAACGCGATTCTAGCGGCTGCGTTTGCTAACGGTGGTGACGAGTCAAATCTAAAGCCAGCGATTAAATTCTTTGGCGAGCTAGCGAAGCAAGGCCGTCTGTCTTACACAGACCCAAGCATCGCGAACCTTGAAAAAGGTGAAGTGGAAGTGGCAATCATGTGGGACTTCAATGCACTGAACTACCGCGACACGATTGACCGTGAGCGTTTCACGGTGAGTATTCCACAAGATGGTTCGGTGATCTCTGGTTACACCACCATCATCAACAAATACGCGCAAAACCCGAATGCGGCGAAGTTGGCTCGTGAATATATCTTTAGCGACCAAGGCCAAATCAACCTAGCAGAAGGTTACGCACGTCCAATCCGTAGCAGCGTTACGCTACCTCAATCAGTACAAGACAAGCTGATCTCAAACGATGAATACAGCAACGTTCACCCAGTGACTGACTTCTCAGCATGGGAAAAATCAGCACGTCGCCTGCCACGTCAATGGCAAGAAAGTGTATTGATTCACCAGCAGTAATCCGTATTCAAAACAAGCAATAGAGAATAGACCATGTAGTTGACCCGATCTAATGGACGCCTTCAATTGTAATTGGAGGTGATTATGCCAGCTTATAAATCAGGTAAAAAAACTCAACAATATCTTACGGAATTTAAGGTAACTGCCGTCCGACTTTCGCTTCGAGAAGGAGCTACAGTTAAAAGCGTGGCGCTATCATTAGATATCCACCCTTATATGCTTTCTAAATGGCGAAAGGACTATAGAGAAGGGGTTATTATGGAAGATAAACGTAAGAAAAGGACTCAGATCCCGAGCCAGAAAACTGAGTCTAGTCGGATTGCAGAGCTCGAACGTCAGAACGAACAACTTAAGCTCGAGAATGACTTGCTAAAAAAGTGGCAACGATTCGTTGCCCAAGAAAATCGACAAAATTCCGATTCATAGCCCATTACAAAACGCGTTATTCCATTGTATTGATGTGCCGTTTTCTATCTGTTTCTAAGTCGGGTTACTACGCATGGCTTGATAGAGAACCAAGCCGCTACGATCAAGAAGAGCAGGCTTTGAAGAAGCGGATAATTAAAGTGTTTACCCAGAGTCGAGAGACTTACGGCAGCCCACGAGTTCATGCAGAATTGAGGCGCCAAGGAGTTTTGGTTAGCCGCAAGCGTGTGGCTCGGATCATGAGAGAGCAAGGGCTAAGAGCGCGAAGTTATCGTATTTACATGAAAATGGCCAAGCTACATCGGTTCTATCAATCGATTAAGAATATTAAGAAAGACACACCAAAACCAACGGCAGTTAATCAACAGTGGTCTGGAGATCTGACGTATATCAGGCAAGGCAAACGTTGGATGTATCTAGCGGTCGTTCTTGATCTTTACTCGCGTAAAGTCGTCGGTTGGTCGCTTGGTAGTAAGAAGAGTACACAACTAACGATGAGTTCGCTGAGAATGGCCATTAGAAATCGAAAGCCACAAGAGCGCCTGTTATTTCATACTGACAGAGGCTCTGAATATCGAGCCCATGAAGTTCAAGCTTTACTATCAAAAAATGGAATTGTCCCAAGCATGAATCGCCCAGGTCATTGTACTGATAATGCAGAGGTGGAGTCGTTCTTCCATACGCTCAAAGGCGACATAATTAGGAAAAATAGCTTTAAAAGTGAGAAGCAGCTTAGAGATAAACTTGTCGGTTATATCCAGCATTTTTATAACCGTTATAGACTGCACTCAAGTCTTGGATATCGAAGCCCGCATGAATATGAAGTCATGACGGGTTAAAGAAGATAGGGTGTCCATTTTATCGGGTGAAGATCACCATGAGCAATAAGGTTATCCTTGTTGTTCTAGATGGACTGAACTATCAGGTAGCCCGTGATTGCATGGGCTACCTGAACGGTCTTCTAGAACTAAGTGATATGCAGACAAAACAGGGTGATTCGTACAATAAACAGAGCACTTCGCAGAGCACGCAAAAAAACAAGCTGCGCGCCACGCTTTACCCTGTGCAGTGTGAGCTGCCATCTATGTCACGCCCACTGTATGAGTGCATTTTAACGGGAGTTCGCCCTGTCGAAAGCGGTATCGTTAACAATCAAATCGTGCGTTTGTCGAATCACGAGTCGGTATTTAGCTTGGCGAAGTCGCAGAACAAAGTGACGGCAGCTGCGGCTTACCATTGGGTGAGCGAGTTATATAACCGAGCGCCATTTGATGCCGTACGCGACCGTTTCACCAACGATGAAAGCATGAACATCCAACATGGTTGTTTCTACCATTGGGACCACTACCCAGATGAAGCCTTGTTCTTGGATGCAGAGCATCTGCGCGTCACTCATCAACCTGATTTCTTACTGATTCACCCAATGAACATTGACGACATGGGGCACAAGTATGGGCTGGATTCTCGCCAGTACCGTAACAGTGCTCGTGGCGCGGATATCTACCTGTCGAATTACCTTGAGAAGTGGGTAGATGATGGCTATCTGGTGATCATCACCAGTGACCACGGCATGAACAATGACTTGTCTCACGGTGGCATTTTGCCTGAAGAACGCGAAGTACCCTTCTTTGTGATTGGCGATAAGTTCACACACCAAGAATGTTCAGTGAAACAGACCGACATTTGCGGCAGCGTGTGTCAGTTACTCAACCTTGAACACGATAAATCTTACACTCAGGAATTGTTGGCCCTATGAGCAGTTCTGTAATCATGCAGAGCGATGGCGCTGCGCTCAAACCCAAAACCAAATCTTTGTTTCAACGCTTCAAGCCCGCTTTGTGGCTTGCGCCTTTCGCACTGTTTTTCTACCTGTTCCAACTGGCACCTATGGTTTGGGTGTTGATCAACAGCTTCTTTTACGACGATGAGTTATCTCTCGAAAACTATTCTGAAATATTCGACTCTGCTTTCATGATGCAAGCCTTTGGCAACAGTTTATGGCTGTCGATTTGGTCGAGCATTGTTGGCTTGGCGATTGCGACTCTGTTGGTCTCTTCATTGCGCCGCGTTGATTCTAAAATCCGTGATGCGGTGATTGCCTTCACTAACATGAGCAGCAACTTCTCTGGTGTGCCTCTGTCGTTCGCTTTCATCATCATCCTTGGCACAAACGGTGCAATCACCTTGCTGCTAAAGCAGTACGGGCTATTGGGCGATTTTGACTTGTATGGAAAGTGGGGCTTGCTGGCGATTTACATCTACTTCCAAATCCCATTGGCGGTGCTGTTGCTGTATCCAGCGTTCGATGCATTGAATGACGACTGGCAAGCTGCCTCGGCACTGCTTGGCGCGAAAACTTGGCAGTACTGGACCAAAATAGCGCTGCCTGTGTTGTCGCCTGCCTTGCTTGGCACCTTCATCATCTTGATTGCTAACGCGATTGGCGCGTATGCGAGTGTGTATGCGCTAACCTCGGGCAACTACAACGTGATTACGATTCGTATCGCGAGTTTGGTATCGGGCGACTTGTTCTTAGAGCCTAACCTAGCTGCCGCAATCTCCGTGATTCTGATGGCGATGCTGGCCTTTATCACTGTGATTAACCAATGGCTGATCAGCAAAAGCTACGCGGGGAAGAGAAAGTAATGAACACCGTAAATACTCGCTTTCATAAAACGGTTGTCTATTCGATTGTCGGCATCATGATGATCCCGATCTTAGCGACCTTTATCTACTCGATCTCTTCTCGATGGGGCGCAACGATCCTGCCGGATGGCTTTACGTTAGATTGGTACATCAACCTGCTGACGGATCCTCGCTTCTTGCAAGCCTTTGGTCGTTCACTGTTTATCTGCGTGGCGGCACTGTCATTGAGTGTGGTGTTGGTTCTGCCTGCGATTTTCGTGGTGTTTTACTATTTCCCGAAACTCGACAAGGTGATGAATATCCTGATCTTATTGCCGTTCGCGGTGCCGCCTGTGGTGTCATCGGTTGGTTTACTTCAATTGTATGCAGACAGCGAAATCTCACTGATAGGCACGCCGTGGATTTTGATTGGCACCTATTTCACCATCGCGCTGCCATTCATGTATCGCGCGATTGCCAACAGCTTTGAAGCTATTAACTTGCATGACTTGATGGACGCTGCTCACCTGCTCGGTGCAAGTACCACCAAGGCGTTCTTGTTGATTATTCTGCCAAACCTTAAGAAAGGCTTAATGGCGTCGCTGTTCTTGTCGTTCTCGTTCCTATTGGGCGAGTTCGTGTTTGCCAACATCTTGGTAGGAACACGCTACGAGACACTGCAAATCTACCTATACAACATGCGTCAAACCAGTGGCCACTTCACGTCAGCCCTTGTGATGACGTACTTCCTGTTTATTTTCTTACTGACTTGGTTGGCAAGTCGTTTCAGCCAAGGAACAAAATAATGAGCTATGTAAATGCGAAAAACCTCACCAAGCGTTTTGGTGACAACACAGTGTTTGAAGACATTCAATTTTCAATTGAGAAGGGCGAATTCATTACTCTGCTTGGCCCGAGTGGCTGTGGTAAATCGACTCTACTGCGCAGCTTGGCAGGCCTGAATCCGGTCGATGGTGGTGAAATCTGGGTGAACGGCGAAGAGATTACTCATCAAGTGCCGCAACAGCGTGGCATCGGCATGGTGTTTCAATCTTATGCGCTGTTCCCGAACATGACGGTTGAAGGCAACATTGCGTTTGGCCTCAAGATGAAAAAGCTTGCTGCCGATGAAATTAAACGCGAAGTCGCGAAAGTGATTGGACTGGTGGACTTAACGGGTAAAGAGAAGTTTTACCCGCATCAGCTATCAGGCGGTCAGCGTCAGCGTGTCGCTTTGGCAAGAGCCTTGGTAGTTAAACCACGTATCTTGTTGTTGGATGAGCCACTTTCGGCGTTGGATGCGAAGATCCGTAAACATTTGCGCCAACAGATCCGAGATATCCAAAAAGAGATGAATCTAACCACGATCTTCGTGACCCACGATCAAGAAGAGGCGATGATCATGTCTGACCGTATCTTCTTGATGAACAAAGGCGAGATCGTGCAAGCCGGTACACCTGAAGAGATCTACACTCAACCTGCCAATGAGTTCGTGGCAGGGTTCATGGGGCACTACAATTTGGTGCAAGCGAACAAGGCTAAGCAGCTGTTCAATATTGAAACCGAGTGGAAAGTGGCGATTCGACCTGAATCTATCTACGTTAAAGAGCAAGGTCGACAATATGGCGAGCATATCTCTGCGCCGAAAACGGGCACCATTCGTAACCACCAGCTCTTGGGTAACGTTATTCGATACCAAGTGGACGTTGATGAGTGTGAATTAACCGTCGACTTACTTAACCGTTCCTCTGAACGACTGTTGGCCAATGGCAGCCAACTCGAACTCCTGTTTAACCTTAACGAAATTCAACCTGTGAGAGCCTAAGATGTTCAAACCTTTGTATGTATTTGATATGGACGAAACGTTGATCAATGCTGATGCAGCGATGCTTTGGAATGCGTTCTTGGTTGAAAAGGGCATTGCCACTGCGCCCAACTTTATTGAAGAAGATAAGCGCTTAATGGGCCTGTATTCGGAAGGCAAACTGAACATGGAAGATTACCTCACGTTCGCTATGCAGCCACTCGCGGAAATGCCAACAGAGCAAGTCACTGCTTTGGTGGAAGAGTGTGTTGAACAGCATATTTTGCCTAGACAGTTCAAGCAGTCGAAACCTTTGATTGAGCAGCTAGAGAATGATGACATCGACATGTTGATCATCTCGGCTAGCGTGACTTTCCTAGTAGAAGCGGTCGGTCGCAAGATTGGTATCGAGAACGCACTCGGTATCGATTTGGTCGAAAACCAAGGCCGTTTCACGTCTGAAATCTTAGGTGTGCCAAGTTACCGAGAAGGTAAAGTGACTCGCTTAAAAGAATGGTTAGATAAGCAAGAAACCAATTACTCAGACATCCACTTTTATACCGATTCAATCAATGACTTACCTTTGTGTGAACACGCTGATTTTGCCTATCTGGTGAATCCGTGTCCGCGTTTAAAAGTAATAGCCGATCAACCGAATTGGTCGATTCTCGACTGGGATTAACGCGAATCTTATATTCGAATTAGCTTCGTTCTAGAACTCATCAAGCCGCTGACGACAGCGGCTTTTTTGTATCATCAGTCTAATATTCGATTTATCACCTTAGCTGATAAAAGTACGTATGTAACAATTCAATAACATCTATTACTCTGCTGTAAATCAAACCACCATCTTTCAATCCCTTGATAGCACTCACTTTCCTGTCGTGAGGGTTTGTGTGTAACAAATATTTTACAATTTGACGGGTTTTTAGCGTTATTGCCCATTTCCTTCGATGCATTCCAATCTTTCCGCTTGTGGGCCAAATTTAATTAAGGACAAAAAACACGTAATACAAAACCAATAGGTACAAGGAGAAAGTTCATGGTGGATACATACAACCCGCTTGGCACGGATGGATTCGAGTTTGTTGAATACACGGCCGTTGACCACAAGGGAATTGAGCAACTTAAAGCACTGTTTGTGTCACTTGGTTTTGCTGAGGTCGCCAAGCATCGCTCAAAAGAGGCTTGGCTGTATCGACAAGGTGACATCAACTTCATCGTTAATGAACAACCGCACAGCCAAGCGGAAGCGTTCGCTAAAGTGCATGGGCCATCGGTCTGTGGCATGGCTTTTCGTGTCAACGAAGCGACAGCTGCAATGGAACAAGCTTTCAAGGGCGGTGGTGAAGAGTACAAAACAGAAATAGGGCCGATGGAGCTGAGCATTCCGGCTATTTACGGCATCGGTGAGAGCCTGCTCTATTTTGTGGATCGTTATGGCAAGCAGAGCATCTATGACGTCGATTTCCGATTCTATGACGATGCGGAAGAGCGTATGGCCGAAGCCAATGTTGGTTTGTTCGAAATCGACCACCTCACGCATAACGTGAAGCAAGGCAATATGGATGTGTGGTCTGGGTTCTATGAGCGTCTTGGCAACTTCCGCGAGATTCGCTACTTCGACATCGAAGGCAAGCTGACAGGCCTTGTGAGCAGAGCCATGACCTCACCGTGTGGCAAAATCCGCATCCCTATCAATGAGTCTTCCGACGACAAATCACAAATCGAAGAGTTCATTCGTGAATACAACGGCGAAGGTATTCAACACATCGCACTCGCCACCGATGACATCTACAAAACAGTGAAAACCCTGCGTGATCGCGGCATGGACTTTATGCCAACCCCAGATACCTACTATGAGAAAGTTGACGATCGTGTGAAAGGCCACGGGGAAGATACCGACCTGCTGCGTGACCTGCGTGTTCTGATTGATGGCGCACCGACCAAAGACGGCATCTTGCTGCAAATTTTCACGCAGACAGTAATCGGGCCTGTGTTCTTTGAAATCATTCAGCGTAAAGGCAATGAAGGCTTTGGCGAAGGTAACTTCAAGGCGTTGTTTGAATCGATTGAAGAGGACCAGATTCGTCGAGGAGTATTAGACGATGCATAAATGGATCTCGTTTCCTCATCGGGAGGGGGTGTGCTCTAAACAAGCGCACGCCGATTTTCCCGAAGAGGCAATTTATGAGCGAGAAGCGGGTCGGAGTGGTTTCTTCGGCCCTGCCGCTCACTTTCATCACCAACATGCCCCAACAGGTTGGTCGGGATGGGAGGGTGACTTACGTCCTCGCGCTTTTGATTTCACGTTGGTGGAAAAAGCCAGCCAGATAACCCCTTGGGCTGTGCCTCATCTTTTGCACAATGCGGACTGCAAAATCCGTGTATGGCGCATGGATGAGAAGATGGATTTCTTGGTGCGTAACTCCGACGGTGATGAGCTGCTGTTCATTCACCAAGGCAGCGCCGATCTCTATTGTGACTATGGTCATCTAGCGGTGAGTGAAGGGGATTACGTGATGATCCCGCGCTCGACCAACTGGCGTTTAGAGCCAAGCGAGCCGATGTTCATCTTGATGATTGAGAACACAGACGCGGCTTACTCCCTGCCAGAGAAAGGCATGGTCGGTAATCACGCGGTGTTTGATCCTGCTGTGCTCGACATACCTTCAATCAATGATCAATTCCGCGCTCAGTATTCAGAAAACCAGACTCAGGTTCAGGTGAAACGCCACGACAAAGTCAGTGTCATCACCTATCCGTTCAACCCATTGGACGCAATTGGCTGGCATGGCGACTTAGCGGTGGTGAAAGTGAATTGGCGTGATATCAGACCGCTGATGTCACATCGCTACCACTTGCCACCTTCTGCGCATACGACGTTTGTTGGCGCTGGATTTGTGGTGTGCACCTTTGTGCCACGCCCGATTGAGAGCGACCCTGGTGCATTGAAAGTACCGTTCTACCACAACAATGATGACTACGACGAAGTGCTGTTCTATCACGCTGGTGACTTTTTCAGTCGCGACAACATTGAAGCGGGCATGGTGACTTTCCACCCTGCGGGCTTCACTCATGGGCCTCACCCTAAAGCCTTTAAGGCAGGTCAGGCGCATAAGAAGAAGTTTACCGATGAAGTGGCGGTGATGATCGATACTCGCCATGCGCTGCAGTTCTCTGATGAACTCGATAGCGTTGAGAACAAAGAATATGTCTACAGTTGGCAAGACTCTGGTTTGAAAGAAATGGCTGACGATAAGAAATAAGGGACAAGGATGAAATTAGCAACCAAGAAAAATGGCACTCGCGATGGCCTGTTGATGGTCGTAAGTAAAGATTTAAAGCAGTGTGTGGCTGCCACTGAAATCTTCCACGCGATGCACCTTGCACCCACCATGCAGGTGGCTTTGGATAACTGGGACAGCGTGGCTTCTCAGTTAGAAGAGTTATACACCTCGTTAAACAACGGGCATGTGACTGGCAGTGAAGTGTTTGCACCTCAGTATTGTGAATCACCTCTGCCACGCGCATATCAATGGGCTGATGGCAGCGCTTATGTAAACCACGTTGAGTTGGTGCGTAAAGCGCGTGGTGCTGAAATGCCAGAAAGTTTCTGGGTTGATCCACTGATGTATCAAGGAGGTTCAGATGCGTTTGTCGGCCCTCGTGCCAACATCGAATTTGCTAGCGACGAGTGGGGCATTGATTTCGAGGGTGAGGTTGCGATTGTGACCGGTGATGTACCGATGGGCGCTAGCGCTAAACAAGCGCACGATTCGATTCGCTTGCTGATGTTGGTGAACGATGTGTCGCTGCGCGGTTTGATTCCGGCGGAGCTTGCTAAGGGTTTTGGCTTCTTCCAGTCTAAACCGTCTTCTGCTTTTTCTCCTGTTGCGGTAACACCTGATGAGCTTGGCGAGCAATGGAAAGGCAGTAAGGTACATTTACCGTTGATATCGACCTACAACGACCAGCCTTTTGGTTGTCCGAATGCCGGTGTAGATATGACCTTCAATTTTGCAGAGTTGGTTGTGCATGCAGCTAAAACTCGACCATTATCGGCAGGCGCGATCATAGGTTCAGGCACGGTATCGAATAAGCAAGGCACTGACCATGGCACCTCAATTGCCGAGGGCGGCGTGGGCTATTCATGCATTGCCGAGGTGCGCATGATTGAGACGATTCGAGATGGCAAGCCGTCGACTCAATTCATGTCGTTTGGTGACTCGATCAAGCTTGAGATGTTTGATGCGGCGGGTGACTCTATTTTTGGTGCGATAGACCAAAAAGTGAGCCAGTATCGAGCACTATAATCCACGTAATAGGGTTTCAGTATGAGCGAGAGCATCGTGAACAAGAACATTATACTTTACGGTTACTGGCGCTCGTCCGCAGCCTATCGAGTGCGTATTGGATTGAACCTAAAGCAACTCAACTATGAGTCTAAATCGGTGCATTTGGTGCGTAATGGCGGCGAGCAACATGATCCACAATATCGTGAGCTCAATGCCAGCCAATTAGTGCCAGTGCTGGTGGATGGTGACGTTCAGCTCAATCAGTCGCTTGCTATTCTTCAATATCTCGATGAACACTATTTGTGTGAGAGCAGCCCTGACACCTTGTTGATTCCAGAGCAAACACCACTGCGCTATCAAGCACTGGCGATGGCTCAGGACATTGCGATGGAAATCCACCCTCTGAATAACCTGCGCGTGTTGCAGTATTTGGAGCGAGAATTATCATGCGGGCAAGAGGTGAAAATGGATTGGATTCACTATTGGATGAGCCAAGGATTTTCAGCGTTAGAAGAGAAGCTGGCGAAGCACAGAAAAGCACATGGCGATTCAGTGTATAGCCTCACTGACTCCCCTTGTATTATCGATATTTGCTTAGTGCCGCAGGTGTATAACGCGTTGCGCTTTGATGTTGATATGTCACCGTATCCGTTGATTAACTCGATTGTCGAAGCGTGTAACCAGTTACCTGCTTTTATTGGGGCGATGCCAGAGAACCAAGCGGATGCGAATGCACCGATGTGAACGTATTGAATTGTTTTTTTATGAACTGGAAACGTTATTTGGATTAAGTCTCGTTATAATTATTCTTTGGTATATTTAAAGATATTATGTATTAATTCTTTTCAGGTTTAATTTCCAATTTTATGACTATTTATCTCATCTAGCATTAAACGGGCCGAATAAAACAAGCCTCATTATAATTAAATAAGAGGCTTGTAATATAATTTATATTAGTGGTGTTTATCACTCGATAATATTAGTAATAAACAATACCTTCGCCTTTCGTTATCAGAGTGCCAGCTTCATTGGTGATTATTTTATCTAAATCAAATAATGAACCAATCGCCGCATTACCCAATCCAGCTTCAACGAATTTACAAACGGCATCAATTTTTGGCCCCATAGAACCAGCAGGGAATGAAAATTCTGCTAAACCAGCAGGCGTTGCTTGCTTCATTTCTGCTTGGTCTTCTTTACCATAGTTACGGAAAATCGACCCATCGGTTAAGATAATAAATAAGTCGGCATGGATTTTTTCAGCCAGTAGTTCAGCCGTAAGATCTTTGTCAATGACGCACTCTACGCCAGTACTCTTACCTTGCTCAATACTCACGGGAACACCGCCGCCGCCACAAGCGATAACAAGGTTTTCTGTATCTAGAAGAGTTTCAATTTGCTGAATTTCAACAATGCTTTTTGGCATAGGAGAAGGCACAACGCGTCGGTAGTACTCGCCATCAGCTTTAAATTGCATTGTGCTTTGAGCCATTAATTCTTTAGCTCGTTGCTCTGTATATACAGGGCCAACAAATTTAGTCGGGTTAGCAAACGCAGGGTCTTTTTTGCATACTTCAGTTTGCGTGACTAGCGTCGCTACGTCTAATTCAGGGTCAATGTTTCTTAGCTCTTGTTGTAACATGTAGCCCACCATGCCACAGGTTTGAGAGCCGAGCACATCCATTGGATATGGGGTAGTCTCTGGCGAATATTCGCTATAGGCCGCGTTTTGTTCCATCAACAAACCTACTTGTGGGCCATTACCATGAACGATAACAATCTCATGCTCGCGTGCGATTGCAGCAATACTCGCCGCTGATTTGATTATATTTTCACGTTGGTTCTCAGCCGTTAATGCTTGGCCTCTTGCTAAAAGAGCGTTACCGCCTAAAGCTAATACTATCCGCATGATAATGTCTCCGATCATTTAATAATGATTTTATTTATTTTACGTAGGGATTAACCGCTTGTTTATAATTAAACTCAAGCTTATTAATAACAATGACTAGGTTTTTTAATTACTCTTAAGTAATTAACATGCCGAGATAGTATGGGAAAATAACTGTTCTAAATGTGATAGCTATCAAATTATCATTTCACTAGAAATAGAGCTGTGGGAGCGGAAATTATTATAATTCGATTAAATATCCATAAGCTGGGATACAATCCAGTGGTGGACTCTTTTTTTGTATAAATGATTCGTCTTTAGTGAATATTATCTCAGCCCAAAAAATGAATAATTTAACATTTTTGTTTTAAATATGACGTTCAGATCTCATTAAGAACTTTAGAAAAGGTACGGGGTCAAACTGAGGCGAGGGTTTACGAGCTCAAAGAGTGGCTTCGATTCGGTTTTTATTGGCCAATCAAGGGCTGCTTAAAGTGTTCAGTGTTTAATGCTTCTCCCGTTGCTTGCTTCACTCAGTCATCGGTTTTCAATCGGCTGCCTTTACTCTAGATGTTATCTGACAGCCAAGTGAAAAGTGGAGATAGCTTGCTACGTTCTAGGCCTAGTCGCTAAAGCGAAACAACGTGCTTTATCTCTTCTAAAACCTCGGCGTTAGCAATAGCTCCGAGGTTTTCTACTCTTTTACCGTTCACTACCTGTTTCACCGCTAATTCCACCAGTTTGCCCGAACGTGTTTTTGGTACGTCGCTGATGGAAAAAATTTGGCTCGGCACATGTCTTGGTGAGCATGATGATTTGAGCTTCCTCTTGATGGCCGTTAGTAATGTTTCATCTAGACTCACACCTTGCTGCAGTTGAACGAACAACCAAATTTGCTCATTGCGGTCGACATCTTTACCGACTGCTATCGAATCAACAATACCCTCAATGGTGTTCACTTGCTGGTAGATCTCGGCAGTACCTATTCTTACTCCTCCAGGGTTGAGTGTGGTGTCGCCTCGTCCGTAGAACAGGTAGCCACCATGCACGCTCTGTGCGACTTCGTCACCGTGATGCCACACATTATCGAATCTATCCCAATAAGTGCTGTGATAGCGCTCTCCGGTGTCATTCCAGAAGCCAACAGGAAAGTTGGGGAGGGAATTTGCACACACTAATTCGCCACGTTCGTGATTGACTTTGTGGCCAGAAGAGTTGAACACCTTGATGTCGACCCCGAGCCCGGCCTGTTGGCACTCACCGTGATACACAGGCGAGATAGGGTTACCCAACACAAAGCAGCCACAAATATCCGTACCGCCAGAGATAGACGCTAAATGCAGGTCTTGTTTGATGTGTTTATAGACGTAATCGAACTGCTCTGGGTAGAGCACTGAACCCGTCGAGCACAGTGTTCTTAATTTAGGAAGGTTGTGACTGTCGATCGGTGAGAGTTCCGCTTTCTCAATCGCTTCTAAATACTTGGCTGAAGTGCCAAATGTCGATACATCAGCTCGCTGCGCTAAATCCCACAGAACGTTAGGTTGCGGATAAACTGGGCTACCATCAAATATCACCAAACACGCACCACTGGCGAGCGCAGATACGTGCCAGTTCCACATCATCCAACCACAAGTGGTGTAGTAGAACACGCGATCTCTTGGTTTAATATCGCAATGAAGCTGATGCTCTTTTAGGTGATTGATGATGGTGCCGCCGACAGAATGCACTATGCATTTAGGCTTTCCGGTGGTACCGGAGGAATAGAGTACAAACAGTGGTTCATTGAAGCTGACACGAGTAAATCGAAGAGGCTTTGGTTGATAGTAATTAATGATGCTTTGCCAGCTTTGGGTCGACACATCATGTTCAACCTTGTTTTTCTTTAAATCGCGCTTCTCTAAATGGCTCTTCTCTAAATCACGACTCGGTTTCAAATAACCGATCTCACACACCTGTTTTAGCGCGTTTAAGTGTTCAATGATTTCACGGTTCTTGTCCGTCATATCGAACATTTTGCCATTGAAGGTGTAACCATCACAGGTTAACAGCACCTTAGGTTTCACTTGGCCAAATCGCTCAATCACGCTCTCGACGCCAAAGTCGGGAGAGGTCGATGTCCAAATCGCACCTAAGCTGGTGGTCGCTAGCATCGCAACTACGGTTTGTGGCAGATAAGGGGTATAAGCGGCAACCACATCGCCTTGTTGAACGCCACAATCCACGAGCCACTGTTGAATACGAGAGACTGATTCACACAAGGTTTGCCATGTGTAGCTTTGTTGTTCGCCGCGCTCATTCTCAAACCAAATCGCAAGCTCGTTTGGCAACGTTTTGGCTGAATGCAGCAAGTTTTCTGCGTAGTTAACTTGAGCATTCGGAAACCACACCGCATCGCGATTTGATTTCGGCTGCTGCCAGCGGCTCCCACCTTGAGTTTTGATGTGCTCGCCTTGTGCTTTATCAATACAGTCTTGCGAGCCGACCATTCCACAAAACTGCCAGACGTTTTGCCAAAACGACTCGGGATGTTCCACAGACCATTGATGAAGCTCCGCGTAGTTTTTCAATTCCCGATCGAGTATGCCCTGCTGATTAAGGCTATCCATGAATCGGGTCACGTTGGCTTGTGCTATACGCTGCTCACTAGGTTGCCAAATTGGCTTATTGCTTTCGTGCATTCCTTTACCTTTAACAAAAAGTTAACGATTTCAGTCTGGTATTTAGGTTTTACAAAGTCAAAAGATCAGCAAAATAAGGGGTTGCCGAAATTGTGTAAATAAAATGTTACACGATTGCCTGTTTCGAAAAATCGTGCAAATTG
Organism: Vibrio sp. QJM3NY_27; assembly: GCF_057785955.1. Lineage (NCBI taxonomy): Bacteria > Pseudomonadati > Pseudomonadota > Gammaproteobacteria > Vibrionales > Vibrionaceae > Vibrio > Vibrio sp. QJM3NY_27. Next base: position 663,257 of record NZ_CM173512.1, on the reverse strand, counting down.
GCGGATATAAGGAGTCGAGATAGGCTTAAAGGGAGACATTCGAAAGGAGGTGTGTAATGACTCAATATCATTCTAAGCCCGTGAGCCAAGAGGGATGGGTTGAGTGGAGCCTCGAAGAAGACGCCATGTGGCACGACTTAGTGAAAAGGCAACTGGACGTCATTAATGACCGCGCATGCGATGCCTATTTGCACGGTTTGACCCTGCTGGATCTGCCATTAGACAGAGTTCCCCAGCTTCCAGAGATAAATAAAGTGCTAATGGAAACAACAGGTTGGCAGGTTCAGCCTGTGCCTGCATTGATCGATTTCGACCGTTTCTTTGATTTGCTCGCCAACAAGAAATTTCCAGTCGCGACATTTCTGAGAACACGAGATGAGTTCGATTATTTACAAGAGCCTGATTTCTTCCATGAAATTTTTGGCCACTGTGCCATGCTCACCAATGCCGATTTTGCGACATTCACTGAGCATTACGGAAAACTTGGCCAAGCAGCCACACCTAAACAGCGCGCGTATCTTGCCCGTTTGTATTGGTTTACGGTTGAGTTTGGTTTAGTAAAAGAAGGTCATCGGCTGAAAATCTATGGCGGTGGCATTCTTTCGTCTCCGGCGGAAACCATGTATGCGTTGGGAGGGGACTTGGCCGTTCGTGAGCGGTTTGACCTGCAAACCGTGCTAAGAACGCCTTATCGTATCGATATTATACAACCGAAATATTACGTGATTGATGAGCTGTCTGAGCTCTTCAAAATCAGTCAGGAAAACCTATTGCAGCAAGCAGATCTCGCGATAGACGAGGGATTACTACCACCACTTTTTGAACCTAAGGAACCAACACATGTTGAATGAACAAAAATGCGAAGCCTGCAGTATCGACTCGATTGCCTTAAGTAAAGACGAGCAACAGCCTTTACTGTTGGAGTTATCTGATTGGCAGATCATCGAAAGAGATGGCATCCCACAGCTTGAGAAGGTATTTAAGTTTAAGAACTACAAACAAGCATGGGCATTCAGCAACAAAGTGTCAGAGTTAGCAGAAGAAGAGTTCCATCATCCTTCGATCTTATTGGAGTGGGGCAAAGTGACCGTAACGTGGTGGAGCCACTCAATCAAAGGTCTGCACAAGAATGACTTCATCTGCGCCTCACGCTGCGATGTGTTCGCCGTGAGTGAATAGTCTTTTTTGGTCTAGATGAGGCTTTTTTCCGACATCTGTGATGTGATTATCTTATTATTCGGCTCATAAGGTGAGTCGAATAACTGCTTAAACGGCTCATGGTATGAGTTGAATAAGCGATACTTTCGTATCATAGAGCGTAACTTCTCCCAAACTAGCTTGACCTGCATCAGTGACTTGCTGCTTTCTCGTCCGACAACCCCCACTATTGCTCATAGTATTGGTTTTATGAGGCTGCTCTATGATATATTTCTCGGCCAAGCGTATTACAGACGAAGGCTAATAATGTCTATCAACCTTTCACTCCTTCCACCCAGCGAGAAAAATAAAATCGAACTGGATAAGCAAGCATCGTTTCTTGTATGGAAACTGAAGCAAGCGAAATGTGGCCCTGAAGCCATTGTTGAAGAAGCAATGAAGCTAGGTGACCCAGAAGAAAAGGCTTGGTTTGATCAGTCTGTTGAAAAATACAAACGGGTAATGGGTGTCGCATAAACGCAGATAAACCTTACCCAGCAAAGCTGTTGAATTGAAATGACACAGTAATTTGCTAGAATTTGCACCGTTAATTGAATCAGAGAGAAGATCCCGATGGGAAGAAGTTTTGAAGTGCGCAAGGCCTCAATGGCGAAAACTGCAGGCGCAAAAATTAAAGTTTATTCTAAATACGGTAAAGAGATTTACGTACTGGCTAAGAACGGCAGCTCTGACCCAGACATGAACTTACCTCTTAAGCACCTGATTGCTAAAGCGAAGAAAGACCAAGTACCCGCTCACGTTATCGACAAAGCGATCGATAAAGCGAACGGCGGCGGCGGTGAAGACTTCCAACCAGCTCGTTACGAAGGTTTTGGCCCAGGTGGCACAAGCGTAATCGTTGACTGTCTAACTGACAACGGCAACCGTACTTTCCAAGACGTTCGCCAATGTTTCGTTAAGACTGGCGCGAAAATCGGTGTTGAAGGTACTGTTTCTCACATGTTCGCTCACCAAGCTGTATTCCAGTTTGCTGGCGAAGATGACGAGATCATCCTAGAAACGCTAATGATGGAAGACGTAGACGTGACTGACGTTGAGCTAGAAGACGGTGTTATCACTGTATTCGCTCCAACGACTGAGTTCTTCAAAACGAAGACTGCACTACACACTGCGTTCCCAGAGCTAACTCTGGACGTTGAGGAAATCACTTTCGTTCCTCAAACGACTACGCCAGTAGCTGAAGAAGATTCTGAGAAGTTCCAGAAGTTCTTAGACATGCTTGACGACTGTGATGACGTTCAGCAGGTTTATCACAACGCTGAGCTGTAATATCAATCTATAATTGATAGCTTTGCTCTTGTGAGTAGAATGTAGAATACAAAAAACCGAGCCTAGTGCTCGGTTTTTTTATGCCGTTTATTCAGAGATAGAAGAACTTAAAAGTGTGCCTCTGAGTGTTGGCTGTTTTCTTTGGTCTGCTTCTGTGATTGCTTACTGTTTTTATTCACGGTACCCGTTCGCAGTATCTGTTCGGAACCGCTGATCGAATTCCCCTTGATCATCGTTCCGTGGGTAGCGACATGATCCGCCGAGACTCGTGATCGACTTAGTTAGTCGTTTCAGTTGAAATTAATGGGTTAGGTATCGCTTTGGTTCTTGGCTTACATATCCACGCTGCTAATTTTCGAATCAATGGCAGTACGGTTAGGTTAAGTGTTAATGCGCAAGGCCAAGCAATAAAGAAGCTTTGTAGCCAAATAGGCGGCCATTCGTGGCTGAACCCCATTTTGTAGCCTGAGATAACCCCAGACATAATCATAGCCATGGTCAGGGAAGATAAAATAGCAGTTACCCAAAATTGTTTATTGTTCATTGTATGTTTCTCCCGTGATTTTCTGTTGTTGATGAGATAAGGTTACATCTATCCATTAATGAGAAAAATAGGCACATATAGAAGTATGAATTCCATATTTGGAAACATTGATGATCTGTTCTTATTCTGTGCAGTGGTTGAAGAGGGTTCTTTGCTTTCGGCATCGAAACGCCTGCAATTACCTGTGTCGACCATGTCGCGTCGATTAACCGCATTGGAAGAGCGCCTGAGTATCCGACTTTTAGAAAAGAAAGGTCGTGAGTTGGTGGCCACTAAAGATGGCGAGGCGGCCTTTGCTGCGTTGAGCAGCGGTATGGAGTCGCTGCATCAAGGATTCAGTAGCTTGTTGGAAGAGCGCGATGCGATTCAAGGTAAGATAAAGCTTGCAGTGCCTCATAACTTCTACAGTGGCTTTCTACGTTCGACCATTGAGCAATATCTTGTTGAGTATCCCAATGTGCAGCTTGATTTAACTCTGAGTCAGCAGCAAGTGGTTCCTCAAACTGATCGTGATTTGTTGATTACGTTTAAGATTTCCGACATGGAAGGCATGATTGCTCGGCCACTGTTTAAAGCCAAGCACGGTTTCTTTGCGAGCCCAGATTATTTGGATTCCCACAGTGCGATTAAAAATCCAGGTGATCTAGAGCACCACGACTGGATTAATGTCGATGATGTTTTTGATATGCCGCTCTACAAATCCGACCGCTTAGAGCAGATGGTGACGATTAAACCGAAGTTTATTGTTAATGACATCAATGCTGTGGCCGCCGCAGCGTTGAAGGGGTTGGGGCTTGCTTCACTGCCTTTTCGCCATGTATCTCCAGAGATGAATCTGATTCAAGTGCTCCCTGAGTATCATCGGGGTGATCGCCAAGCGTATTTAGTGTACAAAGAAAGAAAATATCAGCCAAAGGCTTTGACCCTGCTTATCGATGCATTGATTGAGAGTGTTCGATCTTTCCATAGTGATGACTTGGTCAAATAAAAGGAGAAAGGAATGAAAGTAAGTTTTATCGGGCTAGGCGTTATGGGTTTTCCAATGGCAGGCCACCTAGTCAAAGCCGGTTTTGAAGTAACGGTATTTAACCGCACTCATAGTAAAGCGCTAGACTGGGCTGATAAACACCAAGGTAAAGCCGCAGAAAGCGTAGCTGAATGTGTAGCAGATGCGGATGTTGTACTTGTCTGTGTTGGCAACGATGACGACGTACGCAGCATGACGACCAGCGAAACAGGCGCACTAGCAGCAATGAAGCCTAACGCGATTCTTGTCGATCACACCACAACGTCTGCAGTACTGTCTGAAGAGCTTGAAGTTGCATCGAAGGAAGCAAATGTTCGCTTTATGGATGCACCAGTGTCTGGTGGCCAAGCGGGCGCAGAAAACGGCGTGCTAACCATCATGTGTGGCGGCGAACAAGCGCTATTCAATGACCTTCAACCTGTGTTCAAAGCTTACGGTAAGTCGTCGGTTCTGATGGGTAAAGTAGGTCAAGGCCAACGCGCGAAAATGGTCAATCAGATCTGCATCGCAGGTGTATTGAATGGCCTTTCTGAAGGCTTGGTACTTGCTGAGAAATCAGGTTTGGACATCCCAACTCTGGTTGATTGCCTTAAAAACGGCGCAGCTGGTTCATGGCAGATGGAAAACCGCGCCACCACAATGGCGCAAGATAAGTTTGATTTCGGCTTCGCCATTGATTGGATGATCAAAGACTTGGGATTCTGCTTAGATGAAGCAGAGCGTCAAGGTATCCAGCTTCCGTTGACGGAAAAAACTAATAACGCATACAAGGCACTGTCTGCCGAAGGGCAAGGCCGCATGGATACCTCGGTATTGATGAAAGCTGTCGTTGAAGAAACTAAGAAGTAGAAGAGACGAAGAAGTAGTCGCAGCGAAGAAGCAGTAAAAGCTTTGCTTAGATAACTAAAAATAGCCGCTGATTAGCGGCTATTTTTGTTTGCGTGAAACGATAACGAGCCTTTTTAACTCGTTTCGGGGCACTAACTATCTAGATTAAAGCCTATCTAGATTGAAGCATGACCCTTTTAATCACGTCATGAACGGCAAGGTTTAGAGGGCTTTGGCGATCGACAAGACGCATGCAGGACACAAGGTTTAGATCGATTCTAAACTCTTTGGGTGGCTCTATGGTATTAAGCGAAGCGTCCTTCCAACTATCGCTTAATACGCAGGCGTGGTCACCCTGTTCTAGAATTTGCCTCGCAACTGAAAAGTTGTCTACCGTGATACTGATGTGTGGCTCAATCCCACTACTTTTCAACATTTCTAAATATCGGTAACGATCTTCATTCCAGCCTTGGCTTCGGATCTTGATAAAAGGCAATTGCAACGCCTCTTCCCATGTTAATTGCCCCAATGACTTTGAAACAGCAATCACCAGTTGATCGGCCATGATGCGTTTCTGGAAGATATTCGTACTGCGGTCTTCATTTAAAAAGTGCACGCCTAGAGTGATGTCACCCTCTTCTAACTTTTGCTCTGTATCTGATGCCCAAGTCTTCAGTTCTATTTGCGCTTTGGGAAACGTTTTCGAGAGTTCCCTAAATAGATCAACACCTGAAAACTCCAGTGTGTAGGCGAAAAAAGCAAGAGTGATTGGCCCATCATAGGTGGCAGAATCGAATGTCACAGGTGAAGTCGCAGAGTGCATCAAGGACAAGGCGTGTTCAATATTGGGCAAAATAGATTTGCTATAATGTGTTGGCCTTAGTCCTTCAGTGGTGCGTTCGAAAAGTGGGTGCCCTAATTGATCTCTGAGCTTGGTCATTTGCTTGCTGACTGCGCTCTCAGAGATCCCTAGCTTTATCCCCGCCCTTTTCAGGCTGTTCGACTGACACAGCAATACAAAAGTACGCAGCAAATTCAGGTCTATACTTTCCATTTGGGCAAGTCCTATTTTCCACACTTTCCTTTTGGGAAGTATAAAGTAATCACTATCGGCAGAGCAAATAATACTCTTCCAAATGACATTCACTTTGAAATATAAAGGTCGCTATTATGAAAAAGCTATTCCCTCTTACTGCTGTCGCTTTATTCTCAACCAGCGTTTTTGCAGCGCCAACTATCGTCACGGAAGATAATTTTGCTCAGGCATACACCAACATGCGTCTCGGCTCGGTGGTAGAGAAAGCCGGTGGTATTAATACATTCTTTGAGATGCCAGTGCCGAGCAGCGTTCCAGAAGAGCAGTTCGTTGTACGAATGAATCGAGACACTTTTTATTCCGTTTCTGTCATCGATATGTCGAACGATGATGTCTATGTGACTGTTCCAGAAACTGACCAATATGTGTCACTGCAAGTCGTAGACGAAAACCACGAGACACAGCCAATGATCTACGGTTCCGGTCGTCATAAAATCAGTTCAAAAACCGACCACGCATTTGTCATTGTCCGCGCTCTTGAAGATGACGCACGCCGTAACCTGAAGATTGAAACAGGCAGTGAGAAGCCGTTTGAAGTAAAAGAGTGGGACATGGCGTCTTTTAGTGCCACAGATAAAGCTGGCAACATAGATTTCAGTGACGGATATGACCAATCAAAGGCGTTTGGTAACAAAGAAAGCGGCCAAACTGATTATATGAATTACGTTGGCGCAGCTGGTGGTTGGGGTGGCGCGATGGTCGAAGACAATATCTATCAAACCAGCCAGTACTTCGATGCGAATGCATGTTATGAGACGACTTTCAAAGATCCGAAGGCAGGCTCATTCTGGTCCGCGACCGTATATAACGCTGATGGGCGAATGTTTAACGATAAAGCCAATATTTCGAGTGAAATGGTCCCCGTAATGAACAGCGATGGAACCTACACTCTCCGTTTTGGGTGTGAAGGTCAACCAAACAATATCCCAACGATGGAAGGTAATAAGACCGGTAAATTTAATGTTCTTATACGCCATTACAACCCGAGTGAGCCAGTTAGCAAAGGCGAGAAAGGTTACAATCCAGCGACGATGATTAAAAAAGTAGGCTAATTTAAATCGTCGGTTCTGAAGGGTAAAGTCGGTCAAGTCCAACGCGCGAAAATGGTTAATCAGAACTGCATCGCAGGTGTATTGGATGGCCTTTCTGGAGGTTTAGTACTTGCTGAAAAATCAGGTTTGGACACCCCAACGCTGGTTGATTGCCTTAAAAACGGCGCTGCAGGTTCATGGCAGGTGGAAAACCGCGGTTGAAGAGACAAAGAAATAGAAGAAATTAAGAAGTAGAAGATACGAAGCACAAGAGGCTAAAAGTCATCGAAGCTTCGTTTAAATAGTTTAAAAATAGCCGCAGATTAGCGGCTATTTTTTTGCCTAAGATAACTTAGAAATACAGAGAAGCATTTGTTCTGAAACTCACCATTGAACAAAGTTTTGTTACGAATTTAATGCCACAGGGTGATCTCGGATCATTTCCGCGACTGTAAAAACCTTCCTCCCCTAGAAAGTCATGCTCGATTTACTCATCCACTACAAATTGTTACCAACGTCTTCTGATGGGTTGAGTCCTTCGCTAGAGATTGGTTTGGTCAGTATTGTTCATTAATAATTGCCGCATAAACCAAAAACACAGATTTACTTTCTACCTAATTAAGGCGTCAAATCATGACAAAACCATCAAAACTCTTTACCAGTATCGCTTCTGCTTTGGCATTGACCGCTAGTGTTTCAGTATGGGCTGATGAGTAAGACTTTAGTTCGATGCAAATGCAAGGCGTCGAAAAAGTGGATATTCAAGTTGATATAGAAGGTGCTGCGCAACGCTTATCGCAAGCGGTTCAGTTTCAAACTATCTCTAACCAAGATCGCAGTGATTTTGATGAACAGGCTTTTCGTGACTACCACCAATTTCTTGAAGAATCGTACCCATTAGTGCACAAAACACTCAAGCGAGAAGAAGTCGGTGACCCGCGCCCTTTCAGCTTGATTTACACTTGGGAAGGTAAAGAACCATCACTCGCTCCCGCTATTTTTATGGCGCACCAAGATGTGGTACCAATTGCAAAAGAGTCTCGTGATGAGTGGAAAGAAGATCCGTTTTCAGGTGCGATTAAAGACGGTTATATCTGGGGCCGTGGTTCATTAGATGACAAAAACCAACTTCAAGCACTGTTAGAAGCCACTGAAATGAAGCTAAAAGAAGGTTTCCAGCCTGAACGTACCATTTTGTTTGTATTCGGCCACGACGAAGAAGTTGGTGGGCCAGAAGGTGCTAAGCACGCCGCTGACATCATTGAACAACGCTATGAGAAAATTGCGTTTGTTATGGATGAATCTGCTCCTCTTGTCCCTGGTATATTCCCTGGCATCCGTGAAAACACGGCACTAATCGGTATTGCTCAAAAAGGATTCGTTAGTCTAGAGATTGCCATCAATGGTGTTGGTGGTCACTCATCACAACCGGGTGAAGAATCGAATATTGTCGCGTTAGCAAAAGCCGTTGAGAAAGTTGAAGCAGCGCAATTCCCTTACAAAATTCATGATGCGGTGAGATACCAATACCGATACATGGGGCCGGAACTTCCAGAAGCGCAGCAACCACTTTACAAAGCCGTAGCCTATGGCGAAAACGACACGGTGACGGACTTAGAGAAAAAGTTTATTGATGTAATGTCTAAAAATGAGGTTACTCGCGCCATGCTTCATACCACAACGGCAGTTACTATGTTTAATGCTGGTATTAAAGATAACGTATTACCGCCAGCAGCTACTGCAGTTGTAAACTTTAGACCAATGCCAGGTGACACTCCTGAGGTGATTATTGAGCATGTGAAGAAAGCGATCGGCGACGAAAGAATGACCATTCGTGATATCTCAGCATCAACGCCTGCAACTAATGTTGCGGATCCTAGCGGGCCTGGTTACGCCATGTTGGAGAAAACGATTCGCCAAACTTGGGGAAATGACCTGATTGTCTCACCGTTCTTTGTTATTGGTGGTTCAGATTCTAAGCACTTTCAAGCACGAGATTTTGCCCCTGATGTATATACAATGACGGCGATACAATTAGAAAGCGTAAAAGAATTCGAAGGCTTCCACGGTGTGAACGAGCGTATCTTAGTTGAAGAATACGGTCGCTCTATTGGGTTCTTCTACCAACTAATGGATAACCTCGAAAGTCTGTAATTCAAATATTATTGACTGATATAAAACGAGACGATGGCTAAGACTTTCTTAGCCATTTTTTCATTAGCCCTTGTTCTAATTAGAAAATATTGACATGAAAAATACATTATTAATGGTTATGGCTTGTTGTTTTAGTTTGTTCACACAAGCTGCTGAAACGATATCTTGGGAGTCATTAAGACCTGTGCAAAATCAGTATCAGGTTCTTTCTCCTGGGAATAAGGCGCTACTTTCTGAGATTTACGCCTACGAAGCCGTTCAAAAAACGCGTCAGTTAAGTCCAATGGAAAACGATGGATACAATCAACGTGTGGTATTGGCTGAAAAGTTTGGCTTAAACGTACGTGAGCTGCTTTTACAAAGAACACAACAAGCGAACGATATAGTTCCCGAGCTTAGTATTAACGATATGAAACTGGCCGGGTTTTTAGTACCGCTCGAAATGGAAGGTTTAATAGGAAAGCAGTTCATTTTGGTGCCAACTGCAGGGGCTTGCATTCACACACCTCCCCCACCTGTAAACCAAACGATTTTAGTCGAATTTCCTGAAGGCCATGAATTACAAAGTTTATACACACCAGTATGGGTGACAGGAAACATTAAAACAGGGGCGGTTGATACGTCGATTGCACTTTCTGATGGCAATCAAGATATTGAAACTGGGTATGTCATTGACGCGTCGGATATTGAGCTTTATCACTAAATCTGATCAACGAACTTAGAATTGAAAAGGTGACTAACGGGGAACAGTTAGACTAAATTTGATCGGTATGTGCCGTTTAATTCATTTCTCTTCATGCTCTACACATAGCAACACTAAATATAGTAAATATTAGAATCACTTGGGGTAGGTAAAACCACCGAAAACACAATATTCATGTTTCTAACTTCAATGTTTGATGGAAGCAACCCATCGGAGGCGATGAGGCGTTATTACGTTTTCCTTGTAACGTGTCTGTATTAACAAAGGCAACTGGCTCGCAGCTTTTGCATACAGTTCGCACTACAGCACTTATATACCAATAGGAAAACCAATATGAAAAGCTTAATCGCTATATCCATAGTAACGGCTCTATCTGCAGGCTCAGCGTTTGCTAATGAGATCGTTAATGAATCATCCACAAATGTAGATGTTTACAATACTCATGACTTCTTCTTGCAAAAAGGCAATCGCGTTAAACTTCAGTTTCCTATTGAACAGTCTAAGTTTGCTTGGCAGAACCTAAGCCGTTTCTATCCTACCGCTCAAATTGAACGTGATGGACCTGTCTACCAATTCCCATATCAGATTGACCTAGAAATTGGTGAAATATCAGCGACTGTGCACGGTGAAAGCAAGACATTAAATGAACACCTAGATTCTTACCCTGTCGATGCTTTTCTTGTTGTTAAGAGTGGAGAGGTTGTCTTTGAACGTTACAACACGATGCGAAAAACAGATAAGCATAATTGGTTTTCAAACTCGAAAATTACAGCAGGTATAGAGCTGGCTAAGTTAGTCAATGAGGGTAAAGTTAACCCTAATGACCCTATTTCTAAATACATTCCTGAATTAAAGGGATCTGACTGGGATACAGTATCTGTTTCTGATACTGCAAATATGGCGACAGGCTTGAACGCAACAGAGCACGATGAGCCAGAGGCAGACTCACGTATAAACCCAGAACAACCTTGGTTTAAATGGGCGGTTTCCATTGGCGTGTTTGAGGGTGAAGGCAACCAAAGCCCACTTGAAGTGCTGGCCGAAATGAAGCGAAGAGCACCGGGCGGAAAAACATTCGAATACAATTCAATTAATACGTTTGTTCTGGCTCGACTTATTGAGAATGTTCGTAACTTACCCATGAATGAGATTGTCAGTCGTGATATGTGGCAGAAAATGGGGGCAAATAATGACGCTTACACTGTCGTTTCTCCACAAGGGGGATACCCTTTAATGTTTTTCTCAATGAATACCACAATTGAAGATATGACTAAATTCGGTATGTTACTTACTCCGTCAGCCACAAAGTTGGGTAATGGTGGTGTTAGCAAAGAAGTCATTACGTTAATTCAAGACTCTGGTAACCCTGAAGCTTACGGTGGTGGTTATGTTGGTAAGATGATGGAAAACTCTTTCTACAACGACACAAACCTCAAGAATGGTTATCAATTTGATGCAATCTTTGAGGATGGCGACTTATTCAAGGCCGGTGTTGGCGGTCAAGGTGTGTATATTTCACCAGAAAAAGACTTAGTTATATCTTTCTTTTCAACCAGTAATGGCAAAAACCAAGAAGAAACTTATGCTCGTGAGATTGCGAAATATTTTAGCCGCTAATTATGCAATCGGTGATTGCCACTTGATGTGATTAATCACTGATAGATTTGATTATTGAATAGAGTTTTATCTTTTTGTAACGCCAGTCGCCTGACTTAATGCCGATCGTTTAAGAAGACTTGAACGATCCTGCAGTTAGAAGATAATCCTCATCAACAATGTTGATGGGGATTTTTTATGCTTGAACAAGAATTAGCAATGGCACACGAGACCATTGAAGATGCCGATAATTATGAATCTGTCGTCGACGCTATTCAGATTGAGTGGATAGAACAAGCTCTTCTTGAAACAAATAAAGCGAGCATAAGACGACGCCGACTTCCCGCGCAGCAAGCTGTCTGGTTAGTTATTTGGATGGGGTTGCAACGCAACATGTCTATCAAAGAGGTATGCAGTTCATTAGACATTGCGCTTCAGCCTAAACCTGAAGATAGTTGGTCTCGTGTCGCACCTAGTGTCCTAACTGATTCACGTCGACGTCTAGATGAGAGCCCATTAGCAGCTCTATTTAACACAACGGTGAAGGCTTGGCACGGAGATATCCTTCAACAAGACAGAGACTTAGAACTTAATGTACTTGCTGTGGATGGAACAACATTTAGATGTCAAGATTCCACAGAGAACGCTGAAGAATTTGGGTTCATCTCTAAAAAATTGAAACCTTACCCTCAACTTCGTTTAGTCGCTTTGATGTCAACAGAAACACGAATGATTATGGGGGCGGCTTTTGATGGTTGTCATGTCGGTGAAACGACCTTAGCTAAGCGCCTATTCAATGATATCCCCGCACACTCATTGACCTTACTTGATCGTTGTTATTTCTCGGCAGACCTTTTGTTGTCGTGGCAAGAGAGTGCGGAAAATACTCACTGGTTAATGCCTGCAAAACGTAAACTACGCTATGAAGTGTTGGAGAAATATGCGGAAAACGACATGCTCATTTCAATGCCTATCTCTCCTCAAGCTCAACGGCAGAATCCGAATTTACCCGCACGTTGGGAAGCCAGATTAGTCCTATATCAAGAGCCAAAAGGTGAGATAAAAGGTTTTATTACTTCACTTACAGACCCTAGCAAATACTCGCTAGAAAGCCTGCTGCGTGTTTATTGGCAACGCTGGGAGATTGAAGAGGGTTATGGTGAAATTAAACAGACTCAACTGCAAAGTCACGTCACTTTACGAAGTCGTTTTTCTGCCGGTGTGAAGCAAGAGCTTTGGGGCGTATTACTTGCCTATAACTTAGTGCGATTAGAGATGGTTAAGATAGCTTCAGAAGCCGGGGTTCGAGCGACTAGGGTAAGCTTTACTGCTGCAATTAACCTTATAGATGCTCAGTTACGTTGGTTAGCTTTAAGTCCAGACGGAACCCTACCAGTCAAACTTAAAAGGATGAGAGAAAGTCTGAGTCACTTCATTCTTCCAGATAAAAGAAAGGACCGAACGTTTCCACGTTCAGTCCTCTTTGTTCCAGCCAAATATCCGTTTAGGTTCAAGCAGTAATGCTTATCCGAACGGCATTAAGTCGCCTGACTGGCGTTTTTTTGTTTGTTGAACTTGGTTATTGATTCCCTGTGATCGGGTGATTAAGTACCACGATATCTTTGGGTCATCCCAACACCACTATCCATTATCGCTTGTGTTAACGCTTTTATGCGCTTTAGGCTCGTGGTTACACACCAATGCCATGGCGTAAAGAAGTTCACATTATATAGATACGATTGTTTGAGCTTCTTCCCGTTACTCATTGTGTTCAGACGATACATTCGATCTCCTTACCCTCTACTCATTGGCAATGCGCGTAGTGTTGGGGTGCTATGTAAGCTCAAGAGTGGCTTCGTTTGAATCAAGCTATATTGATGGGGTTTAGGTATGCACTAGCAAACGTAAACAGTTAAATATCAATCAATAACGGTATTGAAATAGGCCGCTAGAATAAGGTTTTGAGTGTTGAATCAATATGGGATGTAGGCGTAACTTGATAGAGATAGAGATAGAGATAGAGATAGAGATAGAGATAGAGATAGAGATAGAGATAGAGATAGAGAGTCAGTTCAAGGTAAGGCCGAACTGAATAGTCAATCGTCGTTATTTTAATAAAGAAGAGTGAGAGGGTGTAAGGAAAACAAAACTAAAAAAAGGCGAATCTCTCAATTCACCTTTAACATATTATGGATTTTGGTCGTTTTAGAAGAATACTTTGTATTGGAACCAAACCACGGTGTCGTCAATGTCTAGTTTTTGATTGGTTGATTCCATGCTTCCATAAGTATTTTCAACCTTGACTTGTCCCCAACGTGTTTTGTCTGCCGAAAAAGGAGTCGCTGCGAGTAGAGTGGTTTTAACGGTACTCGTTTCAATATCACCATCCATGTATGTAAATTCTGGGTAGGCTGCAAAATAAGTACCATCGGCGCCCGGCTTCCAAACTGCATAAGCAGCAGCCATACCACCTACGATGCTATTGTCTGTCACACCGAAGGCACTTGTTGTGCTGTCTGAATATTCACCGCCCATCACTGCTGCACGGCCAAAGAAGGTCAGAGAGTCGATTGGAGTTCTAAAAATAGCGACACCACCTACTGCAGCAGTAGTAAAGCTTGCATTATCAATGATATCTAATGATGCGGCTACACGAGGTGTAATAGCACTATTTATGTTGAACACATGGAAATATTGAGCTCGGCTGTCTTTATATTTACCTTCATTATCCATCGAACCTTCCAATGTGAACATAGACATCTGCCCGTTGTCATAAGCGTATGATAGTGCCCCTGATAGCTTTAGGTCACCTTTGTTGTTGGTTGCTACATACATATTAGAGCTGGCACGAGTCATATCGGATGGGTCGACTTTTTGAATGTCATCGCCAGCAAATGCAGAAATAGAAATAGTAGCAAGTAAAGCCGTAGACAAAGCGGTCATTTTTAGAGTGTTCATGGGACGTTCCTGAGTTATTTAAGTTAAGTTGCCGAAGCAATGACGCAACTTTACACAAGGTTTTTAGACTCATTAACTCTCTAGCGATGGGCTCGAACCATCGTTGTTATCCAAACAGCGTCGGTAAAGGGGGGGAGGGCGGTTTCTGGTGGTAAAAAGTATATCAATTCGTATGTTTAATGTGTATTTGGGAAGATATTTGAATTCAAGTCAGAACGTGCTGATAAAATGTGTCACTTAATAAGAGAAACATACGTTGTATTGGTTAATGTAGACTCTGGTGGTAAGATTTATTATCGAATATAAGGACTCGCAGGGCATGATATGAATTTTAGTCTTGAACAATTAAATACTTTCGTTGCGGTATATGAACAGCAAGCTTTTAGTAAAGCAGCGATAAAATTGAATAAGCACCGAACAACGGTTGCACAAGTAATTACGAGTTTAGAAGACCAGTTAGCGATCACTTTATTCGATAGATTGAGCCGCAGTGTCGAACCGACTGAAGATGCAGTACTCCTTTATCATTACGCAAAGCAAATTCTAGAGCAGGCTAAAACTCTTGATAGATTTGCATTAAGCCTTTCATTTGGCGGGCTAGAGTCAGTGACGATAGCCTATGCGAGCTTTTTACCTCATCACGTTGTTTCTAAAATTCGTCGACAGCTTTATGAAGACTTCCCATCCATGCGTGTTAATTTTTTGGTCAGAACGAAACCAGAAATAAAAGCAGGGATCGAAGATGGAAGCATTCATTTTGGGATTGTGAATATATACGAAAGCAAAGTGATTAATAGTATTGATTTTACCTTTTTGGGGAATATGCCTTTTGTTCCATTTGCTCATGCAGGAAGTGAATTATCGGCTAAGCCCTCAAACGAAACGCTCTCAACGATGAAATCTTTACGCCAGTTTGTACTCAAATCTATGGTCGATGATAAAATGACGGAGAAGGTTGTTGTTTCTTCAAAACATGAATATGTTGATCAATTAGCGGTCATTGTTAAGCTTGTCCAAGATGATTTTGGCTGGGCTCTTTTACCAAAATCGATAATTGAATCTGAATATATGACAGAGAATTTGGTAGAGATAAAATGTGACGAGATCAAACAAGAAATAATGGTTCCCATATCCCTTTGGTGTCCACATTCAAAACAGATTGCTCAGGTAAAAAAATCGATCGTCAAGGTCGCTGATTATTATATAAATAAATCAGCGTACTAAAAAACGGACACTTTATTGGGATGAGTTCATCAGGCTATAGAAGTATTTATCTTGATGAGCTATCTATTATGAGTTTGTTTTAGCGCACTTTGAGTCATAAAGTGCCACGAGCTAAAAGTCGGTCTATCCAAGTTGTGGACAAAAGTTTCTTAGAGCCATCACATTAATAATTTTCCATGGGGGAAAATTCAGTCTGAGAGGTGTCTGGACAAAAAACTTGCTAGTACCTTTTCTAATTTCATAGATGACCAATTATCACTGGTATTAAATAGTAAGGATTCGTTAGTTATGTATTTTAGCTAACTGAAGATATATAGTATATATACATATTAATTCATTCAATGATACGTTATGATTGGCAAATTTAATATATAAGATAGATTTAATATTTACCGGAGTGATTCATTGAAATTTCATCATTTTACTTTTTTTGTAGCAATATTTTTAAGTGGTTGTTCAACAGTTCCAGATGTAAAGTTGACTAAAGAAAACTTCGAACATCTGAAAACTATAAAACTCGAATCAAGTGAAAGTGACAACTCGATACTAACTGTAATAAGTACGGTTCATCTTGAAGGTTCGGGCTTAACTCCAGTAGGCGGAGATGGTTTAGGTTTAAAAGAAAAAACCCTGATTTTTATGGATGAAAATCAAGTTAGTTTAAATCAGATTATTCAGAAACAATTTTCCGAAAAAGTAGAGCAAGGTAACGTTAAAGTAGTATTTGACGATAGTTCCCCAAATAAACTCGTCATTACACTTAATCATGTCGTTTTAGGAAAGGCCCCGGGGTTTCCTGGTAGTTTTGACGTCCGCTACAATATTACTGCTCAATTACTTGATGGTAAAAAAAATATACTGTGGTCGTATACTCCTTTGATACCATTCATAGCCGATGGATACTCTATATCTTTGGTTGAACTCTTTTCATCCGAAGAGTCAATGACTCACTTCTTTAGCTCTGCCTCAGAGCCAACTGTGCAAAGGATATACGACCATTTTATGAAAAACCTAATTTAAGTGATGTGACTGTTTCTGATAACCAATCAAACAATTAACTCGATATAGAATCGTACTAAAAGTAATTTCTATTCCAAGATAAACCACGTTACAAACCTCATAATTGGAACCTTCTGATTATGAGGTGTATTAGGGCTAGTTTAGTTAATCCTCAGTGCGAAGCTAATAAAGCGACACCAACGAGCTATTTATACCGCACTTTTACTCTACGCACGCTATCGTAATCACGATCTTTTCCCCACGGAACCAAACATGTCAAGTAGCTCATAACGTCGGTACCCGTCACGAATTAGATAGCGTATAGAAAAAACTAGCATTAATGTTTGTAGACCTGCTGCTCTAACTCATTTTTGGACAAAAATGAGTTTCAGGAAACCTAACATTAGCAATTCATGAATAACTTTTTATAAGGCAAACTCGCCAGTTAATACGCCGTCGTACAGTGCGCACTTTGTCTGCTTATGTTCAATCGTGCATATCTCCTTGAATCAGTGCAACCTCTTGTATTTAGAGGTTTTATCATTGAAGTATCGCGAAATGAGTAAGAATTACATTTTTCGAGAGTTAGAGTGCCAAATGACGAAGGAAGAGGTTTCTGAACTCTGTTTTAAAACTGTGAGAACCGTCACGGGTTGGGATGAAGGAAAGCCGATACCTCCCGAGTGCAAAAGACTAATGAGAATGGCAAAAGGTCGGGAACTGAGCATTAGTGAAGATTGGTTACAGTTTAAAATGTTATACGACAGTATGGAGCTGCCGACAGGTCAAGTGGTGAGGCCACAACAAATACTGGCAGGGATTGCACTATTGGGCATTCAATCTGAGTTAGAGATTAAGACTTCAACACATTTACTTGGTCTTGCTAGAGCGATAGCTAATATCAAGAAATAGGATTAGAAAAGTATGGATTTTTCAGGCGCATCGCAAAGGCTTACAGTAGTGGACTACGTGGTGCGATGATTACTTGTTAAAGTTACTAAGACTGGGCACGAGAAGTTCTTTGTGGGATGAACCAGTCCTCCTTTTTGGTCATATCAAGGAGAAAGAAGCCGGACTCATTGAGTTCGGCTTTTTTATTTTCCCTGTAATTTATTGAAATCCAAATTCAAGGTGCAATATGTGTTTGTAGACAACCTACATGGAAGTGAACCATTAAAATCGACTAGATTAAAAATTAGGGATATTATGCATTTAAACTACTAATGAGAGAAATATCGTGAGTGAACCTGAAGAACCTATGCTGAAACTCATGCGTGACTTTGCGACTGAGACATCGATACCCATTTCCAAGGCTGCTAGCAAATTTGTATCTCAGGCCTCAAACGGTCAATACAATTTTTTAAACAGATACATGCTTGAAGAGACCTTAATGTTTTTCAAACGACAAGACCCTTACTGGATAACCACAGTTGATTTTGACGTTCGAACACATGGTGTTGACCTTAGACTAGAGCTTATTGACGCTTCTGGTAATAGTGTTGTGATATTACCAAATAGCAGAACCCCTTATGTACATAGTGAATTAGTAACCTTTAAGGTTGGGCATGCCGCTAGTCAAATATCCATAATAAATGGTGGTGAAAAATCGGTTAGCCTAGCAGCCTTAAATATTTCTGGGCGAAATATCGGTGAGTTAGTTGCTCTAATGAAGTCAGCTAGTATTACTTGGAAAAATCTAGATTACTCTTATCAACAAATTAGAGAGGTTGTAGCCTCTGATTTAGAATTTGAAAGAACAGAGGTTTTGAGGTTAAAAACTGAATCAGAAGACGTCGAAAATAGGCTTTCTCACTTAAAACAAGCAATACAACTTGATGAAAAACAAGCCAAAACTGTCTCAAAGTATCTGTCAGATATTGAGAGCCAACATAACACCCTAACTGAACAAGTTGAGAAACTCCTAAAAGACAAAGCAATACTATCAACGTCTAATCGCAAAGTTGAGAGTGAACTAGTTGATAGAAATGCTCAATTAGAAAATATTTCAGAAAAATTGGAAGATACCCAAGAAAAACTCAAAGCGTTCAAAAGTGAGTCCTCCCTTTACAGTGAAGACTTCTCAGAATACAAAAGTGAAATTAATCGGCAAAACACAGTCTACAAAATGATTTTGGTATTTTTGTTGATAGTTGGGTCCATAATTAGCGTCAATATGTATGATGGTGTTAGGCAAATGTCTTCTGACCTTCAATTTAACTTTGACATCTGGAGCCTACTAGTAAGTAGACTACCGATTATAAGCTTAAATATTTTCTTACTTGGGGTTTGCTCAACAATTTTTTATAAAATGATCGAGCTTCTTACCAAAAATAATGAACGCTTGTCTTTAACAAAACAAGTGGCATACCTTGTAAAAGAATGTACTGATAGTCAATCAGAAGACTTAATTTTAGATGATGAACAAATTCTTAAACAACGTGTTTCAAATAAAATGTTGTTAATTAGAGAGTTCATTAATAGTCAATCAGCGAGTAATTTTGACAATTCAAAAAGTCCGAGTCTTGATAGCAAATTTGACGAATTAAAAGATGCTTTGCTTCAAAAAAAAGTTCCTTAACAAGAAAGAAAAGCCCTTGTTAACCTGTTCGTATGTCGAATTTACCCCCGTGATACAAAACGGGGATTTACGACGAACAGCACTAGAAGAATGGATAACTTCTAGTAGGGCAAAACCCAATAAACAGGATATGAATGAGTAAAAGGTCTAGCTTACAATGGGGCAGAAATGAGTCAGCTCTGATCAAGGCCTGAAGTAGGAAATGTTAGATACGTTTTTGCCCACTCATTTTATCCTTTCCTACTCGTGCTTTTTGTTTGGATCTCCCACCACTCACGCCCCGATTCAACCATTCACTCCTTGTTGCTACCGTTCGTCGCATTGATAAAACGGCGTGACAAATTCTAGTTAACCTTTCAACGTCAACATTTGAAAGGGATTAGAAATCATGACTACTTCACACTCATTAAATTCAGGCTCTGCCACTTCTCTGCTTAAGCGTTCATTACTGATTGCTCTTGTTTTGTTTGTACCATCATTAGCTTTGGCTAACCCAAGTTCAGACGTGCTTGATATCTACAACCAAGCCGCGCAAGGCAATGAAGACTTGGTTGAAGTAGCGTATGAACGCCTGAACGACACGCTGCAACAAGATGGTGCTACGCCACTGACCTTGGTTTACTTAGGTAGCACGGAAACCTTAATGGGACGTGATGCATTCTTGCCTTGGAACAAGATGAAGTATGTGGAGAAGGGCTTATCGACAATTGATAAATCACTGGTGCTGCTTAAAGACGAAGTCCAACCGATTCATGAACAACCTCGCGTTCAAGGGTTGCCAGATTCTTACCTAACTCGCGCCATGGCTGCGGTGACTTACACCTCTCTGCCAGACATGTTTAACCATTTTGATCGTGGTTATGACTTGTTCCTATCGTTACTCGCTGAAGATGATTTCCAACAACAACATTTCGCTGCGACATCGTGGATTTACCGTTACGCCATTGCTGCATCGATTCGAGCTGAAGACCTCAAGCAAGCACAGGTGTGGCTTGAGAAAATGGAAAGTACCGATGCCGGAAACATCGAGACCATGACTGCGAAGGCCCTAATAGCGAAAGCCAAATAACAGCTGCGAAAGCAAAATAATGAGCGCGAAAGCTCAATAGTGGCTTGCGAACGCTTAAGAATGGATTGGCAATCAGAGGACAACTAAATGATTGAATTTAACGATATCGGTAAAGCGTATGTTACGGGTGGTCAACGTGTTGATGCATTAAAAGGGGTCGATGGACACATCCAACGTGGTGAAATGGTGGCGTTATGTGGGCCATCAGGGTCTGGCAAAAGCACACTTTTGAATATTCTTGGTTTGTTGGATATGGATTATCGAGGGCAGATTAATATTGATGGCCAACCGTATCCGACAGAGCAAATCGCCGCTGCGCGTTTTCGTCGTCAGTCGTTGGGTTTTGTGTTTCAGCGCTTCAATCTGGTTCCTGTAATGACAGCACTTGAGAACGTGGCATACCCATTGATGTTGAACCAATGCTCTAAGCAAGAACAACAGAGCAGAGCGCAGGACATGTTAGAGCGTGTTGGGCTAGGAGATTACGTTCATCACCGACCGGACAACCTTTCTGGTGGCCAACAGCAACGTGTTGCGATAGCCAGAGCGCTGATTCACAACCCAAGCCTCGTGATTGCTGATGAGCCGACCGCGAGCCTAGACAGCCACACCGCCAACGTGGTGATCGACATTATGAAAGAGCTTGGCCACGAAATGGGCACGACTTTTATTGTTGCGACGCACGACCCAAGAATGGCGCAGCGTTGCGATCGAGTGATTGAACTTATCGACGGTCAATTGGCTCCACAAGCTGCAACCACGGAGGCGATCTCATGGGCAAGTTAACACAAAGAATGAGCACGTTTTTACTTCCAACTTCGGTGCGTTTAGCGTGGCTTAATTTATTAAGAAACGGTCGACGCAGCCTGCTTTCAGTGTTGATCATCGCCATTGCGGTATTTGCACTGACCAGTGCCGGTGGTTATGGGCTTTACACCTATGAGTCACTGAGAGAATCGACTGCGCGTGATACTGGCCACCTTACCTTGAGCACGCCGGGTTATTTTGAACAAGACGAAGATATGCCGCTAAGCAATGGTCTGGACAACGTTCAAGTGCTAACCAAGAGCATTATTGGCGACAGTGACGTGCGTGGTGTGCAGCCGCGAGTCTATTTCAGTGGTTTGGTTTCTAACGGCAGCAAGTCGACCATTTTTATGGGAACGGGCGTGAATGAGCGTGAGTTCGACATGAAAGGCCCTTTCCTTGATGTACGTAGCGGGCAAACCCTGTCGGATGTGAAATCCCCAAGATACGACAGTCAAGAACCACAAGTGATGCTGGGTACTGACTTGGCTCATAACCTTAAAGTTGCGGTAGGAGATTGGGTGACTCTGCTTGCGACTACAAGTGACGGCGCATTGAATGCCTTTGATTTTAAGGTGCAGGGCATCTACTCGACTGGGGTTCCTGAGCTGGATAAGCGTCAGTTGTATGTTCATATCACTGCCGCTCAAGAGCTTTTGGCCTCAGATAAAGTCAGCACATTGTCGGTGTTCCTATTTGAAACAAGCAAAACCTCGACCGTTCAACAGCGCATCCAAACTGCTTTAGAGCGAAATAGCGCTAGCCAAAACGATCCAGGCTCAGAGATCGAGATTACCCCATGGCAAGATCGCGCGTTTTTCTACACCAAGGTTAAAGATCTTTACGACCGGATCTTCGGCATCATGGGCGCAGTGATGGCGTTGGTGGTGTTTGTGTCGTTGTTTAACACCATGACTATGTCGGTGACGGAACGTACTCGAGAGATCGGCACCTTGTCAGCACTCGGCAGTTACCCCTCTGAAATCGTCGCAGGCTTCTTAAAAGAGGCGGGTTTGCTGGCACTGATTGGTAGCGTTATTGGAGCACTAGTGAGTGGCTTGATGTCGTTGCTACTGCTGGTGGTTGACATACAAATGCCGCCACCTCCCGGCAGAACCGAAGGTTACCCACTCAACATTTACTTCTCATTGGAATTGGTTGGTTACGCCACTTTAGGTGTGCTGACAATATGTTTAATCGCTGCTTATTTCTCTGCTCGTAAAGGCGTGAACAAGCCAATCACGGAGGCGCTGGTTTATGTCTAAATTAGCTCGCTCAATTAAAACGTTGGGCTCTGTTTTGGTCTTGGCCTCGGTTCTAACACTAACTGTAACATCGACACCAAGCTGGGCAGTCGATTCACAACAAGTCACTGAGATGATTGCCAAGGCGGATAGCTACCGCTTGAACAGTGCACAAGCCTCTAAAGTGGTTTCTCTGGTGGCGCTATACCAAGATGAACAACTGGATAAAACCCGTGAATACAACGTCTACACAAGACCAAATCGAGAGTCATTAGTCGTCTTTAAATCAGCTGTTGAGGCAGGTCAAAAGATGCTGATGATTGAAGATAACTATTGGTTACTGATGCCGAAATCTCGTCGACCAATTCGTATCACACCGATGCAAAAGTTATTGGGTGAAGCCTCGGTGGGCGATATCTCGACACTCACTTGGAGTGAAGATTACCAAGGTGAGTGGGTTGCCGATCAACTGGTTGAGATGCCGACTGGCGAGACAATTGATACCCATCACCTAAAGCTAGCGGCGAAAACTAAGGGTGCCAGCTATCAATCGATTGATCTGTGGTTAACGACAGACCGATCGTTTCCAGTTAAAGCGGATTTGTACCTGCGTTCAGGAAAGTTAGCGAAGCAAGCGTGGTTTACTGAAGGTGTGCGAGATGGCTTGCCAAGTGTGGTATCGATGACCTTGCTCGATAAGATTCAGCCGAGTAAGAAAACCGTGATTGAGTATCGTGAAGTAATAGAACAAAGCTTGGAAGACAAATACTACAACCCTGCTTATTTGTCGCGTAACAGTGTATCTGGATTGTAGGTGATCGTATGAGAGCGCCCAATCGCCGATTCCACATAAAGTCTTCAATCACTACGTTGCTTGCCTTGTCTTGTGTGAGTAACACGAATCAAGCGGACGATCTGAGCTTGGCGTGGGACTGGCAACTGAGTGCAGAAGCGGTTGAATCGAGAGAGTCACCATTCAGTCCTTTAGCATCAGATAATCGTCAGTCATTCAATGGCTTGCTGGATCTAGAGGTTGGATATAACAATTGGCTTGGTCTGTTCGCAGTGAAAGCCAACGATATTCTAAGCAACAACCCTCAAGAACAAGACGTGAGCTTTGAGTCTGAATTCATTGTGCGTGAGTTGTTTTGGCAAGGTGGTGTTGAGCTGTCGAATTCTGCTTTCGGGGATCACTACCTTGATGTGACGCTCGGTAAGGTTCGTCTCGATTGGGGCGTGGGTTATGGCTACCGACCTTTAGACATCATCAAGCCTTATCGACAAAACCCGGTAGGCATTGTCGCAGAAGAGGGCGCGGGTGTGGCCTCGGCGTCACTGTTCGATATGACGGGCGAGTGGACACTGCTTTACAGTGATTCTTCGTGGACTTCTCAGGACGTAAATGAATTCGAAAAGCAGAACCAGCAACAAGGGCTTGGGATACGTCGTTACAATCTTGTAGGTGATCACGAGTATCAATGGGTCGCTTATTACGATGATGTACGCCACGGCTTGCTCGGGGCTAGTTTGGTTTCGGTATTAAACCTCGCGTGGGAGTTTCACGGTTCTGTGGTTTATCAAAGACAAAGCCTTGGCTATCGCCAGCCGAGCTCAATGCTTAAACCGGTTTATCTCGAAGAACAGGGCGAGGCCTATCAAGCGTTAGCCGGATTAACATGGGCCAATGATACTGGCCACAATGTGGTGTTGGAATACTGGTTTGATAGCCGTGCTTGGAGTCATTCTGAGTGGCAAAGCGCAATAGAAAGTGCCGAGTCTTTGTCAGTTAATCCGATGACAGCATCATTGGCAGGTTCTTACGCTCAAGGTTATCAACACGCCAATTTGGTTCAACACAACATCATGCTTCACTGGTCTCTGGATTCGACACATGGCTGGCTTGAAGATATCACGCCAACATTCGACGTCATGTTATCTCCACAAGACGGCGGCTTTATTGCTACGCAGTGGCTCAACTATCAGGCTTTAGATAATGGCAATTCATCGTTGGATTTGGAACTTGCTGCACGCTTTCTAGGCGGTAAAAGTGATTCTGCTTACGCCAACTTACCCGATAGTCATATGATTCTTTTAAATATCAAAGGACGATTTTAATGAACACTTTTTCAAACAGTAAGTTTCCATGGATTAAAAGCTTTACGCTGACCACTCTGTTTTGTTTCGTTATCGCCATCACCACACAGACAATTTGGGGCGGCGATCTTGTGGTCAATCTCGCGATAAGCTTTGGTTTTGGCTACAGCGCGGTGGGTTCTTCTTTTATCTTGGTTGAGGTGTTTAAGAGGAAATCAAAGGTGTTTGATGTCGGGATCTCAATGGTGATTGCGATGACCTTTGGTACCTTGAACGCGCACTATTGGCTTAATGGATATTTCGGAGCCAATATTTCTGACCTTAAATCTGTAGTGCTATTGGGCGTGATCTTCTGTTCGGTTTGTTACTACTATTTTTATACGAGAGGCGAACAACTCAGAGCCGAAAATGAGTTGGAGATTGCTAAACGCCGTCAAGCTGACCAAGAGAAAGTCGTGGTGATGAGTCAGCTAAAGCAACTTCAAAGCCAAATTGAACCTCATTTTTTGTTCAACACTCTCGCCACCATAAGCGTGCTAATTGAGACTGATGGCGCTAAAGCCAAGCTGATGTTAGAAAAGCTGACGGATTTATTGCGCGTGACATTAAAAAATAGTCGTGCTGATCAATCTACGGTTTCTCAAGAAGTCGATTTGATTGATGCTTACCTTAATATTCAGAAAATTCGATTGGCAGAACGATTGGAGTTTTCGATTGAAACGCATGGCATCAGCGACTTGCAGGTGATTCCGCCATTCTTGATTCAACCTTTGGTCGAGAATGCACTCACGCACGGTATCGAACCTAAAGCCGCGGGTGGCCAAGTGAATATCCGCATAGCTCAACAGGCGCAGCAACTAAAAATTGAAGTTGCAGACAATGGCGCTGGGCTGAACTCCCCTTCTATTAGTGCGGGCCATGGTGTGGGACTTAGCAATATTCGTCAGCGAATCGAAACCCTTTACGGTGAGAAAGCTAGCTTGACGATCACTGAGCAAGCTGAGGGTGGGTTGGTATCGACAATCTTATTACCGCTTATCAGCGAAACTAGATCTGAGAACGATGAGCCGAACCTCTAAGATCAGTGATTACAAACAGACGATTTACAGTGTGAATTTAAAGGAATAATAATGACTAACCCAGCAGTAAAGCCGAACGTAACGGCAATTATCGCAGACGATGAAGCACTGTTAAGGCACCATTTAGACAAAAGCCTTGCTGAGGTTTGGCCTGAGCTAGAGATCGTCAGTAAGGCAACCAATGGTTTAGAGGCGATGCAGAGTATTCAACAGCTTAAGCCCGATGTGGCCTTTCTCGATATTCGCATGCCAGAGCTCGATGGAATCTCGCTGGCGAAACAATTGAACAAGTTAGACTCTCCGCCGTTGGTGGTATTCATCACCGCTTATGACGAATATGCAGTCAAAGCCTTTGAGCACAATGCGATGGATTACCTACTGAAGCCAATCAACGAAGAGCGTCTACTCGCTACCTGTCAGAAGGTTCAAGCGCGCTTGTCGATCAATCAAACACAATCAGGTAGCACGCCTGAGCAGCCTGATATTGCTGCGTTAATGAGTCAGCTTCAACAGTTATCCCAGTCAACCTCACAGCAACCTCAATATCTCACATGGCTTAAAGCCAGTGTTGGGGAAGACATTCATCTTATTGCCGTCGATGATGTGGCCTACTTCAAAGCGGAAGATAAGTACGTGTCTATATTTAAAAAGGGTCAAGGCGGTTCGTTAGAGGAGTATATTCTTCGCGTGTCGCTAAAAGAGTTGATCGCTCAACTCAATCCTGATGAGTTTTGGCAGATCCATCGTTCAGTGGTGGTTAAAGTGTCGGCCATTGATAAGGTGAAGAAAGGGCTCTCCGGCCAAATGTCGGCGTATGTTTCTGGAGAGAAATTACCCATTAGCCGAGCCTCGCAAGCTTTGTTTAAGGGTATGTAGAGAACTAGCTTAAAGGGATGTAGCCATTGATTTTAAAGGTATGTATTAGGTTCTTATCAAAACGCTGCTTTAAACGAGTACAGTCAGTCTTACATAACGTATAGAGATTTATAAAATAAAGATCCAGATCACAAAGATACTCATCCGGTTCAATATTAAATAATAATCGTTAACTCAATCTGTATATTGTCGATGAATGACATTAAGAGGTTGTTATGAAAACATATTATTTAGCGGCGGCTGTATGCCTCACCTTAGTTGGCTGTAGTTCAACATCAAGTATCACCGAAACCTTAATCCAGCCGGATCCGGCATGGGCATCAGGCCAACTAGAAAATGGCCTTACCTATCATGTTTATCCAGATCATGAAGAATCCGTATCTGTTCGTTTAGTTGTGCACGCGGGCTCAATTCAAGAGACTCATCAGCAAGAAGGTTATGCTCACTTTCTGGAGCACATGGCATTCAATGGCAGTAAGAATTTCTCTCAAAATGATGTGATTCGTCTATTCGAAGATGCAGGCGCTAGCTTTGGTGCAGATATTAATGCCTACACCTCTTATGAAGAGACGGTATACCAGTTAGATTTGCCAGATAACATCCAATTGCAGTCTGCTTTGACGTGGATGCGTGACATTGGTGATGGCCTGGATCTATCAAGTTCAGAAGTAGAAAAAGAAAAAGGCGTGGTTCTTGGTGAGTTCCGTATGGCTCGCCTCGATGATAAGTCGTTCCCCGAGAAATATGTTGATTACCTGTTCGAAGGCAGCCCTTACGAATCGCAAGATGCGCTAGGGACTAAAGCTTCGGTTATGGCTGCCACGTCGGAAGGGCTTACCGACTTTTACCAAACTTGGTATCAACCCCAAATCGTTGAGCTAGTGGTTTCTGGTGATGTGGACCTTAAAACAGTGCTCCCACTGATTGAAGAGAAGTTTTCTAGCTGGGAGCGTGGCGACACGCTGCGACCAGAGAAACAGAAAGTGACGTCATTCAATGAAGATGATTATGTTGAGTACGCAGGAAGAGAAGCGCCAAGCATCGCTCTGACGTTTAACCGGGGTTTAAATCGAGTTGAAAATCATGCTCAGCAGAACCAACGCAGGTTAGATGAAACCGCTCAACAATTGATTCGACAGCGATTAAAAGCGGTGTTCAATGATGCCGCGCTGCCGACTCAATGGATTGCGTCTGATAGCTATCGAATGGGTTCTCTGTACTATTCGTCAATAAGTGTTGGGTTTCCGGCTGGAGGCCGCGAAGTTATCCAAAAAGATCTGCTTTCTACATTGGCATCACTGCGTGATTTTGGTGTTTCGGAAACGGATATTGCTGGCGAACTGCACTACTACCAAGACTTGCTGGATAACATTGAGCATGACTGGGATAAAATGGACAGCGTTGAACACGCGAACTACAAAGTGAGTGCGTTAGTCACTGATCGAATTGTCCAATCACAGAAAGACTATCAAGTCAGCTTGGAAGCCTTCATTGATAACTTGAGCCTTGAAGTGATTAACGACAACATCAAGAATCTACTTTCTGATGATTACTTTATTGTTATTGGGATGGATGATTCCGAAGACAGAACAGCGGTCATCAACTCTCTAGATAGTTTAAAAGCCGCGTATAGCGAAGCGGGAGTTCCGCCGCTTGCGATTGGAACAGCCAGTGCCTTTGCTATACCTAGCTCGCAAGGCGAGGTTGTACTTGCTGAACAAATGTCCGTAGACCCATACATCCAAAAGTGGACGTTAAGTAATGGTATCGATATGTGGTACCTGCGTGATTATGTGGCAGGTGATGATGTCGGTGTAATGTACATGAGCCTCGGCGGAAAAGCCGCTTTGGATCCGAGCTTGTACCCAGCGGTTGAGGTTGCGTTACCTACCTTCGCTCGAAGCGGTGCCGGTGAGTTTACGGGCTCTGAGCTTTTAGCGTACTTTGATCGTGAAAATATTCGCGCCGATTCCTTCATTGGTAATACTCGTCATGGTATTGAATTTAATATTAACAAAGATGGGCTTGAAGACACGTTTGCTGCGCTTTATACCTTCATCACTGCGCCTAAAATTGTTCCCGAGCAGTTAGAGGCGGTGAAGCAGGAGTTTGTACAAGGTCAAGAATCTTTCTTGAGCAGCCCTGTTGGTCAGTTTGAACGCGCAAGAAACCAGAACATCTATGGTCAGGACAGTGGCCACCTCTTTGTTGATAAAGAACGTGTTGAAGCGGTTTCTGTGGAAGACATCGCTAATCTTCACCAGCAGCTGTTTGGTCAAATGAGACATAACCAATTGGTTATCGTGGGTGATATCGACCCAAGTGAGTTAAAGCCTTTGGTTGAGCAATACTTGGCTTCGATTCCATTAGAAAAAGCCGAGGTTCCTGACTTTAAGGTGGCTTACAAGCAGCCATCTGAATCACGTATTGATTTAGCCATCAACAATGTGAATAGCGCAGAGTACGTCTTACGAGTCATCTCTGAACCTGCAACCGAAACCGACCAAGGCGTAACGGCAAAAGATATCTTCACGGAAAGCTTGCTAGAACGACTGCTGGCGACTCGCTTAGATGCTTATATTCGTGAAGAGTTGAGTTTAGATTACTCACCTTATGCATATTCGGCGTCTGCAGATAGAGAGCTGAGTCATGAGTGGGTTATTGGTGCGATGATAGCGCCTGAGAACGTTGATAAAGTGGAAGTAGCGATCGATAAGGTGATTGCAGACCTTCTACAAGGTGTCTCTGAAGAGGAAATGCGAGCGGTAGTGAAACAGTTTGAAGCTGACTTCACGCCTCTCGAGATGAGCTCTATCGACCAAGCGTGGTACCTGTCTCGTTATTTACTTCATGGTTACGACATCGAAGCGTTGTCTCAAGTTAAGCGTGTTGCGAGGTCGATCACTGCGGATGACATGGATCAACTTGTGCAGCGTGTATTTGGTGAAAATAGCCGTAAGGTTAAGAATATCATGCGTCCTAAAGCCTAAAGCCTAAAGCCTAAAGCCTAAAGCCTAAAGCTATAAGCAAAAAAGCAAACAGAAAGAGATGACTCAAAGCCAAGCGCACACTGCTTGGCTTTTTTGTTTTTTTTTACATCATTCATAACGTCAATGTATTACGTGTTGTTGGACGTATTTAAAGGCATGTAATTCTAAATGCGAGAGTGCTTAATCGGTTGCTTCGTCTCATTTTCTAAAAAAATGTTTTAAATCAAGACAGCATTTCATTTGTATTGTAGATTGGCGATCTACGAGAATGTTGTTTGGATATTAGATTGCTTAAATTAGGTACCCGATTAGTCTTAATGTTGTTTTTACTGAGCTTTGGCTTAGTGAATTCTAACGGCTATTCGTTCCCTTCTAAGCCATTCCAAATCCACTCCGCTCAAGAGCAGCCTTCGCAGAATAATCTTTGTAAACAAGCTGCTGCGGATAACCCGTCGAGCTACATGGAATGCGATCAGGTTCAGTTTGACACTGCGTCTTTAGGTGATAGTTCCAATTATCACGACACTGAATCGAGTCTCCAAGCGGTAACCTTTAGACGTATGCTCAGCAACGAGCAAGAAAGTGTGGCTGACCTCGAGCCTGCTTATCATCTATTGATCGACTTCTCTCCCCCATCATTACTGGCTTCTCTGCTCTTCAACACGCCGATGTTGGATACTAAGCAGCATTGGACCAGCATTGTGAGTTCTCCGTCCTCCCGGCTTTCGGGGTGGAAAGAGGGCAACATCCAATACTCGCATTTCCGAGAACTTCTTAGCTAATCGTTTGACCCTAAATTGGTCGTATCGATGGCCATTTGTGCCCGTTGAACTCGCCAATTAACCAAAACAAACATAGCGACATCAGCTTTAGCATCACTACCGTTCAATCAGCTTGTTCTGGTTTCAGCTATCGATCGTGTTCGCAAAACATTAGTTATACCAATCGTAGTAAATAACTGGTCACCCTAGCTGGTTAAAATGCTCGATCACTGCTTTTTTTCAGCGCAATTTTTGAGCTCGTGTTTACGGTGATTGGTAATAAGAAGAGATCTTGACTGTGAAAAAACGCATTCCAAGAAAACAAATTAACCACTACTCAAAGTGGAAATACGTGGTGCTTATCGCCACTATCATCGTTATGGTTCTGAGTGCTTTACCTTCTTGGTATGGCGAGAACGCCTCGGTTCAAATTAGCAACCGTTCTGAACAGACGATCGACGCCACTCAAATTACTCAATATCTCGCGAGCGAAGGCATCCAAGCGACATCAGCCTTTCAAAAAGACAAACGTTTAGTGGTGATCTTAGAAGATGCAGAGCAGCAAGCGAAAGCTAAAGAAGTACTTAATGAGCGTCTACTAGACAGCGCAACCGTTGCTCTAGCGATGGAGCCAGCTGCACCTAAATGGCTAACTGATATGGGTTTTGCGCCGATTCAACTAGGCCTTGATTTACGCGGTGGCGTGCAGTTCTTGCTAGAAGTGGATATGGCTCCGGTTTATCACGCGCAAGCTCAAGCGGTGGTCGACGAGATCACCAGTGAAGTCCGCTATGCACGCGGTGAAGTGGTGAATAACCAAGTTAAGTTTAATTTCCGCACTGATGCTGATTTCGAACAAGCGCAAAAGTTGATTCGTGAAGAGTTCCCACAATGGCAACGTGATCGTTCAGATAAATCGCTAACGTTAACCCAATCTGAAGAAGAGCAAAGAACGCTACGTAACCTAACGGTTCAACAAAACCTGCAAATCATGCGCAGCCGTATTGAAGAGCTAGGCATCACAGAAGCATCAATTCAACGCCAAGGTGAAAGCCGTATTCGTATTGAACTGCCGGGCGTACAAGACCCTGCAGCAGCGAAAGATGTGATTGGTGCAACCGCATCACTTGCTTTCTATTCTGTGTACGACAACCCAACGCGCAGCACTCAAACGCTGAAGGACACAGACGGCAACCGCGTGATAGTCGACCGCAAGGCTGTGTTGAGTGGCGAACACATTATCGATGCTCGTAGTGGCATTGGTGAGATGGGCAGCGCAGAAGTAAACATCACACTGGATTCTTCTGGCGGCAAAAAAATGTCTGAATTTTCTCGCCATAACATCGGTAAGCCAATGGCGACTGTTTACAGCGAATACAGCCGCGACAGAGCCGGTAACAGCGAGAAAACCAGTGAAGTGATCAGCGTTGCGAACATCCAATCTCAGTTGGGTAGCCGTTTCCGTATTACAGGTGCTGGCACGCTAGGTGAAGCACAAGAGTTGGCTCTACTCCTTCGTGCGGGTTCATTAACCGCGCCCGTTACCATCATTGAAGAACGTACTATTGGCCCATCTCTGGGTGCAGAAAACGTAACCAACGGCTTTGCTGCTCTGGCGCTTGGCCTTGGTCTTACTCTGACGTTTATGGCGCTATGGTATCGCCGCTTAGGTTGGGTCGCGAACTGTGCATTGGTGGTGAACATGACCACATTGTTTGGCTTGATTGCCTTGCTACCAGGTGCGGTATTAACCCTGCCGGGTATTGCGGGCTTGGTACTGACCGTCGGTATGGCGGTGGATACCAACGTGCTTATCTTCGAGCGTATTCGAGACAAGATGAAAGAAGGGCGCAGCTTTGCGAGTTCTATCGATCGTGGCTTTGACAGTGCGTTCTCTTCTATTTTCGATGCCAACGTCACCACCATGATTGTTGCTGTAGCCCTATACACCATTGGTAATGGACCGATTCAGGGCTTCGCTCTGACACTGGGCTTAGGTCTTCTAACCAGTATGTTTACGGGCATTTTTGCTTCACGAGCGATCATCAATTTGGTTTGGGGGCGTGACCAACGCCACGATGTAAGGATTTAAGCATGAGTATTTCAAAAATGACTATTTCAGACCGCTATTTTTCAAATAGCAATATGACTCGCCTTCGTAAGGTGATGTCTGTGATTTCTATTGTGCTGTTCATGAGCTCTGTGATGCTGGTGGCAGTGAAAGGTTTTAACTGGGGTTTGGACTTTACTGGCGGTGTGGTTGCCGAGGTTCAACTCTCTGATCAAGTAACCAAAGATGCGTTAAAAACAAAACTTGATACGGCTTTCCAACAAGACGTTCAAGTGGTCGGCATGGCAGAGCAGGATCGCTGGACGATTCGTTACAGCCAACTGACAGACGCTCCACAGCCAAACTTAGTGGATGCTTTGTCATCGGTAAGTGACCAAGTAAAAGTGCTTAACAGCAGCGTGGTTGGGCCTCAAGTGGGTCAAGACATGGTTGACCAAGGTGGCTTGGCTGTATTGGTGTGTTTCCTAATGATCATGCTGTACCTGAGTGTACGGTTTGAATGGCGTTTGGCTCTGGGTGCGCTTGCCGCGATCATCTATGACGTGACGCTCATCTTGGGTCTGTTCGCTTTTACTCAGTTTGAGTTCAACCTGACCGTATTGGCGGCCGTGCTAGCGATTCTCGGTTACTCATTGAATGACTCGATCATCATCGCCGACCGTGTACGCGAAATGCTGCGCGGCAATCCAAACGGTGATACTGATAACCTGCTTAACGAATCGGTTAAAGCGACCTTCTCACGCACCATGGTGACTTCAGGTACAACGCTAATCACCGTATCGGCACTTTGGCTACTTGGCGGTTCTGCGCTGCAAGGCTTTGCAATCGCATTGGTTGTCGGCATTGTCAGCGGTACGTGGTCTTCAGTGTCTGTCGGCATCACACTGCCTAAGCTACTTGGTCTACAACCTTGCCACTACCAAGTGAAAGCGCCAGTAGAAGTTGAGGGAGAGTACCCTTAGGTTGTCTATGCTCTAGCAGTACAAGTTAGCAAGTAACGTCAGTAAAGCCCTTCGTTTGTAATAAAACGAAGGGCTTTATTTTTTATAAGAGTCAGACAGTTAGCGAAAAGAGAAGCTATTTCAAAAAACAGTGGATTGAATAGGCAACTGCGTGTGATATGAAGTATGTTTAGATGACGTTAGTAGAAATGAGGCAAGGGAATGGAATATCGACATCAATGTCATGTAGGCGACCATGGTGATGCACTGAAGCATCCAGTATTGAGTGCACTTGTTCAGTCATTAATGCAGCAGCATTCACGTCTCAATGTTATCGACACGCACTCAGGTACAGGGTGTTATGACCTCACCACCGCACCAAGTAATCATGCAGGTGAGTTTGCTGAAGGGGTCGGGTACTTGTGGCGCAATAAGGCTTATCTTCCTCCGGCATTCGCTTCTTTTATGTCGGTACTGGAATACTACAATCCGAATCAACTTATCTCTTTGTATCCGGGTTCTGCCGCCATCACTTACCAACAAGGTCGCAGCCAAGATAGCTTCTATTTTTCAGACATTCAGCAAGATGAAGCTGATTTACTGCAAACCAATATCGAGAGGTTACAGTGTAACTTAGATATTTCAAGCAAGCTTACGATTAGCGCAGGTGATGGGCTTAAAGCGTTACCTGATGACGTAGCTAAACATGACAATCATCATCTGATTGTTATCGACCCACCCTATGAAACCGATTCAGAATATCTCGCGGTGATTGATGCCTTAGTTAAGGCATATCAGCAGTCGGAGAAAGTATCTGCACTAATTTGGTACCCGCTCTACACGGATGACAAGAGCTCACTGATTTTGAACCACTGTGTGACCGCAGTGAAAGATGGTTTGCTGCCAAGTCCGATTAAGTCGGAGCTTCGCCTTCGAGATCCTAAGGGTGATGATCGCCTGATCGGTAGTGGTTTACTGTTGTTCAATCCACCGCAAGGCATTGCCGGAACGGTCGCGGATACGCTTGATTATTTACACAGCCAACTCGCGACTAACGGTGAAGGGTATTGGCAAATGAGAAGTCTATAAATCTGATTTCTATGGATTTTATGATGATTTTCTAGACGTCGTTCACTAAAACACTGTTATTTATGTGGTTTAAATTGACCGAACGCTAACTTTTATCGATTGATTAATTGCAGTGAATCATTTAAAAATAGAATATCAATGCGCACAAGTGCATAATGGCTCATAAGTTAAATAATTAATCTTAAGATTAAACTAGATTGTGGTTTACCCCCTAAACTGCATAAGGCTCGCACTAGTCATGCGAGCCTTTCTTTTGCCTGTCGGAAATGTTTCTAGTGGTTAGAAACCATCATCTCCTCCAAATTCATTACAACGCTGGGTAATCGATATAGCCTTTTTCGTTGCCGCCGAATAGCGTTGCGCCGTCAAGATCGGATAGTTCGTTGCCGTTTTGTAGGCGTGAAACTAGATCTGGGTTCGCAACAAATGGACGGCCAAATGCGACGAGATCGGCGTAGCCTTTACTCAATACTTCTTCGGCACGTTCTGGTGTGTAACTACCAGCGACAATGATGGTGTTGGAGAACAACTCTCTTAGCTCGACACGGAAGCTTTCAGGTATCACAGGCGCGTCATCCCAGTCGGCTTCTGATAGATGAAGATAAGCGATGTCACGCGCTTGCAGCGCCTTTGAAGCTTCTAAAATCGTTGGCACGATGTCTGGGCAGTTCATGTCTTTGAAGGTGATGAAGGGAGCTAAACGCACACCAACTTTGTCAGCGCCGATCGCTTCAATCACAGCATCGACCACTTCGATTAGGAAGCGAAGTCGGTTCTCGCGGCTGCCACCATAGTTGTCGGTGCGCTTGTTTGAATTGGTGCGTAGAAATTGATCGATGAGGTAGCCATTGCCACCGTGGATCTCGACGCCGTTGAATCCTGCCTCGACTGCTTTTTTCGCTGAGTGAGCAAAATCTTGAACAACGCGATCGATGTCTACTTGCGTCATTTCTCTTGGTTGGATGCAATCGACCATATTGCCGTTACCATTCTCATCAGAAATCCAAACTTGAGTTTCGACTGGAGCTAGTGCAGAAGGGGCAATCGGCAGTTCACCTTTTTGAAAGGTAGGGTGAGACACGCGACCTACATGCCATAGTTGGCAGAATATCGCTGCACCTTGCTCTTTTGCTGCTGTTGTTACTGATTTCCAACCTTCGATTTGCGCATCGGTATAAACGCCGGGTGTGAATGAGTAACCTTGGGAGTCATCTGAAATTTGTGTGGCTTCAGTGATGATTAGCCCTGCACTTGCTCGTTGTTGGTAATAAGTCGCCATCATGTCGTTTGGCACGTTTCCAGGTTGGCTAGTACGAGCGCGTGTCATGGGGGCCATAACCACACGGTTTTGTAGTTCTAGATCTTTGAGTTCTGCAGTTTCGAATAATTTGCTCATGGTATTTACCTTGTGTCGGTCATGTGTTGATTGATTTAGCGTGCGGTGGTCACTATTTCGATTCCGCAGGGCTGAAGATAGAGTCGTTTTGTGGCTTTTCAGATCGGTTGGCTTTTGCAATAAGCAACAAACCAATCACTGGGACAACAACGGCTGTGAATGGAATCATTCCTGCGCCTAGTTGGCTGTCGAGTACCATGCCGCCTAGGAAGCCACCGAAGGCATTGGCCAAGTTAAACGCTGAGATATTCGCGGTTGCTGCTAGCTCTTGTCCTTCGCCACCGTGGTTCATTACTCGAAGTTGCATTGCTGGAACGTTGGCAAATGAAGCGATACCAAAAATGAATGCGGCTGCAACGAATAGGATTTTGTTGTCTACCACAAGGCCAACCGCAATCAATGAAGCGATCATCGCGACAGCCCAAAACATTGAAGCTTTGCCTAGGTTTTTGTCAGAAGATCGTCCGCCTAAGGTGTTACCGATGATTAAGCCAACTCCAACAACCACTAAAATCCAAGTTACTGATTCTTGACTGTAGCCAGTGATGTGCATGGCGATTGGCGCAAGGTAGCCGTAAAGCGTCATGAAGCCAGACCAAGCAAAAGCGGTGATTGCTAAGCTGATAATGAGCATTGGGTTTTTGAATGCCATGAGCTGAGTTTTGATGTCTTTCGCTTCACTGTGACCTGTGGATTTGATTGACGTTAGGATAGAGATCATTGCAACTGTGCCAAGTGCTGCCACGGTAAAGAAAGTGGTGTGCCAGCCGAATTGCAAGCTCACCCAAGTACCTGCGGGAACGCCAAGAACGTTAGCGAGCGTTAAGCCTGCGAACATTTGGCCAACGGCACGACCTGCCATTTTCTCAGACACTAAATTGGTCGCGACAACTGCCCCTATGCCATAGAAAGGACCTTGCACTAAGCCTGCGATAACACGGCTTGCAAGTAGAAGTGGGTAGCTAGGAGCAAGGGCTGATAAGACATTGCCAATAATGAACAGAGCCATTAAACCGATTAGCACTAACTTCTTATTAAAGCGTGCGAGGTAGATGGTTAAGATTGGCCCTCCGATAACGATAGCAAGCGCGTAAGCACTGATTAGATAGCCTGCTTGACCTTCCGTGATCGAAAGCGATGTGGCGATTTGTGGGAGAATACCTGCAATCACAAACTCAGCCGTACCTATGGCAAAAGCCGCGAGTGTCAGTATCCAAACCTGAAACGGCATCTTTTCTTGTTTCATGACTTGTTGTTTCATGTTGAGTGACCTGTGTTGATATGGTTGTTAAGGGCGCTTGAATTACGCGCCCTGCATTCAATTTTTCTGTGAGTTATACAGCCTGAAATTTTGAAAAAAATTCGGGAACTAGCCGAGCAGTGCACCGCCATCAATGTCGATGATCGAGCCCGTAACGTAAGGGTTATTAATCGAGAACAAGTAACCCATAGCTATCTCTGAAGGTTCACCAACCTTGCCTGCGGGTAGATTGTTTTTGGCGTTGTCATACATGCTTGAACGAGTTGAGTCGTCCATGTTTTTGTAGGCTTCCGTCATGGTAAGGCCGGGGCTGACGGCGTTTACTCGAATCGGTGATAGTTCTTTCGCTAACACTTTAGTGACGCTTTCTAGCGCTGCATTTATCGCAGTTTTTACGTAAGTGCCAGCAACAACTTTGCGTGACAGCATGCCGGTTGTGAGTGTGATAGAGCCGTTTGATGTCATGTAACGTGCAGCATGTTTAGCAACGTTTAGGCTTCCCCAGAATTTGGTATCAAAGGCTGTTTTCGCGTCTTCGATGGCAACGTCGGTGACTTTTCCGCCCGGAGCGTATGAGCCTGCCGTTACTACCAAATGATCAAAGGCACCAATTGATTCAAAGTAATCACAAATCGATTTTTCATTGCTGATATCAACGCCGGTGTGTCGGCTTGCAATGTGTACCGTGTGCTCTTCATCTCTCAATTGCATAGCCAAAGCTTTGCCGATACCTGATGTGCCACCAATGATGACGAATGTGTGTTTTTCTTGGTTTTTAAGTTCGTTGTTCATGTTCCGAATTCCTGCATTGTTCTGCTGATGGTTGTTATTATATTTATTCGATTAATTTTGATAATTAGCTAAAATATAAAATAATTATTCGGTTAGGCTGAATAATGAGATTGAGTAACGGCGAATAAGCGAAAGGGCGAGAAATGGACAAATTTTCAGATATGGCAATGTTTGTGGGTATCGTGAAGCATCACGGGCTAGCAGCTGCAGGGCGTGAATTGGGCTTGTCTCCTGCGACAATGACAGCAAGGCTGCAGGCGCTTGAAGAGCGATATGGTGTGAAGCTGTTGAACCGTAGCACTCGCCATGTGTCGTTGACCGATTCAGGGGAGCTGTATTACAAGGCGTGTCTGGAGATATTGGATAACGTCAGCGAGGCTGAAAACCTGATTCAAAATGGCGTCAAAGAGGTTAAAGGCCCACTAAAGATTGCGGCACCTAAAGACATCGGAAAGCAGTACATCCTTCCTATTCTTTCGGAATTTTGTCAGCAGTATCCAGACGTTATTCCCTACTTGTATTTGAACGATAACCTATCGAATATAGCCGAATCAGGCATGGATATCGTGGTCCGTTATGGTGAGTTGGTCGACAGCAGTTTGATATCCAGACGCTTATCACCGAGCCGACGTGTGCTGTGCGCTTCCCCAGAATACCTCGCCAAATACGGGACGCCGATCAAGCCTCAAGATTTGGTTGATCATGCGTGTCTGGCGATGCTTCGTAGCAACGAAGAACTCAAAA
The DNA here is from genome assembly GCF_057785955.1 of Vibrio sp. QJM3NY_27. Lineage (NCBI taxonomy): Bacteria > Pseudomonadati > Pseudomonadota > Gammaproteobacteria > Vibrionales > Vibrionaceae > Vibrio > Vibrio sp. QJM3NY_27. The sequence continues at coordinate 624,818 of NZ_CM173512.1, read as the reverse complement.
CCTGGCACTTCCAAGATCATGACATGAAGAAGGCTGTGACGGTGGTTCCCAAGCGATTTTCGGATGATGGCGAAGTGATCCGTTATTGGGCGCTACAAGGAGAGGGGATTGCACTGAAATCCATTCTGGATGTGCAAGATGACATCAATAATCAGCGCCTTGTGACGTTACTTAACGGCTACATGAAGAACTTCAATACCGCGATGTCTGTGTCCAGTGCCGACTTGAATGTGGTGTACATCAGTAAGAAATATCAGCCGAAACGTATTCGGCTGTTTTTGGATTATCTACTTGAGAACTTCAGTGGTTTGGTCGAGAGGTCAGGCTGAGAACAATTATTGTTAATTTATCAATAGTGAAGCTTCAATGCTGGCCAGCTTTGTCTGGCGGCAAATGTTTATGATGAGAGGTCTGTCAGTGAAAAGATCTCTTCATCGAAGATGACACCATTCCTCCTGTTCGTCACACGTTCGTACTTCATCCTTATTGAAATATATCCTCCTATGTAATCCCCTTTTGCCGCCAAAAATAGAGGTCGGAAGGAAAGATCAAGCTCTCTTCTCGCAAGTTTAGGTGAGAGATTGTCCTGTTTTATAAAATCTTAATAATCAATGTGTTAGTAAGGAAGCCTTTGAGTTGTTATTTGAGTTTTTTATGATTTAAAGTGTATGTAATTACTTAGGTTTATCAATCCCCTCATCCAGAACCTAAATAAATCACGATATCAAATAAATTCGCGTAGCTCTCTTTTTCTACCCAACTGGTCATTTGTTGTCTTTTTTATCTATTTAACCCTCTAATATTTATCAGTTTTTTATTTTTCGTCGCCTTCCCTATCAATGGTGTATCTCTCACAGAATTAAAATACATAAGCCAATAGTTGTGACATTGAATTTGAGATAGATTCTCATTTGGGAACATTCCCGCTAATAAATATAATAATGGAGAAATATAATGAAAAACGTTCTTGGCTTCGTGACCCTTCTTGCTGCTTCTTTTGTTCACGCCGAAGACGCGATAACTTTCCCAAATCAACAAGCTACTGAGGTGAATGAGTCGATAGTCTTTCCGACCGTTCAGCATCCAATCGCGTTAGTTGGTGGATACGAAATAGAAAATGGTATTTTGCATTCTCGCACTTACGATTGCGGAATTAATATCAGTGATCTAAACCTATCGGCACAACTTGTCTGGGAAGGTGCGACACCGAAAGTGATGATTGTTGGGGATGACCTAATTATGTGTCGTTCACTGGCTAATAGTCCGTTTGAATTAGACATCAACCCAGTATTGAATCAGCTTCCGAATCACGACCTATATCGTTTAGAGCTCGCGAATCATATCATCTTGAACCGATAGTTTAAGGAGAAAACATGACCTGTTATTATGTAAATGAGAGTGAAGGTGAGGTCGGTGTTAGCACCGGCCCTACGCGGCCCAAAGTTGCCATTTTCGGTGCTGGGATTTCTGGCTTAGCAGTGGCTCATAATTGTGTAAAACAAGGCTTCGATGTGGCTGTTTACGATAAGGAGCTCTACACCGGAGGAAAATGTGTCGGAACGGTGGATGAGGGAGGCTTGGTTCATGAGCTTACTCATCGACAGTTTTTCGCCAAAAACTACAACTTGATAAACTTCCTTAAAGAGGTTCCTCGTGAGTCTGGCAATTGTTTAGATTCACTATATCCCCAGAATATGGTTCAGTTTTCTTGGGCGCAAAATAATAAGACGATACAGTTTCAACGCGGGTACTTTTCCCGCGTTGAAAAGCTATGGGATGACGCAAAGTCTGCTTATTCAATGCTTTATGCTCAAGTTCCTATAAAGGACACGCTTTGGTTTAAGCAAAGGTTACAGAAACCGTATTCGATGGAGGAACTGCTTGGGGTTCCTGTTAGTGAGTTTTTTTCTTATGAGTCTAGGCCTGGACTTGCTGGCTTCCTTCGTTCGGTCTTATTAGGTTGGATTGGAGCAACGGATGATACGCCAGCGTTGGCCATTTTGGATTTGCTCAACAATAAAGATGGAGAACTGCATGCCTCTGCCCCCGACGCGTACAGTTTGGGAATGAAAGAACCGATTAGTGATGCGCTTATTAATCCGTTGACTCACCATCTTAAAAAGCAAGGAGTTCAATTTCACTTAGGTTACAAAGCCAAAGCCATTTGTCCCAATAAAAAACGAACTCGGATTGATAGTGTGCTGCTACATAATGATTGTCGTGTCTTCGCTGATTATTACGTCTTCGCGCTTCCCGCTCACGTTATCAAATCTTTATTCTCAGAGATCAGTTCAGTATTAAATTATGGGTATGTACTGAGCCACGGGTTTCAGTTCTATTTCTCTCAAGTCCCTTCGATATTGAAGAATAGGACGGTGGGATTAGTTCTCGATTCTCCTTGGGGATTGAGTTATCACGTGACGACTCGAAGTACGTCAGAAGGAGAGATGACATGTCTATCGGTAACAGCGACTGATCTTGATAAGGCGCTCGGCCTCCTTTACCAAAAGCCGATGTTGTCTTGTACAGAGAAGCAGGTAAAGGATGAATTACTGTTCCAGCTTTTTGGGCAATTAGATTTACTCGACCATTCTGCTTATCAAGGTTTCAGAGTTGGTCTTGGTGCGAAAATGGTGACACCTCAAGAATTGGAAACCTTATATTCCGATTACTTTTGTGGCGATGTGGTGACTAATGAGCGTGGGCAATCCCGTTATTGGGTCCTGCAACACGCATTAACTCAGCCAACAGCTCAGAATTCGCTATCAACAACGATGAATAACTTTTCTAACGTCTTTTTTAGCGGTGAGTATCTGTCTGATCCAAGACAAACTTGGCGAGTCCCCGTTACGCTGGAACGATGCATTGAAACGGCCAATCTATGTGCTGCAGATTTGGTTGAGCGTGTCTCTTCTGAGCGCGAGGAGCGTCGATGAAATCAAGTGTCTATTCTCCTTTATCATCCGGGCTATTTTTACTTGTTTGCCTAGTGTACGGCAGTGGTTTCTATCTACTTGTGCAAAGCTCGATTTGGCTTGCACTAGCTCTGACTTTAGTTTTGCCTGTGTTGTTCTGGCCGTTGACAAAACCAGTCGAAAACGCCAGTGAGATAAAGCGAATCCTTGGTCTCGAAATGGGGTTTAACCTACTGTGTTTTATGGCGGTGAGTCAGTGGTTGAGTGTCGAGTATGTCGATAAAGGTTTGGTCGTGTTTTTTGTCCTCCAGTCTGTTGGTTTTGTATTGGTGCAACTCAAAAAGCAGGCCTACCTGTCGATGTTTATCTCGATGGTGCTCGCGGCGACAATTGCGTATTGGGTATATACGGGTAAACAAACCTTGCTGTTAGGAGAGGGTAAGATTCTCTTATTTGGTGAAGTGGTTCCTTGGCAATTAAAAGTGATTTATGGCTTTTGGTTAATTCAATTGCTGTTGGTGGAGTATCGCTCAGTTTTGCCGAAACTTACTCTCGCTATCTGCCATATTGCATCCTTTATGATAGCGATTGGTGCGGAGGATTTTTTCCATGCTCGTATCGTGACAGCCTGCCACCTTCTGTTTCTCAGCTTATGTTTCGATTTTAAGCGTTTAGATTGGGGAGGGAGGGACTTTGCTGTATCAAATCGATTAAGCGGCTTTATTCAATTGCCAATAGTTAGTAAGACGCTCTCTGGACTGATTCTGGGTGTCGTTGTTATCACTTATCTCGGAATTTTCTTTATGTAAATTGGTTCCGTTTTTCAATATGGAATGACGTGGGTGTTTAACTTGCCTCAAACTCTCCACGCCATTCGGAGGCACCTCTCTCAACCCATGACGTATCTCTCGAACTCAACGTCAGCTTAAGGACAGAGTTCATTGAACTGGTTATGATACGTGCAATACAAGGACGTGATTGGAGAGAAAAATGAAAGTAGTCGGCAACACGGTTATCCAACCTTTTCACAAAGCCACCTGCCACTGTGGTGCAATCGAACTAGAACTCAGCCTACCTAACGGGATAGAAAAACCACGTCGTTGTGATTGCTCTATCTGTCGTCGCAGGGGAGCGATTGTGGGCTCTGTTGCGCTAGATGGCATCAAGATCCTCAAAGGTGCGGAGCATCTTAAGCTTTATCAATTCAATACCAACACCGCGAAGCATTACTTCTGCTCAAACTGCGGTATCTATACCCATCATCAACGCCGCTCAAGCCCAAATGAATACGGTTTTAACATCGGTTGTTTGGAAGGAGTGAACCCTTTTGATATTGGTGATGTGGTGACCAACGATGGTGTGAATCACCCTGCCGATCGTTAAGTAATGAACATTAAAAAGGAACGGTTCTATGTCTGAATATGGTGCGCTCATTCGTTGGCAAAAAGCGGCAGATGAAGCCTTTAGCGACAATCAATACAGCCGCGGTCATACGTGGGAATTTGATGGTGGAATCACTGTGCCTGCTTCATCTTCTCCTCATGTTGTGCCGCTCCCATTCTCGGTGGAAGCGAATGTTGACCCAGAAGAAGCCTTTATTGCGGCACTCTCTAGCTGTCATATGCTGACTTTTCTGGGAATCGCCGCGAAGCAGAAGTATGTGATCGAGTCTTATGTGGATGATGCGATTGGTGTGCTTGAGGAAGATGAATCAGGCCGCTCATCGGTCACTAAGGTGACTCTGCGACCTGACATTGTGTTTCTAGGCACCAAACAACCAACCGCCAAACAACTCGAAAAACTGCATCACTTGGCACACAAAAACTGCTTTATCGCGAACTCGGTAAAAACAGAGATAAAGGTCGAGATGCGAGATTGATTTAAATTAATCGCAAGATTTCTTTAAAAGCTTCGTCTTTTTGATTTTGCCGTCGTCTTAAGGGTATTCATGCAATTCAGTTGATTGCAAAAAGACCGAACACACTATTTGAGGACACCTCCATGACAGCGTTTAACAGTACATCGAACTATGGTGAAAATGCGTTTATCAAAAGCAAACCACAGATGCTACAGAACATTTATAACACCACAGATGTATTCCCTTATTGGGTTGCCGATATGGATTTTCAGGTGGCAGAGCCGATCACTCAAGAGCTGAATCGTCTGGTTGAGCGCGGTGTGTACTCTTATGAGTTTCATGAGCAAACAGTGTTTGAAGCGCTGTCGCAATGGTATTCAAAGCGTCATGGTTTGAACCTATCTGCTGATAAGTTCGTTCAGGTGCCGGGTGTGCTTTCTGGTATTGCATTGTTACTGCGTCAATTCACCAATGAAGGTGATGGTGTGCTGATCCATACGCCGGCGTATCACCAGTTTTCTAACTTGGTGAATAAAGCAAATCGTCAGGTGGTGAAGAGCCCACTTATCAATGATGAGCAAGGTTACCGCATTGATTTCGATGGTATGGAGCAACAGATCATCGAGCAAAAAGTGAAGACGATGATTTTCTGTAATCCACACAACCCAACAGGCCGAGTGTGGACACCGCAAGAAATCGAACAGGTTATCGAAATTGCCAAGCGTCATGATGTATTGATCATCAGTGATGAGGTCCATTCAGACATTATCTTTGAAGGTCACTCTTTTACGAGCTTGACCAGTTTTGACTACGATAAGGTCATCACCTTAATTGGATCTCCGGCAAAAACATTTGGTATGCACAGCATCTCCAACGGTTATTTGTACACCAACAATGATGAGCTATTTGAAGCGTTCAAAACCAATGTGGTCGCAATGTATCTTGATCACGGGAATGCATTCAGCACGTTCGCAACCGTGGCGGCCTTTGAAAAGGGTGAAGAGTGGTTAGATGGCATGTTGGTGTACCTGCAAGACACGGTTAAGTGGATTACCGAGTTTGCAGAGCAGCGAATTCCTCAGTTAAAAGTCTTCCAACCGCAAGGGACTTACCAAGTGTGGTTTGATTTCTCAGGCTTAGGCTTTTCGGAAGAAGAGCTAAAAAATGTGGTGTTTGAACAGGCGAAGATGGGGTTAACGCCGGGCGGTTGGTTTGGTGCTGAAAGTCCTAACTTTATGCGAATGAATATTGCCACTTCGCGCGACAATATCGAGCAATCATTTACTGCTTTAGCAGACGCGATTGATGGCTTTGAGCGAGGAAGCCAGGAGAGTTCAAACTGCTGTGATAGCGGCGCTTCAAAAAGCTGCTGCTGATATCGAGCGTTAGGCTCTAAAGAACAAAAAACCGCGAGGCTGCTTAGTGCATCACTGGCGGTTTTTTTATGTCTGTGTAATCCTACGTACGGTTTTATTGAGTGACAGTTAGAAAGTACTGAGAGATAGGTAGCGATCTCTTGAATGGTAGGAATAGATTGGTTAGCAGAGAGTTATGTTTAGCGTCCCACTGAATAGTTTTGTACATCGTGTGAGTGATAAAAGCCAAGTGGTGGCGCATGCTGAAGAATGTGGATGCCAGTTGAAGCGAGTTCGTCGTTCGCGCAATTGGCTGTTGGTCGCTCAAGAGCATCAACTCGTTGAACTTAAAACGATGTTAACTCACGAAAAAGACGGTTGGATAGCAATCGCAATCGATAAAGTGCTGCCTAAACCTGTTGTGTGTTTGGCATCTCAGTTGGCCGCGACACCCTCAATGACCGTCGCTCAACTGGTGATGGAATCTGGATGTTCAATGGCAGAAGCAAGGCGTGCCATTGATGAACATGAAGGGCTGTAGGCGCAAACTATAAGTGAATAGGTTGTGTTGTGAAATGTTGTAAAAGAGAATCGCGAGCAGCAAAAAGCCCGTAACGATATTATGCTTTTTCAGCGGAATATCGTTACGGGCTTTATCATCTGTGCTTACTGTGAAGCTAGATCACGAGGCAGTTCAATTGCCTGTTCATGTATAGCGCTAGTTCTTATTAAGAGTTAGCTACTTTTACACGAATCGTGTTTTTGCCAAGCTTTGACATGTTTAGCTTGTTTAGTGCTGCTTTAGCTTCTTCGTGCTCTGGCATTTCAACAAAAGCAAAGCCTTTAGATTCGCCAGTTTCTTGGTCTAAAACTAGGCTGCACTCTTTTACTGAGCCGAACTCAGAAAATAGAACACGGATGTCTTGCTCTGCAGTAGAGCGCGATAGGTTACGAACTAGAAGTTTCATAATAAACCTTGAATATGAATTTACGCCGAGCATTGTCGCACACTTTCGTGCTCACCCTCACAAATAATTAGCGGAATAGCTCGGTTTACCTGTTCGCTGCTCTCATTAGCCGTTAACCGCGGTTTATCGTGATATCTGACACATATCCATGCTCGGTGCTGGTTAACGCCTGCTGCAGCATTTGAGCGGCTTCTTGTGCGGTCATAAAGCTTGAGGTATCCATCGCTTTGCCGCTGGTTCCCCAGAACTCGGTTGCCATCCCGCCGGGGTAAACTGCAACGATCTTCATCGGATGACCTTTGAGCTCCAACCTGACCGATTCGATAAAGCCTTTAACTGCCCATTTGGCTGCGCAGTAAGTAGACTCTTCTGCTTTAGCGCCTTGAGCTGCGGTCGACATCACAACAGCAATAGTGACGGGTTTATCTTTGTAGCGTTGAACAAGCTCGCGAATCAAAAAGATGGAAGACTCGATGTTGTTTTTCAGCATGTCGCTGATGGCGGCGGGATCTTGTTGTTCAATTTTACCGAAGTACCCACTGCCAGCACTGTGAATCACCAGCTTTGGTGTTTCAGGCAACGCATCCAATAACTCGCTCACTGATTGTGGATCACACAAGTCACAGGCTTGGCTAACAGTATTCGCTGGCAGGCTTTTCGCTAATTCAGCTAAACGTTGGGAGCTGCGGCCAGTGACCATTAAGCGCTGACGGTTGTTCGATGTGTTCGCATATTGCTTGGCTAAAGCTGCGCCTAAACCGCTGCTTGATCCGGTGATTAAAATCATGGTGACTCGGAATTGTTGAATTGAATCGAGATAGTAAGGCTTTGAATACCTGTTTGCTGAGATCTAAAACCAAGATGCAGAGATCCATGAGTAAGATGGATAAAACAGAGGATTGAGAAAGTAATGTAAGTAGGGAGGGGAAAAGAAGGAGAACTAAAAAGTAAAAACGCCGGCACAGGGCCAGCGCTTTTGAAAATCAGATTACTCTTCGTCGAACTGTTTGGTCGTGAACGAGTCTTCGATTCTGTTGAGCTCTTCTTGATCTTTCACTCGCTGTTCTTCTTGGCGAATGACTTTCGCTTCATTGAAGCGTTTCTTTTCCGACTTAGTCAGGAATTTTACAGCTTTCTTGTTGGTCAGTGCGTAAGCAACTACGTCTTCGCCTTTTTCTCTGCGGTCGTTTACACGTTGTGAGAAACGTTCATTGTCGCGAGCTTTACGCTCCGCTGAGGTCAACTTGCTCATGCTTTAAAGCCTTTTCAATTAATCATGGTAGGGAATCTACACTTAGCGAAACAAATAGGAACTGTTGTGTATGAGTCTAGCCCATTTGCATGCTGGTGGCGCATCTTAGCACAGAGACTTAATCTTGCAGATATGCTATTCGAGCGATTAAAAAAAACAGCCCACAATTTTTTGTTGTGGACTGAAGTTTTCTTGTGGGGTGGAGACGCCCTGTAAAATGAATCGAAAGGTTAATGAAACAAAGAATAATTAGCCTTGAAGCATCAGCCTTGGTTTATTCAAATTTTCTCAATGTATAAGATTACTTCACCAACTTTGAACCCAAACTTGGACATTTCGGTTTTGTTGAACAATCGTTTGTCATCCATTAAGAACATCCAATCGTCTAACACCACTTCATAGGTGCTGCCGTCTACTTCGATTTCTAAGTCATATTTCCAATACAAAGCCGAGCCTTGGGTTTCACCATAAGCCGTACCAACCACATCATTGGCGGTGCCAGTGTAGGTGTTTTCGCCTGTTTTGATTAAGTTCCAAACTCGGGTGGAACGCTCGCCATCAGCGAAGGAGAACCACTCTTTAATTTGTCCATTGTTCCCTTCCCAAGTAGCGATAAGCTTGACGTCAAAGCGGCGCAGTAAGTCTCCCGAACGATCGAGTACCATGCCATAGGCCTTCAGTTCACCATTAAAAAAGGTTTCAAGCTTAAGTTCCGGAGTGGTGTCTACGTGGTTATCTAAACTTGCGGAACCACAGCCTGCTAGCCAAGTCAGCGACAAAATGGCTACCGCGAATTTTATTATTTTTGTTTTTGGATTCATTTGTTCAAACCTAATAGTTGTTTGCGTAGGCCTGGCTCGGATGTGTTTTCAGATAACCAAATCGCTAGAAAGGCTTCACCAAATTGCTTGTCTTGGATGGTGCCTATGGGTTGCTCATCGAAATAGAAGCGACTTACGTTGTCTTCAGCGACACGGATAGTGAGGGTACTTCCTTCTTCAACACTGGGCCACATTGCGTACAAAGGCTTCAACCAACGTTGGATATTGTTGTTGGAGTAACCAAGTTTGCTCCACTGGTCTTTGGTTGCGTCTACAAGGTCTTTGCTGTCAATTGCTCGGTAGTACTCAAGTTTCAAAGCACGCTCAGAGTTAGACGGAGTGGTGTAGAACTCTGCAGAATACAAAGTCCAAAACAAGTAGCTCATTTCTCCCTGACCGCGCTTATTTAAATCATCGACAGCAGAAGCTTTGGCATTCCCGGTAAATAGGAGTGCTGCGTAAATGAGGGTTAAGGTGACTAAGCTAAATAGTCGGATTCTTGATTGCTCGCTTGTTTGAGTGCGAACGCGACTAATATCGCTCTCAGATTTGAACGCTTGCGTAGGGTTGCGTGGAAAAGCCATAAGTCACCTCGTTGTTGCCATTTTGGGTTGTACTAAGTTGGAGTAAGCGGCCACCAGTAAGGGCAACAAAATCCCCCAACTTATTGCAAGGGCAGCTAACACCGATGCGTCTGGCCAAGTAGTCAGAAGGGCGCCTGCTTTGATGCCTCCCCAATAACTACTAGTACCTGCTACGAACCCTATGACAAACAAGATCACTTTCGAGCATTTTAAAAGCCAATTTAGGCTGTGGTTAAAGCTGATTAAAAACATGATCCACAGGCAAACGAGCCAGACTGGAAACCACGATTGATTCGCAATTTCAGAGTCGACTGCAAACACGCCGAAGTGAAGCAAGAGGCTATCAAGCAACAGCCCTAATGGTAATAAAATGAGTATTTTCAGATCGCTACTGCGAGTAGGGGAGAGAAGGAAGTGAACGGCCACAATCAGTGGCGCCACGAACGGGGCTTGCGCGGTAAAGAACGCGCTGCAAACCCAGGTCGCTTGAAACAGAACGAGATTAATAATCCAAAACCGTTTCATCTTTTGCTCCAAAGTAACGAGGTTTTCTAGCAACTAAGTGATGAGTACTGATCACGCGCTCTTTGAATGCACCTTCACAGTAGCAGAAGTAGAAGATCCACAAGCGCTTAAACTCTTCTGAATAGCCGAGAGACTCTAACTCTTCCCAACTGTTTTCAAAGGCAACATTCCAATCATTAAGCGTTCGAGCGTAGTGCAGGCCAATGTCATCGATTTCTTGGACAACAAGGTCTGTACTGGTCGCAAGGTGTTGGGTCATCACTGAGACCGAAGGTAGGCAACCGCCTGGGAAAATGTATTTCTGAATAAAGTCGACGCCTTTGCGGTATTTGTCATAACGACTGTCGGCGATGGTGATTGCTTGAATCAGCATTTTGCCTGATGGTTTCAACAATGAAGAACATTTCTCAAAGAAGGTCTGTAGATATTCATGGCCGACCGCCTCGATCATCTCGATAGAGACCAACTTGTCATACTCACCAGTGAGGTTACGATAATCCTCTTTGAGCAGGGTGATTTTGTCGGTTAAGCCAAGCGCTTTGACTCTCTGTTCTGCAAGCGCGTGTTGGGCATCTGAGATTGTGGTTGTGGTGACATGGCATCCGTAGTGTTGCGCCATGAATATCGCTAAACCACCCCAGCCCGTGCCTATCTCGACCACGTTATCTTTCTCTGACAACTCTAATCGCTCACAGATGGTTTTCATTTTGTTTTGCTGAGCTTTGGATAGGGTTTCTGCTTCTTCGCTGTAGATAGCGGAAGAGTATTGCATCGAGCTGTCTAGGAAGCGCTCGTACAACTCATTGCCAATATCGTAGTGCGCAAGAATATTACGTTTAGAGCCTTGCTCGGTGTTAGCATTCTTACGACGCAGCAATAGATTTTTGATGCGAGAAATCCATTGCGTTTTATCGTCAAGCTCGTCGAGTTGAGATTGATTTCGAGCCATGATTTGAATCACTTTGGTGAGATCTGGGCTTGTCCATTTTCCATCAATGTAGGCCTCAGATGCGCCAATACTGCCGTCAATCACGACATCTCTAAAAAAGGTTGCATCGTGAATCACGATTCGACCTTTCAAGTCGGCTTCTCGATCGCCGAACATCGAATGCTGGTCGCGCTCAATGATCTCAAGCGTCGCGAATTGCAGGCTTTCTAAAACCTTAAAGATTAAAGCTCGATATTTACAGTTGCTTGAAACAGCAACGGCTTTAGCTTGTTGTTCAATGTTGTTGTTTTGTTTGGCAAGCTGTTCCATGTAAACCTCGCTGATAACTCATTCTAATATTTTGTGCCAACTTAGCTGGGTTGTGCCCCTTGGTTGGAGCCAACCCAAGCTTGGGTCGAGTTCTATTATTTAGTTGCTGTGAAGACACTTAAGATGTTGAATCTGGATGCCCCACAAACGGTACTTTTTTCAGGAATAATTTGAGAGCCTGATAATAAATTCCCATCACGACTTTAATCGTCATTGCCGGAATCTTGAATACCGTTCGTCTAATGTTTGTCTTGGTTACTGACTGTTTCGTCAAAGCCAGTGTCGCATCGAAAAGCTTGTCGTCTCGGCGGCTTTCAATGTGGACCAAGGTGCGTTTCGCTGGTGGCTTAATCTTCCAAAAATAAGTCATGTTCAAATCCATAAACGGCGAAACGTGAAACTCTTTTTTTACTTTCAACTCTTGGTGCATGTCGATCAGATAATAGTGTCTTTCTCGCCAAGGCGTGTTACTCACCTCAGCCAACATATACTTACAATCGCCAGTTTCGTCGTAACAGAAGAAACAGTTGATTGGGCTGAAGTAGATACCTAAACAGCGGCACTGAGCCAGCATAGTCACACGGTTTGAATCAGACCAAACCCCACCAAGTTTTTGCACTTTGGAAGCTATACGTTGTTTAAGTGATTTTGGTTCATCCGTGGTGGCATTTTCTTTTTTTTCAGCTAGATAATCCGATTCGACAAAGCGAATCGGGTTGTACCATCGAGTTCCGAACAGCGCACTACGCGCTGTGGTTTGGGGCAGCTCATCAAGATCTAACCCCATCATATACAGCTGATAACTGAACTCATGGGTGATGTCGCCAAAGCGGCGATGTCTGACGTTACCCCAATAGATACCGCTGAGCTCTTCACTCTTTTCGGATGCTAACTCCATCTCGGGTGTCAGGGCTTGACTGTTCATAGCGCTGAACTCGTGCTCAAATCTAAACCGAAGCGTTTGGTCACATCGAGTGCACTGTGGACACCATCTTCATGGAACCCGTTGTACCAGTAAGCACCAGCAAAGTGAGTCTGGTTTTTACCACATATCTGCTCACGCTTGTGTTGAGCTTCGACCGTGTTCGAATTAAGTACCGGGTGATGATAAACAAAGCTGCGAATGATTTTTTCTGGGTCGATGGCTTCGCTTTGATTCAAGGTGACACAGAAGGTGTCTTGGCTTTCGATGCCTTGCAGAATGTTCATGTTGTACGTGACACAAGCAGGTCGTTTACTGTCACCATCCAACATGTAGTTCCAGCTTGCCCAAGCCAGCTTTCTGTCTGGTAACAAGCGAGTATCGGTGTGCAGAACCACTTCATTGCGGCTGTATGGGATCTCGCCCAGTACCTGTTGCTCTTGTTCTGTCGCATCACCAAGCAGACGTAATGCTTGGTCTGAGTGGCAAGCAAAGATTACTTCGTCGAAGCCTTGTGTGCTGCCATCTTCAAATTCAATCGTGACGCCTGTTTCTTGGCGAGTCACTTGTTTAATCGATGTATTGAGTGCAACAGGCTTACTTAGGCGTGAAAGGATGATTTCAACATAAGAACGCGATCCTTTAGGTATCACATACCATTGTGGACGGTTCGCAATGTCGAGCAATCCGTGGTTGTAGAAAAACTGGATGAAGAACTTGAGCTCAAATTCTTCCATCTCTTCCAAGCTTGTCGACCAAATCGCCGCGCCCATCGGTAGAATATAGTGCTGACTGAAAAAGTCGGAAAATTGATTATCACGTAGGAAGCTGCCGAGGGTAACGTCTGGTGTGAATTCATTGCTTTCAAACTGAGCCTTACACAGTTTGTTGAACTTGAGAATGTCAGACACTAAAGACCAGAACTGAGGTTTGAAGATGTTGCTCCTCTGCGCGAATAACGAATTTATGCTGTGGCCGTTGTATTCAAACTTGGTCGTCGTGTTGTGGACGCTGAAGCTCATCTCGGTAGGTTGCCTTTCGACCCCGAGTTGTTCTAGAAGCTGATTGAAATTCGGGTAGGTTCGATCGTTGAATACGATGAAGCCTGTATCTATCGAAAACGCCGAGCCTTGATGTTCAATATCAACGGTCGCTGTGTGCCCCCCTACGTAATCGTTCTTTTCGAATACTGTTACGTCGTGGTGCTTGTCTAATATATGCGCGCAAGTGAGTCCAGAGATACCTGAACCAATAATGGCGATTTTCTTCATTGTTATACCATCCTTGAAGCGAGTTTTTGCCAAACTGGGGTTGGAAGCATTCTTAGTAGCTTCATCAACATGATGAATCGTCTTGGGAAATCGATTTCACTCTTTCCTTGAGCGATACCATTTACGATTCGCTGAGTTGCGGCCTCACTACTAATAATCATAGGCATAGAGAACGTATTTCGCTCGGTTAATGGCGTTTCAACAAAGCCAGGGTGCACAATTGAGACATGAATGTTGTGCGTTGCCAGATCAACCGAAAGTGTTCTGCCTAAGTAGGTGAGGGCTGCCTTTGAAGCGCCATAAGCCTCGGCTCTTGGCAGAGGTAAAAAGCTGGCGCTGGAGCTGACTAAAACCAAACGGCCGCCGGGCTTGATGTTTTTTAACCAGGCTTTAAGGGCGTAGCCAATTGAAATTAGGTTTATGTTGATGACGCGTTCGAAAAGCTCGGCATCGAAATTCACTGGGTCGTCGATGTACTCACAATCACCCGCATTTAAAATCAGCAGGTCGAGCGGCTTGTCTTGGTCGAGCTCTGGAAAGTTGTGGTAATCAGTCAGATCGAAACTGAGCGGTGTAATTGATGAATGCGCGATGTCTGTATCGTGAGAATCAACCAAGGCTTGCAGTTTGTCTGGATTGCGGCCACAAGCAATCACCTGATGCCCTTGCTGAGCGTAATCTTTAGCTAGGGATTGGCCGATACCTGAGGTCGCGCCTGTAATCATAATACGCATTATCGACTCGCTCTCTTTTTGATGGATTTGATCGCGCAGCCCAGTACTGGAATGTGTTCATACAACATAGAACCGACGTCGAGGTAGTCTCTGTGGTAAATCACTTGACCGTCGAGCATCTTGAGGTGGCTGTGTCCTTGTACTTCGATTGGCTTTTGCCCATTTAATTGCTTGTGAGCAAATTGCATCGTCCAGTAAACAGAAGCTTCGTCGTTCGCTTCGAAAGTGTGTTCGATATGAAAGTAACAGCTCGTAACCTGTGTGTAGAGGTTCTCGAAGTAGTGCGTGAGCGCCGAAATACCGTTGACATGATGCAGCGGATCTTGGAATTCAATATCAGGGTGATAAACCGTCTTAAGCACGTCGAAATTTTCGGTTCCGAGTTCTCGATACATGTTGAGAAAGTTATCAAGCCATAGAGAGTTATCCATAATATTCACTCTAATTATTTGAAGAAGGCTAAGGCTCTCAATCGTGCTTCTTTATGCTCAACGATGGGTTGCCAGTATTCGCTGTCTAATCCGTTTTTAGCGATAAAGTCATGTGGGAAATGCACATGCTTATCTGGGATATTTTGCAGCTCTGGTATGTACTTACGAATAAAAATTCCTTTTGGATCAAACTTTTCACTCTGAGTGATTGGATTGAAAATTCGGAAGTAAGGTTGAGCATCACAGCCCGTACTTGAAGCCCACTGCCAGCCACCATTATTCGCGCTGAAATCACCATCGATAAGGTGCGACATAAAGAAACGCTCACCCCAACGCCAATCGATCAGCAGGTGCTTGGTTAGGAAGCTTGCCACCACCATTCTGAGCCTGTTGTGCATCCAGCCTGTCTCAACTAATTGACGCATTGCTGCATCAACCAATGGATATCCGGTTTTTCCTTCGCACCACGCCTTGAAGCTAGGGTTGTCGTGATACCAATCTAAGCCGTTGTATTTCTGCTGAAAGTTCGCACCTTTAACCAGTTTAGGATGATGGAACATCAAATGCTTATAAAAATCTCGCCAAATCAATTCATTAAGCCAAGAAAAGGCTGGTAGTTGTGTGTCAAACAACAAATCGGGTTGTTGCTGTATCAACTGAATCGCTAACCAACGTGGGCTCACAGCGCCAATCGCCAAGTAAGGAGAAAGGCCAGACGTGCCTTTTAACGATGGAATGTCTCTAAGGCGAGAATAGTCATTAACTTTATTGGCTAAGAAATTGGGAATCACATTGCCCAGCACATCTTGGCTTAATGGCCAACGGCTTGAATCAACACGCGGAAAGTCGAAATCGTACTCGCCAGAAAAACCACTTAACGATTGTTTCAGTTGTGATGGATTCTGAAGCGAATCCGTTTCAGATGAACCTGCTTGCGCTGATCCTGTTGAATGCACTGGAGCGTGGCTGCAAATGATGCCTTTCGCTTGCACTTCTTTTAACCATGCGTTTTTGAAAGGTGTGAAAACCTTGAACATCTCGCCTTGTTTATTCAGCACGCTACCTAATGGCAGAATCGTATCGCAGTCGGTTATCTTCAGTTTTATACCGCTAGCGATTAAGCGTTTGTCACGTAACTGCTCGTCTACTTCAGGCTCAGAATTGGCGTAAACACACGTCGCATCAAGCTGTTTGTATAGATGAGTGAGTTGTGCGGCTTGGTCGTCAAAATCGCGGGCTTTGAGGTGCAGAAGATCGATCCCAAATTCAGCGAGTTGGGATTCAAGTTGCTGCAGGTGACGATAGATTAAATCGGCTTTGATTGGCGCAAGGTGGTGTTGCTGCCATTGCAGTGGCGTTGAAATAAAAACGGCGATAGAGGCGCCGTTTTCAACTGCAGAGACGAGCGCTGGGTTATCGTGAATCCTCAGGTCTCGTCTTATCCATAGAATGTCGCTCAATATCCGTATCTCAGCTTAAGTTCTTGTGGGTGCGGGTTTAGGTAAACCTGTGATTCAAGGTACTCGTTTGGGTATTCCATCAAGTAGTGATTGATCAGTGTGAGTGGAACTAACAGAGGAACAAGACCTTCTCTGAATGATGAAATCTGATTGGTAAGCTCTTGCTTGTGCGCGCTGCTCAATTGTTTCTTAAAGTAACCTTGCAAATGATGCAGAGTATTGGCGTGGCTACCACGGTTCGCGTGGTGAGATAATGCCGTCATCAAGCCTTCAATATATTGTTTTGCCAACTCATCGATTTCAAGATCGTTGCTTGCTAATAATTTCCCAAGTTTCTTATAGCCTTCAATGTGGTGACACATTACCAAGTACTTGTGAGCGCTGTGGAATTGAATCAGCTTGTGTTTAGTTACGCCTTCGTCAACAAGGTTGAGCCACTTCTGATAAGTGAAGACACGTGTCATGAAGTTTTCGCGCAAAATAGGGTCATTGAGGCGACCATTTTCTTCAACGGGAAGTAACGGGTTACCGTCCATAATTTGTTGGGTGAACATGCCTACGCCAGTCGATTCAGATCCGCGACCGTGGTGGTGATACACCTTAACGCGCTCCATACCGCAGGTTGGGCTTTTTTGACACACAATGAATCCTGCGATGTGCTGGTTGCTCTTTGAATAGTTTTGTCCAAACTCGATCAGATCATTGGTCACATCACCAGAACCGTCAGGTCTAGAAACGTGAATGATATTGTCTAGCTGACGAACTTGGCGAATGGTTGGGCGAGGTGTTGGAAGACCCACTGCCATTTCTGGGCATACTGGTTCTAGTTCAACATAATCTGCAAGGTCATCTGTACAAAAACGAGAGCGTTTGTGACCTGTATCGAAACGTACCTTATGTCCTGCAACACAAGCACTAATGCCTATTTTAATTTTCTTTTCCATTGGCCAACTCCTTTGCTCTTGCTTTGAGCTATTTATTATATTTCAACATTGCTAATCGTACTTACAGAGCCGGGTGTGTTTTAAGTCTCAACACCGTTGATGTTTTAAGCCAGATGTATTTGACGATATACAGGATAACTTCATGCCATCCTGTATATTTATAGCGTGCAACTGGGTTAATAGATATATTTACCGAGTGGATTGAATAACTGGCTCACACCTTTTGTGAAGTAAAGCGCATCACTTGAAACAGTTAAACACACACAACCTTCTTTGGTGGCTGGTTGGTGAGTGTGGTCACCATCTAACCAGATGAAATCGCCTTTGTTGTAGACTCCCATTTCATCTTCGAAACTGCCTTCTAAAAGAAGCGTAATCTCAAAGCCTTTGTGGGTGTGGCATGGCACTTGTCCATCTTTGTCGATGTGCAGCAAACTGGTGTGGTGTGCTTCGTCGTCAAAATCGAGTCGCGCTCGCGAAATTTTGCCTAAGTTCATCCAGTCTTTTCTCGCCACTGAATTCAACGCGCGAGGAATAGTGAACGTGGTGTCTGCAACCGTAACTTGCTGAACTTCGGGTGTCACTTCGATAGCTTGAGATGAATCAGCAGTGATTTGAGCAATCGCATCAAAATCAAACTCTCCATCATCGGATAGGAACGCATCCATTTTGCTGTCAGAAAGTTGAAGCCCTGAGGTATCACTTTCAAAGGCAGATGTATCGCTTTCAAAGACTGAGTCAGCAGCTTGCGCCGTCAGCATGCTTACTTGTTGTTGGCAGTGTTCACACAGTTCTACATGGCTAGAGACAATCAAAGAAACTGAGTCTGCGAGTGTTCCATCGACAAAATCTTTCAAAATTGCGGCATTTGGGTGATGTTTAATCATGATCTTGTTCCCCCATGTGAACCTTAAGTTTGGCTAAAGCGAGTCTCAGACGTGATTTCACGGTTCCAAGTGGGACGCCGAGTTGTTGAGCGAGTTGCTCTTGTGACAACTCCTGAAAGTAAACGCCTTTGACAATCGTTTTCTGAGCCAAAGGCAGCTTCTCTATTTGAGTCATTACATGGCGGCTCATCAAATGATCACCAAACGGTAATTCATCGCTTTGAGATTCCGCGACCATTGCATCTATTGGCCAAATGTCGTCAGCGATTGTTTGTTCTGCTTTTGCTTTCACCTTTCGCAGCATGTCGAAGGCTGCATTTCGCATCACGGTATAGACCCAAGTAGTCCCAGCGCCTTTCTCTTCGTTGTAGAGATGCGCTTTCTTCCAAACGTTAGTCATCGTGTCTTGAACTAGCTCGTTTGCAGCAGCTTCGCTGCCCAACTTACTGATTCCAAAACGCTTGATCTTAGGTGCGAAGAACTTGAACAAACAGGTGAAGGCTTGTTTGTCTCGGTCTGAACCAACCAAAATCAACCAGCTTGAGAGCTCTTTAGGTACCTTATTTTCATTAGGTAATTTGTTGTCGGGAATAATGACATGCTCCTTGCCGTTCCCTGAACTTCTGCTTTCGACTTGCATAGTACTTAACCATCATGCGAATTTGAGTGACACTACGTGAAAGGAGAAGGTCGGGATCACTTTAATTTAAATTAATTTCCACTATACAAAATTATAGTGAAGAAAAGTGCTTATTGCCCCGTAATGATTTGATTCAAAAAAGGAACTAAAGAAGGAAAGCTAGCGGGTTCGGTAAATTCTGTTTTCTTTTCCAATGGGATAGGCATCATTTCGAGTAATCGCGCACAAATCCATCGTGGGCTTTCGAAGTCTGGAGTGGGGTAGAGCGTTCTGATTGAATCGTGGTCTCGAAACAGCTGTACTAAGAATGCAGTAAATACGTTCGGTACTTTGCATTCTAGATCTGGCCAATGAGGTAACAACCTGAACTGGCTTTTTATCAGGTCATCGTCGTCTCGAAATGGTCCGTGAAGCTGAACCAGCTGTTGGCCTTCGACATCGATTTCCAAAATTTGGTCGTCAGACATGTTGAAATCAACGATGGACACTTTGGTTCCCCAAGAACTGAGATGTTCAGAGTTGGTGCTGTCTTGGGTGGCAATAATGAACCCGTCTCCTTGGGCCGCATGTGCAACCATAGCAAGATATTTTGGTTCAAAGATGCGTAGCCTCTGTCGACCTCCGGGCAGAAGGAATATCGGAAGGGGAAATACGGCGAGCTCGAGAGAAGACTCTACGAGTGCCTCTGGTTCGGCGTCTGGCCGTGTGATCTGGCTCGATGAATTCGGCACATAGCACTCCTTAGTTCAAATTTAATTTGAGAAGATATACGCGGAGTCGGTGGTGTTCGATCAATTGATTGTGGTTGTTATTGGGTGATGAGCTACAGACATGAGCCAAAGCAGATTGTTTTTTGTTGCACATGCTCATAAATTCATTGTTTTTACCTTCTTTCATACGCGTCATTAGGTAATATATGTACGAATAGTAAGCGGATGGGTGGTCGCCAAACGATGCTTCTATCTATCCTTCTTCTTTACCTGACATCGCATCAAAGGAATGGTCATGATTGTTATATATGGTATCAAAGAGTGCTTGAATCCAATTAAGTTGCAGCTCTCTAATGTGTTGCAACAGTGCTTAAACAGTGAAATGGGTTTACCCGATGACAAGCGAGCGCATCGATTTGTACCATTGGAGCGAGATGATTTCTTTTATCCAGAAGGAAGAACAGAAGCCTATACCGTTATAGAGATCAATATGATGGAAGGTCGAGCGGTCAATACCAAGAAGCGCTTAATTAAGAAGATATTTTCTGAGATAGAGAGGCAGTTAGCTATCTCTCCTATTGATATCGAAATAACCATCAAGGAACAGCCTGCACACTGTTGGGGATTTCGAGGCATGACCGGTGATGAAGCCCAAGACCTGAAGTATAAAGTGAAGGTCTAAGGTCTAAGGTCTAAGGTCGCAGGACTAAGATATATTCCACTTCAAATCTTGGATTTATAGATTACTGAGAGCGGCTTTAGAAAAACACTAAGCCGCTTGTTATTGAAGAAGACCGTTAGAGAAGGTTAAACCATTAGCTCTCGTCGTTCTCTTTTAGGTAACGGTGCCAGTTGGCATTGATGACATCAAAGTGCTCAACACAGAACTCTTTCCTATCTTTCAAATAGTCGTTTTCTACTTCATCGAGCAAGTTCTTGTAGGCATCCGGATCGCTGCCATACACCAAGCATAATGTGGAGAAGTAGCGCTGTAGATCAAAACTGTGCTCATCAATGTATTCACCCAAGTCGTAATACTCAGGGCGGTCTTCTGACTCGAAAGCGAACATGTCAGCGGCGCTGATTGCGGCATCACCTCCATGTTCTACGTAGTTAAGTAAAAGCATTGTCGCGAGGTTATCAACGGCATCTTCTTCTTTGCCCAGTATGGCAATATTCTGGTCTTCGATATAAGCGTGCCCAGCTTCGTGCAGTAGAGTATGAAGCAAGGTATCGATAGCACCAGTTTGCGCGGTCTTCCCATACTCTTTTTCGTATTGATTCTTTTCAAAGTAATTAAGCGACTCAGAGTAGAAGCTATACGGGATAAGCACTTGATGCGTTTGTGGATCGTAGAGTGGACCTTCTTCCCCGCCGTATTGAATGGTTAATGGCTTTTCAAACATGAAGAGTTGGTTTGACAGGTCAATCACAGTGTCATTGACGCCACTGTTTTGAATTTCACGTTTGAGCTGCTCTTCTTCAGTATTTTGTGGTGAAGAGAACTTAACGATCAGGTTACTTTGGGTTGTTTGTTCACTAGATGCATAAGTGGCGGCAAACACTGAGCTAAGGGCTAGGCTGTAGGCCAGTGTTCGTTTCAATAATGTCATCGGCTATCCTTGTGATTATGCGGCGAGTCAGGCTCGGTGTTAAGGTGATCCCCCTAAGTCATGTAACTCAAGTTACGCGATCCAAGTTATGTACCTTAAGCTGTTTAAGCTGTTTGAGTTATTTACTGTGGTTAGATTACAAGTTTAGACTGAATTTTGAAGCATCGAGGACAGCAATTTTTGAAGTCGACACGAGCTGATTAATGAGTGACCCACTTTGAGGTTCGGCTACAAAGAATTGGCGAGCTGAATGACCAGCGGTGATGTGATTCGTTTCTGTTGGTAATTGATAGATAAATTTCGGTTCAAGTGAACCCTTGTGCTATACTCCGCGCCCCAATCCGAATTGGCTTGTTAAATCTTAGGAAATTATTATGAGTGTTAAAAACGAACTTCAACAAATTAACAACCGTCTAGACAAATGTCGCAACAAGTTAGCGGCTGCTAAAACTCGTAATGATCGTCCTGTTGTTCGTCAATTTGAAGACGAGATTAAGAAGCTAACCAAGAAAATTGCTCAGTTGAAACACAAAGAAAGCTTCGATGTAAATCAAGAGCGTAAGTCTTTGGTTGATATGCCATTTAGCCGTGAGATTACAAAAGCTGAGCAAGCGGATATGGGTAAACTTAAGAAGTCTGTAAAAGGGCTCGTAATTGTTCACCCAATGACGAAGATCGGTAAAGAGCTTCGCATTGAGGTTATGACTGGTTACGCACCGAAAAAATTCTAATTACCAGTGATGGTGATGAAAGAGGAGCTAGTAATAGCTCCTTTTTGCTTTTTTAGGTATTAAAAAAGCAGAGTTAGCGGCAAGGATACTCACGCCGTTATCAACTTTTTGGAGGTGATTTTTGTCACAAATCCTTTTATCTCCTATAAAAGTTAACGTGTCACTAACATGGCACCAAGTGAACGCAGTAATGTGTTCGCTTTTCGAATCTACAATTTCTCTCCAGTTTGTATAAATATAGGTAGAGCAGCACAGATAATTACAGATAAAACTAGACTCATTAAGGAAGATGAGAACGTAAAAAAATAGAGGTTATATGAATCAATTAATTTCAATTGGACCACTAGAATCCTTCCTAATCGCGATTAGTGTTTTGTTTCTAGGTCATTTCGTCAATGCAAAGCTTCCGGTTCTCAAAAAGTACAATATTCCAGAGCCCATTGTCGGCGGCTTGATTGTCGCTTTTGCTATTACAGCCCTGCACTTTAATGGCCTTGATCTTGAATTTTCTTTGCCCTTGCAGAACACTTTCATGTTGATGTTCTTTGCAACGGTTGGTCTTGCGGCGAACTACACACAGCTGATGAAAGGTGGTGCCAAAGTATTCCTATTTTTAGGGGTGGCTTCGGTTTACATCATTATCCAAAACGGTGTGGGCGTAACACTTGCGACGGCTCTAGGCCTTGAACCCTTAATGGGTTTGATTGCTGGCTCTATCACGCTTTCTGGTGGCCACGGTACGGGCGCAGCTTGGTCTCAAACCTTTGCAGACACGTTTGGCATTGCGAATACTCTCGAAATCGCGATGGCTTCAGCGACCTTTGGTTTGATTATCGGTGGTATTATCGGTAGCCCCGTCGCTCAAAAGTTGATTGATAAAAACCAGCTTGAATCTGAGTACGGCACTGGCACGCAAACCCACGAACGTTTCCCGGAACTTGTTACTTACAACGAGTACGAAGAAGACAAGGTGACAGCGAAGAAGGTGATTGAAGTATTGTTCATTCTTCTTATCTGTATTACGGGTGCGAAATATTTAGAGCAGTGGGTAGCGACTTTTGAAATTTCTTGGTTGATGATTCCAGACTTCGTTTACGCGCTGTTTATCGGTGTGTTCATCACGAACGTGTTCGAAGTGACTAAGCTGCATAAGACGGACAGCGAAACGGTCGATATTCTTGGTACGGTGTCATTGTCGTTGTTCTTAGCGATGGCATTAATGAGCCTTAAGCTTTGGAACATCTTTGACCTTGCGATTCCGTTCTTGGCTATCCTTGCGGTTCAGGCTGTGGTGTTGGGTATCTTCTCTTACTTTGTGACGTTCAAAGTAATGGGTTCTAACTACGACGCAGCGGTTATGGCGGGTGGTCACTGTGGTTTCGGCCTAGGTGCAACACCAACAGCGGTAATGAACATGGGTTCTTTGGTGAACCGATTCGGTCCGTCGCCACAAGCCTTCATGGTTGTGCCAATCGTTGGTGCCTTCTTTATCGATATCGTTAACCTGATCATCCTTCAAGGTTACATCTCGTTTATCGGTTAATGTTCGCCTTTGCTTAAATGCGATGAGCTAATCGCACTAAGATGAATACAAGAAAGCCAGTCTGTTGACTGGCTTTTTTATTGTCTAGCGTATACGAACTTATAGATTTTATCTTATGTCGGTGAGCTGGTCTGTAGTTCTTTAAGCAGAGGAAATGCTGCTTTAGTGTGTTCCCCTGTGACAATGAATCCGACGAGTTGGTTTGCCTCATTAAAACCTTTGGCGACAATCCCTTTTGGATCAAACCGAGTCTCCCAACTCTGAGCAGTTTGAATATCACGGCCTGCCAGTTGAATCGGATAACTAGGCGTTTTCACTTTAGTCATAATATGCGGCAAGCTTAGCTTTCCTTCACCCGTAGTGAGTTGTTTCGCTAATACGTTGGCCGCTAATATCGCGGGTTGCAGGTAAGCCATTACTCGTCCTTGAATCTCAGCACAGTCCCCAATGGCATAGACATTTTTGATGTTAGTTCTCATTGCTTCATCAACGATGATACCTCTGTTCACTGCCATTCCTGTCTGTTGCGCGAGTGCTGTATTTGGCATTAACCCAGCTGCAGCGATGACCACATCGGTTTTGATTAATCGAGAAGAGGTCGTTTGTAACCTTACTCCGTCAGCGAGAT
Organism: Vibrio sp. QJM3NY_27; assembly: GCF_057785955.1. Classification (NCBI taxonomy): domain Bacteria; kingdom Pseudomonadati; phylum Pseudomonadota; class Gammaproteobacteria; order Vibrionales; family Vibrionaceae; genus Vibrio; species Vibrio sp. QJM3NY_27. The sequence continues at coordinate 600,768 of NZ_CM173512.1, read as the reverse complement.
AGGTGGCATGGCTTACCATTGCATCCGTCTCAACTGTCACACCGGCTTTACGAAGCTCTCGTTCCAGTTCTAAAGAGATAAAAGGTGGCACCAAACTACCTAATAGATAACTTGCTGGTTCAATGATCGTGACACTTTTCCCCGCAGTTTGAAGGTCGAAAGCTAACTCGACGCCAATGAGCCCGCCACCGATAACGGTGATTCGTTGCGCAGCGTCGATCTGAGCTTTGTGTTTTTCGAACTCTTCCAAGCTATTGAGAGTAATCGTTGCCTGAACACTCAACCCCTCAGCAGCAGGTATGAAAGGCGTAGCACCGGTCGCCAGCACTAGTTTTGAGTATGGGATGACATCATCGCCAGCGACAATAAACTGTTGCTCGGTGTTAATCTCGTTTACCCAAACGTTGGTTTTAATGACAACGTTATGCAGCTCAGCTAATTGTTGAGCAGTATTGATCGCAAGTTGCTGAGGTGTTTGAGCTTGACTGAATACATGCGAAAGATTCGGCTTACTGTATTCAATACCCGCATCAGCAGTGACCATTGTAATAGCGATATTTGGGTCAGTTTTACGGATCATCTTTATGGTTTGTAAGGCAGCGAAACCAGCGCCCACAATAACAATGTTGTCCATATTACTTCTCCACAAACACTTCTTTGCCTAAATGGCATTCTGGGCAAAGGAAGTCATCCGGCACTTGTGCCCAAGGTGTTCCTGGTTCAACGCCTTGGTAGGGTTCACCCAATTGTGGGTCGAACACCCATTCACAGACAGTGCAGCGCCAGCAAGTGCAGTCTGCAGTGTGTACTGACTTATCTTGAGCTACTTCTGTTTCTTGCTCTGTCGTGTCTTTGAGCTCGGCAGTGGTGTTTGCCTCAAGCGGTGTAACATTGCGTGATACTTGCTTTGGTGCGCTGACTTCGTCTGGATTTACACGCCAAACTTCAGCAAGTGTCATTCCGTAATCAATACATTGGCGAAGTGCGTCTGTATCTGGTTTCCAGTGAATATGCTGAGGTGCGCTCACTTCGAAGTTGGCTTCACGTAAGCGAGCATCGATGCGTTTTACTGCGCCGCCAGTCCACCCTGAAGAGCCAAATGCTGCGGCTCTTTTTTCTGCAAAGCGGAGGCCGTGTACTTCTTCAAGTAGTGCGGCGATTTGCGGCATCATCACATTGTTCATGGTCGATGATCCAACAAGCACGCCCTTTGAACGGAAGATATTGGCAAGGATGTCATTCTTATCGTGCTTAGAGATATTAAAGACTTTGATTGCTGTTTCTGGGCTGCCTTTACGGATACCTTTTGCGATTGCGTCAGCCATCATGCGAGTGTTGTTCGACATGGTGTCGTAAACAATGGTGATACGATCTTCTTTGTAGGCTTTAGACCACTCGTAGTATTGCTCAACAATTTGCGTCGCGTTGTCGCGCCAAATACAGCCATGAGAGGTTGCGATAACATCGATAGGCACACCTAAGCTCAATACTTCTTCTATCTTCGCTTTCACCAAAGGCGCGAAAGGTGTGAGGATGTTCGAGAAGTAACGCAGACATTGATCATGAAGCTCGACTTGGTCTAGCTGATCGTTGAATAGGTTTTCATCACAGTAGTGCTGACCGAACGCATCGTTACTGAACAGGATCTCGTCACCAGTGAGGTATGTTGCCATTGAGTCTGGCCAGTGCAGCATTTTCATCTCAACAAAGATGAGTTGCTTACCGTTACCGACATCGAGCGTGTCGCCTGTTTTAACGGTTCGGAAGTTCCAGTCAGGCTGATGGTGATGGCCAACAATCGAGTTAACGCCAGCTTCTGTGCAGTAGACGGGTGTGTTTGGAATTTTGGCTAATAGTGCTGAAAGGGCACCTGAGTGGTCTTCTTCAGCATGCTGACAAATGATGTAGTCGATCTCGTTGATGTCGATTTCCATCTCAAGGTTTGCAAGGAATTGTTCAGTAAAGCGATGATCAACGGTATCAACAAGCACCGTTTTCTCTTCACGAATCAGGTACGAGTTATAGCTGGTACCTTTGTTCATGTGGTATTCCTTACCATGGAAGTGTTCTGTTTCCCAATCGTGGACGCCAACCCAGTGAACATTTGATTTAACGTGAATAGTCATAATGATAATACCTTATTTAAATATCTAAGGTCATCATTGCACTAGTTGTGCCATGTTTTTAAGTGCCTGTTTTCAATGTGTTTGTTTGGAGTTTATGTTGTCTGGTGAGTCATTTTGACGTGCTGAGTTTTATGGTTAAAATGAATCTTAGATGTCTTTATGACTTTGTGAATTTATAGCGGTTTGGCAAGAAAATTAATGATGTTTGCTCAGAAAGAGCAGGGTGAGGAACCTGTTTTAACAAAGGGGATTATAGCGTAACTCCTGCGCTTCGCGAATTAGAACACGTGGATTGATTAGGTATTGATGGTCTAAAAAGCGGCTGGGATGGCTAAAACTGAGATAGAAAAGATGGATGCGAAATACAGACATGAAAAAGGCCAGACGAGTGTCTGGCCAAAACAAGGCAGTGTAATTTAACAGTCTGAAGTGCTGTTGAAACTATATTTTGTAAAACGAAAAAGCGTTTTAAAAATTAAAGCGTTGTAGCAGTTAAGCGTTGTAACTGTTTAACGTGTTATAGCTGTTGATTCATTCGTCATCTTAATTAACGTGTTAAAGCGTCGTCACGATTTCATCAAGAGCTAGACGTGCTTTTGGTTTACCGTGGTTATAGTCTTCGCCGTCTTTGTGGTAGCCGATTGCTAGCGCTACATCAACAACGTGACCGTCTAGTTCGTCAGCAAACTCTTCACCGATCATAGCGGCATCTACGCCTTCCATCGGTGTTGAAGCAATACCAAGACGAGCCAGTGTGTGCATTGTGTTACCTAGTGCGATGTACACCTGAGACTTAGTCCAGTTACCGTTGAAACCTGTTTCGTCTGTGTTCATTTCTGCGAATGCGTAAGCCCCTAAGAACTGCTCGTACATTTCAGCGGGTAGGTGACCAGAGCTTACTTCTGTGTCAGCACGCTTTGCGAATTTCTCTTTAGTGTACTTAGGATCGTGAGCAAACAGGATCGTATGTGACGCTTCTTTCGCATGCGGTTGGTTAAACTGGAACATGTTCTCGAAAGTATTGTGGAAGCGTTGTTTTGCTGCGTCGCTCTCAATGATGATGAACTTCCAAGGCTGAGAGTTGATAGAAGAAGCCGACAAACGAAGTGCTTCTTTGATTACTTCCATGTCTTCCGCAGAGATGCGCTTTTCTGCATCGTATTTTTTAGCTGTGTAGCGAGTGTTTAGATCTGAAATGATTGGATGAGTCATGTTGAATCCTAATATCTATCAATATAAATGTTGTAGGGTTTTATGTTCGGTAACGTCAACAATAAACGGATAACGCATTTAGGCTATATCTCTATAGAAGTCGTTTCTAGAACAGTCAGCCTCTAAAAGGCTGAACGCTTAAATGGCTATCGAACATGCCCCAATAAATCGAGTATCTGCGGTAGCTCAAGTCGATGGGTGTAAGATAATAGAAGATTGGCTTGGGAAAAATAGCGAACACATCAAATCACTATGGTTAATAATGTCCATAATGATTTGATTAGTGTGATCTGGATGTGTGTTGGTTTTCGAAAATCAGCCAGTTAGTACGCTTTGATTCCATATTGGCGTAATAAAGAGGGAAGTACACTGTCGAGGTTTGGGATATCTTCAGGGTTAAGTTCAATCAAGCTAAAACCGTGCTCTTGGTAAACTTTCTTGGTCGCATTTCGTTTGTCTTCTTCTATAGGGCCTGAATCTGTTCCCCAGAACTGAATGTATACCTTGCCGCTTGGCAGGTAGAAATCGCTCATTACTTCTTTTGATATCGGGAGCGGACGTTCATAGGCATGAACCACTCCCGCCATATAAAGCCAGTTATCAATGATCAGCTCTCCCTTTGAACGTACATAATGTCCGTCTAAGGTTCGGTGTTTCGCCTCAAATTTCTGACGAAAGCTAGAAAACGAGACATCGGTAGAGTGGCTTTCAGCATCATGCCCTAGAAATTCGACAACAGACTGCTTCAAACGTTTATTGCGAACCAATGAATCGTGCCATACCACAAATAGGTTTTGAGTCGCTTTATCTTCCCTTTGCTCACCGCCTGCTTTTAAGCCTGTTGAGGTGACATGCCAACCATCTTCTTCACGTGTTATCCAACCAAGCTCGCTGAGCAACAGGTTAATTTTTTTTGCGCTAAGTTGAAAGGCACTGCCTAGTTGAGTTGCCGTTAGCGTTTTTCCAGAGAAAGAATCTAGGTCGATGAGTAGTTTTTCTGGCCAGACAATAAAGACACCAAACTTCTTGTGTTCGACATACTCCCCACCAAAGCTTTCGCCTCGTTCTGTGAGTACCCAACGCTCCTGTGAACGCACGATATAGCCAGCTGTTTTCAAATCACTGAATAGAGCCTTTGCTTCTATCCCTTTTTGTTTGGCTAGTGCTGATGTGGAAATCTTGTCTGGCATAGTCTGTTTCTCAATTAGCAGTAGAACTGCTGATTAATGTTGAGGGGCTGTTGTATAGAATAGGGAAATACAATAACACAACTGTTGATACTAACTGCAGTTCACTGGTCCATGTTTTTAGTGAGTATTCGCTCTCATTTTGAATGTTAAGCAAAATGTCGCCTGATTTGTAATTAAATTACAGTTTTAGGGTTTTTGCCCATCTTGGTGCATATTTATTATTCGTAACACGATGTTCTTTTATACGGGTTATATAGATCTCAGATGCTATATTTTATTAAGTGTGATTTACATCACTATTTATTTTTAAGTATTACAAAATAAAATGTGATCTAGATCTTGTGTTAATGATATCTATTCTCATTAATTTGGCTTTGTAATTTAAATTCATGATGTTTTTGTGATCTAAGGTGTACTCGTTAACCCGAAAGTGTTTTTTGCGTGTGATGGTTATCACGAAAGTTGGGCTGAGGTGCATTTTAAAAATGTTGTGATACATTTTAATCGACTTTTGAGTACACACTTTCGGTCATTTGACCAACCAATACATTACGGGGTTCTACCTATGTTATCACCAGAAGCAAAGATTAAGGTTCAAAACTTTGGTCGTTTCTTATCCAATATGGTAATGCCAAACATCGGCGCATTCATTGCGTGGGGTTTCATTACTGCACTATTCATTCCAACGGGTTGGTGGCCTAACGAAACGTTAGCATCAATGGTTGGCCCAATGATCACATACCTACTACCACTATTGATCGGTTATACCGGTGGTAAAATGGTTGGTGGCGACCGCGGTGCCGTAGTGGGTGCTATCACAACAATGGGTGTTATCGTTGGTACTGATATCCCAATGTTCATGGGTGCAATGATTGTAGGTCCACTGGGTGGTATCGCAATTAAGAAATTCGATGAAGCTGTTCACGGTAAAGTGAAGAGTGGTTTCGAAATGCTAGTGAACAACTTCTCTGCTGGCATCATCGGTATGATCTGCGCAATCATCGCATTCGTTGTGATTGGTCCTGCAGTTAAAGTACTGTCTGGTGCTCTTGCTGCTGGTGTTAACGCAATGGTTGAAGCTGGTGCCCTTCCTTTAGCTTCTATCTTTGTTGAACCTGCGAAAATCCTTTTCCTAAACAACGCAATCAACCACGGTATCTTTTCTCCATTAGGTATCCAGCAATCTGAAGAGATTGGTCGTTCAATTTTCTTCCTAATTGAAGCGAACCCAGGTCCTGGTTTTGGTCTTCTACTTGCTTATATGGTATTTGGTAAAGGTAGTGCGAAACAGTCTGCTGCTGGCGCATCTATCATCCACTTCCTAGGTGGTATCCACGAAATTTACTTCCCTTACGTACTAATGAACCCACGTCTAATTCTTGCTGTTATCGCAGGTGGTATGACAGGTGTATTCACTAACGTAATGTTTGATTCTGGCCTTATCTCTCCAGCATCTCCAGGTTCTATCTTTGCAGTTCTATTGATGACGCCAAAAGGCTCTTACGTTGGTGTTGTTCTTTCTGTTATCGCATCAACCGCTGTGTCTTTCATCGTAGCTTCAATCCTACTTAAGACTGCAGCTCAAGGTGACGACGAAGATTCACTAGAAAAAGCATCAGCGCAAATGAAAGACATGAAAGCGTCTTCTAAAGGTGCGGCATCAGGTGCAAACGTGAACCTAACTGATGTAGAAGCAGTGTACGTAGCGTGTGATGCGGGTATGGGGTCAAGTGCAATGGGTGCCGGTCTACTGCGTAAAAAAGTAGAAGCAGCAGGCCTGAACATTGTGGTAACCAACTACGCAATCAACAATCTACCAGCTGATTCGCAAATTGTTATTACACACAAAGACCTAACAGACCGTGCACGTAAAACCGTACCAGGTGCAATGCATATGTCTCTTAACAACTTCTTAGATGGTGCTGTATACGACCAGTTAGTTGCAGACCTTGTAGAAGCAAAAAGTGGCGAAGCGAAAGCGCCAGTGACTGCAGCTGATCCTACACAGAAAGGCAACAAACTTGCACTAACTAACGACAGCATCTTCCTTGGCCTTAAAGCTACGCAGAAAGAAGACGCTATCAAGTTTGCTGGCGACCAGTTAGTAAAACTTGGCAACGTGTCACCTGAATACGTAGACGGTATGTTTGCTCGTGAAGAGCTTGTGTCTACTTACTTAGGCGAGTCTATCGCGGTACCACACGGCACAATCGAAGCAAAACAATACGTACAAAAAACCGGCATCGTGTTCTGCCAATACCCTGAAGGCATTCAGTGGGGCGAAGACGAAGATGATATCGCTAAGATGGTTATCGGTATTGCAGCACAAGGCGATGAACACAACATGGTGTTGATGGCTATTACCAATTCACTTGATGACGAAGAAGCAGTGGAATGCTTACAGAACACAACTAACCCAGATGATGTTCTACGTATTCTAAACGGAAATTAATACGCTCTAGTCAAGCTCCTGAGTGAAGGAGGCCGGTGTCCCCCCACTGGCCTCATTTTCGGTCTTACTCTTTATCGGTTTATTAAAGATTCAGTCTGAATAGCTTACTGCTTAATGCTCAGAACGACGATTTCAAGGCATGTTGTTGAGTGGTTAGCTATCTAGATTCAAATATTTATAAGGTCTAAAATTATGAAAGCGTTACATTTTGGTGCAGGTAATATCGGTCGTGGTTTCATTGGTAAGCTTCTTTCTGATGCTGGTATGAAGGTTACGTTTGCAGACGTAAATGAAACGGTTGTTAATGCGTTAATTGAACGCCAAGAGTACCCAGTAAAGATTGTTGGTGAAGAGTGTGTTGTAGAAGTGGTTAAGAACGTGACAGCAGTAAACTCAGCGACAAGCGCTGTAGTAGATTGCATCGCTGAGTCTGATCTTGTAACAACAGCGGTAGGCCCAACGGTTCTTAAGATTATCTCTAAATCTATCGCTCAAGGTATTGAAAAACGTGCTGCGGCAGGTAACACAGCTCCAATGAACGTAATCGCGGCAGAAAACATGGTTCGCGGTACTAGCCAATTAAAAGCAGCAGTTTTAGAGCACCTTTCTGATGAAATGAAAGCGTTCACTGAAGAGCACATTGGCTTTGTTGATTCAGCGGTCGACCGTATTGTTCCACCGGCAGAAGCGGGCGAAACAGACCCTCTAGCCGTAACCGTTGAAACGTTCAGCGAGTGGATCGTAGATCAAACACAATTTAAGGGTGAGATTCCAAACATCCCAGGTATGGAATGCACTGACAACCTAATGGCTTTCGTTGAGCGTAAACTGTTCACGCTAAATACGGGTCACTTGGTAACGGCATACCTTGGTGTGCTTGCAGGTCACGAGACAATCAAAGACTCTATCGAAGATGACGTAATCCGCGCTGAAGTAACTGCAACAATGGAAGAAAGCGGTGCTGTGCTTATTAAGCGTTACGGTTTTGACCCGGAAGCTCACGCAGCCTACATCCAAAAAATCCTTGGTCGTTTTGCTAACCCGTTTCTACGTGATGAAGTAGACCGTGTTGGTCGTCAGCCAATTCGTAAACTGAGCCCACAAGACCGCCTAGTCAAGCCATTAAACGGCACATTGGAGTATGGTCTTCCAAACGCTCATCTCGTAAAAGCGATTGCAGCGGCTTTCCATTACAAGAATGAAGATGACCCTCAAGCGGTTGAACTTCAGGCAATGTTCGCAGAAAAAGGGTTTGCTGAGACATTAGCGCATTATTCTGAGCTGAATAGTAACTCAGAAGTTGTTAAACTAGCGGAAGAAGCTTATCTAGCATTGAAATGATAAACCATCAAAGTGCCACACCAGTGGCACTTTCTTATTGTCGAGCCGTTATGCCAATACAAACTAGCCACGAAACTGAATTACTCGAAGCCCTATCTGAAGCTGAGAGCGCTAGCGCCTGTCTAATGGCGGCTTACGATGCATTGGATGACACGGTAGATGCCGTATTAAAAAACATTTTCAAGAAAGACGACACGGCAATTAAATTTGTTGTTGAACCACTTCTCAACAGTGGCGGGCCGTTGGGCGAGATTATGATCCGCGCTAAGCTACTATTAGGGCTTGGTGTGATCAGTAAAGAGCTCTACGATGATTTAGAGATTTTCGTTACCTTGAAAGAGTGGGCGAAAATACAGGGTGAAGACACCAGCTTCACAGAAGTCGACGTTATATTTGAGCTTAACAAGGTGCACGCGGTTCAGCGTATCATGCCTATCGAATATGATGCGGAGATGGTGGAAACCATGTCTGGCCCAATGCTTCAAATGTTCTTGGGTCGACACAATCAGAAAGTGAAGTCGACGATCGTTTTGGCTATCACTGACATTATCACGACCTTATGCCGAGATAACGCACTGAGTTCTTAGTTCTAGTTTGCAGTCCTGCTTATCTTGTTTCGCATCCTACATATCTTGTAGCTGTTCGTTCGTATCAATACAAAGTTTAAAATGATGGCGGTTTCTCTCGTTGGAGAAATCGCTTTGTTGTTTTTGTGTCTATAAAAAATACCCGAAACCTCTCTTCCCATTAAACACAAAAGCAGCAGGTACAAAAAAAGCCACATTCAGTGGCTTTTTCTATTCAAGACGTTCTCTTTATTAAAAACGCCCTTCTATCCAAGACTATGCGGATTATAGGTCTTGGATGTTCTCAGCTTCTAGCTCTTGGAAGTAGCGTAGAGTCTTAACTTTTAGCTCTTGTTGAGCTGGCTCATCAGCAACGATGATAGCTTTACGGTGCATCTGTAGAGCTGTAACAGTCCACATGTGGTTTACAGAACCTTCGATAGCCATTTGAAGCGCTTGCGCTTTGTTGTGGCCTAGAGAAAGGATCATTACTTCTTCAGAATCTAGAAGAGTAGCAACACCGATAGTTAGTGCGTATTTAGGAACTTGGTTGATGTCGCCATCGAAGAAACGAGAGTTCGCGATACGAGTGTCTTCAGTCAACGTTTTGATACGAGTGCGTGAAGATAGAGAAGAACCTGGCTCATTGAATGCGATGTGACCGTCGATGCCTACGCCGCCCATGAATAGGTTGATTTTGCCGTATGAACGGATTTTCTCTTCGTATGCTGCACAGTGAGCATCGATGTCTTCAGCTTTGCCGTCTAGCAGGTTGATGTTTTCTGCTTGAATATCAACGTGGTTGAAGAAGTTCTCGTGCATGAATGTGCGGTAAGATTCTGGGTGGTTAGGGTCGATACCAACGTACTCATCCATGTTGAATGTTACAACGTGTTTGAAGCTTACTTCGCCCGCTTTGTGTAGTTCAATTAGCGCAGCGTAAGTAGTTAGAGGTGTGCTACCAGTAGGAAGACCTAGAACAAATGGACGCTCAGCAGTAGGAGCGAATTTGTTGATAGAATCTGCGATGTGACGAGCAGCCCATTTACCTACTTTAGCTTTGTTGCTTAATGGAATAAGTCTCATTGATTTTGCCCCTAGAAATAAAATTTTATAGTGTTCTGAAACATTAATTCGCATTATAAAATAAGTTATTAAATTCCGCTATTGTTTTAGGTCAAGTTTTTGCTTTTTTCGTCGTATCTGTGACCAGAACTCTCAATTTTGCACAATTATTGTATGGATATTTGGTAGCGTTAAACAAGATTAATACGTTTGTCATATATCGTCAGGTGGTTTTGATTCAGGGTCTGAAAGATCAACAAGCTTCATTGAGTGGATGGTCAGGAGCGCAATGGACGTATGATCAAAGAGTGATACTTATGTGGCACTGCCGTGCAAAAAAGAGGAGAAAAAGTGAGGAAGTATCACCGACAGGCGTGAATGAGCATGGATATATTTAAGAATAGTGATTATTCAAAGCTATCACTATGAATTTTATATAAATATTGGTAAAACTGGACAGGTTGGCTAAACTTACTAATTACGAAGAAGATGCGTGTTTGTTTTAAGTTGCCGCTAATATGCTATGAAAAAAAGCCCAAAGTGATTAGGTATCACTTTGAGCAGTTTTACTAATCTTCTAACACTAACTCTCTGTCGTATTCTTCCCTAGGCACTTCACCGCGTTTGCAGCCGTTTAGGGTATGAAAGCGACGGCGTCCACGAGCCAGTTGAATGTACTTCAACCAAACACGGTCTAACTTGGACTTAGCCTTATGAGGGTGAGCCAATACTTTGATGAAATGTCTTTCTTCAGCATTGGTCGGTGTTAGTTCACCAGTCTCAAGTGCAAGCATAGTGTCACCAAACAAGGTTAGGATTTCTTCTTCTGAAAGAGTAAAATCACCTGACTTAGCGAACCCTCGTGGGAATTTAATGGTGTCATAAAAACGTTTTTTTCCGTGTCGGAATTCGGTCTCAGACATATCAGCCTCAGTAATGTGGTTAGATAGAAATTAGTGTTTATTGCTCACGCGAAAATATTGTTAAAAGGCTAAAATAGGAAACAAAACGTTTTTGCCTTTACGATAAACAATCCTAGATCGGCTAGTTAGCAGATTTATTACAGAGATGTATTTTTGATGGATGTGAAAGTATTTAGAACCTTTCTTGAGGTTGCAAGGGTGCGCCACTTTGGGCGCGCAGCTGAAAACTTGTATTTAACACAAGCAGCGGTGAGTGCGCGGATCAAACAGCTTGAAGGCTATTTTGATACTCAGCTCTTCATTCGTGACCGCAATAACATCAAGCTTACCTCTTCCGGTGAGCGTTTGATTGGTTATGCTGAAGTGATGGTATCCACCTTACAACAAGCCAAGTTTGAGCTGTCGTTAGAGAGTGGAAAAGCCTTGCAGTTAACACTAGGTGGCACTCCGAATATTTGGGATGCGTATCTGCAAAACTGTTTAAGCGTAGTGACCGATTCTTTTGGTGGTTATGGCTTCATGGCTGAGGTGATGGGGCGCGAGCAACTGAACCGTAATTTGCTAGAGCGAACCTTAGATATGGCTTTCGCCTTCGATCAAATTAAAGCGGAAGAGCTGAACTGTAAAAAAGTCGCTGATTTGGTTTTGGTGCTGGTATCAACGCAGCAAGATGACCTGGAATCTGTGTTCCAACATAAGTATGTGTATGTCGATTGGGGAACGCGCTTCGGTTCAGAACACGCAGAACGTCACCCTAAAGTTCCAGCTCCGTATTTACGTACCTCTACGGCTCGTATTGCCCTCGATTTCATCTTAGAGAAAGGTGGCAGTGCGTATTTACCTGTTTCTATGGTTGAACCTTTTATCGATTCGGGTCAGCTGCATAAGGTGAAAGGGGTAGAAGATTGGTATCGTCCGATTTATCTGAGCTATCGCAAAAGCAGCACCTCGGTTGATGCGATCATGCAGGTCGAGAAGTTGGTTAACGAAATTGATCCATCGACCGCTTATACGTTGCAACAAGCCGCTGAACAAGCACCAGAGTAGCGGCATTCGCGGTAAGCAACGGCTTTGTTGATTAGATTCAATAAAAAATGGCTCCTAACTAATTGTATAGTTAGGAGCCATTTTTGTTTTAAACCAGAGATGATTTTCTTTTCCAAATCAGGAGATAACCCTAACTCGGATAAAACCGTTTAAGCCTGGTATGCGTAACCTTTTTTAAAAGCCCTATCACTTCAAAGCACTATTCTTCGAAAATTCTAGAGATTCATTAGATTCTCAATGGACTCTTCAAGAGAGTGTGACAGGTATGAATGGATTTGATTTCCATCGGTAGCGTCAATCTCAATTTTAGAAATCCCCTTACTCGCTTCGTCTTCAAGAAAGCTGAGAGACTGCTCGACTGATTGACTGGTGAGAACCTGTTGGTTTGATAAAACAATACGACACGTGTGAAGAACCATAGCCTTTTCCTTTTTATATTCGACAGGTCTCTGCATCTTAGTGTGCTAAGTACCTATCGTTGACGTTGTGAGAAGAGTTTCTTCTCAAGGTTAAATTTAGTCGAATTGCGTAAAAAGAAAACCCTTTTTTGTGATTTATCTAACCTTCAGTTCCGAAAGTGGCTAGCGACAATGACAGTTCACGGTAAACTTTTAGGTATCGGAGTAAAAGTTATGGCAAATGGGAAGAGCACAGCATGTCGAGAAATATTCATCACAACAGTACGTTAACGAGTGAGCAGTGCCATTTGGCTCGATATGCGCGAGACGCTCGCTTTGACGGAATGTTTTTTACAGCGGTAAAAACCACCGGAATTTTTTGTCGTCCGATTTGCCCAGCAAGCCCGCCCAAAGAAGAAAATGTCGAGTATTTTTCTCATCAAGCTCAAGCCTTGAAGGCTGGATATCGCCCATGCTTACGTTGCCGGCCAGACAGCGCACCTTTTTCTCCGGCTTGGAAAGGTGTTGAAACGACTTTCTTGCGTGCTTTACAGTTGATTGATCATGGTGCGCTGAACTCAGGATCAATCGTCGACCTTGCCACACGATTAGGTATTTCAGACCGCTATTTACGAACCTTATTCGATAATTATATTGGGGTGTCGCCGAAGCAATATAGCCTTTATAGCCAATTGATGTTTGCCAAGCAGTTGCTGCACACTAGTAGCATGAGCATTACCGATGTTGGCTTTGCAAGTGGCTTCAATAGCACGCGCCGTTTCAATGATGCCTTTCTAAAAGAGCTTCAGCTCTCGCCAAGCCAAATCCGACGAACAAAGTTAAGTGAAAACCTGAGCAATCATATTCAGCTAGTCTTTCACGGCCCATTAGACTGGAAGCATTTACTGGGTTTCTATCGACGAAGAATGATTGAGGGCTTAGAAGACGTTGGCGAAGACTATTACAAGCGCACAGTGAATGTTAATGGGTCAAAGGGTTGGTTCAAGGCCACTTTGGCTAAAGAGAACCGCTTAGATATTGAATTTGAGTTGGACGATATAAGCCAGTTAAGAAGCTTGATTGCGAACATTCGACGCATGTTCGACCTTGATGTCGATATTGCCAAGGTTGAGGCCTTCTTTACAACCATTGACCCCAACTTAGTGGCTAAGAGTGGCATCCGCATTCCTGGCGTGTGGAGTGCTTGGGAAGCCGGAGTAAGAGCGATTCTAGGGCAGCAAGTTTCAGTAACCGCGGCGATTGGGCAGCTTAACTTGTTGGTCAAAGAGCTTTCTGATGCACATGAGAAGGTCAGCTTCCCGACACCTAAACAGATAGCGGAGGCTGATGTCAGTTTCTTAAGAATGCCGGGAAGCCGCAAAGAGACCTTAAAGCGTTTTGCTGAATACATGGTCGACAATGAAGCAGAGCACCCTTCCAAATGGATTGAGCTAAAGGGCATTGGGCCTTGGACGATTCAATACGCGCTGCTTCGCGGGTTAAGTGAACCTAACCACCTGTTGGTAGGCGATTTGGTGGTGAAGAAGTTCATTGAGCATCGCCCCGCCATCAACACAGAGAGTGTTTCGCCTTGGGGTAGTTACGCCACGTTCCACTGTTGGAATCAGTCTTAGTAGAAAGAACAATCTACAAACATCAGTAATCCACAAACATCTGCAGTAGCAGGCTAGGAGAGATTATGACTCACCGATTTACTTATTATGAGAGCCCATTGGGAACCGTGACGTTACAGGCGAACGAAGAAGGGCTGCTCGGCCTTTGGTTTGAAACATACACCACCAAGCCAGAACAGTTAGGCGTTCAAGATGCTAGCTTTCCGATCTTTGAATTGGTCGCCGACCAGCTCAACCGTTATTTTTCTGGTGAAGCAATCCAGTTTTCTGTACCGATCGCCGCAAAGGGCACGCCATTTCAGCAATCGGTTTGGCAAGCGCTCATGACTATTCCTTATGGAGAAACATGGAGCTATGCACAACTGGCTGATGCGATTGGTAACCCAAAGGCCGTTCGAGCCGTGGGTTTAGCGAATGGTAAAAATCCAGTGTCAGTGATTGTGCCGTGCCATCGAGTTATTGGTAAAAATGGCAAGCTGACCGGGTATGCGGGTGGCGTAGAACGCAAACAACGCTTGTTAGTTATTGAGGGAAGAGAAGAAGATTAAAGAGTCTTTTTCGGAATGTTTGTTGAAAATTGCGTATCAATTATTGGTGAACGTTAAGGGTTCTTAAAGTGTGACTTTGCAATAAAACTGCCACTTGCTGGAAAATACTTGTTTGGTTGCATATCCTTTAACCATGTTCTCTAGGCAAGGATGCCCAAATGAATAGCCATCATTCACTTATACTCTGCTGCAGTAGCGCACTATTGCTGACCGGTTGTTTAACCGACACCAGTCGACCCTTCGAAGTACCACAACTTGTTCTGTTTAAGGGCATGTATGAGAACGCTGACAATGGCAGTTACTTGCTTTTTGAATCTGGGCAAGTGACTTATCAAACAACGGATAAGTCTGTTACTCGAACTTATCGTGTTGAAGATGACTTAATCAATATTGAGTTGAATTCAGCGAACCGCCGATCTGACTCCGGGCTAGTGATGCGAATTCAACACGAGGGTGCAGTGTTAACCTGCAACCAGTGTCCAGCGATGCAGTTAAGTAACGTCTGGACACGCGTTGAGAAGCCTCTAGCTGATATGCATTAGAGCGTTTTACTAGAAAAGATCGCCATTCAGCCATAGGTGAGCAGCGATACTGACGGCATAGCCAATCATGATCACTGGCATCCATTTCAAGTGGCCAAAGAAGGTGTATTTGCCATGCGCCGCGCCCATTAACGCCACACCTGCCGCACTACCAATTGACAACAAACTACCACCGACGCCCGCGGTTAAGGTGATCAGTAGCCAGTTGCCCATCGACATTTGGGGTTCCATGGATAACACGGCAAACATCACCGGAATGTTATCGACAATAGCCGATAAGATCCCCACCATGACGTTGGCCCAAATTGGATCCCATTGGCTATACATCACGCCCGAGGCTAATTCCAAGTATCCAAGTAAACTCAAGCCACCGACACACATTACGACGCCGTAGAAGAACAGCAACGTGTCCCATTCGGCATGCGACACTCTTCGAAATACATCGAATGGTACAACAGAACCGAGTCGCTTTAGGGCGCCTTCATCGTTATTGGCGATCGCCACCGCTTTTTTCTTCGCGAGTGAGTTGGGTAAAGTCTTACGTAAGTAATAACCAAAGAACTGCAGATAGGCGAGCCCCATCATCATCCCCATCACAGGAGGGAAGTGGAGTACGGCATGGAAAGCAACCGCGGTCGCTATTGTCATGATGAACAAGCAGACGATTCGTCTTGCTCCACGCTTTAATTCTATGTGCTGATGGACCGTGTCAGGTTGAGTCGTCGGAACAAAGTAAGACATGATCAGGGCTGGAACAAGGTAGTTCATCACTGAAGGAATAAATAGAGGAATGAACTCGGTAAAGCTGACATGGCCAGCCTGCCATACCATCAGCGTTGTGATATCTCCAAATGGACTAAATGCGCCGCCAGCATTGGCTGCTATGACAATGTTCACACACGCGAGATTGACAAATTTAGGGTTAGAGCCTGCGACCTTGAGAACAACGGCACACATCAATAGAGCTGTCGTGAGGTTGTCGGCAATAGGTGAGATAAAGAAAGCCAGAATACCGGTTATCCAGAACAGAGAGCGGAAATTAAAGCCTTTGCCTACCATCCACGCTTGCAGCGCATCAAACAGTCTTCTCTCTTCCATGGCACTAATGTATGTCATGGCGACGAGTAGAAAGAGTAATAGCTCGGCGTATTCCAGAAGGTTGTGTTCAAGCGCTTGTTTGGCCACTTCGACAAGGTTGTGTTCTTGGTAGGTAAAACCAATGATTATCCAGATCAGGCCCGCCGCAAGTAGAACCGGCTTGGATTTTCGGAGTTTTAGGTATTCTTCCATCATCACCACGATGTAGGCGACAACGAAAATGGTCAGCGATAGGTAGCCAGCAAATGAACTGGTTAGTTTGAGCGGCTCTCCCAACTGAGAAGTGGCAGCGCCTGCTACCGTAGAAAAAAATAATAAAGAGAGAACAGCAGAAAGCTGGATACCTAACATGGATTACGCTCCGAAGTTAATAAGTTATTAACACGGGTAAAAGCGTAGACCTAAATAACCATGTGCAGTGTGATAGATATCTTAATAATTCAATAGATTATATAGAAAACAGTAGATTGGGTGAAAACGTGAGGTCACAGTGAAAGCCGTCGATTATAGGAACCCATCGTTCATAGGAAAACGGTCGATCATCGGTAACTCGTCAATCATAGAGAAATAGAGAAATAGAGAAAATAGAGGTTAGGGAAAAAGCCCTACCGGGTTTATTACCGATAGAGCTTATTCGCCATTGCCAATATTATGCAGCATTGAGATCAAACGTTAGTGTTTGTTCTGCGGCACATACTTCAACAGGCCAGCCGTAGGATTGATATTCCAGCGCAAGTTTGTCCGCTACTGCGCGAGATACTGTTACAGTGATCCACATGCCTTTGCCCATTACTTGATATTTAAGCGTTCTCATTTCCATCATCATCACCACCGTTCTCCTTCGATATTGGCAGCGCGAAGTCTATAGCACCTCTGAGGGCTGAAATTTCGGATTAAGCTCAAATTCTTTATAAAATGGCTCACGGTTTAGCCATGGTTCAAAACTCAACCAATAATAGGTAAACGATTGCATTTTAGAATGCGTAACCACGATTTAAGCCGCTGTATTATAATCGAATTAAAATTGAACAGAAAAAGCATGTAAGAGATCACTTACATCATTATCAGAGATCAGACTAGGTAAAAACCTGTCATTTGAAACCTTATTTGTGTGGTGATTGTGTGCGTTTTTGGTTGCGCTGTTGAAGCGAATTTTGTTTAGTTTTGTATGTGAAATATTCTAATTATTTTAGCGTATACCTCTGCTTTTAAATCTAAATCACAGTTTTATATGTTGCTGTGGTTCTTTTGTTCAAACCGATACGCTATTTGATTTTGGTCATTAACCTATTGCTCATTAGTTTGCACTATCTATACGTGTTCTGTTCCACATAAACGAGATGTATAGAGGTCCTTATGACTAATCCAACTAAAACCGATCGTAAAGTCACGATCGGCAGCTATATCGCACTCGCATTCGCGATTGTGTTCTTTTCAGGCTTAATGCAGTCCAATGAATGGTATGGAGTGCTCGATTTTACAACGCTCAACGGTTCATTCGGTAAGGTCGCTTACGATGTCAGTGAAACGGCCGATGGTATCCAAGCGGCAACGACGTCACTGCGTGGTAAAGGCGGTAGTGGTGCTCGCGACGGTTTCATTTTTGCTTTGACACTTATTCCGACCGTGATGTTTGCACTGGGTATGATCAACGTACTTGAGCACTACGGTGCACTGGACGCGGCTCGTAAACTACTGACACCGCTGCTTCGCCCTCTAATGGGTATTCCGGGTAACTCAGGCTTGGCACTGATTGCTTCTTTGCAAAGTACCGATGCAGGTGCAGCGATGACCAGGCAACTGAAAGATGAAGGGCATCTGACTAAGCGTGAAACCGATGTCTTCACCATGTTCCAGTTTACGGCGGGCGCGGCGATCGTTAACTTTTTCTCTTCAGGTGCGGTTCTGTTCACTCTAACGGCGATGGATGGTTCTTTGGCGGTAACATCGTCAATTGGTTTGGCTGTGGCTGTGATGTTCATCTTCAAGTTTGTCGGTGCGAACCTGTTCCGTATTTACCTCAACATTACTGAAGGCAAAGAAGACAAACCAAAATCAGACAAAGAACAAAAACTGGAAGAGGAAGTAGCATAATGAGCGAAGTTAAAGCAAAGAAACCAATGGTTACTGATATTTTCGTTGAAGGTGCTAAGAAAGGCTGGGTTATTGCGACTACCTCTACGGTACCGAATGTTCTGATGGCGTTTGTGATCATCAAGGCATTGCAGATCACCGGTGCGCTGGATTTGATGGGCAGTGTATTTGCTCCAATCATGGCGGTATTTGGTTTACCTGGTGAAGCGGCAGCAGTATTGATTGGCGCGTGGATGTCGATGGGCGGTGCTGTGGGCGTGGTGATCACGCTGTTTGACCAAGGTATCTTGAACGGAACTCATATCGCTATCTTAGCGCCAGCTATCTACTTGATGGGCTCTCAGGTGCAATACATGGGACGTATCATGGGGCCAATTGGTACTGAAGGTCGTTATATTCCAGTGATGATCGCGATTTCAGTATTGAATGCGTTTGGTGCGATGTTCTTGATGAATATTATTCTATAACTTTTGTAGAACGACTGTTCTCGAAACTTTTCAAACGCTGAAAAAAGGAAACCCCGTTTGGCTTTCACCAAACGGGGTCTATTCTTTTCGTAGCCATCCTGCTACTGCGCGTTACTTATCTTTCAATAGGTAACTGGTGCTCCATGCATCATTCCTTGACGTGGCTAAATCCTTTAACCTATCCAATTCATCGCCTTCCTAGCGGTGTCCTTGCTAACTCATCATCCTGACAAGCGACTCTATCCTAGAGCAAAACTTCCTTGCTGATAACTCATCCTAAGTCATCAAATCTTCATCCTGAAGATACCTAATCCGTTAGGCTTTTTCCTGTTCCTGCCAACTCCCTGTCGACATGTGTATTAAACACTGCAGAGGCTTTACTCACAATCCACCTCAAGAAATAAATGTACTCACTAACCGAAAGAAATATGCGTGGATTCATACAAAACAAGGGGTTGGGTTTGTATTTTAGGAATTTTCTGCGAAGCTTGATTGTGATCTCTTACGTTCGGTGTGAGAGATCTCTTACAAACTTTCGGGCTCGACTATCATTTTGCGTTGACCGCATCAATGAATTGATGGGTAATGGATGATGAATAAACACCAAGTAATAGGGAAATATAATGGTTACAGCACTTTACGCAGCCTTGCTTACGGTAGTAATGATCTGGTTAGCGATCGAAGTTATTAAGCAAAGACGAATCAATCTTGTTGCTCATGCCGATGGCGGTGTTGAGTCGTTACAGATAGCTCGATCGGCACAAAGTAACGCAATGGATTACATCCCAATCACGGTGATTTTGATGGGGTTGCTAGAGGTGAATGGGGCTGGTGTGTGGCTTATTCATGTCATTGGTGTGGCGTTTATTCTGGGGCGAGTGATTCACGCGAAAGGGATCTTAGCGAAGAATTTCAAAGGCAGAAAAGTGGGTATGGTGTTAACGCTTATCTGCATGATCTCTTTGATTGTCCTAAACTTAGCTTACCTACCTTTTGATAAAATGTTCTAGGGAGCATTATGGCATTGCGCCTTCCTCCTGCTTGGGCGATTGTCCTTGCAGGGTTAATACTCAACATCATGGCGATTGTCATGTCGAGCTTGGTGTTGGACAAAATTGAAGCGGAGAAATCGGAATACAACGATCGTAAATACGGCAATGTGTACTCGATACAACTTTCCTGGAATACGATCGAAACCTTAGAGCGTAAGCGTGAAGCGATTCTGATTCACCTTGATAAGCTATCCCCAGAAACCGCTCAACCTGCCACTGTTCTTAATGAAGCGCTTCGCGGCCAACTCCGGAGTTGGGTGAGTGATGAGGTGCCAGCCATCTCGTTGGCTAATTTACCTAAGCTTATGATGCTGATAAACAGTGCCCAAGAATCGCAACGAGCACGAATCGATGACTACTATTTGGATAATCTGACCTTAGTTGAGTTAATCCAAAGGCTCGATGAGAAAATGGCTTTCTACAAGAACATCGCCCTGTTTCTTCAGGTGTTTGGTTTAGCGCTTATCTTAGCTCGCGACCTAGCAAGAAGACCTTAGATTATCTAGCACTGTCGCTGCCTGCCTCAATAAACCTGTATAGTTAACGAGACTCACTTGGCAGGTTGGGGTGCTGCTGGCCTTGGTATTTTGGTAGCTGTTCTTTCAGCCCCTTAAACGTGCTCAGCGCACTGCCTATCGATAACTTATTCATCAACCAATTGGGTAATATCCCCCCCGCGTTCGCATATGCGGTGTAGGTAATGTAGGTATTGCCGTTGGTGAGCGGTTGCAGCGTCCAAAGTGCGTCCACATCATAAATTCGAATGTACCCCGACTCTTTTGCCAAATAATTAGATGCATCTTTAATCGACAAGACAAACTGGCCATCCTCAATGCTGTATTTTGAGTAAGTCACCATATCGCGATCTCTAGTAGGCCATGGCGCTTTGAATTGGGTATAGACGATATTTTCATCCTCAGATATCTGCATCAAGACACGACTTTCCGATACGTTATCTATCCAGTTTGGCACGTTCTCGCTGTCTTCCAATAACAGTAAAAAACCAGAATAAGTGGTGGGCGTTTGCATTTGTGCTCGTATCTCTACCAAGCCTTCAATGTGAGGTCTCTTATCAATGATGATGCCATCTTCACTTTTGACGAACTGCCACGGGTTGGCATAAGTCAGTGTTGATAAGGCGCAAAGTCCGAGTGCAAAAATCCTAGGTAATATCATTATTCTTCCATGAAAAGAAAAGCTTATCTTCTAGGAGTATAGAACAGAAATGGGCTTGATTCGTGCTAAAGGCTGACGGGTTTTTCCTGATTTGAGCTGCGCATCGCTATTTATTGTGGTGATGCCAATAGCTGGAGGCTTATTAATATTTGGAACGTCGAAATGAAAACGGAAGCGTTCGGTCGCTTCCGTTTTTATTAATGGGCAATGGATAAAGGTTAAAGTTACTAGGCTAAAACTTGTAGGTTAAAGCTTATAGACTAAAGCTTATAGGCTTCTACGGTTTTGATCGTCGTCCAGTTGCTGTTGGCGTCTTGGATGAACTCTTGCGTATCTTCCAACCATCGTTTTTGTACTGATTTGTCTAAGTTCAGATACAGCTTTCCATCTTCGACTTTCCAAGCGTTAGGGTCGGTCTCAAATTTCTTACCCATAGCCACACCAAAGGCGCAATAGCCACCGTATTGAGGCGCATAAGCTTCAGGGTTGGTGCGGAACTGATCTCGGTTGTCACTGTTTGCGAACTGATAAATAGCGTTCTTATAAGTAGCAGTGAATTCTGATGAACCTTGAACGGCACCAGCATCAGTAAAGTAAGCCACTGGGTCATAGCCTTTGATCGCGATGTCATTGCTATCAACGCTCATGTCGATGTCTGCTGCCATCAGTGAAAAGCTGGTTCCTAGTAACGCGGCCAATAGAGTGATTTTTTGACTGGTCGATTTCATGTGTGACATATCAAGTTCCTTGTCAGTGTTGGTTATCTTGTTTGAAGTAATTTAGCCCACTCGTCCGGTCTATAGAGGGACAAAAGAACTTAAAAGTAAGCGAATCGTTCGGAGGATGCATGGATCTGCTTTCACAATTAATGGAACACTTCTCGATACGTACCGGTGTTTTCTATTCTGGCAATTTGTGCGGAGTGTCGTCATTTAAGCCGCAACAGGGTAAAGAAGGGCATCTTCATGTATTGAGCGCGGGTGAGTTGACCTTGTCTAGCGCGCACACGGAGTACAGGCAACTGTCACAGCCCTGCATTGTTTACCTTCCAAATAGCACACCACATGTGATTGAAGGTGTGGGAGACGGTGCTGAGGTCGTGTGTGCGAATGTCGAATATCGTTCAGGGCAGATGAATCCTTTATTGTCTGCTCTGCCTGACGTGATAGTGATTCCGTTTGCGGATGCACCTAACTTAATGCCAGTGATTGAGGTGCTATTTCGAGAGTCGAGCCAAGAGTCATCGGGGCAACAATATCTAATGGATAAGTTGAGTGACGCCTTGATGGCTTTGATTTTTCGTCATCTCATTGAACAGCAGCAAATTGATCAAGGGGTATTCTCAGCCCTAGCTCATCCACGATTGGCTTCGGTGGTTACGGCCGTTCACCTATTGCCTGCTCGCCACTTTTCGATTGCGGAAATGGCGTCACTGGCCGCGATGTCTCGAACTCAGTTTATTGAAGCGTTCAAACGAGAAGTCGGTGAGACGCCTGGAGATTATGTGCAAAAGTGGCGAGTCTCAGTGGCTCAATCCCTCTTATTGCAAAATAAGCCCATCAACTGGGTTGCTGATGAAGTGGGTTACAGCAGCTATTCGGGGTTTTCACGCGCTTTTCAGCATGTTGCTGGGGTGTCACCGCGCCTTTGGCTAAAGCAAAATGTATCGTGAAACGCTCGGCAACCTTACCCAATATATGGCTATTCGCATCGGGCTGGTCTATGTTTTAGCGGAAATTGTGCAGAGTTTGTTCTTTTCTCAAAAGAGGGTCTAAAAAGGTGGACTTTTTGAGCTTGTCGTAACATCCTGCTCGTCCTATTTTATCTAGACACCAATGAGACGAAGTGCCTGCTGGACATTATTCAGCCTCCCGTATCTCATTAAAGTATTAAGGAGTTCAACTTGAACCTATTTGTAAGAGACCTTACCGTTATCGATTCTTCATACATCTGTGAACACAGAGGGGTCGTAGGAGATAGTTGGATTTTAGATGTCACCATGTCTGGTGAACTTAATGAAATGAGCATGGTGCTGGATTTTAGCAAGGTCAAAAAGCAGATCAAACACCTCGTTGATGAGCACGTTGATCACCGTTTGCTACTGCCGATGCAAAGCGCTGCAGTTGTTCTTCAAGCGAGCAAAGCGGGCTACTCTAAGGTTGATGTGTTGCGTGGTGACAAGAGTCTCTACCTACATTGCCCTGACGAAGCATACTGTCTGATTGATGCAGAGGCGATCACCATCGAGAGTGTGACCGCTCATGTTTATCATATTATGCGTGATAACCTTCCAAGTAACGTCACTGGGTTAGAGATCACCCTACGTCATGAGAACATTAATGGCGCGTTTTACCACTATACCCATGGTTTGAAAAAGCATGATGGCAACTGCCAACGCATCGCACATGGCCACCGTTCTCCAGTCGAAATCTTGGTTGATGGTCAGCGTGACGAACAACGCGAACAGGCGTTTGCTCAGCGCTGGGAAGACATTTATTTAGGTTCTAAAGAAGACCAAGTTTCAGTTTCATCACTTAATCTGAGTGAACACGCGCAAAGCGTTAATGATGAAAGCCACTATGGCTTCCGCTACACGGCGCCTCAAGGTGAATTTGAGCTAGCGATTGCTAAGAGTGAAACAGAGATTTTGCCGACAGATACCACAGTAGAATTACTGGCAGGCTATATTGCGGATCAAGTTGAGCCGAGCCTAGCAGAGAACCAATCACTACAGATCGTCGCTTATGAAGGGGTCGGTAAAGGTGCGATGGCGTTCCTATAGCACCTCACGAGTGAGATAATCTCGGTTCCAATATGATGAAAGAAAGGCAAGATATTAAGTTATCTTGCCTTTCTTTTTTGTGGCTCTTTAAAATTGATTTAGCGGATAGTTTTAGGCATAAAGACTAGCGAAGTAGCACGCGTCGCAGTGGCGTTTTTTCGATCCCAACGACCAACAAGAAACTCAACAATACGGTGCCAAAAAATACCGTAACGTCTTTTGCCAATTCCGTAATGCCTAAGACTCCACAGACATTGAACAACACAATAATGATCAGTAAATGGCTTACGTAGATACCCAGCATACGATTCGAAATGGCACGAACCCAAGCGTAGTTACCCATGTTTGGATTTGCTAAAAGCCACATGAACACGCCCATCCCCCATAGCGCCGTGCCAAACAAGAAATCATTCATGTTGAATCCGACGTCGAACGTGGTGAGCCATGCCGCCTCAGCAAAGTGAATCAACATGCCTAACGCTAATAACCCCCACGCTTTAGTTGATGACACCTTCCATTGATTCTGACGAATAAGGAAACCTAAGGTCACCATTAACGTGCCAAAGAACGGGCCATTACGCGTGAAGAAGGGGGCTTCTAATCCGGTCAGCGTTGCGTAGCTTCCTGCCAAAACACCATAGCCATAGAGCGCTATGGCTATCGGTAATAGAAGTTTGTTGAGCTTCAACTCAACCAATAAAGCGATGACCAACACTGCGCAAACAAGGGCTGGAATAAACCACAAGTGAACCAGCCCACCCTCTAAGAAAGAGTTGAGCGGGGTGTTCATTAAAAAGCCCCAGTAGCCTTGGCGTTCGCCTAAGTAACCCAATTCTTCAACCTTAGCGAGATTAAATGGCATGACTAGGCAGATGACGCTCCATACCAACCAAACTTTGAGTAGTGGTTTGGAGTAGTTGATGAAGGTTGTCCAAGGCGACGCTGTGAGCTTGGGTTGGATCAGATAGCCGGAAATCAGAAAGAACAGAGGCACGGCGAAGCGAGCGACTTGGTTAAGCACATAACCAATCCATGGCACTTCATCGATTTGCCAATAAGTAAGTGCCATTTGGCCGTGTAAGCCAATGATCGCCAAGATAGCAATCACTCGACCCAACTCGATACTGGCGATGCGCTGTGAAGGCGTATGTTGAACGGAAGACATATCAGATCTCTAAGAAAAATTTCGTAAAATCTAACAGTCTTTATGTGGAATCAGTTAGTCCTAAATCAAAGCTGGAGGCCTTTGACTTAAGGCTTATATTGATTTTTTGAAGCCTGTCGCAGCTATATTAAATCCATTGCAGTTAATGCAAATATGCCAAGTGTGCAAGTGATAAGCGAAACGACAGTGGTTAGCGCGATAATATTGGCGGCCAATGTGGAGTTCCCACCCATCGCACGCGCCATAACATAGCTTGCAGCTGCGGTTGGCGCTGCGCTCATCAAGAAAATAAGACCAAGATCTAACCCTCTAAAACCGAAGAACAGGGCAGCTAGAGTGATCAGTAGCGGAGCCAAAACCAGTTTGTATCCCGTAGAGAACCAAGTTGGGCCTTTATCTTTTTTCAGAGAGCGTATATCAAGCGACCCTCCAGTACATAGCAGGGCTAATGGTAACGTCATATTGGCAAAATACTGCCCTGCATCTGTCACCATTTTCGGTACTGGAATCGATAGTAAGTAGAACAAAACACCCATAGCGATCGATATAATAAGAGGGTTTTTGGTGAGAGTTTTAACAATCACTTGAATGGCTTTGTCACCCGACTCTTGACCTTTCGGGGTGAGCGCGATAACTGCCTGAATGTTATAGAGAACCGTCAGCGAGGCGACATAAAGTGCAGCGAGCGCGACACCGTCGTTGCCGTATATATTGGCAACATAAGCAAGCCCGATAATAGCAGTGTTGGCACGAAAGCCACCTTGTACTATGACGCCTTGGTCTTGAGGCTTTTTAAAGGCTATTTTGGTGCTTACTGTGGTGAATACGAAGAAGGCTAGGTTGGCGACTAAGCCAAAAATGACAAGCTTTCCACTTGCGGCAAAGTCGTGGTTAGACTGAACAATGCTCAAAAACAGCATTGCAGGCAGGGTGACTTGAAACACGACCTTGGATGCGACATCAATGAAGTTGTCATTGATTAAGCCGATTCGCTTGAGCATGACACCAAGAAACAGCATTAAACAGATGGGGCCTGTCACCGAAGCCGAAAACGCAAACTGTTCCCAAAGTGTGTTCATTCTCTTTCCCTAGTTATTAAACTCAATAATCGGTTAGCTCAAATTCCTTTGAATACTGTCGCATTTTTCCACAATTCTTTGATAATACAAAATGAATACCAAGGGTTAAGTAAAAAACTTGAAAAAAAGTACGAACGTGCTAAAAATAAAGCATCAGATTTATTATTGGTGAATAATGAGCAAAGGAAAGATAACCAAAGAGTATATTTTGAGCCATGCATTTTCACTTGCGAGTGAGAATGGTCTTGAGAGTTTGACGATTGGCGAATTAGCCAAGCAGTGTGGTATGTCTAAGAGTGGATTGTTTGCGCACTTCAACTCTAAAGAGAACCTGCAACTCTCTGTACTCGAATATTCCAATGCCATATTCACTGAAAGAGTCATCATTCCGGCGAGAGAGTTGGGCGACGGTGATATTGAAGCTAAGCTGAAACAACTGCTCGATAACTGGCTGGGCTGGAACCATTCGTTCCAAGGCAGCTGCATGTTTATTGACGCTTGGAAAGATGCAGGCAGCGAAACCTCTGTGATTCAGAAGGCACTGCAGAAAACCATTTCAGTGTGGATTGACTACTTGACGATTCAGGTAGCAAAAGCGGTTGAGAGCAAACAATTCAGAGCCGATTTAGACCCGAAACAGGCAACCTTCGAGTTGTACGGTCTCTACTTAAGCGCGAACTTGTTCTACTCATTACGAGGCCAACAAGCCAGCCACACGCATTTTTGGAGTGGTGTAGAGCGCTTGGTAGCCAGTTGGAAAGCGGTTTAATACATACAGCAGGTTAACTCGCAAATCATGTGAGTCTTGCTGAAGTAAGGTTTACAACAAAATTTTAGATAAGTGGTGGTAAGCGATGATAAATCGCAGTAGCGCCATTTTTTATATCAACAAATAGCACGGTCGTTCGATTTTTAGGGCCGAGCTCGATCCGCCAATAATGATGGCGATACAAGGAACGGTCATGAGTGACAAAATCTATTTCAATACATCGAACAAATTTAGCTTCAAGCGCAGCTTAATTGGCGCAACAACTAATTTGCACTACATTTTAGCGCCAAGTCATGCAAAGAAAACGGCACGTAAACTGCTGCTCACTCCGATGCGTACCGAGCAAAAAAATGCAGATCCGCAAGGGCTTATCAAGAGTGAAATCGAAGGTCGTGATGGCGTTATAAAAACGTATTCTCTGGGTACTGGTCCAGTTTGGGTGCTTACCCACGGTTGGTCAGGCACCGCGAGTCAGTTCTTTCCTTTAATGGAACACATCGCTGCTAAAGGCTTTACTGCAATGGCTTACGACCACCCTGCTCATGGTGGCAGTGATGGCGTACATGGTCATATCCCAGCGTTTGTGAATGGTTTGGAAGCTGTTCTCGATTCGGTGGGTGAAGTGGCAGGTTTGGTCGGTCACAGCATGGGTACCGCTTCTGCGTTGGAATGTAAGCACGTTAAATTGGAAAGCAAGCCGTTATTGCTCATTGCACCTGTGTTGGATTATCTAGAAAACCTATTTGGCAGCGTTGCGCGTTCTGGTTACTCAATGAAGCTGTTTGAGGCGGTAGTAGGTGAAGTGGAAGAGCAGTTTAATTACCCAATTCAGTCTGTCGATCCTTATGGAAAGCTGGCGCTTCGTGAGTCTCAGACGATCATTGTTCATGATGAGCAAGACAAGTTTACTAAGTTTGATGTGTCTCAGCGTGCAGCTAATGAAATGGGTCGAGTTACCTTGATTGCGACTCAAGGCCAAGGTCACGGGCGAGTGATGAAGTGCCCACAAGTATTCGAGAGCTTTGATAACTTAATTGGCTAAGTCCAACGATCGCAAGTCAGTAGAACACCAATAAAAAGATCGTAAGCCCAAAGCTCAGAAAACATAAATAAAAAGGCCAACCAGACATTATCTGGTTGGCCTTGCTTTTAGGTGTTTAGTCGACGCTTAGTTAGCGTTTAGCTAAACCCTATTTTTAGCTTGCACAGTTTGCAGGGCCGATCTCTTTCCACACGCCCCATTGGCCTGTCGTTGTTGGATCTTCACCTGTTGTCCACCACTTCGCTTCCCAAACCTTACCGCCTTGAGTCACTTGGTCGCCGCCAGTGTAGACCGCACTTGAATCCCAAGCGTTAGTACACGTACCGCCGCCTGTGGTTTTCTTAAGAACGTTCACTGAAGTAGCCGCTACCGATGTATCAGTGCCATCGCTGACCGTTACAGAGAAGTTCAGCGTCGTATCTTGCGTGTATTCCGCCGCGACAAAGCTCACTGAAGAACCTTGAACCGTAGCATCAATACCAGCAGGCACATCCCACGTGAAGGTCAATGTATCTTGGTCAGCATCGCTCGAAGCCGAAGCATCAACCACGACTACATCACCCGCATTAACTTCAGACGGAGCCGTAACCACAGCAACTGGTGCTGTATTGACTGGGCCTGTGTCTTTAGGAGTTACCGTTACAACAACGGTGTCAGTTGCAGTAGCACCTTCGTTGTCAGTTACCGTTAGGCTGAACGTGAGTACTTCTTGTTGAGCGACTTCAACCACATCGAAGCTTGCAACTGCAGCATTGGCGTTGGCCAGAGTTACGGCTGTTCCGCTTACTTGTGACCAAGCGTAGCTTGCAATCGTGCCGTCGCTGTCTTTTGAAACGCTACCGTCTAGAGAAACAGAAGCTGGGCCTTCAACCGATTGGTCTGCGCCCGCTGCTGCGGTTGGTTTACGGTTTACAGGGTCAGTAGTTCCACCTGCTAGACCTTCATGCATCGCATTCAGGATATCGCCGTTATCCGCATCAATTTCCCAAGAGAATAAACCCGCAAGACCAAGGCTACGAACGTATGCGCCTTTTGCTTTTACTGAGCGGTCATCATCAAATGTGATCAGCTTGCCCGAAGTACGGTTCCAAACGTAAGGCGCTTCTGCCATTTCGTCGTAACCATATTCAAAGCCGTTGATGCCTTGGTTGTTTGCACCAAGCATGTTCGCTTTAATGCCTTTGTAATCGATAACGCCATCTTCCCATACACCCTGAGCAGAGCTGCCGGTCAGTTTGCCATTACCTACGCCAGTCATTGGATCATTAGGATCTGAAAGTGATGATGGTAATACGCCTTCCCAACCACGGCCGTACATCGCTGTACCAACCACAAGTTTGTTCGCAGGAACGCCTTGCTCAAGCAGCAATTGGATGCCGTTGTCTGTGGTGTAAGCTGGGCCAGTGTATTGTTCGCCATTTTCATCAAGGCCTGTGCCATCACATTGACCAGGGCGCATGAAGTTACCGCAGTTTAGTGCTGTTTGGTGACCTAACACGTTGTTCCAACCGCCGTAGAAGTCGTAAGTCATTGCGAAGATGTAATCCATGTATTGGATAGCATCGCCGTAGTTCACGTCTTCAATCTTGTCGTGACCAACACCGATCGCAGATGTGAGCTCGTAAGTACGACCGTTTTCCGCTTCTAGCTCATCCAACATAACGCGCAGTTCTGCCATCAATGCAATGTAAGCAGGGCCGTCATTCACAGGGTCACCAAGATCGGGAGCAGCACCGCCTCCACCAGGGAATTCCCAATCGATATCGACACCGTCGTAGAATTTCCATGTGTTGAGGAATTTCTTAACCGATGCAACGAACGTGTCGCGGTTGGCTTTAGTCGTGAAATCGAAGAACGGGTCAGACAGTGTCCAACCACCAATTGATGGGATGATTTTCAAGTCTGGATTGCGCTGTTTTAGCGCCATCATCATTGCGTAGTTACCCTTGATAGGTGAGCTGTATTCGTGACCAGCTTGCGGGAAACTCTTTTGGAAAGCGGCCCAAGGGTCATGAATCACCACTTCGTAATCGTTTACACCCTGACAGGCTGTCATGAGTGCGTTGTAGCTGTTGCCGCCTACCGATTTTACTGATTCATTAGGACCACAAATTGGGATGAAGCCATAAAGGATATGGGTCAAGTTGTCAGCGGGTAGGTTATCAACGGTGTAATCACGACCATAAATACCCCACTCAACAAAGTAAGTACCTACTACCGTGCTTGGGTCTGTATTGTATGACTTGTTGTTCGGATCAACATTCATTGCAAGTGGTGCTAAGTGTGAACCATCGGTATCTGCAATCGTGATCTGAGCAGGAGCACTTTTGGCGCAGCCTGTTTCGTCACACGCTTCGATTTCCATCTGAAATAAGCCGCCTTGGCCGTATTCGAATGAAGCTGTAGTTTGGCTGCCAGTAATAGGGCCAGTGGCCACTTTAACGCCATCGAAGTAGATGTTGTACGTGTTTCCTGACGTTCCGCTCCATTGGTTGAACTTGACGTCGACCTTTGCTTTGTCGTGATATTTAACCATCTGGTTGTAGCCTGATGTGGTTTCCATCGCGAGTTCAATTTTGGAAAACTGCAGGTTGTTGGAACCGTACATGTCGATGCTAGGTGCTGTTGGAGCAGCTAATGCTGTACCAGATAGCGCTAGAGCAATGCTCGCAGCACAGGTATTTATACGAATCATACTTTTTCTCTCATTCCTTGAAGGTTACGAGAACCAAATGGCCCCATAAACGGCTCCAGTCAGTTTTGAAGGAGCTTCCCAGTCAGTATTCGAGAGAGTTTTAATTTTATAACTGAAAATAAATCCGTTTTCGATGGACAACTAAAAAATAGTATCTCGTTACAATTCTGTTGCTTAATGAGTGAGAGGCTGAGTCCATGTTTTATAAAATAAAATGCCCTTCAGAAGTAAAATCTCATAAGTGAAAATCCACGACATGAAGTTATGAAAAGATGCGACAAACGATAAGAAAATATCGCAAGTTGAAGCAGTATCACAAAGCGAAGTGTGTTGAGTGAGCGGCGCAGATCGGTAGGTAAATATGAAAGTAGTGATGCGGAGAATACTTTTTACGGAGAAGACTATTTACGGAGAAGACTATTATTTAGACGACTGAAGAAGACTGAGAAGGGGATTATCTTTTGAATTGCTCAGCTAAGGAAGCGCGTCTTTGTTGCATAACACTGTGGGTATCACCAGCTGCAGTATCTTCGTAGCCTTCTTTAATAAATTGCTGAGATGGTACGCTTGGCTCTAGTCGCTTCAAGCGAGGAGAATCGTAAGTTCCACTGATGGTGTAAACGGTGGTTCCAGAGCCTGTGCTGATCGTGACAATCTTGCCATCAAAATCAAACGAGGTAGCAATGAGGCGATGATTCATCATCACACCATTATCTGAAAGTGTCAGGGTATCAGTATTGTAAGGTGGTGCTGCAATCTCTATCCATGTGCCATAGACATTACTTGGGCTGACAGATTGTTGGTGGGCTTGGTAAGCAAAATAGCCCGCGGTGAGGGCAATCATAAAACCAGCTAATAGGAAGCTGTAGAGTAACGAGTTGGCAAATAAATCTCTGCTTTTGATCGACTTTTTTGCCATTATCTCTTCATTTTCCCACTGATATTATTTTAGATTCTATTAACTAAAACCTTAGTTTGCAAAAATTGTTATAAGAGTTAGAAGCAGGATCGAATGTTCCAATAAATTTGGTTGCGTTGGCGATTTTTTGCCTGATTCCTTGGTATTTACGTTATCAATGAAAGTGAATTCAAGAAATGCCTAAGCTATGCGTATTTATTTCTTGTAGGACAGTCTCGAATTGGTTAAAACAATTATCACCTAGATTTACGCATAGGCTCATTCGTTGAGTCCAATAATTGCAATTTGAAGATAACAAGGAAGTACAATGATTAAAGAGAATACATACTTTGATGGTGGCGTTAAGTCGTTAGCGTTTAACCAAGCTGGCGCTGATGTGAGTGTTGGTGTGATGGCGGCTGGCGAATACACATTCGGTACCGCGGCTCCAGAGAAGATGACCGTTGTTAAAGGTGCTTTAATTGTAAAGCGTGTTGGCGATGATGACTGGACGACATACCAATCTGGTGAGTCTTTTGACGTTGCGGGTGATTCTTCATTCGACCTACAGGTAAAAGAAGCGACAGCTTACCTGTGTGAGTACCTGTAACTCGCTCTAAATTCGTTTAATCAGGACATCGTTGGTCTCTGATTTAATAGAAAAAAACCACGCTCTAAGAGCGTGGTTAAATAAGTGATAGTAACCGGCAGTGGATAGTGTCACTTGTTTTTGCAGTCATCAAATGGATGACCAAATCGTTGTTCGTTGCAAAATATCTTCAATCTTCAATCTTCAATCTTCAATTCAAATCTCAAAGCTCAAAGACAGACATCTGTAAATCAGTAAGTCTCAAATACGCCGTTGTTGTAATCCTGAATCGTCTGTTCAATCTCTTCCATTGAATTCATGACGAACGGACCATAGTGCACAACAGGTTCATTAATCGGCTGACCAGAAAAAATCAGTACACCTGAATCTTCTAGGCTTTCTAAAGACAACAATTCAGCTTTTGTTAACAGGGCAAGCTGACCTTGCTTGATCACTTTGTCGTTGATCTTAATACTGCCTCGGTACACATAAGTCATGGCATTGTGATTAACATTAGTCCCTAACGTCACTTTTTGCCCAGAATGAGAGCGCCAATCCGCAACGCTTAATGGCACACCTGTTTTCTGCAATGGACCTTGCGCTCGTAAAGCCTCTGAATCATCGTTAGTTTGGTTATGCAGTTCAAACCCACCGGCTATCACTCTCAATAAACCACGTTGTTCACTTTGGTGTTCTGTAATGCTTTCACTCTGGAAGTCGTGATATTGCGCGGGCAGCATTTTGTGTGACGCAGGCTGGTTTATCCAAATCTGAAAACCGTGCAGTGCGCCTTCTTCCATCATCGGCATTTCGCTGTGAATAACACCACGACCCGCAGCCATCCACTGTGCGCCACCGCTGCGTAGCTCTCCAATATTCCCCATGTGGTCTTTGTGTTGGAAGTGACCTTGGAGCATGTAAGTGAGCGTTTCTATCCCACGGTGAGGGTGTGGAGGAAAGCCACCAACATAGTCTTTGCTTTCATCCGACTTAAGTTCATCAATCATCAAAAATGGAGAGAAACGCGTGTTATTGAAACCAGCGAGTCTTTGGATTTTGACGCCATCACCATCGGAGGTAGCATGTGCTGCAATCACATGATCTACTGTTCTTACACTCGTCATTTTGAAATCCTCATAAACTTGAATAGCTGTAGTTTATGTAATTCGATTTAAAAAGAAGATGGCATAGCGTTGAGTGACTTATTCGAAAATTTTGAACAGGTAACAATAATTTTGAACAGGTAACAATATGAAATTATGTCTATACTCAATATAGAGTAGACCGCCAAGGAGGCCGCTATGGCAGTACAGCAAAAACATGGCGAAAGGCAAGGTCGGATGGGCTTTGATAACGACTTTACAACGGAGCAAGGGCAGCGTTTTACCGAGGTTGCGAACAGCGCTGTTAAACGTCGCGTGAAAAAACGTGAGATTGAAGCACCGTTTATTCAGTCGGCTAAGCAAGCTGCTTTTAAAACGGTAGTGAGACCTAGAGGCAATAACCCAAACCGAACACGACAAGTCGTATGGATTATTGTGATCGGGTTAGTGAGCCTATGGCTTATGTATATGGCAGGTTAGCGCGCTTAGCAGTAAGCGATGTCAATGGTTAACGTTGACGCGTTTTTAACAGCGTAACATTGTTCCCTTCGACTTTTGCTTCAAGACAATCTTCAAGCTCAGATGAATCCGATTCTGAGAAGGTGAGATTCGTCGGTAGTTCTTCTATCAAGGACGATACTGGATTGTCGTGATAATAAGCGTATCGGTTTTTTCCTGAGTGCTTAGCGACATACATCGCTTTATCAGCACATCTCGTCAGTTCATGTAATTCTTGAGCATCTTGCGGATACAAAGACACCCCAACACTGAGCGTCAACTCCTTTATTCTCTCGTTTGTCTGGCAACCACTTTCGAATAACCCACAAATCCTATCTAAAATACCGTCTAGATCTTTACGAGTTGGTACATCGTAGAGCATCAAAACAAACTCGTCGCCAGCAAAGCGCGCAATCGAATAATCGTATTCATGGCTTTTTCTGTCTCTGGTTCGAATGTTGTTGCTCAAGCGATTAGCAAAGTGCTGTAAGACACTGTCTCCTACGTCGTGCCCGTAGCTGTCGTTAATACCTTTAAAGTCATCAATATCTAAGAAGACCAATGCCGTAAGTGATCGCTCACTATCCACTGTCGCAAGCTTTTCTACCGCCCAGCGCTCAAAACTCCAGCGGTTTGCCAATCCGGTAAGTTGGTCTCTGTAGGCGAGATCTTCAATGCCTTCTTTATACAGGCGTTGGATGTAACTGACGGCTTTTGTGTAGTAATAAGCGGATGTGTGACACACCAAGCTCATGGTAAACAGGCTAAGAATAAATCTGTGTGTGTTGTTAAATGGCAAAGAAAAGTTGTTGGGCATCGCCGTAATTAAGATGCTGATAAATAGGCAAAATGAGGTGCTGAAGACAATGCCAATTCTGAAATCGTTAATGAAAATGACGGCTGCCAGAATCGGATAGAGCCAAAGTATCCGGTCGGGAATAGCGTGACTATACAAGAATAGGATAACCCCTTGTACTAGAAGAACGCCACTCAGAATCAATTCTGAATATTCAGGGTTAATGACTTTTCTTACGTAAAATGCATTGGAGATAGCGATCAGTGCAAAACACAATTCGAAAACCGATAGTGTGTAATGTTGGCCTTGGAAGTAAGCCCAAGTGTAGAAAATGAATAACGCAGCGGCAGTCAGTGAAAAGGAGTGGACAATCTTTTGCTTGCGGGTGGATCGTATGTCCGCCATTTCTTCTAGATGTCTGCCGACCAGCCTTTTCATGTGATTTGTGCCAAAGATTTTGATAATGAAGTTAATAGTAGATTAAATAATAAGCTATGCGGATACTTAGATGGCTATTTAGTGTGATTATTATCAAGGTTTTATATTAAAAACACCCAACCGATAGTAAATAGTGATGCGTATCACTGACGGCGCAAGCTTGTCCGAGAGGGAGGATAATCAAGGTTCGAGTTGGCAAAAGCGATTTAGTTATTATCCACTTGCTTTCCAATGATTTACTCAACATAGTTTGTAGATAGCTAAATGTTTATAGATACCTAAATTTGATAGAGGCTCATTATGTTAATTACCTTTAGTTGCAAGGCTCATGCTAGCGTCACGATGTTTGGTGAGGTCGGTCTTCAGTTCATTAAGATGCTTGGACATAGTGGCGCGATCCCAGGAGCGATTGATGCTTCAGAGGTTCCTCAAGCGCTAAACAACTTACGTGCTGCGATCGCCGCTGAGCAGAGCAAACCGGTAGAGCAAGAAAATGCTGATGACGACAGTGAAGAAGAGGTTGTTGAAGCGCCTGTTAAGATCGGTAGCCGAGCTTTTCCGCTAGTCGAACTATTGAAAGCGGCAATCAAGGATGAATGCGAAGTGATGTGGGAAGACGGCAGCGGTAAACGACTGTAGTACGATTCGCGCAAAACACGTAATAAGCCTATTGAATCTATTTTAATAGGAATGAATGTTGAGCCAGTATTGATCATGTCATGGAGTTTGATGGTGATGAATCGACACTGGCGCTTTTTTTAGGCGAAGTGTGTCACTTGTGTCTGTTCGTTTACAAAGTTCATCAGCCTTGAAATGAGTTACTTTTGTTATCGTAATATCAATACATAACAGACCGTAAACAAAGTGATGCTGTTCACGCTTTCTTGACTCCCAATTCTGAACTAGGAATTTTTCTTAGTTATTCTAAGACCCTCTCTCATGCGGTCGATTTTTAGACTCTTTATTATTTCACGGTCAACTAACAAAGAATGCATGGTCGCAATTATGCCGTGCAGACCTCATAAATAATAAGAGAGTTCACAATGTTAAAGTTCCTAGATCAGGTTCGAAAACCGACACTGGATCTTCCGGTCGAAACTAGAAGAAAAATGTGGTTTAAACCCTTCCTACAATCTTACCTAGTCGTGTTCATTGGTTATCTAACCATGTATTTGATCCGTAAGAACTTCAATGTCGCGCAAAACGACATGATTTCTACTTATGGGTTATCAATGACGGATCTAGGTCTTATCGGTCTTGGTTTCTCAATCACTTATGGTATCGGTAAAACCGTCGTTTCTTATTACGCCGATGGTAAAAACACCAAGCAGTTCCTACCATTCATGCTTGTCCTTTCTGGTATTGCCATGTTGGGCTTCAGCTTCAGTATGGGTGGCGGCAGCGCTAGCTTATTCATGATGGTTGCCTTCTACGCATTGAGTGGTTTCTTCCAAAGTACGGGTGGCCCTTCAAGTTACTCAACGATCACTAAATGGACGCCTCGTAACAAGCGTGGTTCGTATTTAGGTCTTTGGAATATGTCACACAACGTGGGTGGTGCTGGTGCTGCTGGTGTTGCTCTGTTTGGTGCGAATTACCTATTTGATGGCAACGTAATTGGTATGTTCGTTTTCCCATCTATCATCGCGATTGTGGTGGGTTTTATTGGCATGCGTTTTGGTAATGATTCTCCAGAAGCATACGGTCTAGGTACGGTTGAAGAGTTGTTTGATGAAGAAATTAGCGAAGAAGATACTATCGCTGAAGAAAATCAAATGACCAAGAAAGAGATCTTTGTTGAATACATTCTAAAAAACAAAGTGATCTGGTTGCTCTGCTTCGCGAATATCTTTTTATACATTGTTCGTATCGGTATCGATCAATGGTCTACCGTTTACGCGTATCAAGAGCTAGGTCTATCAAAAGAAACGGCGATTTCAGGCTTTACTCTTTTTGAAGTCGGCGCACTGGTTGGCACATTGATGTGGGGTTATTTATCAGACCTTGCGAACGGGCGCCGTGCTTTAGTTGCTTGTGTATCGCTTGGACTGATTATTGTCTCTCTAGAGTTCTACCAAAATGCAACGAGCGAGTTCATGTACCTAGCATCACTGTTCGTACTTGGCTTCCTAGTGTTCGGTCCTCAACTGTTGATTGGTGTTGCTGCGGTAGGTTTTGTACCTAAGAAAGCAATCAGTGTTGCTGACGGCGTGAAAGGTACATTTGCTTACCTAATTGGTGACAGCTTTGCCAAACTTGGCCTCGGTATGATTGCGGATGGCACACCTATTTTCGGCTTAACGGGTTGGAAAGGCACATTCGCAGCATTGGATACCTCTGCTGCTATTTGTATTGTTTTGCTGCTATTCGTTGCGGTTGCGGAAGAGAAGAAGATTCGTCACGCGAAGAAGATGCACCTAGCGGCTCAAAACGCCTAGCGAGTTTTCGTAAATAGAGTTTCGGGTAGTTAGTCTCACGTGCTTTATTTGATTAAAGCACGTGAGATCATACCAATCGCTAGTTCGATTCAGTATCATCTCTATCAATAAACTTAATATCAAATAGCTCCTGTCGGGGCTATTTTTCTTTCTTACTCCTAATTTTGGTTAATATCATGATTAATGTTGCGCTTGTTGATGACCACGTCATTGTTCGTTCGGGCTTTGCTCAGTTACTCAGTCTTGAAACTGATATTACGGTCGTGGGTGAATTCAACTCTGCGGCAGAAGCGCGCCTCGGATTGCCAAGTTGTCACCCTGATGTCGTTATCTTGGATATTTCAATGCAGGATGAAAGTGGCTTGAGCTTATTGGAAGAAATTCCATCAGGCATTGCCAGTATCATGCTGAGCGTACATGACTCTCCGGCGATGGTTGAGAAGTCATTAGAGTTAGGAGCCAAAGGTTATCTCAGCAAGCGCTGCAGCCCAGATGAGTTAATCCAAGCCGTACATACGAGCGCAAATGGTGGCTGTTATCTCACGCCTGATATCGCTATAAAGCTTGCGACACCAATGAAGAATAAAGCCTCTTTAAATCAACTCACCCGTCGAGAAAGCGAAGTGTGCCAGTTATTGGCAACAGGGCTCGATGTGAAATCTATCGCCGTTGAGTTAGGAGTTAGTCATAAAACGGTTCATGTACACCGTGCCAATGCCATGGACAAACTCAATGTTAAGAACAACGTTGAGTTAGCCAAATTGTTCACTCAAGATCAGTACTAATGCGCTCCTATCTAGCCACCTCCCTATGTGGGGTTTTTATGGCTGGCTGCGCATGGTTTTGTTTATGGGTTATTGCCTTTTATTTCATTAATGACCCTGAGTTAGCCATTCTGCTTTTTCCATTCTCACTCAGGTTAGGAATGACGCTGCACACTCGCACTCACTATTGGCCTGCTATCTATATTGCAGAGTGGGGGCTCGCGATCGCCCTAGCTCTATTACTGGATGAACCCCAATGGCTGACGATACTAATCGCCAGTGGACTAAGTATTCCAGCTACTCTAATTGCCAAACGTTATTATTCTGGTGACCAGAATCGTCACTTGTTAGTGATGGCGAGCTTAATCATGGTCACCGCATCAATTAACGTTGCCGTGGTGGGTTCTCATGTTCCAGCCGTTTACATGGTGTGGTTAGCGAGTATCACGGGTGGACTGATGCTGGTGCCTATGTGTTATCTGGTCTGGAACTATCTATTCCAAAATAAGTGGGCGCCACTGAGCTCTTACTTAATCCATAATATTGTAGAGTTCAAAATCCATCACATCGCTTTATACAGTGTGTTGCTGGTGGCCAGTATTTTGATACAAACCAGTTTGCCTGATGAACTAAGGCGCTTCGCCCCATTCTGTATGGCTATCCCTATTATCTTGCTGGCCGTTCGTTACGGATGGCAAGGCGCTTTGCTCGCGACCCTGTTAAACAGTGTTGCGCTGATTGCTGCTCATAGCGGAACGTCAAAACTTGAAATTACCGATTTACTCTTATCTCTTTCCGCTCAAACCATCACTGGTATATTGCTGGGTCTTGCAGTTCAAAAGCAAAAAGATCTCAATTCGAAATTGCGCAGTGAGCTCTCCAGGAATCAAAATCTTTCACGTCAGTTAATCACGGCTGAAGAATCGGTTCGTCGTGACATTGCTCGTGAGCTACACGATGAAATCGGTCAAAACATCACGGCAATTCGCACTCAAGCAAGCATTATTAAGCGTGTCGACGCGGCTGAGATGAGCGTTCGTTGTGCGGGCACGATTGAGTCGTTGTCTTTGAATGTTTATGACACCACCAAACGCCTACTCACAAAACTAAGACCTAAGATGTTGGACGATCTTGACCTAAAAGATTCTGTGGAACAGCTTATTCGAGAGATGGAGTTTTCGGATCACGGCGTTGATATCCAGTTAAATTGGCAAGGTGATTACTCGTGTTTGAGTGACACGCTCAAGGTCACTCTCTTCCGACTGTGCCAAGAATCCTTAAACAATGCCCATAAATACGCCGGTGCGAGCGAGATTAAAATTGAACTGATTCTAGATGATCAGGCTTATCTTCGGATCTCAGACAATGGCGTTGGTTTTACAGCGCAAGACCTTCTCAAAGGAATGGGGGTTCGTGGTATGCAAGAGCGTGTTCAGGCGCTCGGTGGCAAGATGACAATCAACGCTAATGGCTCATCTTCGGGTACCAATATCAGCGTTACATTACCTAAAGTGTGAGAACGAATATGTTTGGATTTCTGCGCTCAACAACGTCAAAGAGTGATGCTCTAACAGATGATGAAGTCAATCAGAGTTATCGCTACTGGCGCCTCCACATCATGATAGGAATGTATGTCGGCTATGCAGGTTTTTACTTCACTCGTAAAACCTTTAATTATGCCGCGCCAGCCATGATCACCGACCTTGGTTTGGACAAAGGCGATATCGGCTTAATTGGCACGCTCTTTTATCTTTCTTATGGCTTATCGAAATTTATATCAGGCACGATATCGGATCGGTCGAACCCGCGTTACTTCATGGGGCTCGGCCTAATCGCGACAGGTTTGATCAATATCGCGTTTGGCTTTTCGAGTTCGTTAGCGGCTTTTATCTCGCTTTGGGTACTGAATGCATGGTTCCAAGGTTGGGGCTGGCCATCGTGTTCTAAGTTATTGACGACCTGGTATTCTCGCTCCGAAAGAGGCTTTCGCTGGGCTATATGGAATACAGCACACAACGTTGGTGGGGCGCTCATTCCTATTCTCGTGGGTTATCTAACGCTGCAATTCAGTTGGCGAGCTGGGTTTATCTGGCCGGGTGTGATTGGTGTATTTATCGGTCTTATCGTTTGTTGGCGCTTACGTGATAAGCCCACCACCATGGGACTTCCGACGGTAGGGAAGTGGCGCAGTGACCATCTAGAATTGGCGCAAGAGAGCCATGGGCAGGGGTTAAGCTATCGAGAAATCCTGAAAACCTATGTGTTCAGCAATAAGTACATTTGGCTGCTCGCCTTTAGCT
The DNA here is from genome assembly GCF_057785955.1 of Vibrio sp. QJM3NY_27. Taxonomy (NCBI): domain Bacteria; kingdom Pseudomonadati; phylum Pseudomonadota; class Gammaproteobacteria; order Vibrionales; family Vibrionaceae; genus Vibrio; species Vibrio sp. QJM3NY_27. The sequence continues at coordinate 560,481 of NZ_CM173512.1, read as the reverse complement.
ATGTGTTGGTTTACATCGTAAGAACGGCGGTCAACGACTGGGGTAACTTATACCTCACCGAAGAACACAATTACAGTTTGATAAACGCCAACGCTGCCTTGTCTCTGTTTGAGATTGGCGGTTTCGTTGGTTCACTTGTTGCTGGGTGGGGCTCGGATAGGCTGTTTGGTGGCAACCGCGGTCCAATGAACATCTTGTTTGCCATCGGCATATTTCTTTCAGTTTCTGCATTGTGGTTGATGCCTTTAACCAACTTTGTGTTTCAAGCTGCTGGGCTGTTTTGTGTAGGCTTTTTTGTTTTTGGTCCTCAAATGCTTATTGGTATGGCGGCGGCAGAATGCTCGCACAAAGACTCTGCTGGGGCGGCGACAGGCTTTGTTGGCTTGTTTGCTTACATGGGTGCAGCACTTTCTGGTTACCCATTAGCGCTCGTTCTAGAAACTTATGGTTGGAGTGGGTTCTTCATTACTATCTCTACTTGTGCGGCCGTTATTGGCTTGCTGCTGCTGCCTTTCCTACAAGCTCAATCGCCTCAGAAAAGTGCAGAGGTTCGCTCTGGCTTTTAAGGACTCTTCCCGATAACAAGATAGTCGCTGGTGTTTGTATTGTTGCTTGTATCGCTGCTGTAACCAGTGCGATACAAGCAGCTATCTTATTCTCAGCGCTTTCTACTAGTGATATTCAAATGTGACTCTTTTCACGCTTTTCATCGATCTCACCTGTTTCTAAGAATTTTTCCTATTGCGTCTAAGACCTCATCTCATGTGGGTCCTAGCTGCTCTCTGTAGTCTTTCTAATTATTTACGTTATTAGAAATCAGCTCTCTGAATTATGTTCAAAGGGCTCACTATGGAAAACGCCATGTCACTCAGCCACTTCTCAGAACACTCATTTTTCCCAATGGAAAACACCATCCAAAATTATGCATGGGGGAGTATTTCTTCGATACGTGAGCTGTTTGGCTTTAAGAATGAGTCACAAGAGCCGCAAGCGGAAGTCTGGATGGGAGCGCATCCGAAGGGCTGCTCAATGGTCAAGCTTGACCAACATTTGGTGCCTCTATCTGAGCTGATTAACAAGAATAAACCCGCTTATCTATCTACTGATATTGCGCAGGAGTTCGGTGAGCTACCGTTCTTGTTTAAGATCTTGGCAGCAGAAAAAGCGCTGTCTGTTCAGGTTCACCCAAACAAGCGCCAAGCTGAAATTGGCTTTGCGAGAGAAGAGCAAGCAAGAATTCCCCTAAACGCAGGGCATCGCAATTACAAAGACTCGAACCACAAACCTGAATTGGTTTACGCGATCACTGAATATCAAGCGATGAATGGCTTTCGAGAGTTCGATGAAATATTAGGTCTGTTCAGAAAGTTGGATTCGAGCGAGCTGGCTGGCTTGGTTGAAGAGTTTGGTAACAATATTGACTCTCTTGGCTTAGAAGCGTTTTTCCGCGATCTGTTAACGCTGAATGACCAACGTAAACACCGAGCATTAGAGCAACTTCTGACTCACGCAGCCGCTCACCAAGATCAAGCTGAGTTTGCCTTGGTTACTGAGCTTAGCCATCAGTACCCGAACGATATCGGTTTGTTTTGTGTTCTGCTACTTAACTTGATCACACTAAAGCCGGGTGAAGCGATGTATTTGAATGCGAACACGCCGCACGCTTACATCAAGGGGACTGGGCTCGAGATCATGGCGAATTCAGACAACGTGCTGCGAGCAGGTTTAACGCCCAAACACATTGATGTCGCTGAGTTAGTCGCCTGCACAAAATTTACGCCAATTCCCTTCGAACGCTTATTATTAGCACCCTCAAAACTGGGTCAATGTGATAGCTATGATATCCCGGTCAATGATTTTGATTTCAATATTTTTCACCGCCCTCAGCAAGAAGAAGTCATCACAAGCGGTGCTGAAATTTTAATGGCAATAGACGATGATCTAACGCTAGTGAGTGAGAAAGGCGAGCACTTAACCCTCACTAAAGGACAATCGGTATTTATTCCAGCCTATATTGGTCATTACGAATTGAGCAGTAAAGGACGAGTGGCTAGGGCGTTTAACTAGGGGAAGCGATGAGCTTGAAATGCTACCAAGTTTTGTGAATGGAGATGTTGGCTTAAAGAGCTAATACGAAAAAAAACAAGCCAATAAGATATTGGCTTGTTCATATTATCTAACGATTATTGAATAGAAGGTAAGCTTTTTGCTTTCATATTAATCGACATACCCCAAGAGGACTCCTCTCGAACGGACTTAATAGATCCTCGGTTAGTGAGCCATGTTGTTTGAGTGTCACGAGGTCCGTCATTTTCGAATTGTGTCTCACTTGTTACTTTACATGCAGCAAAGGTACCCGCAGGCACAGTAACTTCTTCTTTACCTAGGTAGGTTTCTTGGTAGTTGAAAGTGGGTAGAAAGTAAGGTTGTCCGTAGATAATATCGTCTAGTGAAGTCTCTACAGAAACGGTTCTTAATCCAGGGTACTCAGTTTCACCGAATTCACCGCTGATCTCGTCATACCAATAATCAAACTGAGAGGCAAGTGGTGCGTTAGTTGACGTTCCAAAGTCTACCGTTTGATTGATGATTTTTTGGTTGTCAGTAATCGTCAGTGGTAATGCTGCTTTAGCCGACCCCCAACCTAGTGAGTCATCAGAGTTAAAGCCCTCTTGACCTAGATAGTGATCTTCAGAGCTATATGAGTACTCATACCCCATTAAAGCACCTTCCGAATCTTTGATATCGATACGCGTTTTTTCTAGGCTACCTTCTAAGTCAGTAATCCAGCTTGGAAGTCCAGTGACTAACGTAACGTCATTCAGCCAAGAGAAAGTGTCGCCCAAGTAGGTAAACTCATAAGTTAGGTTCTGTGTTTTTGCCTCCTGATCCCACATAGGTGTGCGTTGTACATCGTAAACCGTGACGTCATTAGCCGTCGCAATGAACTCAGCATCCGGCAGCGAGTCAAGACAAGCCTGTAGGTTGAGAGGGTGTAAAGGTTGTGGTGTTAATGCGTTATCCAAAATGAACTGCTTAGTCGCTTCATCAAAAACATAAGCCTCACTGCCTGCATCTTCAACTTCCTTGTAGGTAATACGTACAAAGCCTTCGACTACAGACAAGTAAGCGGAGTTATCTTCTTTTTGGTAGTTAGACCATGTAGCTTGCGAGTGGATAGATTCAGGGATCGTAACTTGACGTAATACCTCGCCATTTACGGATTCATCTTTCCACGAACCGAGTTCCGACAATTTGGAGAATGTAGAATCTAAATTCCATGCTCTTGTATAATAAACAACGGTGCCGTTAGAAAGCAGCTGTGCAAATATTTCAGCACTTTCCATGCCTGCCATTGGAATTAAATCTGCATGATTGTTAGACGCTGTGTCATGACGGTCTGATTCATCTTCAGCAATGGTCGATGCCAAAGTGGCAAGCCATGTATCGCTGCCATTCTTAAAGGCGCTAATGCCGTTACACATGTTATTGAGCGCTTCATAGCGATCCGGAGCGTGCTCGGCACACCAATCACCTTTGTAAAAGGTATAAATGTTGTCGTTGATGTCTTCTACAGACAATTTATATGCGGTTGTGTTGTCAGGGAATTTTAAACCTACTGGCATAATGTTAGACCAAACGTTTTCATCATCCGTTTGATCCATGATGGAACGAACATTGAGCCCACTGATATCTAATTGCTTGGCACTAGCAACTTCACTAAAAATCGAGCTTCTAGATTCTAGAGTTAAGCTGCCGTCTTTGTTCGGCTTAATGCTGGTTAAGGTATCATCGCTCGCTTCCCAACCGTTTTGTCCTAACACCATGTTATTTGTGTCAGGGGTATATTCAAACTCAACAAATTGCTCAGCAAAGTAATCATAAATATAACTGGTTTCGGTCACTGAGTTATCTGAATCAGACTTCAATGTTCCATAGGCAACCACTAAATCTTTGCCAGTGTCATTATCGCCGCCAAACCAATTGATACCGTCTGTTTTGATAAGCTTCGCAAGGTCGGCTTGCTTAGAGCCTTTATTTGCCTCATTTTCTTTAATTTTATCTTCGAGATTAGAGTCATCAATGGTGATATGATCGCGATTAATACTGCCAGCAATATCGCTTGGGTCGAAGTTTTCACCAGCGGCTTCAATATTCTTAACGACTTCGTCGAGAACTCGTGTTACTTCCTCTGCAATTAATGCGGTTAGTGCCTCGACAGAAATACCGGCGCCCGCTGCCGTTTCTGATAACGCATCCGTGTTCTCAGCCATGACTGAAGCGGTAACTTGAGCTACGCGGTGTAGGTTTTCAAAAGCCGCTTTTTGTGAATCGGCTAAGTCATTATTGTTTTTGGCTTCGATATAATCTTGCGTTAAGTCGAGTGTGGTTCCCAACTTTTCTTGAATAGCTGTTTTGGCTTCTTCTAACGAAGAACCACTCTCGATTTCATTTTGAATGAGAGTAGTTAATGGACTAATAAATTCCGATTTTGGTGGGGCAGTTAGGCGATAGCTCTTGCTTAGAACGACACCTGGGTTATCGGTATCGATGGTTTGTCCGGCAACCACTTCGATCAACAGAGTACCTTGTTCAAGTTGTTCTTGAGTTAGATTATCAATTGTAAACGAACCATCGTCACCCGTTACGGCACTTGGCTCATCCTTATCACAAACTTTATTACTGTTTAGATCCAAACACGCATTGGCTCCTACCAAGTAGCCATCAGCGGCTTTTGCTGTTAAAGACGCTGAAGTTGCTGTTGAACCGCCAGTATCAGTTGCGGAGTTATCTGAACTATCGCTACCACAACCTGCCATCCCTAGGGCTATTGCCACTGCTAACAGTGAACGTTGACCATTCATGTTAGTTCTCCTATTAAGTTATTGATAAAAATTATTACTCTGGAATCAATCGGGAGAATGTCATTGATAAATATGACTATTTATAAATTGAATGCCATTGATGAGAAATGTATCAAAACGGTATGTGGCAGAAATAGCAGGAGTGTTTATTCTAGAGACATATCTAATTAGCTGAGTTATATATGCGAGTGATATCTATGGTGAATGTTTAGTGTTTGTAATTGATGTTCCTGTCAATTGTAGGTTGGCTAAGTGATTGTTATTTATAGATGTATATGTATTTTATAGGTATTGGTTGTCTGTATAACCTTTAGAGATGGCCGTAGGTTGACTAATCAGTTGAAACTGAAACAATAAGTCGTATTTATAGAAGTGTGTTGATCTAAAGGAAATTTGATGAGCTCTTATTCTCACGTTCGCAGTTACGCCAGTTTATTCAGTGTCTTATCGTTGGCGGTTGCGTCAGGTCCGAGTGCCGCTGATATATCAACAACGCCCGTCATTGGTGGCGTGTTTAGCTCCAGTGAAGTGTTGAAAAATCAGGTGCTTTTAAGCCTAAGTTACTCTGCCAAACTCACTCGTGATGCAGCTCTTTTCACGATTGGTGGAGTTACATTAGATGCGTATATTCTCGCTCTCCCTTTAGATGTCAAAACAAAAGCCAGAGTCGTTGCTCAGTTATCTAACCCGACGTACTCAATTCCTCTGGGTTATTTTCTCTATAGTTATTACGACCGCTATTCAGGCTTGGGCAGTGAAGATGTATTCAAATCTTACTTGTCGACGGTTTATGATGAGCAGGCGCTAAAGGGCTTTGAACATAGCCTCTATCATGTTGGAGATAAGCCAACCTCAGAGCATCACGAGCCAGATACCTCGACTGAAGCAACGGGGCATCATGAAGGTATTCGTATCGATGAACAGTTCATTGCCAACATGGTGGTTATCTACGACGCGTTATTCGAAATTGGTGTTTGGCAGGATATGGACACGCTCCCTGCGAATTACACATACTTAACCAATAGCCCTGAAGATCTAGCGATCATCGCTCAGATTCAACCAATCATCGTTGATTTGATTGGTAAAGCGGCATTGGGAATGGATGACGGTGACATGAAATCTGCAATGTTGGCGATTGCAGAAGATGGCAAACCAGAAAACGCCGATAAGCCGAACAATAAAGCGCAAGCCCTCACCATCACGCTCATCGATTTTGTGCGCTTAAACTTGCTGAAAGCCTACCGACAATTTGTGTTTAAAGAAGAACGCGCAGCAGCACTCGATGATTGGATGCAGCAAGCGTTCAGTGACCAGCCTGACGCGCTCATTCAGTTCTTAGAATCCCAACAGAACAAGCGCTTTGCGGTCCAAGTGACCGTCGATGGTTTACAGCAAGGATTGATCGAAGGTTTGGTCGATGAGAATGCGCCTTTCATCTCGGTTGCTTACCAAAATCATAAAAACCGAGCGCAATACAAACCTCAGCTAGAAACGGTGATTGAGCCTGAACACCAACAGCAGGTGAGGTTCATGGAAGTTCTGTCTGAACAAACCTACCGTGATCCGAATTACCTTCCGTTCTTCAAAAAACTCTATCAAGAGCATCGAGACAATATTAGCCGAGTGGGTATCTCTTCGACTCCGACGATCAGCGTACGCAATCTACCTATCATTAAAACGGGCGCGAAAGTATCGGGGCAAGGTGGCACTGGTATCCCTAATTTCCACTTTGTCGACCGAGAGATCGACCGAGCGTATTACTTCTTTGGTAATGATGCCCTGCAGTTGGATGTGTTGATGGCAAGCAACAAGGTGCAGACCATGTTTGATCGCCTTGATTACCTGAAAACGTTGAATTGCAACGCTCAATATGATTGGAATGCTCACACCACTTACGATGGGCTAGTAAACCTAGGTTTGGGTGAGTCACTGCGTGATTATGGTGAGAAACGCTGCGTTAAAGAGCTTCAAGAACGTTCAGAAGTCGAAGTGGTTTTGCAAGAAAAGCGTCAAGCCTTGATTGAAGATATTGAAGCGTATCTGTCTATATCTGGCTTTGATTTTTTCACTAAGTTTTCAAAGAGAGCTCAGGTTAAACAGTCGATCACTCAGTTTGCCGAGTTAGATGGAAAAGGGATGCCAGACTACACCTTGGTGTATAACCCATGGCCGGATCACTTCGCGCACTTTACCGGTCCTTTTAGTGACGAAATTCTGATGCCGACTGGAGAGCTTAACCGACTGGACTATTGGATTCGCCAGATTGAAGCGACCTACCGCAGTGCCGGCGTTTACGATAAAACGCTATGGGGCATGGCAGGGGATCATGGTTTAACGCCGGTGTTCTACGCGCTCAATCCCGAAAAGCAGGTATTTGAAGGCTTACAAGCAGAGCTAGAGTATCCAATTGTGGTTAAGAAGATATCTTCAGACGAGGGTGAAGGGCCTAAAATTACCAATGCTCTAAGCTACCCAAGCTCGAAGGAATTGGATGTGGTGGTCGCCTCGACTGCCGGTGGTAACTTCATGATGGACTTCTTTAATTCGGCTCAAGGGTGGCAGGTTCAGCCGGTTTACCAAGAACTCACGCAGTGGTCTCCGATTGCAGCGCCAGCTGGTCAGAACATAGACATCATTAATCAGATAGCGCAACGCTTGCCTGAAAGTCTTGATTATATGGTCGTAAGAGAAAGCACATGTGATCAACAACGTTGCGCTGTTCGTGTGATTGGCAACCGTGATTTAAAACGGGTTGATGAATTGATCACACGTGAAGGTGACAAGCTTTTCTATGAGTCATTGGAAGACAACCGAGCGCCGATTTTGCTCAATACGCAAAGGTTAAACCCATACCTAGCATCACCAAGCGAAGCTGATTTTTCACAATATTCTCAATTGGTCGAAAAGTGTATTAACCGAGCGGTTAAGGCGGATGTGACAACGTGGTGTAGCAGTGCAGAGTGGACTTCATTAACGCAACCAACACCTCGACCAGATTCAGTGAATCAACTGACTAATATCTACCTTGAAGATAGGGCTGGCACGGTTAACTTGTTCCCTAAAGCGGGAATTGGCTACAACACCAAGGTGCCAGGGCGTCATGCTGGTGAGGATTACTTAGAGAAAGATGCCTTCATCGGATTCTGGGGAGCGCCAATTGGCGATAACTCTCAGAAATTGAAAATCGAAGCTAATGGATCTTTAGCACCAACGCTGTTTGAGTATTTGACCGGAGAACCTGTGGTCGAAGGCGAGAACGGTTGGGGTTTTCCGTCGTTGATTGAGAAATTAGATATTTCAAGCGCGCGCTAAAGTAAACGCTCTCTGCCTACTCGCTATCTGTATTTTCTCTATGGTTAGCGAGACTGAGAGTTAGCTAGGTTGAGAGCCATCCCCACAAAATCTTTATCACTGTCATCAATAACCTGATAGCCAAGTGACTGATAAAAGCGAATGGCGCGAGTGTTACTTCTAAAGCTCGATAGCGTGACTTGCTCACGTCGCTCTTTCGTGGCGCTCTTATGTATGAGGAACATGACTTTTTTACCAAGAGACTGATCTTGGTATTGATGGGAAATTATCAGAAGGTGAACATGGTATGCGTTGTCATAAGGCTTAAAACACACAAGCCCAACCCTTTGTTTTTCTAGGTATACCCAATGAAACCAAGAGGGATGGTAATCGTTTAAAAGTCGTTGGCGTTGGAAGTCGTCATCCCAACCGAAAACACTATCGACGTGTATGAAAAGACTTTGTTTAACACACGTAAACCGTTCTTCGAATTCAGAATTTGAAACGAGCTGGAATTGTATATTCTCTTCTTTTATTACCACTCTGATTGCTTCCTTATCAAACGCCTTTGAATAAGCAAACAGTAACATAATTGAAGAAGCCGAATTAGCTTAGATTTGCGATGTGATGAAACCAAAAAGCCATGCGTGATGCATGGCTTAGAATAAAGTCTTGGGTTGATTTTTCTATACGATCTTAAGTGCGTGGTGGCGCGTGAGCTGTTTGTGTAGCGAGTCTTTTAGCGCCATGCGTTCAACTTTGAGGTTGTGCATGCTGTCGTCATCGATAGGGCTGCCAGAGATTTCTAGCTGACGGATGTCGTAGTCGAGTTGGTGGTATTTCTGCATGTCTGCTTTGAATTTTTCGTCGTCGTGGTTGAGCTGAACAATGTCTAATTTAAGATCTGGGAAATCTAAGATAAAGGCATGGTTTTCATTGAGCATTGGCACTTCCTCTCTAGTCGAATTATCTTCAGTATAGAGCCTATTTTTGAAGATAAATGTGTTCCTAGACACAAAGCGAGAGCAGGATCAAAAAAGGGCATTGGCGTTCCATTATGGATTCGCTGATGCCCTTTGTGATTTGCGTAATATTAAAAACTACTTCGCTTTCTTACCTGAGCGTTGCTGCTCTTTGTGTGCTAGCTTTTCTTTCTTACGTTGATCGATAAGGTGAGCAGCATCGCCGCCTACGTGGGTTTCGCCACGAGCATTCGACAGTTGGACTTGCTTTTCACGTTCACGGAAACGCGCTTTCTGCTCGTCGCTGTGCTTATCAATACACTTAGGGCAGCTTACGCCTTTCTCGAAGTGCTCAGAGGCTTTGTCTTCGTCAGTGATTGGCAGACGACACGCGTTACACACATCGTAGCCGCTCTTTTCTAGCTGGTGGTTAACTGCAACACGACCGTCAAATACGTAGCAGTCGCCTTCCCACATGCTCTCTTCTTCTGGTACTTCTTCTAGGTACTTAAGAATGCCGCCTTCAAGGTGGTAAACCTCATCAAAGCCTTGCTCTTTCATGTAGGCTGTTGATTTTTCGCAACGAATACCGCCAGTACAGAACATCGCGACTTTCTTGTGCTTCTTAGGATCAAGATTTTCTTCAACGTACTGAGGGAATTCACGGAAGGTTTCTGTGTTTGGGTTTACAGCATTTTTGAATGTACCGATATCGACTTCGTAGTCGTTACGAGTATCAACCAAAATTACATCTGGATCAGAGATGAGGTCGTTCCATTCGTTTGGTTTCACGTAAGTGCCGACAACGTGGCGTGGGTCGATACCCTCAACGCCCATGGTTACGATCTCTTTCTTAAGCTTAACCTTGGTGCGGTTGAATGGTTGTTCTTCGTTGAACGACTCTTTGTAAACAACATCAGCCAAACGAGAATCTTGTTTAAACCATTGAAGAAGGGCGTCGATCGATTCGCGCTTACCTGCAACGGTGCCGTTGATACCTTCACTCGCAAGTAGCAAAGTACCGCGGATTTGGTTGGCTTCTAACACGTCGGTTAGTGGCTGGCGAATTTCTTGGTAATCATCAAGTGCTACGAATTTATACAGAGCACATACAACATATTGAGACATGGTTTTTCCTTTCTGCGAGCTGGAACGTAAATCCAGAGCGGTTGCCTTTTATGATACAGACTGAGTTTAATTCACTCAGGTTTGCCCATATTGGCTTATTAAAATCCGCCGCAGTATAACCAAGCCAAGGAAGGACAAAAACCAACCAAAAGTAGGGCTATTTATAATTTTGATTTGTGTGGTTTTAGGTGTGTGGAGGTGGTAGCTATTTGATAAGCAGTTTTAGCTCAGATAAGTAGTGGTATCTTGTTGCTTATTGAATATTTGGCTACGAACTTATGTTGTATCTCATTTCAATGAGCTGGTGTTCCCCGACGATTTCTACTTCACGAATGAACTCAAAGCCAAACTTTTCATAGTAATTCTTTAGGTACTGATGAGCGTGGATTTCAATTACTTTAGCACCATGTTCAGAGGCATGTTTTAGAAGTGCCATGACAATTTCAGATGCGATACCAGATCCTCGATAAGGCTGTAGAACAGCAACACGCGCCATAGTTGAGTATCCTGATTCATCAATGCGCAAGCGTGCAGTAGCGACTAAATTATCTTCATCGGTGATCAGTGCATGATGTGAGACAAGATCGAGCCCATCAAGATCCAATATGTGCGGTATGCCTTGTTCAACAACGAAGACTTGATGACGAATTGATTGTGCTTTCATTATCAATTCAGGGTTGTTACCAATCACCACTTCCATTTATTGCTCCATGCTGTCTAACTAATGCTTTGAAAATACTCTATTTGAGGGGCTGTTCGTTTGTGACTTGCCTTTAAACTAAGGCTTTTGAATAGCTACTTGTGTCTATATCAATGATCTCTACGGTCAGCGAAGCATTGGATAGTGGAAGAGTCAGTAATTGTTCCAAAATGGACTTGGAGAGCATCGCTTTATCGCTTTCGTTACGCCCTGATAAAATACGCACAGAGACATGCACGAAGTCTTCTTTTAGCTCACCGGTTTGGTAATGCTGGTAGGCAAAGCTGCGTACCTTGATGTCTTCCCCTATAGGTGAAAACAACTGAGATTCCATCGCGCCGAGAAACACTTTTTGATTGAGTTGCTGACCATCAATCGTGGATGAGTGTTCGATAATGCAATGAGGCAAAGTGAAGTCCTTTCTGTGTTTTATAGCGACCTAAAATTAAGGCCAATGTGACTCTCTTGTTGAGAATGACATTGGCTCTTAATGCTAATTCGTTGCGGCTTTCTCGGCAATAAGCCGATCAGGCAATCACCAAAGCGGTCAGTATCGTCAGCGATTACGCTTGGTTCAGTACTTCCGCTAAGCGTTTCACCGCTTCTGTTAATTCTTCTGGGTTGGCGTTGGTGAAGTTTAAGCGCAGTGCGGCTTTAGCTTCATCAGCTTTTGGATAGAATACAGGGCTTGGTACAACCGCTACACCATTCGAAAGTAGAGTTTTAGCCAGTTCAAAGGTGTCACACTCTGGGATTTCAACCCAAATGAACATCCCGCCATCTACGGCTTTTAACACGCAATCTGCAGGCAGTTGTTTTTCTAGCTCTGAAAACAACACTTCATAACGAGACTTGTACAAAGTACGAATATTTTCCATATGTACGTTGAAGTCTTCATGCTTCAGAAGACCGACAAGCAGCGCTTGCATGGGTACACTTGAGTGCAAGTCAGCGCCTTGCTTCACTTTGATCAGTGGCTCAAGGTAGCCGCGTTTGCCTGTTACCGCGCCAATACGTAGACCTGGCGATGCAATCTTAGAGAATGAACGAAGAACGATAGAGTTATCAGGGCAGAACGAAGAAACCAATGGCAGTTCCGTACCAGTGAAACGTAGCTCACGGTATGGTGCATCTTCAATGAAGGCTACGTTGTATTTGATACACAGCTCAGCCACTTTTTGACGAGTTTCTGTTGCCCAGCACACGCCGGTTGGGTTGTGGAAATCAGGTACGGCATAGAACATTTTCGGCGCTTGCTGTGCAAAGCACGTTTCCAGCTCATCCAGGTTCGGGCCAAATTCTGTTTGAGACACAGTCGCAATGTTTGCTTGAACTAAGCCAAAAACCTGCATCGCACCTAGGTAACTTGGCGCTTCCATCACAACCAAATCACCCGGATCAACATAAGCACGTGCAATCAAATCCAAACCTTGCTGAGAACCTGTACAGATCATTGCCGTGTGAGATTCTGGCAATTGGTAGCTTTGTGTTAGGTGATCAAGCAACGGGCCATAACCTGCGGTCGAACCGTATTGGAAAACTTCAGGCATGTTCGCTAGATTTTCTAGCGTAGGCTTCATTAAATCGATAGGGAATGTTTTCGCATCGGGTAAACCACCGGCTAACGAAATAACATTTGGATCGCTTGCGGCTGCGAGGATCTCTCGAATGTATGAAGATTGAATCTGTTGTAATGACTGTGCGATTTCCATGTGTTGTGTCTCGTCGTTTATCGTTTTTATTCTATCGCTTGATATTACACGGCAATTGTAAAAACTGGCGTGTCCGTTTATGCTCTTAAACATGTCCATTTATGCTATTTGAACGATGTCACGACAACACATATCCCGAATCAATGATGTTTTGTTCCATATTCACCAAGACATCAGTCAGCCTTTGTCGGCAAAAGCGCTCTCTGAGATTGCTGCGTATTCAGAGCAACACTTTCATCGCACGTTCAAAAGTGTGGTTGGGGAGTCGTTGCATCAATACATTAGACGCACTCGAATGGAGTATGCGGCTAATCAATTGATGTTCGATACCAGCTCGTCTGTGGTTGAGATAGCCCATAAATGTGGCTTTAGCTCTGTGTCCTCGTTTAGTCGAGCATTTAAAGCGACCTTTAATATGTCGCCCGGAGAATGGCGTAAGCATGATTTACAGATTGCAGAAAAACCTTACCTGAAAGATCCCGAAGTGGCGGCAGGCTATTTGAATGTGTCGCAGCGGGAGTTGCCGGAACCTAAAATTGTTGAAGTATCAGACCGAATGGCAGCTTATGTTCGACATACTGGCTATAACCGATCCATTCGTAATGCGTGGTTGATACTGAAAGCATGGGCGAACTCCGAACAGCGTGACTTTTCGAGTCAGTTCGGCTTGCATCACTCCAACCCCGCTTGGGTTGAAATGGATCAGTGTCGTTATGTAGCGTGCATCGCGATTGATGAACCGATTAAGTATCGCAGTGTGGTTAATCAGATGGTGATTCCAGGCGGTTTGCATGCCGTATTTCGACTTAATGGTCGTTATGGTGAGCTGCTACCACAGATCAGTATGGTATTGGAAAAATGGTTGCCGGCTTCTGGTTTCAAACAGCGTTCGACTCCTGCGTATGTGCATTATCATCGGAACCATTTTCTTAATAGTGATGAAGTGTTTGAGCTTGATTTCTACCTCCCTGTGAGTTTTTATTAGTAACCCCGTTTTTGAGGAAAAATTATGTATCTCGTTTTGTATTGCCACAATATTGGTATGACCGACTTTTCATTCTTTGAAACAGAAGATTTTGACAAAGAAGATGGCTATATCGTAAGAGGTAAATGGCCGAATGAGAAAGCGTTTCGTGATTACTTAGTTAAAGAGTTTGATGACATGAGTGAGTTCCAAGTGATCGACTTAATCGCCAAAGGCGTAGAAGCAGAGCACTACTCACCAGAAGAGTTGATGCGCTTAGCTGTCTAGGCGTTAGATCTGTAACCACTAGCTTCGTAATACCTAGCTCAGTAACATCCGTCAAATAACCGAATAAAGAAATGGCAGCCTGATTGGGCTGCCATTTTCGTTTTAAGTGGGAGCAAATTGCTCTGTACTAAGAGTGAAGCTACTGCGCGACTTCGTCCACCAAGTACAAGATTGATTGATACGGAATGCCACTGTGATGTGATAAACCAATCTCACAGGTTCGGCTGTTGCTGAATCCACGAGTGCAGTTGCTCGGCACTTGTTCCTTGAGTGGGTGTACCGCCGCTTCATTCAGCTCTGGAGTGGTAAAACCTTTATCACCCGCCCAGCCACAACATTGAATATGCTCTGGAACGATGACCTCTTCGGTACAGGCTTTAGCAAGGCTTAACATAGTGCCTTCCAAACCCATACGGCGAGAACTACAGGTTACATGCAGCATCACGGTTTCTTGCAGCGGCTCAAGTGTCAGATGTTCAAGCAAGTATTTGTTCACAAACCCTGTTGGCTCTAATACCTCTAACGGTTTGGTGAACTGTTCAATACTGCGTTTAGCACATGGGCTAGTATCCATTAGGACTGGGTATTCACCCTGGCAACTCGCTTGCCACAACACTTCTTCGAGCTGTTGCGCTTTAGATTGGGCTAAATCGGTCATCCCTTTGCTGTCGTAAGGCATGCCACAACATTGGTCGTCTAGCTTCTTCGGAAGAATTACCTCAAATCCGGCTTTATTAAGTAAAGACATGGTCACTTCAGTTAGGGGACATTGGTCGCCCGCATCACTCTGTTGTCCCATGGTGCGACTCGCACACGAAGGCAGGTAAACCACCTTCTTATGATTGCTTGAGTTTTCTGCCGTCATTGGTGATGAGGTTAGCGAGTGGCTATTGGATTGCGGCATCTCCGGCATCCAAACGGGTGTCGCACCTTTAGTTATTGAGCGCAAGCCGTTGGTTAGCTTGCCGACGGTATTTGCGCCTAACACTTTACTCGCCACTTGGTTGGTTTTGAGGCCGGCCTTGGTCAGCTTGGTGGTGGTCGAGAAATGATCCGCTGTCCACTTAGCAATAGGTGTGAATTTCTCATACTTAGCAATACGAAGCTTCTTAATTAAGTCGCCAGTGTTGATTCCCACTGGACAACGCTCGGCACACAGGCCAGTCGCCGCGCAGGTATCAATGCCTTGGTATTCGAAGGTTTTCTCTAGTTCGTTTGCTTCTATTTCCTCACCTGCAGCACGGCGGCGTTGTAACTCACGGTACAACACGATACGTTGGCGTGGCGATAGGGTTAAGGTACGAGACGGACAAACAGGCTCGCAGAAGCCACATTCAATACAGCGGTCGACAAGGTCGTCAGCAGAAGGCATTGGCTTCAAATTGGTGATGTGCGAATTTGGATTGTCGTTAATAATAACGCCGGGGTTGAGCAGTCTTTCTGGATCGAACAAGGCTTTGATTTGTTGCATCAAGGCGTAGCCATCTTTGCCCCATTCCAATTCGACATAAGGTGCCATATTACGGCCAGTGCCATGTTCTGCTTTCAGTGAACCTTGGTATTTCACCGCGACTAGTTCGGCAACGTCATCCATGAAACCGCCGTAGCGATCGATTTCTGTTTGGCTATCAAAGCCTTGAGTAAACACAAAGTGCAGGTTGCCTTCGAGGGCGTGACCAAAAATGATCGCTTCGCTGTATTCGTATTTGTCGAACAGCTCTTGCAGCTCTCGAATACCATTAGCGAGGTTTTCGACAGGGAAAGCCACGTCTTCAATGATAACGGTCGTACCGACTTCACGAACGGCACCAACGGCAGGGAACATGCCTTTTCGGATGCCCCACAGAGTTGCGACTGTCTTTGGATCGGAAGTGAAAGGCACCGATTCAACAATCGTGTATTCAGTCAATGCATCCAAAATTGATTTACATTGTAAATCTAAGTCCTGCTGGGAGCTGGCGTGTGATTCAACCAAAATAGCCGCGGCTTCTAAATCCAAGCTTGGCATAAATGCAGGCATACCCGGTTTATAAGCCACTGAACGTAGTGCTCTGCCATCCATCAATTCAACGGCAGCAACCGGTGTTTTTGATAGCGTAGTAACGGCTTTACTTGCTTGTTCGATGTCGGCAAACACCAACAGGGCCGAAGCTTTGTTTGGGTGTTCGATAACCGTGTTGTAGGTAATCTCTGCGATGAAGCCTAGCGTGCCTTCTGAGCCAATCATCAGGTGTTTGATGATTTCAATTGGGTCGTGGTAATCAACCAAAGCATTGAGCGCGTAGCCAGTGGTGTTTTTGAGGCGGTATTTGTGGCGGATTCTGTCTGCAAGTTCTTGGTTTGAAGCTGTCTGTTGATGTAATTCAACAATGCCTTCAAACAGTTCTTTGTGTGATTGCTTGAATGCCTCAACACTTGCATTATCAGCCGTATCAAGCAGGGAGCCATCACTCAATACGATTTTCATGCTCTCGACGGTGCGATACGAGTTTTGCGCAGTACCACAGCACATACCGCTGGCGTTATTCGCTGCAATACCACCGATTTTACAGGTATTGATAGAGGCTGGATCTGGGCCGATTTTACGTTGGAAAGGGGCAAGGTATTTGTTGGCATCAGCGCCAATCACTCCCGGTTGAAGAATGATCTGATTGCCGTTATCGACAATCTCATGACCGCGCCAGTCGTCGGTTAGGGTGATGAGTACCGAGTCTGAAACCGCTTGTCCTGACAGGCTAGTGCCCGCGGCGCGAAAGGTAAAATGAATGCCCAGCTCGCGACAGCTTTGAATGGTGAATATGACTTCGTCTAAGTTCTTGAGCCTTAGAACCATTTTCGGCACCAAGCGATAAAAACTCGCATCGGTGCCGTAAGCCAATCGCTTTGCCTCTTGAGTGACAATGCGTTCTGTTTCTATTTTTTGAGCCAGTATCGCTTCAAGCTGCTGATAAGCTTGTGCGTCTATTACTCGCTCATTAGATGTGGTTGTCTCCATCTTTGCTTCCTTGTGCTTCTTATTTGGCACTGATTTGTTTTATATATTATTTTCCAGTGCTTAAACGGTGTCACAACGGCAGTGTAATTGCTGTGACACCGATTGAACTTCAGTCTAAGTAGACCAAAGCATTAATCCGAATCCGAACCTAAATCGTTGAGGTTTAATCTAGCCCCACCAGAGAATCACGAGTTAAGTCTTTGATTGTCTTGGCGCCAGTTAGAGTCATCGCAACGCGCATCTCTTTGTCGTAAAGGTCGAGTAGGTTCTCAACACCTGCTTGTCCCTGCGCTGCTAACGCGTAGACGAAAGAGCGACCAAGCAAGGTGCAGTCTGCGCCCATCGCCATCATGCGAACTACATCTAAGCCAGTACGAATGCCAGAGTCGACCAGAATCTTGGTGTCGCCTTTTACCGCGTCTGCAATCGCAGGCAGTGCTTTAGCACTTGATAGAACACCATCAAGCTGACGACCACCGTGGTTTGAAACTACGATACCGTCTGCGCCAAATCTCACGGCGTCTTTTGCATCTTCTTCATCAAGAATGCCTTTGATGACCATCGGGCCGTCCCAGAAGTCACGGATCCACTCTAGGTCTTTCCATGAAATCGACGGGTCGAAGTTGTCACCCAACCAACCGATGTAGTCTTCCAGTTTGGTTGGAGAACCTCGGTAAGTCGAGATGTTGCCAAGATCGTGTGGCTTACCGAGTAAACCTACATCAACTGCCCAACTAGGATGACGCATAGATTGAAATACGCGGCGTATTGCTGCATTTGGGCCACTCATTCCTGAGTGCATGTCACGGTAGCGAGCGCCTGGTACCGGCATATCAACCGTGAAAACCAGCGTTGTTACGCCTGCCGCTTTTGCACGTTCCAATACGTTCTTCATGAAGCCGCGATCTTTTAGCACGTAAAGCTGAAACCACATTGGGCGTTCGATCTTAGGTGCGACTTCTTCAATTGGGCACACCGACACGGTAGACATGGTAAAAGGAATACCCTTGTTGTCAGCCGCTTTAGCCGCTTGTACTTCGCCACGTCGTGCGTACATACCGGTTAAGCCAACTGGCGCTAAGGCGATTGGCATTGCCAGCTTTTCGCCGAACAACTCGGTTTCCAAATTCAGATCTGACATGTCATTGAGGACACGCTGCTTGAGCGCGATCTCTGCCAGATCGGCGGTGTTGCGGCGTAGGGTATGTTCTCCGTAAGAACCGCCGTCAATGTAGTGAAAAAGAAACGGTGGTAATTTCGCTTTTGCTGCGGCGCGGTAATCAGTCGATGCGGATATGATCATAATTTCAGTCCTAAATTCTTGGGATGTTGCCCTTCTATGAGAGCTTGGCTTGGGCTGCTTTAATTCTTGAAAAAGTAAGTGTTGGCTCTTTCTTAAACGGTGAAGCGATTAACCGGTGAAGTAACTAATTGGTGAAGCAACTAGTCTATGAAGCAAATAAACAGTGAAACAATAAAATGGCGTTAATACCCGAGGGTGTTGATGTGTTTTAGTATCCATTCCGAAACTCATCAACTGTCTTATTAGACGATGTTGCAGTCGGGGAATTGAGTATTAACGCCAAGTGCTTTTGTAACGACTTATGGATTTACATAAGTGCGTCTGTCATTTTGAAACCGTAGACAACTACTAGGCCGATGATGCCGGTCATCACCAAGTAGTAGAACGTTGGGATAATCGTTTTACGTAACGTTGCACCTTCACGTCCTAGTAAGCCTACGGTTGCCGATGCGGCGACCACGTTGTGAATCGCAATCATGTTACCTGCTGCTGCACCAACGGCTTGCAGAGCAACAACCACGGCACTAGAGATAGACAGTGTTTGTGCTACTTCGAATTGGAACTGGCTGAACATCATGTTTGAAACGGTGTTCGAACCTGCAATGAAGGCACCTAACGCACCAATCGTTGCACTTAACGCTGGGAATGCGCCGCCGACTAGGTCAGCTGCAAAGTTAGCAGTTGTTACTGGCATACTCGCTAAATCAGAACCGTTCACACCTGAGTTAATGAAGATACGGACCATTGGGATGGTGAACACCAATACAAAGCCGGCACCAATCAGTGTTTTGCTCGATTCCCCAAAGGCTTTAGCCAATGGTGCTGCGCTGCGTGATTGCATTAGAACTGCGACTAGTGCGACGAAGACCAAGATACCGCCAGGTAGATACAGAGGTTGAATCGCTGTGCTTACGCCTGTCTCGCCAAGGATGTTGCTGAAAGAAAGGCTAACGCTCTTAAGTAGGCCTTTGAACTCAGGGCTCACACGGCTAGCAACTAGAGTGACAGCGAGCAGCACGTAAGGTGCCCATGCCATCGCCATGCTCATTTTCTTATGGCTTTGGTGTTGTCATCAAGGTCGATTTTCAAAGAACCTAACCATTCTGCTGGCCACTTGTCTTCGCTCTCAAAATCCCATTTTGATTTAGGTACTAGGAAGCCGCGTTTTGCTGCTGTTACAACAATCGCAAGGCCAACCAAACCACCAATCAGTGATGGGAACTCAGCACCTAAGAAAACACCTGTTAGTGCGTAAGGAATAGTGAAAGCAGCACCTGCGAACAGTGCGAACGGCAGGATATCAAGACCTTCAGTCCAGCTTTTGTTCTTACCGAAGAAGCGAGTCAGCATCATCGCCATCAATACAGGAATCATCACACCAACACAGGCGTGGATGATCGCAACACTTGACGTGATTTGTTGTAGGTAAGCGTCCCATGTTGAACCATTGGCAATCAGGCTTTCACCGATGTTGTGCGTATCTAAACCTTTGTTCACACCAACGATAATAGGAGTGCCAACCGCGCCGAACGATACCGGCGTAGATTGAATCATCATGCCCATCAGTACCGCAGCTAATGCTGGGAAACCGATTGCAACGAGTAAAGGAGCGGCGATTGCAGCGGGTGTACCGAAGCCGGATGCGCCTTCAATGAATGAACCAAAACACCAAGCGATGATGATCGCTTGTACACGACGGTCTGCTGAGATATCAGTAAAACCGTTGCGGATGGTGGTGATAGCTCCGGTGTGTTTCAAAGTGTTTAATAAGAAGATGGCGCCAAACACAATCCAGAGAACCGACACGGTAATGCCGAAGCCTTGGAATACTGAAGCCAACACGCGAGTGCCAGACATGTCCCAAGCTAATAGGGCGATAGCAACGGTTAATGCAAATGCCACTGGCATCGCTTTTTTTGCAGGCCAGTTAAGGCCAACCAGCAGAATCGCTGCAACAACTATTGGCGAAAAGGCCAATAATGCTAGTAGAGTTTCACTCATGGGTACTTCCTCGTACTTGTTTTCAAACGTTCATGTTTGAAGTGAATAACACGTCATTAGTTTTGTAGGTGTAATCTGAATCTCGAGGATTCAATTGTTGTAATTAGAGTCGCTTTATTTGTAACCGATGTGATTGCAAAAGCTGTTTTTGTAATTGTTTTGTTAATTTGGCGTGAATTTACCCCTTTATTTTTTATTGATATAGGGAAATAATGAAAATAATTAATTCCAAAATTGGCATAATCAAATGCGAGCAGACGATTTGATCCTGTTTTCACAGGTAGTAGAGCTGGGCAGTTTTAGTAAGGTGGCAGAGCAAAATAACCTTACAAATTCGGTAGTTAGTAAGAGAATTGCGCGTTTGGAAGAAGAGATTGGCGTGCAGCTATTATATCGAACCACGCGTAAATTGACGCTTACCGAGGCGGGTAAGGCAATGTTACACGGAGCCAAAAATGTGAAGCAGGCGGCTCAAGAGGCTATGGACGCAGTTTCAGGCTTTGGTGAAAATGTCAGTGGTCATATCAAAATGTCAGTGCCTACTATCTCCGGAGATTTGATTCTGGCAGACGCTGTTGCCGAGTTTTGTAATATGCACCCAGGTTTAACGGTCGATATGTCACTTAACAATCGCTTTGTCGACTTGGTTGATGATGGCCTTGATTTGGTTATTCGAACGGGTTATTTGGAAGATTCCAGTTTAATCGCTCGTCATATCCTTGATTCGCAATGGGTGGTGTGTGCTTCTCCGTCTTATATCGCCAAAAACGGTAAGCCGATGCAGCCCAAAGATTTGGTGGATCACAACTGCCTGCAATACGCTTATCAAACAACGGGCGCCAGTGAGTGGCAGTTCCTACATAGTAAAGACGGCTTTACTGATAACGATAAATACATCGTGCGTGTTTCTGGTTCTTTTTCTACCGATAACGCCACGGCACTTCGTAAAGCTGCGTTGGGTGGTCATGGTGTTGCGTACGTGCCGCGTTGTCTGGTGTATCACGATATTAGAAATGGGCAGTTGGTGGATATCTTTCCAGATTTAGTCGGCAAGAAGCTCGGTATCTATGCGGTGTACCCCTTTACGCGCCAGCCACCGAACAAGATTAAGTTATTGATTGAACACATCAGAACGCGTTACCTGACGATTTCACATTATTTTTAATAAGGATCACGATGAGCTATTTAAAAGAGTATCAATATCCAATCACCAATAAACAGATCGTTAGCGATGACTATTTTGGTCAGATAATCGAAGACCCATATCGCTGGTTAGAAGACGACAGAAGTGACGAAACCGCGCAATGGGTGGCGAGTCAAAATGAAGTCACATTCGATTACCTTGCTCAAATTCCGTATCGCACTGAACTGCGAGAAAGGCTGGCGAAAGCGCAAGACTATAAAAAGAGCTCGCAGCCGTTTGTACGAGGAGATTACACCTACTTCTATAAGAACGATGGCTTGCAGAATCACAATATTCTTTATCGTCAGAAAGAAGGTCAGCCGATTGAAGTATTCCTAGATCCGAACACTTTTTCGAAAGATGGCACCACATCACTTGGCTCGGTGTCGTTTTCTAAAGACTACAGCTTAGTGGCGTACAGTATTTCAGAGGGTGGAAGCGACTGGCGTAAGATCTTTGTTATCGACACCGAGACTAAACAGCAGCTTGAAGCCGAAATCACCGACGCCAAATTTACCGGCATTTCTTGGTTGGGTAATCGTGGCTTTTATTACTCTAGTTACGATAAGCCAGACGGTAGCCAGCTTTCTGCACGTACCGAACAGCACAAACTTTACTTCCATGAGTTGGGTACAGAGCAAGCTAGCGACAAAGTGGTTTTTGGCGAGAACAACGCTGAGCAGCACCGCTATGTATCAGGCTATACCACCGAAGACGACCGTTACTTGATCATTCTAGGTCGAGAGTCGACATCGGGTAACAGACTGTTCTATATCGATTTAAATTCACCTGGACAATCGCTGAACACGCTGATTGATCATGTGGATAGCGATACGTACCTCATCGATAACCAAGATGAAGTCTTCATTTTATACACCAATCTCGATGCGCCTAATGGCAAGGTGGTGAGCTTTGATACTCGCAGTCAACAGTGGCTCGATATCATTCCTGAAAAGCCACAGCCGTTAGATATCAGCACTGGCGGTGGTTACTTGTTTGCCCACTACATGGTCGATGTGGTGTCTAAGATTGAGCAGCTGGATTACCAAGGCAATCTGGTTCGTGAAATCCACTTACCGGGTCTCGGAACGGCCAGCGGCTTAGGTGGAAAAAACGAGCAAACCCAGCTTCATTACACCTTTACCAACTACGTAACGCCGCCAACGATTTTCTCTTTTGATGTTGAATCTGGAAGCTCTGAAATCTACCAACGCTCTGAGTCTCCGTTTGAGTCGGATCAATTTGAGTCTAAACAAGTCTTCTATACCTCGAAGGATGGCACTCAGGTTCCGATGCTTATCTCTTATAAGAAGGGATTAGTGTTAGATGGTAGTAATCCGACCATGTTGTACGCGTATGGTGGTTTTAATGTCAGCTTAACCCCTTCCTTCTCGGGAACAGTGGGTAGTTGGCTAGAGCTTGGCGGTGTGTATGCGGTGCCGAACTTACGCGGTGGTGGCGAATACGGTAAGGCGTGGCACAAAGCCGGTACACAACAACAAAAACAGAATGTATTTGATGACTTCATTGCTGCTGCGGAGTTCTTAATCGAAGAAAACTACACCAGCAGCGATAAGTTAGCGATCCGCGGCGGTTCTAACGGAGGCTTGCTGGTAGGCGCTTGCATGACACAAAGGCCTGAGTTGTTCCAAGTGGCTTTGCCAGCGGTTGGTGTGTTGGACATGTTACGTTACCACACCTTCACGTCTGGCGAAGGCTGGGCGTACGACTACGGTACATCAGCGCAGAATAAAGAGATGTTTGAATACCTGCTGGGTTATTCTCCGGTTCATAATGTGGTGCGCGGCGCGGATTACCCTGCGACATTGGTGACGACTGCCGATCACGATGATCGCGTGGTACCGGCTCACTCTTATAAATTCATTGCAGAGCTGCAAGACAAGCATGAAGGTGGCGTGCCAGTGATGATCCGTATTGACGTCAATGCAGGGCATGGGGCAGGTATGCCGTTGAGTAAAGCTATCGACCTCGCTGCTGATATCTACGCATTTACCCTGTTTAATATGGGAATAGAGTCCCTAGGTTCAATCTAGAAAATACTTAATTTTAGATAACTGGGTATTTAACTCAGACCAAAAAGCCTCAAAATCTGCCTTAGATTTTGAGGTTTTTCATATATATGAAAACCAATCAAATTCACACCTCGTTCTCTTTGCTTTTCGGCACCCTTTTACGTGATAGCCGCCACCATTACTGATGAAATGAAAGCGATTTCAAGCTGATATTTTACACATTTTCCACTATAACCTGTTGATCTAAAATCAGTAGTTTTCGTCATGGATTTTCTAAAAGTTTCATGGCATTTAAGTTGATTTATCAGTGTGAACAGCGACCAACTTTTCAACTCTTTCATTGCTTAATATTTCCCTGTTCGATGAAAACTCAAAAAAATAATAGGGAAATACAATGCAAAAATTTAAGCTTTTGCCAATAACGGTCGCAGTGGCGGCATCGCTTGCTTCACTCTCTTCTTTTGCTGCTGATACTAATATCGAAGCATTAGAAAAACGAATCCAAGAGTTAGAATCTAAGGTTGTTGAAATTGATTATGTTAACGATCAACAGCCAGCAGTTTTGACTCCAGACACGAAAGTGCCAGAAGGGATTGTATTCTCTGGTTACGCTCGTTACGGCGCACATTACTCGGATGGAGACAATCGCTATGTTGAAGTTGGTAGCTCAGGCCGCTCTCTTGGTCGTTTAGGTAACGAAGCCAACGGCGGTGAGTTTCAATTAGGAAAAATTTTCCAAGCAGATAGCGGCGCGAAGTGGGACGTAGTGCTCATGCTTGATGATTGGAACAACGATCAGTGGGGTTCTTCTGGCGGCGTAAACTTGAAGAAAATGTACGCTGGTGTCACTAATTTCGTTGAGAGCCAACCTGAGCTATACGCATGGGCTGGTCGTGATTTCCATCAGCGCCCACAACAAGGTTTGAACGATTACTTCTGGATGTCTCACGATGGTCAAGGTGCGGGCTTTAACAACTTAAACCTTGGTGGCATTAAGCTAGATATGGGTTTTGTTGGTGCGGTTGATAGCGAAGACGGTGCTCTAGGTAATGATTCAGGCCGTTATGGTATTACGTCGAAACTTCACGGCATCAATGCTGGTATTGGCAACCTAGATTTGTATGCTAACTATGGTTTCGCGTCTGAAGAAGCCGATACTATCGGGAATAAAGTAAGCGATGAAAATGCATGGCAAATCGGTGCAACTCTTGGCTTAGGTGATTCCAACAAGTTAGTTGCTAAATACGCTGACGGTGCTGACAACTCAGTATTTGAGTTAGCGGGCGATAAGCAAGTTATCTATGTAAGTTTAGAAGGTAACTACGCAACGAGCGATCAATTCATTATTGATTACCTTATATCGTATAAAGACATCTCTGGTGACGATGCAACAGAGCAGAGCGAATACGCTGGTATCGTTCGTCCACAGTACCAATGGGATGACACGCATTCTACATGGTTAGAAGCGGGCTATGCGATGGAAGATCGTGATGATGGTTCTGAGAAAAACGGTTGGAAAGTCACGCTATCTCAAAACGTATCACTTGGTGGTCTACCTTGGAGTCGTCCAATGCTACGTTTCTACACAACAGTGGGTGATGTGGAGACTAAAGGCACAACTGAAACGGTTACTGCAGATACACTTGCGTTCGGCGCAATGTTTGAAGCTTGGTGGTAATCACAAGCTAGAAACAATAGCTCTTTGAATTAGGCATATTTTCAAAGAGCCATACTTTTGAATATCCATGCTTGTTAAGAGCATACGTTGAAATACCTATGCTTTTAAAGAGTAAGTAATACTGTCCATTTTAGCCCTAAAGGCAGATTGATTAGGGCACGTTTCAATTAACTCCATTCTTGGGCACATTTTTGTGCCCTTTTTTTCGCCACTAGATCAAGGAATAACGATGAGACTTTCTTCCATTGTGTCTCGAGTCTATTTAGGTTTCTTCACGCTGATAGTAATCATGCTGGGTAGCGCATGGTTGAGTATTAGCAGCAACAAGAACATAACCTCACACATCGAAACCATAACCCAACAAGCCACCCCTTTAATGCTCCAATCCTCCACGCTCACCATTCGTTTCTTGGACATTAATCGCAGCACTACTCCCTATTTATCCGCCAACTACATTGATGAGCTCGAACCGCTGAAACAAACCGTCGTGAGTAACATCGCGCAATATCAGCAGCAGTTGAATTGGTTTGATGGCAAGGCTGAATCGGGCTCACCACTTGAACCCATGCTCCAAAATATTGAAGAAGCGGGCGTTGCCACCATCAATAAGATAGAACAGTCCTTGGACTTATACGTCTCTTATTTGGATAGTAAAGATCTCGGTTCGATGGAGCAGGAACAATTTCAATCGGTAGTGGGTCAACTCAATAATACCTTGGTGAATCAATTGGCGAGCACGAGCTCAGATGCAACGCAAAAAGCGGTAGAAGCCTTGTTGGTTCAGTTGAGTTTGATTGCAGCAGAAGCGAATGAAGCTTTCTCTCTGCAAACGTCATCGGAGATTCGTGGTGTTGAGCGTCGTCTACAAAGTCGTAAAGAGCGATTCGAACAAGCTGTATCAGACTTGGATAATCTGGACTCATCTTTGTTACGCCGCAGTAAACAGTCTTTATCACTGCTCGCTTCACATGTATTTTCAGCGCAAGGATCTGTGTCAACGCATATGGAAACCGTGAAGCTACATGAGAGCATTGCTCAGCAAAGAGTGGAGATCGAACAGCTAATTGATGTGCAGTTAAGCCATTTTGATGAGCTTTCTATGTACGCGGAAGACACGGCTAAACGTTTATATAACGAGTCGATGGACTTCTCTCATCAAGTACTGTTGATGCAGGCCATCATTGCTATTGGGTCGGTTTTTATTGCGCTGCTAATCGGGCTGAACATCGCTAAAGGGATTCGCAAGCCAAGTAAATTACTGCAAAGTGCACTAGACCAAGTCGCCAAAAAAGACTTGAGCGTGATGGTTCAGTATCAAGCCAATAATGAATTTGGTTTGGTGAGCGATAAAGTCAATTTGGTGATCAGTCACCTGACTCAAATGATTGACAACATGCGCCACTCCTCTACACGTCTAAAAGAAGCTTCCCTTGAGAACCAAAGCACCAGTCGTTCCCTGCGTGAAGCGATGCAAGAACAAACCAATCAAACGGTGATGGTAGCGACAGCGATGGAACAAATTGAGTGCTCAGTGACGGAGATCACTCAGGCGGCCAACCAAACTCTAACGCTAGTGACCGAAGCGGTATCCAGTTCCTGTGATGGGCAAAAGACCATGAATAAAAGCGTCGAATTGATGGGCAGCCTAGAAAATAAGCTGGCGGAATCAACAGCGACCATTGGTCAGCTTGAAAGCGAAAGCGCCAGTATTGGGTCCATTCTGGATGTGATATCTGGGATCTCTGAGCAAACCAATCTACTGGCGTTGAATGCGGCAATAGAAGCCGCGCGAGCGGGAGAACAAGGGCGTGGTTTCTCTGTAGTTGCGGATGAGGTTCGAGTGTTAGCAGCCAAAACCAATGCTTCTACGCAAGAGATACACAACAAGATCGAGCAGTTGCAAACTAGCTCTAAACTGGCGGTTGAACAGATCAATCAGTGCGTGGTGGGTATGGTTCAATGCGTAGAACAAACCAGCGAAGTGAATCACTCGATATCGACGGTGTCTGATCTGCTTAATGAGGTTGAGCAAAGGAGTCATCAAATCGCGACCGCGACGACAGAGCATCAAGTCGTTGCCTCTCAAGTCACGCAAAATATCAGTCAGATACACACCTTGGCTGAAGATAACTCGCAACGTTCCCAAGTGCTTTTTTCCCACGGTCAACAGCTTGAAACCATGTCGCAACAGCAATTCTCATTAACTCAAGAGTTTAAGTTAGCGGAATCATCTAATCACAAAGATTAGAGCCAGTTAATTTCTTCCATGATTTCACGCCCAGCCTTCCGCTGGGCGTTTTCGTATCTGGTTTTTTGATGAAAAGGCTTTGAGCTAAAAATCACCGTGAAATGTTCTCATACAATTTCGAAAGGCCATTGAAATAACAAGGTCACTTTCCCCGTGTATATTGCCGTCAGCTGCGGATTCATCATCAAATGACGTTTTAAAAAAATGGATTTAGGCGGACTTGTTTGACCTGACGAACAAGTAACCGAGCGCCATCTTGATAATATGAACAATAATCTCATGAAACAGTTTCATGGCGTGAAGTTAATCTGTAAGCGCTTTCATGATTTCCACAACTGGCCTTTTTACCTCCAACTTTAGTGTGATGACACTCACTTCAACCAAGACGCCTTTCTTTAATAATCGTTTTGTAAGCGGTTACAAGCTAATGAAGTATCGAGGTTCGAGTGGCAACAATTAAACACGTATCAGAACATGCAGGTGTGTCTCAGGCGACAGTGTCTAGGGTTATTAATGGCACTAGCCGAGTCAGTCATGACAAGAAGCTGAAAGTAGAAAAAGCGATCAAGGAGCTGGGTTATCGCCCGAATTCTATCGCCCAAGCTTTGGCTTCAAGTCGTACCGGTAGTGTTGGCGTTGTTGTTCCAGAGCTTGGTGGCTCTTTCTATTCAGGCATCTTGCATAGCATAGAAGAAAACCTACGCCGCTTTGGTTACCACGCTGTTGTTGCGGCGGGCTCGAACACCGAACAAGGGCAGCGCGAGTCGGTGGAGTTTCTATTGGGGCGTCGTGTTGATGCTTTGATTCTTCACACTCAACTGCTCAGTGATGACTATTTAATTGAATTGGAAGAACAGGGGACCCCTGTGGTTTTAATTAACCGCTTCATCCCAGAAATGGCGATGAGTTGCATTGATGTTGATAACGAAGTCGGGGGGCTACTCGCTACTCAATATCTATTGCAAAAGGGACATACAGATATCGCGTGTATTACCGGGCCTTTAGATAAAGCAGATGCTAGGGGGCGTTTGCAGGGGTATCGAAAGGCCTTGGAAGAAGCGGGTGTGCCATACGATGAAGCATTAGTCTCGGAAGCGGGCTTTACTGAAGAGACTGGCATCAGTGCGATGAAGAAGCTGATAAATCGTAAGTGTCATTTCACAGCAGTATTTGCTTCGAATGATCACATGGCATTTGGCGCCTTCGAGGTGTTGCATCAAGAGGGGCTGTCTGTTCCTAAAGATGTATCACTGGTGGGCTTCGATAACACCATCTTCGCGCGCTATCTGACCCCTAGTTTGACCACCATTAATTTCCCTATTGAAGAGATGAGCGTTGAAGCAGTACAGCTCACTCTACAGAAGCTAAAAAAAATAAAACATGACGTGAACTTTAAATTGCTGCCGACGTTGGTCACTAGAAACTCGGTATCGGATTTACCAGTTACCCTATAAAAATATTAAGGATAGAACATGAAATTTAAGACCTTAGCGCTTTCATGCGCGGTTGCTTTAGGATTAGGTACAACAGCTGCGAATGCAGCAGACAAAGAAATTCGTTTCGACGGTTTCCCTGATTTCGATAGCAGCCTAAAGGTATTACTGCCTGATTTCGAAAAGGAAACGGGTATCAAAGTTGATTACCTTATGAACAACCACGGTGACCACCACACTAAACTGACAACGAACCTTGCAACGGGTTCTGGTGCGGGTGATGTGATTGTTGTCGACGTTGAGAAAATTGGTCCATTCGTGGGTTCTGGCGGCCTAGTTAACTTGTCTGAAAACTACGGTGCAGATAAGTACGAAGAACGATTCGCATCTTATGCGTGGGCACAGGGCAAAGGCGCTGATGGTGATATGTACGGCATCCCTGTCGACCTTGGTCCAGGTGTTATGTACTACCGTACCGATGTATTTGAAAAAGCGGGCATTGATGTTAATGAAGCAATCAAAGATTGGGATTCATACATCGCTGCTGGTGAAAAACTGAAAGAGCAAAACGTACAACTTATCGCTTCAGCATCAGATGTTGCACAAGCCATTATCTTCACGACGGTTCCTGAGGGTGAAGGCCTTTATTTTGATAAAGATGGTAACCCAGTGGTGACATCAGAGCGTTTTGTTCACGCTTTTGAAGTAGCAAAAGAGATTCGCGACAAAGGCTTAGACGGCCGCATTCTGGCTTGGTCTAACGAATGGTACGAAGGCTTCCGTAACGGTACGTTAGCAACTCAATTATCTGGCGCATGGCTATTGGGTCACCTTCAAAACTGGATGGCTCCAGATACTGCGGGTAAATGGGCAGTCTCTAACCTTCCAGATGGTATCTACGGCAGCTGGGGTGGTTCATTCCTTTCTATTCCAACTCAATCGGACAACCCAGATGAAGCGTGGGCTCTTATTGAATACATGACGACTGATCGTGATGTTCAGCTGGGTGCCTTTGAGACTATCGCGGCCTTCCCTTCTAACGTAACCACGTATGACGATGAGCTTTTCCAAGAGGAGATGGAGTTCCTTGGCGGACAAAAAGCACGTCTTCTTTTTGCTGAAGTTGCGCAAAATATCAAACCAGTATCTCCAGCACAAGGCGATCACGTTGCACGTTCTATAATTTTGGAGAACGCGTTAATGGAAGTGCTTGATGAAGGTAAAGATATCAAGACAGCGTTGAAAGAGGCTGAACGTCTAATCAAGCGTCGCACACGCAGTTTGTAATTTATTTTTACTTTAAGTAAGTGAGGAAGCGTGGATAACGCGCTTCCTTTTTTTAAGAGGTCGTTACTATGAATCATACAGCGAGCACAACGATGGAACCTGCGGATAAAAGTCTTTTTTCTCGTCTAAATTTGAAAGCGCTTACACCGTATGGATTTCTTCTGCCGTTTCTGATCATTTTTTCTGTATTTGGGATCTTCCCGCTGTTGTTCTCCGTTTACCTGTCGTTCCACGAGTGGAACCCGGTAAGAGGCATGGATGCAATGGAGTTCGTTGGTTTTGAGAACTATCATATTGCCTTGACTGACCCGTGGTTATGGCGTTCATTGAAGAATACGTTTTGGTTAGCTATCACGTCAGGTGTGGCTCAGCATTTAGTTGCTATTCCAGTGGCTTACATGTTGGTTTCTATGGGTGATCGCATGCGTCACTGGCTAACATCAGCGTACTTTTTACCGTTTATCACTTCAACGGTCGCAGCGTCACTGATTTTTTTCAACATGTACTCTCCTAACTCAGGAATCATTAACCAAACGCTGATGGCTCTGGCCGATAGCACGCTGTTTGGTTGGGCATTTGCTTGGGTTAACGATTTCCAACCAATCCGTTGGTTAGACGATGCCACTATGGTGAAGCCGTCTATCGCGATCATGGTTTTCTGGAAATACACCGGTTTCAACATCGTTCTTTACACCACCGGTTTAATGACGATTCCTAAAGACATTTTAGAAGCTGCACGTATGGATGGTGCCAATGCTTTCCGCCGCTTCTGGAACATTTCACTACCAATGATTCGTCCATTCATCTTCTTTGCTATCACGATGACCATCATCGGTAACCTGCAAATGTTTGAAGAACCGTTCGTACTAACACGTGGTACAGGTGGTACGGGTCAATCAGGTCTAACTATTTCGATGTACCTCTACAAAGTGGGTTGGGAATGGCTAGAAATGGGCACAGCATCTGCTATCTCATGGTTACTGTTTGCACTCATCGCGACTTGTACATTGGTTCAATTTTTACTCTTCGGTAAGAAAGGCTTAGGGGAACATTAAGATGTCGACATCAATTAAGACAAATACCTCACCACTAAGTGGACTGATGCCAAGCGAACGCAGCATGTATATTCTGACTAAGATCTTGATGGTCATGTTAGGCATTTTACTGGTTGTTTCAGCGCTAATTACAGTCTTTCCATTTGTATGGTCGGCACTGCTATCAACGCGTGACCGTTCTGAAATTTTCGGCACGGGCATTAGCTTTGCGATTGGCGATAGCCTGGCGATTAACTACGCCAAATTGCTTGAAATCATGCCGTTTTGGAAAGCGATGTTTAACTCGATTTACGTGGCTTTCTTAGGCACCACCATCTCGCTGCTGTTTTGTAGCATGGGTGGTTACGCGTTTGCTGTGTTTAAGTTCCGCGGTAAGAACGTGTTGTTCGGCATGCTGGTTGGCTCAATGGCGATTCCGCCGGTGCTTAGCTTGATCCCTTACTTCATGATCGTGAAATTCCTAGGCTTGTTAGACAACCATATGGCGGTGTGGCTGCCGTTCACAACGACACCATTTGGTATCTTCCTGATGCGTCAGCACGTGATTGCATCGATTCCTAAAGAGCTATTGGAAGCCGCAAAGCTGGATGGTGCTGGTGAGTTTAGAACGTACTGGAGTGTGGTATTGCCACTGATGAAGCCCGCATTAGCAACACTGGCTATCGTTCAATTCGTTTTCTTCTGGAACATGTTTATGCAGCCTCTCGTGGTGCTTAACAACCCAGATAATTACGTGATTACACAGGCGCTACGAAGCGTTCAAGGCATTCCAAATACGCCATGGGGCGCGGTGATGCTAGGTACTACAATTTCAATTTTACCACTCGTGATTACTTACTTGTTCGCATCGAAACAGATGATCAGTGGTTTAACGTCCGGCGCAGTCAAAGGTTAGGTTTAAGGGTTATAACAATGAATAAATATCAACTTCCAAGTGATTCAAAGTTACGCAGTAAGGAATTTGTATTCGGTGTCGCGACATCTTCATACCAAATTGAAGGCGGCGTTGAAGAGGGCGGTCGTACACCGTCTATCTGGGACACATTTTGTAAGACGCCGGGCAAGGTCGATAACGGCGACAATGGTGATGTGGCGTGTGACCACTACCACTTATGGCAACAAGACATCGAGATGATTCAAGGCTTAGGCGTTGATGCTTACCGTCTCTCTATTGCATGGCCGCGCATCCTGCCGCAAGACGGTGTGGTGAACCAACAAGGTCTAGAGTTTTACGGTCAGATCATCGATGAGTGTCATGCTCGTGGCATGAAAGTGTATGTGACTTTGTACCACTGGGATCTTCCGCAATACCTTGAAGATAAAGGCGGCTGGCTAAACCGCGAAACGTCTTACAAATTCGCAGAATACGCAGAAGTGGTGAGCAAATACTTTGGTGACAACATCGATGTGTACACCACGCTCAATGAACCGTTTGTTTCTGCATTCCTAGGTTACCGTTGGGGCGAACACGCGCCAGGCATCAAGGGTGAGAAAGAGGGCTACCTAGCGTCTCACCACCTAATGCTGGCACACGGTTTGGCAATGCCGATCCTTCGCAAGAATGCACCTCATGCTAAGCATGGTGTGGTATTCAACGCGACGCCAGCTTACCCGCTGACGCCACAAGACCAAGCGGCAGCCGACTACTGCGAAGCGGAGAACTACCACTGGTTCATCGACCCAGTATTGAAGGGCGAATACCCACAGCTGGTGGTTGAGCGCCAAGCGATGAACATGCCGATGATTTTAGAAGGCGATCTAGACATCATCAGTGCACCGGTTGATTACATCGGTATTAACTACTACACACGCAATGTCGCTCGCTTCAACGAGAACGGGGATATTGAATCAGTAAAACAGACTGACGCTGAACACACTTACATCGGCTGGGAAATTAACCCACAAGGTTTAACCGATTTATTGGTAAGACTGGATGCTCGTTACGAAAATATGCCACCTATCTACATCACCGAGAACGGTGCTGCAGGCAACGACGAGCGCGTTAATGGACAAGTGATGGACGACCAACGAGTTCGTTATTTCCAAGGTCACATCGAAGCGGTTCACAACGCGGTTGAAGCGGGTGTGAAAGTTGATGGTTACTTCGCTTGGAGCCTGATGGACAACTTTGAGTGGGCATTTGGCTACTGCCAGCGTTTTGGCATTGTCCATGTTGACTACACCACCCAAGAAAGAACATTGAAACAGAGCGCAATTGCGTACCGAAATATGCTGCTAGAGCGCGCTGAGGAGAACAGATAATGGCTAAAGTAGAATTTAAGAACATCAAAAAATCATTCGGTGATGTTGAAGTCGTCAAAGAGTTTGATTTTACGGTTGAAGACGGTGAGTTCGTGGTTTTCCTTGGCCCATCTGGCTGTGGTAAATCGACAACGCTACGCATGCTTGCTGGCCTTGAAAGTATCAGTTCTGGTGACATCGTGGTTGGCGGCAAGTTGATGAATAAAGTCGACGCGAAAGACCGTGACTTAGCGATGGTATTCCAAAGCTACGCTCTGTACCCACATATGACGGTGTACGAGAACATCGCCTTTGCGCTAAAACTGAAGGGCATGCCAAAAGCAGAAATCGACGTAGAAGTGCTAAAAGCGGCGAAAATGCTAGAGCTTGATCCGCTACTCAACCGTAAGCCTAAAGAACTTTCTGGTGGTCAACGTCAACGTGTGGCAATGGGGCGTGCAATGGTTCGTACGCCTAAGGTTTTCTTGTTTGATGAGCCGCTATCTAACCTAGATGCAAAACTTCGTGGCGTGATGCGTGAAGAGATCAAACACCTACACCGTGAACTTAAAACCACAACGATCTACGTAACCCACGATCAGATCGAAGCGATGACACTAGCGGATCGCATCGTGATCCTGAAAGACGGTTATGTTGCTCAAGTTGGTACACCAACCGAGGTGTTCCAGCGTCCGGCAAACAAGTTTGTCGCGCAATTCATTGGTAACCCATCAATGAACATGTTGGAAGCAAAACTGATTGAAAAAGAAGGCGAGTACTTCGTTGAAATCGGCGATGTTCATATCCCACTGCCTGAGCGCTTTAAGTCTCTGGCGTCTAAGAACCTAGCGCTGCATTTTGGTGTTCGTCCAACAGACATTCACCTACGTGCCGAGCAAGTTGACCACGACCGCGTGCTGCCATTCCCTGTGAAAATCAAAGACAAGGAGTTACTGGGCGCAAGCATTCTTCTGAAAACAGAAATTGGCGGTCAACCGCTGATGGTTGAAACCCAAGCGGCTGAAGTCGATGTAAAAGATCTGACGCTTTATTTGGATTTGGATGCTTTCCACTTGTTCGATGCTCTGAGTGAGAACTCGCTAGCGAGCTAGTCAATCAATGCAAGTCTGCCATTGAGCTGACACCAACCAACTTACGACAAATTGTTTTGGCTCCTCCTGATTTGGGAGGGGCTAGGGATAGTGATGATGAAATTCGGATATTTTGACGATAAAAACAAAGAATACGTAGCAACCACACCGTGCACACCGATCAAATGGTGTAACTATGTGGGTACATTAGATTTCGGTGGCATTGTCGATAGCAACGGCGGTGTGCTGTTGTGTAAGGGCGACCCTGCACTCAACCGCATCACCAAGTACATTGCACAACTGCCAAATTCAGATTTCAAAGGTTCGACAATGTACCTCAAGGTGCGTGATAAAGCGGGCAATGTAGAAATATTCTCACCGTTCTACACACCCACTCTGAAGCCGCTCGATAAGTTTGAAAATCACACCGGTTTGTCATACACCACCATCATTGCAGAAGCATTTGGTGTGCGTTGTGAAGCGACTTTCTTCGTACCAAAAGCTGACCAAGTACTGCTACAAGACATCAAAGTCACCAACATTTCAGGTAAAGCTCTGCACGTTGATGTGGTACCTGTGTATGAATTCACACACTTCGATGCACTTAAACAGCTACTCAATGCGGACTGGGTGCCACAAACCATGACGCTTAAAGCGCATCAGCAAGAATCGGGTCATACCGTGCTTGAGCAGTATGCCTTTATGAAGCGTGACTACGCGGTGAACCTGATGACAGCGGATCGCCCTGCGACGTCTTTTGATGGTGACCGCCAATCGTTCCTAGGTAATTTGGGTTACGGTACATGGGCAGCGCCAGAAGCACTAAACAATGATGAACTAGGCAACACCGAGTGTTTGCGTGGCGACAATATTGGTGCGCTTAACCTACGTCTAGGTTGGTTATCTCCAGAGCAGACAGAACGTACAATTGTACAAATCGCACAAGAAGAGAGTGTTGAAGCGGCGCTGCCTTTATTGGCTAAATATCGTGACCATCAAGTTGTCGATTCGGCTTTCGCTGAACTGGCTGAACATTGGGATGGTTACCTACAAGCGGTTCAGGTTGAAACGCCAGATCCGGCAATGAACTCAATGCTTAACGTACATAACCCACGTCAGTGTCACACAACCAAAAACTGGTCTCGTTACCTGTCTCTGTACCAGCTTGGTTATGGGGCTCGTGGCATCGGTTTCCGTGATTCTTCGCAAGATACTTTAGGCGTAATTACTCACATGCCGGAAGAGGCGCGTGAGTTTATCGAGCGTCTGTTGTCTGTGCAAAACACCAACGGTTCTGCGATGCACCAGTTCTTCCCATCAACCATGGAAGCGAACGCGGGTGATTCGCGAGAAGAAGAAGATCGCCCTGATTATTACGGCGATGATCACCTGTGGATCATCTACGCGGTGACGCAATATGTGAAAGAAACGGGCAATGCAGACTTCTTGAATAAAGATATTCCGTTCTATCAAAAAGACAAAGCGGGCAACCCAGTCGAAACGGGAACCGTGTGGAACCACCTGTGCCGCGCGATTGAGTTTACTTACACCAATACCGGTGAGCACGGTCTACCGCTATTAGGTTTTGCTGACTGGAATGACACGGTGAACCTGCCAACGGGTGCTGAGTCGATGATGGTGGCGAACATGTACGGCAAAGCATTGCTCGACATGTTGGACTTGTGTGAGCTGCGTGGTGAAGCGCAACTGACAGCTAAGTTTAAAGATCAGTACCAACAGATGCAGAGCACAGTCAATGAATGCGGCTGGGATGGCGAATGGTTTGTTCGTTACTTTGATGAGCAGGGCTTGCCGATTGGTTCTCATAAGAATGAGCAAGGGCAGATCTACACCAACGGTCAAAGCTGGCCTGTAATTTCTGGTTTCGCGACTCAAGAACGTGCAACGCAAGCACTAGATTCAGTTTACAACAAACTGAACACCACTAATGGCATCAAGCTTTCAACACCGGGTTACAACGGCTTTGATCCACAGCTAGGCGGTGTTTCAACTTACCCACCAGGTGCGAAAGAGAACGGTGGTATCTTCTTGCATTCAAACCCGTGGGTGATGATCGCAGAAGCGAAAATGGGCAACGGTGAGCGTGCTTACGAGTACTACCGTCAAATCAACCCAGCGTCTAAGAATGATGACATTGATACCTTTGAATCTGAACCTTACTGCTACCCACAAAACATTTTGGGTGACGAGCACAAACAGTTCGGTTTAGGACGTAATGCGTGGCTTTCTGGTACTTCATCTTGGACATATGTGGCGGGTACGCAATGGATTCTAGGTGTTCGCCCTGAAGTGGATGGCTTGCTGGTGGACCCATGTATTCCTGCTGAGTGGCCAGAGTTCAAAGTCCGTCGTCAGTTCCGTGGTGCGACTTATCATATTCATGTCACTAACCCGAATAACGTGTGCAAAGGTGTGGTTGAAATGAAGGTAAATGGTGACCTAATTTCAGGCAACCAAGCACCGGTATTTACATCGGGTGAGCACACCATCGAGGTGATTCTAGGTTAACAAGAGAAGGGCGCTTTATGCGCCCTTTATTGCTTCTTTAGTTTGATTCATTCGTTGTAGTTGTTTCGTTAGCAATGCGTTCTCTGGGGGGCTGATTTCGCATTCAGCAGTTGCCTTGATTTGGTTTAGTTATTTTGGTTGATAGGTGGCTTGGCATTGCCAAGTAAAGGTTTGAGATTGGTTCGGACTAAGCGTCAATAAGCCAATCTGGTTATTGAATGCATCAGCTGGGCAAGTCATTGGTTCTATTGCAATACTTTGCTCGCTAGTCGGCGTGTACAGCTGAACGAATGGATAGCTTGCATCTTGTTGATAGCGAATAGCGGCAGACGAATCTGAGCGCGTAAACGCAAGTTGATTGGTTGTCTTGGAATCAAATTCAAAGCAGTGATTTAAGCTTTGATTGGTGAGTGAATCACCCAAAGACAAACAGTCAAAAGCCAGTTTTTCACCATTGGGTAGGTCGTTTTCGTGGATGACCTCAGAGCAAGGCGACATAGCGAGTCCACATTGTTCTAGCTCAGTGCCGAGTGAGAAATAAGGGTGCCAAGCATCACCGAATGGGAATGCAGAATCACCAAGATTAGAGACGGTCGTTGAGGAAGTGAGTTTACCCGTGATGTCGACATTGAAGGTTACTTCAAGGTTGAACGCAAACGGGAAAGCAGGATGCAAAGACGACGTTTGATACTGCAACGTCACACTGGCGGATTCTTCAGTGGCTACGCTGTTTGTGATTGAAAAAGGTTGGTTGTAGAGCAGGCCATGTACGGCGTGATCAGACCAAGGAAAGTTAGCTGGGAGTTGATGGTTTTGGTTATCGAAACTGTAACGACCTAAGTTTAAACGGTTTGGAAAAGGGAATAATTTAGCACTGCGGGAAAAGAACGGATGTTGGTTGATCAGTTCATCATAATTCTGATAACCACAAATAAAAGAGAATGGACTGTTATTTACGATATATTTATTAATAATAGAACCAAATCCATTGATTATTTGAAGTTCTATACCATGTTGGTGGTTTATTAATGTGACAGAGTCAATATTTCCAAATTTTTCATTTATAATTTTAAACATGTTGATGTCTCCATTTTTAAAAGATATTAACAAGAAGAAAAAAATATTCAATGGCGGTTTTAAAATGAATAATAAAATTCCATATACGAGCTACTCAGGAAATTCGGAACACTTATGTAAAAAAGGTGATGCAGTTGAATTTATTCAACCTTGGTACACGCCAATTTCTACCACACCAGAAAATACCGGTATGGCGGTGGGCGGAATTGGTAACACATTTACACTGACGCCAAACGGCAAAACACCAAATTTCAGCTTTATTCCGGGAATATTTGTTGATTGTTCAGAGCAAGTTATTAATTTTAATGATTTTTATGCGTCAGTGATGAATGTGCCAACCATCGACACGCTGCAAGTTCTTAATGAACAAGAGCTAAGCGTTCACCTGAACTTTTATCCGGCTTTGTTCGATGGAAAAAAGATTGAAAGTAGAAACATGTCGAATGCGATTAGTCTCATTCAAGCAGCATTAAAAAATGGTCGCTTCTACCAAGAAAATAAAGCTAACTTTACAAAATGGAACGTTGAATTTTCAAATAAGACTCAATTGTTAATTGAAGAAGATTCAGGCTCAACTATTTGTCAATTATATGTCGCCTTAGATTTCTTTAATGGTTTATTAATAAATGATACAACGAGATTATTATCACTTACTGCGAGTGATAATAATGATATGGATAATATCAATGGCAGTGATATAGATAGAGTTAATGGTAGAGATATAGAATATCAAGCTTTGTATCCATTGGCTGAATATAAATACAGCAGCTTCGAAGATATTAATATAAAGCGTAAGGTAGTCTCTCCGATCGTTAAAGAGAACAAACGCCTTTGCTCTTTACCGATGCACTGGAATCACTTCGAATTAACCAATAATTCAGCGCAAACTCGAGTTATTACGCTTGCTCAACCGCTACAAAACTTGATTGGTTCAACCTATCAAAAAGGTCGCGATGGCATTCAAGATTCGGCGTGTACCTTGTCTCAAAACCCGATCGCTCAGCAGCATGAAGTGGTTAACTTAAAAGGCGAAAGTCACAGCTTTACGGGAGTTCAGCTTTCTAGCCAATCGCCTTATCAGAGCGATATTGAAGGCGAAGTGGTGTTTGGTGTTCAAGCGGATAACCATTTGGTGGAATCTGGCAAGGTCTCGATTTCTGTGAAGCCAACGCTTTACACCTCTAAGAGTGCTCAGCAAACAGAGTTCGCACTGAAAACAGGCCGCACAAACACTGAGTTCCAAACAGGAATTTACACAGGGCGTGAAGCGTTGAGCGCATTGGTGGTGGTTCAGGTTGAATTGGAAGCGGGAGAGTCTGTTGACCTGCGTTTTGCGCAAGTAATGGCACACAGCAAAGTCATGCTTAATGGTTGGCATTCAGAGAAGGCTTACACGCAATTTTACCCGCAAACGCAACCAGCTCTGCCGATGTTAGAAGACGTATTGCCTGAGCTAGAAGCGATTGAGCAACAGATCGTGAAGCAACAAGCAACCTTCCTAGAGCAAGCTCAAAGCAAGATCTCGCAGCCTGATTCAGCACTTCGCTATGCGACGATGGCGATGAATTCATTGTCGTTCTTAGCGGAATCAACGGTATGGGATAAAGAAGATAAATTCTTAGTAAAAGAGTGTGTCGACTACCCATTCTTTAACTCTCTGGATGTGTATTTCTACGGCTCATTCTCACTGCTTTATTTGTTGCCTGAGCTTGATGGCTGCGTGATGAAAGAGTTTTCTAAGGCCATTTTGGCGGAAGACTTTACCGAGCGCCGCTACTGGGAATACGAAGCGACGCCCAATGCCGAATTGATTGATGACAAGTACCAAGGCGTGCGTGCCATTCGAGGTGCGGTAATCCACGACTTGGGTAGTCCGTTTGACATCCAGCCCGATGCTTACAGCTGGCACAACGTGAAAGAGTGGAAGGACTTAGCGCCGAAATACATTCTGATGGTGTACCGCCATTACCAAAACACCCAAGCTCTCTCTGTGGTTAAAGAGTGCTGGCAAGCGGTAACTGAAAGCATCGATTTCTTATCGAATTTGATCGCTGAAGGTGACGATTTACCACTAACCCGAGGCACAGACGATACCTTTGATAACCTCGCGTCTCACGGCATCTCAATTTACTGTGCGAGCCTTTGGGTTGCTGGCCTACAAGCCGCGAGCGAACTTGCACAATTGATGGGTGAAAGCGAGCTAGCTAGCGGTTACTTAACGCGTTCTAAAAAGGCGTTAGCCACGGTTGAGCAAAGCTTGTGGGATGACAAAGAGGGTTACTACCACTTCTTCGTGACGCCAGTTCAAGCCAAGCACTTAACGGGACAAGGCTACCAAGTATTGGAAACCTTGGGGCTTACGTTGACTGGCGATACGATTGCCGATAAGAACATTCTGAACGACTATCTTAGCCAAACAGATATTTCAATTGATGTTAGTAAGGTATCTCAAAGAGTCTCCAAGAAACATTTGTTGAGTGAGACAGCACCTCACGCCTTTACACAAGAGTACTTAGACTTAGTGCCGGACTCTGACAACAGTTTTGGTGATGCATTGTTAGCCGACAGTTACTTAAAGCTCATCGGTCTAGAGGGCATTTTCCCAGAAGACAGAATCCAACGTGCACTAGACTATGTTTATAAGCACAACTTTGAGATCAACAGCCCTAAGTTGGGTGTTGCAAATATGACGTTAGCCGACGGCTCACCACATGAAGCATTTCAGGCTCAAGATGTGTGGATTGGTGTTCAGTTTAGTGTGGCAACGGCGTTGAACTTAGCGGGGAAATCGCAACAAGCAGAAACATTGATGGATACCGTGTATACCGCGCTCTATGACTATTCGAAAATTCCATTTGCAGCACCAGAGGGGTTCAATTGCTCTGTGTCTGTCAATGAGAAAGATCTTATAGAAGTGTTTAAAGTATCGCAAAATGATGCGAAAAACTGGCTAAGTGTACTTAAATGTCAAAAGTGTGTGCTGTCTGACGGTCGTATCAACCCAACATTAACGAAAGATACTGACAATTTTGTTAAAATGATGGGCGGTGAAATTCCGCTAGAAAAACTGGCAGGCTTACACAAATGGCTATCGAGTACTGGCTTGAAATATACAGCTGGCCGCTATTTTAGACCGGGGATGATCTTCGCCTACTTGTACTGAAAGAACTAAAAACTAACTGGTGAAATGAAAAAGAGGGGGCGATTACGCTCCCTTTAATCGATTGAATTTAAGGTATCGAGATGCGTACTAAAACAAAAAAAACCACCGTATACGATGTAGCAAGACTGGCTGGCGTTTCTCCCAGCACCGTGTCTCGCTTCCTTAATCGAACCACTTATGTGTCTGACGATAAAAGCCAAAATATTGAGCAAGCGATTAAAGATACTGGCTACAAACCTAATTTTCAAATGCAAGAAAACACCAACCGACGTTCACTCACCATTGGTGTGTTGGTGCAACACCCTGACAGCCCTTATACCAGTCGTATTCTCAATGACATGGAGAAAACACTGATCGCTCAAGGCTATTCGTTAGTAATCGCGACAGGGCATTGGCAGAAAAAGTTGGAAATGCACGCGTTGGAGTATCTCGCAAAAAGTAACGTGGATGGCATGATCATCGTGACAGGAAGCATTACTCAGGAAGAGATTGCCAAGTATGCACAAGACATTCCTATCGTGATGGTTGGCTACGATTTTGTTGAGAATAACGTCCGCTCCATCAACATTGATAACGTGTTGGGCGGCTACATGGCAACCTTACATTTACTGCAACAAGGGCATGTGAATATTGCTCATATTAAGGGGCTTTCAAGTCAACCTGATTCGGGAAATCGCTTTGAAGGCTATAAGAAAGCACTTCAAGAGGCGGGCATAAAAGTGATGCCAAAACTCGTTAAACAGGGTGATTTCAGTAGTGAGTCAGGCTACGAGAAAACCGTTGAATTGATAGAGTCGAAGGTTCACTTCTCCGCCTTATTTGCTGCTAATGACCAAACGGCTTACGGTGCGATTAAGGCGCTGTCTGACCACGGTTATAAAGTGCCAGAAGATGTGTCTGTGATTGGCTTTGATGACTTGCCTACGTCTAAGTATTTCACGCCAGCCCTGACGACGCTGAGACAGCCGATTGAAGAGATTGGCGAGGTGTGTGCGCAGTCGATTTTGAACTTACTCTCCGGTGAGAGGCATGAAGCCCGCTTGCCACCGATTGATTTGATTGTGAGAGAGTCGACCAAGTCTTTGTATCGTTAGTATGCCATGAAGTGATTTGATGCCAGGGAGTGACACTTCGAGAAGAATTATTTCCCTTCAGAAACGAAAAATGTCGCATCCATGCGACATTTCTCTTTTGGCGGCCAAACCAGTTTTGCTATATCCATTCTAGATTTCAATCCATTAGGAGATTATTCAGAATGTACATATAAGACGCTGTTAATGTTGATTAGTTCCCGTTACGCCGCATTTTTTTTCGATTTATTTTCTAAGTCGAATGACGCTGCGATTAACTTCTTGGTGTAGTCATTTTTCGGTGCATTGAAAATCTCTTCTGCAGACCCTTCTTCCATCACTTCACCCTTCTGCATCACCAATACGCGATCCGACAGTGCTTTCACTACCGAGAGGTCGTGGCTGATGAACAGAAAGCCAATATTGTGCTTGGCTTGAATGTCTTTAAGCAGGTCAATCACGGTCAGTTGCACTGACCGATCGAGTGCTGAAGTCGGTTCATCCAGCAAAATGAAAGAGGGCTCTAGAATCAGTGCGCGAGCAATCGCGATACGCTGTCTTTGCCCGCCTGAGAACTCATGCGGATAACGGTTTATTGAATTCGGCTCTAAGCGAACTTCAATCAATGCTTTGCGCGCTCTTTCTAAACGTTCTTGCTTGGATAGATGAGGTTGATGCACCGTTAA
This sequence comes from Vibrio sp. QJM3NY_27, assembly GCF_057785955.1. Taxonomy (NCBI): domain Bacteria; kingdom Pseudomonadati; phylum Pseudomonadota; class Gammaproteobacteria; order Vibrionales; family Vibrionaceae; genus Vibrio; species Vibrio sp. QJM3NY_27. The sequence goes on along the minus strand of NZ_CM173512.1, from coordinate 517,498 downwards.
GCCTTCGGTGATGATTTCCCCAACTGTCATGCGTGGTGATAAAGAACCATAAGGATCTTGGAACACCATTTGGACATCTTTCTTGAGCTTGTGACGCTCTTTATCATTTAATAAGCTAACGTCTTGGCCTTTGTAAACAATACGTCCGGTACTTGGCAGCAAGCCAATTAATGCACGTCCAAGGGTCGATTTACCTGACCCTGATTCCCCCACAATGCCTAGCGTTTCGCCTTGTTTAAGATTCAACGAAATGCCTTTTACGGCTTCGAAGTACTGACTTTTACTCTTGATGAAATGTGATTTAACCAAGAACTGAACTCGGATATCGTCAGCAGACAATAGCTCTGGGGCTGACGCCTCAACAGGAACCTTAGCGCCTTTAGGAATCGAGTTAATCAGCATGCGTGTGTAATCGTGTCTTGGATTCTCGAATAAGGCTTGAGTCATCCCTTCTTCAACTAGCTCACCTTTGCACATCACCAGAACACGGTCGGCAAAATGTTTTACTACGCCAAGGTCATGGGTGATAAACAAAATCGCCATGCCCATCTTGCTTTGAATCTCTTTGATCAAAGAGAGCACTTCAGCCTGAACCGTTACATCTAATGCCGTAGTGGGTTCGTCGGCAATCAAAATATCGGGCTCATTAATCAAGGCCATTGCGATCATGATGCGTTGCAGCTGACCACCAGAAAACTCGTGAGGATACTTAGTGTAGGCTTGCTCTGGCATTGGTAGGTGAACCAGTTCAAACAGCTCAAGTACGCGCTGTTTGGCCTTTGACTTTGATACCTTACGGTGACACATAATGGCTTCAGCCACTTGAATACCCACACGCAGATATGGGTTCAAAGAGGTCATCGGTTCCTGAAAGATCATGCCGATTCTGTCGCCACGAATCGACTGCATTTCTCGTTCAGTCTTGCCAAGTATTGATTGCCCCTCAAATTCTATTTCAGATTGAGCATCAATGATGGCGTTATCAGGGAGCAAACGCATGAGTGCGTTAGAAGAGACTGATTTACCTGAACCTGATTCACCAACAATGGCCAAGGTTTCGCTAGAATTAAGGGTAAAGTTAACCTTTTTTACCGCATCAATGATTCCATCATTGGTTGTGAAGCTAACGGAGAGGTTATTGACTTTAAGAATGGCCCGGTCCGACATGATATATCCTTATCAATTTAAGACATTAGGTGAAGATTTCACTTCTGACGTGGTTTTAAGTTGCCCAAAATGGTGATGAGCACGTTGAATTTGTTCTAGTTCGAGCATCCAATACGAACTGCGTTGAGCACTGCAAAAAGCGATCAAATGATTGAGTAGATCTTCACTCTGTTTTTCCAGCAGTGAATAGGTGCGTTGGATCAGTTCTGTGCTTTCGAGAGAGATAAATTGCATCAGTGCGTAAGACTGATTCAAGGTGTCGAAGGCTTTCTGATGATGGCCTAAACGGTTGAAAATCTCTGATTGAGCGACACTTGCGTCTCTAAGCCCTGCAAGTAGACAGGCAAATTGGCAGGGCTTGATGTCGCTTTGGTATGCAGCATCTTGGATGTGGTGAGGAAGAGACGTTAGAACATCACCATACAGGCGCTGTGCTTCTGGCCAGTGACCTTGTTCCATTAACTGTTCAGCTTTTAGGTAGTGCATCCAGCATCGTTCAATTTCCATATCCACATCCTCAATTTATAATATCTTAAAATGTTAATGATATTTATTATCAAATGCAAATTAAAATCATTCACGTGTTAAGTTGATGAATAAAATGGCCGGTTATTCTTAAAAATGGCTCAAATTGTGCGTTATTTGTTCGGTTGAACAGCGGTGTTGCGTAAGTCACTAAATTTATAGGAAATTACATCTACACTGATTTTATCTACACCCAAGTAATGAAGGACTAAGGAGGCGGCGATGGCGATGCAAAGACTCAATACAGAACAGCTGTATAAGGTAGCGGAACTCGATAAGCTACCATGTAAGTCGACCAAAGAACTGGCTCCAATTGACGAAATCGTTGGGCAAGAACGTGCACAAAAGGCCGTTGAGTTCGCGATGTCAATCAAGGAAAAGGGTTACAACATTTATGCGATAGGGCGAAATGGTCTTGGTAAGCGCACCATGATTTTGCGCTATCTAAACCGACACACTCAAGAGGTCCAAGAGCTCTTTGATTGGTGTTATATCGCGAACTTTGAAGATATTCGCACACCGAAGGTACTCAAGTTGCCACGTGGCGTGGGCAGCAGCTTAAAGCAAGACATTGAAAAGCTGATGCGTAAATTGCTTAAAGCCATGCCGCTCGCATTCGACAATGAGATGTACTTTAGCCGTGCTGATAGGCTTAAAAACCAATTGGCCACGAAGCAACAAGCTGCGCTCGAAACAATTAGCCAAGAAGCGAAAGATAAGGGCATCAACCTGACGATTACCACTCAGGGTGATTACCAGTTTGTCGCAATGAATGGGGATGATCTTCATACCGAAGAGAGCTTCGATCTGCTTTCGCCGGAAGAGCAAGACCAGTTCGATAAAACCATTGATGGATTGGAAGTGGGTCTACGAACCATTTCTCGCGAACTGACCGAGCTTGAAGAGACGTATACAGAGAAAATTCAAAAGCTTAATGATGATACGGCGCGAGATGTGATAACGCACTTCATCAAGCAGTTGAAGCAAGACTACAGCCAATATCCAGATATCAAAAAGTACCTGACGGCACTGCGTAAAGACATTGTCGATAACGCAGATATTTTCTTGGAAGAGAGCACAGAGCAAGCAGAAGTTGCGACCGCCTCTTTGGATAAGAAAATGCCGCGTCGCTACAAGGTTAACGTGATTGTGAGCCAGAAGGAGGAGACGCTGCCGATCGTGGTTGAAGAGAATCCGAATTATCACTCTCTGTTTGGCTATGTCGAGACGGCAACTTTTAAAGGTACTGTATTTACGGACTTCTCATTGATTCGCGCTGGTAGTTTACATAGAGCCAATGGCGGTGTGTTGTTGATGGATGCGGTTAAAGTGCTCGAACAGCCTTATGTTTGGGAAGGCCTGAAGCGCGCGCTACGTTCGCGTCAATTGAGCTTCACTTCATTAGAAAAAGAGGTCACGTTAACGGGCGCGGTATCGCTTGATCCAGAACCCATCCCATTAGATGTTAAGATCATTTTGTTTGGTGATTACCGCACTTATCAACTGCTGCAACATTACGATGCGGAGTTCGGTGAACTGTTCCGTGTCACGGCCGATTTTGAAGATGAGATGAAGCGTACTGCGGATTCTGAAATGCATTATGCACGCTTCATTTCGAGCATCGTACATGACAACAACATGCTGCATTGTGATCGTAAAGCGATTGCTCGCATCATTGAGCACAGTTCTCGTCAGGCGGGTGACCAAGGTAAGTTGTCGCTGCACTCGGCACACATTGCGAATCTGCTTCGTGAGTCAAACTACGTAGCGAGAGGCTCAAAATCGAACTTGATTCGTGCAACGCACGTCGACCAAGCGTTATCTAACCAACAGATGCGTGTCGGACGACTGCAAGACAGCGTAATGGAAACCTTCACTAACGGTACAACGCTGATCCACGTAGATGGTCAGGCGGTTGGGCAGGTCAATGCGCTTTCTGTACTCAGTACGACCGATCATATGTTTGGTGCGCCGAACCGAATCACGGCTACCACAGCTTACGGTGACGGTGAAGTGATTGATATTGAAAGAAATGTAGACCTAGGTGGCAGTATTCACTCGAAAGGGGTGATGATCTTGTCTGCTTATCTTTCTTCAGTGTTTGGTAAGACAGCCAAAGTTCCGCTCACCACTAACATCACCTTCGAACAATCGTATGGTGGCGTCGATGGTGACAGTGCGAGTATGGCCGAGTTTTGTGCGGTGGTATCGGCGTTTTCTAAGCAGCCGAACCGTCAAGACATCGCAATTACCGGCTCAATGAACCAGTTCGGTGAATCTCAGCCAATTGGTGGTGTGAACGAGAAAATTGAAGGTTTCTTTGATGTGTGTGAAATCAAAGGACGTTCAAACGAACAAGGGGTGATAATCCCACGTTCGAATGTTCATAACTTAATGCTGCGCGGTGACATCGTGAAAGCAGTTGAAAAAGGCGAGTTCAATATCTGGGCGATTGACCATGTAACAGAGGCGATTGAACTGTTCACAGGCAAAGCCGCAGGTGAGGCAAGTGATGAGGGGAGCTATCCAATTGATACTATCTTTGGTATCGCTCAAGCCAAACTGAACGCACTGCGTAAATAGTTGTATAGCTAGATAGTTTATGCCTAGATAAACAGATAAACAGATAAACAGATAAACAGATAAACAGATAAAAACAGCCAAAACGCGAAAGCCATCGATTCTTGAGTCGATGGCTTTTTTATTGGTTGCGACTTTGCTCGCGAGTGAGTGGTTTGTATTTGGTCAATTCACGAATTAGACGAGCGCAGTGTGTTAAATGATCTTAGCCATTTCGTAAGCAGAGCTTGGTGCCATCGAACTTCAATTTTGCCAACAAGTGTTTGGCGTTAGCTCGGCCAATATCATCAAATTCCACACCGTATCGAGCGTAGTGCGTCGATTTTTGCAGATTACAGATGATGCCTCTCAAAGGAGGGATAAGAGGGCCATTGTAGTTTTCAGGTGTAATCTCGATAGACACTCGATCGGCAATCTGAATTGCACGAGAGGTCGGAGAGGTCACAAAACGACAACCACTTTTCGATAAGTCTCTTATCTCACAGTTTGCTCGTTGGTCGTTGAAGATGATTCTTGAAGCCAAGTTCACTTCATAGCGTGTTTCTTTACGCAGCTGAGTGACTTGCATCGTGCTTGGTGTCGAAAGCACAAGAATAGGGAAGGGTTCACCAATCTTATGGTGAATTTGGCTTCTAAAGTGAATAAGTGCGCCTTCACCTCGCAGAGAATAGGCACGAGCGGTCATCCAAAAACCTTCTTGAAAGAAAAAATTCAGATCTTCATTGGATACCTCGGGAACCTCAACCACAATACAGTTATCACTGTGCGTACCGATAAATTTGGTGGTGGCGAGAAACTTCGTGCCAACTGGAGTCGAGACATTTAATGTCAGCTCACTGCCGTGCTCAATCATGGCCAATGCATCGGTGCTGTTTATCGTAGAAACGGTGCGGTTACGAGGATCTTGAAGTGCCTGATTATGCTCCAAAGGCTTCTTCAGTGGTGCGTTCATTATATATTCTCCATGCGCCAACATGCGTCTGTTAGTTATATTGGTAACTTGCTAACAAGGGGTTATTACGTGCTAGATTGAGTAGGCGTACTCACATAGATTTATAGAGTGCCTTTTATCATTGCTGTTTTTATATTAAGCCGATGGCACTGAATTAACTACTTTGTTTGTAAGTACTTAGTTTTATTTATATGCACTTGCGTTAGTCTATTACAAGGAACTCATACTTCAAACTTTTATTGTTTGTCGTATCAATTATTTGCAGGAGTTGAGAATGCAGGCAGTAAAATGGGATCAAGAAGTGAACCAGATCACAGTTGAGCTAGAACCCAACCAGTTCGCGGTCGTTAAGTATCAAAAGGACGGAGATGTACTACATATCACTTCGACACGAATCCCTGATGAACTACAAGGCAAGGGCTTTGGCAAGGTGATGATGGAGTCGGTCTTGCCTGAAATTGAACAAGCAGGTTTCAAAATTGTGCCAGTTTGTAGCTATGTCGTTCACTACATGAATAGGCAGCTACAGTGGTCACATCTTCTATCTGATAAAGCATAGCAACGAGTAATATGTCTCAATCAATACCGTCAAATAATCGGGCTCAACCTGAAGCGAATTCAAGTCAAAATCAGCCTGATCTTTATCAACAAGAGCTTTATCAAAATAAGCTTTATCAAAAAATAGCGACCTCGTTGGGTTGTCATGAAGGGTTTGATGTCCAAGTGATTCAACGCCTGTGGGGTGGATATGGCGAGTTAGTTCGCTTGGTCTTTTCTCAACAAGGCCATGCTGAACTGAAAAGTGTGATTGTTAAACATGTCGCGTTGCCAGATAAAGCAGAACACCCAAAGGGTTGGAATACCAAACTCTCTCACCAACGAAAGGTGCACTCTTACCAAGTGGAAACGGCTTGGTATCAATCATTCACTCAACAGTGCGATGAGCGTTGCCCTGTACCTGTAGGGTTGCATTGTGAGCTACAAGAAAACGAGTGGCTGATTGTGATGCAAGACTTGGCCGAAATCGGCTTTCCGTTGATCTCTCAGTTTGATGTGCTTGCTGCTTCTGACTATCAGGCGTCTAGTTACACACGAGAAGAGCAAAAACAACGCGATGCTTGCCTTAAATGGCTCGCTAATTTTCACGCAAAGCACATCAATATCAATCAACAACAGTCGTCATCATTGTGGCAAGTCGGTACTTACTGGCATTTAGATACACGTCCTGATGAGTTAAACGCGTTGGCCGACTTACCATTGAAGAATCAAGCGCAACACATCGATCGTTTACTCAGAGAGTGTCCGTATCCAACTTTGGTGCATGGTGACGCCAAGCTTGCCAATTTCTGTTTTGATTCAGAAAGCCAAAATGCAGCTGCGGTCGATTTCCAATATGTGGGTCATGGTTGTGCGATGAAAGACGTGGCTCTGTTTATGAGCAGTGCGGTGAGGCCGCAAGATTGCGCTGCACTTGAATCAGAGGTACTGGATTCTTACTTCTATTACTTGAAAGAGGCAGTGACGTACTATCAGCCACAGCTTTCCTTCGATGATGTTGAAGCCGCATGGCGGCCAATGTTTTATGTAGCGTGGGCTGATTTTCAACGTTTTGTAAAAGGCTGGAGTCCAGAGCATTGGAAGATAAACCCGTATACTGAGCATTTGACTCAAACGGTGATTGAGCAGCTAGAAAGCCCAGAATAAATTGCCTCTTATCTGCAAACCAAATAAGAAAAAATCGCCCAATTTATGATTGGGCGATTTTGATTTTATCTAGCGTAGGCCTTAGTTCGTTTGGCTATCAGCTTCTGTTGTTCGTGTGTAAGCGAGCTTATTGGCAAGTTTGAGTTTTTTATTGAAACTCTCTTTATCAATATCTCCCATTACACGCGCAGGCTCTATTTCACCGCTGGCGGGTGAGTAAAAGAAAATTGCTGGTGGGCCAAATACATTCTTATCATTAAGCCACGCCATTTGCTCTGGAGAGCTTTCTGTCACATCAAGCTTTATTGTCTTCCACTCTTTAAGTTTTTGGCTCACTTGTTGGTCGTTGAACACGTTGGTTTCAATCACTTTACAAGACACACACCAATCTGCGTAAAGGTCGACTAGCACCTTTTGGTCGCTGCTCGCTGCGGTTTGTAACTGTTGTTCTAGCTGAACAATAGAGTCAGTTTTTTCAAAGGGAGTGACGGCAATGGATTGGGTTGATTCTCTATTCGCGAGCGGGTTAAGAGGATCGGTATTACCTAAGAAAAATCCGACAAACAAAATTAAACCATAGCTCAATGGTAGCAAAGCAGAGAACTTACGAGTACGCGCCCAACCCGGTTGTGCGGCTTCTAAAGCACCGAAATGCACACCGGAACCGATAGCAAGCAGCGCCCATAAGATCATAATGATCGATGGAGCGACAAAGCGGCTCAACAGGACAATAGCAACCGCTAACAACAGCACGCCAAACACTTGCTTAACTGAAACCATCCACGCGCCACTTCTTAATAACAGACGCCCGCCACTTGCGCCGATCGCGATAAGCGGTATGCCCATACCAAGCGCCATAACGAACAGAGTCGCTCCGCCAAACACCCAATCTTGAGTTGTGGAGACGTACAGCAACGCACCAGCCAATGGAGCACTGACACAAGGTGATACAACCAAGGCTGATATTGCGCCCATGGCAAAGACACTGGCGATCTTACCGCCTCCAAGCTTGTCTGAGCCGCTGTTGAGCTTTTGCTGCAGGGCGGCAGGCAGTTGGAGTTCATAGAATCCGAACATCGCCAATGCGAGCAGAACAAAAACCGCTGCAAAGCTACTTAACAACCAAGGTTGTTGCATCGCGGCTTGCAGGTTGACCCCTTTTGCCAAAGTGGTGACTAAGATCCCCGTCATGGCATAGCTGGTCGCCATTCCCAAAACGTAAGAACTGGAGAGTGCCGCGCCTTTCTTGCCTGTCATCGCTTTTTCGCCACCGATGATGCTAGCCAGAATCGGAATCATCGGCAGTACACATGGTGTTAGGGACAAGCCTATACCAAGCAAGAAGAACACAAGAAGCGCTTGTAACTTACCGGCTTCGGATAGGAACGAAGATAAGCCATTCGTATCCTCACTGATCTCACCTAGGGTTTGATATAGAGAGTTTGATGGCTCCTCAACCAGAGCTTCAGCTACGGTTTCGAGCATAGGTAAATCGAGCACTAACTTTTGCGGCAGATAACAAAGTCCTTTGTCTGCGCAGCCTTGATAACGCACGGTGAGTTTCCCACTTCCCGAGTAAGGAACAGTAACGGTAACGGGCTCATGAAACACGATGACGTTACCAAAGTTAGGGTCCTCTTTCTCTTCACCTGGCAGCGAATAACTCGGTTCTAACGTTGATAATGAAGACTCCCCTTTGAACGAAAATCGAGATTGATACAGGTAGTAACCCTTGTGGGTATCAAAGCTGATGATCGCGCCTTGGTCTGTGGCTTCCCATGTAACAGGGAAGGCCTCTTCAACGGGAAGAAACTCGTTTTCTTGAGCATGTAACAATCCGCTAAATAATAGAATTAACGTAAGTAGGTAGCACTTCATGGATGAAGGAACTCCGTGTTTTGGTGAATGTGTAATTGATCGTCGATGTAGATAACAGCACTGTCTTCGGGTACTGAAATGTTCGGGTTCAGTGTCAGAGAAGTGCTGAGCACACCTGCTTCCAATGTGGATGACGAGATAGCGGTAACAGAAAGGATCTTCTGCTCAACATCCTGCTTCGACAAGATATGAGAAGTGGTCTTATCGCCAAACTGCATCTGACGCTCACTGTGAGCTGAGGTCGTGAGTGCTGCGTTCGTTAACGGAACGGCGAAAAATGGGGTCTTGTTGTCTCTTGGGTCTAAGACAGCAATGTTAAATGCCGAGCCATCCGGTTTGGTGCCTAACGCATAGATGTCACCGCCAAAATTCACTAACATCGACGTCGCGCCGAGCTGTTTGCCGATCACTACCGCTTGGTCAACGGCGTACTCTTTGATGACGCCGCCAAAATCGAAACGAGTACGGGAATCAGGGACGTGTAGCCTTGTCTTTTGTAGATCGAGGGTCCCTTGTAGATCGACGGTTCCTTTTAGATCCATTGCTCCTTTCAATTCCCAAGCTTGCTTACCCAAAGCAGAAGACAAGGCTTGGAAAGCATGACTGTGCAACATCTTCGGCTTTTGTTTTAAAAGATGTTTGATGCTGCCGACCGTAGTATCAAAGGTATCGAACGTCAGTTGACTTAATCGGTCGAGATGTTGAAAAACCTCGGCAGATTCTGGGTCGAGTTCGATATCACATGACGCTCTTTGATTAATGCACTGTGTTAGCCACGAATCGTCGCAGTAGAAGTTATATTTGTCTTCCAATCGGCGTGTGTTTTGCTCTATCTCATCGGCGATTGCTTTTGCGCTTGTTTCTGGAAAGTTAGCCAAATCCATCGACAAAATTTGCACTTCACACGGTACGGTCATGGCATGAAAGCGGTACACAAAGGGTAGATTAGAACTCATAGGTTGCTCCAACCGCCCACCATTGCGCTTCAAAACCGTTGCTCTGTTCGTAATACGCAGCAAGCGCATTTAAGCGTAATTTCTTATGTACCTTGATACTTGCCCCTAGTTCATAGGCATTGGCGGTGAAGTTGCCTAAGCGAAGGTCTGAAGTCGCGTAGCCTGACGATGCAAAAGAAGGATCGGCACTACTAGGGTCGCGATAGAAATCGGCTGCATCTTGCGTGTACCAAAAATAGCCCGGTGCCAAGGTTAACCATTCACTCACTCGCCAAGATAATTTGCCGCCTAATTGGTGAGACATTACGCCCCAATCATCCATGAACCATTTGTATCTTGGTCGGATTTTTAGACTGTCGGATAATGAATAAAAGGCTTGGATATTGATACCGCCAGAGAGTCGCGTATCCGGTCGAGAATCTTGTCCCAAGAACACTTCATCATCATCGATTTTACCGTCGTCATTGATATCGACTTCACGCAGAACCGTTAAATAGTGATTACTCAAATAGCCACTCCGGTAACCCGTGTAAGCGGTAAAAATGCTGTATAGATTCGGTGTGAAGGTTTGAGATAATCCGGCTTCTAAACTGCCGGTGAAAATGTCTTCCCAGCTCTGGCTGTTTGATGACGCCAACGAGTATTTGCCGAACGCTTGAGTTTGATCGAAAAGGACAGAGCCACCTAGACTGTAAGAGCGGTTCTTAGTGCTATCGGCATAGATCAAACCTTTGGCGTTAATACCAAGGCTTTCATAATCTTCTTCTTGAGATGCGTTGCCACCTAAGGTCCATTCATTACGTAACGTGTCACGATAGGTCGCGCTTAAGCTGATGGACTTTCTGGTGTCTTCAAGCCCTACTTTTTGGATTTCATAGCCACTGCGGTGAGGATCGTAGCCTGCACGAATAACCTCGTCGGTTTTATTCTGTGCTTGTTGAGTTTTCAGGGCGCGGTTGACCTGATCCGCATCCGAAGCGAGAGGTGTTGTTGGCCCCCATGCCGGAGATGCGCCAGAAACACTGTCGTAGCTTATCTCTGCGTTGAGTGTCCAATCTAAGCCGATACTTTTCTCAATCGAAACCATTGTGTCATTGGCTGATACTCTGTCATCGTATTCCTCATAGCTCAGGTAATGAACAGAGATATGATCTTCAGCTAATGCCACGTTAGCCACTGCCGCTGCACTCAGCAGCGTAATTGGTAATTTTTTCATTTTGTTCTTATTTTGTTTTTTTAAATACTGATTTGTTCATTGATGGAGCGGTTAGTTACAACCACAGCCACCGCCACCAACACCACTGCCGCCGACGGAACCTTGTTTGTAAGCGAAGACCTTTTCAGAAAAGACGTCGAATTCAGGCACCGGGCCACCGGGTTTCATCTCTTTTTGAGCCAATGTGCCTTTTTCCCAAGGCTTTACAGGTTCAATACCAAGAAACTCATCAACGAAAGCCAGAGCGGAAGGTTTGTTGCTCACTTCTGGTGCTTTCTGTTCGATAACCAATTGCTTTGCCTTGGGTTTCACCATTTCAATGTTTCGTCTGGTTGCACGTTTCGCTTCTGGGTTTGAATAATCACCGCCACTTGAATAAACGGTGCTGGAGATGATCTCTTCTTCAATGATTGGACCATCGCTATTTGTGCTGCTATTACTTGTTTGCTGTTCTGTGGGCTTCTTTCCTAAACCACTAAGATCGAGTTCAAGAGCCGCATTAGCAGTCATTGGAATAGCGAGTAGCCCAACAAGGGTGGCTTTGGTTAGCATTACAGTTGCACTCCCATCTTGGTGAGGTCGTCAGTAATGACGTCGCTAATGTGGTTGATGGCACCAAAACGAATCTTGATAACCTTGCCTTGATAGATGTAATAAAGCGCTGGCATGCCGATCGGCTTGAACTCGGCAATCAATGCTTGTTCAGGGTCGTTAACAACAGGGAATTCCAGTCCGAGCTGCTTTTGAAACGCTAAGCCAACCACAACATCTTCATCAACGTCCACGCCTTTAAACGTGACACCAGTGCCTTTGAGTTCGGTGTAAAGCTGATTGACTTCCGGTAGCTCTTCGCGGCAAGAGACGCACCACTCTGCAAAGAAGTCGACAATGGTCAGTTCATCCTTGTTGAGTTGAAGTTTTTCGATGACGTCTGGCGACAACGAATCCCCTTCTTGATAAGCCAATGCAGGTAAAGAAAGGCACAGCGCCAATAGCGCTAGGGCTCGTGTAAACATGTTTTTCTCCATATTGTTTTTAACTTGTTTGTTTTTAATTCAATGCTTAAATTCAGGTGTTTCGAATCAAACGCTTTGTTTGGATTAGCGAGTGAGTTTGATGGTTGCCGAGTATTCAACCGCTAAAATATCGGAAAAGTACTCGTTGAGTTGAGCCGTGCTGGTGGCACTAAACACGCGTTGTGGATCCCCGGCACAGTTCTCGAATTGAGTGATTCGAGAAGGGCTGACGCCATAGCCGATGAAGTTCATTTCGATGCCATATTGATTGATTGCGGTAGTACAGAACCCGGCGTTAACCAGTCGGTCAAACGTGTCTCCTTCGTCAGCACCGTCGGTGAAGAGCACTAGCTTTCTTCTGGTTTCAGGTACTGTGCTGACGTTGATTCCCCATGCTTGTTGCCAGCTCGGGATCAGTTGTCTCACTCCCCATAACAAGCCGTGAAAAGAGCGAGTACCGCCATTTGCTGTTAGGTTGTTTATCGAGTTTTGGACGCGGGAAAATACGCTGGTCAATGGCAGCATTGGTGAATCTTGATTGCAGTCGCTTAACCACTTACTCGGTGGTGTAAATTTCACTGGTCGCTCTGAGTGAAGCGTCGCGAGGTTATCGACGGTCAGTGCCGCAGAGAAATCGCCATTACGATAGCTAAGCCCATCGATACAGTAGATTCCGGCTGCTTCTTTGGATAACCAAGGTGGGCGCTGCGCTGCAACGCCAGAGTCGAAAGGAACGATCGAAATTCTCACAGAATCTAAATCGTTAGTGTTATTGCTCTGAGATTGAATCGTATTCAAGGCGTTGGATAAAATGGATTTCAACGACTGGATGTTTGAACCCATCGACCCAGAAACATCAAGGACCAATACCAGCTCCGTTGGAATCGACGATTGCTTGCTTTCAACCACGCCTTTATAACCACCACCCGTCGCCGTTACCTTGTTTGCATAGCTCTCATATTGGAAGTTGGGCAGTAAGGGTGACAATGAATAACCTAGGCTAATTCGACAGTCTTGGTTTTCCGGCGGTAATCCACTCACCCCTTTCAGTGTTGGGCGATAGTAATCTTGGTAAGCCTGCATCATTCTTGGAGTCGCCTTTTTAGCATAAGCACAAGCTAATGCGGCCGAGTCGGCGGCTTGCGCAGCGCGGTTTGAAACCATCACTTGCGCCGAGACCATCAGGGTGCCAACGGCGATGAAAAGCGCGGGAAACAGTAACGCCAAGAATGAAATGGTCATGGAGCCTTGCTGTTTTTTAAGCGCATTACTACCGAATATTGGTTTAACCATAATGCTTTCCTATCACGGCTGATGAACTTGAGAGTGTTTTAGGAAGATCGAGTCGCTTGTAGTCAAACGGTGTATTCACACATAAAGTGAGTTGAACCAAGGTGGATGGTCTTCCAACTAACGCAGGGTCGCCGCTTCCCTCAACGATAAGTGTCTCTAGTTGATCGATGGGAGTGTACTTTTGACAGGTAATCCCGGCATGGATGATGGGCTTGTATTCCCAGTTCGAAGCGGTGGTATCAAATACACGGCTTTCAAGTACCAGCCCAATATTGCTGCGCTTAATGTCTTGCGGAAGATAACGTTCGGCGAGATCGAGAAGCTGATCCTTTAACGTATTAGGTAATCCGTTTGGGCCTTGCTCTGGTTTCAATTGCGTTAGTGAAACGGCGTTGACTAGGTTATATGTCACGTTGTCGAGCTGAGTCTGTAGGTTGAATAAGCGGTAGGTAGCAACAAGCCCCCACAAAATGATCATGAGTGCGAGTACAACGAAGGGGAATTCAATCGCTGCTGAACCCGCTTGTTTTTTTCGAGGTGTTTTATTTGTTGTCATAACTAACCAGTACCTTTCTTTTCAAGGTTGTCATGTTGCCGATAGACTCAGAAAACTGAGTTGATAGATTAGGTAATAAGGCAAATGAAAATGAGTAAGACACCTTGTACTCGCCTAACACTGCTCTGCTTTTGGATACCGGTTTTTCATTAACTAAATCTGAGAAGTTTTCGGCGTATAGCGGTGAAGATAAGCTGATTTTATCCTTACTTATCAATGGGAACTTTGCGATAGTCTCGGCAAAAGCTTGGTCTGAAATAGGACTAATCGGCCGTGTCTTGGCCTCACGAACACCCGCATTAACGGCTACATCAAGGGTGATGTTGACCAACAGCAGGCGGCAGATCTCAAAGAAACCGATGATCAGTATCAGGAACGGTACCACCAACATTGCAAACTCGACGGTCTGCGCACCTTTTTGACGTGAGAGCATCACAGTTCTCCTTGCTCATTTTTGGCAGCAAGCTCTTGGTAATACAGACTATTGTTGGCGAACTCAGGTTGAGATAGATGTTCACGAGCGATACTTTTCGCGGACGCACTGTCTCCAGAAAGCGCATAAGCCAGTGCTAGGTTGAGCTGGAGTTTTACACTCGCTTCCCCTCGGACAAAAATCGGGTGCAGAATTCGGATCCCTTGCTCTGGTTTACCATCGAGTATCCAAGCCATGGCTAAGTTGTTGCGATACTCATTACTGGATGGCATCAAACTAAGGGCATGAGAGTAAGATTCACGCGCTTTTGAATACTGCTTATTGAGCGAGTAACTCACGCCTAAACTATTTTGGGCAACGTCATCAGTTGTTACTAACCTGACAGATTCTTCGAGCGCTGATGTGGCTTGTTCAAGCTCACCGAGCGCCAACCACGCGCGGCCAAGTTCTCTGTAAATCGCGCTCGATTGATTAAGATCGATACCACGTTTTAGGTAATGCAGCGCCTCATCATAACGACTCGCTTGATTTGCAGCGGACCCCATTAGCAATAGTAACTGCGGATCATCAGGCTTCGATACCAGCATCTTTCGGTACAGATCCATGGCACTCTCTGGTTTGCCATTCATCAGTGCAACCTCTGCGACTTTCATGTCTTCAGAGGCCTCTTTTTCAACGTTATTCGTTGACTGACAGCCGACTAAAATTAGCGCTAAACCCAAGAGAACGATCTTGTTCATAAGCCCCCCAGAGTTTGTTTAAGGGATAACATGATTGGCACAACAATAATGCCCACAACAGGTAGCATGATGAAGACCACTAAAGGGAATGACATCTTGGCTGGTATTTTTCCTACCCACTCTTCAAGCTCTAAGAAGTGATATTGGCGGCTATCAGAGGCAATTAGCTTTAACGCTTCAGCGAGAGGTGTGCCGTATTGAAGCGCTTGATTCATGGTGGTCACAATATTGTTGATGTCAGAAAGCTGGACTCGTTTGTCTAGGTTTGAAAGTGCCGTTTGTGGTGAATCAAGAACCGATATCTCAGTCGCAGTGAGTAGCCATTCGCGTGACAACGCTGGAGAGATAGCACGCATCTCTTCACCGACACAGCGGAATACTGCTTCGAGTGTTAGACCTGATGCGACACACACCACCATCAGATCGACGGCATCAGGAATAACGCGGCTAATTTGCATTCGTACTTGGTTCACACGCCAATCTAGAATGCGGTCGAACAGGATGCCGACCACAATGGCGATTGCGATACATTCGGCCATAGAGTTCATGCTAAGCACTTGGATTCGAGTGACATACCAAGCAATAGATCCTGTCACCATCGTCAATAGTCTTAAGCCAAGAAAATAGATCTCTGCATTAGGACTCAACCAGCCCATGAGGATTAACTTCTGGCGTCGTGGTTTTGCACCTTGGAAGCGCCATTTACTTGAAGCGGTGGTGTACTTAGAGGAGTAGCTCGATACGCGAGTCAGTCGTTCAGCGACTACATCTCGTTTGAAAGAAGACAAGTGCGCGACAACTGTCAGTAGTAATGCACATCCCAACAGAAGCAAGGCAACATACATCATGATGAGAACCTTTTGTTACGAGTCAGAGCGTTCAAAATGAGTGTGCCTGAGCTGATGCTGATGACGGCGTAGGTCAGTACACGCTGTCCCGATTCTGTGTTGAATAATTGGACTATCATGGTGGGTTCCATCAAATAGATACCACCCAATAACCCCAGGGGTAAGATTGAGAGAAAGAGGGCTGTCATACGAGGCTCCGAGGTTAAGCTTTTGACCTTTTTTCTCATCGCTCGATTGTCATGCATGGTTCTGCTTAAGCTTTGAAGAATGTCGCGCAGTTGGCCACCATTCGATTGATTCAGGATCAACGCGACCGAGAAGTAGCGGAAACTGCTGTAAGGAAGCCGAACGCATGCATCATCGAGGCTTTGGCGAAGGCTTAAACCGAGCGTTAAGTTGTCGCGAATATAGGAGAACTCACGTCCTAATAGCCCTGGTTGGGTTTCTGACACTTGCTCAATTGCTTGTGGGATTGAGAGCCCCGCAGCCACAGCTCTAGAAATCAGCCCTAGCACATTGATGATGCCTTGTTCGAACTCTTCTACCTGCATTTTTCGGCGGTATATCACCAAGGCACATGTGCATACAAACCAAAGTCCAATAGCGGCCAGAAGTTGATGATGCATTGCCAGTTGGGGAAATAACATGTGACCAGATGCAGGGAAGCCGATAGCTGATAAGGCAATAAAGTACTTATCCCAAACTGGCAGCAATGCATTCATTCGCAAAAAGAAAGCATGCAGTTTGTTGCTGGGCTGGTGGTTGGTTTTTTTGATTGAAACGTCAGCTGTGAGCGAGCGTTGACTGCCGCTTACCAATAACAGCCGTTTATTGACGATAGCTTGCTTTGAGCTCAATCTGATTAACCCGATCGCGACAAACAAAACAAAAACAGTGAGAACTAGGATCATCAGGCTTCAAGCTCCATCGCCACTCTGAGTTGAGCATCGAGTTGGTGATACTTGGCTTTTTCATTGAAGCTTGGTACGCACTTAGCACTCTTGTATTCGCCAATTAGGTTACCTTGTTGATCTTCCGATAAAGGCTTGAATTTGAACAAGTCTTGAGTGATGTATTGTTCTCCTTCTAACCCTTGCACCTCGGTGATCGAAACAATGCGTCGTTTGCCATCACGCATTCTTTCGACTTGTATAACCACATCGATGGTGTCTGCGATTTGGCGGCGCAATGAGAACAGAGGCAGGGTCGCTTGGCTCATCATCAACATGTTTTCCATGCGAACCAGTGCGTCAGTCGCCGAGTTTGCGTGCAATGTACACAGTGAACCATCATGGCCGGTGTTCATTGCCTGCATCATTTCAAAGGCTTCATCGCCACGAACTTCGCCTAAAATGATGCGATCTGGTCGCATACGTAGAGCATTTCGCACCAACTCTCGCTGGGTTATTGGCGTTAAGCCTTCGGCATTGGCTGGGCGAGTTTCAGCGCGCACAACATGAGGCTGTTGTAGACGCAGTTCTGCGGTGTCTTCGATGGTAATGATGCGCTCTTGAGGTGAAATGCTAAAAGACATCGCATTGAGCAGTGTGGTTTTACCTGCACCAGTGCCTCCCGCAACAAGCACATTAAGGCGTGAGCGAACAATAATATCGATAAGTTTGACCATCGATTTCGACATTGCGCCAAACTGAGCCAATTGGCTGAGTGTTAGCTTATTCTCATTGAATTTTCGGATGGAAATGTAGGTTCCATCAAGCGCGAGCGGTGGGATCATCACATTGACACGGCTACCATCATCCAATCGAGCATCGACTAATGGATTCGATTCATCGATTCTTCGTCCAACCTTGCTGACGATGCGTCGCGCTAGGTTGAGAAGTTGTTCTTCATTGCGAAATTGAACGGCCGTTTTTTGCAATTTTCCTGAGCGTTCTACGTAGACTTCACGGTACCCATTGACCATGATGTCGGTAATGCCTTGGTCTTCAATTAAGGGCTGAAGTGGACCTAATCCTAGAAACTCATTAAGCAATTGTTCCACCGAATGAGCGACATCTTTGTGACCAAGCGGTAACTGTTTAGAGATCACGATATCTGACACCATTTCGGCAATTCTAGCTTCAAGATCGGGTGCGCTTAAACTCACTACAACCGATGGGTCGATCGCCTTGATGACCTCTTCATGAATCACATGATAATGCTCACGAACTGAGGGTGTTGATGTGAGGGCTTCATGTGTTCGAGCTCTATTCGCTTCAATCGGATCTATGGTTTGTGTGTTCTGACCAAACATTATGCGCCTCGCTTCCAAAAACGGCGGCTGGCTTGTTGCGGCTCACCAGTGACTAGTTCAAGTAGAGAGTTAAACGCGAGCTTCACTTTCCTATTGCCTTTATGGGCAGGCTGACCAAGCGATGACTTGCTCAGGAAATGGTTAGGCAAAAACGGGATCACGACGTCTACGGATGTGCCGAGTGATTTCTTCACATCATTGACCGAAATAAGGGATGCGGAATCGGACTTACAATGGTTCAACACCACAATGGTTTGCGAAGCTGCTTGGTTTTGAAGTCGTTTGATTATCTGGCCTGCATTGCGAATGGAGCTGAGTGTAGGCTCGACCACAATGATTCGGATATCGGCACTTTTTAGCGCTTCAAAGCCAACTTGGTCACGCAATGAATAGGTCGGGATGTCGATCAATAAGTAGTCTGAACTTTGCAGGCAGAACTTTGTAAACTGATCGAATGCACTCTTTTGTGGCCAAAATGGTGTGGTGTCTAAAGGTAGATAACCGGTAAAGAGCGTGTGCTCGGGTGACACACTGATCCCACTGCGCTCAAACACGAGAGGTTCTAATCTTTCTGGGTATTGTAAAAGCTCTACCAACGCCGTGTTGCCTTCGACATTGAGTAGCAAATCTAAATCACCCATCGAAAAATCGAGGTCCATACAAGTTACTCGTTTATCGAGTTCGGCAAGCTGCTGCGATAACGTCGCGATAATGGTGCTGCTTCCTGAGCCACCTTTTGCACTGACAATGGAAACGATTTTTTCATTTCGTTTTTCGTTGTTGAGTTGCAAAGCAGCAAAGGAGACGTGTTCAAGATCTTGTGGTGTCACAGGGTTGACTAAATAGTCACTGGCACCGGATGCGAGCATTCCACGGTAAGCAAAAATTTCGGTTGAATGACCAATCGCGATAACTTGGCACCCAGTACGTTGTATTAAACGCTGCACAACCTGTTTCGATTCTGGCAATTCGCTATTCAGTACATCGAGGAAGATGGTTTTAACATCGTTCTTAAGTACCTGTCTCACCACGTCATCTTCTTGATTCGAAGAGGTTGTGATGTTGTTGATACCGAAATCATTCAATGTGTATGTGAGCGCTAATGTATCGAGCTGCTCTGATGCCGCGATCAGTACCGTTAAGTTGTGTACTTGGTTCATTGCGAACCTCCTAGCGTGGTATTCGAAGAACCAGAGTTTGTCTGTTGGTTTTGTGCTGGTGGTGCAAAGTAGTTATCGATGCTAGACACCGCTTTTTGTCCTTGTGCACTTTCGATGGGCTGACCAACTATCAGGTCTTTTGGATTTGCGACCATTTGCGCCAGTGCATTGGCATTCGCACAGCCAAAATTGCGCTGAGTACGATAAGCGTTGAGTGTGGTTCTTGGTGTTTTACCCGCGTCACATGCCGTTACTTTGGCACGATAAGATTCAACAAAAATCGTGATGTCGCCTTTACCTTGCGCCGCAGTGTCTGACACTGAAATTTGCGAAGGGTAGAGGCCTGACTCAATCAGACGAAGCCTGACTTTTTCACTTTGGCTTTCTCCTTTCTGAGTCGTATTTTCAATCTTGATCATTAAGTTGGATAGCGTGCCTCGGCGAGCAATAAAGTCAGAGATATCAGCTTTCTCTTGAGCCGATAACGTTTTACCCGACAGTGTTAAAGTCAGCTTGTTTGTCACGGACACCACATCCACAGACGGTTGCTGGGTTGTAGGCGTTGGCGCGCAACCCGCAAGCGCAATGAGAGCGGGCAGTAATAAGGATAATTTGTTCATGATGTCCTCAGTAGTAGAACCCGTTGTCACCCAGTAAGCGAGGCTTCTGGTTGTCGGTGTAAGTCGCTTTATTATTTGATGTTTTTTGTTGCTCTCTTGGCCATGCCAGTAATCGTTCAACATCGCTCAATGGGATTAAGCCATCGGTTGGTAGTGGCATTGAGTCCGAACGAGTTGGCTGAACTAGGTAAGCCGTTACAATGATGATCAGCTCTGTTTCTCTACGAGTGAACTCAGTCGAGCGGAATAGGCTACCGAGTACTGGTATCTCACCGATAAGTGGGACTTTTTGTAGTTGCTCAATGTCTTCCGATTTCAACAACCCGCCTAAAGCAAAGCTCTGCCCACTCGCCAATTCAATGGTGGTGGAGGCGCTACGAGTGGTAAAAGAAGGGAAGTTAGTTCCGTTTATCACTTGTTGGCTCTCGATTGAGATGTTACTGACCTCGGGATTTACTTTTAAGCTGATACGGTTTTGACTGAGCACGGTTGGGGTGAAGTTCAGTTTTACACCGAAATCCTTGTATTCAATCTGAGTGGTGTCAGCCGTAATCAGTGGTAGCGGTACTTGTCCACCAACCAAAAACTCAGCATCTTCACCTGACATTGCGGTCAAGTTAGGTTCAGCAAGCACAGACATCATGCCGTTGGTTGCTAGCGCATCAATCAGAGCAGTAATGCTCGGCTTGCCCCAACTACTGACATTAGGCAGCTTTGAAAACGAAAATTGCCCCACACCACCAGCGATTGAACCCCATTTTATTCCCAACTTGTTGGATACATTTCTTGAGACTTCAGCGATTTTTACACGAATGTTGACCTGATTTGGCATGGTGACAACCAATTGATTGATCAGCTCATCATCATTGGGTGGAGTCTGCTGATTTTGATTGGTTGAATTACTGCTGTTGTTACTGTTTCCCTGTGAATTCGAGCTCTCTTGTTGTTCGGTAGAACCGACAATAGGAGATAAGTAGCCTTTCGCGAGCGACACGATATTGTGTGCCATCATCGGAGAGGGAACGCGTCCTTTAAGCCAGAGTTTTCCGCCCAGAGATTCCGCGTTGACTGACGCTTCTGGGAACTTGTTTTTAACCAGTTCATTGAACTCACGGCTGTTATGCGTGACGCGAATCTTGTTGGTATAAATCACGCGTTCTTGTTCATTCAAAACGGTGATCGTAGCGCTGCCCGCTTGCTTACCGAATATCATCACCTTGGTATTGGTTAAGGTTTGGTAATTAGCGATATGGGTGTTAGAGATGAAAATGGATTTCGCTTTTTCGGGTAAGCGAATCATTCTCGCCTCATTGATCGTGACATCAAATGTTGATGCTGCAGATGCAAAAGAGACACATAGGCTTGATAGCAGGAGAACACCCCACCAACGACAGATGTTAGCCATTGTTATCAGCTCCAGTTTTATTATTGACGGTTTTACTTTCGGCTCTAAATTCCACCAAACCCACGTCAGGTAATACCTGAGTTGTGTCTGGAGAAATGACTTTCAGCGTCACGGCATTTGCGTGTTGAGGTTGATGTTGAGCCTCGTTTTGCCCGCGTAATACAAGCGTTAACTTTCCTAATTGCTTCGCAAGTACTACTTGGTTTGCTTGCTCGGGTGTCACTTCTAAAGAGACACTGCTGTCGTCAGGGACAACTTTTTTATGTTGATTAGATTCACGGGCCTTTTGATAAGACTCTGCCGTTTGCTTGTCATTAAATGCCAAGACTCTTGCATCATGCACTATCGTTGTAACGTACAATCCTTGAGATGAATTGCCATAACGAAGTAGCTCACCATCTTGTGAACCGAGTAGGAGAATATCCACTCGGTCGCCCGGCTCAATGAAGCCTGAATTAGACGTGACTTGATCGACAGGGACTGAAATCGCGCGATAGCCTGGTTGTAACTTCAATGAGAGCGAGTAGCCACCTTTAGGTTCTGTAATATCGGCCTTGGATAACACTGAGTCTTTGACTAACTTGGTACGCGCTAGCCCTGACATCGTGTGGTCGGCAGAAATATCTTCCGGTGCCACGTGGTCGATGTAGTTCTCTAACTCTTGCTGTGGAACTTCTTTCCATCGAAACGAGTTTGGCGTGTAGGCTTGACCTATCTCTATCGTGCGAGTCGGAACCAGCACTTTGACCGTTTGCTTAGCGGCTTGTTTAGAAGAGGTGGTCGCAGACTCGCTATTGGTTTGGCTCAACAGTAAAACGGACAATCCGAGCACCGAGCAAAATAACGACAGCAACATGAGTCGCTTGGCAGTCATAACTATTCCTTTAATTTACGGTAAACGGGCTTATTCTGATTTTTGAGCGTCTTTGAGCTGATCGACGACAGTTTGGTAAGCGCCAGTAATGGCTTCGGTTAGATCACCATTCTCGCCGCCTACAAAATTAAGCAAGACCACAGACATTGCTGCTGCGAGAATTGCGTATTCGATAGCGGCCGCGCCGCGCTGCTTTTTCTTGTTAAACATGTTGTTATTTCCTAAATGAAAGCAGCCTCAGCTGAGGCTGCTGTGATAATTAATAAAGGTGTCGTTAGTCTGCAACTAATCGATATAGATAAGCTGATGAATAGCTCGCGGTAGACACATCAGTCTCCGTCATGGTTGTCATATTTAACCCTTTGAAGCGGCCATAAGGTGCTGGGTCGCTGGTGATGTAATAGTCATAGCTACCACCTGTTGCTTCGTTGAACTCAAACACTTCGTTGTTGAGTGGCAATAGGCTATACAGTTCAGCTTTTGTCGGGTAACGCCAATTGGCTTTGCCACAAATACTCTTGGTATTTTGTGCTGTGATAAGAGGGGCAATATCTACGTATTTCTTGAAACGGCTACTATCACCTCGAGAGAAGAGTTGCCAAACCAAGTTGCTGTCTGTGTCTTGAGCACATACTGCATTTTGTCGATTGGTTACTACCGTTCCTTGCGCATTTAGATACTGATAATGAGCAGACTTTTCTCTGAATAATCGAGCTAAGACGACTTTGTCTTCAGAACCATCGGTACGAGCTTTAGTTAGGGTTTG
The DNA here is from genome assembly GCF_057785955.1 of Vibrio sp. QJM3NY_27. Classification (NCBI taxonomy): domain Bacteria; kingdom Pseudomonadati; phylum Pseudomonadota; class Gammaproteobacteria; order Vibrionales; family Vibrionaceae; genus Vibrio; species Vibrio sp. QJM3NY_27. Next base: position 494,555 of record NZ_CM173512.1, on the reverse strand, counting down.
GCTACTTTCTTTAGTGTCGTAACTTGTGATGTATTGTTGATCACCGCTTGCAGCACTAGACCAGTAATAAAACGTGGTTCCATCATCGAAATAAGATTTGTCGTATTCTGGCTTTAGTCCTAAGTAATTTGGAAATACGTCTGTATCCAAGGTCATTTTCGAATTTGAACCTTCGACAGCTTTGGTGTTAATCGATAGTAACTGCGCTAAGTGCGGAACTTCCCAGTCACTAAAACCACACAGCTTGTTGCTATTAGTGCTAGCGAGTAATTCGTTGCTGCCTAGTATGCTCGCGTATCCGGTCGCTGAAGCATCATAGGCAAGATCGTCAGCACCATGCGGTAGCCCATCTTTGAGCAGTGCCCATACTCGACGTTTTCCTGAAATTTTCGTGTCTTCAACACAGCGCCAACCTTGTTGATAGGTTGTGTCGCTTGGCAGGTAGTTTCCTAGTTCATCCAATTTGGCGAAGCGATTACTTACCATTGCGTTGGCTTGAGAAACACTAAACCCATTGTCTGCCGCTTGTTTTAGTCCATCTCTTGCTAACACCTTAGATTGAGCGAGATCGTGGAGTGTGGCTGTGGTGCTCATCTCTTTGATGAGTGTTTGGTATAGGGCGATGAGCGAATCAAACTCAGAGCCAATCCCGTTGGTTGCGGTATTCAGTTGAGTAATGAAGTCAGTGACTAGCGCATATTGGCTCTCTAATACTGAAATGGCATTGTAGAGATCCAAGCTTGCTTGATGCAGCTCTGAAGCCAATGACGCTGAGCCTATTGCACTTGTGGCATCGGTTAGCATCACCGAGTTTTTCTGGATGAATGCCATTTTTTGAGCAAACTTAGCACCTTCAACTAGTGCATTTAACCCGTTCGAGTTTTGCTGTAGTTTCGTTGCTTTTTCTTTGTAAGCTTTTACTTTGGTAATGAACTCAAGGCTCTTCGCATCAGTGCGGCTTTGAGCAACCAATGCCTGAAACTCGTAAATGGTGAGTTTCGTGGTCACTGCACTCAATTCGTCAAGCCATGGCTTAGTAAAGGCCGCCAGTTCAACCGCTTTAGCTTGTGCTTGGGTTTCTAAAGTCGCGTAGCTTTGCGCTTTTTTCTGATTGTTCGCTAGCCATGTTGTTAGGTAAGCCTCAGCCGCCTTTACTATTGAACTTTGTGTATTGAGTAGGGTTTCAACAGCAGTTGTTGAAGCATCAATGTGACTGACTAGCTGCGCTCCAGACGGTAATTGCCATTTAGGGTATGCGTATTTACTGTAATACTGCTCAACAGATTCTTGCCCTTTGTTTATAGTGACAGCGACGCCATTCTTATCCGCTAATACATTCTGTGTCTGATTCGATACTAAGTAACCTCTTAAGTTTGAAGGCAGTGTTGCTGGATCTCTCTGTGATAGCGTGATGACTTCACTGCTCTCTGGAAGATTCCAACCTGCGATACCACAATCATCTACTTGTGCGACTTTATCGAATACAGTATCGATTTCTGAAGAGAATCGTTCCGCCCAAAACGTCGGTTCCCCTTGTCCTTTGTCATCGTATTCAGCAATACAATTTAGGGAGTAGGAATTCCATGAGCCACCGTAACTAAAATCAGCGGCCTGCGAACGGGTTTTCATCGGTACGAATTTTAATGCAGTGAAGCGACTACTAGCATCTGTAGCCCAAAGGGTGTCACTGATTGAGTTTGATACACCTTGTTTCGCATTCTTTTTTAATCGAACACCGACATTGGCTTTGTCGTACGCTTCTGGGCCAATAAATTGAGGTTTTGAAACAACAGGGTGCCAAGTGACACCTTTATCGTTGGTAAACTCATAGTATTCCGCTTGATCAAAACGAACCGATTGACCCTCAACGTTGGCGGTTAAGTAAGCCCATTGAAATCCGTTGGTATTGATTGGGTTGCTGCCTGTGAAAGTATTTACAATTTCAGGCGAGGTTGGCGCGGGTATTTCAAACACTTTGGTAAAGGCTTGTGCTGTTGGAGTTGCAACGCCATGAGGCATGCCATTAGTTGGGTTCTTGCTTACTCGCAATTGCACTTCAGCGATGTTCTTGTCTACATTGCCAATCACAACAGGCTTCGCAGTTACTTTTGTCCAAGTTGAACCAGAGTCGAGTGTGACTTCGAAGTGCTCGGGCTGAGTAAATTCGCCGAAGTATGCCCAATCGAGAGTATTGTTTGTGTCGTCAACCACCAGACCCGTCGGGGCGTTTGGTGCTGACGGACGAACAGTAAAAGGAACATCGTTCGTCAACTCTGAACCGCTAGGACGACCCGTAATCGGATCTCGTTTAATGCGTACTTGGATTGAATCGATAGCGTAAGCTTGATCGTTTAGTTGATATGGTTTTGTGGTAACGACGGTCCAACCGGTGTTGAATGCATTGATCTCGTAATCCGTTGCCTCTGAAAATCCGCTTACGAACGTCCAGTCAAATGTATCTAATCCATCATGAGATATTGGTGATGTCGGTGCGGCAGGCATACTAGGAGTAACAGAGTAGCCCTTGTCTGAACACAAGGTTTCACCAGGGTCATGCTGAGGATCCGATTCTGCTTTTACTCGCACACAGACTTGCCCCTTGGAAAATATCTCATCAGGGATAGCTTGTGGGGTGCTAGTTACAGGGGTAAAAGTAATGCCTCTATCGAGAGAGTATTCGTAGGAATCACTCCCCGTGAACCCTTCAACATTCGTCCATGCGAATGTGTTTTCTGCGTCGTCAACAATCGGTGAGGTTGGTGCTATAGGTTGATTTTCTGAGCGAGTGAATACAGAGCTGATAACCAACGGAACTCCCGCGGGGCGGGCATCCAGTGCATTTGACTTAACGCGAACCGAAATCGTGTTTGCAGGAAGTGAAACATTGCCAACAAGATACGGCAGTGCGGTTACGTCCTGCCAACCATTGTCTAGATTAATCTCGTAGAAAGACGGATCCTTGTATCCAGCTACCCAAAGCCAATTGATTTGATTGGTGCTGTCGTTAGCAAAATCTAGTACTGGTTGCGCGGGTTGGACTGGGGTTACCGTCATCGATTGTTCTGATGCTGAACTTAATCCTGTTGGGTGACCTAGCGAGTCATCTTTGGCTACACGAACTTTTAAATGTCCAACTGGAATATCTAGGTCTTGAATGTCTTGAGGCTTTTCAGTCGCTTGCGTCCAGCTTGAGCCGTTATCTAATGAATATTCATACAAACCTAATTCATTAAACGAGTCGACAAATGCCCAATCAAATTGATTGATCGCGTTATTTACAGTAATCCAAGCTGGAGCAGCAGGCACTGTCGTTAGCGTAAACGCTTTGTCTGAAAGCATGGGCTTTCCGGCAGGGGTATTACGAACGTTAGACGCAGCAACTCGAACTTGAACGGCTCCTTTGTCGAACGCCAGTTTCCCTACAACAATCGGCTTACGAATTACCGTTGTCCAAGTCTTCCCTGAATCCAATGAATATTCGTAATCTGTGTTGTGAGTGAAGCCACGTACAAGCTGCCAATCGAAGGTGTCTGAGGCATCATTGACTTGACCGTGCTTAGGAGCTGGCGGCCTTGTGATGATTTCATTTCCATCGATGTCTTCTTGGGAAACTTTGAGTTGGTCTCGGTATTCCTTACCAAGTTGTTTCAATGCGCTGTCGGTTCCTGATGCGCCAAGAGACAGCAAATCGGTCTTGGCTTTAAATTCTGCTAAATCAAGCTCTGCCAGCTTGTACATAGATCCTTTTCGAGCATTTACTTGGTCGACACCTGCATCAACAGAGGCCATTTGTGCTTCTTGAAGTACGCGAGTAACACCGCGCGCAAACATGTGTACTTCACGGCTTTTGGTTGAGTTTGATGCGGAATAATCACCAACAGCCAGTTGTTTATCTATGCCTAAGTCGCTGGCTACAAGCTGGGTTGCATCATCAAAACTGATTCCACTGGTTCTCGACACACTGGCAATGAGAGATGTCACGGGGCTAATCACGTCCGAGTTGCTACTCGGTACTTCTAGCGTAAATCCGGATTCGATAGGTTGATTCGGTGAATCCATATCGATGGTTATGCCAGCAATCGCTTCGACCAATATTGGGTATTGAACGGCATCATTGTCGACGTCTAGCTCAAATCGTCCTTCGGTGTCCGTAGTGGCAATTTCTCCATCAGCAGAGTCGCACATGGCATTGCTATTTTTGTCTAAACAGACCTTCGCATTGTGCAAATAACCATCCAAAGCTATGCCTGAAATATTCTGAGAACTTGGCTTAGTTTGTGACTGTTTAAGCTTCGGATCTGACTCTGCCCCGCCACAAGCAATCAGCATTGTGGAAACGAGTGAAACACTCATTAATTTGTATGGATTTCTTACCACCTGAACTCCAAATAATTTATAAATTACCGATAGGAAAGGCGGGGGATATTAATTTAAATGATAGTAATTATCAATATCATTTGATCTTTTATTTCGTTAAGTGATTTAATAGCAAAATAAAATACTATCAATCAAATCATAAACTAGGTGAATCGGTCGAAAAAATGCACAATAAATTTTTAATATGCAAGCTGTCACTAGCAATATCTGGTGTCTTAATGGTCTCTGGATGTGGTGGCGGTTCGGACGGGGATAGTTCGGTTGGAACATCGGCTTCAGGCTACGCCTATCAAGGTTCATTAGTATGTGCTGATGCAGATCTGAACGGCGTATGCAGTGACCAAGAGAAACAGCTTGAAGAGGTTTCTGGGTACGCGAAACAGAGGCAATATGATGGTGCAATTTTGACCGCTTCTCCCAATATGGAATTGGTCACACCTTTCACGACCTTGATTCATAGTGAGATGATGTTTAATCCCGGCGTAAGCAACGATATTGAACAAGCAAAATCATCACTTCAAAGTAAGTTGGGTGATCATGTTGGTATCAATTTCAGTACGCTCGATACCACCTATGGCCCTAAAGATTCATCTGATTTGTTGCTAAATTCTTTGAAAAAGGCACAAAGTGACGGCAAGCAAGCGCCTTATACTAATATTGCTCACGCGTTAGATCTAATGATTGAGCACAAGACTCTAGATTTATCAGCTATCGATGTGGCTGGGGCGGTTTCTAGACATCTGCAAATTGAAGATTCATTGATCGTGAGAGGCTCCCAATCAGTGCCAGAATTATATGGTGCTAAATCGATAGCGTTGAACCCTGCGAACAGTCAGATTGTGTTTTTAACGGCTAATGATGTGGTTATGCAAATTGATAGTTCTTCACGTAATAAGCCGGTGACAATCAATGGTGATCCTGCATCTAAAACGGCTTCTGGTTTGGTTAGCATCCGTTCGCACGACGACGATGATGATGATGATTACGACGACCATGATGACGACGATGATGACGACCATGGCAGTGGTACTGGAGGCGGAGAAATACCGGTAGACTCGAGCGAAATCATTCAGTTAGTTCCTACGTTAAATGGTGTTCAGGCATACAAGGTTTACAAACCAACCGCTTACGTTTCACCCACATCGAGTGATATTTGTAATAGCCAAGGCGCTAATGGTGTTTTCCTCACGAGCCTCAATGGTTCGAATAACAACAATGTTGGCGTGAAGGCTTTTGCGATTGATACATACAGCAGTCGTAGCGGAGGCACACTTCCACCCATTCCAAAACCTAATCCAGCCGTTCCGCCTAAATCAAGTGAGTCGTGCATCAATGATAACTTCGCAGCAGTGGTTCCTCTGTTACAAAGTGGCTCGTTACTGGCGATTAAAAATACCGGAAGCTCGATATACTCACAGCAAGAACTCAAATTGCTAAGTGCTAATAAGCTTGATATGAAAAGCTGGAGTCACGCATTGAAAGCTTCCTCACCGCAAGTCATGTCATCTTATGACGAAAGTGAAGCATTAATTGTTTATAAGAATTACTTTTCAAACAGTAATTTAGCGGCAGAAATTATCGATACGGCTAACCTATCCACTAAGATGACGATTGATAAGTTAAACCTTAAAACAGCCAATATTGTCGTGAATCAGCAGATATTGTTGGGGTTGGATAGCAATAAGGTTGAGTGGGTGTCTAACTCGATACAACAAACCGTACTTGGGGATCTGACCGTTGATTCTGCTATTAGCAAAATAGCGACATCGCGAGACGGAAAAACCAGTGCTATTACCACAGCAAGTTCTCTTTATATCGTTGATAACATGACGAGAAGCTTACTTGTAACAGAGTCTTTGAGTAACAATGCCATCAAGTCTTTGTATGTGTTAGAAGATAAGGTGATTGCGTTAACTTCTTCGGGTGCGGACTATTATCAGTTCCGAAATATCAGCGGCCCGGCTCTCAAGGTTGGCAGCCAGTTGGTGACCAAAGAGCTCCTCAAAAAGTGGGAAGACAGCGGTAATTCAAATTGGAATTCAACCAACTTGGGTTATGTTCTTTCTCAAACGGGGACAGAAAGTGAAATCTCCGATAAATTTAAAAATGTAAACCTGTCATTTTTGCCAGCGAATGCAACGGCCTCGAATAGTATCACTGGGGTACATGTGAGTGGTTTGGAACGAGGTGAGTGGTTAACCTTCTATAAAGGCCTTTAACGGTTTTTAGTTTCAAAGAAGGGAGGTTTCCTCCCTTCTTATTTTAATGTCCTTCTCTACGCGTAACTGCCTATTCCCCTAGCTTATTGCTTTCTGTATTTTCTATTTATAGCCTTTATATACATCAGAAAAACAAAAGTTAATCGTTTGTTAATCGCCATAAAACCGGAGTATGATACTGGATTACTATTTAGGATTTGGCTGTCATGAGTGCATCAACAGCGAGCTGGAAAACGCCGCAAAACTTTTTATTACTGATTTCGATTGTTGTCCCTGTCGCGTTTTCAAGCTGGATGGCTCTGCTGAATAACTTCGTGATAGAGAAAGCGAACTTTGATGGTGCCGATATTGGCTTGTTGCAAAGCGTTCGTGAGATTCCTGGTTTCTTAGCGTTTACCGTGGTGTTTGTTTTGGCATTCATTCGTGAGCAACGCTTTATGTTGATATCGCTGGCGATGCTGACCGTAGGCACGGCGATTACCGGTTTATTTCCTACACTCACAGGCTTGTTACTAACTACGATTTTGATGTCGACGGGCTTTCACTATTTTGAAACGCTTAAGCAATCTTTATCTTTGCAGTGGCTGAATAAAGAAGAAGCACCCGAGATGCTGGGTAAAATGATCTCTGTGGGCGCGCTCGCGTCATTGATAACGTACGGATCTATCTGGGTGATGTTGGAACAGCTTAAGCTGGATTTCGCTTGGGTGTACGGCATTACTGGAGGCATTGGTTTTATTCTGGTTTTAGTGATGACCTTTGGTTTCCCTGAATTTCAAACCAAGACTCAGCAAAATAAAAAGTTGGTATTGAGAAAGCGTTACTGGCTCTACTACGCGCTAACGTTTATGAGCGGCGCAAGAAGACAAATCTTCACGGTGTTCGCAGGCTTCTTGATGGTAGAGAAGTTCGGTTACTCGGCTGCAGACATCACGCTACTGTTCTTAATTAACTACTTGTTTAACTTTTTGTTCGCCAAACGCATTGGTCGATTTATTGGTGTGGTTGGTGAGCGGAAGGCGCTGATCTTCGAGTATGTCGGTTTGATTGGTGTGTTCGTTGGGTATGCTTTAGTACAAACGGCGGAGTGGGCAGCCGCGCTGTATGTTGTCGATCATCTGTTCTTTGCGTTGGCATTGGCGATTAAAACCTACTTCCAGAAAATTGCAGATCCTGCTGATATGGCATCGACTGCTGGTGTCTCTTTCACCATCAACCATATCGCCGCGGTTGTTATTCCAGTCGCGTTTGGTGTGATTTGGTTGTCTTCCCCTGCGACAGTTTTTTACATTGGTGCAGCAATGGCAGTGGTTTCTCTGGCGCTGTCTTTAAACATTCCTAAGAAGCCTGAAGAGGGTAACGAAGTCCGGATGTTTAGCTGGCGCTAATGTGCATTTCAATCTGATGAGATAAACAAAAAGCTCCAATAGCGATATTGGAGCTTTTTTGTATGTGCTATTTGGAATACCTAATTAACTTTTAATCGGATTAGCTTCTTACGGTTTTTAATCCACCACGCAGCTTGAAGATTCCCTTTGGTGCCTTGGTCAGCAAGATGCCACAAAGTAGAGGGAGCATCATAAGAAGAGACTGTTCAGATAGAACTTCACCATTGACGTAGCAAGAGATCAGTAGAGCAACTACAGGGAAAATCAGGAAGCAGATAGAAGCTTGGAAAGGTGACGAAACCTGTCCCAGCTTGAAGTAAGCAACAATGCCCCCAACACTCGCTACCAAGCCTAGGTAAATCACGGCTGAAATCGAATCCCAAGTGAACGATTCAACATTGACGTTTTCACCGATAGCCGAGACAGCGAATAAGAATAGAGAAGCAATAAAGCTCGGTAATGCGTTGTAAGTCAGCACTTCAATGCCCTTGCAGTGTTTCTGAACCAACACATACATAACAGCGTGAATGGCGACAGCAAGTCCTAGGCAAATGGTACCCATTAGGTAATCATCGCCACCCATCTGCATTTCGTTGCCAAGGATTAAACATAGGCTCACAACAGCCGTGATCAAACCGAATATTTGGTGCTTTGCCAATCGTAGGCCTAGGAATAAGCCAGACATTAGCATGACAGCAACTGGCATGTTCGCGAAGATGATCGACGCTAAACCAGAAGAGATATATTGCTCGCCGTAGATCATCAAAGTAAACGGAATCGCGAAGTACATCAGTGCCACAATAAGTAACCACTGACGCTTACCTTTTGGGAACAGGAGTGGTTGATTAAAGACTTTTGCTAAAACGACTAGCAGAGGTGCTGCAAGGAAAAAGCGCAGTGCAGTGGCAAAAATAGGTGGGATAGAATGCAATGCCACTTCCATAGCGAACCAAGTGGTTCCCCAAATTAAGCAAACAGAGACAAAAAGCAAGATAGTTAGAGACTTCGAATTCATGGTGACTACTCATTAATAATTATTTTAAATCATAGGCTTGTGGCGCCTTAATGACGTGGCACAGTATAGATAAGTAGTCGGAGAAATTTTTTGTCTTTTTGTCTCTGATTTTGCTTTTTATAGAAATAAAATCTCCAATCTTACAATTATAAGTAAATTATTTCTTCAATGTTTATATTTAACAATGTCATTATTCTTTGTGGGGTCAAATTAAATATTAGAAATGGGCCTTCTAATATTTAATTCTCTTCGTTTGATTGTGTGAGTCACTTATGAATAAGATTCAGCGTGTCGTTTTAGGTCGTCCATAAAAGCTCGAATCCTGGCTGGCATTTGCAAGCCATAGTTATGCACGATATAGAAAGGGGCTTTAAGTATCTGCCCTTCCGGCAAAAGGCTCACTAATGTACCTTTGAGTAGTTCTTCTTCAATAGCTTGTTTTGGTAAGCAAGCAATGCCTAATCCAGATAAAGCCATCATTTTCATGGTAGGAACACTGTCACCTGTACGATTGGCCTTGAATTGGTAGGTGTTCACTTTCCCTTTGCTCACTTCAAAACTTCTTTGGCTGTTAATACCTTCCCACTGATTGGCAATATAATCATATTCGGAAAGATCATTTGAGGTGACGGGTAACTGTAATTGTGTGTTCGCAAGATAGTCTGGGTGGCAGCACAGTACCTGTTGAAGGTCACCAAGCTTTATTGCTCGAGATGTTGAATCTGGTAGGTCGCCTACTGTGACCGATAGATCTATGTATTTATCGATGAGATTGAGGCGCATATCGCTGGCTAATAATTGAGGTTCGATACGGGGATGGGCTTTCATGAACTCACACATCGCCGGTCCAATAAGATTTGTCATCAATGTGTGTGGCGAGGTGATGATGATGGTGCCTGCAAAATCAGAACAGGACTCGCGTGCTTCTTCCTCAGCAAGTGTCATTAATTTTCGCATTTCCAAACATCGTTGATACAAGCGCTGACCAGCATCAGTTAGAGATTGTCGACGTGTTGTTCGAGTGAGTAGTTTTACATCAAGGTATTGCTCAAGTCCTTGTAAATGGTGACTAACGACAGACTTTGATAGCTCTAGCTTATCAGCCGCTTTGGTTATAGAGCCAGAATCTACGATTTGGGCGAATACTTGCATACGATGTAATTCGTTTTTCATTGTTGTTATTGTCTCATAAAATCGAACGATGTTTGAAATCCTACTGTATTTATCTATTTTCACAAACAAGTAAGCTTCTCCTCGTACCTTAACAAAATAAGAAAACGGAGAGAATAATGACTATTTTAGTGCAATTCACCTTGAGCCATGCTGAAGATAAAACGGCAGAGATCGTTGAATTTTTTAACGAAATATTGCCAGATACTCGAACTTTCAACGGTAACCTTTCTGCGGAACTTTACCAAAAAGATCTGTCTGAAAACGCCTTGGTTCTATGCGAAGAATGGGAAAGTAACGCTCACTTCAATGAATACATTGCTTGGCGCAAAGATATTGGCGATTTTGACCGTTTAGGCGCGATGCTTACGGATATGCCAATTATCACCGTCATGTCAAAAATCGTCACAGTCTCTGAGGCGTAATGATGAATAAGATATGGAGCCCTTCTTCAGTACCCGCTCCGGCCGCTAATTATCACCAGTGTGCGTTGATTCCTGCTGGCTCGACGCGGTTACATATAGCCGGGCAACTAGGGATTGATAGCCAAGGTATGGTTGCTGAGAGTGCGGAAGAACAAATTGTATTAGCTTGGAAAAATTTGAGAGGCGTGCTTCAGGCCAATCAAATGGATGTGGAAGATCTTATCAGTGTAAGGCTGTACTTAGTTGATCGAAATGATATGCCTGAGTATCAAGCTGCAAAGCAACGCTTGCCTTTCGATGTTGGTGGTCTCCCAACGACATTATTGTTTGTTAGTGGGTTATTTGATGAGCGATGGAAAGTTGAAATTGAAGCTGAGGCGGCGAAAGTGATTTAAGTCGATTGCTGTATTCTCAATCTCATTGAGATGGAATCTTAATGGCGTAAAAAACCCCTTTATTGAATCAGACTATAAAGGGGTGAGAGCTACCACACGAAACGGTAAACTAAAAACGAAGGTTGAAACCTAGCTCGACGCTGCCATCTGAACGAAATACATCTCCGGGGCTAACGCGCTTTTGACCGAATGTGTATTTCACATAAGGTTCCACCCATTTGGGTTTCAGCGTAAAAGTGACGTCTTGGCTGTTGTAATAACCTTTTGAACCCGTTAATTGGCGATCATGACTGAACGAATAGGAAAAGTTCATAAATTCTGTAGGAGAGTAACTGGTACCAACCGTGTTCTTCCATTCCCTATCTGTCATATCTATGAGGGACAAAGAAACATCGCGCCATTCATGCGATGTGTTCGCAAATACCATAATATTGTTCGTGATTGCAGTACCCCCAAATAAGCCTATGTCGTAGATATCGATAAGGTCTGCTCGGCCATAACTCACGAAAGCTTCAGTGTAAAAGTTACCCAACATTAAGCCGTAACCAGTGCCTATTTCTAGGTAACCTTCCGAGTCGATTTCGGCACTGACGTTGATCTCCTCGGTTGCTTGAATTACTCCAGAAACTGTCCCTATCCAACTATCGCCTGCTTTAGCAGTTTGAAAGCTTAAACTCGGCTCGTGGTAACTTAATGTTTGTAATTGATGGTCGTTTGCATATATGGCAAAGGGCATCAATAAAGTGATCAATAGTCGTTTCATCGTGTTCTCAACTCTCAAATAAAAAGGAGCCGCTAATAAGCGGCTCCTTTGCTTTTATATTTATTATTTTTTCTTAGCTACGACTAGCGCGGTCTTTGACTGTTTGTTTAATTTGCTGACGTTGTTCTTGAGATAGAGATTGCATTTTACCTTTTAATTCTTGTTTCTGAATATCTGAAAGGCCTCTCACTTTTTCCTGTGCAATGTTTTTAATATCATCGATGCTTTGTTTCTTGCCAGTCAACAGGTAGTAACCTAGTGAGTATGGTTCTTTCCCTATTTCGTCAACTTCAATAGCAATGATATGTAGCATTTTTGCTGTATTTTCTGGTGACTGTTTAGCCCACGCTAATGTGGAGTCTTTTTGAGTTTGCCAGAGAGCTCGACGCGCATCGTCATTAATAACGTCACCACTTTGGTTTACTAAGAACACAGTAACAAGAGCTTTTTGCTCATCGATGGATAGCAATTCAGCTGCTTGTTTATAAGCGTCCATAGTTGCTTTTGAAACTGTTTTTGTTCCCTCAGGACCAATAATCACACCACCAGCTACGCCATTGTCTTTGATCTCGACTTCAGTACCATCCAGAAGAGTGACAGTAAGGGCATTTCCATCGAGGTTATAACCAATAGTTGGTAATTCGATAGACGCTTCACCTTCTATAGGGTTTAAAGGGGCTGGGTGTTCAATTGGATTCTCAATATTTGGCTTGCCAGTTATTGCGGCGAAAAGGCGTCCATCATCATTACGGAACGTAATTTCTGCGCCATTTTCTAAGCTCACAACAAAACCGATCTCTTGCATTTCAGCGTGAGCGATAACTTCGCCATCCATATTAGTGATTGTACCGTCAGCATTGAGCACAGCTCCGCTGTCTGAGCTTGGGTGGTATAAAACACCATCCTTTAAAATCAGTGTCTCACCGTTGTCCATAGTAATGATAGTTGTGCCTAGAACGTCATCTATGTCACCGTAAGTAGGCGCGGAATCAGGGCCTTCGTGCTCATGACCGTGACCAAAGACTGTAGCGATTAGACGGCCGTCTTCATGGCGAATAATGATTTCTTCACCGCGAGGTGTATTGAATGTCAGATGTGTAATTTTACCATCAGTACGGTGAGTTTCTACTGTGATTCCAGTGCTTTCACCAGACATCGTTAGCACTTCACCCTCTACGATTTTGTGAGTTGGTTTAGCATCTGAACCGTTGATGTTGAGGTAATAAGCATCATCTCCTTGGATGATCCACATGTAGTTACCGTTGTCACCTTCGATAAGCGCTACAGGCATTCCAAGGTCGTCTACAATCATGTAATTAGCAAAGAATTCATTGCCAGCAAAAGGTCCCCATTCGTCATCACCAAATTCTGGGTCTAACACTGAGCCTTCGATGATCAATCGGCCATTTTCAACAGCTAATGTATATGATTTGTCGTTGATATAAACGGTCGCAACACCATTATCTGTAACCACAGTGCCAACGATGTCACCATTCGCGTTGACCACAACATCGCCTTGAATTGTGAATATTTCACCGTTTACTGTTACTACAGCGTTGCCTTTACCATCTCCAACAACCACAGCATTGTTACCTTCATCGCCAGTAATATAAGCAGTATGTAGCTCTTCGTTGTAAATAACATCAGCAACGCCAACCTGTGGTTCAGGGCTTGTACCGTTATCGCTGCTACCAGAAGAAGAACAGCCAGCAAGGAATGTCGCCGCGATAGCAGTACTTAGTAGTTTTAGTTTCATGGTTTACTCTCAAATAATTGTTAGGAACAAAGTTTGCTTCTTGCAGTGTTATGTGGCGTTCCTAGCCGATGAGAGAAGTATATGGACTGAACAAAAAAGCCTCTAATCTCTTAAAAGAATAGAGGCCTTAACGATTAGTTATTAATGAAACAGAGTAAAGAGGGTGATAACTACTGGTTATTATTGAGAAGGTTATCCAATATCTTCTTAAGCCACAGGGTTGTCGGACTGTTACGATGTTTGTGGTGAAAGTATGCACAAACGATAGGGTTGATATCCTTGTTGTCAAACAAGATGTCGATGGCTCGTAACGAGGTTTTCTTCTCTATGCCTAAAAATTTCGAGGCAGGGAACATCATGTCGGAGTTTTGTACTACATCAATAACCGCTGATGGCAGCTCTGAACGGAAGCCTATTCTTGCTTCTAGCCCTTTGATTTTCATTATTTTTTCTGCAAGTGTTTGATGAGAGTTCCAATCTATCGCAATAATTGTAGCTAGCTCAAACTTAACGCCATCTTTGATTTCAATAAAATCTTTCTGATAAGGATGGCCTTCTCTCAAGTAACCTTTAAAACTGTCTTGGGCTATCGGTTGTTGTAAGAGCTCTTTGGGGGCGTGGTTAATTTCATAATTGAAACCAATCAGCACCTCATCATTAATGATGTCAGCCATCGTCGTTTTAGACCAGTTTAATAACTGAACTTGAACATGCGGAGCTTGAGAGCGAATTGCTTTGAATAACTTACTTGATAGCGAACTGAGAAGGAAAGGAGATAACGCTAACTTGAGGGGCCCGCGTAGTTCACTAGGGTTGAATTCATTACTATTATTGAGTGCTAAAGAAAGATCATCCAAGATTGGCGAAATACTCTCGGCGAGCATATTTGCATGCTCAGTTGCACGTAATCCGTGGTGCGTTTTTACAAATAGCTCATCGTCAAAATGATCGCGCAATCTTTGTAGAGCTTTACTGATCGCCGGTTGAGATACGAACAAACGTTCGGATGCTTTGCGCATATTCCGCTCTTGATGCAGGATCATAAAAGTTCGCAGTAGATTTAAATCTAAGCTAGAAAACAAGTCTTTTGCCATATTGAGCACCTTATTATTAGTTATTTAACTATAAGGTTGGGTCGGTACGAGAACAAATACATATTTTATATAGGTGTGATGCCTGTAAAGAAAAACCCGCACTTGGCGGGTTTATAAGTAACAATCTAAATCTTTTACTGCGTAACGGGTTTGACCGTTTTGGTTTGCCTTACTGCTAGAATAAGCTGTGGTAGTAGTGACATCACGATCATGCCTGTCATCAGTGAATACTGTACTGGAGTGAAGGATTCACCCATCAACACCATCCCCGTAACTATGCCAGCCACTGGGTTAGCGATGCCACCGAAGGTGAAATCGACCACTGACATGCGTTGTAGTAACCATACATACATGCCGTAACCTAGTGCTGTATTTAGCCCAATTACCCACAATAGACCCATTGCATTGCGAGAATCGAAATGAGTGACAGCATTAACATAAGGTTGTGGGTCGATGAACGCATGAACGCCAGACGCGACAGACAAAATCGCACCGCCTAGAATCAGCTGCCACGTTAATACCTTCCACCAGTGCATGCGATTACCCAGTGATTTGGTAATGCTGCTGCCGATGACTATACACATGATCGCGGCGAACATGGCACCTAAACCAATTGGATTCAAAGCGATTTGGCTTGGGTTGAACAATATCCACGCTAAGGTGATCAAGCCAATACCAGATAGGGCTTGAATCAAATGCGGGCGCTGCTTTTTCACTACCCAATGAAAGATCATTGCGAATACAGGCACTGAGATCATACCTACGCCAGAAATCGCTGAAGGCAGCGTAAGCGCCATTACGAAGATCAAACCAAAGAAGGTCGCGATGTTAATCAGACCTAAGGTGAAAATGATCTGCCACTCGCCTTTTTTTGGCAGGCTAGGTTTTACTGCAAGCAGCAATAAGCCAGCAGGCAAGGCGCGTAAAGCACCAAGTAGCAGAGGAGGCCATTCCTGAAGAGTAAACTGCGTCACTGCATAAGTTGTTCCCCAAAAGAACGCGGGGATCATCGCGAGTAATATGTTCATATGAAATATCTTTACGTTAAGATAACTAATTGTGTGAACTGTATACTTAGATCATGTGGTTGTAAAGTATCTTTATGTTAAACTAGTTTGAAGTAATCAAGACTAATAACGGAGCGAGATTGCAAATGGATGCTATCGACCGCGTAGTAGAGCAATGGGCAAAGGAAAAGCCTGAGCTAGAAACTGAGCCTATGGCAATGATGGGCCGGATTATGCGTATTGCCAAGTATATGGAGACTCAAGTTGCCGAGCTTCATAAAAAATACGACATGAAACTCGGTGAGTTTGATGTGCTAGCCACCTTGCGACGTTCTGGAAAGCCTTACCGACTCACGCCATCAGAATTGATTGGGTCGATGATGCTGACATCCGGCGCGATGACTAATCGCCTTGATAAGCTAGAAGCTAAAGGGCTGATCAGTCGTGAGCACAGCAAAGAAGACAGACGCAGCGTGAGTGTTCAGCTAACCAAAGATGGTCTGATTCTGATTGACCAAATGATGACTGAGCATGTTGAAACGCAGAAGAAGCTGGTGAAATCTCTGTCTGCGAGCCAGAAGAAAAATACTAACCAGCTGCTGAAAACATGGTTGAGTGCTTACGAGTAATTGACTAGCTGGAGCGGCTTGTTGAATTTATTGAACTGAGCTAGCTTAATCTGATTTGAAAACCGAAGTGATGAGCTTCGGTTTTTTTTGTCTGCAATTTGGTGTTGCGCTATTTAGTATCAGTTAATTTGGGAACGGCACTGAGCCAGAAAACCGAACAAGTTCCATCGATGTAATTCAATATTTTAGGACATCTTATTTAAGACTTCCCGTTATCAATAGAGAGTCCCCATCCGTATATTTCTCGTATTCCCACAATACAGAGATGACCGAAATGAAACTTAAAATAGCCCTTAGCGTAGCACTACTCGCAACCTCATTTGCATCCCATGCAGAGTTGAAAATGTCGATCAATGAACAAACTAATGGCGTCGTCGTCACGGTTCATAAAGATGGAGAACGCGTCCCTAATGCGCAGGTCACCACTAATATTAGAGGTCAGCAGGTGACAGAAACATCAGGCAGAGGGCAAGCCTTTTTCTATAAGGGAAATATCCCGAGGGTGTATCGATTTGAAGCAACCACACCTCAAGGTGAGAGTGTTCAACAAAGTCGATTTATTGGACGAGATAAATAGATTTTCGGAGTGCCTTAATCGAATCGAGCTAGTGAGTTGGAGCCGACGCTCTCCAGCATTTTTCTAACTTTTTCAAAGCGAGTGTTTTTGCTTTCCCCATGTTACCTATTTGCCACGCGAGCACGATATCAACGGTTCTTGCGTGGCCAATTTCCACTAAACTCCCGGCTTCTAACTCGGCGGTTATAAGCTGTTTAGGCAGAGTGCCTATACCCAAGTTCCGTTGAATTGCCGTTAACTTACTGCTCATTGAACTGACCGTACTGGTTTTTTGATTCAGTAAGATGTTTTTGGTGACTTTAGGCGCAGACTTCGCGGTATCGGCCACTGCGATGATCGTGTGTTCACGTCGTGTGGATTCACTGAGCGGATTTGGTTCGTTTAAAATGGAGGCACTTTTCGCGGCCACCCAGATCATTTCTACACGGCCGATAGTTTTACTGTTCACGGTATTCGGTAGTTCGATATTGGGCATCGATGAGATAAGAATATCCGCTTTTCCTGAGATTAACGCTTCCCAACCTCCCGACAAAATATCCTCTTGGACATACAGTTGCGTGCTGCATTCTGTTGCCATGTCGGCGATTAACGACAACGCAATGTCTTGTCCGATAATGCCGTCATAGGAAACAAACAGTTCGCTTTCCCAACCACTTGAGAAACGTTGTATTTGGTTTATGAGTTCATCTGACCCAGTTAGTAACTGTCGGCCATTTTCCACTAACATTTGTCCTACCTGAGTAAACACGGCTCTGTGTCCTGAACGATCTAAGATCAAGATGCCGAGTTCATCTTCCAATTTTTGAATCTGATAACTCAATGCAGAAACGGATCGATTGAGATGCGCAGAGGCTGACGAGTAAGTCCCTTCACGTTGTAGAACATCCAATATTTGTAAGGTGTCGAGCGGCAGTGTTTTCTTCAGAGTCTTCATAAAATCAATAAAAATGGGGCAAGTGTTTCAATGAGTTTAAGGCATGGTAACAGTATTGAGGTTGTTGAATCTTCGGATTTAGTCAGTAATTTGTATGCGAGTATGTCTACTAAAATTTCAAACAAGTTGTTCTATTTTTCTCGTTATCATCTTAATGCTAAGTCGAATAACCTATCGGCAATGAAACTTATCAAGGCTTAGAACTATGAACACTAGATTGAACGACACACTGACTTTTTTCGCTCGTATTTTATTGGCTTACTTGTTTATTCAAGCGGGTTGGGGAAAGCTATTTAGCTATGAAGGAACCGCGGGATATATGGCATCTCAAGGAGTTAGTGCTCACTTGTTGCCTTTGGTTATCTTGCTTGAACTCGGTGGCGGGCTTGCAATTTTAGCTGGATTTATGACTCGCTTTACAGCGTTCTCGATTGCATTTTTCTCTTTAGTCTCTGGTGTTATGTTTCACTTCGACCCAAGTTCATCGGGGCAAATGATTCACTTCTACAAAAACGTCTCTGTTGCTGGTGGGTATTTGGCGTTAGCGGTACTTGGTGCGGGATCGTTTAGTGTTGATTACTGGTTGTCTAACAAGTTTAAGCAAGACGCCAAATGGACGCGCTTAATGGTTCTTGTTCGTTAGTGGTTTTTGTCTAATCGCAGTTTATTCGTTAGTGTTGTTGGCGCAACTTATGAATAAAAACCGAAGCTCAGGCTTCGGTTTTTTGTTTCTGTTTAAGAACTTCAGTACAGTGAATTGGCTAGTTAAGCTTGCAGCATCTCGTCGCTAAACAGTTCAGCACAGCCAATGCCATTAATGGCGCAGCTTTCGTCGATATCTGATATATCGCCGCTAACCCCGATAGCGCCCAGTACCGTTTTATCTTTGTCTCGAATCAGTAGCCCCCCTGGTACTGGTACCATGTTTCCGTGTGCGAGCACGTTTACGGCGGAGATGAATGCTGGTCGGTTGTCAGCATCTTGGGCGAGTTTTCTAGAGGAACAGCCCAGTGCGAGAGCTCCCCACGCTTTAGCAATCGCGATGTCTGGTCGCATCATGCTAGAACCGTCTTGACGTTGCAGGGAAATCAGCTTGCCACCACTGTCTAAGACGGCGACCGTCAAAGGTTCTGTGTGGATCTTACTTCCTGCTTTTAAGGTTCCATCGATGATGGTTAACGCTTGTTGTAGAGTCAAACTTCCCATGTTATCTCCTAGTTTTTCAAGGGGCCGTGTACCAAGCTCAGCCAGCCAATCATTACTCTAGTTTGTGAATATCATTGACTGATTCAGCTCGGTACAAGAGTCCTAACTGGACTCTTGTAACAGCCCATAGCTGGGTAAAGTTAGGAAGGCAGCGAACTCATCGGCTGTAGAAAGTTGATAGAAAAGATCAGCTGTCTCTTCAAATCGACCTGCTGCATAGCGCGAGTCTCCGACTTCATGTTTTATGGTGTCTAGCTCTTGGTAAAGCCAAGAGTGGAATAGTGATTTGGTAAAGGTTTGGCCATCATCGAGTGTTACCCCGTGGTGGATCCATTGCCAGATATTGGCTCTCGAGATCTCAGCGGTCGCGGCATCTTCCATAAGGCCGTAGATAGGTACACAGCCATAGCCTTGAATCCAAGCTTCGATGTAATACAGTGCGATGCGTATATTCTTACGAACGCCCGCTTCGTCACGACTGCCTTCACAAGGTTTTAGTAACGAGTCTGCATTGATCACATGCTCTGGGCTTTGGAAATCCATTTGGTTTACTTTGCCATCAAGGTGCTTATCGAATATCGACATCGCTAAATCAACCAGTGCAGGGTGCGCTACCCAAGTTCCATCGTGTCCGTTTTGAGATTCTCTCTGTTTGTCTTCAATTACTTTGGCAGTCACACGCGCCATCTCTTGCGGGTCTTTTGCTGGAATAAAGGCCGACATACCACCCATCGCCAGTGCACCGCGAGCGTGACAAGTACGTACCAACAGCTGGCTGTAGGCATTTAGAAACTCTTGATCCATGCCGATCCCGTGGCGGTCAGGCAGGATGCGGTCTTTATGGTTTTTCAGCGTTTTGATGTAGCTAAAGATGTAATCCCAACGGCCACAGTTCATCGCTACGATATGATCACGCATGGCGTACAAGATCTCTTCCATTTGGAATACGGCTGGAAGTGTCTCAATCAAAACCGTCGCACGAATGGTGCCTTTGGGTACGTGGAAATAGTTTTCGGTGAAGCTGAAGATATCGTCCCACCACTGTGCTTCTTCCATACTCTCAAGTTTGGGAATGTAGTAGTAAACCCCTAAACCTTGTTGTGCACGTGATTGATAGTTGTGGAAAAAGTACAAAGCGAAGTCCATCAAGCAACCGCCGATAGGCTGATTGTTGAATTGGATGGATTGCTCAGGAAGGTGGATCCCTCGTGGGCGTGCGATCAGCAGTGCAGGATCGTCGTTTAATTGGTAACGCTTCTGCTTCTTCTCATCGAAATAACTAATGGTGCCAAGGTTGGCATCTCTTAGGTTGATTTGCCCTTCGACCATATTGGCCCAAGTAGGAGAAGACGCATCTTCAAAGCAGCACATGAAGACTTTCGCGCCTGAGTTTAGCGCGTTGATCACCATCTTTCTTTCGATAGGCCCGGTGATCTCTACTCGGCGATCGAGTAGCTCTGGTGGCGGTGTCGCCACTTTCCACTCTTTATTCTGGCGAATGGAAACGGTGTCTTCTCTGAAGTTGGGTAACTCACCCTCGTCATATTGAGCTTGTTTTATGTCGCGGTCACTTAGCAGGGTATGACGGCGATCTCCAAACTTATTGACGAGAGCTTCTAAGAATTTTAATGCATCTTTAGACAAGATCTCTTTGTACTCGGAGTTGTCCACCTTCCCAAGTACCTGCATACACAGCACATCTTCTCTCTCTTTCACGTCATTCATCATTGCTTGTCTCCTTTACACAATATGATGTCATTTTGTATACAAAATGCTCTTTTTAAGGGTATTTATATGGTAGAAATTGTAAACAAGCAAATGCTATTTAACATTTATTTATCATTTGATTTTTTTGTTATTTATTTTTACGTAAAGATATTTTATGTAAAGCAATGAATTGTAAGCTTTTCAGGATAAGTACGTACTTAATGTGACGGGTTGATGTAATGAAAATGTTTCATTTTGGGCTTGATAAATGCTGAGGATGATTCATAGTACACAAAAGTTAGTTTAATTGTATACAATCTGAACTGGAGGTTCGAATGGCAGTTATGAAAGCGATTGAAGCAGCGGTTGAAGTGCTTAAACGTGAAGGTGTAGACATCGCATTTGGTGTTCCCGGCGCAGCAATAAACCCTATGTATGCGGCTATGAAAAAGCTCGGAGGAATCGACCACGTCTTAGCTCGTCACGTAGAGGGTGCATCCCATATGGCTGAAGGGTACACACGTACCAATCAAGGCAATATAGGTGTGTGTATTGGTACTTCTGGTCCTGCGGGAACGGACATGATCACGGGCCTTTATTCTGCGACTGCAGATTCGATTCCAATTCTATGCATCACAGGTCAGGCTCCGCGTGCTCGCCTTCATAAAGAAGACTTCCAAGCGGTTGATATTGAATCCATTGCTAAGCCAGTGACTAAGTGGGCAACCACGGTGCTGGAACCTGCACAAGTGCCACGCGCATTCCAAAAAGCCTTTCATTTAATGCGTTCGGGTCGTCCGGGGCCAATCCTGATTGATCTACCGATTGATGTTCAGCTGGCTGAGATTGAGTTTGATATCGATACCTATGAACCGCTAGAACCTTACAAACCGCAAGCAACCCTAGCGCAGGTTGAGAAAGCATTAACCATGATGTCTCAATCGGAAAAACCGCTGATTGTATCGGGTGGTGGCGTGATTAACGCTGGCGCATCTGAATTGTTGCAACAATTTGCAGAAATCACCGGTGTGCCAGTGATCCCAACCTTAATGGGCTGGGGCTCTATTCCAGATGATCATGATTTAATGGCAGGCATGGTGGGCCTACAAACCTCTCATCGTTACGGTAACGAAACCATGCTCAACTCTGACTTTGTGTTTGGTGTCGGTAACCGCTGGGCTAACCGTCATACCGGTTCTGTGGATGTTTACACCGAAGGTCGTAAGTTTGTACACGTCGACATTGAACCTACGCAAATTGGCCGCGTGTTCTGCCCAGATTTAGGCATAGTCTCTGATGCCAAGGCAGCGCTAGAGCTAATGGTTGAAGTGGCACAAGAGTGGCGTGACGCTGGCAAACTGCCGAACCGAAATGCTTGGGCAAGTGAGTGTCAGGAACGCAAATCGACCATGCTGCGTAAAACCAATTTCGATGAAGCGCCAATGAAACCGATGCGTGTTTATGAAGAGATGAACAAGGCATTTGGTCGTGACACTTGTTATGTGAGCACCATTGGTTTGTCGCAAATTGCGGCCGCTCAGTTCCTACATGTTTATAAGCCTCGTAACTGGATCAACTGTGGTCAAGCTGGCCCATTGGGTTGGACAACACCAGCCGCATTGGGTGTACGAGCAGCTGATCCTGATCGCGATATTGTCGCTATCTCTGGAGACTATGATTTCCAATTCATGATCGAAGAGCTGGCCGTTGGCGCGCAATTTAACTTGCCATACATTCATGTGTTGGTGAACAACTCGTACTTAGGTTTGATTCGCCAAGCACAGCGCCAATTTGATATCGATTATTGTGTACAACTGGCGTTCGATAACCAGAATGCGCCAGAGCTTGAAGGCTACGGTGTTGACCATGTAGCCGTTGTTGAAGGCTTAGGTTGTAAGGCGATTCGAGTTCGTGAACCAGACCAAATTGCCGCGGCGTTTGAGCAAGCCAAAGAGCTGATGAACAAGCACAAGGTGCCAGTGGTCGTTGAGCTGATTCTTGAGCGAGTAACCAACATTGCGATGGGCGTAGAGATCAACGCCATCAATGAATTTGAACCGCTTGCCGAAAGCCGTGGCGATGCCCCAACAGCGCTAGCGTACAAGTAATCATTAAGTCATGTGTATCCGTAGAGCTGAGGTTTAGCTCTACGGAAAGTCTCCAATAGAGCGAGGCTTTACTACAAATAACCCAGATTTTTACAGATAAAGAATAAGGACAGAGTCATGGCAAAATTTGCAGCAAACTTGTCAATGTTATTCACGGAAGTTGATTTTATGGATCGCTTTGAAGCTGCCGCAGAAGCGGGCTTTCAAGGTGTGGAATATCTTTTCCCTTACGCCTTTGATGCTCAGGCAATCAAAACAAAGCTCGACGCTAATAACCTAGAGCAAGTGCTATTTAACTTGCCTGCAGGTGATTGGGACGCTGGCGACCGTGGTATTGCGGTAGACCCAGCGCGAGTTGAAGAGTTTCAAGCGGGTGTGCCTAAAGCGATTGCTTACGCGAAGGCTCTTGGCTGTACACAAGTGAATTGCTTGGCCGGGATTGTTCCGCAAGGTGTGACCCAACAAGACGCGCAATCGGCGTTTGTGATCAACCTGCATTACGCGGCGAACGCGCTAGCAGCAGAAGGCATCAGCCTAGTGATAGAAGCGATCAATACCCGTGATATTCCGGGCTTCTTCTTGAACACCACAGAGCAAGCCAAAGCGGTCATTAAAGAGGTAGGGAGCGATAACCTTTCTATCCAATACGATATTTATCACATGCAAATTATGGAAGGCGATCTTACGCCGACCATGCAACAAAACATTGGCCAAATCGCACACGTGCAACTGGCAGATAACCCAGGCCGACACGAACCGGGTACTGGCGAAATCAATTACCCATTCGTGCTCAATTATCTTGATGAGCTTGGCTATCAAGGCTGGGTTGGCTGCGAATACAAACCTAAAACGACAACGACAGAAGGCCTTGGTTGGCTGCACCAGTACCGTTAATTACGTCTGGTAACCCTCAAACGTTAAGGAGAACAACATGTCTAAAATTGCATTTATCGGAACTGGCATCATGGGTAAACCTATGGCGAGTAACCTTCAAAAAGCAGGTCACGATTTGATTCTGTCGGATCACTTTAATGCAGCACCTGCCGATCTTGTCGTAGCGGGCGCAACGGTCTGTCATTCACCAGCGGAAGCGACTGAAGCCGCGGATATCATTATCCTAATGGTGCCGAATACCCCTCAAGTAGAAGACGTCCTGTTTGGTGACAACGGCGTTGAGCAAGGCCTCATAGCAGGTGGCGCAACGGGGAAACTGGTTATCGATATGAGCTCCATCTCGCCTATCGCCACCAAAGCAATTGCAGCGCGAATCAATGAAGGCGGCGCGTCATACATTGATGCTCCGGTATCCGGTGGCGAAGTAGGCGCTATCAATGCCGCGCTGACTATCATGGCGGGCGGTGAGCAAGACGCCTTTGATAAAGCACGACCTCTGTTCGAAATCATGGGCAAGAACATCACGCTGGTGGGTGATAACGGTGCAGGCCAAACGTGTAAAGTGGCTAACCAGATCATTGTGGCACTGAATATTGAAGCCGTATCTGAAGCCTTAGTGTTTGCTTCAAAAGCCGGTGCTGATCCAGCACGTGTACGTCAGGCTCTATTGGGTGGCTTTGCTAATTCTAAGATCTTGGAAGTGCACGGCGAACGCATGGTTGAAGGCACATTCGACCCGGGCTTTAGAATATCGCTTCACCAGAAAGACCTGAATCTTGCGCTAACGGGCGCACAAGAGTTAGGGGTTGCATTACCGAATACGGCTAACGCTCAAGAGCTGTTTGGCGAGTGTGCCGAAATGGGCGGAGAAGGTTGGGACCACTCTGCGCTTATTCAAGCGATTGAGAAACGTTCTGACCACTCGATTCGTTAATCTAATTAACGGTTTGTCCGTTTAGTGGTTAGTCAATCAACTGATTATCCATTAATTAATTCGGGCTGCTATTGATTCGTAGCCCACCAGTTTCAAACAGTTTGTTTATAAATCGCGTAGTTTCGTCTCCTTTTATACGCGCTCCTGATACGAGGCAGAGGTTGAAGTTGTTCCTTTCCAACTTGATCTTAGCAGGCACCCTTTGGCCTTGTATCGGGGTTCTTTTTTTCTCCGTCAACTAAGGAGTGGCTGATGGACATTGATGCTAAGCAGTTTCTGCAAACCCTTTTCTCAAGTGCTGTTAATCAGGCGCTACCTAAAAATCACATCGAACCTTTTCTTCCTCAAGACATTTTTTACCGCTCAGCTAACCAAGCTGGGCGAACTGTGGTAATTGGCGCAGGAAAAGCCGCCGCGTCGATGGCCGCTGAGCTTGAAGCTGTTTGGCAAGTTAAGCAACAGCAAGATCTCGCACTGCGTGATCTTGAAGGTTTAGTCGTGACCCGCTACGAACACACCGCACCTTGCGAACACATTGAGGTGATCGAAGCGGCGCACCCCGTCCCGGATGCGATGGGCTTAGAAGTGAGCCAACGTATGCTGGAATTAGTGAGTGGCCTGAGTGCTGACGACACCGTTATTTGTCTACTGTCTGGCGGCGGTTCTGCTTTGCTAAGCCTGCCCGGTGGCGACATCAGCTTGGCAGAGAAGCAACAAATCAATAAAGCGCTGCTCAAATCAGGTGCCGCCATTGATGAGATGAATTGTGTTCGCAAACATCTATCTTCAATAAAAGGCGGTCGACTCGCCAAAGCGGCCTATCCTGCAAGGGTTGTGTCACTGGCGATTTCAGATGTGCCGGGCGATGACATTAGTGTGATTGCCTCTGGCCCAACCGTACCCGACACCACGACACGTTTTGATGCGATGGCAATTTTAGAACGTAACCAGATAGAAACACCACGCTCGGCATTTGAATGGTTAAATAACCCAGAGTCAGAAACCGTGAAGCCGGATGATGCTTGTTGGAAAAACGCAGAGCACCATATTATTGCCACGCCGATGTCGGCATTGGAAGCAGCCGCGGCAGAGGCCGAAGGTTTAGGTATTCCTGCTTATGTGCTGAGTGACTGCATTGAGGGGGAAGCTCGAGATGTAGCGAAGGTTCATGCTGCGTTGGCCAAGCAAGTGGCCAATAACAAGCACCCATTCGAGACGCCTTGCGTGATACTTTCCGGTGGCGAAACCACAGTAACTGTTAAAGGCAATGGTCGCGGTGGGCGTAATTGTGAGTTCTTGTTGAGCCTATATAACGAGCTTAAAGGCCAAGACAACATATTTGCATTGGCTGCTGATACCGACGGGATTGATGGCGTGGAAGACAATGCGGGCGCGTGGATTACCCCACAAACATGGCAACAAGGTTCGAGCCTGTCGCTTAAAGCGCAAGACTATCTCGATGCCAACAATAGCTACGACTTCTTTAAGCAAGTCGGTGTGCTGTTGACCACAGGGCCGACGCTAACCAACGTGAATGACTTCCGCGCAATATTGATTCTTTAACCTGAACAGTTCGAATAGACTGAAAAACCTTAGATTTCGAAAACACATACTATTGAATGGTCGCTCTTCCCCACATAAGAGCGACCATTTTATTTCTATCAATGTTGTGACCTCGAGTTCTGAGATTATCTTCTGGACTAATGAAGCACGTTGATTACTATGGCTTTAGTAATGAGCTGTAAAGGATGCAACATGTCTAGGATCAGACAAAAGAATCAAGATTTAATCATCGAAGTCGCGTGTGAACAATTCGCTACTCATGGATATGCCGCAACAAAAATGGCTGATATCGCGAAAGCGGCCGACATCCCTAAACCTAATGTATTCTATTATTTCAGCTCCAAAGATAAGCTCTATAATGCCGTTTTAGAAACCGTCACTCAGCCCTTACTGGAAGCGTCTCGTCCGATTGAAGAGCTCAGCGACCCTGTTGAAGCCTTGTCTCAATATATTCAAACCAAGCTGATCATTTCTCGCGATCATCCGCACGCCTCTAAGGTATTTGCTAACGAAGTGATGTCTGGCGCTAAAGTATTGCCGAAAGAGATTGGTGACGAGCTGTATAAGCAATCCCAGATGATCCTTGATAAGTTCTCAACGTGGTCAGCACAAGGCTTAATGGATGACGTTCCTGCACACCACCTGATGTTTACCATCTGGGCAGCCACCCAAACCTACGCCGATTTTGGCTGGCAGATTTGCAGCGTGATGCAGAAAGATCAGCTCGATGACAAAGACTATGAAGATGCCGCTGAATTCATCACGCAGCTAGTGATTAAAGGGTGTGGTGTGAAAAGCTAACGTTATTTGAATGTTTTTTTGGGTCTGCGATTGCAGGCCTTTTTTGTTTGTGCATGTGAGTGAGCATATGTGCAAAGCTACTTTTGTGACCTGTTGTGCAATAACTTATTTATCTTGAATTTGGCTCGATTAGGTATGCCATTTTATTTAAAGTTAGCGTTATAGTATCGGCAAAAATTCAACTCCCTCATTTTTATTAAAGCTAGAAGCTAATATTAGACTTCTATATTTATTACACGCACAACATTAAGGTTTAGCAATGACGCTCAAAAGCTTGGCATGCACCATCAGCGCAGTTCTACTGGCAGGTTGCGGTTCGACGGTCGCGACTCAAACATACAACGCCGATCTGATCATCACCAACGGACAGGTTCTAACAATCAACTCTGAAATGGATGTGATTGAAGATGGCGTTGTAGTGGTGAAAGACGACCAGATCATCGCAGTCGGTAACGAGGATTTAATGACTCAATATCGCGCCGAAAAGGTGATTGATGCTCAAGATGGGATTGTTATGCCGGGCATGGTCAATGCTCACAACCATTTACCGATGATAGCGTTCCGTGGCCTAGGTGAAGAGGGTATTTCGAACCGCTTGTTCGCATACTTCTTCCCACTTGAAGCCGAAAAGTTAAGCCGTGAACTGATTTACAACGCAACTAAGCTAGGCAGCATAGAGCTGGCACAAAGCGGCGTGACCACTTATGCCGATATGTATTACCACATGGATGAGATGGCGAAGGCGACCAAAGAAGTTGGTTTGCGCGCCGTGTTGGGCGAAACCGTGATTAAGTTCCCGGTGGTTGATGCCAAAGAACCTTACGGCGGGATTGAATATGCCAAAGGCTTTATCGAGCAGTACAAAAACGATGAGCTAATCACGCCTGCTTATGCACCACATGCGGTGTACACCGTGAGCAAAGATAAGCTTCAAGAAATTAATAAGCTATCGGCTCAATACGATGTGCCAGTGCTGATTCACGTTGCTGAATTTCCGAATGAAGAAAAGCGTATCAAAGATGAAACCAAAGCCACGTCACCAGTCGAATACATGGATGAAATCGGTGTGCTTGATGCGCGCGTAGTGATTGCCCACGGTATCCACCTTTCAGAGAACGACCAAAAATTATTGAAACAGGCCGATGCGGGTATCTCATATAACCCAATGGCGAATGCCAAAGGTGCGACAGGAATAGCTCCTGCGTGGGAAATGTACCGAGCTGATATGCGTATTGGTTTGGGCACAGACGGGCCCATGAGCTCAAACCAAGTTGGTATCATGCGTACCCTAAGTTACGCAGCGAACATGCAACGCTTAAAGCATTCCGATCGCACCATCATGATCCCTGAGCAAGTGATTGAGATGGCGACATTAGGCGGTGCGAAAGCTTTGCACATGGAAGATCAAATCGGTTCTCTTGAAGTTGGAAAGAAAGCAGATATCGTGATTGTAGAGACACAATCAGCGAACATGATGCCAAGCTATGACCCATACGCGACATTGGTTTACCAAGCGAACCCAAGCAATATCGACACCACTATCGTTAACGGTCAAATCGTAATGGAAAACCGCGTGATGCAGACGGTTCAACTGGATGAAATCCGCCAAAGCGTCGATGAGTTTGAAGCCGATATCAAAGCCTTTGCCAAAGAGCTTTCTAAGAAAGCGATCAAGTCGAAGAGTTTGATGGACTAAGACGTAAACTTGATTCTAAAATCGAATAGAATGAATAAGTAAGGCCGACATCATGTCGGCCTTTTTTGTTACGAACTCTCTCCAGAACCGTACTCCTTGAACCTCAGTTCTTTGGATGAAAGCAACACTGTGTTAATTGAAGTTGCGCTTGGTTAATTAAAGTAGCACTTAGCTAATTAGAGCAACTATTCCCGTTCGGGATACCGCTACCTAAGAATTCGACGCGAATTTGTTCGACATCTTTTAGGTACTGGTTGTTCGTTTGCTCGGTTTTATCAAAGTTGTTGAGCGTGACATTCCATGATGAAAACGGAGTGGGTTGGAAGTAGGCGTATTCGAATTTATTCGCCACGGCACCATCGGTGATGATGCTAACATCGTTGGTGGTTGGATCATCTAGGCGGTAATAGAACGCGCGTGAAACAGGGTTAGAACTGAACTGATAGTCCTTGTTCTCATATCGGTCTAAATAATTACCCGAACTGGAAACTCGTAAGTTGAGTTGCTTGCCATAAGGTAAGTTTTCCCCTTCTAAGAACACTCGTACCGTGGAAAGCCTAACGCGGTCAAACGAACACAATTGGACTTGTTCTAATGGAATAGTGAAGTTTAGTTGTCCGGTTGTTGCAAAGCTCTCTAGTTGCTCGGGGCTAGAAATGGTGTAGTTGTCGATGGTGAAATCTTGTGGTGCTGGTTGGAAAGAAGACAGAGCATTTACATACTCACTTTCGACAGTAGCCAAATCAAATTGGTAGTCCAAGTAGCTTTTATTCAGAGAAGGCGTAACTTCGCTTGGCTTCAATGCCCAATATTCGTACGCCTGAACATAGTTAGACAAAGCAACGAACATCGGACGTTTGAAGTGCATCAATACTCGTGATAGTTCACGTTCAATCGAATCGAAGCTGTCGGTGTCTACTTGATAACCCTCGATCCCATCGTTCAATCTTTGTTGTTGATTGATAGTCACATTATTGGTGAGTAAGAGGTCTACCAACTTCGCTTGCTCGTGAGCAAAGTTAAGCTGCGTGATGTTAATTGCCTTACCCAGAAGAACCTGCTTTTCGAGTTCGAGTAGGTATTGTCTTGATCCTTTGATACCTAAGCTATCGGCATATCTTAAGTTGCTGCGGATCTCGGTGATCATCAGATCCCACGCCAGATTGCTTTCATTGATGGTTGGGATGTTGAAGTTAAAGCCGTCCATCGCTTCAGATACCTTCTGGAGCTTGATGGTTGATTTAATATCCGCGGTTAACTGAGAAATGCCAGAAATCGTTTTGGTCACGCTATCAATAATGCCTGTGACGGACTTGATATTGGTGACGAGGTTTTTCGCTTTTTCTAATGCTTCAGGTGTTTTAGCCAATTGCTCGGTTAGGTCATTCACACCAGAAAGGTTGCCTGTGAATACCCCACTCACGGCACTTCCAATTTCGGCTATTGCTTTGAATATTGCTAGAGCCGCATTGAGTTGTTGTTGGGTTTTCCAATTCTCGACACCAACTAAATAAGTGGTTCTTGAACTGAGAGTGACCAGTTCTTGTGCTTTATATTGGCTATCGACCTCGGTCAGGCTATCGCCTATCTTGTCTATGTTGGATTGGGTTTGTGTGATGATCGAACTCTGAGCGCGTAGAACGTCTTCGATGTTAGCGAGTGCTAACTTGGCGGCTTCAATCTTGTCTTCAATGACCGTGTTTCTATCTTGAATAATGTCCCATTGAGTTTGATACGCGATCATAGCGTTCAAATAGGCTTCGTATTTATCTTGATATAACACCTTGTCGAGATAAGGAACGTAATTGCTCTCTTTGGTGCTGAAGCTAATGAATTGCTTGAACGCGACCGTTTGTAGGTAAAGGTCGGAAAGAATTGGATCGTCTTCAACCACTGAGCCTGAGTAACGCAAGCTCTGTTCAATCCAGTTGATGAGGTCGAGGCTAAGCTCTGGGTTGGTGTCATATAAGCTGGCTGCCATATCAAACGAGCGATTAACAATGTCTGTAAAAGGTTCAGTAGCCAGTTTCATTTGCCCAGTAATGTTCGAGTCAATGGTCGTTCTTCGGTAGTGTTCTCCTGCCAATACCACGGATTCGCCATCACCAGTTTTTCCTGTTAGGGCGTCTCGTGTAATGCTGCCATCGCTTTGGAAAGCGAGTACATTAATCGGTGTTTCTATTTCGCCGGCAATCACAGAAATTGAGGCTGCAGAGCCTTGCTGTCCGAGCACAAACGTCGGCGTGCCTTGGCCAACGATTTTCCGCGCAAAAATAAGGATGTTTTGGTTGTTTACAAGCAAGTTGAAATTCTCTGGAATTTCAATGGTATCTGCAAAAACGACGATTTTTGAGGGTTGAGTGACGTAAAGGTTTTGTTCTGCTATCCAATCACTGAGGTTGATGTGTAAATCGGATGTGGAACGAGATAGAACGCCGACATCGGAATAGGCCGATTGAACCCAAGTTGGGTATTCGGTTGAATTGGGTAAATTGTTCAGTTCAAGCCAATCGCTAGAAAAAGCCTGTGGAGAGAATGAAAGAGAAATAATAATAGGTAGAAGTCTCATATTGATGTCCTGTCGAAATTAGTATTTGCCAAATTTTGGGTAGCAGAAGCCAGCACCTTAATTTTGATAAGGTGCGGCTTTCTGTTAGGGATATATTTTTGGCTATTGCGTTATATTTTTTGTGTTTTTATATGATCGAGAGGTCTATGGACTATTCCATTTCTTGGATATATGCATTGTTTGCGAACGCTTTTGCTTTCTCACTAATATTACTCCAGTTACTTTCTGCAACCGTTGTATTGGCAAGAGCGCCTATTGCGCCTAGCATTGCGTCGTCTTTCATGATGTCGGCATTATTCTGGGCTTGTTCTAAGGCAACGAGCAGTGAAGTAAAGTCGGCATTCATTTTCTGCCAATTTAGTTTCAGCTTATTAATATGTGGAATCGCATTTTCTATTTGTTGAGAAATCATATCAATACTCTCTGAAGAGCGATGATAAGAGTTATATATTTTCTGTGTGTAAGTTAACTGTTCTTGAAGCTCTTTTACTTCGTTTTGTAATTCGTTACGAAGCTTACGCGCTTTTTCTGCTTTATCGCCGTATACACCCATGATTGGTCCTGCAACCAGAGGGAACCATGCATAAGTTACTGCGGTAGAGGCGACCGTAACATAGTGAGTGTAGTCTTTGTTGAGTTGAGTGATACGTGCATTGATGTCATTCACTCGTTGTTGAAGCGCGCTGCCATCATCGCTTAGGTAACCGTTGTGAGTGCCTTCTAATACATCTAACTGCAATTTTTGTGTATCTAATGTAGCTGAAAATTCCAATAGGTTACCGCCAACGTCAGACACTTCTTGTTGGTATTTCATGGAAAAACTCTGCAGGCTTTTCAGGTAAGCGATCGCCACCTTTCTATTGCGTTCTACCGCTTCGATATCTTCCGGGAGCGGCGAGAATGCTTTGGCCAGCATTTCATTCAAAGCATCGCTAAGTGGGTTAAGCATGTAGTCTTTAATTTGGACGTAATTGGCCAAGCTTAATGAAAGACCAACGATGCTTGGATAAAGATCTTTTTTCCAATAAAAGGCGGTATCGTGAATATTTGAGTATTGCTGAACCAGTGCTTGGAAATTAGAGAAAGGAATGTCGTTAGGAATACTTAAAGTAGATTTCATACTGGCTTCTGTCACCGGCAGCGCTAAAGCGCCTTCGACATACGCTTGGATTTGATACCACTCTTGTTGCTTAAGAATAAAATTGTCGGTCTCTAGATCGATAAAAACCCCATTTTCACCGATGATCGTGTCGTAGGTGACTTGAGGTATGTTTTGTTCAGCTGACGCTTGGTTGATTTGAACTGGAGCTGCTTGAGAAGTGAGTGCAAAAGAGGAAAGTAGCCCAATCGAAATCGAAGATAATACGAGTGTTTTTGTGATTTTTTTCATTATTTAGCCCTGTTAGATTTGTTATTAGCTTTTTGCAAAGTCAATAATTCCCTACCATTTAGATGGTATTTTTAAATATTTATGAAGGGTTATTGAATATTTTAATATTGTTATTTTTGTGATTATTTTTTGTTCTTTAAAATTAACCTCTTTAATGTGTTTTTTGTTTTTATAAGATTTGGCCAATCTATAGCAGATTTATAATGAAAAGTTCTATTTAGGTCACACATTTGGATTCATATTGATCGTTTGTTGATCTATTGAATTTAATGATATTTGAATCATTAGTTTTGGTTCTTTTGTCAGGCTAGGTATGGAAAGGTCTCGAGAGGTTTTCATTCTATTCATAAAGGTGGTAAGTGATAAAAATATAATTATCGCCATTATTCGTATTATTACTAAATCTGTTGATTAATTTGATGAATATATAAATAGAACGAACGTTTTAAATTTGATCTGTGCCAAATAATGTACGGGTGATTTGATATTTACCGAAGGGGTTATGAGTGATTTTTTATTAGTGAATGTTTTATTAGTCAATCTTATATTAGATAGAGTTAAATTAGGTTTTCTTTAATTATTGGCGGTTTATGTTTTTGGTTTATTGAGTCGAAATTATTTAGGAAATAGATTGATAAATAGACTGAGAGGCATCAGGTTTACATTTTTTGGGATGTTTACGGGTGTTTTCGAATCATTGCGGACGTTTATGGAGGTTTGCCCATCAAAGCCACTCGCTTTGGCTTGCAGTGTTTGATGGGCAAGTGTTTCAACTAATGGTTATTCATCGCTAACTTACCAAGTTTCATCGCAGCGGCGTGGTGACGGTGCATCAGTTGCTCCATGTCTACGCCAATGACGGCACCATCATTAACTCGCCATTTTCCGGCTACCATCACTTTATCCGCTTGTTGAGCACCACAAAGTAGTAATGCAGCGAGTGGATCGTGGCTGCCAGAGAAACGAATATCATCGAGTTTGAACATTGCGATGTCGGCTTGTTTGCCAACCTCTAGCGTACCAATGTCGGTTCTGCCCATTGCGCGTGCCGAGCCCGATGTCGCCCAACGCAGTGCGTCGAAGTGTGAAACATTGGCAGAACCATATTGCAGGCGCTGTAAGTACATCGCCATGCGCACTTCGGCAATCATGTTCGAACCGTCGTTTGAGGCGGAACCATCCACACCCAGTCCGACTTTTACGCCTGCTGCTTCAAGGTCGTTGTTCTTACAAATACCGGAAGCCAGCATCATGTTGGACGTCGGGCAATGGCTAATTCCAATGCCCGCTTTACCCAAACGTTTGATCTCTTCTGGGTTGAAGTGAATACCATGAGCAAGCCAAGTGCGTTCGTTCAGCCAACCCACATCTTCGAGATAATCGACAGGGCGCAAGCCAAACTTCTCAATACAGAAGTCTTCTTCATCCAAGGTTTCGCAAAGGTGCGTGTGCATCATTACGTTTTCACGCTCACTGATCTTGGCTGTCTCTTTCATTAGATCTGTGGTGACTGAAAACGGCGAACAAGGCGCGAGTGCGATTTGAATCATCGCCCCTTCATCACGCTGGTGGTAATCACGAATCAAGCGTTCACTGTCATCAATGATGGTCTGTTCGGTTTGAATGGTGTGTCGTGGAGGTAGTCCACCTTCATCTTCCCCAAGGCTCATGGAGCCGCGAGTGAATATCGCTCTTACACCCAGTTTCTCTGCGGCCTCGACTTGTAAATCGATGGCGTGCTCTAGCCCGTTAGGTATCAAGTAATGATGGTCTGACGCTGTCGTACAACCTGACATCATTAGCTCAACCAGCGCCAGTTCAGTGGCAAGGCTCATCATCTCAGCATCGAGGTTAGCCCAAACAGGGTAGAGGCTTTGTAGCCAATGGAAGAGTTCTTTATTCAGTGCGCCGGGGTAGGCACGCGTTAGGGTTTGATAGAAGTGGTGGTGCGCATTGATAAGCCCAGGAGTCACAACATGACGAGAGGCGTCGACGCTGTAATCTACAGGTAAGGTTGGTTCTTTGTGTTTGCCAACCAGCTCAATGATTGTATTACCTTTAATGACAATACCGCCTTCTGCATCAGCCAGTGAGCCAGTGTAGATTGCGAGAGGATTCTTAATCCAGATTGTTTCCATTCATAGTAGTCCTTAGCCATCTCAGCCTTTTCAGGGAAGAGGGTCTTTATTGGTATTTGCTGTTGATAGATAAATTCGAATCAGGGGCGTTAAAACGTTCAACGCTCTAATCATTCCCTGATTCTGTGAAAATCGGTTTTACGTTAGTTCGAGAATCAGTTAATTCGCTTTGGGCTCAGGGTTTTCTGATGCCGCTTGAACATCTGTTTCTGTACTTGCTTGTTGAATCTCTAATTGCTCGTCTGAGTGTAGTTCTTCTTCAGCCTGTTCTTTCATTTCTAGCTCAACTTGCGCTTGGCTCTCGGCCAACGCTTCTTGCTCTTCGGCTCGTGAAGATTTCGGCAACACAAGGTTTAGCAGAACCGTCATGATGGTGCCTGTGGTAATGCCAGAATGAAGAAAGTTCGCTAGATCATGCGGCAAGTGTTGCAGCAATCTTGGTTCGAAAGTTACGGCCAAGCCAGACGCCAAACCGACACAGATTACCAAGGCATTTCGTTTGGTATCTGCGGCTTTTATCAACATGCGGATGCCCGCGTAGGCAATCATACCGAACATCACGAAACCTACACCACCTAGAACAGGTTTCGGAATCGTGACGGCAATTGCGGCTAATTTCGGGAATAAACCGCCTAAAATTAGTAAACCGCCTGTTGCAGCCACTACATAGCGACTTGCTACCCCTGTAATACCCACAATACCGACGTTTTGGCTGAATGACGCCAGTGGCATTGCCGTTAGAATGGAAGACAAGGTACTACCAAGGCCATCGCCCAATAGACCACGTTTTAAGTCTTTACCGCTGACTTGGGTTTGGCAGTTGTTACCCAATGCCATGAAGTCACCCGTTGCTTCGGCGATAACCACGATGTACACCAAACTCATACTGATGATGGCACTCGCAGAAAAGGTAAAGCCGTACTTGAAAGGTTCAGGACCACCGACCCAAGCCGCAGAGCTGATTTGCTCAAGGTCGACCATGCCGAGCGATAGCGCCACAATATAGCCGCCCGCTAAACCAATCACGATGGCCGAAGCGGCAACCGCGCCTTTACAGTAAACCGATACGCCAACCACAATCCCCAAAGAGACCAGTGCTAGAAACAGCTTTGGTAGTGTAGCGAATTGTTCCGTATTGGCAGGGGAGTCTCCGACCCAATTCATGGCAACCGGTAAAATGGTTAAGCCGATTAGGGTAACCACAACACCACTTACCACGGTTGGGAACAGTTTCCGAACCTTGTCCATATAGAAGCTGGCACCAATCACGACAAACGAGCCGATCAACGCCGAGCCCATGATCGCGGCGACGCCACCTTCGTTACCGATCGAAATCGCCACACCTAAAAAGGCAAAGCTTGAGCCCATCACAACGGGTAGTCGAATGCCGACAGGGCCGAAACCAAGGCATTGAGCGACGGTCACAATACCTGACGCTAGTAGCGCAGCATTGATCAGCGAGACGATCTCTGTGTTAGGTAGGCCGATAGAAGCACCGACAATGAGGGGAACAGCTACAATGCCACCAATCGAGGCGAGCATGTGCTGTAATGCGAGTAGGAAGGTTAAGCCGTGAGGCGGTCTTTCATTTAGGGTGTACAGAAGTTTCATTTGATATTCCTCTGCCTGCGTTTCCGTTTACAGGCGATTGGCGGTCAAATAATGACTTCTACAAACTGCGTAGGGTCATAAAAAAGGTGCACTAACCGAGCGGAATGCGTCTGCACTCCGCTGATTAGCACTATTAGCTTTTTCTTAAAAATGTTGTTCTAGCATGTGTCTTAATAGCTTGGCTTGTGAACAAACCAAGCACTCATTCTTGAGCCATCTCTAAATGACCAAATGTCTAAGCGACGGCTCAAGAACGATTTGATTAACCGATGAACACGAGCTTCGCGACAAAAATCGCGGCTAAGAAGTACATCGAAATTGATACGTCTTTTGTTTTGCCTGTCGCCAATTTCAATACCGTGTAGGTAATGAAACCCAGTGCGATACCATTTGCGATAGAGAATGTCAGTGGCATCATCAGGGCAGTAATAGCTGCAGGTGCACCGTTGGTGAAGTCTTTCCAATCAACGTGTTGCATGCTGCTCATCATTACGAACGCTACGTAAATCAGTGCGCCAGAGGTTGCGTAAGCGGGGATCATGCCTGCAAGTGGCGATAGAAAAATCGCCGCTAAGAACAACACGCCAACCACAATTGCAGATAGGCCAGTTCGCGCACCTGCTGCAACGCCTGCGGCACTTTCTACGTAACTGGTGACTGGTGGACAACCCACACACGCACCTGCCACGCTTGAGATACTGTCGGCTTTCAGCGCTTTGCTTAGTCCTTCGATCTTGCCTGTTTCAGGGTTAGTTAGGTTTGCACGCTCTGCCACGCCCATCAAAGTACCCGCGGTATCGAACATGTTGACGAAAAGGAAAGCCAAGATAACGCTGATCATCGAAACATCAAGCGCACCCATAATGTCCATTTTTAGGAACGTAGGCGCTAAACTTGGTGGAGCAGCGAAGAAGCCGTTGTAATGCACTAAGCCAAGCATCATGCCGACCAGAGTCACACTCAAAATTCCGATTAACACGGCACCAAATATTTTACGCTCACTGAGTACCGCGATGATCAAGAAGGCGATAGCGGCCAGTAGAGCTTCAGGTTTAGTAAAATCCCCTAAAGAAACCAAAGTCGCTGGATTTTCGACGACGATGCCCGCTGTTTTAAGGCCAATTAGACCTAAAAATAGACCAACACCCGCTGTCATGGCATAACGCAGACTCACCGGAATACTTTCGATTATCCATTGGCGAACCTTGTAGAAACTCATCCCGACGAACAAGATGCCGGAGATAAACACCGCACCCAACGCCACTTCCCAGGTGTAGCCCATTTCGCTTACTACCGTGAATGAGAAGAAGGCATTCAAGCCCATGCCCGGTGCAAGGCCGACAGGCCAGTTCGCAAATAGTCCCATTAACAAACAACCGATCGCAGCACCAATACAGGTTGCGACGAATACCGCCCCTGCATCCATACCCGATGCAGCCATAATTTGTGGGTTAACGAAGATGATGTAAGCCATAGTGGCGAAGGTAGTCACACCCCCCATTAATTCATCTTTCACGCTGCTTCCGTGGGCCTTAATTTTAAAGAGTTTCTCTAAAATTCCGTTATTCGCGTCTTGGTTGAGTATTTCTGTTTTACTCTCACTCATGTCAGCAAGTCCTTTTATGTTGTGATCCATTTATTGAATACAGCGAGATTTCAATATTAAGTTTTAAGGTTTTTTCCTAGCCGTTATTTCTTTAGTTATCTGTTGTTTAGTCATCAACTCTCTAACTAATAACGTTGTTAGTATTTTTATATGAGCGTGTTGAGGGTCTGTTGACCTTTCGCGGTCAAATTTTGTTCGAGATAGAATCGTTTTAGGCGCGGCAAGGAGTATGTAGCCTAGTCACTCTAAGTAAATACTTCTTAACAAAGCATAAAACGATTCTAGCTGAACCCTTCGGGCAGCCTTTGTGGTTCATTTCTACTGCGTTATCGGCTTCTCATGTAGGCTAGCTACACATCAAAGCCTCTGCCTTGTAGAAATTTTCCACAAAGCGCTGCAAAAATCAGCTCGAAAGGCCAACAGACCCTACTGAGCGCGCATCATTTTAGATGCACGCACGAATCTGTTTATTATTCGATGGTTGAGCCTAGTTCTAAGTGCTAGGACACGGGACTAACTGCCCCGATAGGTTGAGAAACTGTACGGCGAGACGAGAAGAGGAACGTGATAATGCGCTTCTGGATCATCTAAGCCGAAACGAATAACCACATCGTCTAGGAAAGGTACGCCATCCAATTCCACACCTTTGCTTTTGTAATAATCCGCAACGTAGAACACCAATTGATATTTCCCCGGTCGGAAATCATTCCCAGCCAGAATTGGCGTATCGGTTCGGCCATCGGAGTTAGTGATCACCGTCGCCAGCTTTTCTGTTGAGTCTTCGTTGACCTTATAAAGCTCTACCTTGATCTCTGAACCTGGTAAGCCGTGAGTCGTGTCTAATACGTGTGTTGTTAGTCTTCCCATAGTCCTTTAATAGCGCTTTTGGCGCTCCTCTGTTCCGTGGTTTATCTGTCTGTTTCGACCTTGCAAAGAATGCAACTGGTCACTTTGTTATCACTAACTATGTACGAACTGTACACAATTAGTAAAGCGAATTGTTGGAAAAATGTTAACCATTGTGTCGTTTTTTCTGACTTTATAGATCTTGATTATCGTTTTTTGGTGAGTTTTGGTTTTGTTAAGTTGTTGTTTTTAATTGGTAATGATACGTAAATTTAACTTGAATAACAAAATCTTTACATTGAGATAAATAATTGTATACAATAAGTGTACAGGGGTAAGGTTGCTCTGTTTATCGAGAATCCATTTGCTTGAATCATTTGGCGACTCACTTAAAGAGCGGCTAAGCCAACCACTTATGTTAGGAGTACTTGGATGAATAAGGATTATTCAAGAAATTTGATCGGTTACGGAGCTAACCCTCCAAACCCTCAATGGCCAGGTAATGCGCGCGTCGCGGTTTCTTTTGTATTGAACTATGAAGAGGGCGGTGAGCGTTGTTTGTTACATGGAGACGACGAGTCTGAAGCCTTTCTCTCAGAGATCCCGTCAGCACAACCGATCAAAGGCGAACGTCACATCAGCATGGAATCCATCTATGAATATGGTAGCCGTGTAGGTGTGTGGCGTGTTCTTCGCTTGTTCGATGAATATGAAATCCCACTGACTGTATTTGCGGTCGCAATGGCGATTGAGCGTCACCCAGACGTTGCTAAAGCTATGGTCGAAGCGGGTCACGAAATCTGTAGTCACGGTTATCGTTGGATAGACTATCAATACATTGATGAGTCTGAAGAGCGCGACCACATGACCAAAGCGATTGAGATCATCCAACAAGTGACGGGTCAACGCCCACAAGGTTGGTACACAGGTCGAACGGGTCCAAATACGCGTCGCTTGGTAGCAGAAGAGGGCGGTTTTCTTTATGACTCGGATGCCTATGATGATGACCTGCCTTATTGGCACACCGAAACCGGTCATCCACAACTAGTGATCCCATACACACTTGATGTGAACGATATGCGTTTCTCAACGGCGCAAGGCTTTAACTCTGGTGAGCAGTTTTTCCAATATCTAAAAGACACGTTTGACACCCTTTATATGGAAGGCGAAACCGCACCGAAAATGATGTCGGTTGGGCTGCATTGTCGTCTGATTGGTCGTCCCGGTCGTATTGCTGCATTAAGACGTTTCTTAGATTACGTCAAACAGCACGACAGCGTGTGGTTATGTCGTCGAATCGATATTGCCAACCACTGGCACCAACATCATCCATATCATCAACAGCAAAAGTAGCAGTGAAGCAAGGAGGCTTAACGTGACTGAATTTCGATCATGCCAACCAACAACCATGGACCGCGATACCTTTGTCGCTCACTTTGCTGATGTCTACGAACACAGCCCGTGGGTTGCAGAAGTGGTGTATGACCAAGGTTTGAATGCCGAAGACGACCATATCG
Organism: Vibrio sp. QJM3NY_27; assembly: GCF_057785955.1. Lineage (NCBI taxonomy): Bacteria > Pseudomonadati > Pseudomonadota > Gammaproteobacteria > Vibrionales > Vibrionaceae > Vibrio > Vibrio sp. QJM3NY_27. The sequence continues at coordinate 454,220 of NZ_CM173512.1, read as the reverse complement.
AGAATCTTCATCTGAAAATGGCATCGACCTTGTTAAGTGCAGACCAAGGCAAACAGTTGGCTTTGATCAATGCTCACCCGGATTTAGCCGGTCGAGCAGCAGTAAACGGCGAACTCACCGAGTCGTCGACCAAAGAACAAGCGGGGGCGGGCATCGACCAGTGCAACGCCGAAGAGTTTGAAAAATTCACTTCTTACAACAACAGCTACAAAAGTCGCTTCAATTTCCCTTTTATCATGGCGGTGAAGGGAGCCAATCGTTACCAAATTCTTGAGTCGTTCGAGATGCGATTAGGAAATGATAGTGAAACTGAGTTTGCTACGGCGATTCAAGAGATCAACAAGATCGCGATGTTTCGTCTCTGGGATATGTAAGTTAACGGAGTTAACAGCTATCTCAGCCCAGTCTTAGTGCGCTAACGGTTTGATTTGTAAAAACATAAGCCACTAAGTTCTCATTTTATTATTACTTTATTAATTTCATAGGATTACACGGACATGACCCATAAATTTGAACAGTACATAAACCTTGCAGACGAAAAACTCGGCGCAGAAGCTACCTTCGCAACCGACGATTTTTTCGCAGATAAAAGCCGTCTACTCAGCCACGCAGCGCCAGAGTGGAAAGACGACTTATACGATGATAACGGCAAGTGGATGGACGGCTGGGAAAGCAGACGTAAACGTGGTGAAGGTTACGACTATTGTGTCGTTCGCCTTGGCCTAGCTGGCACTATTGCTGGCGTTGATATTGATACCTCATTCTTCACAGGTAACTTCCCACCTTCGGCATCAATTGACGCGTGTTATTCACCACAAGGTGAGCCAACTGACTCAACAGAGTGGCAAGAAATTCTGCGTTCAATGGCACTACAAGGTGATCATCATCATCTTGAAGCAATCGAAAGTGACCAAGTATTTACGCACCTACGTTTGAACATCTACCCAGATGGAGGTGTTGCACGCTTACGTGTTTATGGCCGACCAAGCGTGGATTGGGAAGCAATTGATTCTCAGCAACAAGTCGACCTAGCATCGGTTGAACACGGTGGCCGAGCATTGGCATGTAGCGATGAGCACTACGGCAATAAAGCCAACATCTTAGGCCCTGGCCGCGGTGAAAACATGGGTGATGGCTGGGAAACAGCACGTCGTCGTACACCGGGTAATGACTGGGTTATCGTGGCACTAGGCCACCCAGGTAACATCGAACGCATCGTTGTTGACACAGCTCACTTCAAAGGTAACTACCCTGACAGCTGCTCAATTCAAGCGGCTTACGTTAAAGGCGGTACCGACGACCAAGTAGAAACACAAAGCCTATTCTGGCGTGAACTGTTGCCAGCACAAAAGCTGCAAGCGCACGAGATTCACGAATTCATTTCTGAGGTAAACGACCTTGGTGCAATTACCCACGTACGTGCAAACATATTCCCAGATGGTGGTATCAGCCGTTTGCGTCTGTTTGGTACGAAAGCGAAATAGGTAAGGAAATGAGTATGAGTAATGGAATACGTCGTTTATCCATCGAACCGTTAACCAAGCAGGCTTTTGCAGAGTTTGGCGATGTTATCGAGTCCGATAATAGTGATTTCTTCATGATCAACAGTGGATCAACACGTCGCTACCACAAGCTAGCGACAACGGATGTGCAAGACCAAGACGGAGAAGCGATCATCAGCATCTTCCAAGCCACACCGTTGAGCTACCCACTGACCATCAAAATGTTAGAGCGTCATCCACTTGGCTCTCAGGCATTCATTCCATTACTTGGTCAACCCTATTTAATTGTTGTTGCGCCAAAAGGCGACGATCCAACATTAGCCAATAGCCGAGCTTTCTTGAGCAACGGCCGTCAAGGAGTGAACTATCACAAAGGGGTGTGGCATCACCCAGTTCTTGCGCTTACCGATCAAGACCAGTTCTTGATCGTCGATAGAGGTGGCGAAGGACACAACTGTGACGAAGTTTATTTCGACAGCGACCGAGTGGCGTTGCATTTGGACGATCTGCCAACGGACGACAATAAGGAAGAGCAACGCTTAGCTAAAGCGTTGTGATACAGGAGTTTATTATGGATCCGCATATTACAGAATGGTTGAATTTAGCAATACGCTGGGCTCACATGATTGTTGGTGTTGCGTGGATAGGCGCATCATTTTACTTTGTTTGGTTAGAGAACAACCTTAATCGAGTAAACCCAAAAACGGGCCTTTCGGGCGACTTATGGGCGATTCACGGTGGTGGTATTTATCACCTAGAGAAGTACAAACTTGCGCCACCAGAGATGCCAGAGCACCTGCACTGGTTCAAATGGGAAGCTTACTTCACGTGGATCACCGGTGTGTGTCTACTGGGTGTGGTTTACTACCTCAACGCTGAGATTTACCTGATTGCACCGGGCTCTGGCCTTGATTCAACAACGGCAATCGCGATTGGTATTGGTTCATTCGTTGCCGGTTGGTTTATCTATGATCTACTGTGTGATTCGCCATTAGGCAAAACCCCCGTGTTGCTTGGCGTTGTGCTGTTTGTGCTGCTTGTCGCTGCAACATATGGCCTAACTCAAGTGTTCAGTGGCCGTGGTGCTTACATCCATATTGGTGCGATCATTGGTACCATCATGGTGGGTAACGTATTCCGCGTCATCATGCCGGCGCAGCGTAACTTGGTGAAAGCGATTGAAGAGAAACGCGAACCGGATCCGGCATTGCCTGCGAAAGGTTTACTGCGTTCTCGTCACAACAACTACATGACATTGCCAGTGCTGTTCATCATGATCAGTAACCACTTTCCAAGTACTTATGGTTCGGAATATAACTGGTTGATTCTTGCAGGCTTAGCGGTCTTCAGTATCTTGGTGCGTCACTACTTCAATACCCGTCATGGTAGCCAGAAGTTCGCATGGACAATACCAGTAGCGGCATTGGGTATGATCACGCTTGCGTTTGTTACCTCACCTTACGCGAAAAAGCAGATGACTCCGGTTGTACAAGCGCCAGTGGTTCAAGAAGTGCAAGTAAGCGCGACTGAATCGACGACAGAAGAGGCTGTTTCGAACAGCACAGTTTCAACGACGGCTAGTTCTCAAGTTGCACCTGCAGATCACGCAATGCAAACGGCTAGCGCAGGCGTCAGCTTTGAAACCATCAACAAAGTCATTCAAGAGCGCTGTTCTGTGTGTCACTCATCAACCCCAAGCCACGCCGCTTTTGCTGCTGCGCCAGCCGGTGTGATGTTTGATACCCCAGAAGAGATCAAAGCCAACGTACCAAGAATTGTTGCTCAAACCGTAACAACCAAGGTGATGCCGCTCGGCAACATGACTCAAATGACCGACGAAGAACGCGCACTCATCGGCACTTGGGTAGAGCAAGGTGCGACGCTTCAATAATGATGTGAATCCTTTACCTAAGAGCATGAGTCTTGGGTGAGGCTTGGGGAGAGTTTGGTTTCGGGCACGCGCCAAACTCATCCCACCCTGTTTCCCCGGTTCCTATAACCGGGGCTTTTTGTTAGATACTATCTCTGAATATCAAAACAAGTTGTCTCGAATAGTTGCAACGTTATTTTTTCCAGCATGCGAGTCACTTGCTGTTTTCGCAAACGTAACGCTGTAGCGTTCCTCATCAATGAATTTTGCTTTGTTGTGGCTGCCATCTGTGACAACTTCAATATTAGTTAATGCAAAAATTTCACGAAGCTTTGGGGTTAACGAGCGATAATCTTTTAGCTCTTTTTTCAGTTCTTCGAAGAACTGCATTTTTAGTCCTGATGGTTCATTGTGTTGAATTATATCGAGAAGAATGTCTTTTCTTCGGGAGTATGATTTAGCTGAATCACAGGCAGGTTTCAGAGTATCAAGCAAAATATTAAGAATTTCATCTTCATATAAGTCTCTTTCTTTGCCTTTTTTTAGCGCCGGAATACCAAGCTCTTGCCCTTCGAAGCGAGTTTCTAGGTGCTCAATCTTCGCGCGTAAAATTAATAGACTGTTTTCTAACTCTTCTTTGTCTGACTCAGCATCAAAATACATACTTTCAGTGTCTGTAAGGTTTGTCGTTAACTTCTCAATTTCTGCGTCTGAAACCTCTTGTTGGCGGTCAAGTTCTTCCATTGCTTCTTCAAGAAGTTCCTTATAATCAGAATCTTCGGTGAGTGAAGATACTTTTTTAGTGAGTGCAATACGCTGATCTTTTTGACGTTTAGCTCTGACATCAGTGGGAGAGAAGTGTTCTTTACGGTATTTCCCGTTGGTCGTATGAGTAACGAGAGATAATAACTCGTGTAAAATGTGTACGTTGTTTTGTTTCCAAGAATCAATTTGATCGCTTAATACTAATGAATTGCGTGGAACCTCACCTCCAAATAAAGGTTGTACAATATTGACTGCACCGTCCCAGGCTGAATAACGTTTGGTTAGAATACTTTCCATAAAGCCGTCATCAGTGTCTTCCGGAAAAACAACGACTTGAGCTAATCCAAGCAGTTGTTGTTGAAGTCCGATGTTGTGAATGAATCTATTTTTGCTGACAAGGACAAGAGGATATTCACGTTCCGGGCGGAAAATTTCCCATTTTAGTGCGCGAATATCGTCTTGTGTGTTTAGGAAGTTTACTTTTAACCCGACGGTATCTCGTTTTAATAAACGACTATCGTTTAAGTATTTGACAACTAAAGGTCTTGTCGTAACAACAGTCCCGCGCACTTGTGTACTGATATCATTTACTTTTAGAAGTATCGAAAATTTGGTTTTTCCGTCTTCTTCCTTTATTCCTATCTCTGTTTCCCAGTGGCGGCCTTTTATTTCTCGGTCTGGGTGAGTCAGGAGAACAGAGTACATTTGAGGTTCAAGTGAAACTGCGCAAAAAGTGCGCACTGTAATGTTGTCAAACTTGTGGTTGCTGCTACTTTTTAGCATCTCAACATCAAATTTTTCTTTGGTTTTGAATTGAATCCAACCACAAACAGATTGTAGAGCTCGTTCAGTAGCATTATTGCCACTTAACTCAAAATTGTTTACGTAAACTAGCATTGAAAACTCCTTAAATTTTTAGAAGTGCCATATCATGAAGATTCTTGTTACTCACACTAGCGAGTAACAAATACAACGAACTCAATAGTAAATTTTTGTTAGTAACCACTGTAAATATCGTAGAAATTATCATTATGCATCGTGCTCCGTATAATATTCTTGATATGAACACCTACCCATGGCACTTTTATTCCAAATTGACTTTAATTAGGACAGAAAATGGAAGACTTGATAGTCGCGTATTTTAGGGCACTGAGCTCATTCTTTAGGTATCTGTTTCAGTCGATATTGATTGAGTTCATTGGTTACGGAGCTGGCTGGATAGTCTGTAAAGTATTCACATTAGAGCGCTTCCCCCCATTGATTCCAACTGAAAAAGAGCGAACCAGAATCTCTTATATCGGAGCTATTAGCATCGTGTTGCTCCTGTTAGCAATTGGTGTGTTCAATAGCTTGTGATTCGGAGTAAGGATATATGAAATTTTACCCCGCGGAGCAATACCAAGCAGCTTGTAACGAGCTGTTTATCCGATACGAACGTGACATCAAAAAGCTAATCCCTAACGCGAGAGTTGAGCACGTAGGCGCATCTTCTATTCCTTTTGCCGTGTCTAAGGGCGATTTGGATATCTTCGTAGGTGTTGAGCTTGTCGAACTTGAGGATGTTATAGGGAGACTCACAACACTCGGCTTCAATGAGAAACTCGATACCTTAAGAACGCCGGAACTGTGTATGTTGGATTCTACATCTGGGGACGATGTGGCGTTGCAAGTTGTCGCTAATGGTTCTGAGTTTGAATGCTTTCTAACGTTTCGTGACAAGCTACGTGCGGCCCCTTCCCTAGTCGAGCAATACAATGCCCTTAAAATGTCTTGTGAAGGTTGGTCGCAAGAAGAGTATCGTGAAAAGAAAGCGGATTTCATTGAGCATGTATTGGAACTGAAATAGCAACAATGCCCCTCTCTTCTAATTGTCCAATTAACAAAAGTCTTATTAATACAAACTGTTAAGTCAAAAATTATTACCTCTGAAAATTTACCTTGTTAAATTTCCTTCAACCTACCTTATCGCGTTTTATAGTCGAAATTTAAGCAACTAAGCTCACATATATTGCATGGTCCATTAGTTTTGGCATTTGCCTGTGTTATGTTTCTCTCGATTTTATAAAGCGTTTCTTATCTATTGAAAGCAAAGTGTTTTCTTTCGAATTAATTTCAAGATTTGTCTATCAGTACATCAACCTAACGCTATCAAAAATCGATTTCTCTACGCCAATAATCAATACCACCTTAGGAAAGGACATGTCTGAAGTAATAGAAAACACCCCTACAATTGTACTCGCGTCTCGATGGTCTCGCTTATGGGCATCTATCATTGATGCTTTCGTGTATGCGATTTTCATTGTTCCTGTTTTTCTATATGGCGGTTTGTACGATAAATTGCTTTCCAATGAAACCATTGAGTTAACAGAACAAGTTGCTCTGACTGTTTATAGTTGGGTGGTTTACTTTTTGTGCCAAGGGTACTTACTTCATAAGAAGGGGCAGACAATTGGTAAAAATCTAATGGATATTGCGATTGTCGATATGGAAGGTAAACAAATAGGTTTGCTAAACATAGTGGGCAAACGAATCATTCCTATGGTGGCTGTAGCTTACATACCTTTTATTGGTCCATTTATATCAACGTTTGATTATCTGTTTGTTTTTCGCAAAGACAAACGCTGCTTACATGACTTAATCGCTTGCACTCAAGTTGTCATTGTTTCAAAGAAAAGTTCAGATAGCGACAACTCTGAAATTGGTGTAAATACAACCGAAGTTGTCCCTGCATCTCGATGGCCTCGTTTTTTAGCGTTTTTTATTGATGGTGTCATTACGGCTGCCATCATTGCGCCAATCTTTATGTATACAGATTATTTCCAAAAAACAATCGATACAGGGGTGATAGACCTTAGAGAAGTCGCTGCTGTCTATGCCTATTTAGGGCTGATGTTTTTATTGGTACATGGGTATTTACTGAATAAGAAGGGACAGACGATTGGCAAACATCTAATGGAAATTGCGATTGTCGATATGGAAGGTAAACCTATAGGGTTATATAAAATAGTGGGCAAACGAATGATACCTATGATTCCCTTTACTATTATACCTATCACTGGCCATTTAATATCCATGTTGGATTCTCTTTTCATTTTCCGAAAAAACAGACGTTGCTTACATGACTTAATCGCAGGCACTCAAGTTGTTAGTGTGTCAGCCAACAATTTAGAAAAAAATGAGCACGAATCATTAGAAAACCCAATAATTGAAAATGCACCTGAAGTAAGACTCGCGTCTAGGTGGCTGCGCTTTTGGGCCGTTTTTATTGATGTCTTAATTGCTGTGGCTATTGTCATGCCAATTTATCTCTATACCGATTATTTCCAAAAAATATTTGAAACAGGGACAGCTGATACAGCAGAACTAATAGCAGTCACTGCTTACGGTTGGCTCGTGTTCCTTTTGTTGAATGGCTATTTACTGCATAAGAAAGGGCAGACTATTGGCAAAAACATAATGGAAATCGCGATTGTCGATATGGATGGCAAGCAACTAGGGTTATTCGACATAATGATCAAACGAATTTTACCTATGAACATCTTTGTTTATATTCCTGTTATTGGTCAATTTATTGCGTTGCTAAACTATCTGTTTGCTTTACGTAAAAACAGACGCTGCTTGCATGACTTAATCGCGGGAAGTCAGGTTGTTAATGTTTCAGTGCCGAGAAACTTAGATTTCAGTACTATCGAATAGAAATTCGTAATCAAGCACTTACATACTTTAGGAACTTCATGATTCATAAGCTTTTCTCAGCCATTTCTATTTATAGGTATTTACCGAATAATATCTATTATTTAGCACTGGCTAGAATGATTCTGGGAATGGGTAACTTTATCGTTCCATTTTTAGTCTTACTGTTAACCGATAAGTTGGGTTATTCCGCAACAGTCGCAGGTTCCCTTGCCATGGGTGTGACGGGCTCTTACCTTTTAGGGAGCTTTTTAGGTGGGAGATTAGCGGATAGGTTGGGACATAAACGGGTCATGGTGTTTGGCGAGTTTATGTGTGCTGTATTATTGATTATTTGTGGTTTCTTTGCCGATGCTCCGGTAGTCGTACCTGTGTTCTTGTTTTGTGCCTATTTCTTTGGCGGTTTAGCTTTACCCGCGAGTAATGCTTTAGTTGCCGATCTTTCTACCCCTCAGAATCGTGATGCAGTCATGTCATTGAGTTATCTAGCCTATAACTTTGGTTCAGCTCTTGGCCCTGTTATGGCTGGCTACTTGTTCTGGAATCACACCGACTGGATATTTTTCGGCAACGGTTTTGCTGCTCTTTTTTGTGTTTTTATTGTGGCTGCATTTGTGAAGTTGCAACCTGGAACGGAATCGACCAGCGAGAGTGAACTGGAACAGCCCGTTTCTGGTTCGGTTTGGTCAGTTTTAAAATCAAGGCCACGGCTTTTGTTGTTCACTTTTCTATGTGGATTACTGTGGTATTCGCTAAATCAAATGACTATGGCGAGTCCATTGTATTTGAGCCATGTGTTTGGAGAACAGGGCCCAATTATTTTCGGGCAACTCATGACTTACGCTTGTGTTGTGGTGGTGCTGATTACGCCAATCTTAATGAAGTTCACGTCAGGTAAGGCTGAAACCGTAAGCCTTGCCTATGCAGGCTTTATGTTTGCCTTTGGTTATATGCTCGTCATGTTGTTTCCCTACATTCCTGTTCATTTTTTTGCTTGGCTATTTCTATCTGCGGGCGAGGTTCTTCTTTTGACAAAAGAGGGCATATATTTAGCAAACAACTCCCCTTCGAGTCATCGTGGACGCATTCAAGGCGTGCTCATTACCTTGCGAACGGTTTTCGTTATGCCTAGTTTTATCGTGATTGGCTACTTTATCGATGATTATGGGTACACTTTCACTTGGTTTAGTGTGATATTAATTTCAGTTGTTGGTGCCGTTGGTTTTTATCTTATGTCAGCTAAGGGGAAGCAATCTCCTGCGCTAGTCACCGAGTAGTTATTCTATTTACTAGCAAGTAGTATCTTTTAGTCACCAGAGGTAGGCTTATGATTACAATTAGAAAAGCGGCTGAGTCTGATGCTCAGGATATTTTCGATATTCGAAGCCGTGCCATTGTCGAGAAGTGCTCGGCTTATTACTCAGAAGAACAGCTGTCAATATGGACGCAGGGTGGAATGTCTGATGGATTCATAAGCGATGTAGTCCAAACCTTTCACGTTTCAGAAGTTGATGGTCGAGTGATTGGCAGCGGTAAGATCAACATCGAAACCGGTATGATTGATGCTATTTTTGTGGACCCAGATTTTTCCGGAAAAGGCGCAGCGAAGCAGATGTTGCAGTTCCTAGAAGAATTAGCGATTCAACACAACTTGCCGTTAATGAAGCTAGAATCGACCCTGAATGCTGCGGAATTTTATCGTTCGTGTGGTTTTATCGGTGATGAACTTTCCACTTATCACTCTCCTAGAGGTATTAGCCTCGACTGCATTCCGATGGAAAAGCCGTTAGTTGCTTAAATAAACAACACCAACGCCAGTTCTTGGTGCTGTTTTTACTTTCCTCTTACACTCTTTTTTAATATCGAACCTAGTATCAAATTTCTCTTTGTTATACAGGCAAGTCTCTCATTATGAAGAACTTCTTTGATAGCGAACTCATGCTCTCTAGCTCCTTGAATTTCGTTTTGCTATCACTAGGGCTAACGTTCCTTTTTCATCTTCCGATTTGGTGCGGGTTCAACTTGAGCCGACGCAAATGGAAGCTCATGGATTATTTATGGCCGTTCTTGGCGGGTATCGGCATGCTGGGTGCTGTTTCTGAAATTCGTGCATCGGTGGCTGGTGATTGGGTTGAAACCGAACAAACCAGAGCGGTGGCGATTTTAGAATCTGTTCAGCAGTTCTCTTTGGATAAATTAAGAAGTGATATCTGCACTGGTCAGCCGTCTTTAGATAATCATGCCCAGCACCATGAAGCGTGTTTGTGGTATTTGAATACGGCGATCACGTTCAAAGATGTCGATTTCACTTTGCTACCGAATGCATCGGATTTTACGGTCCCTGCGCCGAGCGTATCGCTGGTGGAAAGTGACGCCGTGTGGGTGGATGGCATGCTGAGTCAGTATGAGAAGCAGAAAAACCAGTACATAAAAACCAGAGAAGCGCAGGTGAAGCAGCCGCTAGAAAGCATCTTCTGGTATGTGAGTCCTTACTTAGTGTGTTTTGCTATTGCTTTACGTTTGACGAAAGTGACCGCAGAGCTCAAATTAGATAAGTGCGCATAGTTTGAGTTCCTATACCCAGATAGAAAAGGTGAAGTAATGAATGTGAGTGAGTTTTCTCGGTTGGTGGATTTGTCTGCCCACACGCTTCGCTACTATGAAAAAATAGGCTTGCTGAAAAATGTTCAGCGGAACAGTAGCGGCCATCGAGTCTATACATCGAAGGACGTCACTTGGATTGAGTTTGTGAAGCGGCTGAAAGACACCGCAATGCCACTGGATGAGATTTTAGAATACGCAAAGCTGAGGGAGTTAGGGCCAGAATCGACTTCTCAACGCCAAGTGTTGCTCGAACAACATCAACAGAATTTGCGAGCGCATATCGAAGAGCAGCAAAAGCACATGGCAGCGTTGGAAGAAAAAATTAGTTTGTATCGAGATGGAAAAGTCCGTTGACTTAGAGTCGACTCTAACTTGTAAGGTGTTCCTGTGAACTATAAATACAGGAACAGACTCATGAATCAATCACGTTTTGAAACTGGCTTAGAAAGACTTAATCATATCGACGGAGAAGCAGGGCAACAGGTTATCGAAAGCTTGCAAGACATTTGCCCTGATCTTGCCAAGTATACTATCGAGTATCCCTTCGGAGACATCTATTCACGCCCCGGTTTGGATTTGAAATCACGAGAGATCGCGACCGTCGCTGCCCTTACCGCACTCGGTAATTGTGCTCCTCAACTTAAGGTGCATTTGAATGCGGCACTCAATGTTGGATGCAGCGAGGAAGAGATTAAAGAAGTGATATTGCAGATGTCGGTCTACGCGGGATTCCCTTCGGCATTAAATGGCATGTTCGCATTTAAAGAGGTGCTTGCGGAGAGAAGCGCTAACGAATAAGCCTGACGCAAGAAAAGTAAGCCTTTCAAAGCCTAGCGTCAGTATGAATCACTGACGCTATTTTTTGTTTATGGCGATTTTTCAGTGGAGCTTTCATCTATTAGTTAGAAATAGACAGCTAACTCGACATAGACAGCGCGAACGACAGCAAGATCGGCAAGGTGACCACGCTCAGGAAGTTGCCGAACAACACCATAGACGCGACCTTGGGTGGCTCTACATTGAACCTTTCTGCAAACAGGTAGTTCATCACGGCGGGTGGCAGCATGGTGAACAACACCATCATTTGCAGGTGCAGCGTTGGCAGCGGAATAAAGAAGTAGATGATGGTAAAAGCGATGGCGCCCGTAAACAGCGATTGAGCGGTACACAGCAAGCCAACTTTTAATCCGCTAAGCCTCAAGTTGACCATTTGCGAACCTAGCGACAACAGCATGATTGGCACGGCAGCTTGCCCAAGCAGCGATGTGGCTTCGTAGATTGGATTCCATACAGCAATGCCAGATAGGTTCAACGTCATCGCTAATGCTGCGGCTAAGAAGATCGGCATCTTGAGGATCTGCTTGATCGGGTTGCCATCGCTTAATAGCGCCAAACCAACACTAATGTGTACACATGCCGATACCACAAACAGCAATACAGCAGGGGCTAATGCGCTCTCGCCAAAGGTATAAGTGAAAAGAGGAATGGCGAGGTTGCCACTGTTGCGAAACATGTGTGGCGGAGCCCAAGCTTTGAAGTTGAGCTTAAAGATCTTACAGATCGGAATCATCAACAATGCAGGCACTAGCACCGCGACCAAAGAGGCGGAGATGAGTGGCAGTTGTTCTGTGTCGAGGGGCATGGTGGTCAGCGATGCAAACACCAACGCAGGAATACAAACATCCATGTTGATGCGATTGATCGGTTTGAAATCGGGCTTAAGCCAACGACCGACCGCAAAGCCAGCACTGGCTAAAGCAAAAACGGGAAACAGAATGCTGACGACCTGTTCGAACATAGAAATCCTTTCTAGATTGGGTGCTTCCATTTAGCTGAGAAACGAATGTTTTAGAGAGACGCCAAACGAAGCATAAAGTCGATATGTATAAACATTAACCTATCAATATAATGACTTGGCGTCACCGAAGATCGTTGTCTGTGAGCGGTTAATTTATTATTTCTTTGAATGAAGCACAAAAAAGACCAGTGGCATCAGCAACTGGTCTTTAAAGGCTAGATAAATCTGGACGGATTATATAATTAACGACGGCTTGTCGCTGTCTAGCGATTGTTACTCGGTTTTAAGCCTAACTAACGAGCTTCTTGTAATCTTTGAAGTTCACATCGTAGGCCTTTTCGCCGTAGATGTAAGTCTCGCTAACGGTTCTGTCGTCACCCAAGCTCATCAATACAAACAGCTTCTCTTCAAGCTTGGTGGTTTGTTCCATTCTAAAGCGCATCAGCTGAGTTGCGTGTAGATCCAACACCACGAAATCCGCTTCTTTGCCGACTTCCAAGTTACCAATCTTGTCTTCTAAATGCAGTGAACGTGCACCGCCTAGAGTTGCCAAGAACAGTGATTTGGCTGGGTGCAGTTTCTCTTGTTGAAGCTGCATGATTTTGTACGCTTCACTCATTGTTTGCAGGATTGAGAAGCTGGTGCCTGCGCCTACATCAGTACCCACGCCGACACGAATACCGTGATCTTCCATCTCTGGTAATCGGAACAAACCCGAGCCTAAGAAAAGGTTAGAAGTTGGGCAGAAGGCGATGGCAGATTCAGTATCGGCAAGGCGTTTACATTCACAATCAGAAAGGTGAATACCATGAGCAAATACCGAACGTTTGTGCAGTAGGCCATAGTGGTCATACACATCCAAGTAGCTGTCGCGCTCTGGGAACAGCGATTTCACCCACTCGATCTCTTTCTCGTTTTCAGAAAGGTGAGTGTGCATGTACACATCTGGGTATTCTTCTAGCAGTTTACCCACTGTAGCAAGTTGTTCTGGTGTGCTGGTTGGTGCAAAACGAGGTGTCACCGCGTAAAGCAAACGGCCGCGGTTATGCCACTTTTCGATCAGCTCTTTTGAGTCTGTATAGCCAGATTCTGGTGTGTCAGTCAGGTAATCAGGAGCATTGCGATCCATCAGCACCTTACCCGCGATCATGCGTAGGTTACGTTTCTCGGCTTCTTCAAAGAACACGTTGACGGACTCTTTGTGTACCGTGCCAAATACGAGTGCAGTGGTGGTGCCGTTGCTTGCCAATTCGTCTAGGAATAACTTCGCCACTTTGTGTGCGTAAACCGGGTTTTTGAAGCGCTTTTCTTCTGGGAAGGTGTAGTTCTCTAACCAATCAAGAAGCTGCTCACCGTAAGACGCGATCATCCCTGTTTGAGGGTAGTGGATGTGCGTATCAATAAAGCCAGAGGTGATCAGCTTGTCTTTGTATTGTTTTACTTCGAGTGTTTTAGGTTGGCGAGCCAATACTTCGTCGGCATGGCCTAAGTCGACGACATGGCCGTTCTCAACCACTAAAACACCGTCTTCAAAATAGTCGTAAGACTCATCGATACCGACGTCTTTTGGGTCGGCGACGCTGTGTAAAATACTGGCGCGATAAGCTTTGCGTTGGGTTGTCATGTTTACTTCCTTTTAATGACTTCAGCGACTTTATGGCCACTGAAGCTTTGCGACTTTTATTAGGCGATCTTCTCTTCCAATGGTGGTTCGCCTACGTCGCTTGGTTGACTGTGTTGATCGGTCAAATCCTGATTTCGATATTGTTTGGTTGGGCGCTTTTGTTCAAGTGCTTGGCCTTGATAGTGTGCGATCAGTTCACCCGCAACCGATACTGCAATTTCCGCAGGATGTTTGCCATTCACCGCACTAATACCAATCGGGCAAAGCATAGTTTCGATTTGCTCTTGGCTATAGCCGCGTTGCTCTAAGCGGAAGTCGAACTTCTTGCGCTTAGTGAGCGAACCAATCATGCCGAAGTAACGGCTGTCTTCACGGTCTATAATCGCTTTGGTTAGGTCAAAATCGAGCTGGTGGTTGTGGGTCATCACTAGGTAATAGCTGTTCGGCGGCATGTGTTTCACTTCGCCAACCGGGTCATCTGAAACAAGCTTTTTCACACCATGTGGCAGCGTTTCAGGGAACACTTCTTCACGTTCATCAATCCAGGTCACACGGAAGGGCAGGGTTGCGACAATGTGCAGCAGCGCTTTGGCAACATGGCCTGCGCCGAACAGCACAAGGTGGTTCTGCTGAGTGCCAATCGGTTCGAAGCTTAACGTTGCTATTCCGCCACAACATTGGCCTAAACGAGCACCTAGGTTGAAGCGTTCCACTTTGAGTGATTTCTCGCTGGCAATCAGCATCTCGCGAGCCATTTTAGTGGCCACATGTTCAAGGTGACCACCACCAATCGTAGCGATGATTCGGTCACGAGTGACAAGCATTTTGGTGCCCGCATCGCGTGGAACGGAACCTCTGTCTTCGAGCACCGTCACCATTACACATGGCTCGTAGCTCTCTTCCAGTTTTGCCAGTTCGTGAATCCAATTATCCTTAAACATATGTCCTCCTAAATCCCTTTTTATGCTTCCTAAGCTATGTATAGGCGCCCTAAGCTATTTATTGCGATCTAAACGATCCACATGAGCCCTAAGCCGTTTCTGATTGAGCATCGACCGAGGTCGGAGTCGTTTCAGTCACTTCCTGAATCGCCATCAGAATACGCTCTGGCGTTGCAGGTGTGTTCAGCTTAGGAATCGCGCCATCGACAGCGACATAGCTAATGGCATCTTTCAGTGCGCTCCATACCGACATACCCAACATGAAAGGCGGTTCACCCACGGCTTTCGAGTTGAAGACGGTGTCTTCTGGGTTGTTACGGTTTTCTAAAAGGTGCGTTCTGAAATCAATTGGCATATCGGCAATGGCTGGGATTTTGTAGCTCGCAGGGCCATTGGTCATCAAGCGGCCTTGTTGGTTCCACACCAACTCTTCCGTCGTTAACCAACCGACACCTTGCACAAAGCCACCTTCCACTTGGCCGATATCAATAGCTGGGTTCAGTGAAGCACCTACGTCATGCAAAATATCGACACGCAGAATCTTGTTTTCACCGGTTAGGGTATCGATGATAACCTCTGAACAAGATGCTCCGTATGCGTAGTAGTAGAACGGACGACCGCGTGCTTTCTCGTGATCGTAATAGATCTTCGGAGTGCGGTAGAAACCAGTGCTCGACAGCGAGATTTGGTTAAACCAAGCCAGTTCAACAAACGAGTTGAAGGTCATGATCTCATCGCGAATCTGCACCATACCGTTCTTAAATATCACCTCTTCAGGCCACACTTTGAAGTGCGAAGAAGCGAAGTCAATCAGGCGCTGCTTAATGGTCATTGCGGCGTTTTGCGCGGCCTTACCGTTGAGGTCGGTGCCCGATGAGGCTGCGGTTGGTGATGTGTTCGGAACTTTGTCTGTGTTTGTAGCGGTGATCTGGATACGTTCGACATCGACTTGGAACTCCTGTGCAACGATTTGTGCCACTTTGATGTTCAAGCCTTGCCCCATTTCCGTACCACCGTGATTCAAATGAATACTGCCATCGGTGTAGATATGGATGAGCGCACCTGCTTGGTTCAAGAAAGTCGCAGTAAACGAGATGCCGAATTTCACGGGTGTGATAGCAAGGCCTTTCTTCAATATAGGGCTTTGCTTGTTGAACTCAGCGATTTCTTTACGACGTGCGTAATAGTCACTGCTGCGTTCAAGCTGTTCGGTTATCTCAGGTAAAAAGTTGTCTTCAACGGTTTGGTAGTAATGGGTCACGTTACGGCCTTCTTCGCCGTAGTAGTTCGCCTTACGTACTTCCAAAGGATCTTTTTTCAGGTAACGCGCAATCTCGTCCATGATGTGTTCGATGGTCATCATGCCTTGCGGGCCACCAAAGCCACGGTAAGCGGTATTCGATGCGGTGTTGGTTTTGCATCGGTGACCAACCACAGTTGCATCACCTAGATAATAGGCGTTGTCTGAGTGGAACATCGCTCGGTCGACGATAGAACTTGATAAGTCTGGCGAGTAACCACAGTTACCTGCAACGGTAATATCGGCACCTTGAATCACACCATTGTCGTCAAAACCGACCGTATATTGATTGTAGAACGGGTGGCGTTTACCGGTTTGCTGCATGTCTTCGTTACGTAGCAGACGCATTTTGGTTGGTCGTCCGGTGAGGTGAGCAATCACCGCGGCCATGCACGCTGGAGAGGCTGCTTGAGTCTCTTTACCCCCGAAACCACCACCCATACGACGCATATCAATCACGACTTTGTGCATAGGTACGCCAATCACTTCCGCAACCAGCTTTTGAACTTCAGTCGGGTTTTGGGTCGAGGTGTACACGATCATGCCACCATCTTCGGTTGGCATTACGCTACTGATTTGAGTTTCTAGGTAGAAGTGCTCTTGTCCGCCGATCTCTAGGTCACCAGAGATTACGTGTTTTGCTTTTGCCAATGCGGCTTCTGAGTCCCCACGTTGTTGAGTGTGGCTCTCTGTCACGAAGTGTTCTTTCTCTAGTGCTTCTTTTACATCAAGAATCGCGGGTAGTTCTTCGTATTCAATAATGGCTGCATGTGCGGCTTTACGTGCCGTTTCCAAATCGTTGGCAGCCACGGCAATCACAGGTTGGCCGTAGTATTCTACTTTGCCGTCTGCAAGCAGTGGGTCACCCGGTAGGATGGCACCGATATCTAGCTCACCCGGTACGTCTTTGGCTTGAATGGCAATCGCCACGCCTTCGAATTCGTAACACGGAGATAGGTCTATTTTGGTGATGTTGGCGTGTGCTTGCGTGCTCAGGCGTGCGTATACGTGCAGCTGATTGGGGAACTCAAGGCGGTCGTCAATGTATACCGCTTCGCCTGTGACTTGCTTGGCTGCACTGTCGTGTTTAACGCTTTTACCTACGCCAGTTTTTAGGTCTTGTTTTGCAATGGTAACCATCTCTTCGTGGGTCATCGCATTGCTCTTGTGGCCAGAGGAATTTGATTTAGACATAAGACGTTACCCTTGTTTCGATTTGGTTGTTTTTGTTCTGTCGTTCAATGAAGTAACGGCGCAACATATTGGCCGACGACAATGAACGGTATTCTTGGCTTGCACGGAAATCAGATAGCGGCTCAAAGTCGTTATACAGTTCCTGCATCGCTAACTTAATATTAGCGTCTGTCCACGGTTTGCCTAATAACGTATTTTCACAACGAGTTGCACGCTTAGGCGTTGCTGCCATACCGCCGAAAGCGATACGAGCGTAAGAAACCTTCCCATCTTCAATTTGAATATCAAACGCGCCACACACCGCAGAGATGTCGTCGTCTAAACGTTTCGACACTTTGTAAGCTCGGAAGCTGTCGTTGGTTGGCTTAGGAATGATGATCTGTTCGATGAATTCACTCTCTTTCTGCGCCGTCACTTTGTAGCTGATGAAGTAATCTTCAATCGGCATAGTGCGTGACTCGCCGCCGCAACGAAGTTTGATCTTCGCGTCGAGAGCAATCAGCAGAGGAGGGGTATCACCGATAGGCGAGGCATTCGCCACATTACCGCCAATGGTGCCTTGGTTACGCACTTGCAGTGACGCAAAGCGGTGCAGTAGCTCACCAAAATCTGGGTAGTGTTTTTTCAGTAGTGCGTAAGAGTCACTGATAGGTAGGTTGGCACCAATGATTAAGTCAGTGTCGGTTTCTTCGCATACTTTCATGTCTTCAACAAGGTTTACGCTGATCAGTGTTTCAATCTCGCGGTGGAACTGCGTTACTTCCAGTGCTAAATCCGTACCGCCAGCAACCAGCTTAGCGTTCGGGTGGGCTTGAAAAAGCTTGGCCAGCTCATCAGTGCTTTTCGGGGAGAAAGCGGTGAGGTGACCAAGGCGTAAGTTGGCTTCAGTGTCTTGAATACCTTCTAGCTTCTTGATGGTGTTGCGTTCAAGTTCTGCAAATTGGTCAATCAAAGGCTGGTCTGTTGAAAGCGACATCGCAGCATCAACAATTGGTCGGTAGCCAGTACAGCGACATAGGTTACCCGCCAGTGATTCCATGACGTCTTCTTTGCTCGCATCGGGTTTGTTCTTGCCTAGGGCAAACATCGACATGATGAAGCCCGGCGTGCAGTAACCACACTGTGAACCGTGAAAATCCACCACCGCTTTCTGCACCGGGTGCAAAGAGCGATCTCGGTTTTGTAGATCTTCTACCGTGATCAGTTGCTTGCCATGCAGCGCTGAAACGAACGTAAGGCAAGAGTTCACCGAGCGGTATTGCAACTGTCCATCAACCACTTCACCGAGAACTACCGTACATGCACCACAGTCACCCGACCCACAACCTTCTTTTGTACCCGTTTTATTCACCTTGGTACGAAGGTAGTTGAGCACTGTCATATTTGGCGACAGATTATCTTCACGTCTTATTTCCTGATTGAGCAAAAAAGTAATCAAGAGACCTCCTTGTAAATCGACATATTTCCATGTGTATTCTTTTTGACTTCTAGGTCAATAATTATCCATCCTGACCCTGTGGTCAACTATTTATTTACAAAAATGCAACAAATGGTCTTGTCGGGTGATTGTGTACAATTTATTTTTGACTGTAGTTGCCTGTTTTATAAGGGGTTGAATTGAAGGTGAACAGTTTCTGGCGTGAATGAATTGATAGCTATGTATACAAGATAAAGGCGGGGTTTATGGCACAGTTGGAAGTGATTTTATAGAGGCTAAGATCGTTGTTGAGGCTAGAATAGGCAGTGTTTTAGATGGGTGTGAGCCGATCGTCGTCTTTATTTTTAGGGGAGGGGGCATAAAAAAGAGAAGTAAACGCAGAGGCTTACTTCTCTCCAATTTTGTTAACAAAAAGCTGTTAACAAGAAGTTGTTGAATGATGGTTATTAATCGCTTGTTGAATCTTCTATGACTTGCTCTTAAGCAGATCTGAGAACACTACATGCAGGTCACTAGAAGCTGTGCTGCTGTCTAGGTTGAGCTTTGAACGGATGTGGCTTAGGTGTTCCTGCATCAATTCTACTGCTTGTTGTTCGTTACCTGACTCAATTGCATCCAGTAAGCCTGAGTGTTCGTCTAGCGAACAGTTCGAGTGGTTACCTGTCTCGTATTGAGCGATCAACAGTGAGGTTTGCGATACCAAGCTGCGTTGAAAAGCGAGCAGTGGTGCATTCTCTGCCATTTCAGCCAGTTTGATGTGAAACTCGCCAGACAATCGCAAGCCAGAACCGTAATCACCTTGGTCAAAGGCACAGTTCTCTTTCGCGACTAATTTTCTGCACTCTTCTATCTGTGCTTTGGTGGCGTTTTTCACCGCCAGCTCAGTGATAGCAATCTCCATCACTTCGCGCGCTTTAAAAATTTGTTTGGCTTCATCCACTGTTGGGGCGGCAATCATTGCGCCTCGGTTCGGGCGGATCACCACAACTTGTTCTAAAGAAAGACGCAGTAAGGCACGACGGATAATTGTACGGCTAACGCTAAAAATTTCTGCTAGGGCTTCTTCGCTTAATTTGGTGGCTGGTGGCAGCCTTTGTTCTAGTATCGCGTCGAAGATATGGCAGTAAACAACATCGTCTTGAGTCTGGCCTGTGACTTTAGTTTTTACACCTTTGGAGACAGAGTTTTTGAGAACTGTCATAGAGATAAGGGCCCTTGTTTAGTCGGATAGGGTTAATCGAGAATAATTCATGAGTGCTACCCTACATTGTATACACTTATCTATACAATGCCACCGAGTGAAAGTGCGATGTACGCTTGTTTGTTAATGACTTATAACATTTAGTTTGCGAGGAACTGTGTGCAATCTTTAGCTTTAAGCCATTTTCAATCCAACTAAACGCGATTATCACCACAGCTGTATGCAACGATCTGACTTATTTCACTCAGGCTACGCCCTGATTGTTGTTGCCATTCGTTGAAGGCTTTACCCGCTGCCAGTTGTGCTCGCTTGGTGTTACGGCCGCTATCGACAACATCTGTGCTGCGCAGGTGAGCTTCAACGTCCGAAGACAAGATAAAGGTGTCTTTGCCCATTTGGCGCAAGGTGTAGGCACCAGTATTACCACCTAGTCGCTTGCCGTGTTTTTTCAGGTAATCCCAAAGTTCTGTGATGCGCTCTGATGGCCAGTCGGCAACCATTTGTGAGAATGAATCGGCTTCACGCTTGGCGTTGTGGATCATGGTGGCATTGGCAGGGATGGTCATCACCTTAGTCAGGTGGCGAATAATACGCGGGTCTTGTGCTTTCTGTTCCCACATATCATTCGGCAGCATCAGCATCTTTTCGATATTGAATTCAAAGAACACCTCTTCAAATTGCGGCCATTTCTTTCTTACTACATTCCATGAAATGCCACACTGGAATACCTTTTCAGTAAAGGCGGCCAGCCAGCGGTCGTCGGTGATTTGTGATAGCTCGGCTTGTGACAGTGGCGCACGGACAATCTTTTCGAGTTCGGCCGCTCCGCCTTTACGGTGAGCCGCACGTTGATAAATGGTGTCGAATTTTTCTTGGGTCATTGAAGGTTCCAAATTACATCTGTGTATCTTGAGTGGTCTAGCCAATGCTTAATGATATGGGGTCAAATCTGGCAATTAAAACAATTCTGTTAACTAAAGTAAGTCTGATAATTAAAACAAACTAGCCGAGCTTTAATTCCATTTGATACAAGGGCCAGGTTTTGCCATTGAATTCTTTCACGCTTGGTTCTTTGTCTACCACTTGAAAGCCCGCTTTGTCGTAGCAGCGCTTTGCGCCGATATTCTGTTGAAAGACCGCTAAGCTGATGGTGGTGACATCAGGAATTTCTTTCGCTGCTTCTAATGCACTTTCTATCATGGATTGCCCAAGCCCTTTACCACGTTGGTTTGGGTGAATTGCAACTCGGCAGAAACGAAGTTCATTGTCTGACATGCGCTGAAATTCCATAAAGCCAAGCAAGTCGTCGGTATTCGATTTCGCGTTCGATTCAAAGTATGACTTAGATGCAGAGAAGGTATATAGCTCGACATGTGGCTCTTGTGATCGTTCGATGATCGAGGTTGCTTTTAACGGCCAACCAAATGTTCGCCCACCCCACAGCACGTAGTCTTCTAGGGATGTAAACCAAGTGACGATCTCTTCAGCGTCGGATGCTTTAAAGCGGTTTATTTCCATATCCTTCTCTCTTCCTTATCGCGTGTCTCTTTTTTAAGCCGTTAAACTTCGGCGCCCAATTGTTCAAGAAAGCCACGCATGTAGTCGGTGCGCTTGTTCGCTTCTAATTTGGCGGATTCTGTATTCATTGTTTCAGCCAACTTAAATAGCTTCACGTAGAAATGGTCGACGCTGTAATGCTTGTCATCCAACTCACGTTGCTTCGCAAACGGGTCTTGATGGTTATAGAGTTCAGCGTTAAAGCTTTGGCCGACGTACAGGCAGCGTGCAATGCCAATTGCGCCGAGAGAATCAAGTCGATCTGCATCTTGGACTATTTGCGCTTCCAAGGTTTCAGGTGTGATATTGGCGCTGTAGCTGTGTGTAACAATGGCATGATGGATCTCATCCAGATAGGATGTTGGGTAGTCGATAGATTTGAGATAAGAGATGGCCTTGTCTGCTGCCATCTGTGAGCTTTGGGCTCTGTCTGGATGGTTCTTAGGAAAGGTGAAGCAATCGTGAAGGTAAGCGGCGGGTAGAACGACTTCAAGCTTAGCCTGTTCTTGAGCACACAAAGCTTTCGCGGTTTTGACTACGCGCTTGATGTGGCTGATGTCGTGCGCCGCATCTTGTATCATTTCTTGTTTTGCAAAATCAAGCAGTTGGCTTTCAAATTTTTCTATCACGCGTCCCTTTCTCCATTTTTAGACGTTATCAATGTTGCTTATCGATCAGTGTCGTTTCATATCGACTGTAACAGTTTCAAGCGCGAGTTTTTATCTTTTATAAAAGGAATATCAACAAAAAAACCGACTCTGTGAGTCGGCTTAATAGAGAGGCTTGTCTACGTATTTTAGGACGAGACCGATAAAAGCATTATCAACAGAAGTGAGAGCCTAAGCAGCGGCTTGTTGAAGCTGTGCTAACACATGGTGCAGGGAAGGGCTGATCGTGTGACCAAGGGCTTTGACTTCATCGCAAGGCTCAACCAGATCTGGGATCTGGAAACTGATCATGTTTGCAGCCATCGACGCGCGAATACCGTTGTTTGAATCTTCAAACGCGAGGCAGGTTTCAGGGGCAACACCTAGGCGCTCAGCCGCTAGCAGGTAGATCTCTGGGTGAGGCTTACCATGAGTCACTTCACAGCCAGTGCTTAACGAGGTGAAATAAGAATCTAGGCCAGCCAGTTCAAGCTTCTTCTTCGCGATATCAAGCTGAGTCGAGGTTGCCACCGCGATTGGAATATCGTTCGATTTGAGCCACTCAAGAAGTTCGATGACGCCATCTTTTACTGGGATCGCTTGGTGCTTAACAATTGCACTGTAGCGAGTTCGCCATTCGTTGTTCAGCGCTGGGTAATCTAACCCTTCACCGTAGCCATTTCTAAAGATCTGTTCGATGGTTTTTGCGTTACAGCCAATGATGCCTAGGTAGACATCTTGCAAAAACGGAACACCTTGCGCGTGACATGCTTCTTCAAAAACCTGCATACAAAGTCGCTCGGTGTCGAGCAGCAGTCCATCCATATCAAAAATAGCAGCTTGAAAATTCATATCCGTGGTTCTTTATGTGTTGTCGTCGTGAGGGCGAGTATTTTGACATAGTGCCTGGAGATAGGCGAGTCAGTGTTCAGTAAGAATATGCCGAATTGTCTCGGTAATATGCTTCTAGATGAGGAGAAACCTGATTAACTTGCGTTGGAATAATATCGTTCAGTTATGAGTCTGATGTTTGATAGGCCATGCGGTTCTAACAGACACAATAATGGTTATCGTACATAACAACTTTAGGTCGAGCTTCTGATTTACTATTACAATTCATAAACTTACAGGCTTGGTAGCGTGACCATAATCTTATAAAAAACAATTTGCGTGAGCCTGCAATGATAGTGTGACCAAGGAATAAGTAAATGGCTGAGCTAAAGGACAAAATATAATTAGTCCATATTTTTAGCAAGGTTGCTTATGTTGTATTTCGAGTTTCTATTTTTATTAGTCGTACTTTATATCGGGTCTCGGTATGGCGGTATCGGCTTAGGTGTTGTTTCTGGGATTGGCTTGGTTATCGAGGTGTTTGTCTTCAAGATGCCACCAACGTCTCCACCTGTCACCGTAATGTTGATCATTCTCGCCGTTGTGACTTGTGCTTCGATCCTCGAAGCGGCGGGTGGCTTGAAATACATGCTTCAAGTTGCGGAAAGGGTACTGAGAAAGAACCCGAAACGCGTCACCTTGATAGCACCGTTCGTGACTTACTCGATGACTTTCCTATTGGGTACTGGCCACGCGGTTTACTCAATCATGCCAATCATCGGCGATGTTGCGTTGAAGAATGGTATTCGTCCTGAGCGTCCAATGGCAGCGGCATCAGTGGCGTCTCAGCTAGCGATTACGGCTTCTCCAATCTCGGCTGCAGTGGTGTATTACCTCGCGCAACTTTCCGATGTCCAACACTCCATTACTCTGCTTTCCATTTTGATGGTGACGGTTCCTGCAACGCTGTTCGGCACACTTTTACTTTCTCTATATAGCTTGAAACGCGGTAAAGAGCTGAACGACGATCCTGATTATCAAGCACGTCTAAAAGATCCTGAGTGGAAAAAACGCATCGAGAACACGACGGCGACGTCCTTGGATGAAGTGCTTCCAACTTCGGCTCGTAATGCCGTGTTGATTTTCCTACTTTCAATTGTCGTGATTGTTATCGTGGCGATGGTGCCTGAGATCAGAACTATCGTAGACGGCGACAAGCCAATCAAGATGTCGGTAATCATCCAAATGATGATGCTCTGTTTCGGCGGTATCATCTTGCTGGCAACCAAAACTGACCCACGTGATGTACCAAACGGCGTGGTATTCAAATCGGGTATGGTGGCGGCGATTGCTATCTTCGGTATCGCTTGGATGTCGGATACTTACTTCCAATACGCAATGCCTCAGTTCAAGTCTGGCATCGTGGAAATGGTAACGAATTACCCATGGACGTTTGCACTAGCGCTATTCATTGTATCGGTTGTGGTGAACTCGCAAGCAGCAACGGCACGTATGATGTTACCTGTTGGCCTTGGCTTAGGATTAGATCCAGCACTGCTTATCGGCTTAATGCCAGCAGTTTATGGCTACTTCTTCATCCCGAACTATCCATCAGACATCGCAACGGTTAACTTCGATGTCTCTGGCACCACCAAGATTGGTAAGTGGTACTTCAACCACTCATTCATGTCGGTGGGTTTAATCGGTGTAGTAGGTGCATGTTGTTTAGGCTACGCACTGGCACAGATTTTTATCGCTTAACCTGTTAACTAAGTAAAACGAAAAACAGCGCCTATTTGGGCGCTGTTTTTGTTTGTACTGTATTAATTCACTACTCTGCTTCGAAGTTAGGTTTCGAATCTAAAGCAATATTAACGTGGCTCAAAAGCCAAAGACTGAATCGCTTCTTCGATCGTTAGGAAGTGGATCTTCATCAGGCACACTTCTGCTTTCTGGAACTCGTGATTTCGAATCAGTTTGGTCACGTTTTCAACCGAATACTGGTCTGCTCGTTTCGCTAGAGACAGTTGGTTTGAGCTCGATTGAAGTGCGTAGCTGTCGCCTTCAGAATCGATGAGGTAATCCTCTTCGCCCAAAATCATGTCTGAGCATTCGGCTTGAAAATCTTGTTCGGACGCGACGTAAATAAGCTCATCGTCACCGTCGAGTTTTACCAAAGATGGCCAACTGATCATTACTGCCTCTAAATCATGTATGTTGAAGTTTGATTTCCGACTATAAACACTTTTCGTTGATGGATCATCTCTAACCTCTAACCTCTAACGACTCGAACGTTACTTACTTAGAGATCGACCCAACGGCGCGAAATAACCTTGAAGCGATTCATAAATCTCTTTGCGATGCTTGAGGTCTGGATAGAGAGGGAACATATCCGGCTTGGTCGTGCCATCGACTAAGTAAGAATTCTCGATATCTGAACAGGATTCAATCGTAGCTTCAAAGGCTCGCGCCATCATTTCTGTTGGTAGTGAGAAGTAACGGGCAGACGTTGCCTTGTCTGCAATGACACTGCGTGCAACGTAGTCGTGTTTATCTAGGTTGTTGTCACTGAGTAGTGTGGCATCGAACACTGACATCAAACTTTCGTTTAATGGATGAGGTCGCACCTTTCTATCGTGTAACCAACAGTCACTGGCGAACAAGATGTGTTTTCGAGGGCCGGACATATCACCAATCTCAAACGCCTTTTCGGCAATGTAATGGTCAAACGCATGCCAAAACTCGTGGGCTAATGCACCGGCGCCAGCGTTCTTGGCGAGGGCTAGCTCTCGTTGGTTCGGTGCGTAGTGTGCTTGCACACCTTTCCTACCACCACTGCCAAAGGCTAAGCCTAACGTGCCGCGCAGGCCAATCGCTTCTGGAGGTAGAGCCAAGATGTAAGCCAAGTCTGCCAGCGAGTCGAATATCAGGTTCGCAGCGAGCTCTTTCTCTTCTTTAGAAACCCAAGCTCCCACGCGAATGCTGCCCATACCGAAGGTCTGTTTGATGTCCATGAAAGACACCTGATCGCCATGTCGGTAGTCTGGGCCTTTGCGTGTTTTGTATTTAAAGTGAGTTAACTTCAAAGGGGGACCTTGGGAACAGAATTAAGATTGAGTGAGATGCTCTTGAAGGATGCATACCGTTTAGTTGCGTCCTTATGAATCCTTTTTTTGAGCTGCCTCTCTTGGAGTCAAAGAAAGTTAGCACTTTTGACGGAAAATTACCGAACAAAATGAGTTAGATTGAGTTCAAAAGCTTCCCATGAAGTTGGGTTACCTTCACGAGTCAGCGGAAACAAAGGTTCATGTGGTTTGGCATAACTTAAACGATGCAGCCTTTGAGTGACATGGTAGCTATCCAGTCCTGAAATCGTGACCAAGTCCAACGCTTCTAAATCAAGGTAGCCATCCGGCATCATGGCGCGTTTTGGCGCGTGAATCGTAATAACTTCACCAATCAACATTTGAGTTTGATTACTTTCTATTGTGATTTGTTCTTTGAAGGCCAAACCTATTTTTAAAGGGCTTTCTAAGACAAACGGAGCAGGGAACACATTGTCGTAATAAGGTGTGAGACCGACCGCGTTGAATTCTGAGATTGGTTTAGGGTAGCGAGCCGATGTTTGATGCGCCTTTCTAACAAAATCGGCACCAATACTATTAATCGTGAAGTGCTTAGTTTCTAGAATATTCTCTAGCGTGTGGCGGCGACTTTCGCAGGGGCGAACGATAAAACCAAACAGTGGTGGGTTCGATCCTAAATGAACTACCGAGCTGATAACAGCAAGGTTATCGAACCCCTGTTTGTCACAGGTACCAATAAGGTTGGCGCTTTTGAACCCTGACAGAGAGTTAATCAATCGAGTACGATGCCTCTGATCCATTGTTTGCAGATCATGTTTCGAAAGGCTGATGTCCTTCATATCTTCTCTTCTTCTCATTTTTGTTTATCACAAACTTGCTTACTAACGGATCAATATGTACGCAGTATCACTTTCTATCGATCAACGGGTTTGCCCTGAATAGCTATGTGGCACTGGTTTCGTCGGTATTTTTGCGAAACAGGTGCTTCTTTAAAGTGTGATTTTTTATGTGGTGCAAACTATTTGCATAGATTTACGCACTTTGACGTCCCTTTACATTCAAGAAACTAAAGTAAAGTTATAGTCTTTGAGAGCGCGAAAACATGAAAACAGTCCGCAATATCATCTGGGCAATGATTGCCACAATGTCAGCCTTTTGGTTTGCGATGGAACCGCAACTCTTCGCTTCAAACAATGTATTTGAATGGCGCTCCGCCATGATTCAGTACTCGGGTATTTTGTCTCTGATGTTAATGTCCATCACCATGATCTTGGCGATGCGTTTGCCTATGGTTGAGAATTGGCTCAACGGCATGGATAAAGCGTATCGAGTCCACAAATGGTTGGGTATTGGTGGCGTTGCACTGGGTGTGACACACTGGTTGTGGTACCAGATCCCTAAGTGGCTAGTGACGTCTGGAGTGTTGGCGAAACCTGTTCGCCATGATGGTTCTGGCCCGGCAAGAACTTTGTCTGGTTGGGAAGCGTGGGTCAATGGGCTACACGGTTTCGCTGAAAATATTGGCGAGTGGGGTTTCTATCTATTGCTTGTTTTACTGGTGGCGTCGTTGTGGGTGGCAGTGAAATACAAACCGTTTAAATTGTCACATCGCTTGATGTCTGTCGCGTATCTGTTGATCGCATTTCACTCGGTATTACTGCTCAAACATGCCTATTGGGGCCAGCCTATTTATTACCTAACGTTGGCTTTTGCTTTGGTTGGTTCTATCGCGGCGATTTACAGTTTGTTGGGTTTTGTAGGGCGTCGTAATCGTCACTCTGCTGCTGTTTCTTCCACTCGTTATTTTCCACAAGCTGAAGTGATGGAGTTGGTGCTAAAGCCCGATACATCTTGGCGAGGACACAAAGCAGGGCAGTTTGCGTACTTACGCTTTGGCAATGAAGACCCGCATCCGTTTACCATTGTTTCGGGCAGCAAAGATTCAGAATTACGCTTCTTGATTAAAGAGTTGGGTGACTTTACTAATAGTCTTTATGAACGAGTAAATGCGGGCGATGCGGTCACGGTGGAAGGGCCTTATGGTCGACTTGAGTTTGACCTAAGTAAGCCACAAATTTGGATTGCAGGTGGTGTCGGGATAGCGTCGTTTTTTGCAACGCTTGAAGCGCTCAAAACAGAGAAGACTCACTCTCACATCGAGCTGTTCTATTGTACTCGTGGTGTCGATGAGCATTTGGTGGATGAGTTATGGCACCTTGCATATCAAGTCGGAGTGAAGTTGAACGTGATAGATACTTTACATTCACCTCGATTAAACGCTGAACATATCGCTCACCAGTGTGGTGATTTAAA
This sequence comes from Vibrio sp. QJM3NY_27, assembly GCF_057785955.1. Classification (NCBI taxonomy): domain Bacteria; kingdom Pseudomonadati; phylum Pseudomonadota; class Gammaproteobacteria; order Vibrionales; family Vibrionaceae; genus Vibrio; species Vibrio sp. QJM3NY_27. The sequence goes on along the minus strand of NZ_CM173512.1, from coordinate 425,856 downwards.
CGATTATGAACTGTATTTTTGCGGGCCAGAGTTGTTCTCAACATCGCTTAAAAAAGAACTCGATGCGTACAAGTTCAATGTTGACCAGAATTATCACGAAGAGCTGTTTGTGATGCGTTAAAAAGACCGAATGAGGTATCAATAGCGTCAAGTTTGGCTCTTCGTTGCGGGGTTAAGGCAGCGGTTTGATTTGGCGTTATTGATACTTAACGACAAGCTCTAATTAAAAAGGCAAAAGTTACTCAATTTTTTATTGCAGCGGTTTGCTATTGAGCGATACCATGTACGGCTGTTTTATTGGTAAAGATTGCAAAATGTCAGATGAAAAGCTCGCGCTAGAGTGGATGCGTCAACAAGCGCATAGAATTGATCCATATGTTATAAATCCATCATTTGATGAGTGTGTCGAACTGCTTGAACCTGCTTTCAAAAAAGGGAAAAGTGTCGCGCAGCTAAAATATCTATTATCAGAAGCGGATCGCCGAGCTGGCGCTGCCGAGCGTAAACACGCCGCTTTAAAGTTCGCCAAAGAAAAAAGCCCAAAGGCAGGCCAAAACCTTCGCCTTCAAAGCAAGCTTCAACAAGTTCAGTTGGCATTAAAGTTAGCGACGGGCGATAACAACATGACCATATCGCAGTTTTGTTCTGAGTATGACGTCAGTAAGCGTGACGGCAACGTAGCGTGGAATGAAAAGCTGGTTGAGCAGAATAAAAAAAAATAACGCATTCAATATTTCATCGACCTTAATCTCTCTTCAGCTGAGCTTTAGATCTTGATGGCTGACTGTTGAATTCATACTTTCATTCCAAATATTGATATTCCAAGTGAAGTGCCAGAGCTCGCGACAAAAGCTTCAACGACCAGCTATATAAACAGTGATGCTCCGCCTTACATTCAGTTCCATGGAACGCTGGATAAGCGAGTGCCTTTAGCGCAAAGTCAGATCCTCAAAGATGTTTTGGATAAATACGGCATTGAGAATCAGCTATTTATCGAGGAAGGTGTTGGCCATAGTGATCCAATTTTTGCTACTGATAAGTATGTACCGCATGTGATTGCGTTCTTAGAGCGACATTATCCAATTAAATAATCTCTACTTTTGTAGCGTTTCAACGCTCTAGAAAGCACTCATTGAGCCATTTAAAGCTAAGTTGATTACTCAAGTTCAACTTGGCTTTTTTATTAGGCGCTTTCATAACCATGTGGATTCATTTCTAACTCCTACTTTTATCCTTCAATCGTCATTTATGAGATTGAACAAAACCGTCTTTACTTTCGATAATGGAGCTATCCATCAGTTAAGGTGGGTTGTTATTGAGTGGCGAGTCACGCTTTGTGCGCTATTCACTCAAGCTTATCGACTACCTTGCTAAAGCTGTCAATGTGCGCGATACACTATTTTTCGCCCATTAATCAATTTCACTTGTGACAAAGCTATCAGAATTATGCATTTTCGGTAACGTTCCCGAAAGTATCGATCTATCATCCATCCAGATACAAAAAGTGAAGTGATCAACACAACTAACTTCTATTTTCCTTTGATATAACGCTTATACATCAAAATTATAAGCAAAATTGTGCTTACGGATTTGTTTGGGAACGTTTGCAGATAATCCTAAATAATTAACGTGAGAACATAAGAATGAAACTACACACTTTAGCGGTTGCTGTAACAATGGGGCTAATGACTACATCGGTATTAGCAAGTGAAGACGTTGCAGCATTAGAGCAACGTATTAATGAATTAGAACAAAGAGTTGCACAAACGGAGCAGGTTTCTACCGAAGCCAATGAAAAGGCTTCTTCGTTTGAGTTTCACGGCTATGCACGCTCTGGGTTATTGATCAACGACGACCTAAACGGCGCTACAGGTACTGGTCCTTACATGACAGCTGCGGGTGCGATTGGTGCACCAGTTGGACGACTTGGTGTGGAAGATGATCATTACGTTGAAGCGAACTTGATTCATAAGCGTTTTGCGGATGATGGTTCTAGTGCCTTGTTTCGTATCATGTTAGCCGACAGTACTGAAACAAATAACGAATGGACAGCCAGTGAAAGCCAGTTGAATGTACGACAAGTGTATTCAGAACTGAACCGACTGAGCATGTTCTCTGAATCTGAAGCGTTTTCTGAAGCAACGTTTTGGGCGGGTAAACGGTTCGATCGCGACAACTTTGATATTCACTTTTTCGATTCGGATATTGTCTTCTTATCAGGTACTGGTGCGGGCGTTTACGATGTTCAGATGAGCGACAACTGGAAGGCGAATTTCTCTATTTATGGCCGAGATTTTGGCGAGATTGATAGCTCATCAACAGATGTAGAAAACTACATTGCAACCATGAATAACCGTATTGGCCAATGGCAAGTGATGTTGAGCGGCATGACCTCAGCAGACAACGATAGCCGCTTAAATGGCGCAGCTGAAAGCGGTGTACACGCAATGTTTGCGTACCATGGAGACAACTTCTTTGGTTTGAGCGAAGGTTTCTCTAAAACGGGTATGTTAGTGGGTAGCGGCCTAGGTGCAGAGCTAAAAGGCATCGGTTCAAATGGTGATCTACTGGATGACGCAAAAGCCGTTCGCCTGTTTAGCTACGGTGTCACTCGCATTGGCGACAACTGGCGCTTAGCGCCTGCATTAATGGCAGAGCATAGCCAAGACCGTTTGAAGAAGAATGACGAGTTCACATGGGCTTCTTTAAACGTTCGATTAGCTCAAGAGTTCACAGAAAACTTTGAGATGGTTTACGAAGGTTCATTGCAGTACATGGATTTGGACAACTCGACAGAGCAAGCGAGCGGTGGTTTCTACAAAGCGACAGTTGCACCAACACTCAAGCTTTCAACCAGCACTGGTTTCTTTGACCGACCAGAATTGCGTTTCGCTGTGAGTTATGTGGATTGGAGTGAAGACCTGAATGGTTACTCTATCAGCACTGAGGCAGATGCAGCAACGATGGGAGAGGGCGGCGAGGTTCTGTTTGCATTGCAGATGGAAACTTGGTTCTAATTACCTGATATATCGTTTAGATAGAAAGTGTTACTCATGATGTGATAGTCGCATCATCAAATGCCAACCTTATCGTTTCAACTCGAAGGTTGGCATTTTTTTACCTTGGGATAACTTGATCTCTGAAATAAATCGCTAGCAAGACTCTCGGTCAATAGTGGTGAAGGTCAACACTATCTTACTCATTTCAAAGCCTTTTTTCTCAATACGGTCGAGCAGCAGCTTGGCTCCATTTTCTCCCGCTTTATCAAACGCATAGTTAAACGTAGACAGCGTTGGTGTGCATACTGAAGCAAGTTCATCGTCACCCACGCCGAGTACCAAGACATCCTTTCCTGGAACGAGGCCAGCTTCTTGAATGGCTCTGATCGCACCGATTGCGATACGGTCAGTTGCGCAGAACAGGCCATCGAGCTTGGTGTGTTCTTTTAGAGACTGTTTAGCCAGTTGGTAACCTGACTCTATGGTGAAGTCGCCACGGGCGTGAAATTGCAGTGTGAGGTCGTTAAATTTAAGCGATTGAGCGAAGCCTTCCGATCTCATCTTATCAACCGCAATATCATCGCCTTGCACGCCGATGAACCCCATATGCTTACAACCTTTCGCTATGAAGCGATTACCCGCTTCAAACCCTACGCGAGTGTCGTCGTGCACAATGCTTGGGATGTTAAACATTGACCCGTCTTGACCAACCAATACCACCGGCACAGCAGAGCTTTGAATCGCTTTGACTAATTTGTTGTCGAGGTGGGTCGCGTACAGGATGATACCTTCAACGCGTTTTTGGTTAAATATCTGAATATATTCAAGTTCTTTATGGTGTGTTTGGTGTGTGCTCGCTAATAAAACATGCTTGCCCGCTTGCTCTAAGACGGCGGTTAAACCATCGACACCCTGAGAGGTGGCGTGGGAAGAAACCCTAGGAACAATCACGCCAACCAGGTTGGTTTTTTGAGACTTTAAGTCTTTAGCGACTTGGTTTGGGAGATAGCCACACTCTTCAACCGCTTTACGCACCTTCACCTTGGTTGCGTCTTTTACGCCATACTCATCGTTGATTACTCTTGAGACCGTCGACTTGGAAACTCCAGCGAGACGAGCGACATCATGAAGACTAGCCATTATTCATTATCCAATTGTAATTTTAGTTTTGGGATTGTTTGCAAACAGAGCATCAAATTTACCTGTTATTAGGAGATTTTAACCCTGTCTTCTTATCCTCGGGAGATAATTTGAAGATCATTCTCACAGTATTGAGCAGTTATCTTTGATCATTTGTTATTTCTAGGCAAAAATTTGTTTTGCAAACGTTCCCGAAAATTCAAGAGCTCAAATGATAATCCAATGGGGTATGTAATGAATTATCCAAAAATAGCAAAAGAGCTGCTTTCTCTATTAGGTGGTAAAAGTAATATCACCGCACTTGCACACTGTGCGACTCGTCTGCGTCTTGCGGTCGCAGACCAAGATAAAATTGATGAACAGGCGATTGATAACCTAGAAGGGGTTAAGGGCCAGTTTAAAGTAGCAGGTCAATATCAGATCATCTTTGGCTCAGGCATCGTTAACCAAGTTTATGCTGAGCTGGCTAAGTTGACTGAAATGACGGAAATGTCGACCAACGATGTGGCGTCTGCAGGTGCTGACAACCAAAATATCCTGCAACGCGCGGTGAAAGGTCTGTCTGATATCTTTGTACCAATCATTCCAGCAATTGTTGCTGGTGGTTTGTTGATGGGTATCTACAACCTATTGACGGCTCAAGGCTTGTTCATTGATGGCAAATCTTTAATCGACGCTAATCCGGGTTTGACCGACTTAGCAAACATGATCAATACATTTGCTAATGCCCCTTTTGTGTACTTACCTATTTTATTAGCATTTTCAGCGAGTAAGAAGTTTGGTGGTAACCCATACCTTGGCGCGGCTTTAGGTATGTTGATGGTTCACCCAGACTTGCTTAACGGCTGGGGCTTCGGTGGCGCATCGGTGTCGGGCAGCATTCCAGTTTGGAACATTCTAGGCTTCGAAATCGAGAAAGTGGGTTATCAAGGTTCAGTACTGCCCGTTCTTGTTTCTGCGTTTATTCTAGCGAAAGTTGAGCTTGGCCTACGTAAAGTTATTCCTTCGGTTCTGGATAACTTGCTAACGCCGCTACTGGCTATTTTCGTGACTGGCTTACTGACATTCACGGTTGTGGGTCCATTTACACGTGATATCGGCTTCCTACTGGGTGATGGTCTTAACTGGCTATACAACAGCGCTGGCTTTATTGGTGGTGCGGTGTTTGGTTTGATTTATGCGCCGTTCGTTATTACTGGTATGCACCATAGCTTTATTGCTATTGAAACTCAGCTGCTTGCGGATATAGCAACGACTGGCGGTACGTTCATCTTCCCTATCGCGGCGATGTCTAACGTATCACAAGGTGCAGCGGCACTGGCGGTTGGTTTCATGAGTAAAGATAAGAAAATGAAAGGTATCGCGATTCCTTCTGGTGTGACTGGCTTGCTTGGTATTACTGAACCTGCAATGTTCGGCGTGAACTTGAAGCTTCGCTACCCATTCATTGCTGCGGTTTGTGCAGCTGCGGTTTCAAGCGCGTTTATCACGATGTTCAATGTGAAAGCACAAGCACTGGGTGCGGCGGGTATTCCTGGCATCATCTCAATATCACCAGAAAAAATTGGCTACTACGTGGTAGGTATGATTATCGCGTTCGTGACTGCCTTTGCTCTGACCGTTGTTTTAGGTCTGCGTGAGCGCAGCAAGCAAAACATTAAAGCAACAGCTTAACGTTTCTCCCTAGAAGTGAAGCCCCCCTTTTCACTTCATTTCCTAAGCTTTGGGGTGCTAGCTAGGTGATTTGGCTTAGCTAGCCTTTTTATATTTTCACATGACAGCGTGAAGTGTCACCTTGCTTTTGGTTGCTACTGCTTTCGATTGCTATCGCTTTCGGTTGTCATGATTTTCAGTTTTAAGGTAAGAAAGATGAATCAAGTTTGGGTAACTGGAGACGCCGTCGTCGACCTCATTCCGGAGACTGACGCGACATTATTGAAATGTCCGGGCGGTGCGCCTGCTAATGTCGCGGTAGCGATTTCTCGCCTTTTAGGCAAAAGCGCATTTTTTGGCCGAGTGGGTAACGATCCGTTTGGCACTTTTATGGAAGTGACTCTGCAAAAGGAAGGTGTGAATACCGAGCGTTTGGTGAAGGACCCTGAACAACGCACGTCAACCGTGGTGGTCGATCTTGATGACCAAGGAGAGCGTAGCTTTACGTTTATGGTTAAGCCAAGTGCCGACCAGTTTATGTCTGTTGAAGACATTCCCGAATTTAAGAAAAACGAGTGGCTACACGTCTGCTCGATCTCTTTGGCTAATGAACCAAGCCGAAGCAGTACCTTCGAAGCGATCCGACGTATGAAAGCCGCGGGCGGTTACATCAGCTTCGATCCAAACCTTCGTGATGAAGTGTGGCAAAACCCATCTGAAATTAAGTCTGTGGTCATGAAAGCGGTTGAATTGGCTGATGTGGTTAAATTCTCAGAAGAAGAACTGGATTTCTTAACCGATTCAACTTCGATGGAACAAGGTTTGGCTAACATTGCAGATCTTAACAACACGCTTGTTTTGGTTACGCAGGGCGCGAAAGGCGTTTGGCGAGTATTTGAAAACCAAGGTGTGTTGATTTCAGGTCGCTCAGTGATGCCAGTGGATACCACAGGCGCAGGCGATGCTTTTGTTGGCGGTTTGCTTGCAAAGCTTTCTCAACATGAAGAGTGGAATAATCAACAAGTCGTCGACTCTGCAATCCAGTGGGCAAATGGCTGTGGTGCATTGGCAACCACGCAAAAAGGTGCGATGACCGCACTTCCAGCGCAAGAGGCTTTAACTCAGTTTATTCAAAAAGACTCTTCAAATACGAATGCCGTCGAGGAGAGTGTATGAGTTTGAACTCGAACTGGACGGTAGAGCAAAGATATCGTCGTATAGAAGAGATTTCACAAGACAGCATTGATGCGATGGTAAAGCTTCGCAAACAAGATGCTGGATATCCGAGCTACCATATTGCGCCTAAGTTTGGTCTGCTTAATGACCCGAATGGTCTGTGTTTTTTTAATGGTGAACACCACCTATTCTACCAATGGACGCCAGTTGGCCCAGTCCATGGTATGAAGTACTGGTACCACCTTTCTACCAAAGACTTCGTTCATTTCGAAGACCACGGCATTGGCTTGCACCCAGACCAAGATTACGATTCTCACGGTGTTTACTCTGGTGGTGCATTGGTAGAAAACGACAATGCATTGTTGTTCTTTACGGGCAACAAGCGTGATGAAAATTGGTTGCGAGTGCCAACTCAATGTTTTGCCAAGATGTCTGTCGACGGCAAAATAGAAAAGCACGGCGTGGTTATCGAAAACGATCACTACACCGAACATTTCCGAGACCCAAAAGTGTGGAAACAGGGCGACGATTATCTGATGGTTGTGGGGGCTCAAACGCCTCAAGAGACTGGCTCAATGGCGCTATATCGCAGCCGAGACCTGATGGATTGGCAGCACAAAGGCCCAATTCAAACTCGTTACAACAACCTTGGCTATATGTGGGAATGCCCAGATTTCTTTGAAATAGAGAATCAGTCGGTGATGCTGTTTTCTCCACAAGGTGTGTCTAGCGAAACCCCATACGATTTCAAAAACATCTATTCGGTAGCTTATATTGTCGGTGACCGCCTAAATCTCGATTCGGTGGAGTTGGAAAACCACCAAGATATTGCACAGCCAGATTATGGCTTCGATTTCTATGCACCACAGACTTACTTAGATGGTACAGGTCGCCGTATTCTGATTGCTTGGATTGGCCTGCCTGAGATTGATACACCATCTAATGAGCACCAGTGGGCGGGTATGTTGTCGTTACCACGCGAGCTTCAAATCCGAGATGGCTATCTGGTGCAGTCTGCTTTACCTGAATTGAAAGCGCTGCAAGGCGAAGCTGTCGTGGTTGAGAGTATTCTTGAACTGGATACAACCAGCTTCATGGTTGAGCTTGAAACGGAAACGGACGAGTTTGAGTTAACGCTTGCTAACGCTGCGGGCGATAACATCGTGTTCAATGCCACGGAATCGGAGTTCATGCTTGATCGCAGTAAGATGTCTCAACTCTACGCGGAAGAGTTTGGCTCGGTGAGAAAAGCTCCGAGGTTGAGCACTAAGCAAACCATCGAGGTTTATGTCGATAAGTCAGTGATCGAAATCTTTATCAATGGCGGTAAGCACACAATGACCAGCCGTTTCTTCATTGATGACTTGAGTTCATTGTCGATGACTGGTGACGTGAACACCGTTTATCACTCGATGGACCCAATTAAAGGGTTGGACGACTAACCTCCGCTTATCTCCATCAAGAAAGCCGCTGATCAACAGCGGCTTTTGTTTGGTCTGCGACATCACTATTGTGCTAGCTCTTTGACCTTGCCTATTCCTCGCACATAAAGTTCATTCAGAGCTAACAACCAATGCTAAGGTCGAATGTTATTGAAGCTGACCTTCTGCGTTCCATCTCCAAGTTTCTCCAACTTAACCACGTCCCCTTGATAGTAATACGGTTCCATTGGCATATTGGTGTTGGTCGGTCTTGCGTAGTGCAATACAGCCAGTTTAGCGTCAACTTGCTGAGCATATAAATAGCCAATCAGCGCATGTTCAAATTGGTGATAGCCATTGCCCCAATGGAAAGCTTTAGTACGCTTAGGATCAAGCCCAACGCCACCGTATTTGTGGTCGACCCATACATCATGAAAGGTCGGTAAGGTGTATTGCAGGACGTCTTTCATTGAACCATCGACCAGCGAAACCGTCATGGCTGCTTGATCGAGCTCTGCCCATTCCCATGATGACGCCCACTGACTTTGCGGTCTGCTTTGCCAGCCCGTGATATCTTGCCCTTGCCACATCTTCTGAAGTCGCTCACCAAAGTAGTTAGATACATTGGCAAAGTCTTTCTGATATTGAGCTTGGGCTAACGTGTGCTTCATCCCATTCATACCGAACTCTTTCCATTCAGAGTTATCCAATGTTAGGCCTGTCAGGTAAGTCATCCAATACGCTTTGATGGTGTGTCCAAAATCGTTGTGATTGGCATTGGGCATCATCGCAGCTTTATCGTGAATAGCCCCGTAGAAGCGTTGTTCATCTTCAGAGTGATAGTGGTCGATCATAGCTTGTGTTAGCCAATTTAGGTCATCAAGCCATTTTGATTTGGTGGGCTCTTTCAGCAAAGGGGCGACTAACAGCATGTAACCGTTAATTTGATCAAGTTGCGCGACCAATTCACGTCGTGTGGCTTTTCCATCTTCACCGTCGGCAAGTACCCAAGCAAGACCGCTGTTGTCGCTAAGTCGATACTTATCAAAGATAAAAGCTTGTTGGGCGATGAGTGCTTCTTCTACCTTTTTGTCTTGGGTTAGGTAGTAATACATCGCGAGTCCAACCAGCGCATACGCTTGATCTTGAGAGGTACGTTGCTGCCAATTCTGACCTACTTTTCCCTCTTTTGTGTAGCCAATAAAGCCACCATTTTTCTTATCTTCTAGTTGATCAATGAGGTAGTAGGCGCCTTGTTTGGCAAGCGCTAAAGCTTGCTTGTCTCCGGTAAGATGGTAGAGCACGCCATAGGCATAAGTTTGACGTGATTTCATGCGCGTAAACTCTTTACCGAAGTGAGGAGTGATCCATCCTTTGTCTAACTCAGGACAAACGTTAGAAACATCGAGGAGTGCTCCATCATCACAGCGGAAAGTGGGGAAGTTGCCTATTGGTTCTCCTTGCGCGCTAGGCATTAGCCAATAAGGTGCCAGCCCTTCAGAAGCATGATTGATCCAGTCTTCTCCAGAGGGAAGGGTGACATTGGCAGATACAGCGAAACTGGTCACGCTGAGTAATGCGATGGTTGCTCGTAACATGATGTTTATCTTAATGATTTGAATTTAGTTGAATATAAACAATCAGGTCTGCACATTGTGATTCGGCGATCACAATCGATCAAATTAAAACGGTTTAAAGGGGAAGCTTAAAGGTCATTGAGTTGTATTGAGTTGGTCGAATCTCATCTAGCATTATCCAAAATAAGAATAATTAGTAATGACTATAAGTCATTGGATGAATTTTGGTCGCGTTCGTATACTCGGTTCAAACAAAGGATGTTTTTTAAACAATTGAATGTTTCACCTTTACGAAGAGATATGCTCAACATGAAAAAACTTCTATTAGCTTCGCTACTCACTATCAGCACAATGCCTGTCTATTCTCAATCGTTTGATGATACCGACGACATCCTTGTTCGCGCATCGCAGATTGAAAATCTTGAATACAAAATGATGGTGCAGCGTGCGACTCAAACGGCGATTCACTATATGCCTGCCGTTACTCAGATTGATTTTTTGAAAGCAACCCGTCGTGATTTGAATGGCGACTACAATGACGTGGTTTACGTGAACGAACCTTTCGGCTCAGAAAAGGGGTTCCTCACGGCCAATGACACCACAGCTTATGCGTGGGCAACCACAACCTCTAAAAATGGCCCAGTCGTTATTGAAGTGCCTGCCGCGACTGACAAAGTGAATTACTTTGGCTCGGTCGTGAACCAATGGGAAGTACCGATCACGGATGTTGGCTACAAGGGTGCTGATGAAGGTGAAGGAGGCAAATATCTTTTCTTACCGCCAGGTTACAACAACGAGTTTGGTTCGAAGCTAGCGCTAGAAAGGCAAGGTTATCTGGTATTTGAAACCGACACTTATCTGTATGGTTTTTCATTCAGACCATCGTTAACCAATGGTGCGACAGATTTAGATGCGGGTAACTACGCGAAGAAAATCAAAATCTACAATCTTGTTGATGCTGAAAACCCACCCAAAACAGACTACTTAGATGCAACGGAAGTCGCGTATGACAGCCTCCCGTATTACAACGAGACGTTCTTTCAAGACATCAATGACGTTATCCAAGAGAACCCGGTCAGAGCTCAAGACAAGGCGATGGCGTCATTACTAAAAGATCTCGGTATCGAAAAAGGTAAAAAATTCGACCCAACAGATGAGCAGAAAAAAGCGATACGTGAAGGTGTCTTGATGGCTTATGCGCACATGCAGTCGAAATTTGTAGAACCTGATCAGACGGTGAGTGCGTTATGGAAAGATGAAAATGGCGAGCCTTTGTCGCAATGGTCCTTCTGGAATTTTGGCCCTCAAGCTCAGCTTGGTTTCCCATTTGTGGATGAAAATGAGGTGTTAGTCGATAAGCGTGCAGCATCGTACTTCTACGTCACTTACTTGCCGAAGCAATTGGGCGGTTCAACCTTTTATTTAACGGGCTTACGTGATTCACAAGGTGAGATGCTAGATGGCAAAGCGACATACAAGCTTAATGTGCCAGCCGACACGCCTGTTGAGGATTTTTGGTCAGCCATTGTTTACAACATGGAAACCAAAAACTTTGTTAAAGGAGTCGACCGAGTAGGTCTCTCTTCTCGAAACGCGGACTCGATGAAAAAGAATCCAGATGGTTCTTACGATTTGTACTTCGGCCCAGAAGCACCAAAAGGACAAGAGGAAAACTGGGTTCCTACCGGTGGTGAAGATTACTTCTTACTGTTCCGACTTTACCGTCCAACATCGAAGACGTTCTTCAAAAACTGGATGCTTGAAGACATGGAAAAAATCAGTGGCTAACCAGCAATAAACGCTAACCCGTTTCTGGAATTAAATAGCCTAGAGCGTGACACCTAAGCGAAGAATATCAATTGGTGCGGCCTAGGCTATATGAATCAAATTTAACAAGAGAAATTATTATGAAAAAATCGATTATTGCTACGTTGCTGATTACTTTAGGTTGTTCATCTGTGGCGTTAGCTGAGCCGAAATTCAGTGCACAAGTGCCAGAGAGCATCATCACACCAAATAAGGTCGAGTCTGCTTACCTAGGTGAACTGAATTATACCGATGGCGCACCGACAGATGAAACGCATTCGAAGGTGCAAGATTTCGTTCAAGTGTCTAATGCCGTTCGTGTTTTTCTATCCGGCATCCCCGTTGCTTCAATACAAGGACTATTGTTGGGACATGAAAGCATCGGCATGAAGCCTAATCAAACCATCGCAATTTCTGAAGATAATCTAGACGCGAATAGCCTTTGGTTAACAGCGAACACGACCACACCGTATATCACATCAGAGATTGATGTAAGAAATGGCCCAGTCATTCTGGATATTCCCACTCCAGTGCTTGGCTTACTCGACAATGCTGCGTTCAAATATGTAGACAGAATTGGCGTGACTCACCCAGACAACGTCGCTAAATCAGGTAAGTACTTCGTTCGCCATTCTTCGTGGAAAGGAGAAGTGCCAGAGGGATACATTGAGATTGTTAGTGAAGGTTATCAACATTGGTTGTTACTGCGCCTTGTGAGCTCTCCAGAAGAGATGCAAGAAAGAATTGAAACACTAAAAGCGACCACCAAGCTTTACCCGTATGGAGAAGAAGATAAGACAGAGTTCATGAACATTTCAGGTGTTGACTACAACACCATTCACGCTATGGACGCGACGTTTTACGATGAGGTAAATGCGCTAATTCAGTACGAACCTACTGCTATTTTTGATGCTGAATGGTTGTCGCTAGCCAAAGATATTGGGATAGAAAAAGGCCAGGAGTTTGCTCCTAATAAACGCATGCAGAAAATACTGTCGGAAGCGGCAAAAATAGCAACGGCTGAAGCACGTTCAACCTACTTCCATCCTAAAGAAGAAATGTTCCGCTACGATGATAGACAATGGTTTACTCCGCTAGTCTCAGGCCATGAATTTAAAGATGCGAATGGCGTGATTGACTCGGATATGCGAGCAACTTTCCACTTCATGGCGACGGGGATTACCCCTGATATGGTGACAAAAACTGTAGGCAAAGGGTCGGATTACTTATTGGCGACACGTGATGCAAACAAGGAAGTACTGGATGGTAGTCAACATTACACGGTGACACTGCCGCCAAATGCGCCTGTAGAGAAGTTTTGGTCATTTATGATCTACGATAACCAGACGCGTTCTATGTTAGAAACGGATCAACAGTCTGCGGGTCTTGATGGTTTGAGTGACAGGATTCAGAAAAATGTCGATGGTTCTATAACCATACACTTTGCTCCCAATGCACCCAAAGGAATGGAAAATAACTGGGTTCAAACGACGGAAGGTAAGGGTTTTAATATCATCTTCCGCATGTATTCACCGACAGAAAAGTGGTTTGATAATTCATGGAAGCCAAGTGACTTTATTAAAGTAAACAAGTGATTCTATCAAAGTAGAATAGAAAGCTAATCTAGATTGGATACCCCTTTAACTGGGGGTATCTTTTCATGTTATGGTAATTTCATTCTAAACAATGTCATTGTTCAATCTAGCTAGAGGACTTATGCAAAAAGATATTTCATATCAGTTGAATCGAGTCGACTTAAATCTACTGGTGGCTTTTGATACGTTGCTTAAAGAACGTAATGTCACCAATGCTGCTAAGGCGTTGTTTGTTTCGCAGTCAGCCATGAGTCGGAGCTTAAAACGTTTGAGAGAAACGTTCGATGATCCTCTCTTCATTCGAACATCGACAGGGCTGACACCGACAGCTAAATCATTAGAGTTAGGCAAAGAACTGCAACACATTCTTCCGCAGTTGAGTGCGTTATTTCAGCGTAATCAATTTGATCCCCGAGAATGTAATGATACGTTTTCGATCTCCCTACCTACTTTTCTGGGCAGTACCATTCTTCCTAATTTGGCTTTAGAGCTATTTGATGAAGCTCCAGATGTGAACTTGATAGAAATGGCAGCGAAAAGTAATCCTTATGATTTGCTCGATAAAGGGAAGTTAGATTTTGCGATTCATTATTCGAGTTCGCTAGATCAAAAATACCAAGCGACAAAGTTAGGAACCATTTACCCCAAACTGTTTGTTCGGAGAGACCATCCTCTAGTAGGAATAAACGCTACGTTAGATGAAATCATGCGATACCCGGTGCTCGCGATGAATGTGGAAGAAGACCACAAACAAGCATTTAACACGCCTCTTCAGCAAATATTGTTAGAGCTTGAAAGCGATAAACGACCAAAACTTAGAAGTACTCAAACTCATGTGTTGATGGAGATCGCATCTCGCTCAGATGCGGTGATTTTTGGTATGAACGCGTTGAGTTCACTACCTGATTTCGATAGTCGGTTTGTGGACATTTACGATTTCGTAGACTGCAAACAATATCACGTAGATCTCTATTTATTGCAGCATCAACGTACATTTACATCCGCTTCGCATCAGTGGATAGCGTCACGATTTAGTGGGTTGTTGGAAAATATACTCTGAAAATAAAATAGCGAATAGCTTCTTTGTTAAACTTTAATCAATAAAAAATTATCGTTTATCGATAATTTTTTGTTGATCATCATTTGTTTTAATCTTAATATCCCTCCTGTCAATTCAACAGGAATATAAGTATGTCTAACATCCAAAAACAAAGCCGACGTGTACGTATACTATTGCAATCCCTTTTTGTACTTACCCCTATAATGGTGTGCTACTTCTGGCTAACAGTTGAGACTCCCTATGACTTTATTAGTGCGACGGGCATTTTTTATCTTACCTACGACATCGGGTATTTCACGATGTTGCCGCTTACTATGACAACAAGAATCGTTGCTGCGTTCACAGGTTTATTGATGTCCAGCATCCTTATGTACGCACTGATGGTTCTGATACGTTTATTCCGTAACTATGAGCGAGGTGAAATCTTCTCTTTAGAAAACGCAATGTCCTACCAGAAGCTCGGATATAGCCTGTTTTATTGGGTATTAGGTTCAGTTATCTATGGTTCATTGATGTCAGTGATTCTGTCGTTCAATAATCCACCAGGTGAACGTATCTTCGAGATTAGTTTTGTTGGTATGGACTTTTTAACACTGATATTGGGTATAATTATTTTGATCATCTCATGGGTGATGAAAGAAGGTTATATTCTGGCTGACGAACATAGCCAAACCATTTAAAGGACTTGTCATGACTATCCGCATTAATTTAGACATTATGATGGCCAAACGAAAAATGCGATTGAAGACATTGGCAAAAGAAGTTGGGATTACTGAAGCCAACTTATCAGTATTAAAAAATGGTAAAGCTAAAGCGGTAAGGCTATCGACACTCGATAAGCTGTGTGAAGTTTTAGAGTGCCAACCTGGTGATATTTTGGAGTTTGAACCGAATGATCATCAAGACAGCGTTGCTGAAGAGTAGCCGGTAAGGAAATCGCTTTCTAATTATCTAATAATGAACGAGTCTCGATGCCCTTATCGAGACTCATTGCTAACTATTTATACAGTCTCGCCTGCCTCATCCTCTTCAACCACATCGGTTTCTAAGCTTGCCTCTGCCAACCATTTTTGTATTGATGGGCTGTTAAGCACGCGTTGTTGATACTGTGATGCCTTTTCGGAAAGTTGTATTCCATAGGTTTCTACACGTAAAGCCACAGGTGCAAACATCGCATCGGCAATAGACCATTCACCAAACAACCATCCCTCTGGGTACAGATCCATTTGCGCTGACCAGATGGCATCGATACGAGCGATGTCTTTCAGTGCATCTTCACTGAGTGTGAGCTTTCGTTGTGCGCGGCAATTCATTGGCGTTTCATTTCTGACGGCAAAAAATCCAGAGTGCATTTCTGCGGAAATAGCTCGGGCATGGGCGCGTTCTTTCATTGAACTAGGCCATGCTGCGCCGTTCAAGTGGGCGTCGTTAACGTATTCGAGAATGGCCAACGAATCCCACACGGCAACGTCACCATCAACTAAGGTTGGAACCTTGGCCGTTGGTGTCACTTTCGCCAGAGTGTCGTAGAAATCAGAGGTGAAAAGTTTAAGCTTGATGACTTCTGCATTCAGGTTGTAATTATCGAAAATTAACCAAGCGCGCAGTGACCAAGTTGAGTAGTTCTGGTTTCCAATATAAAGCTGCATCGTTGCTTCCTTGCGTTTAGTGGGTATGCTTTTGAGCTTAGGGGATTGTATTGCGAGGCACTAACGGATAATTTTGATGCAATACATTAATAAAAACGATGGGTGGTGATTTCAATATGGACATTGATGCGTTGCGAGGCTTTCTCGCGTTTGTCGAAACCAGTAGCTTCACGCGTGCTGCGAAGCAGATCAACCGCACCCAATCGGCATTCAGTGCTCAGATGCGTAAGTTGGAAGAAGAGCTCAACGTCACTCTTTTCCAAAAAGAAGGCCGTAATTTAATACTCACTGAAGCGGGCTTAGCGCTGCGCTCTCACGCGGAGCAGCTGGTCGCTCTTCACAATACCGCGCTGAAACAAGTAAAGCGTTATGAGGACAAACAGCCCCTAAGATTAGGTTGTCCTGAAGATTACAACGACACCATTCTTCCGAAAGTCATTCGTTTGTTACAGCAAGCAGAACCAACGTGCTCAATCCAAATATTTAGCCTGCCCAGCATTACGCTGAGAGAGTGGTTGGATGACGGCCGTTTAGATGCCGCAATTGTCACCCGAGCGCCCGACAGCGAAGAGGGGTATTGGCTCACCAGTGATACTGGGGTTTGGATAAGCAGCCCTGATTATGTGTTTGATGGTTCCAAGCCTGTTCCATTAGCCTTGTTTCAAACAGACTGTAAATATCATGCTGCAGCAGTGAATGGTTTAACTAAGCAGGGTACGTCTTATCAGTTGCTGGCGTGCAGTAATACGGCTTCTGCGCAGCGAGCAATTGTTAAAGCGGGTTTAGCGATTGGTGCTATGGGCAAGCTCAGCGTGACTCCGGATTTGAAAATTCTTGAAGATATGCCGCCGTTACCCTCGGTTGATATTGTGCTGATCTTAGCGAGCAAGCATCATCCCGTATTGGACAAAGAAGTGCTCAATCAACTTGTCGAGTTGGACTCTGATTAGCTTGTTTGTTGGGATAGTTTATTTAGAAAGTTTTGTTAGGCGAGCTTGGTTCCGTAAAATTTAATAGATGAGCTGCAATCGATGAGTTTGAAGTTGAGTGGGGATTAAGAAATGAATAGGCCGAGAACATTACGTTTCTCCGAAAACATGGTGTTTCTCGGCCTAGTTGTTGTGAGACGTTGTTGGTAATTAAGAAAGCTTAAACTTGCTTAACTCACCGTGCAAATCTCCAGCTTTTACGGTCAGTTCGTTACTGATTGCTACTGATGATGTCATGGTGCCCATCACTTCCACAGCGGTGTCATTGATGATCACTACATTGCGGTTAATCTCTTCTGATACTGAGCTTTGCTCTTCGGCAGCCGAAGCAATCTGATTGTTCATGTCGTTAATCACTTCAATTGCTTGGTTGATTTCAGACAAGGCGAGGTGTGCAGCTTGAGTTTCGCCTTTGGTATCGTTCGCTTGCTTCTGGCTTTGCTCCATCAATATCACGATAGATTGAGTCTCTTGCTCTAGGCGAGCCAGCATCGAGCGAATCTCTTCTGTCGAGCCTTGAGTGCGATTTGCGAGGTTACGTACTTCATCTGCCACGACAGCAAAGCCTCGTCCTGCTTCACCCGCACGTGCAGCCTCAATCGCAGCGTTAAGCGCTAGTAGGTTTGTTTGTTCTGCAATACCACCAATCTCGCTCAAGATACCCTGAATAGCGGTGCTCGAATCGACTAGGTTCTGTGTTTGTTGCTGTGCATCGTTAACCTGCACAGCCAAGCTGTCTACCGCGCTGGCGGCATTGTCCATGCGTGTCATGCCATTGAGACTGTTGCTTTGTACTTGGCTCGCTGCTGCCGCTGCTTGAACCGCTGAACTTGCCACTTCTTGCGCAGTTGCACTCATTTCATTGATCGCGGTTGCAAGTGAGTTCACCTCGTTAACCTGAGAGTTCAACTGGTCACGTGAAACTTCAGCACGAGCTTGGCCTTCTGTTGCGTTTTTATCTACTTGGTCGGCCGTTACCATCACGGTAAGTAGCATCTCTTGCATACGAGATAGGAAAGTATTGAACCAATGTGCAAGCTGAGCGGTTTCATCTTTTCCTTTCACTTCAATGCGGTAAGTTAAGTCGCCTTCGCCTTGTGCAGCATCTTTAAAACGCTCTACTAAATTGTTTAGAACCTTGCCCAGAGAATTGGCAATGAATGCCATTGAGGCAATTCCTAGAATAGCGGCGATGATCCCCGCCCACACACCTTTTTCAAGTGCTTTTGAATTCTGTGCATCACTCCATTGCGTGTAGTCGTCGACGCTTTTTGTAAGGTGACTACTGGGAACGGATACCATGACTACCCATGGCGCATCACTGGTATCAATGGCTGTTATTGCGTACTCATCGCCGCCGAAATTAACAAGGCCTGCACCTTCTCGCTTAGCGATAGATTGAATTGTCGACCATTCGGATTCCAATTCAGAAGAGACTCTTTTACCCACCATGTTTCCAGCACGGCTGTTGGCGAGAGTTATGCCTTTCCATGATGTAATAAGGATTTTTCCTTCGCCATCAAACAAGTTACGTGCAAGCAATTCACTTTGGCTTTGAAGCTCGAACAAAGACAAATCAAAGCCAATTGAGCCAATGATTTTTCCGTCTTGTTTGATTGGTTGGCTGATGGTAGTGATGAGCTCTTGCTTACCGCGAACTGGATAGAAATAGGGTTCCATCACAAATGTCTTACCGGTTTGATATGGCATTAAGTGCCAGTCGTCTTTGCGCTCGCCGTTGCTGTTGAGTTCGGTATTGCTGAAACTCTCCATTGCGACGGCATCAAAGCTGTTCTGATCATTTGGAGAGAAGAAAGGCGCAAGGTAGCCCTGACTGTTAAAACCTAATTCGGTGTCCAAGCTGATCTCGTTATTCAGATCGGTTTGTTGTGGCCAAGTCTTGTTCTCCCACACCATGTAACCCGCAAATACAGCTTTGTTTTGTGCTTCCAAGGCGGCAGTAAACTGTTTAACGATAAGGTCTGCGCTTGCGTTGGTTTCTGAACTTAACTCGATAATAGATCGTGCTTGCTTAAGGTTTGCTAGTACAGGGTCAAGTTGGTTGGCAATGTTTAAACCTTGTTGAATGGCTGTGTTTTGCAAATCTGTCGTTGTGGCTTCTGTCAGCTGCGTCTTTACTTTTTCAGTGACTTGTTTGTTCACATCGGTAAATGCGCTGGTGGTCATGCCCATTGCGATCAACAGAGTGAAAGCCATTGCTCCACCTGCACTCACCGCAATTCGCGTACGTATACTGTTAAACATATGATCCCTATAGCCAAATATTGGTAATTTCCCAGAGATTTTAAACAAGATAAGTGAATGGAAAATTCAAAATAATGAACATAAAAAGAATAGGGTGATCAAAATTATAAATAGGATTGCATAGTGCTCAGATTTATATCTTGCAGGCGGGTTCTATAAGGTAAACAAATGGCCGTTAGTATTTCATTAGCTATTTGTATTCATTGATCTTTTAAATTTATTAATGATATTTATTTGTCGGTAAATCAAGAGGTTGTAGTTTGAGGGTGTCCTGAATATGGATTACTTATTACGTGACTTTACTCACACTTTAATTTAGTCCGAAGCACAGTATGTCCACTTATAAAGTGTGTGTTTCTACTTTGGGTGCTCAATCAGAGCATCCAAATCATTGTTCATGTTTTATTGAAGAATCCCCAAGCTCTTTAGCTTTCTATAAATGGTATTGCGGCTGATGCCGAGTATTCGCGAAGTCTTACTGATGTTGCCTTGGTTCGCTTGATACGTTTGCAGTAAGGTTTCTTCAACGGTACTTCTTAAATCGTTATTCGTTGTGCCTTTGATGGTATTAGGAGTCGTCAGTTGATGCTGATTATCTTGCGCTAATGACGTGAGGTGTTGAGCGAGGTGACTCGGTACGTGCTCTAGTGTGAGTATTGCTTCATCACTCGCGAGTAGGGCGGCGACCTTAAGTAAATTGTCTAATTCACGGATATTGCCCGGCCAAGAATAGGCGCACAGTAAGCTCATTAAGTGCGGGCAGATTGTTTGCTCATCTTCGGCGTATTTACGATGAATGTGCTCGATTAAGGCGTGCTTATCTTGTCGGTGTTGCAGGCTTGGTAAAGTGAAGGCTAAGCCGTTCAGGCGATAATAAAGATCTTGCCTAAACTCTCCTGTCACAACTAACTGTTCTAGGTTTTTATGCGTGGCAGCGATGATCTGACAATCGACTTGGTAGCTCTGATTTGAGCCAACAGGCACTACGGATTTGTCTTGCAGAACATGCAGTAATCGGCATTGAGCTTCCAAAGGCATGTCGGCTATCTCATCTAGAAACAGAATTCCCTTGTCTGCTTGGCGGATCTTGCCTTGAAAACCTTTGTGACTGGCGCCAGTAAAAGCGCCCGGCGCGTAGCCAAACAATTCTGATTCGATAAGATCTTTCGGTAGCGCGCCACAATTTACTGCAACTAGGGGCGAAGATTTACGTTGGCTTTGCTTGTGTAATGCTTTAACAAATTCGCCTTTTCCGACCCCTGTTTCTCCTAGGATTAATAGGCTAATCCCTTTATCAATAACCTTATTAGCTTGCTGCCAAGCGTGTTCAATCTTTTGTTCGCCATGGTGCAGATCACACGATGCTGAAATGGAGCGCGTGCGTTTGGTGGTTGGTTGTTTGAGGTGTTGTTTCTCAAACACAAAGGGCGTGTCTAATGAGGTTCGATTGAACAGGGTATCTATGCATTCGCCGACGATCGAGGTTTGATCCAGCAGTTGAGAGGCGACCTGATTGTGCGCTACTACCTCGCCAGCTTCATTGGCTATCACTATCCCTTGCCAACCACTGTGCAGTAGTGATTTCTCACACGCGAGGTCAATACGAGTGGTACCTTGCGGGATGTGACTCAGTAGCTGATTCTCAACGAGTTGAACCATATTTTGAACCAGTAATTGCACCGAACTGTCGTGCTGTTGCTGCTCACTGGTGATGTCCAATATGCCAACCATTTGGCCTTGGTGATCGAACACCGGGCTTGCTGAACAACTGATAAATCGATGCTGGTGGATGAAGTGCTGTTCGCCAATGATCGATACTGGCTTGGCTTCCACAATGGCGGTGCCAATCGCGTTGGTGCCTTTCAGTTGTTCCTGCCAACACGCCCCTGAGCTGAGTGCAATTGACGTCAGTTTCTCCTTAAACCACTCCTGTCCCCAACTTGCCAGAATGACGCCCTCAATATCGGTCAAAATCAAACGGCTGTCAGTGCGTGCAAACATCTGATTAAACAGAGGTAGCGCATTGCGTTCGACGATCTGAATCAAGTCAGACGATTGATGACGTCGCTGCTTAAGAATCGATTGTGGTAGGCGAATGTCTTCGGGAAGTCGTCTCTGTTTTAGACCCGCTTCTGTGCTGCGGTGCCAAGAGGACGAAAGCCAATCTGAGGTGTTTGCTTGTTGAAGGTGCATGACTGTTCCATGTCGTAACAGTGAGGGTGTACCAAATTGGAACAGTTGAACATTGGAGTGGTTTCCATACGTCCGTTCAATGCCAACTCACTTTGGGTTGTAAACGTTTGGTAATCATAGTTTTACAATTTATTAACAACAAGTTTTGAAGTTCTGGCGTGTGATTTGCGTTGTTACTGTTGTGAAGAAAACACGAAGTATCAGTGTTTTAAACAGAAAGCATAAACATGGGCGTCTTGTCATGAGTTCTTTTCTCAAGAGGAGCCGCCACAAAAATAAGACAGCTCTCGCTCAATAACGAATAACAAATCTAAGAAGGATCTAACTATGATTTACGCACAGCCAGGTAGTGATAACGCAGTGGTGAACTTTAAAGCGCAATACGATAACTTTATCGGTGGCGAGTGGGTGAAGCCTGTCAGCGGCGAGTATTTTGATAACACTTCCCCAGTGAATGGTCAGGTATATTGCCAAGTGGCACGCTCAACAGAGGCCGACATTAGCTTGGCACTTGATGCGGCGCATGCTGCTCGTGCTAGTTGGGCGGCGACCAGTGTGACAGAACGTTCGAACATCCTGCTCAAAATTGCCGATCGCATTGAAGCAAACCTAGAAGAAATCGCGGTCGCTGAGACGTGGGAAAACGGCAAGCCTGTACGAGAAACTCTGGCTGCAGACATTCCTTTGGTTGTCGATCACTTCCGTTACTTTGCGGGTTGTATTCGAGCTCAAGAAGGCAGCGCAGCAGAGCTAGATTCAAACACCGCAAGTTATCACTTCCCAGAACCTATTGGTGTGGTGGGGCAGATCATTCCTTGGAACTTCCCGATTTTAATGGCGGCTTGGAAACTGGCTCCAGCACTTGCTGCGGGCTGTTGTGTGGTAATGAAACCCGCCGAGCAAACACCAACATCGATTTTGGTGATGATGGAGAAGATCGCTGACCTTCTACCAGCAGGCGTGGTCAACATCGTGAATGGTTTTGGTAGCGAAGCGGGTCAAGCGTTAGCAACCAGCGATCGTTTGGCGAAGCTGGCTTTTACCGGTTCGACAGAAGTTGGGCATCATATTTTGAAATGTGCGGCTGAAAGCTTGATTCCATCAACGGTTGAGCTTGGCGGTAAGTCTCCAAACATCTACTTCCCAGACATCTTTAACCATGAAGATGAATACCTAGATAAGTGTGTCGAAGGCATGCTGCTTGCGTTCTTCAACCAAGGTGAAGTGTGTACTTGTCCATCACGTGTGTTGATTCATGAATCGGTATACGACAAGTTCATCGCCAAGGTAGTCGAGCGTGCTCAAACTATTAAACAAGGTAACCCGCTAGATACCGATACTCAGGTTGGCGCACAAGCTTCAAAAGAGCAGTTTGATAAGATCTTGAGCTACCTAGAAATCGGTCGTCAAGAAGGTGCGAAAGTGCTAACAGGTGGTGAAATCGCGCAACAACCAGATGATCTCGGCAACGGTTACTACATTCAGCCAACCATGCTGGAAGGACACAACAAGATGCGTGTATTCCAAGAAGAGATCTTCGGCCCTGTTATCGCGGTAACTACCTTTAAAGATGAAGCAGAAGCGTTAGAGATCGCCAATGATACCGAGTATGGCTTGGGTGCAGGCGTGTGGACGCGTGATGCAAACCTAGCGTATCGCATGGGGCGCAACATTGAAGCGGGGCGTATTTGGGTGAACTGTTACCATGCTTATCCAGCACATGCCGCGTTTGGTGGTTATAAGAAATCAGGCATCGGCCGTGAGACACACAAGATGATGCTCGACCACTACCAAAATACTAAGAACCTATTGATCAGCTACGATACTAATCCGTTGGGCTTCTTCTGATACAGGTTCGTTCTAAAAGAATGAGAATGAATCATGGGTACAAAGAATAACTAACAACGCAGTCGGCTCTAATAAAAACAAAAAACAAAAAACAAAAAGCAAAACCAAAACGCCCAATTCAATTGAGTTGGGCGTTTTTATGTTTGAATTGGTCTAGCTTTTCGAAAAGAAGATCTCGGGCTTGTGGACAGGGCCATAGTTGCCTTCTAGCTGAGTGAGCTCTAAACCTTGCTTTCCGATCAGAGTACCGACCAACTGGCGGTTAAACGGGTAGCTGTCGGGGTTGTTAATATACTCTTCAACATCAATCCATTTAGCTTCTGCAATTTCATCAGTGTCTTGAATCGCGATATCTTGAGTTTGAGCGATAAGGTGACAAATAAAGTAGAGGTTTGATTTACCGAATTGATACGGGTGTCTTGTCGCCATGCCAACCACCGAAACGAACGTTGCCTCGATACCGGTTTCTTCCAATGTTTCCCGAACCACAGACTCTTCTATGCCTTCACCCAATTCAATATGACCACCCGGTAATTTGTAACCTGTCATACCGTGCTCTTTGATCATCAGCACTTGGTTATGTTCGTTGGTGATCAACGCGCCAGCGCCCAAGGTGTGGGTCGGAATGAAAGGCACAAATTCTACCATCTCGGATTTATGAATCAGTGTAATCTCGTCTTCTAAGCAGTTGTGAAACACGAAGCCTAGCTCAGTCGCTACCGGAATAAGGTGCGAGACTGAAATAGGCAAACTAATCCAAATGATACCTTTGTTATTTTGCTTTGAAAATTCGGTGATCTCGCTAAGTTCGGCATTGAATGAGTCAGCATCGTGAGGGGCTGTTGCTGGGTCGATGATGATGCCGTTAAATTTGTCGAGCGTAAATTCCACGGGTGATCCTTTATTATTTTTGATTTATAGGGAGTCGAGCATAGGTGGAGCTTATAACATCTTAAGGGCTTATAAAACCTGCTCTGCTTGTAGCATTTTTAAGAGCACGGCAGTGATGGGTAAAAAGTGGGGGAGAGTGCATAGCGGGCGGGTTGAAACGACAATTGCGCTAGAAACAAAAACTGCGCTTGGAAGCCAAAGCGCAGTTTTAAAATTGGGTCTATTTGGATTCGACGCTAACGAATATAGTTTGCATCAACACTTACGTACCAGTGCTGAAGCTTGCCGTCAGATTTTTTGATCCACAAATCGTTGGTGTAGCTCTCTATTTTACCGTTAACCGTTAAACTGAACGTGTTCTCGTCGAATTCGCCAAGCTTCACGAACTGGTCTGTGGTAACTAGGAACGGGTCCATGTCGTCCACGCCAACCACATCTGAAATCACATAGTAGTGGTAGGTCAGCGGCTTGCTCGCATCATTTGGGTTGCTGCGGTACGCCACAAGCTTGAATGGTTCCGTTAATGGAACATCAAGCGTTTGCTTGTCCATGGTCGCTGGAATCGGGATAAACAGCCAAGCGGTAAACAGACCGCTCAATAAAACCATCAGGAAGAAAAGAGTCTTAATTGCTTTCATAGCAACCTTCAAAATAGGTGATGTTGAAGACGCTATGGTAACAGGTTTGATTTGCTGATTGTAAGAGTATGAATAAGTGAAGGCGACACCTGTCTGTTAGGAAGTTTGAATGAATTGACACACTGTTAATAAGTCACTATCTACACTAGTGTGAGTGACCTTGAGATAGGTTGATCATCACAACACCTGCCGCCACAAATAACATACCAACCCACACCATAGTATCGAGGTGCTGGCGGTAAACAAACGTAGAAATCAAGCTCACGGTTACGATAGCCAAGCCCGCCCACAAAGAGTGAACCACACCTACAGGCATCCCTTTCATTGCTTGGCTCAAAAATAGAAATGCCGCCAAGTGTCCTGAAATCACCAATAGAGCAGGGATGGGTTTAGACAAACTGAAACCGTCGGTTGCTTTAAGTGCTACGTGAGAAAGTGCTTCCGCCATCACGCCCATCATTAAGAAAAACCAGCTCATAGTCGTACCTTTTAGTTGTATTGTTTTTGTTGGTATAGCGGAGTGTTTGAAAGAGTGAATCTTTGTTGCTGCTATTGAATAACAACGAGCTGCCCAAACAGCAGGTACAAAAAAGCCCACACCTCACGCTTTTGCAAGGTGTGGGCTAATTCGGTGTGACTACTTGTTTAGGTAAGCAGCATGGAACTCAATATGTTCATCAATAAAGCTAGAGATGAAGTAGTAGCTGTGGTCGTAACCTGGCTGCATACGTAGCTCTAAATCGGCATTGGTTACCTTAGCCGCTTCGACTAATTGCTCAGGCTTAAGCTGCTCAATCAGGAAGTTATCGGCTTCACCTTGGTCAACCAACATTGGCAGCTTAGTGCCTTTGGTTTTTAGAAGCTCAGAGGCATCGTATTGCTTCCATTCTTCAATATCTAAGCCTAGATATTGGTTGAATGCTTTTTGTCCCCAAGGGCATTGCATTGGGTTGGTGATTGGGCTGAATGCGGAGATAGAACGGTAGCTATCTTCGTTTTTGATACCAATCGTTAGGGCACCGTGTCCGCCCATGCTGTGACCAGAAATCGATTTCACCGAAGTCACAGGGAAGAAAGATTCAATCAAGGCTGGAAGCTCTGTTACCACGTAGTCGTACATGTGGTAATGGCTGTCCCATGGTGCTTGAGTGGCATTCACGTAGAAGCCTGCGCCTTGGCCGAGATCGTAGCTTTCATTGTCGGCAACGCCTTCACCGCGCGGACTAGTGTCCGGTGCAACAATAGCAATGCCTTGCTCAGCCGCAGCTTTGAATGCGCCGGCTTTTTGCATGAAGTTTTCATCGGTACAGGTTAAGCCTGATAACCAATACAAAACAGGAACTGGGTTTTCTTTGCTTGCGTTAGGTGGCAAGAAAATCGCAAAACGCATGTTGCAGTCAAGCGTTGCAGAAAAGTGGGTGTATTGTTTGTGCCAACCACCAGCAACCTTTGCTTGGCTAATGTTTTCGATTGTCATCTATTGTGCTCCGTTAGGTTGATGGTTTGTATATCACTTAAAGTTTCACCACCCACCGGGCAGGAGGTGGTGAAGACAGTTTGTTGCTTTTCATTTATAACTTTGGCCTCGATGCTCGAAAGAATCGAGGCCAAGAGGTGTTATACCAATCACAGTAAGTAGATGGTCATAAATAGCGTAGGAAAAAGGCTTGAGAACAAGGCAGAAATTTTCGATAAGTAGTTATTCTACAATCAAAATTTCTAACGCCGTTATCGAGTGTTTTAACAAGCTAGAATGACCAGTTATTTACTACGATTGGTATTATTTATCCATGTGTAGAACAGTACGGATAGATTCACCTTTGTGCATTAGGTCGAATGCTTCGTTTACGTCTTGCAGACCCATAGTGTGAGTGATGAACTCTTGAAGACCAAACTCACCCGCCATGTAACGGTTAACGATTTCTGGAAGCTCAGAGCGGCCTTTAACACCACCGAAAGCAGAACCACGCCATACACGACCAGTCACTAGTTGGAATGGACGAGTTGCGATCTCTTGACCTGCACCCGCAACACCAATGATGACTGATTCGCCCCAACCTTTGTGACAGCACTCAAGTGCTTGACGCATAACGTTTACGTTGCCGATACACTCGAAAGAGTACTCAACGCCGCCGTCTGTCATATCAACAATCACTTCTTGGATTGGCTTGTCGAATTTCTGTGGGTTAATACAGTGAGTCGCACCAAGTTGTTTTGCTAGTTCGAATTTGCTCTCGTTGATGTCAACACCAATGATTATTTTCGCACCAGCCATACGAGCGCCGATGATTGCAGAAAGACCGATACCGCCAAGGCCGAATACAGCAACGTTGTCGCCTTTTTCAACTTTAGCTGTGTTCAATACAGCGCCCATACCCGTTGTTACACCACAACCTAGAAGACAAACTTCTTCAAGTGGTGCTTCTTTGCTTACTTTCGCTAGAGAGATTTCTGGAAGTACTGTGTACTCAGAGAAAGTAGAGCAACCCATGTAATGGAAAATTGTTTCGCCGTTAATAGAGAAGCGGCTTGTACCGTCTGGCATTAGGCCTTTACCTTGCGTTTCACGAACCGCTTGGCATAGGTTAGTTTTACCTGATTTACAGAACTTACATTCGCCACATTCAGCTGTGTAAAGTGGGATAACGTGGTCACCAATCTCAACACTTGTCACGCCTTCGCCGATCATCTCAACGATACCGCCACCTTCGTGACCAAGAATTGAAGGGAAGATACCTTCTGGATCGTCACCTGATAATGTGAATGCGTCAGTGTGACAAACACCAGTAGCAACGATGCGAACTAGAACCTCACCCGCTTTAGGAAGTTGTACATCAACTTCTTCCATTTTTAGTGGCTCGCCAGCTGCCCATGCAACCATTGCTTTTGATTTGATATGAGTTTGACCAGGTTTAATTTCGATTGTCATTGGATGCTTCCTATATATGTCAGTACAGCGGATAACTGTGCAATTAGCTTTAACCCGTTAAGAGTAGTTGAGCTTAATTGTTTCCGCTCTCTCGTTTTGTTGGAGCTAGTATAGGTGTGAGTGCGAGTTTTGATAATCCCCTTAAATAGAAAATGATTATTACGTATTTGTAATAATTCGCGTGTTCAGAGGAGTTCGGAGAGGGGGAGTTACTCAGAAAATGTAAGAACATTCTGGGTAGCTTTCTATGGAAGGCACTAATTGGAAACAAATGGGGAGTAAGTTAATAGCCTATGTGACTTGGTATGGTGGTCATCAATTTGTTTTCGAAGTTTGTGGGTCACTAGGATCTCTAACTCATTTCTGCCCCATTGTAATCTAGACCTTTTACTCATTCACAATCTGTTCATGAGCTTTTCCCCTACGAAAGGTTATCTGAAGCAATGTGTTGTCAAAGTTATATGCAAAGGCTATTTACCCCGTCATATCTGTTGGTATTGTTGAAGGTTAAAAAGAAAGAAGGCATTATTGGCCCATAAAATACGGACAGTCGACATATAGAAAGCGTTATGAGCTTCCAAGAATAGAAGGAAAATATGGCAGTTTTAGAAATTCTGACTGCACCAGATCCAAGGCTTAAGGTCAAAGCGGAAAAGGTGCAAGATCTCTCCACGGTACAAACATTAATAGACGACATGTTGGAAACGTTATATGCGACTGACAATGGTATTGGTTTGGCTTCAACTCAAGTTGGTCGTAAAGAGGCCGTTGTTATTATTGACCTTTCCGAAAGTCGAGATGAACCATTAGTTTTGGTTAACCCTGAAGTGGTTAGCGGCTCGGATAAAACATTGGGTCAAGAGGGTTGTTTATCAGTTCCTGACTATTATGCCGACGTAGAGCGTTTTACTTCAGTTGTTGTGTCTGCTTTAGATCGCGAAGGTAAACCAATGACCATCGAAAGTGATGAGTTTCTAGCTATCGTAATGCAGCACGAAATAGATCATTTGTCGGGTAACTTGTTTATTGACTATCTTTCACCACTTAAGCGTCAAATGGCTATGAAAAAGGTTAAAAAGTACGTTAAAGCGCACTCTTAACTTCCGCCTATCAATATAGGTAATTACATCCTGTTGGCTGCGTGAGTAGCCAATGCTTTTCGAACAACAAAGTTATCTGCTTCGCTTTGTCATTTCGGTCATTAAACATTGCTTACGACAAACACATATAGAAGATCTCTTATTGTGGTCTCTCCGCAGCCAACCACTATTGGCTAGGCCATTAGACATTTATCGGTACGACAGAATCGCTTGGTGATCACACGAGCTAGCCATCGTGACTAACTCAGAGCTGCCCCAAAGTGAGCCAGAAAGGGATTGAACTCAGTTTGAAACCCTGTAACTTGACTTACTTTTCCTCATGCCTAGATCTCCAACAATGTAGCTAAATGTTCTAATCCACAACAGACTAACCTTCAATAACACTCACGCACGAACATATTGTTCAACTATTTCTAAGCTATTGAATAATTGAGAACTAAAGGGAAGTTTTGATTGATAACATGCCTTGAATTGGAAGCAATATGTGCTTGCACGGTTTTCAACTAGAAATTAGATTCAAACTAATTATATGCATAATTTTCAGTTGGTTAGATAGGGTTCTTGAGATATGCTGAATACATAAATTCGTGCTGGCACGATATTAAAATGTTATAAAAATCAATGAAATTTGAGTAAAAATGAAGTTAATACATATAAATCCAAATGTTAAGTATAATGAATCTTTCCTTGAAGATACATACAGAATGGCAACTTACACCTCTTTAAATCTTGGAGGTAAAACTGAATTATTTATATTAAAAATGCACCTTTGTATTGAAGAAATGTTTGAAAAAATAATTAAGACATCATTTCCTTATCCAAACTCAATTTTAAAAAGTGAATTGTCATTTTCACAGAAGCATGGAATCATTAAAGCTATATTATATCGTGATGACATAGCGCTAATGTTTAGAGATATTGATCTTCTAAATAAAATTAGAAATGAGTTGGCTCATAATTTAGAAAGTCAGAAATATGCTCAGAGGTTAGCTGAATTAGATGCCAATTTAGAAATCAGCTCGGGATTTGAATTAACACCAGAGTCATTGAATCTTTTTCAGAAACGGTATCAATGTTTATATGGATCTCTTTTAGACATATATCGTCAAATCTAAACGCGCTTTAAGGATTTTTATAACAAATGCATCAACACGATTTCGTACCTCTCTCCCTAGACGAGGTATGGATAGAACTCGGCGGTGTTTAATGCTGTTGGCTTGGAAGTCAAAATGCCATTTGGCCTGTACTGCAATTAGGCCATTCCACCACATCAAGATTTCAGCGAGCAACGCAATAAGAAGCAGGATATCTAATCGCTTAGTACAGCGAGTTCTGTTGTGACGAAGTGCGATCCCATAGGCAGAACTCTTTAGATCGCGGAATGCCTCTTCTATCTGCATACGCTTGGCGTACAGATTGGTAATTTGTACTTCATTTAAGATATGTCGAGGGACATTAGTCGCGAGTAGCCACGGCTCCTTTGCACTGCGTTGATAGAGATGTGTAGCGGAGTGTTTTTGGCTGGTTCGGCTATGGCGCTGGGCTTTTCTGCCTTTTTCTAATCCCTTATAAACATAGGCTTCACAAGATATCGGTGATCTCTTTGCTAGTAAGCAGTGGCCAAGATATTTGGGTTTATGGACAGCGGTTGGATAAAAGGTTTTATTTGAGACCCAAGGTTTATGAGGTTGTTTGATTGATACTTCACCTCGGACACGACCTAACCAAAACCAGCCTTTCTTTTGAACTTGTCGGAACCAAGTATTTCGAAAACCCGCATCAGAAACGATGATTGGACTGGTTTTACTGGGTAAAATACTCTGCAATTTATCGAGGAATGTTTGGTGACTTTTCGGTGAATTATATTGGCCATACTCAAAAACTTGTTCAAAGATTGTGATGGCTCGACCATCAAGTGCAACGGATGCTCTTAACGTCATATAACGAAGTTGTTCACGAACATCAGACCAATCCACAAGGATCACAGGGCATGAGTTGGCGCCCGTTATTAAGTAGGCATGCCATTTATAAATAAGGTCTTTTTCACGATGTAGTTGGCGATTTCCAAGCAGTCTATCAACGCGTTTGATTGCATGTTTTACCGTGGTATTAGTTTCCAGTTTCCGACCTAGTTTAGTCAGCGTTAAATCTGAGCCGTCAAGTACACTTTTTGTAGCAAGTATCAGAGAACTAACGCGTTTTTTGTGAATGGAGGGGCATTGGTTTTGTATGGTTTGTTGTAGAATCTGAATGTCGTGCATTGTTAACCCACTTGTTCGAAATGTGTGTTCAGCGATAGTCATTAGATCAAAGACGGCGATGCACGTCTACCTCATTGTTTTTACGCCTGATTATGAGGGGATTCGCAAGATGCAGGCGTTATGCGAAATGGAGGTGTTATGTTTACCAATTGGCTTAAAAAATATTTTTCGATAGAAAAAAGAATTGAATGTCATCCAAAATTTAGAGACGCCTTTAAGATCGTAGGGTATGTTTTAGCTGGTGACAAAACAACAATGGTAGAAGGTATTCAAGCTCAATATTCAAAAGCCGTCTTAATATTGTGTGTTCGTGATGCTCAAGAGTACTATCAAGTTTGGGAGTCGGAAGAATATCGATACCATGAAGATGCATTGAATGTATTAAAAGCTGAATGCGGTCGTATTTCTGAGTTTATCTACAAACGAATTGAAATTTGTGATTTTTCGTCTAAAACAGGAAATAATGAAACTATTGATATATATAATGAAAATAACCGACAGTATATTTTAGAATCAACAAATCTGTGAGATATCGCATAACAAAAGCATCAACACGATTTAGTTTATTACCATAACAGCCGTTGTGCGTAGGTGGTCGATTTACCATAACGGCACTTAATACGCACCTAACATAAACCAATACTTTTGCTAGTGCGATGTTACTCATCGCACTAGCTCTTCACAAGTAAATTTGCCATACCTGTAGTTATTGATGATTTTCTAATTTAGCAAAAGCACTGGCAAGGTTATGTCCAAAAATGAGTTAGTAATCTTTAAACAACCCCCTCACACCCCAACACAGTCACAAACGCATCCAAATATTGTTCAATAGTCAGATCCGCAGAAACGGGCGGTAGTTCTACGGTAATGCACGGTAGGCTTCTTTCTTGGCACCAAGTGCCGAATGAGCCTGGGGTTTCGTAATCGACGTCTTCGACGAGTGGTAGGTTGAACTGCTTGCCTAGCCAAGTGGCGAGTTCTGATTGGATTGGGGCGTCGACCATGGCGAGTGGTTCGTGGAAAGATATGACGAATTTGGGTTGGCGTAGTTCAATGAGGTTGATGAGCGACTGCACTTCCGGTTCAAGTTGGTTGGCTTGTCCCGTTTTCACTTTTACATCTCTGGCTGGGGTGTGAGAACTCCAGCGATAGACGGTGCCGTTTTCTGTCCAGTTTTGAGTTGGAAAGGCGCGGTTGAGATCGACTTGGTTAGCGTTGGCGCGAGTGCCTAACTGATTGCCGTCTGGGTTCATCGATAAGATCACATCGTGTCGCAAGTTGGCGGCAGGTAAGCTTCTTAGCGCGCAAGATAAACCCGCGATAGAAGCAGTTTCATCGCCGTGTGTGCCTGCTAAGATCAGCCCGCGAGATTCGCTTTCGATTTGCGCGGGGAAATAGAGCAAAGGCGCACCCAACCCCGATTTTCCATATGACAGCGGCTTTATCGAAAACGCAGCTCTTTCCGTTCTTGGAATTAAACTCACCTTAATCTCCTGATTGATCAAGTACTATCAAAGTGTCACTACTATTTAGATGACCTCTATTAAATAAACCATAGCGTCAAAACTCGTCAACCGTCGCATTGTTAATTTTATTACTTTGCTTCAAAGATAGGCTAGGAGAGCAAAAAAACATGGATTTTAAGAAACATTCAACGGCTTTACTCATTTCATCTTTATTGACCCCTTTTATATCAGTGACTGCCGTTGCTGAAACCTTACCTGCCGGAACTTCTCTGGCGAAAGAGCAACATTTGGTGCGAGCCAATGATGCAGAAGCTGCGACACTCGATCCGGCAAAGGCAGAAGGCTTGCCTGAAATGCACATTCTACGTGACCTGTTTGAAGGTTTAGTGATTCAAGATCGCGATGGCAATATCACCCCAGGTGTTGCGGAATCTTGGGAAACCGAAGACAACCAGACGTTTGTATTCCACTTGCGTAAAGACGCGCAATGGTCGAATGGCGATCCGGTGACGGCCGATGATTTCGTGTATGCGATAAGACGCGCGGTCGACCCGAAACTCGCTTCGCCAAATGTGTGGTATCTCAAGCTAACTCAAATCAAAAATATCGCTGATGTGGCAGAAGGTAAGAAGCCTGTTGAAGAGCTCGGTATCTCGGCCGTTGATACGCATACGGTGAAGTTCGAGCTTGATAGTAAAGTGCCATATTTTGTGGCGATGACAGGTCACACTTCAATGATGCCCATTCACAAGACAACGCTAGAAAACAGCGACAAGCCGTGGAGCGATCCTAAGCAGTTTGTGGGGAATGGCGCTTTTGTTTTAGACGAGTGGGTGGTTAACGAACGGATTGAACTGAAGAAGAATCCTAACTATTGGGACAGTTCAGATACGAACCTAACTCAAGTGACATACATTCCGTTTGAGAACCAAAATTCCTCGATTAACCGTTATGCGGTGGGCGAGGTTGATATCACGTCTGATGTGCCGACACACATGGCGCAGCAGCTGAAAACAAAGTATCAAGACGCTTATACCGCCGTCCCTCTACTGTGTACTTATTACTACGCATTCAATACCACACGACCTCCGTTTGATGACGCGAGAGTGCGTCAAGCAGTGTCTTACTCAATGATGCGTGATGTGATTACCAATGGCGTCACTCAGGTGGGTAACTTGCCGGCTTATACCTTTGCCCATGAATACACAGCAGGTTTTGATGCGACTCAGCCTGAATACAGCTCATGGACACAAAAAGAGCGGGACCAAAAGGCGAAAGAGCTGTTGAAAGAAGCGGGGTACGATGCCGCTAATCCACTAGATTTCAAATTGCTCTACAACACCAGTGAATCGAATAAGTCGATTGCGGTGGCGATTGCATCCATGCTGAAAAGTAATCTAGGCGCGCAAGTTGAGTTGGAAAACCAAGAGTGGAAGTCTTACCTAGTATCACGTCGCCAAGGTGATTTTGATGTGATGCGAGCATCTTGGTGTGGTGATTACAATGAAGCGTCGACCTTCTTAAGCCTTCTGCGTTCTGAATCTTCAGGTAACTTTGCTCGTTACAACAATGACAAGTACGATTCAGCAATGGATAGCGCATTGGCTGCAACTAACGAGCAAGAACGCCAAGGTTTCTATGATCAAGCGGAGCAGTTACTGGCTGAAGATATGCCGATCGCGCCAATCTACTACTACATGCAAGCACGCCTAGTGCGACCAAGTGTCGGTGGGTTTGCTAAGAACAACGTTGAAGGGCGCATCTATTCTAAGGATCTTTATATCAAAGAATAGATAGATTAACTGTGAGATCTGATATGGCGGTTTGAAGACATGACGGATCTAAGAAATAGCGCATAAAGATCAAAAAAAGAAGAAGAGGGACGTTGAACATAAATATATGATTAACGTCCCTTTATTATACCTCTGTTTTAGATAAGGCTATTTATAGGCAATTTTAGCTGCCTATAAATGAACGTTGAGGCTCGAAGTCGATACTAACGATTATTATTTTTGAATTCGTTACGGAGAGCCACTCTAAAGCTATTGATATTTATAATATTTGAGGTTTTCTGCAAAAATCACCCTCTATTTGTTGAGTTCTAAATATCTATTTTTCTATTTAGTCTATTTGTATTTAAGTTGATATCGATCAATTGAAAAAGCCTAATTCATTCCTACGCTTAATTATATAAATAGAGCAATGGGATTTAGGAAGGTAATAATGAAGTACTCAATGATGACGCTATCAGCCGTGGCTGTACTTATGATCATTCCAGCCAGTGCTGTTCAAGCAAAAGATAAGATACTAGAGAGCAGTAAGCTTGCCTCAAATATAGTTATCGATGGCAGCGTTGATGCCGTTTGGGATCAAGCTAAACCGCTGACTCAGAAGGTGAATAAATTACCGTATAAGCCAAATAATGGCTATGAGGGTATTAAAAAAACCAGCGTGGAAATGAAATCAATGTATGACGATGAATACATTTATTTCTTGTTTAGTTATGCCGATCCGACCAAAAGTATTGACCGCTTTCCTTGGATTAAGCAAGAGGATGGTTCATGGAAACAGTTAAAAAATAAAGATGACACCGGACATGACAATACCTACTACGAAGACAAATTTGCGGTCTATTGGAATATCAATGCTGAAGGCTTTTCTGATAAGGGGTGTAATGCTGCGTGTCACAGAGCTAAAAAGGGAAAAAACGCAGGGCGTGATGACAAGAACCCTGCACGGAAATACACCAATCGTGAAGGTGAGTTTATTGATATGTGGCACTGGAAAGGTGTGAGAACTGCGGTTCATAACCAGCTCGATGACCAATACGTCGATAGCAATACTGATCCAGAACAAAACAAAGGTTGGGGACGTAAAGGTGACAGCAAAACAGGTGGTGGGTACGTTAATAACGTAAAAGACGGCCAGCCAGCCTATGTATCAGATAACTTGACTAATGAAACGTTACTGATTTTAGACTCAGGGAAGAAACCATTTACACCTGACTACAATCAGTTGGAACGAATCCCAGGTTTAACGGGTAAGCCATTTACCGGTTCTCGTGGTGATATCGAAGTCGGTGCCGTTTGGAGAGAGGGTATTTGGACTCTTGAAATGAAGCGTAAGCTTGTCACTACTGGTGAAAATTCAGAAACGCAAGATGTGCAATTTAATGATTTGAGCCAATTATATCCATTTGGTGTTGCGGTTTTTGATAACTCTCAAATTAATCACATATACCATCGTGGTGTGTTAAATCTTGAGTTTAAATAAGTATAACACTCGTCACTAACTGAAATGATTTGTGTCGAAATAATCGGCTCAAATCATTTCTTCACAGAAGAGTACTATTATGGTCAAAACAGTTACTCAATATGTTTCTTATTTATTTGTGTTGACCACGTTGAGTATATTCTTTATTCCGTTATCGCTCTCATCTGAGTCAACAGTTCAGGATTCCGCTGTCCATAATGTAAAACCGTTTTCTAGCCAAATTACCAATGAAGCGGGAATGCATACTTTAATAAAGGAAAATAAGCGTTGTATACGGTGCCATCAAAAAAAGCGTCTGCTTAAAAATATTGATGCCATCGCTTCTGTAGGCGCACATGCCAGTACCGAGTTTTACAACAACTGCACGGCTTGTCATGGCAGAAAAGGTTCTCACCCCAAAGATTCTGATCTAGTGAGTGTGATTCCATTCGATGATCATGTCGACTTACCAATTTTCGAACAAAACCAAAAGTGTATCGCCTGTCATTCTCCAGAAAGCTTGAGGGCCAGTGAGTGGACCCACGATGTACACGCCACCAAATTAACATGTTCCAACTGCCACAATTTACATCGAGATTCAGACCCGATTATCGGTATCAGTAAGAAGTTCCGTATTGGGCTATGTGCAACCTGCCATGAAGCTATTCTGCGTGAGAAAGCGCTTAAGTCGCATCGGTAAGAAGGAGCCAGTTTTATGAGTACGACTAAATATTTAATTGGTGTGTTACTTGCTGGAGTATGCGTTCTGGTGGTCGCTGAAGATTTACCTAATCCAGATGAGCATAATCTAGCGAATATTCACCTAAAGGATGAAACATGTGCGGGGCAGTGCCATCTAGACGAAGAGCCTTCTGACGATCTTGAGTTTGAATATAACAGCTGCGTGGAGTGTCATGATGATTTTGGTCACCTCGAAGGGCGCCAGCATAATCTAAAGCACAAAGAGAGCGAGGAGATGGAGTGCGTCGAGTGTCATCTTCCTCATGAAGAATTTGATCCTAAGGATAGCTGTATAGATTGCCACGATGAAGAAGACGAGGAATTATCAGACTTTTATTCAGTTAGGCTAGAGCGCTATTTAAATACGTCTAGCCTTAATTTCTAGAAACTCACCATATTAAAAGAGTAGAGCCGCGCACACTTACTTTAGATTTGGTGGGTTTACTCCTTCAACGTCTTTAAGCGGTGCGTGCTTCGCAAATATCTGCATTTTCTAGAGCTGCGTTATTCCAAAGATCGCTACATCAAAGAATAGATAAGTCTGATGCGATCTTGGATCTATCGCTCAATGGAGCCATGTTACCCCCCTCTACGCGCTCTTGTTGCGTTCTAAGCTGTTGCTCGTATTGGTTCCATTGGCGCGGCTGCCCGAGAGCTTTGTGTCACTCAAGCTGCGGTTAGTCAGCTGCTCAAAAGTTTAGAAACCTTCTTCGCCTGCCACCCTTCTATAAAAAATACTCTTTTATCAGGCTCGATATTTAGCTGGTGGACTGGCCATCAACCACCCCTTGTCAGAATGTTGATATCGAACTGACTAACGGCAAGGTCGAAAGCGAAGACATTCATTGCGAGCGACTGTTTCAAGAACATTGGCAGTTGGTGTGCAGCCCTTTCAGAGAAATTACGCTCAGCAATTCAGAAGATCAAACTTGAGCAACAACCAACTCTAACAATTACGTCTAGTTTTGGTATTAGCTTGCTATCAGAAAATGAAAAGTGGAAAGACTGTGTCGATCGCGCTGATAGGGCGCTTTATCAAGCAAAGCTTAAAGGACGAAATACAGTTGTGATTGAAGAGTCATATGGCAGTTACTCGACATCAACAAAAGCGATTGGCAGCTCTTAGTTTGGCTAAGAGCTAATATTCTCACAAATTGTTCTTGCCATGTTTTAGCCTTAAAAGGTTTTCGTCGCGCAGAGTGATGACGAAAATCGGTAAACAAAAGTTAAAAATAAAAACGCGAGCGGTAGATTGCGATTTATGTTGGTGCTACGTTATGAGCAATTTATAACATATAAGTCATGACACATTAGACTGAGAGATAGCAGCTAACGATGAACAAGACAAAAAGATATCCGGCCAACATAGTATTCAGTTACTTAATACTGTCATCTTTATGGGTTTTATTTTCTGATCTCGCGGTCGAATCACTATCAAATGACTTGCGAGAACACGCCTTAGCACAGACAGTCAAAGGCCTGGTATTTATCATTCTAACGTCTGCTTTGTTATGGGTAATGGTTCGGAAAAATAATCGAGATTTAGAGAGCGCTAACGATCTTGATAGTGTCACTGGGCTTCATAGCCCATCCGTTTTTTATCGATATTTAAACAAAAGGCTAAAAAAATCCCAGGCCAGTGACCATTATGTCCTCTTCTTACTCGATATTGATAACTTCAAATCTGTAGCTGATCAGATTGGGTTCGAAAATACGAATTTATTTTTAAAAGACATCGCCCGATCGATTGAACTTCCTATTGAGCATCAACCACTTTCTTCACGGGTACATTCCGATGGTTTCGCATGTTTAGTCAAACTCGATGATAAGGAAGATATTGAATCCTACATTGCTCTCGTACATCGTAGATTTAACCAATGTGCTTATCGTTATGATATCAACGCCACTTGTTGTATTGGCGCTGCTCTATTCCCCTCTGATGGAAATAATGCCAAGCAACTTATGGCATCAGCAATCCACGCCTTAACTGAAGCAAAGAAAAGCAAGAATACGATTGAGTTTCATGACCCAAAGCTCACTGAGCTTGAACGTCAACGTCAAGAGATGGTGCAAGAATTACGTAAAGCGATTGATGACAAAGCGATTGATATTGTGTTTCAGCCTAAATACAACATTGAAAGTAAATTTGTCGCTGGCGTGGAAGTGTTGTCTCGTTGGACGCATGAGCGCTATGGTGTCGTTTCACCGGATATCTTTGTCGCGCTAGCAGAAGAAAATCATTTTTGTCGTGATTTGACTACGTTAGTTCTAGAGAAGACTGCGTCACAACTTAGGGCTAATGGCTTGCTAGGAAATGAGCTTAAAAGTGTCTCGGTCAATATTTCAGCGGTAGAGCTAAATAGCGTTGATGACATGAACCATCTGGATGAATATCTACGAAAGGATCCCGAGTTTGCTCGCTTACTTTGTCTTGAAATCACTGAAACCGCTATTTTGAAAGATATAGATCAGTGTGCAATCGCTGTTCAGACGTTAAAAAAACAAGGGGTGTCCTTTTCGATAGATGACTTTGGTGTTGGTTACACTTCTTTTGGTATATTTAGTAAATTAGATGTAGATGAAATCAAAGTCGACCGCAGTTACATCAATGGGTTAGAAGATGATTATCGTTCTAGAGCCATAACGTCTGGTATCATTGATATAGCGCGAGGGTTTGGCATTAATGTCGTGGCTGAAGGGGTTGAAAATGCTCAACAACTGTCAATTTTGAAAACGTTGAATTGCGAACAAGCCCAAGGTTATTATCTGGGCTACCCGATGACCTCCAAACAGTTAAAAGTAAGTCTCACCCCTGAAAAAGAACCATGTTCAACAACATAACGTAATATTTTTTCATCTAAGCGACAGGGATACAGATGACTTGTATCGAGAAGGATACTGTTAGCCTAACTATAAAAAATCCCCATTCGTTGATAAACGAATGGGGATTTTAGTTACTAGGGGGTAGTTACTTTATCAATAGTGAGCATTCACTAATTTATTGATTCTTTTAGATAGCTTTTGGCTTTAGATAACCTTTGGCTTTAAATAGCGACCATAGTCGCGGCTTTCTTCATCGCTTCCTTAGTCGAGCATTCAATCACGTTCGCGTTAGCAAAGCGGTGTGCGTCTTTCACTTGAATATCGTGAGCCAAGATAACCAGCCTTGCGTTAGCCACATCTAGGTCGCTGATGCGGTTCTGAATACCGTTTTGACCTTGTGTTTCTACCTTAATCTTAAGGCCTGCTGCTAAACCTGCTTTCTCTAATGCTTTTGCTGCCATGAAGGTGTGTGCAACACCAGAAGGACAAC
This sequence comes from Vibrio sp. QJM3NY_27, assembly GCF_057785955.1. Lineage (NCBI taxonomy): Bacteria > Pseudomonadati > Pseudomonadota > Gammaproteobacteria > Vibrionales > Vibrionaceae > Vibrio > Vibrio sp. QJM3NY_27. Next base: position 385,894 of record NZ_CM173512.1, on the reverse strand, counting down.
ATGTTACTGCTACGATGTCGTACTCGCCTTCGCCTGCTACTGGAGCCGCTTGAGCTTGTACTGGCGCTTCAGCCATGTCTTCATCGGTTTCAACAGCCACTGGTTTCCAGAAGCCAACGATAACGGCTGTGGTTAGTGAGCCAAGCGCAATACCGACCACGTACATTGGAATGTTGCTTGATACTGGCGCAGTGATTAGGCCGCCCCATGGTGCGTGCAGTAGAACGTCTGTCATGAAGCCGAACACACAGCCCACGATACCACCGGCAACGATTGAAGGAAGTACGCGCATTGGGTCATTCGCTGCGAATGGGATAGCACCCTCAGAGATACCGATAGAACCCATGATTGCTGCTGCTTTACCTGCTTCTTGCTCTTGTTTAGAGAACTTGTTTTTGAATAGGAAAGTCGCCAGTGCCATACCTAGAGGTGGCGTACAAATCGCGATGCCTACGCCGCCCATTAGCCACGGTTGTGTGTCTACTTGAGTTTGAGCAAATAGGGTCGCTACTTTGTTGATAGGGCCGCCCATATCAAACGCAGTCATACCGCCAAGGATTGTGCCTAGAACCATCTTAGATGCGCCAGCCATTGAAGCTAAGAACTCGTTCATAGAAGACATGAACAGTTTGATTGGCTCACCGATGCCCCACAATACGATACCTGCAGAGATTAAAGTGCCTAGAAGCGGGTAGATGAAGTACGCACCCAGCGCTGTCATGTTCGCAGAAAGTGGGATCTTCTTAAGCTGGAAGACGACGCCACCGGCGATAAAGCCTGCCACGATACAGCCAAGGAAGCCGCCGCCCATGTCAGCCATGATGCCAGAAGAAATCATAGCAGGAGCTAGCGCTGGTTTGTCTGCAATGGAGTAACCAATAAAGCCGCCAAGAATGATTGGGAAAAGAACAAGGCCTTTGATACCGATATTAGAGATGTCTGCCAGCAAGCCGTCGGCAGGTACTGCGCCTTTACCCGATGCCATTACCGCTAAAGCCAACAGAACACCACCGGCTACGATGAAAGGTAGCATGTGTGATGTACCAAAAAGCAGGTGACCTTTCATGGTACTAAGGATTTTTTTATAGTCGCTACTACTATTCTTATTATTAGAATTGCTACTGGTATTCGTAGCTTGATTTGCTAGGGTGCTCATAATTTTCTACGCCTTATGAATTAATTAAAATATTAAGGATTTGCTGTTCGTCTTTTGTGTTATGGATATTTTGAATAAATTCATCGCTGAATTTTCCAAATAATTCTTGTAGTACATAAATATGATGGTCAGCACCGTTATCTGGTGATGCAATCATAAAAAATACGGTTGGGTTAATGCCGTCTTCATCGCCATACTCAATGCCTTCACGCTTAACACCGACAGCAATTGCGGGTTCAGTGACTGCCTTGCTTTTTGCGTGTGGGTAAGCAATGCCGTCCATTGAGGTAATGCTTTGAGATTCACGAATTTCGATGTCTTCCAAGAAGGCTTCTTTACTGCTGATTCGCTTGTTCTCAAATAACATGCCTGCCAATTCTTCAAACAGTTCTTTTTTATTTTTCGCTTGAAGGTTGCTATTAATTAAGTTGACGTTAGTTAGCTGTGTGATCATTTATTAACTCATTCACTATTGAAGTTCTTGAATTAAAATTAATGGATTAACCCGATTCGCGAAATAGCAAATAAAAGCCCTTCACTGCATATTTGTACCAAGCAAAATTAAGTGTGATTTGCATCATTAATGCAGTGTGATACGGGTCATACTTAATGGCGTTTTGATTATGTTTTGATACGCCAATAGGCTTCGTAAAAACAAAAATGCCCCGCAAAAGCAGGGCATGATCAGTGTGAGTTTATTTAGATTTTCTCAGTGCTGACTAACTGTAAGCGCGTGCAACACGCCCAACACAATCCAGTTTGTAACTCTCAGCATAAGCGGGAATGAAAACCGATTGGCCTTTCTCTATCACACAGGTTTCACCGCATTGATGGGTGAGCACCATGGATTCATCGAGCGGCAGCAAGATCTCTGCGCCCTCAGTAGTGATCTCTCTCTTATGAGAATTCTGGACGATAGAGAACTTAAAATCCTCGACGGGAATTTGGTATTCCATTACATCACCTTGCTCAACTGGGCTTAGCAGTAACCTATCCGCGGGCTTTTCATTGAATTGAGTACAAGAGACTAGTTCATTGATATCCATGTACTTAGGTGTCAACCCGGCACGAAGCACATTATCGGAATTCGCCATGATCTCTAATCCAGTCCCTTTGATGTAAGCGTGGGGCGTTTCGGCATCCAAATACATGGCTTGCCCTGGCTTTAGGGTGATCACATTCAATAGCAGCGGGGCAAACAAACCGACATCACCTGGGTATTGCTCTTCCAACTCTGAGATCAACTGGAATACACGGTCATCAGAAAGCTTGGCCCTCATGATCAACATGGTGAGTGCCATTTCTTTTTGTTCGCCTTCCAAAGATAACAGGCTTGCGAAAAAGCACGCTAATCCATTCGGTGTTTGATCGCCCGCTAAATCGTTGATCATCGAATGCAGCTCTGGAATATCGAGGTAGTGGAAATGTTCAAGGATCTCGTCGATCGACCTAAAACCATTCATCGCCGTGTAGTCGGTTAGGGCATACACCAGTTCTGGCTTGTGATTGGCATCTTTGTAGTTACGGTTGCCCGCCGTCATTGGAATGCCTTGCTGCTCTTCGAGTGCATACCCAGATTCCGCTTGTTGCTTATTCGGGTGTACTTGAACTGAGAGCGCTTTCTCTGCTGCTAATACCTTAAACAGATACGGCAGCTCACCAAAACGACTCGCCACTTTCTCGCTTAGAAACAGGTTGAGGTTCTTGGAAATAAGGCTCGACAACGTGGTTTGCTGACCATTGTCAGTGACCATCGAACAACCATTGGGGTGGGCGCCCATCCAGATCTCCGCTTGCGGCTCACCAGATTGGTTATCAATACCAAACAGTTGGCTAAACGAAGAAGGGCTACCCCATGCGTAGTTCTGAATCACGTTGGTCATAGGGTAGAAAAAGCGTTGTACGAACGAGTCGTTCGCTAAAGAAAAATCAGACATCGAAATCACCATGAAGGGAAACATGGCTTGAGCTGTAATCGACTGACTCGTTAGTAAAAAACTAGTTACTAAAACTATTAGTTATCAAAAACAGAGAGTCGAAGGGCTCAAGCCATTGGAGTTGAAATGGCTTAAGCCGCTGCTGTCGTTAGCTTGGCTTTGCGTAGATTTTTAAGCGCGATACATGTAACCGCAGTTACGCCCGCACCTGAAGCCATACACAGAAGTGCCAGCATTGGGTAGTTCATTGCACCGAGTAGAGCCACAACTGGACCACCGTGGGCAACGCTGTTGGTGATACCAAATGAGAACGCCATAACCGCTGCAGTCATTGAACCCAGTACGTTGGCAGGGATAACTGACATCGGATCTTGAGCCGCGAAAGGAATCGCACCTTCAGAGATACCCACTAAGCCCATCGCGCCTGCAGCCTTACCCGCTTCAATTTCAGAAGATTCGAATAGGTCGAACTTACGGCCAAGTCTGGTTGCGATAGCCATACCCAGTGGAGCAACAGGAATTGCACACGCCATTGCACCCATGAATTGAGTTTGACCGCTCGCAATCATGCCGACCGAGAATAGGAACGCCACCTTGTTGAATGGGCCGCCCATATCGAAACCAGCCATACCACCAAGGACAATGCCTAGCAGAACCACGTTGCCTGTGCTCATGCTCGTTAGCAGTGCAGTCAGTGCATCCATCAGCCCAGCGATAGGTGCGCCAATCACAAAAATGAACAGACCCGCGATGAACAGAGAACCAGTGATCGGAGCGATCATGATAGGCACAAGTGGTTGAACGAATTTGTGGTAGTTAAATGAGGTAATCCATTTAACGAAGTAACCGACTAACAAGCCTGCGATGATCGCGCCAATGAAGCCTGTACCCGCATCAGCGCCGTAGAAAGAACCGTTGTTCGCAATCCAACCGCCAATCAAGCCAGGGGTTAGGGCAGGGCGGTCAGCAATCGCGTAAGCAATGTAGCCAGCCAAGATTGGGATCATTAGGGTGAAAGCAACCACGCCCACTTCTAGAATTTGGTTCCACATGCTGCCCGCAGGAATCGCCATGCCGGATTCACTTGGCTCGCCGCCAATGGCCAGTGCAAGTGCGATCAATAGGCCGCCAGTGACTACGAATGGGATCATGTGTGATACGCCATTCATCAAGTAACGGTAAAGGTCTGAACGCGCTTGTGAGGCTTTTTCTACAACAGATTGGTTGGTCGGCGTTTGGTCTGCTTGATAACTTGGTGCGTTGAGCGCTTGCTTAATCAAACCTTGTGCGTCTTTGATTGGTGCTTTTACGTTGGTGCTGAGGACGCGTTTTCCCGCAAAGCGCGCCATGTCGACCTGCTTGTCACAAGCCACGACAATCGCGTCAGCACGTTCGATCTCTTCTTGAGTTGGGCTGTTTTTAACACCAATAGAACCGTTGGTTTCGACCTTGATGTCGTAACCAAGTGCCGCCGCGCCTTTCTCAAGTGCTTCTGCTGCTAAATAAGTGTGTGCAACGCCAGCTGGGCAGCCTGTCACACCAATGATGAAGCCTTGCTTCTCAACGTTGGTTTCGATTGTTGATGGTTCAGGTTTAGTAAGCAGTAGTTCCAACGCCGCTTGTTCTGATTCGGCATTCATGAAGCTTTCGATAAAGCCTTCTTCAATCAGTTTTGAAGAAAGCTCTGCTAGAACTTCGATGTGATGGTTATCGCCGCCATCAGGAGAGGCAATCATAAAAAAGAGTTTGGATGGCTGACCGTCATCTGCGCCGTAGTCGATGCCCTGCTTGTGGACGCCGATCACAACCGCGGGTTTGATTACCGCGCTACTTTTCGCGTGTGGAAGGGCGATACCTTCTTCAAAGCCAGTATTACCTTGTGCTTCACGCGCCTTAATATCGGCAAGAAATTGTGTTTTATCTGAAATTCGACCCTGTGCATAAAGCACGTCTATTAGCTCTTTAAATACGTCTTCTTTTGAATTAGCGCTAAGCGAAAGCTTAATCAAATCTTGATTGATCAATGTCGTGATCATAATGAACCCCTAATACGTTTTTATTTTGTAATGGGTATTCTGGAATTGATCACTCACCTTCTGTAGTGCAGAAAAAATGCATTTACTGGATGATTGTTGCGTTCTAAAAAGAGTGTGATTTTGATCGGTATAACCGTCGATTTTAGGCCTATCTTGACAGCGTTGATAATGCAACGAGGCTTTTATTTATAAAGGTTGTGGCGTAGTGGTCTATTTTAAAAATGACGTTCTATATCAGTTTTCAGACTGGATATTTATTTCTATGACTGGATTTTTGTAACCTGGATCTCAAATTGTGATTTTGCTCAATAGCGCTATGTTTCACTAAGGGGTATATCTATTCTCGTAGCCTTATTGCTGCCCATCAGAGTACGAATAATGATATTTCATGACTTAATCTCCTCGGTGTTAAATGAGAGAGAACCGTTTCATAACATCTGGTTTGCTGGAGATTTTCATACGCCTTCAGCTTTTAGTTATCAGGTGAACTTTCCGCGTTTAGAGTTGGTTCTTGACGGAGAGTATATTAATGAAATGGAAAGTCATGATCGCAAAATCACTAACGTTGTTGCCAAAGCCGGAGATGCGATTTTCATTCCGCCTAACTGCTGGAATAAGCCTAATTGGGATACCGATTGTTCTGTGTTGAGCATGTTGTTTGGGCGTCGTCAGCTTGGTTTAAGTTTGGTGAGTAAGCGCAAAGGGGAAGAGAGTTTCTATGATATTCAAAAGCACAGTATTCAGACTCGATCTGGGTTTGCGATTGATAACATTCTAGAGGCGCTCAGCTCACTAGCAAGAGAGAGCAACAAGCAGCCTATGGATGAGTTATTGCTACAGGCTCTTCTTCAATACAGTAAGTCGATGTTGGATGCGCCGGTCGAGAAGTCTCACAGCCGAGTGCAGGATGTATATCAGGGAATTTGTATCTACATTCAAGAGAACTTCCATCGCCAAATAACCCGAGACAGCATTGCCTCACGCTTTAGTATTTCATCCAATCACTTATCACGCATGTTCCGCCAGCAGGGCCATATGACGCTGGCAGAGTACATCACACGCGTGCGAGTCGACCGCGCCAAGTTCATGCTCAAAAAGTACAACTTCAAGCTCAATGAAGTGGCGGTGCGTTGTGGCTTCAAGGATGTGAATTACTTTTGTCGAGTGTTCAAAAACCGAACAGGAAGAACACCGACACAATATCGTGGGTCAATCTAGCGAACTGTTTGTATAGGTAATCAGATCTATCCCGTTAAGAAGTACTATATAAGACGTGACGAGATATACATCAGCAACGCCTGCAAATCGACACTGCTTCGAGTCATTTGTAAACGTTCATTGACCTGATCGTGGAGCAGGTTTCTGGTTAGATTGGTGGCCGCTACAATATGTTCTCTTTGTGGTTTGGTTGGCAGTACAAGTGCGATGGCAACGTGTACTTGGCCAATTTGAGACGCCCAATCAATCGCTTCGTCACTGACGATGACCGCGATGGAAAGATCTTTGGTCGATTCAAACATCACATGAGGTAATGCGATGCCCGGCGATACACACGTTGAAGAGCGTTCTTCTCGCTTAATGAAAGCCAGAATAAGCTCATCAGGATCGTCTGGGTGAACTAAGTGAGCGAGTCCTTTTAAGCATTCGAATTTGGTTAATTGAGTTTGTGCTTTGGCATGATGCCATTTGATCTCACAAGGTGGGCATATCTGCGGCATACGCTGAATTAAATCGTTAGAGAACTCATGGTTTACTTGCGATCCAACCATGGCGTAATGCTCGGCGATTATGTCTTTAAGAACAAAGCACGCCAGTTCCGCATCGATACCAACAGCGGTTATCTGACACAAATCACCACGAAGTAGACCGACTTGTAACATCGCGACAGATTTGGATAGATCGGCCGTTCGATTTTGAGTGATGTTGATAATACGGATGTTACTTTTGAACTTCTTCGCCAAACGGGTGAGAGGCTGCGCAACGTGAGAATTAGCCGCTGGGTCGTCTACGAAGAAGGTGATCTGATATTCATTCATACCGAGGATTAGCTGCGACAAGGCTTCGTATCACGACAAGGTTTTAGGTCACGACAATGCTTGATAAAGACCTTTTCGACGCTTAACAGTACTTCCTCCATTGAGATCAACACGGTTTTCGCAGGATCAAATCGGTTTGGTTGTTCAATGTCGATATCGGAGACGATCAGGATTTTATCAGCCTGCACGATATCGTGATCTGTCAGTAAGTTTTCAATACCCATCGCACCTTGCGTTTCAACCTTGATTGAAACGTTGAACTTAGGGGCGGTTTTAACTAATGCATCCGCTGCCATGTAGGTATGGGCAATGCCTGTAGGGCACGCAGTTACCGCTACAATTCTCATTATTATTCTCGGCTTGTGTGGATCAGATACTATTATCCGAATCTGTGGATTTTATGGATTGCCGTTTTTAATTCAAAGGTGGACGTCACACTCTGAGTTCTTGGTTACAATTATCCAGTTAATGCACTTTTCGTCCTATATATTGAGAAGCCTTGCGTCGTTAATCTTTTCATCTCATTAACTTCTTTAGCTCATTTACTTAAATCGGCACTCGTACGAGGCAGCATATGGATATCACTAACATTATCGAGCCAGAGATTATCTGCTTGGAATTACAGGCAGACTCGAAACAGGCGGTATTTGAAGAGCTTGTTGAACTGCTCGACCGTGCCGGTAAGCTCTCGAGTAAAAGTGATTTCCTTGATGATATCTGGAAGCGTGAAGCTATAGGTAATACTGGATTTGATGATGGTATTGCGATTCCACACGCGAAAAGTAAAGCCGTAGCTAAACCTGCTGTCGCCGTTGGTATCAGTCGTTCTGGAATCGATTATGGGGCCGACGGTGGTGAGTTGTCGGATGTGTTCTTCATGCTCGCTTCACCCGATAACAATGATGATCATCATATCGAGGTATTGGCTCAAATATCGACCAAACTGATTGAAGATGACTTTGTTACAAAATTAAAGGCGGTGGAGTCGGTAGAGGAAGCTTTAGAGTTGTTTCTCGAAGCCAATTCTGAATCGTTCGATAGTTACGCCTCAAACTATAATGAAGTTTACGTCGAGCCGCTCAGCCCTTGGGCTCAATCTCTCAATCGCCTTAAAGAACACTTGTTGTACGGCACTTCACACATGATTCCATTCGTGGTCGCGGGCGGTGTTCTGTTGTCTTTATCGGTGATGATGTCTGGTCACGGTGCCGTTCCAGAGAGCGGCGTTTTGGCTGACATTGCACAAATGGGTATTGCGGGCTTAACGCTTTTTACCGCCGTGCTCGGCGGTTACATCGCGTATTCAATGGCAGACAAACCGGGTTTAGCACCAGGCATGATTGGTTCTTGGGTGGCGGTTAATCAATACAACACTGGTTTCCTTGGTGCGATTGTGGTCGGCTTTTTCGCAGGCTTTGTGGTTAATCTACTTAAGAAGATCAAGCTGCCAGACAGCATGATCTCGCTGAGCTCTATCTTCATCTATCCGCTTGTCGGCACGTTTGTTACCTGTGGGGCTGTGATGTGGGTGATTGGTGCCCCCATTGCGCAGGTGATGCTTGAGATGAACCAAATGCTGACTGGCATGGCCGGCTCAGGAAAAGTGGTGCTGGGTAGCATTCTAGGTGCAATGACCGCGTTTGATATGGGCGGCCCAATCAACAAAGTAGCCACGCTGTTTGCACAAACTCAGGTGAATACTCAGCCATGGTTAATGGGGGGGGTTGGCATTGCCATTTGTACACCTCCATTAGGTATGGCGCTGGCGACTTTCTTATCGCCAAAGAAGTTTAAACGAGACGAACGCGAAGCAGGTAAAGCAGCAGGTATTATGGGAATGATTGGCATCAGTGAAGGTGCAATCCCATTTGCAGCGGCCGATCCTGCGCGTGTTCTGCCTGCGGTTGTGGCTGGTGGCATTGTCGGTAACGTGGTTGGTTTTATGTTCCATGTAGTAAACCATGCTCCTTGGGGGGGCTGGATTGTTTTGCCTGTGGTTGATGGCAAGATTGGCTACATTGTTGGGACGTTAGCGGGTGCACTGACGACGGCTGCGATCGTGATACTGCTTAAAAAGAATGTGGTTGAAGATGAGTCTCGCTCTAATCAATTTGCGGGTGGTTCGGTAACGGAAGAAGGGCAAGCTGATGTACTTGCTATTACTTCTTGCCCGTCAGGTGTCGCGCACACTTTTCTGGCGGCTAAGTCTTTGGAAAAGGCGGCGCATCATCTTGGGGTTCGGATAAAAGTCGAAACACAAGGTGCAAACGGGATAGGCAATCGCATTACACAAAAAGATATTGAAAAAGCTAGGCTAGTGATTTTTGCTCACGATGTGGCAATCAAAGAAGTCGAGCGCTTTGCGAACGTTAAAACCTTAGATGTCAGCACCAAAGAAGCGATGCTTAATGCACAGGCGTTAATCATGACGAAAGTATCAAAGTAATCGGCTCTTGAGATTGGCTGAAAAGCGATAAATAAAAAGACGCCCAAGTATTGATAATAATACTTGGGCGTCTTTTTATATGGTCTGAGCTTATATAAGTTCAGCCTCTAAAAAGGGTGGTACTTAAATACGTCCTCAACCATCGAGTTGAGTAATTCGATGTCGTCGCATGTTTTGGCATAGGTACGCAAGCCTGCGATCTGAACTTGAACATGACGAGCAAGCTGAGCGGGTTCTCGCTCTTTGCTTATCTCACCTAGATCTTGTGATTCAGCTATCAACTTGGCGAATTCACCTTCCATGATCTTTAGTGATTTCTTCGCTTCTGCTAATAATTCTGCGTGCTCGTCAGTCAGTTCAGCAACCGTTTTAGCTAACATACACATGCCGTTAGGAGAGCTCTGTTTAGATTCGACAACGGCACGCTTTACGAAGTTTTCTAGCGCTTTGATTGGAGAATCCGTTTCGCTGCGGAAGCGGTTCAGATTGAGAATGCCAAGCTCGGTATAACGAGCAAGCGTTTCCTTAAATAGGCCTTCTTTGCTGCCAAAAGTCGCGTAGATGCTTCCCGGACGCATATCAATCACGTCTTGCAGGTTGCGCATAGAAGTCGCGTGAAAGCCCTTTTCCCAATACAGGTTAGTTGCTTTATCTACCACATCTTGTCTATCGAACTTCGCTGTCTTGGCCATAACATCTACTTCATTAATCTGAACATATGTTCAATATTTTATGCTGAACGCCCGTTCTAGTAAAGAAGAGCCAGCAAGAAAGTAAGCCGCTTAGTTTAGTTATTTGCTAAGTATTTGAAATAAAGTGGCCAGTGTGTAGCCACAAGGCTGTAATTTACGCGTCGACTACTTCTACAGTTTTATGTTGCGCGCCGTAATAGGTGCCTTCATCAATGGTATACATTAGAGTTTCATCGCATTCTGGGCAGTTGAATTCTTCGTTGGGTTCAATTGCTGCCTCTTCTACCCACTCCCATCCAATGTTTTCTTCGCAAGCAGGACAATTCATAAAACCTCTAATTATGCATCTACGTTAATTTTAAGAGCTCGGCATTATACATATTTGATGTTGAATTTATAGATGATCGCGAGTGCATGGTTTGGTAAGGATTATACTGCGAGCGCCGATCTACCTCTTTATGGTTATGCAAAAGCTGTCAATTTTTAGTCACTCCGCCAATAAAATGTTGTTGCACGCATTTGTATGGCTACTAAGGTTGCATAGCTTGCAGTTTTATAAATAAATCAATGAGTTTTGTAAGGTTAAGTGTTAGATTTATCGATTGCCGTCGATATAGAACGGTAATTGTTAAAACTGAATAATTATATGATCTCAACAAGGGCATGCCGGTTTAGAAGTGTGTCTAATTACATGACAGATAGAGATTTGTTAGCTGCTAGGGAATAAAAATGAAATTATCCGATATGTCTTTTAAGCAAAAAATCATTGCTTTGCTTATTTTGCCGATCTTAGGGTTTCTATGGCTCAGTGTTTCTACGATTTCAAAAGGCGTAGAAACGACGAGTGAAATGTCATCATTGAATCAACTGACACGCTTGTCGGTTGTTTACAGTGAATTGGTACATGAGTTGCAAAAAGAGCGAGGCATGACGGCTGGCTTTATCGGCTCTCAAGGCACTCAATTTGTCAGTGAATTACGTTCACAACGTACTAGTGCAGATAGTCGACGTGATCAGAGAAACGAATACTGGCAGTCGGCTGATATCGATCTGCCACAGATCAATCGCTTGAACAGTGAAATAAGCCAAAGCCTTAATCAAATAACCACGATTCGAAACCGAGTGGATTCTCAATCAATTCCACTCTCTGAGGCGTTAGGTTACTACACAAAACTGAATGCAAAACTGCTTAGTGTATCGGCTTTGATTGCGGAACTGAGCTCAGACTCGACGATTACTACTGAAACCATCGCTTACTACAATTTCTTGCAAGGTAAAGAGCGAGCTGGTATCGAGCGTGCTGTCCTCAACAACACCTTTTCTAAAAATGAATTTGGCCCAGGTATGTTGGTTAAATTCATCTCTTTGGTGACTGAGCAAAATACCTATTTCTCGAACTTTGAAGTTCTGGGTAACCCAGACAATGTTCGCTTTTTTGAACAACAATTGAATGACCGCTCGGTCGCGGAAGTCGAGAAGCTTCGTGATGTGGCTGAATCGAAAATGAGCGGATTTGATGTCGACCCTGTCTATTGGTTCGCGCAATCAACGGCGCGCATTGTTCAGCTGAAGAAGACCGAGAACCAACTGGCAGACTCTCTTATTGCATTGACTGATCAGAAAACTCAGCAAGCTCAATCAGCAATGATGGGCAGTATCACGATGTTTGTTGTGATCACTCTGTTTGCTACCTTTATTAGCTTTAAAGCCATTACAGATTTAACAACTCGAGTTAAAGATCTTACGCGTGTGCTTTCTAAAGTCCGTCATGACAATGATCTAACCGTTCGTGCTACTTACGAAGGTAACAGCGAATTGGGTCAGATTTCGTCATCGCTTAACGAAACGTTAGAGAAGTTCTCTCAGGTGATCGATAACTTGTCTCAATCAAGCTTAACACTCGCTTCGGCAGCCGAAGAGACGGCGCAAACTTGCCAATACAACTCCAATACATTAGTTGAGCAACAAGACCAAATTGGGCTGATTGCAACGGCAACTGAAGAGCTTTCGGCAACCGTGAATGAAGTCGCGGCTAAAACGCAGCAAACGGCAACTTCGGCGAAAATGGTGGATCAACAGTCACAAGAGGGCTTGAGCACAGTTCAACACTCTTATGAATCGATTGAAATATTGGCATCTGAGATTAATGGCTTAGCTGAGAAAATTACCCACCTACACGAAAGCAGCAATAACATTAACAGCGTTATCGATGTGATTAAGTCGGTTGCTGATCAAACAAACTTGTTAGCACTAAACGCAGCGATCGAAGCGGCACGTGCAGGTGAACAAGGCCGTGGTTTCGCGGTGGTAGCTGATGAAGTTCGTACACTGGCTCAACGCACTCAAGAGTCGACGTTGGAAATTGAAGGCTTCATTAGTTCGCTACAGTCTGATGTTCAAACGGCGTTCAATGTGATTGAGAACAGTAAGAAAATGTCATCAAGAGCGGTTGAAGATTCGCGAGAAGTAGAACAAACGCTACAAGATATTTCTAGTGCTGTGAGCGAGATATTCAGCATGACAGAGCAGATTGCAACGGCAACAGAAGAGCAAGCGGTCGTGACACAAGACATTGCTCAGAACGTGGTGGCGGTTGAGCAGAAATCGACCGAATCGACGACGGGCGCGACTCAAATTGCAGCAACAGCCAAAGAACAAGCAGAATTGGCAACATCACTGAAAGAACTCTCGAATACGTTTAAGAGTTAGCATCTCAGAGCTAGAAGCTTTCTATCTTATATAAAAAATGTCCCGCCTAGTGCGGGACATTTTTTTAGGAATTAAAACGATCAGTAGAGTCGCTTAGAGCTCGAATAGTACATCAGTACGAATAATGTATTTTGTCCCAGAAAGTATCGGTGCTGAGCCGTGTATACAATGGGCAGGGTGAGTACCGTGAGGAAAACAAAGCACGCTGCCGCTCGGTGTTCTAACCGATTCTATATCTGCACTCTCATGATGATGCCCTTGACGACGAGCAGGCTTACTCGGGTCATCATGGCTAACCATGAATTGAGTTTCGCCACCGACGAAATCATCACTCAAGAGAAGCAAAAAGGTATACATGCTCCAACGGTCGCCAAAAGAGTCATCGATCAGTTCTCCATCGACAACTTGACTACCGGGCCAAGAGCCATCGGTGTGCATTTTAAAGAAATCCCCTTCATCGTAGCGATAAAATCGAAAACGACCGTTGATTCCAAGTGGTTTCACACCAGCAAAATGGCCGTACTTATCAACGAAATGATCTTTGCAACGCTTCCAAATAATGTCGAGGGTTTCAGTATCCGCGATCAAGTTGAGATTCTGATTGTGGCGAACTTCTCTTGGTAGAGACACAGCTGCATCTTCTGTAAAACCAAGTTGGTTGGCTTCATCGAGTATGCGCTGAACTTCTTCAGGAAGCAGCACATCGAGTAACTGAAAAGCACCCGGTACATTGCTTACTTCAGCGCGTGATACCGCGTTAACGTTCTTATCAAGTGCAAATGGGTTTGCAGACTTTGGTGCCCAAACGGGAAGGTCACTGCGCTGAGTGCCTGATTCTCGTCTAACAACGTAGAAGTTCTGTTCGTTATTCATCATGAATCCTTATTTTGAAACCACTTTTACTTGTGCAAACTGACGGTGTCCGTCAACCGAGCCGTGGTAACCAAGGCCACTCTGTTTCGCGCCAACCCAGGGAGCGTCGCCACTACCGCCTTGTCCTTGATTGATGCCAACCATGCCAGCATCAAGTTCATCAGCAACCTCGTTGGCGCCTTGGTTTCCGAACACCACAGCACCCAACCCATACTCGCTGTTGTTAGCGCGCTCAATCGCATCTTCAATGTCGGAATAGCGACTGATCGCGACCACTGGCCCAAAAGTCTCTTCTGTTTCTAACTTCATTTCAGGAGTCATTCCGGTGATAACAGTAGGGCGGATATAACGCTCTGGTTGTTCAATATCACCTAGAAGGAAAGTTGCCCCTTTTTGTTGTGCGTCTTTTAATTGTTCAACGATTTTTCCATGTTGCGTAGCATTGATGATTGGTCCTATGTTTACGTTAGGCATATCCCACGGGCCAATCTGGTACATATTTGCGATCTCAGTGACACGTTGTTCGAATTTATCGGCGATTCGCTCATCAACATAAATACGTTCGATGGACGTGCACATTTGCCCTGAGTTCTCAAAGCTACCCGCGACGGCAAAACGTGCTGCTTGCTCTAAGTTAGCATCGCGCATCACAATCATTGGGTCTTTGCCACCTAGCTCCATGACCAAGCGTTTCACTTTGCTTGCTGCACGAACCATGATGTCTTGGCCTGCTGCTTTAGAACCCGTGAACGCAATCATTTGAATATCACCTTCAACTAAAGACTTACCCGTTTCGCGGTCGCCATGCAAAATTGTTAATACGCCTTCGGGTAGGTGTTTCTGTAGCTCACCAAAGAATGCTTGAGCGATAAGAGGGGTCTCTTCAGAAGGTTTTAGAATCACGGTATTACCCGCGACTAACGCAGGCACGATGAGGTTATTTGCCATCATCACCGGGTAGTTCCAAGGAGAGATTACACCGACAACCCCAAGTGGGCGATATTGAAGCTCTGTTGACCCCGACAATTTGCGAGTGTTGAGCGCGCGTTGTGCTTCTTCTGCATAATGCTGACCCATATAAATCGCGCCTGTTGCTTCGCCAATCGCGCGACCAATATCTTTACCCATTTCGCGGGCAAGTAATTCTGAGAAGGAGTCTGCATGCTGATCAAGGTGTTGGTAAGCTCTAATAATGGTTCGCACGCGCTCATTTATCGGGAGTTTTCTCCATGCTTTTTGTGCTGCCTTTGATTGGCGAATCGTTTGAACTACTTCATATCTAGAGGCGTTATTGACCTCACCAAGCAGTTCTCCATTACTAGGATTAAAAGATTGAATAGACTTGCTCATGTTTACCAACTCCGTTTAATTTTTCGTATATTTTTTCTATTTAGTTGCACATCCGCATAGTTAGATATCGAGAAATCTCGATATCTAATCTTCCAAAAATAGATAAGATTAAAATGGGCGGCGTTATCCACCCAGTCTGTTTTGATTCTGCTTCTTAGAGTGAGTTAGATAACTCTTTTAAAAACGTCTCGATGTATTCGTCATTACGCTTGTAGTACGTCCACGAGCCAATGCGTTTTGAAGTAACCAGCTTTGCACGTTGCAAGTTAGAGAGATAAGACGAGACGGTCGATTGGGATAAGCCACTCTTCTCTTGAATAATGCTAACGCATACCCCCTCAACATCGGTATCAACGAGTTGTTTCTCTAGGTTAAAGTGCTCTTGAGGCGACTTAAGCCAATGAAGAATATCTCTGCGTACAGGGTTGTTGATTGACTTTAAAACTTCATTCATATCTGACATGGTGTTTGGCTGCTGTTTTCGATTAACGTGAAATATACTCTTTAAAGTAAGATATCGCAATATCTCAATATCATGATTTGGCTGCATTGAGGTAAGAATGTCATTCACGCTTATCGTCGGCGTGTTGATTTTCATCGTTAAGTTCTAGGTTCTCGTTCTATGCTTTAAGAACCAAGAACCAAGAACTAAAGCGCTTGTCCGTTAACCGACAATTTCACATCAATGTTGCCACGAACCGCGTTTGAGTAAGGGCAAACTTGGTGAGCCGTTTTCACAAGCGTAACAGCTTGTTCCTGATCTAAATCGAGTTCAACGGCTAGTGAAACGGTTAAAGCAAAGCCACCATTCTCATTTGGACCAATGCCTACCGTTGCAGTGGTTGGCGCTGATGCGATCTTAATCTTCATCTCTTTCGCTACATGAAGCAACGCGTTTGAGAAGCACGCAGAATAGCCCGCAGCAAATAGCTGCTCTGGGTTGGTCGCTTCACCTGAACCGCCCATCTCTTTAGGGTAGCTCAATGCCACTGAGAGTAGATTGTCATCAGTTGATACTTGGCCATTACGACCTGCCGTTGCTGTTGCAGAAGTTGTGTAGAGTGTTGTCATTGTTTTAGTCCTTACTTGAATTGCGTAAAATTAAATTGCGCACAACTTAATTTTAGAGCTAGCTTAATTGATAAAACTTGAGCGCGCAAGTATATTGTGCACAATTTAATTTATTGGTGAGGTGATCATGAGCGACCAAGATGACTATCTAAAGCTGGATAATCAGGTGTGTTTTGCGTTGTATAGTGCGTCGAATGCAATGAGTAGGGCGTATCAACCTTTATTGAAAGCGCTTGACCTTACTTACTTGCAGTACATTGTGATGATGGTGCTTTGGGAAGAAAAAGAGATAAATGTCAAAGCGCTAGGCGCAAAAACGCATTTAGATTCTGGTACCTTGACGCCACTACTCAAGCGTTTGGAAGCGAAAGGTTATGTGCTTAGAACTCGCAGTGCTGAAGATGAACGAGTTCGAGTTATCACGTTGACACCTGCAGGGGTCGCTCTCAAAGAACAAGCGCAAACCGTGCCAGTTGAAATGCTGTGTCTCTCCAAGATGAACGAAGATGAGCTTAAATCATTAAAAGCACAGTGTGAGCAATTGCTTGGTAACTTGACCAAATGAGAGAGGGCTTTTAGTTCTCGGCAATGATAATCAGAAAATGAAAAAGCCCGTAAGCCTTTACTACTAATTAGCGGTCATTGCTAATCCAGAGTAATGCTCACGGGCTTTTTGGTATCGACTACCGTTGAAATGGTCACTTGATATTGTATTAGTTTGAGAATTAACCCATAAACCAAGAGATAAAAATCAACGCACCAAAACCAAATGTTGCGATAAGTGCCGTGTCGCCACCGGCTGCGGTATAGCTGCCTTGAGTCTGTAGGTGAGGAAAGTCTGGCCTACGAACTTTAACCACCATTGCAAGTGGTCCCCAGATAGCTAAGAACACCAACACCATCCCCGCGTAATCCAACATGCTCACGAATTGGCTAGCGAATAACTCAGCTAATACCAAAGGTAGAACGAAGGTTAGGGCATAAGCCAATGCTTTGTTGCTGGTGACTGCATCTTTGTTTTGGTCATACAGCGCCATAGACACACCAAGGAAAGATGTCACCAATGCCAATACTGAGAACAGCACAATCACTACTTTCAGCCAAGAAGACTGTCCGCTAAACGCCGAGATCAGTTCTGAAATGTTATGGAATTGGCTGATAGCGTCTGTACCAAGGTTACCGATAATCGCGAATAACCAAGTGAGGTAGCAGATTAGTGGAATCACAGAGCCTAGCAGAATCATATTGCGGATCTGCTTTTGAGTCGCTTCTCGGTTGTATATAACCAGTGACGGAATCACCACCATAGAGGCAAAGCTGGTAAAGATAACTGCGCTGTACTGCACCACGTCATTAGCCGTGTATTTGCTAGCTTGAGTCAGGTAATCAAGGCGAATGTTGCTAAACAAAGAGGCGATAACGATAAGCAGCATCACCACCATCGTGATGAATAAACCGCGATTTAACTTGTCGATATACGACTTACCCGCCACCACAATCACACCCATTAATAGGCTGAAAACGGTATAAGCAGCGGATGCAGAGATGTCTATACCGACATCGAGCAGTAACTTATGAATGATGTCGCCGACACCCAAGATATAAGCGATGAGCATGCACACCAACAGCAGGTAAAAGAGTGCATTGATAAAGTGTTTGCCTTTGCTGCCTAACGTTAGGTAAGCAACACTGCTCATTCCACTGTTGTCTTTGGTTTTGGTGCACGCTTCTGCCAGGAGGAGTGCTGAGTAGGTGGTGCCAATAAAGATAAGCAGCATAAGCACTGAGCTGATCATGAAGCCAAATTGGGCCAACACCATGGGAATGGCAAGCATACCAGCCCCTAATGCAGTTCCTGAAAGAATCAAAGAACTGCCGAATAATTTCATATTCAAGAAAACAACCTCGAGGTATCCAATTAATTTTTAGTTGGATTGTAAATATTTGTTGCCAAGACTAACAAATTACTCAGTAAAGTTAGGGGTTAAATTCTAATAAATTTTGAATTTTTCTAAAAAAATTACGCAGAGATTTGCGCTGCATATGGCTGGTTGTTTTTGATATTCATCTTGTGAGTTGTTTTATCTTTTTGATAACTTATGTTCATTAACAGCCGTTTAATCATTCGTTCTATACGGCTGATTAACGGATGCCTTAATTTCAGTGAAACCAAGTCAAAACCTTGCTAATTTGATGATTTCCTGCCGGATTCCCTTATTTTATGAGTATTAATTGGATCTCCTCAATGAAGAGACTATCCAGTTGTAGCATGAGGGTTTGTCGTAAATGGAAAGATCCGTTGTCGTAGATACCACTCGGTAGTTTGGCGTTTCGCTCTTATTATCCTCACACCAATTATGTGGGGGTGTTATGTACCGTTTTCTATTTTGTAGTTTTACGCTTGTTCTCTTGTATCCAACGGCTATTGATTTGTATTTGGTTGGGTTGCCTCAAATTGCCGCGGACCTAAATGCGTCTGAGGCTCAGCTTCATGCCGCGTTCTCTATTTATCTCGCAGGAATGGCAACCACCATGTTGTTTGCCGGTAAATTTGCCGACAGTGTAGGAAGAAAACCTGTCGCTATTTTCGGTGCAATTGTCTTTGCTACCTCTTCGATGTTCGGCGGTGTTGTGACCAGTGCAGAACCATTTCTTCTTGTGCGTTTCTTTCAAGGTGTGGGTGCTGGCTCTTGTTATGTGGTGGCGTTCGCTATCTTGCGAGATCTATTGGATGACCAAAAACGCGCTAAGGTGCTGTCGATGATGAATGGCATTACCTGCATCGTACCAGTGCTTGCGCCTGTGATTGGCCACTTAATCATGACGGTTTACCCGTGGCCGAGCTTGTTCACGACCATGGCGAGCATGGGTGTTGTGGTGTGTTTGTTGTCGGTGCTCGTGCTAAAAGAGACTAAACCTAAAGTTATAGGGTCGGTGTTAGCGAAAGCTTCTTTATCTGAAACATTTCAACCGACTTCAACTGAAACGTTCAAAGACCCGTTGTTTATCAGCCGAGTGATCATGACCAGCCTAGGAGTGACCGCAATTCTCACTTATGTGAATGTCTCTCCACTGTTGATCATGACAGAGCTAGGCTTCGACCGAGGTCAGTATTCTTACACTATGGCATTAACCGCATTGGTGAGTATGTTGGTGTCATTCTCTGCACCATTTGCTTTGAATGTGTTTAAGCAAAAGAACTTAATGCTGACTTCACAAGTTTGCTTTGTCGTTGCGGCTATCTTGTTGCTCGCATCGATTGATGGTGGGTTAGGGCATTACGTGACGTTGTTGGGCTTTGCTTTTGTGTGCGGCGGCTTCTCATTGGGTTTTGGTGTCGCGATGAGCCAAGCATTGAGCTGTTATTCACAGCGCGCAGGTGTGGCAAGTTCAATACTCGGAGTTTCCCAAGTATGTACTTCAGCACTGTTTATCTGGTTTATGGGCGTTATCGGGTTAAGTGCATTGAATATGTTGGCATTTATATTGGCTGCTGGTGGAGTTATCAGTATTGCTCTAATACTATGGGTAGGTCCTTCCCAAGTTAAAAGTGATTATGAAGAAGCCACTAGCCCGTCTTGATCTGAATTTGTTATTCACTCTGCAATTGCTGTTGCAAGAGCAGAGTGTTTCAAAAGCTGCCAAAAAGCTCAACGTCACGCCTTCAACGGTAAGCAAATCACTGACTAAACTTCGAGACTGGTTCGATGATCCTCTATTTGTGAAAACGCCGAGGGGCTTAACGCCAACACCACTTGCGCTGAGCATGGTGAAAGATCTTCAAGACTGGTTGCAGATTGGTAGTCAAATACTCACTACTCGTGGCGACGATGCCCCAAAGGACTTACGTTTAAATTTAGAAGCCGAATCTCCGTTATCGTTGATCATGCTGAACGAATTGACGCAAAGCGTGTATCAACGTTATCCCAATGCGAAGATCAAAATGCGCAATTGGGACTACGATTCGATAGATTCCATCGTACGTGGCGAATCTGATATTGGATTTTCAGGGCGAGAAAGCCACCCACGTTCTAAAGAGTCTCTAGATGCACTGCCATACTTCATTGATTTCGAGGTATTGTTCCACGATTTGCCCGTGGTGTATCTGAGAAAAGACCACCCAGCCTTGCAAGAAGAGTGGAACCTTGAGGCTTTCCTCAAATACCCTCACATCAATATTGTGTGGGAGAAAAGTGAAACATGGGCGTTGGATGAAATTCTCACAGATTTGCAACTCGACCGACATATCGCACTTACGCTAGCGGGTTTTGAGCAGTCTTTGTTTATGGCGGCTCAGTCAAACCACACCATGACAACCGTGGCACCGAATTACTGCCGGCGTTACGTTGAACAACTTCACCCTAATCTTACTTGTCTGCCTATTCCTCTAGATGAAGAGAACGCCAAAAAGCTGCTGATCCCGTTCACCATGATTTGGCATAAACGCAATGCTTACAACCCAATCGTTCTATGGCTAAAAGACACGCTTAGAGAGCTTTATCAGTTTGAAGGGAAAAGTGTCTAACCTTGTGATGAGATTAAATGTGATTAGGTGACCTGAAGGCTTGTACCGTTAATATTGATCGTTGATTGAAATAAGAATTCAGAGTTAGAAGCGAGCCCATCAGATGTTATCTGATGGGCTTTTTTATTTTAAATCATACGGATAGGGTCAGAACTTCTCAAATGAATACGGTTATTTCTTAATTGTTGATTCGATAAATAGAGTTAATTTGAACGATTGTTCAAATTAATTCTTGAACGATCGTTCTATTTTGATCTATATTGTTTTCACGCCAACGGAGAACAGTCATATATCACTCCGATTGTGAATCAAATTAGTATAAAGAATCGAAAGGAATAGAACATGAGCAACTTTAAAATTCACTCAGTAGAATCAGCACCAGAGCAAAGCAAACCCATTCTTGAAGGGGCTGTAAAACAGATGGGTCGAGTTCCTGGTCTTTTTGGGGTGATGGCTGAATCACCTAATACTCTCAAAGCTTACACGCAGCTTCATCAAGCATTTAGTGATTCGTCTTTTGATGCTGATGAGTTAACCGTGGTATGGCAAACCATAAATGTTGAGCACGAGTGCCACTACTGTGTTCCTGCTCATACTGGCATTGCACATTCAATGAAGGTTGATCCTGCAATCACCGAAGCACTTCGTAACCGTACTGCACTGCCAACTGAAAAACTGCAAGCATTGCACGACTTCACGTTAAGCATGGTACGTAATCGTGGCAATGTGCCAGCGGACGAAATGGAAGCCTTCTTTGCGGCGGGTTACGGTCAACAACAAGTGCTAGAAGTCATTCTAGGTTTGTCTCAGAAAGTGATCAGTAACTACGTAAACCGTGTTGCTGAAACGCCAGTAGACAAGGTGTTCGAACAGTTTGCTTGGCAAGGTTAATTTACCTTTAAATAAGTAAATAGTAAGAATGATGAAAGCCCCGCTCAGTTGAGTGGGGCTTTGTTGTTTGGAGTGGATGACGTTTTCTAGTTACTTACTTATCTACAGCTAATGCTACTTTTAGTCGTACCAAAGCGTCTGCTAATACTTCTGCAGGGCACCCTAGATTCAATCGAATAAACCCTGAACCTTCTTCGCCAAAGGCACAACCCATACTCGGTACAATACCGGCTGCAATGAGTTGTTGCTCAAGCTCTGCATCGCTTAGTTTCATTGCACGGCAATTTAGCCATGCAAGATACGTCGCTTCGGGTTTAGTGAAACGAATATGAGGTAGTTCTGTTTTCAAGAATCCATGCAGCGTTTCGATGTTGTCTTGCAGATAGTGTTTTAAGTCCGTCAGCCAAGTGTCACACTCTTGATATGCTGTGGTCGCCGCAGACATGGATAGGCTGTTGAAGCAATCCATGCCATGAGCATCCAAACGGCGAACAAACTGCTCTTTCAACTCCGAGTTAGGAATGATGAAGTTTGAGATTCTCAATGATGACAAACCAAACGTTTTACTGGCCGCAGTCGCCACAATAAGTTTGTCGGTTAGCGAACTTGGCAAGCTTAACGTCGAATGGAATACATTAGGTGTTAGCGTTAGGTCACTCCAAATTTCATCACTGATCAGCCATACATCGTGTTTTCTACACAGCTCTGCAACTTGCGTTATCTCTTGCTCGTTCCATGCTCTGCCTGTTGGGTTGTGAGGATTACAGAAGATCAACGCCTTTGCACCACTAGCAAAGCAGTCTTCCAAGTGAGCAAAATCAAGCTGGTAGTGACCATCAGATTCAATCAGTGGGTTGTTCAAAACTCTGCGGTCATTCAGTTCGATGATCTTACGAAATGAACCGTAGCCTGGGCTTTGAATAACGATCTGGTCATTCTCTTGAGTGAGCATTTGCAGCGCCATTGCGATACCCGGCAATACACCATGTATCGTGGTTATCCACTCTTTTTCGATGTTAGTATTATGTTGGTTTTTAAACCAATCAATCACAGCTTGGTAATAGTCATCCTGACGTTCTGAGTACCCAAAAATACCATGAGCGATATCTTGAGCTAAACGGTCGAGCACTTGCTGAGGAGCTTGGAAATCGTAGTCTGATACCCACATCGGTAGTAAGTCAGATCCTTCCAACCCTAGTTTCTGCTCCATAAAGTCCCACTTTACCGACCCTGTATTTCGGCGGTTAATCGTATTGTCGAAAGAATTCATAGGATATGAGCCTTACTTAGTGCTGTGAGCTAGAGATGTTTCTACTGAGTCTTCTGACTGTTCAGGCTTTGCACGTGCAATACCAAACCCAGTGAAGCCATAAATCAGAGCGAAAACGACACCGGTGTAACATTGGATAGCCCAAGGTAGGTAATCTAACGTTGCTACGCCGAGTGTGCTTGCCATGTAAATACCCGCAGCTGTCCAAGGAACCAGTGGTTCAATAATCGTGCCTGCGTCTTCGATGGTTCTGGATAGGTTTTTAGTATCTAGCCCCATTTTACGGTAAGCGTTTTGGAACAATTCACCTGGGATAAGAAGGGCTAGTTTGCCATCAGATGTCGTGAAAACTACGGTAATAGTCGCGATCACTGTTGATGCGATAAGCTGTCCTGTTGAGTGAATCATATGCAAGAAACGACCTAGTACCACATTCAATGCACCGGTTAGGCTTAAAACACCTGCAAAAGAGAACGCACAGAAAACCAGTAGGATGGTGCTCATCATTGAGAACAAACCTCCACGGTTTAGTAGCTTAGACACATCAGGAATTAAGCCATCAATCGCCGTACCTTTCGCTTCAAACAGAGCGACATTGAAGCCGTCGACATAAGCTTGGAAACCTTGTTGTAGAGAGAAACCTTGTAGAACCATACCTAATACAATCGCTAGGGCAGACGCACCTAGCATCAGTGGCAGAACAGGCTTTTTGGTTAATGCACCCCAAAGAATCATTACTGGTGGGATAATTAGGAGAATGTTGAAGTTATAGAGGCTATCTAGCCCAGCAAGAATTTGAGTCACTTTTTCTGGCTCGCCAACCGTGCTGATATCGGCACTTTGCCCTGCGAAGAAAAAGACAACAGAAGCAATCACAAAGCCCGGTAGCGTTGTGTAAAGCATGTGCTGAATGTGTTCGTATAAGGTCGTGCTTGAAACGACAGGTGCAAAGTTGGTTGAGTCAGAAAGAGGCGAGATCTTATCGCCAAAATATGCGCCAGAAACAACGGCGCCGGCAGCAGCAGCCAGTGATACATCTAAACCCGCCGCAACGCCCATCAGTGCAACACCAACGGTACCCGCAGATCCCCAAGAAGTACCAGTACACACAGAGACAACAGAAGTAACAAAAAAGGCAGCAATGAGTATGTATTCAGCACTGATGACTTTAAGTCCCCAGTAAACCATGTAAGGGATGGTGCCGCTGATCATCCAGCTGGCGATAAGGCCGCCCACTGAAACCAATATCAAAATAACAGGCATCGCTTTTGCGAGTTTCTCAACAATCGCGTTGATGATGTCATCCCAGTTGTAGCCCATCTTCCAAGCAATACATGCCGTGAAAGTCGCGGAAATGAGTAGCAGAACTTCAATGCGAAGTCCTAAAACACCGTATCCAATAGCAAGCAGCGCAAACATAACGGCTATAGGTGCTAATGCTAATCCGAACGATGGTAGAGGCTTTGAGTTATTCATATTTGTTGTCCTCAGGTGAATGTAGGGTTTGTTCGGAATGGATAATAAGCGTGCTCTGAAATCGAAAGTGCGACTTCAATACTGTTTTCATGTAAGCGGTTACATGAGGTGTGTACATGGGATTTTGGTCACATTTCGTCTCATTTTAGTGCTTGATTGACTTTACGGTCTGCCTTTCAACCAGTGTCGCTTCGAATTTATGTTGCTTGGGAGGCGCGTATCCTGCGGCTTTAAGTTTAATGGCAAGGTTAGCCGCATAAGTCGACATCTCGTCGATAGGGTTGTGCATGGTGGTTAACCGAGGGTAAAGGTAGCGAGCGAGTAAAACATCATCAAAGCCGATGACTGAAATATCGTTGGGAACCGAGATACCTTGATCTTGTAAGCTCGTCATTAATCCGGCTGCCATAACATCATTAAAGGTGACGGCGGCTGTGACCTCTGGGCATTGGTTTACCAAGATATCACCTGCCGCTTCACCACCTGATTCACTAAAATTTTGGTTGATGATCCAGTTTGATTGTATTTCGATATTGGCCGCTTTCATGGCTTCTTTGTAGCCTTGCAAACGGTCTGTTCTGTCTTGGATTGGAAGGTCGCTCGAGACATAGGCAATTTTTCGATGACCTAATTCGATGAGGTGCTGCACCGATACTTGAGCCCCGAGTTGATTGTCTACCCAAACCGAGCGATTCGATATTTGAGCGATCGTACGGTTGAGTAAAACCATTGCAGGTAATTGAGCGGAGTAACGAAGTAAGGTCACGTCATCGAGCATTTTCGAGTGAGCCACCATTGCCTCACAGCCTTGGCTGATTAGGAAGTCGAGGCCTTCTTTCTCTCGCTGAGCATTGTGCCCGCCACTCACCACAACCAGCTGGTATCCGTTTGTTCTCGCGACTTCTTCAACGCTCTTGGCAACAAGCGCAAAGAAAGGGTCAGCTAAGTTGCCCGTCAATAAGCCTAACGTGTTGCTACTTCGACTTGCTAAAGCCGTGGCACGCGCGTCTCGGTGGTAATTGAGTTCTTTGATTGCACGTTCTACGCGTTCCAACGTGATAGGTTCGACATAGCAGGTACGGTTCATTACTCGTGAAACGGTTGCTGTTGAAACCCCGGCAAGTGCCGCTACATCTTTGATAGTTGCCACGTCGAACTCCGCTAGGCATAGAAAGGCTGCGAGTGTAGCGAATCTTTGCTGTTGAAAATGTTAATAAGGTCAAAGCTTGTTAACGCCAATTCTATGAGTTTAGCTAGGTCTCGCGATATTTAGAACGTATGTTTGGCGATTATCCGAGCCAACATCACCACGCCTTCTTTCCACTCTTTACTCTCTTCTATGTTTGCTACGGTGAAACGCAAACAATTTTTATATTGGTCATTCGTCCCAAACACGGTTCCGGGTAAGATGCCTAATTTGTGTTTCAAGCAATCTTGATAGACCGCATAGCTGTCGACCGATTCTGGCAGTGTTATCCAGTTGAGAAATGAACCTTCCGGCTTTGACAAATGGTAGCGACCAACAAGGTGCGGGTAGCTATCCAGAGCTTGTATTAATAGACTTTGGAATTGTTTTTGATTGGTTTGATAGAGCCGTTTCATCTTAGATAAATGACTGCGGTATTTACCTGTCGTGAGAAACTGTCCGACCGCCGATTGCATCAGATTGGAACTGCCCATGTTGTCGCAAAGTAGATACTTCTCGACTAAGGGCTGATAGCGCCCTGACAGTAACCAACCGATTCGCAAGCGTGAGTCTAAGGTTTTAGACAGTGAGTTGACGTAGATGACTCTATCTTGATCATCAAGCTCTTTGAGGCTCGCGATTGGTGCGTCAAACGCCAAGCTACCGAATACATCGTCTTCGATAATCGGTAAAGAGCCGGTGATCTCCAACAAGGCCTTTCGATTAGCCAGAGGCATTCTTGAGCCAGTCGGGTTGGTAAAGTTTGGTGTCAGCAGCAGCGTTTTCACTTCCCATTTGTCCAACGCACTCTGTAGTGATGGAATATCGATTCCGTGACTAACACTGCTTGGTATTTCTAGGGCTTGCAAACCAAGTGATTCGAGTAAAAGTAAATTGCCGAAGTAACACGGTGACTCTACCGCCACGATGTCACCCGGTCTGGTGAGCGCACGTAAAGCCAAACTGATCGCCTGTTGAGCTCCGTGAGTAATCGCAATCTCTTTCGATCCGGCTGGCACACCAAGATCATGGGTGATCTTTAACAATTGCTTTACTAATTGCTCGTCACCGGGAGGGAGTTGATAGTAGCCCGGTAGTTGAGTTTGCAAACGGCTATGGCGACCGATTTCGGCGTACAAGCTACGAATCGCAGGATTGTTGATGTTCGGGTGTGCAGAACCAGCAAGTAGCTTCAAGCGACCTTTCGGACGAGAGAGTACAGATTTGGTGACAGACAAGAGGTCGACTTTTTGAGGTTGGCTGGGCGCATCCCAACTTGTGGTGTTCGGTGCTTTGACGCGATAACCCGACTTGGGGACCGAATAAACCCAGCCTGTCGCTTCCAATTCTTGATAGGCGCGAATCACGGTATTTTTGCTCACGCCAAGCTGTTCGCTTAGTTGACGAATTGAGGGAAGGCGATCGTCTGGATGAAAAAGCCCTTTATCAATCTGAGCCTTAATATGTTGTTCGGTAGCAAGATATTTATTACCGCTGAGTTCTGCTTCCACGTTGTTTTCCCTCGTTGCTCATTTTTAATCTGTAACCATTTAAAGTGTTATATCTGTATCTTTATTAGTTATCTGTACCCAACTAAGGTAACAGCATTGATGAAGAGTTGACCAGAGGTTTGTAATGCTGATTAAAATGATTCCGTTTGTGTTTGTAATATTGTGGTCGTCAGGTTTTGTCGGCGCACGTCTTGGTGTGGAATACGCGGAACCCGCAACATTACTCTCACTGAGGATGGTGGCTAACGTAGCGCTGTTCTTGGTTTTGATTGCAATCCTTAAGCGTCGTATCCCTCGTGGTCGCGCATTCTTCCATGCTTGTGTGGTCGGCATCTTGATTCATGGTTTCTACCTTGGTGGCACCTATCTGGCGATTGATATGGGTATGCCCGCTGGGTTGAGTTCTTTACTGGTTGGCTTACAACCGATTCTGACTGCCTTGATTATGATCAGCTGTACCTCACAGCGTTTTAATTTTGCACAGTGGTTGGGATTAGCGCTCGGCTTTGCGGGTATCAGTTTGGTGCTGATGGGCAATATTGAATGGCAGTCAGACGACCAAAAAGGCCTGGCAACGTTATTGTGTTTGGTTTCTTTGGTTGGTATTACCTGCGGCACTCTGTATCAGAAGCGTTTCTGCAAAGGGACAGATATGGTCGGCGGCGCGATGGTGCAATACTTGGCTTCTGCAGCGTTGTTTCTACCGTTCGCAATGCGTTACGAAACCATGCAAGTGAACTGGACTGTAGAATTCACGTTGACTCTAACCTGGCTGGTGGTTGTTCTGTCTTGTGTTGCCATCCTTTTGCTGCTGTACATGGTAGAGCACGGCGCTTCTTCAAGTGTTGCATCGGTGTTTTACTTGGTTCCACCGACGACAGCTATTCAAGCGTGGCTTATCTTTGGTGAGTCGTTCGATATCTACGGCGCGACGGGCTTCGCTTTGTCTGCGGCTGCTGTTTATCTGGTGGTGAAGAAGCCAGAATGGATCAAGGCTCGCAGGCGAACAGCGTTAGAGCGGTAAGCGTATTTCATCAAAACTAACTGGGTTTAAAGCCGAGTGATAGAAACAAAAAAGAGCCTGAATATTCAGGCTCTTTCTGTATCAAATATTGGCTAGCGACTATTGATTAGCGCTGCATCAAGCAAGCGTAAGCCGTTGTAAACGGTGCTTCTTGGTATTGCTTAAGGCCAGTTTCTTTGAACTTCATCATAAGAGGGTTGCGCTTAAGGCTCTCCTTGATGTCAGCAGGTGACACAACGGTTACGTCTAGGCCGTCGATCAGTTGAATTGCTGCTTCTAGTTTGAAGCCAAAGCCACCGCCAGCAAATTTGCCTTTTGTTTGGCGTTGACGAATCACAACTTTGTCTACTTGGTAATCTTCCATCAACTTTGCAAAAGAGAATTGAAAGTCTTTCATATTCTGCGTGTCGTTTGCGTCGCTAATCGCAACCTTAGAAACTCGGCAATCAGGGATATTAAATACACCATCTGACAGAGAAAGAAGACAGATGACTGCATCGTTACCTTTGATTTCAACACCACAAATTTTCATGTTCATACCTATTTACTTTTGAGCCGTACATTATGGTGTTATTTCCAATACTTCTCCAGTGTTTGAGCATGTCTAGGGTAAATAAGTGCGATATTTGCTTTCTTCAGATCTTTTTCAAGTTGACGTTTGGTTAAGTATTCGACAGTTGACTCAAGGGTAACGTTTGCTATGCAACTAGGTTTACAAACTTTTAGCTAGCTTTTAAATTGATACTGTATATTATGCGCGCGTCCCTATTTACTGTGTGGTTATAAACCCCCTTATGAGTATCAACAACCTCTCAATTAAGAGTAAAATTGCGATTCCACTAATGGTGATCGTGATTGTTTTCTCGACTGTTACTGTGCTTAATGTCATTAGATCTAATGCTCAGGCTGCGATCAACTATGAGTTGAATAATGTGGTTCAGCCTGTGTTAGATAATTTGGAAGATGGCTATCGTGATATTTACCAAGTTATTGCCTCAGCTCAAGGTCTATTGCTAGCGAAAGACGAAGCGGCGATTGAATACCAAAAATTCGAGTTTAAAGATAACGCATACAAAGCGGTGCCTCGTTTTGAAAGTGTGGAAACCTTATATACAGCGGGTGTGCTGGATCCTTCTTCTCGCGGTGAGTTGTCAAAGCTTGTGAACGCGATGAGCAAGTGGGTGGCGCTGCATGAACCAATGTTTGCAGATCCTGCCAACGCATACCAATACAACATCAATTACTCACCAGCATTAGACGCTGAGTTTGCAATCATTCGTGTTCAGCTTCGTGATATCAGAACCCTGATTGAACAGAAGCAGAGAGAGCTTCGCCAGCAAGCTGCTGACTCTATCGAATCAAGTAAGTTGATCATTGAAGTGGGTATGGCGGTCGCTGTTTTCGCTGCGCTTTTTGCGATGTGGTTATCTAACCGTTTTATCGTCCAACCAATCCAGAACGTAGAGAAAGCGATGAATGAGATCGCATCGGGCGACGGTAACTTGTCTCAACGCATGAAGGTTGAAGGTAACGACGAAATTGCTCGCTTAAGCTCCGCATTTAACCAGTTTGTTGGCAAGATTCATGTAACCGTGGAACAAGTTATTCTCACATCGAACGCAGTACGTGGCGAGATGGAAAACATCAAATCGCTCACGCAAAGTGTTGCTGAATTTTCATCGAACCAACAGAGAGAAAGTGAAGTCGTAGCGGCAGCGGTTCATGAAATGCAAGCAACTAGCGAAGTGGTCAGTGGTAATGCACTGGATGCCGCAACTGCAAGTAACGTTGCCAATCATGAAGTGGAATCGGCAGATACGACGTTGGGTTTAACCGTGACTTCTATTGAACGCCTTGCGCAAGATATCGAGAACGCGGGTGGGGTGGTTCAAGAGCTGGATACCGATGTGAAGAACATAGCTTCAATTCTTGGCGTGATCAAAGGCATTGCAGAGCAAACCAACCTGCTTGCATTAAATGCGGCGATTGAAGCAGCTCGTGCCGGTGAGCAAGGCCGTGGTTTTGCCGTAGTCGCAGATGAAGTAAGAGCGCTGGCGAGTAAAACTCAAGACAGCACTGGCGAAATCCAATCAATGATTGAACGCTTAGAAGTGGGTGCTAAACACGCGGTTGGCGTGATGACCGAAAGCAAAGTGAGTGGCGAGAAAACCATTGTTCAGGCAGGAACTGCGGCGTCTTCACTGAGTGAGATTCGTAACTCAATCGGCAAGATGAATGACATGAACACACAAATCGCAACCGCAGCTTCTCAGCAGTCTCAAGTGTCTGAAGAAGTGAACAAGAATGTTCAACGCATCGCAGAAAGCACTATGCAAATGGTTGAAATGGCGAGCAGCGCTGAGAATGCTTGCATGGCATTGGCCGAACAGTGTGAAGCGCTTGATAGCCTTGTATCTCAGTTTGAGGTTTAATCTTCAAAAATAAGCAGATAAACATGAGCTGACAATGGTTGCTCGCTTTGGCTCCCATTGACCATAGCTGAACGACAAAAAAGCCCGCATTCTATGAGTGCGGGCTTTTTTTTGACTAGGTGATCAGTTTTTAGACCTAATCAATCATTCGGTGTTAGCTGCTACGACCGTCTTTGTATGTGTAACGGTAGTCAACTTTTACGTTCGCTTGGTAATGAATGTCGCCGTTCATATTCGTGATTTTCTTCACTTCCATATTCGCGTCATCAATCTTGAACGAATCGTACTTTGTTGTTTGTTGGAACTGTGGCAGTTCTCTTGAAAGCTCAAAAGAAGTTTTTGTGCCTAACTCATCCATAAGGTTCGTGCCTGCATCGTATGCTTCCGCTTCAGTAACAAATGTATCAGACTTTAGCGTTGTTTCTTGAATTGTTGTTTTAGTTGCTGCAAACGCTGTGGTGCTGAGAACAAGAGTTGATGCAAGTATGATTAATTTTTTCATAGGATTACCTTACTTTGTTGGAATACCTGTGTTCCGGTACAGAACCAACATACCAATGAAGTGGTAAGATGAGTGTCAGGAGAAAAGCCGATTTTGTTAGTATTAGGTAAGGAATATGGAGAAATGTCAGGTGTTGGTTGTATTGATTTTGAACGATTGTAGATGAAGACCATTTATGAACAGCGCATATCAAGCAAGGTGACACTGATATCTATCTTCAATACACTGTCTGGGTAACCATCGTTCAGCATAAGGTAAAAACATGGCCAATTGGGAAGGGGTAAGTGAGTTTGTTGCAGTGGCAGAGCGTGAAAGCTTTACCGGTGCGGCGCAGAAGCTCGCTACGTCGGTGGCTCAAATCAGTCGTAGAGTAGCAAATCTCGAAGAACGACTCGCGGTGAAACTGCTCAATCGAACGACGCGTAAGGTTTCTCTTACAGAGGCTGGGCAACTCTATTATCAGCAGTGTAAGTTGCTGGTTGAAGGCTTAGAAATTGCTGAGCTTGCGGTCACGCAGATGCAATCTACGCCAAAAGGCTTACTGAAAGTCACCGCGCCTGTGACCTATGGTGAGCGCCAACTCGCTCCAATACTTCATCAATTTTTAAAGCTTCACCCACAAGTAGAACTTGAGCTGATGCTGACCAATCAAAAGCTCGACCTCATCGATTCTGGTGTTGATGTGGCGATTCGCCTTGGCCGCTTAGAAGATTCAAGCTTGGTCGCAAAGAAGTTATCGCAGCGACAGCTTTATGTATGTGCAAGTCCTGAATACATTGAACGCTATGGTGAGCCGCATACGCTCTCTGAATTGAGTCATCACCAATGCTTAGTGGGTGGTTTTGAGCATTGGCGCTTCAAGGAAAATGGTCGTCCGCGTTCGGTTCGTGTTAATGGACGAATTAGGTGTAACAGTGGCTTAGCCTTATTGGACGCCGCTAAACAGAGCATTGGCTTGGTTCAACTGCCAGAATATTACGTGAGTGAAGATCTAGAGTCGGGAGAGTTGGTCGAAGTGTTATCCGATTACCGAGACGATAAAGAAGGGATCTGGGCGCTGTATCCGCAGAACCGTAACCTGTCTTCAAAGGTTCGCTTGCTGGTGGACTTCCTGTCTGAGCAATTGGATTAGTTCTATTTTACCAAATCACTTCAGATAAAAAGGTGCTTCAGAATAGAAATTCTGAAGCACCTTTTTATTAATGCTCTATAGCTTTACTTGTTAAACCGTGAAGCGATCAACCAAGTGGTACAGCTCATTTGCGCGGCTGTTGAGGTTTTGGCTACCCGCGCGGTTTTGATTCGCTAATGATGCCGATTGTGAGCTTTGATCGGAAATCACCACAATGCGTTGAGATATCTCTTGGCCAACAATGTTTTGCTGCTCTGTCGCGGTAGCAATCAATGAGTTCATGTCCATGATCGTATCAATCGACTCTTGGATTTTCGCCAGTGCTGCGGCTGCGGCATTCGCTTCTTCCACCGTTTGAGCACTTTTATTTTGGCTCGAATCCATTGCTTTTACGGCAGCATCTGAGGCAGCTTTTAGCTGCTGAATCATTTTATGGATGTCGCCAGTGCTTTCTTGAGTTCGGCTTGCCAGTTTACGAACCTCGTCCGCAACCACTGCAAATCCTCGCCCTTGCTCACCTGCACGAGCGGCTTCAATTGCTGCATTCAGTGCTAATAAGTTTGTTTGTTCGGCAATATCTTGAATGACCGTCAGTGACGACGAAATGTTTTGTACATCACCCTCTAATCTAGATACCACTGTGTTGGCTTCGGACACTTCGCTAGCAAGACCAGCAACAGAGTTGGCAGCAGCGTTCACTATTTGTTGAGCTTCTTTGGCATTACCCTCTGCAAGCTTCGCTGAGTCAGCCGCCTGACTTGCGTTACTGGAGATCTCTTGTGCTGTTGTTGTCATTTCGGTCATTGCTGTTGCAACTTGTTCAGTCTCTTCACGCTGACCAGTGGCAATTTCATCAACCTGAGCGGCGCGAGAAGACATACTGCTGGTTTCAGCGACAACTTGCTGGCCAACATCACTCACGCTGCGGATGATGGTTTGTAGGCTAGCAACGAAGGCGTTGAAGTTCTCGCTGAGCTTAGTGAACTCAGGGGCTTTGAATTTTTCCATTCGAGCGGTTAAATCGGCCTCGCCACTTGCAAAGGCACTAATTGATCGGTCGAACTGCTCAAGAGGTTGCATGATGGTACGGTTCACTGCAACAGCGAAAACGGCTACCACTAGGGCAATCAATCCGCAGAAAATCGCGATAGCAGTCAGGGAACTTTGTAGCGCGACATTTGAACTCTCTTTCATCTCGGCAATAACAGTGTCGATGTCATCGGTGTAGAAGCCAGTACCAAGCATTAAGTCCCATTGCGGAACAAATACTGAGTAGCTGAGTTTTGGTAACGCGATAGATTGGCCCGGTTTCGGGAAATAGTAAGTCGTAAATTCACCCAATTTTGAGTTCTTGATCAGGTCTCGGATTAGGTAATTACCTTGTTTGTCTTGAAGGTCATAGTAGTTTTTACCAATACCATCGTTACTTTGCCCAACCACAACTCGGACACCTTTAGAGTCATAGCCAAAAATATAGCCTGATTCGCCATATTCTAGGGTTCTCAATGTTGGTAAAGCCTCTTCTAGCGTTGCCCCTTTATCTAAAAATGGGCTGATCGAAGAGTAGGCCATTAGCAGGTACGCTTTGAGTTCCTTTTCTTTCATCGCCATCATATTGCTACGCGTCGATTCTACTTGCTGTGCGGTTAGCTCGGTGCTCTTCATATACGTAACGCTCATCATGCCAATTGCCATTAGTAGCAAAGGAATGAAAGAGAGAATATAAAGGCGGTTTTTGATGGTTAGGGTCATGTCACGCTTCCTGTGTGATTTTCTCATACAATTTTCAACACATTATTAATGTGGTTTCAAAATGTAAATGGGCTTGTTGTCTAATTGTTACTCTAGAGTGTTTTTGTTTGATAAATATGATGATGGTTAAGTTTTTCAAGTGAGAAGCCTTGCAATTAGAGGCTTAAGAGCGAAAAAGCGAGTTTGTATCGATGCTTTTGAATTCGACGCTGCTTTGGTAGAATGCGGCCCTTTGTAGCACCTTGCTATGTTTATTCGTTAAGTGAGATATATTCATGAACAAAAGCCATGTGATTATTGGTTTAACTAACCCAAAGAGCCCGACGAATGTTGGCGCTGTTATGCGTGCGGCTGGTTGTTACCAAGTCGACGAAGTTAAATACACAGGGCAACGCTACGAAAAAGCCGCTAAATTCCACACTGATACGAAGAGCGCAGCGCGCACGATCCCGCTTACTGCCGCTGAGTCATTTTTAGATAATCTTGACGCGGAAACTCAGATTGTGTGTGTAGAACTAGCAGAAGGTGCGACACCACTGCCTCGTTTTAAACACCCTGAAAACGCTATCTATATCTTTGGCCCTGAAGACGGCTCAATTTCTCAAGATGTTGCGGATAGAGCTGACCACGTTGTGTATGTACCTACGGTTGGCTGCATGAACTTGGCTGCGACAGTGAATGTGCTGCTTTATGACCGCCTTGCAAAGTCAGATGAAATGGATGAGAGCAACGAGCTTATTAAAAAGAGCCGTGATAATCGCAATCACTTATTAGTAAAAGAAAAGTAATTCTCCGCTTCTAGTGTTATCTATCCCTCATGCAATCGGATATTATCTGAGTTCACCACCAGATATTTGAAGGGTTAGATAACACCATGGAAGACAAGCAATTACTTGCCGCGCTACAACAAAATCCTGTCCTCGATTTATACAAGTTATTCCAAGAAGTCGGTCAAAACCACTCTTTATATGCTTTATTAGAGCGATTATCTTCCCTTAAAGAACAGCATCAATTAAATACTCGTCTTAGCCCTTTCAAACCTCACATTGAAGGATTATTGGCTCAATTTGATAGCACTACTCCGGATAGCGAGATCCTCAAAGCGGTCGCTCTTCAGTCTGAGATTCAACAACGAGGCCACAGCATGAGCCGTTACATCATGACATCAGACAATCACCGTCATTTTTCTCCAAATGCAGACTTAGTGATGTTTGGTGACTCGATCACTGAATGGGCTCCGTGGGCGGATATTTTCCGCGATGTTTCGATGGTCAACCGCGGCCTAGCAGGCGACACCACAAACGGTATGTTGCGCCGTATTGATACCACGTTGAATGTGAAGCCAAAGCTGGTGTGCTTTATGGCAGGGATAAACGATTTGGCTCAGGGTTATGGTGTCGAACATATCTACCAGAACTACATTGATATGCTTGAAGTGTGGCAAGCAAACGATATTCGAATCTTGGTGCAATCAACGCTTTATGTTGGCTCTAAACTGCAAGGTTTGAATTCGTCGGTTGAACTGCTCAATAGCAAGTTAAGCGAGTACTGTTCTCAGCAAGGCATTGCGTTCTTAGATGTGAACTCAGTATTGTCACCT
This sequence comes from Vibrio sp. QJM3NY_27, assembly GCF_057785955.1. Classification (NCBI taxonomy): domain Bacteria; kingdom Pseudomonadati; phylum Pseudomonadota; class Gammaproteobacteria; order Vibrionales; family Vibrionaceae; genus Vibrio; species Vibrio sp. QJM3NY_27. Next base: position 350,287 of record NZ_CM173512.1, on the reverse strand, counting down.
AATAAGCTTTTGTCGAATGAGTACTCGTGTGATGATCTGCATCTGAATGCTAAAGCTTACCAAGCTTGGGCTGAGGTGCTTCAACCTACGATAGCTGAGTTACTAAAATAAACTCACGCAAATAGCCAAGTAGATAAATAGACAGCTAAACCGATAAACAGCTTAGCTAATACAAGAAAAGCCAACCCCTAGATTTGTTTCGTGAACCATAAGGACATCAATGTGAACCTAAGACAGCTGGAAGTCTTTTACGCCATTATGCAAACCGGCACCGTATCTGGAGCCGCACGTAATCTGCATGTGTCACAACCTAACGTGACGCGTATTCTGGCGCACACAGAGCAACAACTTGGTTTTGGATTGTTTGAGCGTGTCAAAGGTCGGTTGGTGCCAACGGTTGAAGCGAGAACCTTGCTGCCAGAAGCGGAAAAGGTGTATCAGCAGTTAGGTCAATTTCGTTCTTTGACGAATAAGGTTAAGCAAGGACATCGGCACCTACGTATTGGTGCACCACCGATACTGGCGACCAAATTGCTGACTCCGGTAATAGCCCAAATGTCTCGCGAACAAGATCTCTCTTTTGAGTTACTAACAGCAAACCGTGATGAACTTTGTGCTGGATTATTAAAGCATGAGCTTGATATTGCCATCGCGTTTGGGGACGAAACACCGCCTGCCATATTAAGTGAAACACTCTTAACTGAATCCCTCAAGGTTCTGGTTCCATCCCACACTGTTGAACAGTTACCGACGGAATTAACCCTTGATGACCTGATCAATTATCCCTTACCAATCATCGGGCTCGATAGCCGCGATCCATTAGGCCTCCTGTTACATCAAAGCCTTATTGCGCGAGATGAGCATTATCACCATCCGATATCTGTGCGTGGATATAGCGCGGCGGCGGAACTGGTGAAGCACCAAGCAGGCTTTGCGATTGTTGACCCGTGGACGGCAGAGCAGTATCAACATGACGACTCGGTTTGTGTGCTTTCACTGCAGCCGGATATCCAATTTTCGGTCTCGATGCTTTGTGCAGAGCACACCCCTCAGTCGATTTCCGTTAAGCAATTTATCGTTTCATTGAAGAGCCACACTCACCCTATAACTTAAGGTTATAGGCTCGCCATAAATAGGTATTCGGCAGCTTCTAAGTTCTTAATTAAAGTAAACCCATACAAGGATTTATTAATTAGGAATACTCATGTCTATCGCTCAACCTTACCTTCTTTTTCTTGGGGATGTTACCGACCCACTTGCCGCAAAAACAGCTCGCGGTATCCACCAATGGCGACCAGAAATCTGCCTAGGTCAACTGCGCTTAACAGGCGATACGGTTTCTCTTGGCTTAACGGACATGACCTTGCAAGAGGCGCAAGCACAGGGCGCGAAAACGCTAGTGATTGGCACAGCAAACCCTGGTGGTGTTATTCCTGACTCTTGGCAGCCAACCATAATGGCCGCTGCAGAAATGGGATTTGAGATTGCATCTGGCATGCACCAGCGCTTGAGTGAATTTTCACCGCTTGCTGACATGCAACAGCGAGGATTGACTAAGCTTCATGATGTACGCCATTTTGATGGTGATCTAAAGGTTGGTAACGGCAAACCTCGTCAGGGTAAGCGCCTTCTTACGGTTGGAACAGATTGCTCAGTCGGCAAAATGTTCTCGGCGTTGGCGATTGAAAAATCGCTTAAACAAGCGGGAACGTCAGCTCAGTTTAAAGCGACAGGGCAGACGGGTATCTTGATTGAAGGTAGCGGGGTTTCGATTGATGCTGTGGTCGCGGATTTCATTTCCGGCGCGGTTGAAGCGATTAGCCCCGATTTTACTGACCACGAATGGGACATCATTGAAGGCCAAGGTTCGTTATTTAACCCTTCGTTTGCAGGCGTGAGTTTGGGTCTTTTACATGGCGCACAAGCTGATGCTTTGGTGTTGTGTCATGAAGTTGGGCGACCACATATTCGCAACCTTCCTCATGCGCAATTGCCAACGATTGAACAGACGATCGAAGCTAACTTGCAAGCCGCGCGATTGACGAATCCAGATGTGAAATTGGTTGGCATCTGCTTGAACACGTCGGCAATCAGCATTGAAGACGCTGAGACATTATGCCAAGAATGGACCACACTCTATCAAGTGCCCGTGACGGACCCAGTACGTTTTGGTGTACAAAATATTACTGATCATTTGCGACATTCACTTTAACGATTTCATCATTTCTACGTTTCCATTTGTTAAAGCGAACATCAACCGAGTGAAATTATGAAGATTACAGCAGAACCTATTACTATCGCGATGCAAACACCTTTTCGCATCTCTCGTGGCAGCCGAACTGAGTGTCACGTTGTTCGTGTTTATATTGAACATGATGGCAAACAAGCTCAGGGCGAATGCACGCCTTACCCACGATACGGCGAGTCATCGGAGTCTGTGTTAGCGCAAATCCAACAAGCGTCTAGTGCCCTTGAAGGTATGTTTGAGCGAGGCGTTACCGATCCCGCAGAGCTAAGAGATCATCTTCAGTCTTTATTGACCGGAGGGGCAGCGCGAAATGCGGTCGATTGTGCGCTTTGGGATTTCGAAGCGCAGCAGAACGAACAGATGTTTCCAAATAGCTTGTTTGAGTTACCTGCTCAAATTGTGACTGCAATGACAGTCTCCATCGGCACACCAAAAGCTATGGCGACCCAAGCTCGAGATTATGTGGCGAATGGTGCGAAACTTCTAAAAGTGAAGCTTGATGGCGAGCAGGTAGTAGAGCGTGTTTGCGCTGTGCGAGAAGCTGCACCTGATGTTCAGATTGTACTGGATGCTAATGAAGCGTGGACAGGGTTGAATCTCGAAGAGTTGTTTAATCAACTTACTGAGTTTGATATCGCGATGATCGAGCAGCCTTTGCCGCAACAACATGATGCGTCACTGGCACATATCAATCACCCGATCCCACTGTGTGCTGATGAAAGCTGTCATACCACTTCGCAACTATCATCTTTGTTAGGCAAGTATGAAATGGTCAACATCAAGCTCGATAAAACGGGCGGTTTGACCGAAGCCTTGGTACTTGCTGAGGAAGCTCAAAGGCTCGGTTTTACTTTGATGTCGGGTTGTATGTTAGGCACCTCATTGGCGATGCGAGCGGCGCTGCCTATTGCGGTTCAGTCTGAGATTGTCGACCTCGATGGTCCGGTGTTACTTGGACAAGATGTTACGCCAGCTTTAACTTATCGAGATGGTATGATCATTATCTAAGATCGTTCAGTTTCGGCTAGTTGATGGACATGACATAATAAATGAAATCGCATCAGTGAAAGCTTGTGCGATTTTTTAGATCTCTAAACCTTAACTTATTAAATAATCAAAGATTTTCCCTGATTGATTGAGAGTGCTATTCGTATAATTTAAGGGCTTATTGATAAACTAATCACGTTTCTGTCGGTGGGGTCACTTTCTATTATCGCAAAACAGACAGCTCAAGCTTTATAAAACAATTGTTATGATATCTTATGTGAAATGTTAATGATTACTCTTCATTTAATAGCTTCACTAAAGCTATTCGATGCAAACCTAAGTAAGGCTCACACCCTAACTAATTGAATCATTGACAGTTCCTGTTGATTATTTGATGAGAAGAAGGTGGGGCGAGTGAGTAGTCATGTCTCCGAGGTTGTAGAAAATAAGGATAGTTTCGAGCGCCCGTTCTCGATCAAAATCCCACGTCGTAAGTGGTTTGGTTGGAAAGGTATTGAGCTGCGCTTAGTACTTGCGTTAGCCATGCTATCGATGACCACTATCTTCCTCTCGGTTGTCTCCAGCTTTACATTCGATGATTTAAACCAACGTCTTGTTGAGCTAAAGGAGAGTGAAATCCCGGCCTTAGATAATGCCGCACGTCTTAATGATATGGTGCGAGTGATTATTACAACGTCTTCTCAGCTCAGTGACGCTGAATCGAATTTAGAGCGCAAGCAGGCGATGCTAAAAATCGAAGACGCTATTTCTGTGATGAATAGCGTAATGGTTCAGTTTCCGGATTATCACTCCTATTTTAAAGATCTTATCGCCCAAGTTAATAACAGCCTTAGCTTGTTGTATCAAAGTGAAATTGAGTCAGAACAGCTCAACCAAGAACTTCGTAATCTACTGGAAGGTTTTTACCCGCTGCTGCAACAGGCCAGTGATTCACTTGATAGCCTACCTGAGTTTGACAAAGCTCAAATCCAGTACACACAGCTCAAGTCTCTGCTTTATTACCAATTAGGCTTGGTCGAAAAGTTGTATAACGACTCCAGTTTTAATGAACTGGATTACACCAGTTTGCGATTAGAGCAGGTAGGGGAAGAGTGGTGGAAGCTCTGGGTCAGTGGTGATTTAAGAAGTGATTTTCCTCAATTAGATCATCAACTCACGGTGATTTATAGCCTTGCCTCAAGCGATAGCAGCTTGTATGGGATGAAAAATAAAGCGCTCGATCATCTTTATCAAGAGCAATACTTCCTGCAAAACAGCCGCGAGCATTTGAACCAATTAACCGTGCAGATCGAAAGCAACACCAGCAAGGTGAATAGCAATATTGACCAATCGATTCAGCAGGCACAGCAATCTTTGCAATCTAACCAGCGTCTCTCTCTTTTCCTTTCTCTATTTAGCGTGTTGGCTGCCGCTGCTATTTCATGGTTCTACGTGCGCAAGAGTATTTTGGAAAGACTTTTACAGCTTAAAGACAACATGTTTGCGATTTCGACCGGCCATTTAGATACCGAAGTGTCCATTCGTGGCAAAGACGAAGTGACGCAAATGGCCAAGTACCTAAAGGTATTCCAAACCACGGCCAAAATCGTTAAGCAAACTAACCGAAAATTAGAAGCTGAAGTGGAAGAGCGAACCCTAGCCGAAGCCAAGCTGCGAGTGACTCAAGATGAGTTAATCCAAGCCGGAAAACTGGCTGCATTGGGGCAACTCAGTGTCGGGATAACGCACGAGATCAATCAACCGCTGACCGCAGTAAACAGTCACGTTCGAAGTGCACAGCTTTGGCTCGGTAAAAATAGACCAGACAGAGCACAAGAGAATCTTAAAAAGATCGAAGTCCTGCTAGAAAAGGTGGCTGCGATAACTCGTCACTTAAAAGCCTTCTCACGTAAGAGCGACGGCAAGATTGATAATGTGGAACTAGAGAAGGTGATTGGCGATGCGATTGATCTGTTTGAAACCAGACAGAGCCCAGTATCGATTCAATATTCGCCCCAAAGCTACCAGATGGTTCGAGCCAACAGCATACGCTTGGAACAAGTGCTGGTGAACCTCATCAGCAATGCTCTGGATGCGATTGAGCATAAAGAGCAGCCTCAACTTAGTATTGCAACGCAAGAGCTTTCGAACACCATGCAGATTTTGGTCAAGGATAACGGACTGGGCATACCTGAAGAAGATATCCCGTATTTGTTTGACCCATTTTATTCCAGCAAAACAACAGGTAAGGGGCTCGGGCTCGGCTTGTCTATCGCATACAACATAATAAAAGATTTTGGTGGCTCGATTCACGTGGAATCGGTTGAACACCAAGGCACCACCTTTATCGTCACTCTACCAAAAGGCACAGGTTCATGATTTCAGAAAAACACATAGTTCTTATCGACGATGAAATAGATGTCGTCGAAGCCGTGAGCGAAATGTTAGAGCTAGAAGGGTTTAGTGTCACCACCTTTACTGATCCCAACCTTGGCCTAAAGTCGCTTAAAGCAAACAGTCAGTCGGTTGTGTTGTGTGACGTGCGCATGCCGAAAGTGGACGGTTTGACGTTGTTGAGCTCAATCCAACACCGTGCCCCGAATGTGCCCGTTTTATTGATGAGTGGTCATGGCGATATCCCAATGGCGATCGAAGCGATGAAGCTGGGCGCTTTCGACTTTCTGGAAAAACCGCTTAATTCGAGTGAGCTGGTGGAGAAGCTTGATTTGGCGATTGCCCAGTGTCAGCACAGTTGCCCGTCAACCTCGGATGGCGATGGGCAGGAGGATTTACCGATTGAATCTGTGGTTATTGGCCAATCAAAAGCGATGGATACGATACGTAAGCAAGTGCTCGCTTTAGCGCATACCGGAGTCGATACCATCATCAACGGAGAAACGGGAACGGGCAAAGAGGTGATAGCTCAAGCTCTGCATCAATTCAGTCGTCGTAAGACTAAGCCATTTGTCGCGATTAACTGTGGTGGTATGACAGAGAGCATTATTGAGAGTGAGTTGTTTGGCCATGAAGCGGGTTCGTTTACTAGCGCGAACAAGAAGCGCATTGGCAAAATAGAACAAGCCAATGGCGGTACTCTGTTTCTCGATGAAATTGAGAGCATGCCGATTGCGGTACAAATAAAACTACTGCGTGTGATTCAAGAGCGAATGATTGAGCGTGTTGGTGGTAATGAGTTGATACCTGTCGACATTGTCGTGGTCGCAGCCAGTAAAGCTGATCTTGTGAGTTTGAGTGAGTCTGGGGAATTCAGAGCCGATCTCTTTTATCGCTTGAACATTGCAAGCTTAAACCTTCCGGCACTGCGCCAACGAAAAGAAGACATTCAGGTGCTGTTTCGCCATTTTGTGATTCAAGCGAGCCACAAATATAAGACGCGCCCATCGACGATTTACCCCGAGCAGATACAGCAGCTATGTCGGCATGAATGGCCGGGTAACGTACGTGAACTACGTAATGTCGCTGATCGATTTGTGCTGGGTATCGTCGGTGATGGCTTCGATCTTCAATCGCCAATTTGTGAAGCGTCCGGAGAAGATTTCGCCTTTGAAAAGCAGATGGAGCAGTACGAAAGGAATGTACTGACGGAAGCGCTAATAGAAAGCGCAGGTAACATTAACGAGGTATCAAGTAAGCTGAATTTACCGCGTAAAACCCTTTATCGAAAAATGAAGAAACACCAATTGGATAAAGAGAGTTTCAAAGCTTAATTCGTTCAGGTGTTTGTTAAATGGAAAACCAAAACCAAAACCAAAACCAAAGCCAAAATAAAAGCACAAGACAACAATGACCCATTTGGTTTTTAGTCGAATGGCTAACTGTTTCAAGTGATTGTAATAAAAGAGCTTTAACATCTGGCACAAAGCGTGCAATCCCTACATTGTGGCGTCAGCCCACATGAGGTTATTCAGTGTTGAGTCAAAAAAACATATGACGGTTATCCAACATTGAATGATCGAATAAAGGACATTAGAAAAATAATTGCTTGTTGCAAGGAGATACAAACATGAAGCAAATACTGAAAGGTTCGATTGCTCTGATATTAGGCATGAGTTCAATAACGGCATGGGCCGCTGCAGAACCAGCAAACTTAGGACCTCGTCCCCTCTTTTTAGTCAACAATATGGATGAGAGCCCTTTGAAAACTAAGCTGTTGAGTTGCAGCGAAGGACCTTTTCATCGTAGTGATTTTTCTATTGGGCATCGCGGAGCTGCGATGCAGTTTCCTGAGCACACTAAGGAATCCTATTTAGCGGCGATTCAAATGGGCGCAGGTGTTGTAGAGTGTGATGTGACCTTTACCAAAGATAAGGCGTTGGTATGTCGTCACTCGCAAAGTGATCTACACACGACGACCGATGTATTAGCGCACCCAGATCTTGCTAAGAAGTGCTCAACCCCGTTTACACCAGCTAATCCAACGACAGGTGAAGATGCTCAGGTGGAGTGCCGTACTTCTGATTTCACGTTGGCTGAGTTTAAGACGTTACAAGGAAAAATGGATGGTGCGAACCCAAAAGCCACCACGGTTGAAGAGTACATGAACGGAACTCCAGGTTGGAGAACCGATCTTTACAGTCAAAGTGGGACACTGATGACACACGCAGAAAGTGCAGCACTGTTTAAAGAGCACGGCGTTAAGGTCACACCTGAATTGAAATCGGCAGCAGTAGACATGCCTTTCAATGGATTTAGCCAAGAGATGTATGCGCAGAAGTTGGTGGATGAACTGAAAGAGGCGGGTTTCAAGCCTTCTGAGGCTTACCTGCAGTCATTCAACTTGGATGATGTGAAGTACTGGATCAAAGAAGCACCGAAGTTCGGCAAACAAGCGGTTTATCTTGATGACCGTGTTTATGAGCAAACGGACTTTGTCGCGTCTGTTGAGAACATGAAAGAGCTACACGATGCGGGCGTGAATATCATCGCACCACCTCTGTTTGCTTTGGTTGAGTTAGGTGAGAACAACGAATTGGTTGCGTCTAACTACGCAAAACTGGCAAAAGATGCAGACCTAGACATTATCGCTTGGACACTGGAACGTTCTGGCCCGCTAGCGCAAGGCGGTGGTTGGTACTACAAGAGCGTGAAGGACGGCATCAACAATGATGGCGATATGATGAAAATGCTTGATGTGCTGGCACAAGATGTGGGTGTGATGGGCGTATTCAGCGACTGGCCTGCAACGGTAACGTATTACGCTAACTGTATGGACAACGACGCATAGGCGATTCTGAGAGCGCTGTTACGTCGCTAATTATAGCGTTTGTATAGAGAGCGCTTAGCCAAAGAATAATAAGAGAAAAAGCAGCGGAACAAAGAGCCTCCGGGCTCTTTTTTTACCACTGAAATTGGTGGGACAGAAATGACCCAAATGATGGATTTTTAGTTGGACACGAATGACTCAAAAGATCTTGGCTAGTTTGAGTTTTGTTGTAAGTTATTGAAATTTAGTAAATAAAAATATGGCACGAAGGCTGCAGTAGCTAAGGTGACTTTCAACAATAAGTAAAGTAAGGTTTGAATATGAAAATCAGTGTTAAAGGACTGTTAATCGCTAGCTCATTACTACTTCCTTCAATGGCTATGGCAAGCGACTGCTCTAGTCGTGGTGTGTTAGACGATCGATACTGTGATGAAAACCAAGATTTGGTGGCCGATTCACCAAAGAACCCAGATGAGTGGAATGACCCAAGTACGCTTGTGTTTACCTACACGCCAGTAGAAGACCCTGCGTTGTACAAAGATGCGTTTGCGGATTTCCAAGCTCACCTAAGTAAAATTACAGGTAAGCGAGTGATTTACTACACAGTTCACTCGAACTCTGCGCAAGTAGAAGCGATGCGTTCTGGTCGACTGCACGTTGCTGGTTTCTCTACGGGCCCAACAGGCTACGCAGTTAACTTAGCAGGTTACGTTCCAATTGCGGTGAAGGGCGATGAGTCTGGTTTCCAAGGCTACAACCTAATCACGATTGTGCGTAAAGACAGCGGCATTAACAAAATGTCTGATCTGAAAGGCAAAAAGGTTGCACACACTTCTGCATCTTCCAACTCTGGCAACCTCGCTCCACGTGCGTTATTCCCAGCGAAAGGCCTAGTGCCAGATGAAGATTATAAAGTGCTTTACTCAGGTAAGCATGACCAATCGATTCTAGGTGTCTTCAATGGAGATTATGACGCAGCACCTGTGGCATCGGACGTGTACGATCGTATGGTAGCAGCAGGTCGTGTTGACGATTCTGAACTGAAGATCATCTACCGTAGCCCACGCTTCCCAACGTCTGCTTTTGGTTACGCGTACAACTTAAAACCAGAGCTAGTTGAGAAGATCAACGAAGCTTTCTTTAGCTACCGCTTTACACCAGAGATGAGCGCATCATTTAAAGGTGCCGACCGTTTCTCGCCAATCAGCTACAAAGAAGAGTGGGATGTGATTCGTGATATCGCTCATGCGACAGGTACGGCTTACACCAAAACAGGCCTGAAGAAATTGGCTGAAAAAGATGCGGCTAAACGCGCAAAGAAAAAAGCAGCTGAGCTAGCAAAACAAGCAAACAACGGCTAACTCTTTTTCTATTAGAAGGCTAAGTTTTAGAAAGACTTAGCCCTTTTAAAATACCTACTTCAACTAAATATCTATGCCCTCGCGGGTAGGGTATAGATCATTCGAAAATTCGCACAAGGAAATGCAGTATGGCCGTAGCAAGCTATGAAGGAATAAAGATAAACAACCTTTTCCACGAATATGTGGCAGGCAAGCCAATCCTTAAAGGCATTAATATTGATATCGATGAACCAGGCATCATCGCGATCATTGGTCCATCTGGTACAGGTAAAAGTACACTTCTACGCTGTATCAACCGACTCAACGATCCAAGCCAAGGTGAGATCATATTTGATGGCGCAGACCTGACTCAACTAAAAGGGCAAGCGTTACGCAAACAGCGCCGACATATCGGCATGGTGTTTCAAGAATATAACCTTGTCGAACGTTTAACGGTTATCGAGAACGTGTTGAGTGGCCGTTTGGGTTACATGACCGCTTGGAATGCATGGCGTCGTAATTATTCTGCGCAAGACCTAGCAAAAGCGTTCGAGTTACTTGAATTTGTTGGCCTGCAAGACTTTGCTAACCAACGTGCCGACAGTTTATCGGGCGGCCAAAGACAGCGTGTCGGTATCGCTCGCGCCGTTATGCAAGACCCATATATCTTATTGGCGGATGAACCGACTTCATCACTCGACCCGAAAACCGCGGTTGAGATCATGGAGTTGATGGAGACATTCGCAGAACAGAAAAACATTCCCGTGTTGGTTAACATCCACGATGTGAACTTAGCCAAGCGTTATGCCAAGCGCATCATCGGCATGTGTAACGGTAAAGTTCATTATGACGGTAGCCCTGAAGGGATCTCAGAAGAAGATCTAAAAATTATTTACGGGGGTGAGTCATGGCTGGATTAACCCCAAGTTCATCGCCAAGCGTACCGTCAAACCAGTCGCCAGCGAAGCATGAAAACCCGTTCAAAACCTCATGGACTAACCGAGCAATCATCGCTGCAATCATTGCCTACCTGTTTTACAGCTTTGCGACGTTAGGGCTGACTTTTGATCGTTTGGTCATCGGTTTTGGTGAAAGTGAGCGGTTACTATCAAGAATGTTTCCGCCTGATTTTTCGCGTACTAGCTTACTGCTGAGTGGATTAGCGGAAAGCTTACAGATTGCGATTATCTCAAGCTTCTTTGGCATCGTTATTTCATTGTTTCTGGGCTTGTTAGCTGCGAGAAATATGATGCCTTCAATCGTATCGACGCCAATACGTTGTTTCATTGCACTATGTCGCTCTTTTCACCCGGTGATCATCGCAATCCTATTTGTGAAAGCGGTGGGCTTCGGTGCCCTAGCTGGGATCCTGACTTTGGTCTTCGCATCGATTGGTTTTATTGCCAAGCTTTTTGCAGAAGCGATTGAAGAGATATCTTTTAAACCGGTTGAAGCGATTAAAGCAACCGGTGCCAGTTTTATCAGCGTCATTTTGTATGCGGTAATGCCTCAAGTGTTTACTCGTTTTATTGGCTTTGCTAGTTACCAGTTGGATTCAAATCTACGTAACTCAACCATGGTTGGCATTGTGGGTGCGGGCGGCCTTGGCGGCACGTTATTTTCGGCATTCCAACGCTTTGACTACGACTTTGTCGCTGCTATTTTGATCACCATTATCGCATTGATTCTTGTGGGTGAATTTCTTTCCAACATTGTTAGGAGAATCTTCTAATGACAACAGCATCTATCGATAAAGAGTGGCAGCGTTTTACACCAAATGAACGAGTAGCTCGATTTGCCGTTTACCTTAGCCTTGTGTGCGCGATTGTTTGGTCTTGGCAGACGGTTGAAGTGATTCCTGAGTTCCTATACGACGCGCCAGCGCAGTTTGCTGATATGTTCGAGCGTATGGTGCCAGTGGACTACGCTTTCTATCCTGAATCAATCCACGCAGCGATGATTGAAACACTGCACATTGCAACGTTAGGTACCTTGTTTACCTTGATATTTGCGATTCCGTTGGCGTTGTTGAACGCGCCAAATATCACACCTAATAAAGCGCTGAACTGGGTGGCTCAATTCTTTCTGGTGTCTTCACGTTCTGTGAACTCATTGGTTTGGGCTTTGTTGTTTATCGCACTATTTGGCCCCGGTGTTCTCGCAGGCATTATGGCAATTGCCATTCGCAGTATCGGCTTTGTAGGGAAGCTGTTAGCGGAAGCGATTGCCGAAGTGAACATGGGGCCTATCGAAGCTCTGCGCGCAACCGGCGCTTCTTGGATGAGCATCTTGCTTAAAGGGTATTGGCCACAAGTGATGCCCGCATTCTACTCCATCGTGTTGTTCCGTTGGGACATCAATGTGCGTGAATCTGCGGTATTGGGGTTAGTGGGCGCTGGTGGTATTGGCGTGGTGCTAAACGATGCGCAGAACCTTTTTGAGTGGCAAAAAGTTTCGATGGTATTAGTGAGTATCTTCGCAGTGGTTATCGTTGCAGAAGCCGTAGTGATCCACATCCGTAACAAACTCATATAAACATATGGTGCAATGCAGCGTGTTTTGTGTGATGTGTCAAAGTTAAGAGCTTATCTAGCATTTTGAAGCTCAAACGACCCTAGGTACTTCGGTCTACCTAGCGGTCGTTTTTTTATGTCTATTGAGTGACCTGAGACCTTGTTAGAAGGGCGTGACTCGTTTTTAAGTGTCTAGCTTTTAACTGCCAGCAGCGCATCCACAAATTCTGCAAATCCATAGCCACCCGGCTGCGACATCACCTTACTTGGATGATGATCTAACTTATCCCAATAATGCTTAATGTTTGCCACGCCAACGGTGAGTGGTAGTGATTCGAACATCTGTTGATCGTTCATTGAATCGCCGACATAGCAAGCCTCATTGTGGATTTGCTCAAGCGATAAGCCTTTATCAGCAAGGAAGCGGTGTACTGCGTTTTTCTTTGAGTGTTCGCCATACCAAGCATTGATATGAATCGAACTTGCCGTCGCGTGTGCGCCTAAAGCGTGTATTCTTTCGAGTACCGCTTGAACAGTTTCAGGATCAACAGGCTTACGGTTTTGGCCGATATCAATCGCGACCTCACACAAGCGGTAAGATTGATCCAAAGTTAGTGATAGGTCGGGATAACTCAACAAGATCGCTTCAACTTCTTGTTTTAGCTTAGCTTGGTTCTGACGCACTTGTTCTAGCGGTGTTTCAGATGAGAGTTGTAATGCACCATATTGCTTCTCTAGTAAGAAGGCGCCGTTCTCTCCAAGCACGGCATCGACAGGCCAAAGCTGCGCAATATGGTCACACCAACCAGCACAGGCTCCCGTTACTGCGACCACTTTGATTCCATTGTCTCTCAGCTTTTGTAACGCAATCAGGGTTTCTGGAGGGAGTGAACCTTGCCAAGTGAGCGTGTCATCGACGTCGGTTAATACCCAGTTGATGCGTTGCCAGTCATTACCTAGTTGGTGTTCCATCCTCAAACTCACTTATTCGGGTTTATTGTGTTGCGTGGAGTGCTCAGTTCGTCGTTAAACGTCTTTCTCTCAGTCTGACTAAGTGTCGTTAATTAACGCTTAACCGTGTTTAGAAAATACAATGTTTAGCAAAATCACCGGCTTCATTGGCAGTCCAGTCGCCTTTCGGCTTTTCTTTCATCTCTGTACACCAAGCTTCACTGCCCACTTCTGTACAAGCCATCAGTTGAGTCGCTAGAAATAGAATTAGCGCGATTTTTTTCATAATAAAGATTCCTTTATTCTCTAAATTTCTGCTTATAACTGTACCAAATACTACTAGCGATTGTTATAGCAGCCAGTGACATAAGTTTGCTAAAAACGATATAGAGTTGGGCTTGGTTCTAAGATGGGAAGCGAAGGGGGGGTAGACCGTCGCGATAGGCAAAATCAAAGTGATAAAGAGATTGAGGGGTAGATCGAAAAAGCCAGCAACATGTGCTGGCTTTGAAATTCTTGTGCGCTTCTATTCGTTAGTGAGCTTTAACTACTTGTCGAGTTATACCAGTTTCATCTCTTGGATGATGTCCGAAGCGATTTCTGGCTTCGTGCTCGTTGGTTTCTCGTGTAGGTCTGCTTTCAATTGTCCCTTACGGTTACTTAAGCCTGCTTCAAGTTTCTTGAGTGCTGCAGCGATAGCTGGGTACATAACATCGTCTGTAGATTTTGCTGTTACTCGTACACCTTCGTAGTTGGTGAATACTTCTACCTGATGTTGACCGTGTTCTTTAGTAATGATGATGTCGCAACTGATCAGTGATGGGAAATGGTTCGATATCTTCTCGAATTTACTTTCGATGTCTTTGCGTGACTCGTCGTTAATTGATACGTGATGTGTTTGAACATTTATTTTCATAAATCATACCTTTCCAATGACTGTGTCATTTAAACGTAGCAAACATCGGTGAGTTTAACCAACTGCGAAATAGCACATGTGTGATTCACTTCAGTGTTATCAAATAATCTCCCATTACTCCCTTGAAAGTCCGATGAACTGGTCGCATATTATGTTTCGTGAATTTCAAACGTGTTTAAAAATCCCTCACCTTTGAAGTATTACTCCAATTCACTCTTTCAACTTAGTTTTTATCGCCCTAATCACGCATCACTCCAAATACTTATTCTAGTCTGCTTTTATAAATCCACATCCATTTTAGTGAACAAAACATATCTGCTCTGCCTATATCACAATTACTGATATAAAGAACAATGAGATATTGAGATGAATTTTAGTACGGGATACTCTAACTGCCATCTTCTATTTGGATCCGTTAACATGAAAATGCCTGTTAAATTCGCTGTAATCGCAGCTTCCCTTTCTTTCGCTTTTAATGCCTTTGCTGCCCCTGTTGAGTTTCAGAAAATTCCAGAGATCATGCAGCAGTTTGAAACGGCAGAACTGTACGTTAAGAAGTCGGTCACTCTAGGTCGTTTGCCAGCAGAGTCTGAAATTGGCATTGATTTCCCTACCTATGTTTCAGACGGTGAGGGCGGTTACAGCATCGAGACAAATAACGTAATGACAGATTCTGTTGTTATCGCAAGCATGCCGAAAGCGATTGTGGATGATGTTTTCAACCAATGGCTAGTACCTAAAGAGACATGGATCAGCAGCTACGGATCTTTGCCAACCTCAACCACTGAATTTAAGCCCTTTAAGCGTATTAAAACCATTAAAGCGATTAAGATCGATGCTGAAATTCTTGAGCTGTTAGGCAGTGAAGATGGCAACACGGCGATGATCAAAGTGAGCTGGGATGAGAAGGGAATGAAGGTCTATAAGGATGGTTACTTGGCGGATTATGAGTACGGGATTGCCCCTCATGAGATGCAAGAAAACTATGAGCTAGCGCCTAAGTAATTCAGTTCAATGTAAAAAAAGCGCCCAGTTTTTGCTAGGTGCTTTTTTAAAGCCCACCAAAACATGACGAAACTCACACTTTTCTGACAATTTACCGCTCGTTGTGTTAGCATGCGCGGCTTGTCTTTGTAATTGATAAAAAACATATTACTCAGCGGGTTTCTTTGTTTATCTGCCCGTAATGACCTCATTCAGTTTGGCCTGACTTGGCTGAACATCTGCATTTTGCTCGGACGCAAAGAGAGTAGTACTCACTACTTCACTATGTACATTTGAGAGCACCATCTATCAAAGGCCTTTTTGAAATAGCCTAAATTAGCGCGAACTTAGTTCTGCGTGAAGGGTTTCGTTTTTCCAAAAATCCCTCTCGGCGGCTAAGTACTCCTTAGTTGCTGACAAGTAAGGAGTCTATATGACGACTACGGTATCTACGTCCGTACCTACATCTCAAGCTGGTAATACAGCTCAGATAGAGAAAGAAGTAAACCACCCGTTTCTCTCTTTGGTTATCATGGTTATTGTTGCTGCAATCGCAACTTACTTCATCCCTGCTGGTGAGTTTGAACGAGTGGTCATGAATGGCCGCACGGTGATTGACCCAGACAGTTACACATTATTAACCAGTAACCCAACGACATTAGCCTCTTTTTTCGAATCATTTTTTAAAGGCTTCAAATCCGCTTCTGGCGTGATGGGTGTTGTGGTATTCGTTGGTGGTGCTTTCGGCATTATCAAACACATGGGTTTGTTAGACGCATCCGTCGTTGCGCTGACGACGAAGCTAAAGAAGCAAGGCTTGTACGTGATTGCACCTGTGATCATGACAGCGATTTTTTTCAACGTCACCTTCACGGGTATGCGTGAGCTTGATGTCATTTTTATCTCTTTGATGATCCCGATCTGTATTAAGCTTGGCTATGACGCGATCACGGCACTTGGCGTTGTTTTACTGGCAAGTTGTGCCGGTTTCGCTGCAGCTTTGGCTAACCCATTCTTTACGGGTATCGCACACACTATTGCTGAACTGCCTATGTATTCAGGCATGTGGTACCGCTTTATTGTTGGCATGTTCATGTTGCTAACGGGTGCTTGGTATGTACTTAACTACGCGCGCAAAGTTAAGCAAGATCCAACCAAAAGTTTGTTGCATGGTACGGGTTACCACTACGAATCTAGCGTTGAAGCGAAAACACTGACTACTCGTGAAAAGCTTGCGGGTATCGCGTTCTTGGGCGTATTCGCATACATGATTTTCGGCACGTTGACGATGGGGTTCGGCTTTACCGAGATTGCGGGTGCATTCGTGGCAATGGCGATCATTCCGGGTTTGGTTGCTGGTTTATCTCCGAACAAGATTTGTGAGTATTGGACCAAAGGTGTTAGCGATGTATTGGTGGCAGTACTGATCATCTTCTTCGCTCGCTCAGTGTTGACCATTATGGAAGACGCGAAGATCGTCGATTCTATTATCTTCTATCTTGCACAGATCATTTCTGGTAGCTCTAAACTTGTGGCATCGGCAGGGATCTACTTGTCGCAGGCTGCGATCAACTTATTCATTCCGTCTGGCAGTGGCCAAGCTGTGATTACTATGCCAATCATCATTCCATTGGCAGATATTGGTCAAGTGACTCGTCAAGTAGCAGCACTGGCTTCTCAACTGGGTGATGGTATTTCTAACTATATTTACCCAACCAATGGTGGCTTGTTAGCGGTATTGGCTATTGCAAAAGTGCCTTACACTAAGTGGGTTCGCTTCTTCTTACCGCTGTTCTTGTTCTGGTCGGTGGGTGCTTTGATTTCAGTTGTGATTGCTCAAATGATTGAGCTAGGGCCTTTCTAAGGGTTTCTGTTTAATCGAATGCATGGACAGTTAGGATTTAACTGAGGCCGTGTGAATTACTACGAAGGCAGCGAATTCGCTGCCTTTTTTCGTTTAAAGAAAAGCTATTACAATGACCAAGATTACTCTTCAAATTGGTAAGAAGAGGGCACGACAATGACGCCTTTTTTCGATATGTGAAAGCGTTTAGCGTCGGCAAGTCGATCAATGCCTATTTGGGTTCCATCTGGCACCTTAACGTTTTTATCGATGATGCAGTTTTGAATGTGACAATTTTTCCCAATTTCAACATCTTCAAACAGAATACTGTCAATAACAATGGCCGCGTTGTTGACTTTAACTTTTGGGAAAAAGATGGAGTTCTGCGCTGAACCACCTTCTATCACCACACCATTTGCGATCATCGAGTTGATGAAGATCCCTTGATTCCCTTCAACTGAAGCAATGGTTCGCGCAGGTGGAAGTTGCGGATCATAGGTGCGAATCGCCCAATCCGGTTGGTATAAATCGATAGGCGAGGCCGGTTTCAACAGATCCATGTTGGATTGGTAATATGAGTCGATAGTACCCACATCTCTCCAGTACGCATCTTGGGTCACTCGGCCTTCTTCATCACCAAACTTGTGCGCGTAAACACTGTTGTTGCCCACCAATTTAGGAATGATATCTTTACCAAAATCGTGGCTTGAGTTCGGATCTTCGGCATCCGCCAGTAGCGCTTGTGTTAACACCTCTTTATCAAAAACGTAAATACCCATTGAAGCCATGCTTCGAGTCGGCCTACCGGGTACACATGCTGGGTAACGTGGCTTTTCGGTAAAGTTATTGATCTCGAGAGATTCGTCTATCTCCATCACACCAAACTCTTTGGCTTCATCAATTGAAACTTCCATGCACGCCACGGTTAAGTCGGCCTCGTTCGTTTTGTGTTGCTTGAGCATTGGCGCGTAATCCATGCGATAGATATGGTCGCCTGATAACACCACCACATGCTTAGCTTCACTACGAGAAAGCAGATACAAGTTTTGACAAATCGCATCGGCTGTACCGCTATACCAGCTATCACCGGTTCGCATTTGTGGGGGAACATTGGTGATGTATTCGCCGAGCTCGGGGTTAAGTACCGACCAACCATCCCTTAAATGTTTTTGCAAAGAGTGAGACTTGTACTGAGTCAGCACTAGAATTTGGCGAAGCCCAGAATGCAGGCAGTTCGCGAGTGTGAAATCGATGATTCGATATTTGCCACCAAAGGGCACCGCAGGTTTTGCACGGTTATCGGTGAGGGGAGAAAGCCGAGAGCCAACACCGCCGGCCAGAACGATTGTTAGAGTGTCTTGCATGGTCAGAACCTCAATGTATTTATGATTATGAACATAGACTTGCAAGCACTAAGCCAAATGTAACTCATTGAATATTAAACGAGGTGAGATTGATTCTTGTAGAACTGCACCAAATTGATGCGTACGAGATATTGGCTTGCTCTATTTTGATCCGAAGAGATCTGGGCAAAGTGAGGGGGTGAATTAACAAGATGACGCACGGGAAAGTTGCATTACAAAACTGTCAATAAAATGAAGGAATAAAGTGATCAGGTCGATATAAATTTATACAAATAATCATAACCTTTCACAAATTGATTCTCATCAATAAAGTAGGGTTATTATATGCTACCTTGCACGCAAAATAAGAAATGATTACTCATTCACCAATAAAAATTAAGCCCTCAAAAGGAAATTATAATGAAAAAAACAGTATGTGGTATTGCGGTTATTGCGGCTCTTATGTCAACCAATGTTCTTGCTCATAAAGAAGGTGATTTCATCATCCGTGCAGGTGCAGCAACGGTATCTCCAAACGACAGCAGCGGCGCAGTGCTTAACAATCCAGACCTAGAGTTTTCAGTAGATTCAGATACTCAACTAGGCCTTACTTTCGGCTACATGTTCACTGACAACATCAGTTTTGAAGTACTAGCGGCGAGCCCTTTCTCTCACAGTATTTCTGTTAATGGCCTAGGTAAAGTTGCTGACACCAAGCACCTTCCACCAACGTTTATGGTTCAGTACTACTTCGGTCAAGCGAACAGTGACTTCCGTCCTTATGTAGGTGCGGGTATCAACTACACGGTATTTTTCGATGAAAGCTTGAATGCTAACGGCAAAAACGCAGGCCTTACGGATGTGTCTTTAGATGACTCTTGGGGTCTAGCTGCAAACATTGGTATGGATTACATGATCAATGAAGATTGGTTCTTAAATGCATCGGTTTGGTACGCAGATATCGGAACAACAGCAACATACAAGACTGCGACAGATACATTCAAAACTGACGTTGATATCGACCCATGGGTATTCATGATCGGTGGTGGTTACAACTTCTAAGCCATTTAATCAGTTTATTAAAGTCGCTCAAGCACCAGCCAGCTTGGGTGCTTTTTTTTGCTTGCTTGTTAATTAAATGCTTAATCCAACTTACTGTTATTATGGGTAAAGCAAACTGATTGTCGTCATTTATTGTTAATAAAAGAGAAAGATAACTGTCATAACAGCCCTCTATGATCGCGGTTCTAATTATGGAGGATATATGAATCGTAAATTTAATAAGTTGACTTTATTACTGCCTATCGCGGTAAGTTCTGCTCTGGTTGGGTGTTCTCAGTCAACTTCAACGTTGGTAACACCATCAACGACTGCAACATCACCTCAAACGTCACTTAATGCTTTTAGCCTTCAATGCCAATCCATCCAACAGCCAATCGCGAGTGATGCTGAGGTAACCGGAATCAGTTTGGTTGGTCGTGCTATTGCCGACGCCCCGTTTGATACTTCTGCAGCCGAAATCGTCAGCTACGATTCATGTACCGACAAGCTTTATGTGGTTAACGCTCAAGCACAGAAAGTCGATGTGTTGTCGATGAACGCTGACAGCGCACCAACCTCTGAGGGCTCTATCGACCTTCAATCAGCCGCTGCGGCTTCTGGTATTACTATCGGTGCTGCGAACAGTGTATCGACTCATCAGGGCTTAGTTGCTGTCGCGATTGAAAACGCCGACAAGCAACAAAACGGCATCATTGCACTTTATCGTTCAGACACGTTAGAGCTGATCACTACTTATACGGCTGGTGCATTGCCGGACATGGTGAGCTTCTCGAAAGATGGTCGCTATATTGCCTCTGCAAATGAAGGTGAGCCGAATGCGGATTACAGCATTGACCCTGAAGGTTCAGTAACGTTGGTGGATCTAACCAATGGTCCTTTGCAAGCGAAAGTCACGCAGATTGATTTTAAGGCATTTAACCAAGGCCAGCCACGCCATGCAGAACTAACCGACAAGGTTCGAATCTCGGCGCCTAATGCAACCGTTGCTCAAGACCTTGAACCGGAATACCTAACGTTTGCTGATAACGGAAAGCTTTACGTAGCCCTGCAAGAGAACAATGCATTGGCAGCAATTGACGTCGAGAGTGCAGAAGTGGATGCGATTCTGGGATTAGGTGGAAAGCCTTGGGATACCGCTCAGTTGGATGCGTCAAACAAAGACAAAAACATCGGTAATCTACAAAGCTACGCAATGTTAGAAGGCCTTTACATGCCAGACAGCATCACGAGCTACAGTGTTGATGGGAACACCTACATTGTGACTGCGAACGAAGGTGATGGCCGTGAATATGGCATCAAGACGACACAACAAATGTGTGATGACAAAGGCTTTGAGTGGGATGGTGACGATTACCAAGGCACCGAAAACTACACCACAGAAAAAGACTTTTGTATTGCTTATGTCGATGAAGTGCGTGGCAAGAAGCTAGACGTTGATGTTAACCACCCATTAGCTGGTGCATTGAAAGACAATAAGCAACTTGCTCGTCTTAAGGTGATTAAGCCACAAGGGACACTTGCTGCTGATCAAAAGGTTCAAGCATTCGGTAGCCGCTCGTTCTCTATCTGGGATGAGTCAGGCGAGTTAGTGTTTGATAGCGGTGATGATTTTGCTCGAATCGTACTTGAGCAAGATCCTGAAAACTTCAACAGCACCAATGATAACAACCAGAGCGGTGATGATCGCAGTGATGATAAAGGGGTAGAGCCTGAAGCTATTGAAGTCGCTGAGATTAACGGCAAGCAGTATGCCTTTATTGGACTTGAGCGCCAGGGTGGCATTATGGTTTACGACGTAACGCAGCCTAAGAACGCAAGTTTCATCAGCTATCTAAATAACCGCGACTTTACTCAGCCTGTGTGCACTAAGGTTGATGAAGATGGTGATTGCGACAACGAGACTTACAACTCGAAAGCGGGTGAGCTAGGCCCAGAGTCAATCAAGTATTTCACTCGCTCTGGTAACCACTTTATCGCGGTCGGCAATGAAGTGAGCGGCAGCACATCAGTTTATCGCGTTGAGTTTTAATCACGGTTACTGCTTGTAATTAGACTCAATAAAAACAAAAGCGCCACTACTTAATCAGTAGTGGCGCTTTCTATTTATGCATCACAAATATATGCGTGATAATTAGTTTCTATGGCTGTTGCTTAGTTGGCGCTAGAGCAATTTCACGGATACATACGTTCTGTGGTTGTTGGTAAGCGAATGATACAGCGCGAGCGATATCGTCAGCTGCCAATACGCCGCCCATGTCTTCTTTCCAAGAATCGTAACCGTCTTTGATCTCTTGAGAGGTTGTGTGAGACAGAAGTTCTGTTTCTACAGCACCCGGTGCGATAGTGGTAACACGAACATTTGATGCCGCCACTTCTTCACGAACGTTCTCAGAAATAGCGTGTACCGCGAATTTAGTACCACAGTAAGCTGCGTGGCTTGGGAATGTTTTTTTACCTGCGATAGAGCTGATGTTGATGATAGTACCTGTGTTGCGTTCCATCATCGGAGCAAGTACAGATTGCATGCCGTTTAGAAGGCCAATCACGTTTACATCGAACATTGTCTTCCACTCTTGAGCGTCTTGAGTATCGATCTGACCAAGAAGCATTGCACCAGCGTTGTTGATAAGCGCGTCTACAGGGCCAAATTTCTCTTCACCTTGTGCGATTGCTGCGTCAAAAGACGCTTTGTCTGTTACGTCTACTTTCACTGATAGTGAGTTTGGTAGGTTCAACGCTTCAAGGCGGTCAACACGACGAGCTAAAAGTAGAAGAGGGTGACCTTCATCGCTTAGACGACGAGCGATTGCTTCACCAATACCAGAGCTTGCACCTGTAATTACGATTAGTTTTTTCATTTTATTTCCTCTGTACTTTTATTGCGTCGGTTGGCTACGACGTGTTGTTTAAGTGCATTCGAATCAAGTGCTTGTTGCCTTGCTTCGTTGCGATGGAGGTATATTAAGGAAAATAGCATTGTTGATATATAGCTCTTTACTTGAAACACTGTTGCTGTGGTGCAACAATAAAGATGCTCACTTTATAGATTTATAGCGTCATAACTCTATAGCTTCATCACTTTTTAAATTTCACAAGTAAGCTGGCGACCATGCTCAATCAAATTAACCTGTCTGATATTCGTTCTTTCGTGCTTATCGCTCGTTTAGGTAACTTCACTAAAGCAGCGGAGGAGCTTGATGTGTCTCGTTCCCACGTATCACGCCAAGTGAGTAGCCTAGAAAAACAGATGGGAGTGACCCTGTTTATCCGCACCACTCGAACTTTAAGGCTAACGCACGCAGGGCAAGATCTATACGCGAGATGTGAACAAGCCTTAGATAATATAGACCAAGCTCTGATTGCTGCGGTTGATGATGTCGAAGAAGTGCGTGGCGACATAAAAGTAAACTGTGTCGGCGGTTATCTTGGTGAGGTGATCATCGCGGATCTAGTGAATGAGTTTATGCAGCTTTACCCAGACATCAGTATTAGCCTTGATTTCAGTAGTAACCGAGTCGACCTGATTGAAGACGCTTTCGATATCGCTTTTCGCATGGGAAGCTTAGAAGACGCGGGCTTTATCGCAAGAAAGCTATTAGACATCGAGATGGGAACACTCGCGAGCCCTGAGTATTTCGTTCGTAAAGGAAAGCCAAGTCATCCTAAAGATCTGATCCACCATGACTGCTTAACGGGATCGGTGCGTAAGTGGAGTTTTCAAGCTCTGGACGATACTAAGAAAACGGTCGACGTGCATGTGGCGGGCAGACTGCAATGTAAAAATGGGCGAGTGTTGGTGCAGGGCGCGAAGTCGGGCAACGGAATTATTCGTGTACCAACCATCTATTGCTTGCAAGAACTGAACGACGGGCAACTGCTGCAAGTATTTGAAGAATGGGTGGTGCCTAAGGTCGACTTTTCAGCGATCTACCATCGAGACCGCTATCAACCGAGCCGAATTCGAACCTTTATTGATTTTGTAAAAGGTCGCTTTGAGCAAATGCCAGTCAGCTAAATGGCGCGGCCTACCTTCCTCTTTCTTTTAGCAATAATTGGACTGGCTCGAATTTACATCTCGTCGATTTCGTTTTGTAGGTTTTCCAGCTGGTCCAGAATCAGTAAAAACTTCTCACCAAAGGGTGTTACTTGATACTCAACTCTTGGTGGCAGTTCGTTGAACATTTGCTTATCTAAAATCCCAAACTCCACATTTCGCTTCAAGCATTCATTCAATACCTTGGTCGATAACCCTTCGACCGAGCGCACCATTTCACCAGGGCGATTAATGCCATTTGCCAGTAATTGGTAAACCGTTAGCGACCATTTACAGCCGTAGATGGTTTCTACCATGCGAGCTGAGCGCTCTGGTGCTGATTTTCTTGAAAAAAAGTTTTCCTGATTTTTCATAAAGATGTACCAATAAGTACCTACCTAACCGATTTGTACTTACTATTCATAGTGTTAGTTCAAGGCCTAAGATTACCACGTTCACATGACTTAGGAGATAACAAAATGAACTTCACTAAAAATGGTATTGCAGTAATTATCGGTGGCACAAGTGGTATGGGCTTTGAAACAGCGAAGCAATTAGTCGCTCAGAACATCCATGTGTTGGCTGTCGGCAATAACCCAACTAAGTTAGATAAAGCAGTGTCAGAATTGCAATCGTTAGGTCACGCTTCAGGCTGGCAAGCTAACCTTTATGATGATGCGAGTGTGTCTCGCCTTATTGAACACCTTGAGTCGTTAGATGAAGGTATTGGTTACCTTGTAAATGCTGCGGGTTACTTCAACCCTAAAGCGTTTATTGAGCACCAAGAATCTGATTACGAGCAATACATGCAGCTTAATAAAGCGACTTTCTTCATCACTCAAGCGATAAGCAAGTTGATGATCAAGAACGGCGGTGGCAGCGTAGTTAACGTTGGTTCTATGTGGGGTAAGCAAGCAATCAAAGCGACGCCATCTTCTGCCTATTCAATGGCTAAAGCTGGCCTGCACGCATTAACCCAACACATGGCAATGGAACTGGCTGAGCATAATATTCGTGTGAATGCCGTGTCTCCAGCAGTGGTTAAAACGCCGATTTACGAATCTTTCATTAAACCTGAAGAAGTGGATCAAGCGTTAGAAGGCTTCAACGCGTTCCACCCTATTGGTCGAGTAGGTTTGCCGAAAGACATCGCCAATAGCATCTCTTTTCTATTGTCAGACAGTGCAGATTGGGTAACGGGTGCAATCTGGGATGTTGATGGCGGTGTGATTGCTGGCCGCAATTAATTAGGATTCTTTTCAGGTGGCTGTCGCGTAGGCAAAATAGCAGCGAGATGGCCTCCTTGATGAGTATTCGCGTAGAATAGAAACTAGAAAGACAACAATAATAATTAAAACGATAACAAGAGTAAGGTCGCCATTATGTTCAACATGGACTTTTCAAAGAGACTGGTTATAGAAACCGAGACATTAGATTGGATCGCGAGCCCTGCTAAAGGGGTATGGCGTAAGCCGCTAGAAAGAGAAGAGAAAGAATCGGGGCACACGACCAGTGTGGTGAAGTACGATCCTGAATCTTCGTTTTCTGAGCACCCACATCCACAAGGCGAAGAGATCTTCGTATTAGAGGGTGTGTTCTCAGATGAAACAGGAGACTTCCCTGCAGGCACTTATATCCGTAATCCGCCGGGCAGCGCGCACTCCCCATCAAGCAAAAATGGCTGTACGATCTTGGTTAAGCTTAATCAGTTTGATGCGAGAGACTTAACTCAAGTTCGCATCAATACTCTAGAAACGGAATGGCTTGCAGGTATCGGCGGTTTACAAGTGATGCCACTGCATGAATTCGAACACGAGCATGTCGCTTTAGTTAAGTGGCCAGTTGGTGAACGTTTTCAGCCGCATCGTCACTTTGGCGGTGAAGAGATCTTTGTGTTGTCTGGCACCTTTAAAGATGAACATGGCGAGTATCCAAAACACACATGGATGCGCAGCCCGCATATGAGCGAGCATTTTCCATATGTGGAAGAAGAGACCGTTATCCTCGTGAAAACGGGGCACTTACCATTGGGTTAAAGGAATGCTCAATATAAAGATGAGAAAGCCGCATTGTTTTGAACAAGCGGCTTTTTTTAGTTTTTATATATGAGCTGACTAGTAAGCGACACCAATACGTTGGCGTGGGAACTTGCCAGATTCTAGTTCATCAATCATCGCGATAGCGTAATCGCTGACGGATATTTTGCTGTTGCCAGCTTCGTCGGTGAGTAATTGGTCGCCGCCTGTGCGGTAGGTCGACAGTTTCTCGCCCGGGAAGATTTCTGCCGCTGGGCTAATGAACGTCCAGTTAACCTGGCTATCAGACTGTTTGAACACTTCAAGAGCTTCACCTTGTGCTAGCGCTTCGTTTTTATGCTCTGCTGGAAAGTCCGGAACGGTAACTAACGGTACGTTTGGCGCCACTTCTAATGAGCCTGCACCGCCAACCCAAAGTAGGCGCTCGATACCAAGGCTTGGTAATGCGGCTAACAATTTAGTCGCAGTATTTTTTACGATGTCGTGATTACCTAGAGCACGTCCGCCAATCGAAGTAATTACTGCATCAACGCCGGATAGCGCGGTTGTAAGGCTTGCTGCTTCATCTTGTAAATCAAATGAACGAACTTCAACACCTTTGGTTTCTACTTTGCTTGCATCTCTTACTACAGCAACCACGTCGTGACCACGAGATTGAGCTTCTTGAGCGATGTGACTACCAATCCAACCTGATGCGCCTAATACTGCAATTTTCATAATGTCTCTCCAATTATCGAATTTATTGAGTCGTTTTCTCGACAGCCATTGCAGTCTAATAGCTTACTAGGTTGCGATAAATATCGTAAAATGATGTAGATTGTATCTATATAGTGATCTAATAAGATTCGGTTAGCTGCTAAACAGCTCAAGGAGAGTGCGATGGATAGGTTGACGGCGATGCGCAGCTTTGTCGAAGTGGCAAATTGTGCCAGTTTTACGCAAGCGGCAGAGCATTTGGACATGAGTCGATTACAAGTGTCGCGCCACGTTCAAGAGATCGAAGCGTGGCTAAAACAAAGACTTTTGCATAGAACAACTCGAAAGGTGAGTTTGACGGCGGCAGGGGAAATCGCATTGCAACGTTGCGAAAAAATTCTCAATGAAACCGCAGAGCTAGAAGTCACTTCACTTAATCAAACCGACGATCTTTCAGGGGTAATTCGAATTGCAGCGCCGATTGGTTTAACTCAAAACATGCTGTTGGATGTGGTCGAGCAATTCACAGAGCTTCACTCTAATATCACGGTCGAGTTGTTTGCCTCAGACCGTTTTGCGCAGCTAGTGGATGAAAGAATCGATATTGCCCTCCGTTATACTGACCAACCTGACGATAGCTTGATTGCCCGAAAGCTAATGGAAATTGATTCAGTGGTGTGCGCCTCACAAGACTACCTAGACAAACATGGTGAACCTCAAACGGTTGAAGCGCTTCGACAACATAATTGCTTTCGTCATCTGAGTGTGACGAAGTGGGATTTCGTGAAAGATAACCAATATTATTCGGTTGAGGTGTCTGGCACTATTAAAGCCAACGATGTTGGGGTGTTAACCCGCGCCGCGCAGCATGGAAAAGGGATAGTTCGCTTACCTTGTGACTTAGCGAATCCATTGATAGCGGATGGTAAATTGAAACGCGTTTTGGATGATTTTGTTTCACCGAGTAGCGTACTTTGGGCGGTGTATCTATCTCGCAGTTATCAGCTTCCTATTGTTCGTCAGTTCATTGATTTTGCAGCAGAAGCTTGGTCTAACGATATTAAGTCTGGGGATGTTTGAGGTCATATATCTTAAGTACACAAGTACACAAGTACACAAGGCATAAACATATAAATACAAAAATCCGATATCAAAGGTGATATCGGATTTGAACTCAATAATTCAGAGTTCCAGCACGCTCTCCTCTCACGAAGTCTTTACATGTAATGATGTACGGATAATCGGGTGTCTATCGCCTTTTCGTTAATGTCAGGTAAAGGTCGATACAAGCTTCTGGTAATGTCCGTCAATACTTGGTCGTATACTTTTGAAACGACGGTTGATATATCGCTTGTCAATTCGTACATGGTATCTGCCGGTTGAGTTGCTTCGGTACTTGATGCGATCTCAGTAAGTGCATGCATCGCACGTGTGCAAATCGGTGACCCACTGCTTATAGGGCAGATAATTGATAATTGGTTAAGTTTTCTGTGTGTCTGAGAGGCGTAGAATTTGAATCTCGCATACTCTTCTGGCTTCTCCATATCAGGTATACACATTCTCAGCTTGGTCAATATCTCCATGCAATCCAAGATCTGTTGCCAATTCATATGGTATTCGCTACTCATGTCTTCTCGTTCAGATTGGATCAGCCAGATGATCATGACTTCATCCATCAAGAACATGCTGTGGCGAATGGTTTTACCGTGAATAGATTGGTTACGCACCAAGCTACGATTTTGCCAATCGCTGTGCATTGCGATGAGTTTTAGATGGTAGATGCGATACATAGGACGGCTATCAAACGACACATGAGATTGAAGCAGTTCAGACACCTCAAGTATGTTGTCGTAAATCTCATTCACTTTGCGAATCGAGTCGCTAGACAGCTTATAACCAAGAGCATAATGCGTTGCGGCGCGATGTTTGCGTGATAGCAGCAATAGTTCTCTGAGTAGAACTAAGGTTTCAAACCTATGTGATAGCGCCGTTTGTCTCTTTTTGGAAAAATGAAATAGGGCAGCAAGTACTGCTATGGATAAACCAACTGAAATAATTACAAACATATTTAACTCCTAATATGTGCATACCTACTTAGTGGTAGTGCAGACACCGTGCCAAAATCAATAAGTGTTATATTTCAGTGGTTTATGTTTTTTCTTTGTTTATGGATGATCAATGATGGTGCATGACTTCACCATTCGAGTGAATGTTTCTCATATTTTGCAGGATTTTTTGAGAGGTTACGCTTTTCTTGTGATTAGGCTGGGGAGGTTTCGATAGGTAGGGACACTTCGGCGATCAATCTCTAGCTCGTGTCAAAGTACGGAAATTAAAAAGGCCTCATTCTTTAATGCTATTAACTAGAAACAGCATTAAAAAGTGAGGCCTTTCAATATTTACTAGCGATCCAATTATCGCCAGCGCGGGACACTGACGATTAAACGTTACGCAAGCTTAAGGTCGAACTCAGTGCGGTACATCACCATATCTTCAATGGTCAGTACTGGCATGTTGTGCATTTTACCGAAAGCAACGATCTCTGGCGCTTTTGCCATCGTGCCGTCTGGATTGGTTACTTCACACAGTACACCTGCCGATTGAAGACCTGCCATTTGCATAAGATCCACAGTGCCTTCTGTGTGACCGCGGCGAGCAAGTACGCCACCTTTGCGAGCACGCAGTGGGAATACGTGGCCAGGGCGAGCAAGGTCAGTAGGTTTAGCTGTTGGGTTTGCAGCTGTCTTGATCGTTGTTACACGGTCAGCGGCAGAAACACCTGTTGTTACACCAACTTTTGCTTCGATAGTTACGGTAAACGCAGTTTGGTTTGCGCTGTTGTTATCAACAACCATAGGTGGAAGTTCAAGTTGATTTGCTTGCTCGTCGGTTAGACACAAGCACACAATGCCGCTGCATTCGCGGATCATAAGCGCCATTTGAGCATTGGTTAGGTGTTCTACTGAGTAGATGATGTCGCCTTCGTTCTCGCGATCTTCATCGTCAAGTAAAAGTACGCCACGACCTTCGCGTAGAGCTTGCAGTGCGTTTTCAACGCGAGTGATTGGTTCGCCAAATTCGGCAAGTAATGAAGACTGATTCATGGTTAAACTCCTAAAATATCACCAGAATCAGGGCTGTATGAGGGATCTCAACCGAGCACGACAAAGCTAACTCATTACAAGAGGCTTTAGCTCATTATGGTTTTATCCAAAACGAAATGCACCCGTCTAAGTTGGAGGAATGAACCCAATAAATGGGCATGCCTTTCCAACTTAAACGAGTGTGTTTTCATTCTCTCTCATCCGGACTATGACCGTCGGCTCTGGCATCTCACCAGATCTGCTGACCTCGACGAATCGAGCGCTCGCGGGCTTATCTTTAGATTTTGCTAAGGACATACCGCCGGTGGGGAATTTCGCCCCGCCCTGAGAATAAAAATTAATAATTTGTTTTGCTTTGAAAGCAGACCAGATGGTAATCCTTTCAATAGTGGATTTAAAGGACTGACAGCAAAGTTTTTTAGATTCTGCTCTTTGAATGCGGTAAGTGCTCATTTTATCAACGAAACAGACATCACTTGGTTTGCATACACAGTTGCGCGTAGATTTTGATGTTTGAAAGGATTTTTATGTGTCTATGAACATGAGTGTGTGTCGAATTCATATCGTTGACAAAGCAAATGTTTATCAAATGAATGCTAACGTGGCTTAATAATTCAATATTGTTACACCATGACGTCTTACTGACCGTTTTGACATAAAATTGATATTAGCGCTGCTAAGCTGCGATAGCATCCGGACACTTTACCTAAAAGATCTTAGCCATGACTTCTCTGTTCTCTAACAAATCCAAAGGCTTATTACTTCTCGTTCTAAGTTTGTATTCTCTCGTACCTTTTTTGATCTTTGGATCGAACTTTGACCTTGGAAGTGCGGTTTTGCCTTTCTATGGTGCGTTCATGACGTTCGTGACGTACTCAGCAGGTAATCAAGGATTCTTGGTAACGTTAGCTGTTTTGTCTCTGGCATTGCTCACGATGAAGTTTTCCAAAGCTAAGCTAGTCAGCCTGTGTCTGCAGCTTGGCCTGTTGTTGGTTCTTAGCTTTGCAGCTAAAACCTTCTTAAAGCATTCAACAGAAAGCCCTCGACCTTATTCTGAGTATTTGGTGACGCAAGAAGTTGTCGAAATGCCAGAAGTGTTTTATGAACTGCCACTGGTAGAAAAGAACGCAGCGATTGCATCTGTGCAAGATAAGGTGAGTGAGTGGCGAACGCGCCACTGGTTGGGTGAGACTGACTATTCTTTCCCATCTGGACACATGATTTTCGTCGGTGTGTGTTTGGCGTTCTTCGGTGGATTGTTTTTAGAAGCGAAGCGTTTTTATTTGGTTGGTGGTTTACTGGTTTGGGCTGGTGGTGTCGCTTACAGCCGAGTTTGGCTTGGCATGCATCGCCCAGAAGACTTAGCCGGATCTATCGCTTTTGCAGGTCTTATCTATCTATTGGTGCCGCTTATCTCAGAGCAAAAAATAGAACGCTATTTACCTGCATTTTTGAAACAGACTTCCTAAGGATCCTTCCTCACTCCGAAAGAGGGCTCAGATTAGCAATACGTGATAAACGTTATTGATTGAGCCCTAGTTCTGCTTGTTTCTTTTTGGTTAGCCCTAATGAAACAATTCGGTGTGATTCAGTGAGGTAGTATCTCAGCTCCTCATCCCTTTCTGATGTGCTTTCAAAAAGCTGAATCCACTTCATTCCGCGCGAAGCAAAGTAGGGCGCGGGTTTGTAGCCCAGTTCTTCTTTCAGAAAGTCGAAGTTCTGATCGGATGCCTTAAAGATAAACGCAGGCTCATCGTTAGGCCCCCAACCACCAATCGCAAACACCTTCCCACCTACTTTCCAAACGTGAGAGTTATTCCACTGCATCACATAGCTGGTGGCAGGTAGTGACTCGCAGAATGCGTTGAACTCGTCGTATGTCATAGGAGTGTCCTTTCAATAGATGGGTGTGTTGGAACTGTGCTTATTTCTTTATCAGCGTTTTCGTTATGAACTAGCCAGCTAAGCCCTGCCAGATAGCAGTAAAGCCACTGATAGAACATAACAATAAAGAACCGATACGTATCTTCTCTTTTGGAATGCTTTGCGTGGTCATTAACGCCACTTTGTAACCCAACCAAGCCGCAGGAAGCAACGGGATTGTGATAATCAAATGGTGCATCGTGAAGAAGCCAATTGGGATCTGTACCAGTAATGAAATGATAGA
Source organism: Vibrio sp. QJM3NY_27 (assembly GCF_057785955.1). Classification (NCBI taxonomy): domain Bacteria; kingdom Pseudomonadati; phylum Pseudomonadota; class Gammaproteobacteria; order Vibrionales; family Vibrionaceae; genus Vibrio; species Vibrio sp. QJM3NY_27. The sequence goes on along the minus strand of NZ_CM173512.1, from coordinate 318,840 downwards.
ACTAAACACGAAAAACGCAGAAAGGTTACCACGAAGTTGATTGGCATCTTGGTGCTGAAGTAGTAACGCCATTGGTGGACCACCAATACCTGAACTGGTGCCAAAGAATCCTGAGAAGAATCCAGCAATGCCCATCTTGGTCGGTGTTGGCTCTAACCTAAACGGCAGCAAGCTGACAATCACCGCAAATACTACTAATAAGCCTAACCACAGAGACAACACGCTCGTTGAAACCATCACTAACAAAGCACCACCTGCAATCGACCCCGGAATGCGTCCAAGCAGTGCAATTTTTAATCCGCCGATAGAAATGTTTGCTCGGTGTTTAAACGCATTGAATATAGAAATGAACAGGCCAACGAGACAGATAGGCGCGGGTACGTAGTCAGGTGAGACTAAAAACAGCAGTGGGGCTGCCACAATAGCCAAGCCAAAGCCGATTGCGGTTTGCACAAACGAGCCGACAAAAATGAGTGCCATCGCGATAAGTACTGTCTGATCTATGTATTCCATAAGCCTGCGGATTAATTTTAAAGGAGCTAACGAATACTATAAATTAAAACGAAAAGAATAGTCTTATTATTCAGTGAGGTTTATGCAAATATCGACCTTTATTATTGTCGATATAACGGGCAACGAAAAAGAGAGCGAATACCTCAGGATGTTATCCTTCAATACTCACTCTCTTTATTGGAATGACTGTTGGTTTTTAGCTGATGGGGGAGTCAGCGTTAAACGTTAAGCCATTGCCAATTTCAGGCGTTCAATAGGCTTGTCATTAATTGGTAAGTGGATAAGCGCAGCCGTAAATGCCAGTATCACTGTTGACCACCAGATTGGCTCGTAAGATCCGTAGTAATCGTAAATACGACCACCAACCCAAGCGCCTAAGAAACTACCCACTTGGTGAGTAAAGAACACCAAACCGTACAGAGTAGATAGGTAACGCGCACCGAAGATCTGACGAACTAGTCCAGAGGTGAGTGGTACCGTTCCTAACCAACAGAAACCAATCGCCGCACCAAAGATAGCAGCCGTTGATTCAGTTACTGGAAGAGTCACAAACGCACCAATAACTAGAGTACGAACTAAGTACAGTGCCGACATTACATGACGCTTGCTGAACTTATCGCCCATCACACCCCAGAAATAAGACCCGAAGATGTTGAAAATACCCACATAAGCCAGTGCCATTGCTGCACTGCTCGCGGGTAGGTTTTTGTCGGCTAAGTAACTCGGTAAGTGCGTCGCAATGAACATCACGTGGAAACCACACACGAAGAAGCCTGCGTGAATTAACCAATAACTTTTGTTCGCAAATGCTTCAGACAGCGCTTCTTTTAGTGTCTGAGTGTCTTCTACTTGTTTATTGGTTGCCGACTTCGGCGCTCGCATAAACAGGGCAAAAGAGATCATGAAACAACAAAGCACGCCAAATACTTGCATCGCACTTTGCCAATCGAATTCGTTCAACATGTATTGTGCACCTGGAATCACAGCGAACATGCCAAACGAACCTGCTGCTGTGGTTAAACCAAATGCCTTAGCCGCGTGCTCTGCAGGTACTACTTTTGCTACTGCACCTAACACGATCACATAGCTTGTCGCACTCAATCCAAGGCCAACGAGTGCGCCCAATGAAACGTAAAGCATGCTTGATTCGGTAGAAATTGAGGTAAGAAGTAAACCCAAACCGTAAGCACATGCGCCAGCAATAATGATGCGTCTTGCTCCCCATTTGTCCGCGGCCATGCCCACAAAAGGTTGGAACACGCCGAACAACAGGTTTTGTAGAGCAATAGCGAAGCTGAAAAACTCTCGCCCCGTGCCGAAATGCTCTGAAATTGGCATCATGAAAATGCCGAATGACTGTCTGATCCCTAGACTGATAATAAGTGTGCCGATCCCAAGCCATACCAGTAAAGGAAAACGGAAAATGCTCATTCTAATACTCTTAAATTAATGGTGGTGATGTGAGTGGTCTTGCGCTGACATGTGTTGGTCAGTCATATCATGGTGATGTTCGTGCCCAGAATGCTCATGCGCTGACTGCTGGTGGCATCCACTGCTCACGGCATGCTGAGCCAAGAGATCAATCAATGGCTGACTGTGATGCACAATAATCAAACTAATGACGAGAAATAGCGTCATTCTGGCCAGCTGGGCAAAAAGAGATTGTGAAAACATAAGGTGTTTACATGCGCTCAATGTTGTAAGAAGTCGCGCATCATAATGACGAGTAGTGTATGTATCAAATGACCTTTTGTGATTTAGTCTATGCGTTTTATGCATATATTTAAGCATCGTTAGAATCAGGGCGAAACGTGACCAATAAATAGGAAAACTCGAAGCTCACTCATTCAACGATAGAAGCATGCAATTAATAATGAGAGCCTAGCTGCAGGTTTTTAACTACCTGTTTAATTGAAGATTTCACAAAACTGTAAAAACTAATATACAAACTAATCACTAAGCAACATTGGCCGTTCACTCGACTTATCTGTCAAACATCGTAAATTTGGGCGTAAATCGTTTCAAAACTACTGAAACGCGATGTTCAAAGATTCAGGGAGAGTCATTCACATGGATAAAGATCATAATCTTCGCGAAAACTTATTGGCACTGCTCTTAGGTAGCGCACTGGTTTCACTTGGCGTTATCTTTTTCAATCAAGTCGGTTTGCTCACCGGAGGCACGGCTGGTCTAGCGATCTTCATTACCAAAGTAACAGACCTAAGTTTTGGTCAAGTGTTCTTCGCGCTCAACTTACCTTTCTATATTTTGTCGGTTGCTCGTATGGGCTGGCGTTTTACCATCAATACCTTTATCGCGGTTTCGATTGTTTCGTTCGCTGTGGACCATTTGTATCACGTGATTCAGATTGCCGAAATTCATGCACTGTATGCAGCTTTAATCGGTGGTGGCTTGATTGGTACCGGCATGCTGGTGATCTTTCGTCATAAGATGAGCTTAGGTGGTTTCAACATTCTGGCACTGTTCTTACAAGAACGTTTTGGGATTCGCGCGGGCAAGGTTCAGATGGCATTAGACTGTACGATTGTTGTGCTTTCACTGTTTATTGTTGATATGTCATTGGTTCTGTTGTCTGTACTGGGTGCAATCGTCACCAACTTGATTCTAGCAATGAACCATAAGCCAGGGCGCTATCAACCTGTGGTAAAAGCGGAAGCAGCATAGTTCGGTTCGCTCAAGCACTAGGTTCGCTTAAGCTCTAGATTTGTTTAAGTAAAGAGTGATTTACAGATTCTGAAAACAACAAAGCCAGCATCAATTGCTGGCTTTGTTGTATTTGAATAACAGGTTCGAGTTAGCTATTAGTTATTAACAGTTGCTACAATCGTTGTCTGGCTTGAGCTCGCAGTCAATCACATTGCCTTGTTGATCAAGTGACAGGTTACAGCACTCTTCAAACAGGTTCTTAAGATCCCCGCGACTTTTCTGAACGCGAGACTTAACCGTTGAGTAGCTGACGTTTTGCGCCTCCGCGATCTCTTTCTGACTTTGACCTTTGATGTCGACAGCAAGCAGCAATGATGAACTTTGTTCTGGTAGCGCCTGAATAAAGGGTTCGATACACAATGAAAGCTTCTGTTTGAACTCAGAGTTGTGGTCTAAATCGGAGAACCACAGATCTTCAGCATCAATTTGGCTGTCACGTTGTTGTCGAGCATGCTTACGATAGAAGTCGATAATGGTGTGATTGGCTAACTGGAATAGCCACGATTTTACGCTGCTCGCATCTTGCACCTTATCTAAGTTCTGATAAGTCTTAATCAAGATCTCTTGCAGTAAGTCTTCTACATCAGCGGTGCTGTTGACCTTGGAATGCAAGAATGACTTTAACGCTTGCTGATACTCAGCCCAAACTTGTTCCAAATTCAAAGATGCCCTATTCAAAGGTGCCTTATTCAAAGGTGCTTTAGTTGCATTGTTCATTCACGCAACACTCGTCTTGTAAGAAATCAATCACGCCTTCTAGGCATTCATATTCTGCTACGCAAAATAGGGTTCTTCCTTCACGTCTTTGGCTGATTAGGCCTGCCGACGCTAGGCTTGAAATGTGGTGAGACAAGGTAGAACCGGGGATACCGAGTTCTTCTTGTAGGCCGCCAACTGCAATGCCTTGGTAGCCAGCTTTAACGACACTTTTATAGATAGTTAGGCGAATAGGGTGACCCAACTCTTTAAGTGCTTTCGCAACGACTTCTAAGTTCATATTAACTCCTCAAGATTTAATTTCGATATTAGTCGAAATGTAGTCCGAATACAAATGTAAAAATAGTGATTCTATAACTTATTGAAAATTCTTCCTTTTAAAAATCAATTCGATTTTTATCGAAATAAATATTGATCTGTTACGAAATATTTCTATAATTCGAGAATATTCGAAATTAAGGGTTGGTTACTTTCCTCATAGAGTCCCGCCTTAAATCCAGTTTGGAGTTATTATGAGCAATGAAATGTTAACAATGCTAAAAGACGCACTTGATATGTTCGCTTTCTTAGCAGTAGAGCTAATCATCCTTTTCTTGGCGATCAGCTACATTGTTGGGATTATGCAAGAGTTTCTTACGCCAGAAAAGATTCAATCTATCTTGAGCTCACGTAACGGTAAGGGCTATGTGGTTGCTGCACTATTGGGTGCGATTACGCCTTTCTGTTCATGTTCGACGATTCCTTTCCTAAAAGGATTACTGCGTGCAAGAGCAGGTTTTGGTCCAATGATGGTGTTCCTATTCGGTAGCCCACTCTTGAACCCGGTGATCATTGGCTTGTTCGTGATTACGTTCGGCTGGCAAGTGGCTGTGTTCTACTTCTTAGTAGCAATGACGGTATCGGTAGTGGCAGGTTACGCACTTGAGAAGCTTGGCTTTGAGCGTTACGTAAAACCTGAAGCGTATGAATCGACAGGTTCTGCTTCAAGCTGTGGCACTAGCTGTGGTGATTCTGCTCCTAAGAAAGCAGCGCCAGCGAAGGCAGAATCTTCATGTGGTACAAGTGCATGTGGTGAACCTGCACCTGTAATGGCTAAAGAAACATCTTGCTGCGATTCGAAAAAAGAAGAGCCACAAGTCACTGTTTCATGCTGCTCAACGGATGGAAGTGCGACTGCAGAAATCGTAGATAAGAAAGAGCCTAGCCGTTGGATGAGAATTTGGTTCTCAACTTGGAAAGACTTCAAACAAGTTTTCCCTTACCTAATGATGGGTATCGCGATTGGTTCATTCATCTACGGCTTCATTCCTACAGACCTAATTGCTGAATACGCTGGTGAAGGTATGTGGTATGCGATTCCTGTAGCGGCTGTGATTGGTATTCCACTGTACATTCGTGCTGAAGCGGTAATTCCACTAAGTGCTGCTCTAGTGCAGAAAGGTATGGCGTTAGGTTCGGTAATGGCATTGATCATTGGTAGTGCGGGTGCAAGTTTGACAGAAGTTATCTTGCTTAAATCGATCTTCAAAAACCAAATGATTGCAGCATTCCTATTCGTTATTCTAAGCATGGCGATGGGCGCAGGCTTCCTATACAGCTTCATCTTTGGTTAATCAGTTCTGATTACGAGATAGCACCATCGATAACAAGACATCGATAATAAAAAAGAGCTCACATAGTTGAGTAATGCCAGTCAGTTAAGCTGACTGGCATTTTTTCTATTCGTTGCATATTTCTTAGGTTTCAGTTTCACCCAACGAGGATAACTTCTATCTTCTCTTCGAGGTGGTAGGATAAACATCGATATTTGCTGTAGTAGTACTTCATAGTGTTTGGGTAGTTTCCCAGGACTCGTTAAAGGTAAAGCTGCAAAGTATTGAGTCACAGCCATGGCACTACTCGTAAAGCTTAATTGATTCGGCCAGACGCTATCTAACTTGCTCGCTGCCTTTGTCATAACCTGCCTTATAAGGTTATAGGCTAACAAAATCCCCCAGAGCTCCTGTTTGACCATATCTGGGCGCTTACTTCGCAATGTATACTCACTATCAAGCAAGGTTTGCTTCATTTCCCTATAACCTAATTCGATTTCCCAACGGTAGCGATAGAGCTCTACAATGTCTTCACCAGGAAAGTGCAACCCATCACGCATTGATGTAAGCACCTGATATTTCTTTCCTTTGATAATTTTCGACACTAACCGTGCTTCTATTATCTCAGGGAGGTCACTGAATTTCTTTCTTGCTTGAGGTGTCGTTTTTATAGCAACGATAGCGTCACTCTGGCTATATTTATGAACGACTTCATACTGAAAGTCCTTTCTCACAGGGAGCATCCAATGTCTTTCTTGGCCTACTTTATTCCAGCGATTAAGTAGCCCTAGAGAGTAATATCCTTTGTCAAAAATAGTCAGAGAATGATCGGGGGTTTGTTCAATGAGTTCTTCTGCAAGGCGCATTTCGTTGGTTCGATAGTCAGAGAATGCACTATCGATTATCTGATGACTCGTAAGCTCCATCAGACAAACCATACGTACCTTAGGGTAAATATTTTCAGCTGATTGATTGCGCTGTGCTTTAAACTCTTGATGATTTTCAGGTGTATCTGTCGTTCTCCAAACGACACCATCGACGGATAGAAGGTTTAGTCCACACCAAGTTTCGAAGTTAGACGATTGATAGCTATGCGCTGCCATCTTCTTAAAGACTTGCTTAACACCTTCTTCGCCCAATCTCTGTCTCGCCTGAACAACAGCGCTTGGGGCAACAAAACGTTGTTTGTCTGGCAGGACAATATCGAGTTGATTAGCTATATCCCAAACAGATTGTTGTCGAAAAAGACTCATTCCTACAACGGACCAAAGTACAGCCTCTAAAGGTAAACGCCTTCTTCTCACCGTTGCGACCCCCGCTTGTTCGAAGCCTTGCTGAATAAGGTCTGGGCTAAGAATGTCAGAATATCTATCAAAGTGATGAAAGGTGTTACATGATCGAAAAGTATTCGCAAGTTGGCTTTCTAAAGACATAAAAAATCCGATATTAGTTTCCTAATATCGGATTTTGAAGCCTTTTGAGGATCGGTCAAATGATCTCACAAATTTCTTAACTGATCGGCATTACTCACATAGTTGAGCTCTTTTTGCGTTGAGACTATTAGTTCGGAGATTAGAAACCGCGAATATCAAGCTCATTGTTGATCAACACAACGCACTGAGAAGCAAACAGCATGTTTGGACCCAAGCTGATTTTCTCTGTCCCTAAACGCTTCAAGCTGTTGTAGCTTTTCTTCGGCATAGGGATATGGTCAGTCAGAAGGAAACATGGGTTTTCAGCAATCTCTGCATCACGGATAAAGTCACCCTTTTTATCCATCATGTACAGCTGGTGGTCTTCAGCCAGTTCTTTAACCAACTTTTCAAAGCTCATTGTGCGAACCGTGATGCCCGGTTCAACCTGACGTGTCTGTTCTTTTGTCATACCTTGAGAAGCATCAACCGCTCTTACTACCGCTGATAACAATGCCGATTCATGAAAGCCACCAATGTTGGTGATCTCATTTGAATCGAAAGTGATCGTACGTGAAAAGTCTTTAGTACTTTCTAACACAAGGTGCACGGTGACATTCTCACGGTGAGATTGAGCAACGAAGATCGTGTTCATCAGAGTATGAGCCAGAATCTCGGTATGAGCATCTTGACCAACACCTTCTAAGATAAGTTTACTCTCTGTAGGGGCTGCGCGAGCGCGTAATACAAATGAACGCATGGAATGTACCTTGTCAGTATGTGATAAAGCGAACACAGGCTTTATCAACATGAATTGATGAATAACCAAAATTTATGGCGGTATGTAACTCTTTTCTATTAATGAAGTCAAATGGAGTTATGTATAGTACTGATCAGAAGAACTCTACGTATTAAATAGAGAATGACCACATTACAAGATGGTAAAGGTTGAAGCGAAGCAAGGTTTACATAGATAGTATGCGCAAATTATCAGGTGACTTACATAAGGAAGTAGTCGATGAAGTTACAGAAGATTAATAAAGAAGAATATAAAAAGAAGATGAACTTACTGTTGGTTTCATTGGTTGGGTCACTCGCCTTGTTTGCCATCGTATTCGGTAGCATTCTGATTGAACTTTTTGGTTCAGTTGGATCAGTTACTGGGGAAGCGACAGGCAATTTCCATTTGAATGTACTCGGGGTGATTTTATCTGTCGCACTGAATGCCTTTATCGCGAGTCGTGTGAAAGGGCATGATTACTTTAAGGAAGCACTTTATGTGTGGAACCTTAAACAAACTCACAATCAAATCTATCGCAAGCTCAAGCGTATTCAACCGAAAGCTGAGCAAGGCGATCGAGAAGCACTGACGATCCTTTACTTCTATTACACTACGCAAAAACAGGTATATGACCTAGATAACAATACATTGACGATAAAAACGGTTCAGCAATCGCTAGATAACATAATGGAGCTGAGTGAAAAGTGGAGTATCGAACTGGATATAAAGGCATTTTCGAAAGATCTAGTCGCGAAATTCTAAGTTATATGCTCTTGATTGTATTAACTTTGGCCTATGAAAGAGGGTTTTGACGTAAAAGTAGACGCTTAAGCAACTTTTTTGAATTTTTATCAAAAAATAGGTTGCCATGTTTACGATGATCTCTATAATGCCGCCTCACTGACACGGCAGACGCCACAAGGCTTCAGCGGTAATCAGTAAGACGGAAAGTTCGAAAGAAATTAATTTTAAAAAGTGTTTGACACTTAAGATTAAGTCGCTAGAATTCACGTCCGCTTTCAAGGGTTTCTTTGTAAAAAGAAAGTTTCGACAAGCAAAGCTCTTTAACAATTTAAACCTATCAATCTGTGTGGGCACTCGTTGATGAATATCAAAACGTTTTATCCTTTGGATAAAACAGTTACTTCGGTAACAAACTTGATTTCAATGAGCTGAGTGACCAATACAAAATTAAGTTTACTTAATTTTGGCACAGTCAATTCATTACCATTCTGTTCTTATTTATTTAAGAAGAGAGGGGTAATAGCTTTAGAATTACATGTTCATGTTTACATGAATATTAGTTTTGAAGTCAGTATTCGTTGAGTCACAAAATCTTAAATTGAAGAGTTTGATCATGGCTCAGATTGAACGCTGGCGGCAGGCCTAACACATGCAAGTCGAGCGGAAACGACACTAACAATCCTTCGGGTGCGTTAATGGGCGTCGAGCGGCGGACGGGTGAGTAATGCCTAGGAAATTGCCTTGATGTGGGGGATAACCATTGGAAACGATGGCTAATACCGCATAATGCCTACGGGCCAAAGAGGGGGACCTTCGGGCCTCTCGCGTCAAGATATGCCTAGGTGGGATTAGCTAGTTGGTGAGGTAATGGCTCACCAAGGCGACGATCCCTAGCTGGTCTGAGAGGATGATCAGCCACACTGGAACTGAGACACGGTCCAGACTCCTACGGGAGGCAGCAGTGGGGAATATTGCACAATGGGCGAAAGCCTGATGCAGCCATGCCGCGTGTATGAAGAAGGCCTTCGGGTTGTAAAGTACTTTCAGTTGTGAGGAAGGGTGTGTAGTTAATAGCTGCATATCTTGACGTTAGCAACAGAAGAAGCACCGGCTAACTCCGTGCCAGCAGCCGCGGTAATACGGAGGGTGCGAGCGTTAATCGGAATTACTGGGCGTAAAGCGCATGCAGGTGGTTCATTAAGTCAGATGTGAAAGCCCGGGGCTCAACCTCGGAACTGCATTTGAAACTGGTGAACTAGAGTGCTGTAGAGGGGGGTAGAATTTCAGGTGTAGCGGTGAAATGCGTAGAGATCTGAAGGAATACCAGTGGCGAAGGCGGCCCCCTGGACAGACACTGACACTCAGATGCGAAAGCGTGGGGAGCAAACAGGATTAGATACCCTGGTAGTCCACGCCGTAAACGATGTCTACTTGGAGGTTGTGGCCTTGAGCCGTGGCTTTCGGAGCTAACGCGTTAAGTAGACCGCCTGGGGAGTACGGTCGCAAGATTAAAACTCAAATGAATTGACGGGGGCCCGCACAAGCGGTGGAGCATGTGGTTTAATTCGATGCAACGCGAAGAACCTTACCTACTCTTGACATCCAGAGAAGCCAGCGGAGACGCAGGTGTGCCTTCGGGAACTCTGAGACAGGTGCTGCATGGCTGTCGTCAGCTCGTGTTGTGAAATGTTGGGTTAAGTCCCGCAACGAGCGCAACCCTTATCCTTGTTTGCCAGCGAGTAATGTCGGGAACTCCAGGGAGACTGCCGGTGATAAACCGGAGGAAGGTGGGGACGACGTCAAGTCATCATGGCCCTTACGAGTAGGGCTACACACGTGCTACAATGGCGCATACAGAGGGCAGCAAGCTAGCGATAGTGAGCGAATCCCAAAAAGTGCGTCGTAGTCCGGATTGGAGTCTGCAACTCGACTCCATGAAGTCGGAATCGCTAGTAATCGTGAATCAGAATGTCACGGTGAATACGTTCCCGGGCCTTGTACACACCGCCCGTCACACCATGGGAGTGGGCTGCAAAAGAAGTGGGTAGTTTAACCTTTCGGGGAGGACGCTCACCACTTTGTGGTTCATGACTGGGGTGAAGTCGTAACAAGGTAGCCCTAGGGGAACCTGGGGCTGGATCACCTCCTTATACGAAGATACCACGATGAGTGTCCACACAGATTGATTAGGTTTAGAAAAGCAAAGAGAAGAAGAACTCCCAAGGTTCTTCGAAGTTTGTTTTTACTTTTAAAGTAGAGATAAACTAGCAGTGTCCCGTTCGTCTAGAGGCCTAGGACACCGCCCTTTCACGGCGGTAACAGGGGTTCGACTCCCCTACGGGATACCACTTCCTTCAAGAAGTAAAAAGGGTCGTTAGCTCAGTTGGTAGAGCAGTTGACTTTTAATCAATTGGTCGCAGGTTCGAATCCTGCACGACCCACCATTTCCTCCCAAGGAAATAAAAATTTGGGGCGATTAGCTCAGTTGGGAGAGCACCTGCCTTACAAGCAGGGGGTCACTGGTTCGAGCCCGGTATCGCCCACCATTTCCTCCCAAGGAAATAAAAATATGGGGCTATAGCTCAGCTGGGAGAGCGCCTGCCTTGCACGCAGGAGGTCTGCGGTTCGATCCCGCATAGCTCCACCATTCTTTCTCCATGAAGAATGGCTTTTATTTTCACTTTTTGAAAGTGAAGACAAAAGAACTATCATGGGCGATTAGCTCAGTTGGGAGAGCACCTGCCTTACAAGCAGGGGGTCACTGGTTCGAGCCCGGTATCGCCCACCATCTTTAAACATTCTTTGATGACAACAGTCTAATGAGAGTTTTTAAAAATGGTTTTGAAAGTTTAAAACTCGAAAAACTCTTGCTCTTTAACAATTTGGAAAGCTGACTGATTTGAATAACGAAGTTATTTAAATCAAATTTAAAAGTTCTCAATGTTTATCTGCTCTTATTTAATAAGAACGGCATAAACACAACAAACACATTCAAGTGTCTTGTATTCGAATGATCAGAAATGATTGTTCATTTTTTGATTCTACTTTTTATTAAAAAGTGGAAACAAGAAGTAAATTGAGTCCGGCAAACAGTCATTGAGAATTAACCCTTCTTAATGACAACCAAAAACCTTGGTTAGTTGCCATACGCTTATTTGTCTTCACTTTTTAAAGTGAAAGTAAATAGAAACCCTTTCGGGTTGTATGGTTAAGTGACTAAGCGTACACGGTGGATGCCTTGGCAGTCAGAGGCGATGAAAGGCGTAATAACTTGCGATAAGCCCAGATTAGGTAGTAATAACCTTTTGAGTCTGGGATTCCTGAATGGGGAAACCCACTTACATAAGTAAGTATCCTGTTGTGAATACATAGCAACAGGAGGCAAACCGGGGGAACTGAAACATCTAAGTACCCCGAGGAAGAGAAATCAACCGAGATTCCGAAAGTAGCGGCGAGCGAAATTGGATTAGCCCTTAAGCTTTTAATGAGACAGACGAAGGCTCTGGAAAGTGCCGCAATAAAGGGTGATAGCCCCGTAGTCGACATCTCATAATCAGTGAAAACGAGTAGGGCGGGACACGTGATATCCTGTCTGAATATGGGGGGACCATCCTCCAAGGCTAAATACTACTGACTGACCGATAGTGAACCAGTACCGTGAGGGAAAGGCGAAAAGAACCCCTGTGAGGGGAGTGAAATAGAACCTGAAACCGTGTACGTACAAGCAGTAGGAGCACCTTCGTGGTGTGACTGCGTACCTTTTGTATAATGGGTCAGCGACTTAATTTTAGTAGCAAGGTTAACCGTTTAGGGGAGCCGTAGGGAAACCGAGTCTTAACTGGGCGTACAGTTGCTAGGATTAGACCCGAAACCAGGTGATCTAGCCATGGGCAGGTTGAAGGTTGAGTAACATCAACTGGAGGACCGAACCGACTAATGTTGAAAAATTAGCGGATGACTTGTGGCTAGGGGTGAAAGGCCAATCAAACCTGGAGATAGCTGGTTCTCCCCGAAAGCTATTTAGGTAGCGCCTCGGACGAATACTACTGGGGGTAGAGCACTGTTAAGGCTAGGGGGTCATCCCGACTTACCAACCCTTTGCAAACTCCGAATACCAGTAAGTACTATCCGGGAGACACACGGCGGGTGCTAACGTCCGTCGTGGAGAGGGAAACAACCCAGACCGCCAGCTAAGGTCCCAAAGTATAGCTAAGTGGGAAACGATGTGGGAAGGCTCAGACAGCCAGGATGTTGGCTTAGAAGCAGCCATCATTTAAAGAAAGCGTAATAGCTCACTGGTCGAGTCGGCCTGCGCGGAAGATGTAACGGGGCTAAGCTATACACCGAAGCTGCGGCTACGTACCTTAGGGTATGTGGGGTAGGGGAGCGTTCTGTAAGCCGTTGAAGGTGTGCTGTAAGGCATGCTGGAGGTATCAGAAGTGCGAATGCTGACATGAGTAACGATAAAGGGAGTGAAAAACTCCCTCGCCGGAAGACCAAGGGTTCCTGTCCAACGTTAATCGGGGCAGGGTAAGTCGACTCCTAAGGCGAGGCCGAAAGGCGTAGTCGATGGGAAACGGGTTAATATTCCCGTACTTCTTACAATTGCGATGGGGGGACGGAGAAGGCTAGGTGGGCCTGGCGACGGTTGTCCAGGTTCAAGTATGTAGGCGGGTGGTTTAGGTAAATCCGGACCACTACTAACGCTGAGATACGATGTCGAGCTACTACGGTAGTGAAGTCATTGATGCCATGCTTCCAGGAAAAGCCTCTAAGCTTCAGATTGTAAGGAATCGTACCCCAAACCGACACAGGTGGTCGGGTAGAGAATACCAAGGCGCTTGAGAGAACTCGGGTGAAGGAACTAGGCAAAATGGTACCGTAACTTCGGGAGAAGGTACGCTCTTATCAGTGAAGTCCCTTGCGGATGGAGCAGACGAGAGTCGCAGATACCAGGTGGCTGCAACTGTTTATTAAAAACACAGCACTGTGCAAAATCGTAAGATGACGTATACGGTGTGACGCCTGCCCGGTGCCGGAAGGTTAATTGATGGGGTTAGACTTCGGTCGAAGCTCTTGATCGAAGCCCCGGTAAACGGCGGCCGTAACTATAACGGTCCTAAGGTAGCGAAATTCCTTGTCGGGTAAGTTCCGACCTGCACGAATGGCGTAATGATGGCCACGCTGTCTCCACCCGAGACTCAGTGAAATTGAAATCGCTGTGAAGATGCAGTGTACCCGCGGCTAGACGGAAAGACCCCGTGAACCTTTACTACAGCTTGGCACTGAACATTGAACCTACATGTGTAGGATAGGTGGGAGACTATGAAATTGCGTCGCTAGATGTGATGGAGTCGTCCTTGAAATACCACCCTTGTAGTTTTGATGTTCTAACGTTGGTCCCTGAATCGGGATTACGGACAGTGCCTGGTGGGTAGTTTGACTGGGGCGGTCTCCTCCCAAAGAGTAACGGAGGAGCACGAAGGTGGGCTAAACACGGTTGGACATCGTGTGGTTAGTGCAATGGCATAAGCCCGCTTGACTGCGAGAATGACAATTCGAGCAGGTGCGAAAGCAGGTCATAGTGATCCGGTGGTTCTGAATGGAAGGGCCATCGCTCAACGGATAAAAGGTACTCCGGGGATAACAGGCTGATACCGCCCAAGAGTTCATATCGACGGCGGTGTTTGGCACCTCGATGTCGGCTCATCACATCCTGGGGCTGAAGTCGGTCCCAAGGGTATGGCTGTTCGCCATTTAAAGTGGTACGCGAGCTGGGTTTAGAACGTCGTGAGACAGTTCGGTCCCTATCTGCCGTGGGCGTTGGAAAATTGAAAGGGGCTGCTCCTAGTACGAGAGGACCGGAGTGGACGAACCTCTGGTGTTCGGGTTGTCATGCCAATGGCATTGCCCGGTAGCTAAGTTCGGAATCGATAACCGCTGAAAGCATCTAAGCGGGAAGCGAGCCTTGAGATGAGTTTTCCCTGGCACTATAAGTGTCCTAAAGGGTTGTCGTAGACTACGACGTTGATAGGCAGGGTGTGTAAGTGCTGCGAGGCATTGAGCTAACCTGTACTAATTGCCCGTGAGGCTTAACCATACAACACCCAAGGGGTTTTGTGGACTCAGATGTACCAGACCTTGAATGAGTTTGAAGAGAAATAACTTTTAAATCAGTTTTCCGAATTTTAAAATTTGCTTGGCGACCATAGCATTGTGGACCCACCTGATTCCATGCCGAACTCAGAAGTGAAACACAATAGCGCCGATGGTAGTGTGGGGTTTCCCCATGTGAGAGTAGGACATCGCCAGGCTTTATTTGTATTTTCAGTTTTAAAAACTGAAAATAAAACTAAAAGCAGCGTACAAGTAAGACTGATTTTAGTAACAACTTGTTGGAGGGATGGCTGAGTGGTCGAAAGCACCGGTCTTGAAAACCGGCAACCGTTAATAGCGGTTCTAGGGTTCAAATCCCTATCCCTCCACCACCATTAGAAAGCCCGCTGAGAAATCAGCGGGCTTTTTTCTTATCTGTTTCAAATCATTATGTATCATCCAAATATTTACACACGCACTTAATTCACCCACGGATACTGTCAGAGTTTCCTAAATCATCTCATTAGGCTGTTTGCTAACAAGGTTAATGAAGTTCTTGAATAAGTAAAATTGAGCTGATATCTGCCTACACAGTGTTAAATAAGGGATAACTTGATGTGCGGAGAAGGTTACTTACTAAGTAAACTTTATGGTATTCAGAATCTTCTGTATCAGTTGTTCGCTTAGTCGATTTTTCTTACCTTAAACTCACTCGTTAACACTAAGTCATACTCCTTTCCTATGTACTCGGTATTGAAGATACTTTTATGTTGCTCTGTCTGTTCTGAATCTATTCCTATCCATTGCGCAAATGTGTCTGAAAAGTCTCTCAAATTATATTTGACCGAATGTGTTTTTGTTTCTTGAGTATCGTCACTCATTGTTACAAACGGCACTTCTACTGCCTGCCTTGAAAAGTGTGATCCAGTGCCGTGAATCAAATATGGGGGGGCATTTACAGACGTTAGGCCATGGTCAGAAAAATAAATGATTTTATATGTTTTATCATGCATTGTGAGTAGATCTCTAAGCTTTTCTATAAAAGCAACGCCATAAGCCACTGATTTTGAATAGCATACTAGGTACTTGTTATCTGAGGGTTTTAGTGAAACCTCCCCATCAAATCTCTTACAAAAGTCATAGTGTGACCCCATGGTATGAATGAAAATGACTTTCGGTTTTTTAGTTTCTTCACGAATCGCCTTGATCACTTCTGGTAGGAGAATGTTATCGGGTTCAGCTTTATCATAAGACGTATTCTTATAATATTGGTAATGTGCCCTACTCGCGATTGCGGATACCTGTGTCTCGTATTGCCCGATCTTAGCTTGATTTGATATCCAATAAGTTTTCATTCCAGCATCATTAGCAAGATCTATCACATTTAAGTTTTTATCATGCCTGTTTACATCTAGGCTCTTTGATAATATTCGAGGGACTGAGAAATATGTAACAACGGATGGGGAAATAACACCATTAAATATGGCTGCTCCTTTTATCTTTCCATTCTCTTCGTTATACGATGGGAAGTAATTTTTAATAACAGATTCACCAATATTTACGATGTAAATATCCTTTAATACATTATTTGTATGAACATTCTCCCATTTTGAAGAGATTACTGATTTTCCCCCTTCGAGAAGAGACAGTTCATAATATAAAGAAATAGGTTTAATAACTGTAATTAACCCTAAAAAACTAAACCACACTTCATGATGGATTGTTTTTGAGTATTCTTCATTGAGGTATGTCGTCTTTTTATTATCATGTAAGCTATAAAATTTGGTGATTAATATGCTGGAAAATAATATCAACATAATTAATGAAAATGGCTTACCAACCTTTCCTAAGGCAATGTGAAATGATAAAAAAATTAGAATGGAAAATATAATAATCTTTACATATGTTATGACGCTAATGCTTTTTATATGTTCAAGAGCTTCACCTCGATTAGACTCTAAAACCGACCCTAAGACACCTAAGTCTAAGCTTAGAGAGTTTAATCTTAAGTAGAAATCAAAAGTCATTATTACCGTGAGAAGAAGAAATACAAATCTATTACCGACAAATGCTATTATAGTTGCTATACATAACATGTTTAAACTCAATATTGACAGGGTAAACCACACATTATCATCAGCCCCAGTTATCAACAGGTAAAATGTCATGATACTTAAAGGAATCAGAGTCTTAATATCAATATTTTGTCTAGTTCTCATATGTTTTTGGGTAGCTTTTGTTATCGGCCCTTCGATAAGTGTAGTCATTGATGTATGGAGAGGCAATGTAAAGGCATACCCAAATGAACATAATAACATCCCTAATATTATCGGTAATTCTGGTGGTTTGATCGCACATGCCGGTGGGGGAATCAACGGTTTAAAATATACAAACTCGTTAGAAGCTATAGAGCAATCAATTGAACATGGTTTCAAGATGATAGAGTTAGATCTACTTATTTCATCGGATGGAAGGATCGTTGCTGTTCATGATTGGAAATCTTTTCATGTAATGACAGACTCTAAGGCGAAATCTGCCATCACATATAATGAATTTGCTATAAAGAAAATTTACGGGGAATATAGTACATTAAGTATTGAACAAGCAACTAAAATTCTTAACGAAAGTAATGTTTTTTTAGTTACGGATAAGATCCAAGACCTCGAACTGCTGTCACAGAATATTATAGATAAAGACAGAACCATTGTTGAAGTTTTTAATATAGATAAATACAACGAAGCAATAAAATTAGGTTTTAATAATGTTGCATTAAATATAAGTGTAAGCTCCCCATTTATTAAAGAATGGCTTTCTTTGAATGAAATTAAAGCAGTTACTTATAGAGGTGATAAACTAAATAACTATGGTTCAGAGTATGAAAATGCGATTAAAATAGGTAATGAAGGAATATCTTCTCTCATATATTCTAAGGAAGACTTAGATTTGGCTAATATTCGAAGTTATGGATTGAAGAACTTTGCGTTATATGTCGATTTTGTTCTGCCATCAGATGAACTATAAAATTGTATCTTATCTAAAAAGCAGAGCGTTTATGCTCTGCTTTGGTGTTTAGCTAAATATTTTTGGAACTTGTGCGGTGTTGGTTTATTTAGCTACATTACCTGCCACGTTTAGAGCATCCCATGTACGTGCAAAAGGTGGTGCGTAGCAGAAGTCCATGTAACCAAGCTGTTGAGTGGTCATCTTCGCGGTGATAGCGACAGCAAGAGCATTGATACGGCCAACCGCTCCTTTCTTACCTACGATTTCACCACCAAGTAGGACCTTAGTCTCTGGGTGATAAACTAGTTTTACCTTGATGTCTTCTTGGCCTGGATAGTAATCGGTTTGGTTTTTATCTGAAATGGTCGATACTTTCACATCTAAGCTGTGTTCTTTCGCTAGAAGTTCAGATACGCCGGTACACGCCAGTTCGTAATCGAGCACTTTCAAGCAAGACGAACCTAAGAAGCCTGACATATAAGTGTCTTTACCTGCCAGCTTGTCTGCCATCATACGTGCTTGCTTATTGGCTGTGGTTGCTAAAGGAACATAAACTGGTTTTCCTAGTGCCATATGATGGACAACGGCACAGTCACCTACTGCGTGGATGTAAGCATCTTCAGTGGCACCATATTCATTCACCAACAACGCGCCATTTTGAGCTTTTGGTAATTCGAATGCTTCCGTGTTTGGTTTGAAACCGAGTGACAGGATCACGACATCGGCTTCTATATTGCCGTTATCGGTTTCTACTATGTAACCGCCTTGCTCTGCATCGTGAATTGCAGACACGCTACAACCTGTTTTAAGGTCAGCACCAGATTCTCGAATTGCCCCTTCGACCACTTCAATGATCTCTGGGCAGAACTGACGGCTCATGATGTGCTGTTCACGTTCGATGATCGTCACGTGTTTGTCTAAGCCGTGTGCAGCATCGAATACTTCCAGGCCGATAAAGCCTGCCCCTATAACACACACACGCTGCTTGTTAACATCCTTTAGCGCTTCTTTAATCGCCAAGCCGTCTTCCATGCTTGTTAGTGTGTATACGTGTTCTGGATTGAATTCACCGAATGGTGGAACGATTGGTCGCGCACCTGTCGCAATCACCAGCATATCGTAATCGATAGTGCTCTCTACGTTTTGGTGACGCACCGTAATTTGCTTTTCAGTGCGGTCGAATGACACCATTTCTGTTTCTACACGTACATCTAAGCCTGATTTTATGGCTTGCTCTGGTGTACGGGAGATCATCCGTTCGGTGTCATCAAACATGCCGCCTGCAAAGTAAGGTAAGCCACAGGCTCCGAAAGAGATGTAGCTACGCTTATCTAAAACGATGACTTCGTCTGATGGTTGATTACGTTTGTATTTTGCTGCGAAACTCATACCCGCGGCGCTACCGCCAATAACAACAACTTTCATATTTACTACCTAAATAACCTGAACTCAGGAAAAACAGAAGAGCACTCACGTGGAGTGCTCTTAATTAAGTTTGAGAATTATACTGCTGCTTCTTTTGATACTGTCGCTGTAACGTCAGCGTCGTACTGTTCAGTATCCAATGAGCCATTCTTCTTCGCTGTAAGAACACCAGACAACATAGAACCTGAGATGTTCAGCGCAGTACGAGCCATGTCAATTAGCGCTTCGATAGACACTAGAATCGCGACTACTGTGATGTCTAGACCCATGATGGTCAGTACAGCTACTGCTGCGAACGTTGCACCACCACCGACACCTGCGATACCGAATGAAGCAATTGCAATAACAGCGATCAGTTGTAGGATGAAGCTCAAGTCTACAGGCATGCCCATTACTTGTGCCGCCATGATTGCTAGCATAGCTGGGTAGATACCAGCACAACCGTTTTGACCGATACTGGTACCAAATGTTGCTGACATGTTTGCTGTTTCTTCATCTACACCTAGGCGTTGAGTTTGTGTTTCAACGTTTAGTGGGATAGCTGCCATGCTTGAACGAGAACCGAAACCGAACACCAATACTGGCCAGATTTTCTTCATGAACTTAGCAGGAGAAAGACCGAACATGGACACCATGACGAAGTGGATGCCGAACATAACGCCAATTGCAACGTAGCTTGCTAGAAGGAAGCGGCCCATTTCAGCTAGTGCGAATAGGTCATTCGTCATCATGAACGTGGTCATCAGAGCGAATACACCGTAAGGCGTTAGCTTCAGGATTTCACGAACCATTGAAAGAACCACTTCTTTTGCAGAGTTGATGAAATCAACGAAGTTTTGCACTTTCTCTGGCTTACGGTTTTTCACTTGAAGGATACAGAAGCCTAGGAACATGCCGAACAGTACAGTCGATAGTGTAGAAGTACGTTGAGAGCCCGTTAGCATGTCGAAGATGTTGGTTGGAATGATAGACAGAGCCATACCAGACAGGCCACTACTTGCCATTGCATCTTGTGTTGCTACCAGTGAATCACCACGAGCTTCAATTGCACTGTTTGTGCCGATAGTGCTTACTAGCGCGTTCGCATCGATACCAAATAGGTAAATACTTGCGACACCAACGGCTGCTGAGATTGCACAAGTGAAAAGTAGAATACCGATGATTTTTGGTGCAATACGAGATAGCGCGCCGCCGCCTTCAACGTTCATGATCGAAGAGATCATCGCCACAAATACTAGCGGGATAACGATCATTTGTAGAAGTTTGATGTAGCCTTTACCGAACACGGAAATCAGTTCAGCAAAGCCTGAGGTTGCTACGTTACCGACACCGAAAACAAGTTGAATTGCGCCACCGAACAGTAAGCCAGCAGCAAGCGCACTCAGTACGCGGAAGTTAAAACTTTTCTTTTGCTTTTTGAAATTCGACAGCAGTGCGTAGAACCCAAAGAACAGTATGCTTAAAGCAATAAATGAAACGCTCATGAGAATCTCCTATGATACCCATTAATACCTAAGTCGGTTATTTTCTGTATGCGATGGCTTCAACTTCAACCAGTGCGTCTTTTGGTAGTCGTGCTGCTTCAACACAAGAGCGAGCAGGTGCGTTCTCTGTACCAAACACTTCGGTATACACTTCGTTAAAGGCTACGAAGTTTTCCATGTCTGATAGGAAGCAGGTTGTTTTCAACACTGTGTCTAATCCCGCATTGCTGGCTTCTAATACGGCTTTTAAATTTTCAAGAGACTGACGAGCCTGCTCTTTAATACCGCCCTCAACAAACTGCATGGTTTCTGGAACAAGAGGTAATTGACCTGATGTATAAACCATGTCGCCGTAAGACGTACCTTGTGAGTAAGGACCGATAGCTGCAGGTGCTTGTTCAGTGGCAATGATCTGTTTCACGATGTAACTCCTAAATTATTGGTTTTATTCTGATTTGAATTCACGGATAAACTTGTAAACCGCTTGTCGGCTGATTCCAAGTTGCTCTGATACTTGTGTAGTCGTCTCTTTTAGCTCAAATACGCCGTTATCGAATAAACAACGAATGATGGCTTTATTGCGACCTTTGGAAGAAACCGACTCGTCTTGATCAACCTCTTTAATGGCTGAACTCAATGCTTGTTGAATCACGTCGTTCGCATTGTTGCTGAATGTCTCGCTGACAATGGCTTGCGGCACATTGCATTGCGGCATCAGCGTTTTGACGATTTCTGGGAATGGGAAAGATAAGTTCATGTTGATACACAGCATGCCGATCGGTTTTTGCTGCGGACCAGCCAATACACAGGTAGTCGATTTCAGTAGGGACCCGTCTGTTGCGTTGGTGAAGTAGCTTTTTGGAGAAACTTCGCCAGTTTTCTCGAATGCACTCCACATGCGTAAACCTAAATCGGTGATCGGTGAACCAATTTCACGGCCCGTATGATGACCATTGACGATCTTCACGACTGAGTTTTCTAAGCTTTCAAATGAATGGATGACTACTTCACAGTAGGGGCCAATCAAATCGGCAATCGTGTCTGCTAAGCGGAAGTAATTTCTTAAGCACTCTCTGTCTTCATCGGTGAATCGAACTTGTTTTACATTCATGATTTCGGTTTACATTTTTGAACTCAATGACTGAAATCTACTCCTTTGGTGGTATTTCAGCAAGATGCAGTAAACTTCTGTAAACCGACAAAAAGCGTTCAAAACATCAACAAAAATCAAAATTCAGACCTAAATCACGAGTGGAATTTGAACAAGATCACTTAAGATAGCCAAATCAGGTTTAATTTCTTAAACCCTATCAAAGTTTACATATTTAAAACCAAAGGTTGCGTTTTTGAATGTTTAGATGATCTAGGACAAGTTCTAAAGGGTACCTAAAAATTGGCTCGATTGATGTTTTAGATGAATGTTAATTAAGCATTCGTTCTGAGAATAAGATGACGGTTGATTGGAATTTTTTTCAATTGAAAGCAAGGTTGGATTAGAGAGGCTATATTCGTGAAAGAGGGTCATCGGAAGGGATGTAAATTAGAATTTAGGTATTAAAAAAGCAGCCTAAGTGGCTGCTTTTTTAATACCTAACGCTCTAGCTGTTCAATTACCTATTTGGCAAGCTTATCTTCGACTTGCCCGAGTGCGCGTTGGTACATAAACCATGCACAGGTTCCGGCAAGTACATTCCCTACCATAGCGCCCCAGAACAGACCTTCAATACCAGCAAGCTGCGAACCAACCCATAAGCAAGGTAAGAAGAAAGCAAACAGGCGCAGCGCTGAAATCGTCAAGGCGGTGTAAGACTTACCCAGAGCGTTCGAGACAGAAACCATCAGCATACAGATTCCCAGTGGCCCTAAGCTAATAGGCACGATCAGTAGGTGATAGTTCAAAATCGTCGATACTTCGCTTTCACTAGTCATAAGGTTTGCTAGCCCACCAGAGAACAACCAAGTCACTAACGCTATCACCAACTGGAAACCCAATACGAACATCACTGCAATCTTAACGAGCTTACGTATGTTTTCGAGGTTGTTCTCTCCTAACATGCGGCCAATCATTGGAGGCATCGACATAGTAAGTGCTAACACGGCGACAATCGAGAAGAATTCAAAACGTGAACCCAACGCCCAAGCAGCAACGGCAGCGGTGCCATAGCTAGCAAGCAGCTTAGTGGCAAACATTGATGAAACGGGTGGCAGCAGCTGACTGATCATCGCTGGTCCCATGATGTTACCAATGGAGCGAACACTCTTACCAATGTTGAGATCGTGCCAGTCAAATGTCATCCAATGTTTCTTAGTTACCTTAGGAGCAACGATAAAGATGCCCGCACCGAACGCTAAAATGGTCGCAATGGCTGCTCCATTGATGCCCATGTCGAAAGTAAAGATGAAAATCGGATCCAATATCAAGTTGATGATACTGGTCGCGATCATCATTGAACCGGGCAGCATGGTATTACCGTTGGCACGACAAACACTGTAAAAGAAGTAGAGTAGGGCTCCTGTCCAAGAGCTGGCTAGCCAATAGATCCAATAAGAATCAATGATCGGTAATACCGTCGGTGGCGCATCCAACAATTGTAAAATTGGCCCACGAAGCAGATAGATGATGACAGAGAAAAGCGCGACACTCACGCTGCCCATCGCAATCACTAATCCACCAAGCTGCTTAGCGTAGCGCGTTTCATTCGCGCCAATGGCTCTTGCAATTACCGCGGTTGTTGCGATTCCTAGCCCGACCTGAATACCAATGATGATCATCTGTATTGGAAGCGTAAAACCTTGAACAGCGAGCGGCAGCACGCCCAGTTGGCCAATAAAAGCACTGTCTACAAGCTGGAAGCTCATAAGGGAAAGCACCCCAAACAGCATTGGCCATGTCATTGTATAGAGTTGTCGGCCAAGAGAAGGCGAGGGAGTTGCGGTAGTAGAATTCATAACACTCTTATCGGTCTTGAAGTTAGGCTTGTGTTGGTGACAAACCTCTCAATGAAGAATTGCGTAAAGGATAACGTAAGGTCAGCTCGATACCAATAATTGTTCTTAGATCTATCGATATTACCTTTGCACAGTTTCATCGGTATGTGAGCATTGTGCGATGTAACTTTATGCGTTCGCTTATTGAAATTTAAGGTGTCGTATCTTGTTTCTGAGTTTGATATTGGCGGATTGGGTCTAAAGGTTTTCAAATCGATTATTTCTAAGGTTTCGCTTTATGCCGATAATTTGGTGCTGTGATACCAACCCAACCTTTGAAAGCACGGTTAAAGTTGCTCAAATCACTGTAACCAACTTGCCAACTGATCTCTTGCACTGAAAGATCGGTCTCTTCGAGTAGCTGTTTTGCTTTGGTTTCACGAACCTGTTCTTTGGCTTCTTTAAAAAGAATGCCTTTGCTCTTCAGGTTTCTCTGTAGCGTTCGTTTTGTCATGCCGAGCATGGTCGCAAACCATTCAATATTGAACCAAGGTAAAGTCGAATAAGTGTTTATCAGTGTCTTTACGGCTTGCTCCCAATCTTGGGTACTATTTTGTTCTGAGATAGCGCGATAGTCGTCGGGCAGTGGGATCGCAATCGCCCCATATTGTTGCTTAAACTGAATATCAGAATTAAAAAAGTGTTTAGGTAACTGACGCGCACCGTTGTTGGTAGAGACAAGCTTAGCGTGTGATGGTTGCCACTGGTCGTCTATAAACTTACGGCATAGGGTAATCACTGTAAGGGATCTAAACCATTCGGATTGTTCAAATCCAGAGGTTGATGGATGATAGCAACTGCGATGACATAGCCACCACAAGCCATCTTTTTTCTCGGTCCATATCGTGACGTGGTTGTTCAAACTAGGCATTTCAGCGATCAAACAACGAATGGCTTGCTCTAACGAACTACATTTCTCTATCTCATGGTTTAGCTGTGGCGAAAGTTGTTCCAGAGAGGTTTTTCGCCCAACTTCAATACCAATCGAATAACCAAACTTACGCTCAAGTCGATGAATAAAGAGAATTAAATCTTGGGTAGGAAGCCATTGGTTAGATTGTGTTAGCTCAATTGGTAAACCGCACTCGATAGCGACACTGCGCCAGTCAAGCGATCTCTTATCACAATACGCAATGTACGGGGCAATATTACTGGTAGAGCTCAATAGTATGTTAGTTATGTTCGATGATGCTTTCATTGTTGTTAGTATTACCTATAAATGTCACCAAATGACCTAATTAAGTGTAGCGTAACTCCATATACTTCTTCTAACCCAAAGAGGAGAAGAACATGAAACTTACACCCATTGCCTTAATTATTTCATCACTCACGATTTCATCGCTTGCTGTGTCATCGACTGTATTTGCAGAAAACCCAGTAGAAGCCGCGCTTAAGATTGAAGGCGCGCAGGTTACTCTACCTGTAAAAGATGCTCACCAATCTTTTACTCCTGGTTTCGTTGATTCAGCTCGTGAAAATTTCAATAATTTCCATTGGCAAATGGGTGGTGACCATAGTGTCTATTACAACATGCACATGAGTGAATTTATGCCGACCGCTCTTGCCGCTCCTAATGCTGAATATAAGCCACTGGTTAAAAATATCGATTCACGCCTTGCTAAATTAACCGTAAACACCGAAACCAAAGGTGAGCTGACAATGGAGCAATACCTAGCGGATGAGCAGTTCAGAACTCAAGGCTTCATGTTAATTCACAAGGGTGAGATCGTTTATCAGGCTTATCCCGGCATGAGCCCAACAGACACCCACGTTTGGGCCTCAACAGCGAAAACGACGGTAGGCGCAGTAGTCGCTATGCTGGTTGAAGAAGGTAAAGTCGATCCTGAACAGGACATTGCTCACTACGTTCCCGAACTCAAAGCAACTAATTGGGAAGGCATCACTGTTCATCAGATTCTCAATATGTCGACTGCGCTAGACAATGAAGAGACATTAGAGTCTATCTTGAACCCAGATTCTGATGTAGTGCGCTTCTTTGCGGCATCGTTTAACTCACCAAGAGCAAAAACGGGTGAGATGGAAACTTGGATGGACGTGGCTAAGGGCGCGCAAAAGCTTGCAGGTGAAAAAGCGGGTGACCATTTCCGTTACGCATCTATCAACACCATGGTGCTGACGAAGTTAGTTGAAAACGTTGAAAACAAAACCTGGACTCAAGTGTTCGAAGATCGTGTTTGGTCAAAAGTGCATGCTCGTCAGCCTATGCAGATCAACCTAACACCTGATGGAATGGGTATCGCGGTAGGTTTGGTTTCGACGACCTTAGAAGATATGGCACGTTGGGGAACGTTATTTACACCGAGCTGGAAAGCCGTTGCTGATGAGCCTGTGATCTCACAAGCGGTGATTGACCGCATTCATAATGGTGGCGATCCGAAAACCTTCGAAGGCACCAGCAAAGATAGTAGTTCAGTGCATGCTTTTAACGAAAAGGCCGACTACAACGCTTATCAATTCGATTATATCTTCAATGACGGTGCGATGTCGAAAAGTGGCAACCTTGGCCAGTTTATCTATATCGACCCAGAGCGTGATTTTGTAGGCGTGATGTTTTCAACCAACCCATACCACTCAGGTTTTGGTGAGAATAAAGGTCCAGCACTGATGCGCTCTGCAGCGAAACTACTTGCCGACAAATAATCTACTTATAACCCAACAGGATGTTCCAGGCTTCAAGGAGGAAGCAAACGACTTTCGAGATATATAATGAAAAAGTTTGCTCTATTGATCCCTTTGAGTTTAGGTTTAGCGCTGCCTGCACATGCAGAGTCCGAACGTGTTATCGACCCGGCTGATGTCACCAAAGTTTATACTCAAGCTGCATTGATGTTGAACGGTAGCTCAGATATCCAATTTCAGGGACAAGTTTCTGGCGGTTTAGAAAACGGTCAACAGTTTGCCCTACTTGCTGAAGCGACGTTTGTCGATGAAAGTAACACAGCGCTTCGCGATCCAGACAAGTTTGGCACTGAGTACAGTAACTCTAGAGTCCAGTATTTCCATGTATTTGAGACGGGTACTAAGGCGACACCTAAAGTGGGTCTGTCATTAGATTACATTAATACGCGCAACAGCATTAAAAATGACTTATTGTCGGTTGGCGGTGTTGTTGCGATTAATCCAGTTTATACCGGTGGATTTCTTGTATTTCCAAGAGCAGGGTTGATGACAGGTAGCATGGAGATCCCTGGTGTTACTTCATCTAAAGATGATTTAACGGGATACTCGCTTGGTTTGATTACCGCGAAGCATCTCGGTGACTCAGGCGCCTATGTGTCTTTAGTACCAGAGTGGCAGGATCTTTCTGGCGATGACATCGATATGCAGAACTTCTCTTTCAAAACATCGTTAAATGTACCGATGAACAGTGCAAGAACTTGGTGGTTGAATACGCGTTATGACATTACCAAAGCAGATGTTGATGTGAAAGGTGTGTCAATGTCGAATGATTGGCAAACCGAGGCTTGGATTGGTGTGAGATACTACTTCTAACTCCCTAGTTTGCTAACATGCAAAGAACTTAAAAAAGCCAGTCATCGTGACTGGCTTTTGTCGTTTAGGTCTCGCACGAAGCGTTATTTATTTGCTACGTTACCAAGCTTCAACCACGTGTCGATAACCGTATCTGGGTTTAGTGAAACAGAGCTGATGCCTTGCTCCATTAACCATTCAGCTAGGTCATCATGGTCAGATGGGCCTTGGCCACAAATACCCACGTACTTACCCGCTTTAGCTGCTGCATCGATTGCCATTTTCAGCATCGCTTTCACCGCTGGGTTACGCTCATCGAATAAGTGTGCAACGTCACCTGAATCTCGGTCTAGGCCAAGTGTCAGCTGCGTCATGTCGTTCGAACCGATCGAGAAGCCATCGAAGTACTTCAAGAACTCATCAGCCAATATCGCATTCGATGGTAGCTCACACATCATGATGACTTTCAGACCTTGGTCGCCACGACGCAGGTTAAATTTAGCCAGAATGTCGATAACCGATGCCGCTTCGCTTGGAGTACGAACGAATGGAATCATGATTTCAACGTTCTTCAGTCCCATCTCGTTACGAACGCGTTTCAGCGCTTGAGTTTCAAGCTCGAAACAGTCTTCAAAGACTGGAGAGATGTAACGAGATGCACCACGGAAGCCCAGCATTGGATTCTCTTCATGTGGTTCAAACGTTTTACCGCCAACAAGGTTACTGTACTCGTTCGACTTAAAGTCAGACATACGTACGATTACACGCTTAGGCCAGAACGCAGAAGCGATGGTCGCGATGCCTTCCGTTAGCTTGCTTACGTAGAAATCGATAGGATCTTTATAACCACGAATGCGTTGGTTGATTTCTGCTTTGATCTCATCCGTTTGCTCATCGAAGTTCAGCAGAGCTTTAGGGTGAATACCAATCATCTTGTTGATGATGAATTCAAGACGAGCAAGGCCAACACCTTCGTTCGGGATCTGAGCGAAGTCGAAGGCACGATCTGGGTTGCCTACGTTCATCATGACTTTGGTTGGCAGCATTGGTAGCTCATCAACCTCAGAACGTTTGATTTCAAAGTCGAGTTCGCCATTGTAAACGTAGCCCGTTTCACCTTCTGAACATGACACTGTCACGATGTCGCCATCATTTAGGCTACTTGTCGCTGTACCACAGCCAACAATGGCAGGAATACCGAGCTCACGAGCAATGATCGCTGCGTGACAAGTACGGCCGCCACGATTAGTCACAATCGCGGACGCTTTCTTCATCACAGGTTCCCAGTCTGGGTCTGTCATGTCTGTTACCAGTACGTCGCCTTCTTGAACCAGTGACATTTGGTCTAGAGAATCAACTAAGCGAACAGGGCCTGAACCGATGCGTTGACCGATAGCACGGCCTTCAACTAGTACATCTGCCTTGTTGTTTAGTTCGTAACGCTCGATAACGTTTTGGTCGCTTTGAGAACATACGGTTTCAGGACGAGCTTGAACGATGTAAAGCTTGCCGTCGATGCCATCTTTTGCCCACTCAATGTCCATCGGACGTTGGTAGTGCTTCTCGATGATCATCGCTTGTTTTGCTAGCTCTTTGATCTCTTCATCGTTCAATGAAAACTCGTTACGCTCTTGAGTATCGGTGTCGATGATATCAACTTGCTTGCCGATCTCTTGGTTGGTTGAGTAGATCATCTTGATCAACTTAGAACCAAATGTCTTTTTAACAACTGGGTAGTGACCCGCTTCTAGCATTGGCTTGTGAACGTAGAATTCGTCTGGGTTCACAGCGCCTTGTACAACCATTTCACCTAACCCCCAAGAAGAGGTGATGAATACCACTTGGTCGAAGCCTGACTCAGTATCAAGCGTGAACATCACACCTGAAGAGGCTTTGTCTGAGCGAACCATACGCTGGATACCCGCAGACAATGAAATGCCACGGTGATCAAAGCCTTGGTGTACTCGGTAAGAGATAGCACGGTCGTTAAACAGAGAAGCGAACACGTGTTTCGTTGCTTCGATAACCGCATCGATCCCTTTCACGTTAAGGAAGGTTTCTTGTTGGCCTGCAAATGAAGCATCTGGAAGGTCTTCAGCTGTTGCCGATGAACGAACCGCAACAGACAATTCTTCGTTGCCTTCAATCAGTTCGCGGTAGTTATCACGGATGTCTTGCTCTAGTGATTCTGGGAAGGGCGCGTCTAGAACCCATTGTCGAATCGTTGCACCTGTCTTACGCAGTGCGTCAACGTCCTCAACATCAAGCTCATCAAGGAGTTGGTGAATGCGCTCATCAAGACCTTTGTAGTCAAGAAAGTTGTTAAACGCATAAGATGTGGTAGCAAAACCATTAGGTACTGATACGCCAGCGTTGGCTAGGTTAGAAACCATTTCGCCAAGTGAAGCATTCTTACCGCCGACTTTGTCGACATCTTCCATGGAAAGGCCATTGAACCATAGGGTGTTATTTTGCATTTATTTCTCCAGAAACATAGCAAGCATTGTAGGGATTTAAAGGCAAACGATTACGTATCAGTTTAAAAAAATGTAAATTATTTTCTAAAGCTGTGGGGGACGTAATAGTCAGCAGGGTTTCGTTATATATATTATGGTTCCCATCCTACTCAAAATAATTTTAAACATTAAATAAAAAATGCAAATTGATATCCAAAGTCGTGATGTATTCTATGTTTCTGATGGAACTGCCATAACATGTGAGACTTTAGGGCATGTTGTTCTAGGTCAATTCCCATTCGAAGCTAATGAAAAAACCTTCCCGTTTGTCGAAAGTGAAGACAAACTTTCTGATTTATTAAAAGAGATCGAAATTTCGTATCGTGATACGGGCAACCACCCGTTGGTCTTTTTTTCGATTGTGATTCCAGATATCAAGCAGAAGCTCTTGGAGGCACCAGCGCATTGTTATGACGTGCTAGAGAGTATTGTGCAGAAAGTGCAAGACGATACCCAAATGGCCCCTGTGCCTAAGCTGCAGCGCTCACGTAGTGTTAATAAAGATTCAGTGAAGTACTTCGACCGTATTGCTGCGATTGAATACACGCTGGCTCATGATGATGGCATCACGCTGAAAGGGCTTGAAGAGGCGGATATCATCCTATTGGGTGTGTCTCGAAGCGGTAAGACACCGACAAGTTTGTATATGGCGATGCAGTTTGGCTTGCGCGTAGCGAACTATCCGTTCATTCATGATGACTTGGCGCGCTTGAAGCTGTTACCCGAATTTGAGATCTACCGACACAAGCTGTTTGGTTTAACCATTGATGCGGAAAGGTTGACTGAAATTCGAGAGAACCGTTTAGCCGGCAGTGAGTATGCGAGTGACTCGCAATGCTTGTATGAATTGCAAACGGTAGAGTCGATGTTTCGCCGAGAAGCGATACCTTACATCAACACGTCTTCGCTATCGGTTGAAGAAATTTCAACACGAATCTTGGAGCGAACAGGGTTGAGAAGGCGCTTGTTGTAGAAAAAGATAATTAAGTCATAGAAATCGAAGCTCGTCCGGACAATGGTTCGGGGAGCTTCGATTTTTAGTTTAGGCTAGTTGCTAACGACTAATGGCTTAGCAAATTAGCAAATTAGCGAAGAAGCTTAATGCCTAACGTTTGACTCTGTTTTTCTAACCAACGCTCAAGTGCTGGTGGCCATGTGATGCTTGGTTCAACACAGAAGCCACGAAGCATTGAGAAATAGAGTGCTTGATCAACTAAAGGTAGCGATGATTCACCATTCTCTAGATCCAATAGAAGCTCTGCATCTTTCAGTAATGGGTTAATCAGTTGAACGTATTGTGGGGTCTTTTCTAAGAGCTCTTCAAAGTTAAAACCTTCGGTCTCTTTACTTGTACGCCAAGCTTCTTTGGCTCCAGCAGAGCGATATTCAGCCAAGTCGAGGTTCCACCAACGTGGGCGTCCGATCTGTTGAGTAAGAGGGAAAGCGCGGCTTTGAAAAAGCGCAGCCTGCTCAGACGGCTCACGTTGCTCGTCACTTGATTTCAAATCCATGAAGTAAACAATGATGTCTAGGCTTTCAGCCATAATAGAACCGTCGTTTTTCTGTAGGACTGGCACCATCTTCTTACCGATCAGATCGATAAGGGTTTGGGCATCATCATAATCCACAGAAACAAGTTCGATGTTCAAGCCTAAAGATTGAGCGATGTAGGCAACTCTTGCACAGAAAGGGCAGTGGTCGTAAATGTAAAGCTTCATAGCTTCCCTTAGTTCAGGATAGAATAAATATAAGTTAATGCTAATGTATCAGAAAGTATTACGAACATTAAGCGTCAATAAACGCTAAGTACTGATAAACAGCAAGCATCAACAATACACAATAAGTGCTTGGTATAAATGCTCTTTCATTAATTCTATTGTCTGTTGGATTCGGCTTTACTGCAATGCGTAGACTAATGGGAAGGCTAGTGAGAAATAACGGGCACAAAAAAGGCTCTGGCGGCTCACTCTAATGCAGAAGAGTGAAGTCAGCCAAAGCCTCAATGTTGTTACCTTTAGCAGAGTGACTACTAAAAGAGCATAGTGGTTAAACTATGCTTTTTTAAGGTCTTGTGCTGGGTAAGTAAGCGTCATTGCGCCTTCTACCGTTGTAACGTGAACGTAGCCACCACCAGCACTTAGGCCAGTCACTACCATTTCACCAAGCTCAACACCTTTTGTTGCTACAACGCGATCGTCAACTGAAAACACTTTACACACCTTCAATAAATTAAATAAATACGATAGATATCGAACGCGGATTTAAACAGATGACACTCCAATCAACTAATCCGGTTATTTGTCGTAAAGATTAAATTTAGTTATGCATAAACCAGTATTTCTTAAAAATCAGTTTGTTAACTCATTCAGCGATGTTATTTGTCTGCAGGATAAACGACACCAACTTGCTGGCGCATCTCTGTAATTAACTTAGCAACAGTTAAAGCGCGCTGTTGGGCTTGCGTTTGAGTTGCTTGATCGCCACCAATGCAGTCTGCAAAGGCTTGCGCCTCGTAACACATTGAATTTTCGCTTTGCGCTTGAGTGAGGTTCTCAATACTACCATCACGGTAGCGGATCTTAACGTCAGTACATTCAGCGATGTGATCGATGATGATCGCTCCTAGTTCACCTTGGATCTCGCTTGGCGCATAAGAGTCGCTGACTTTGGAGTGAGCGAGCGTTACGTCAAACTCAGGATACTGGAAGATCGCACAGCCATGAGCATCGACACCTGAATCCAGTAGCTTTGCCGAAGCCTGTGCATTTTCAGGTTTGCCAAATAACGCGACTGTCGCGGCAACACAGTAGAAGCCAATATCGACCAATGAGCCGTTAGAAAAAGCTGGATTGAAGGTGTTTGGGTTCTCGCCGTTTAGGTATTTTTGGTAGCGCGATGAATACTGGCAGTAGTTGATGTGTGCCTTATGTACCTTGCCAATCTTCTCTAACCCTAGTTGAACTTGCTTAAAGTTCGGTAGAAACTGAGATTTGTACGCCTCAAACATCACCACACCGTTCTTCTGAGCAACCTCAAACATTCGGGTTGCTTCATTAATATTCGATGCGACAGGCTTTTCACAGATGACATGTTTGCCGTGCTCCATCATCAAGATGGACTGTTCGCAATGGAGTGAGTTCGGTGAAGCGATGTACACGGCTTCAACTGTTTTGTCATTGGCCAATGCGTCGAGTGAGTCATACGTCGTTTCAACGTTAAACTCTTGGGCGAACTGTGCCGCGCTGTCTAGATTTCGAGAGTAAACCGCAGCAAGTTGCATTGATTGAGATTCGTGAGCAGCTTGAACAAACTTTTGTGTAATCCAATTGGTTCCAATTACAGCAAACTTAATCATATAGGTGTCCAATAGTTAGTGTATTGATTCTGCAGAGATAGTAGCACTCAACGGCTGGCAATGTGCCTGAGATTTACGGAACAATTCCCCTAAACATAGTGCCTAATATTAATAATCAGCCTTCACAGAACGTCTGGGTTGACCAGTACAACGGTGCACAACGAAGTCATTTTTGCTAAGGTATTAGTGAATTCAAATAAGGTAATGATATGCAAATTCGGACTGCCAAGGTCACTGATATAAGCTCGATCTTAGAGCTCTCAGAGCAGATAAATCGTCAACATCATCTTGGTGCTCCGATGGTATTTGCGCCACCTTCATTGGGTTTTACTGACAGTGAAGAGTACTGGTTAGGGTTGATGATCGATCCTGTAGGGGCTTTCTTCGTTGCTGCTGATGAGCAACAAGTGGTTGGCTTCTTAGCCGGGAAGGTGACACAAAACAAAGGGGTGAGCTTTATTCAGCCGCATAAGGTGGCAAGAGTGAATACTATTGTGGTTAACGATCAAGTTCAAAGCCAAGGTGTCGGTCGAGCTTTAATGAAGTCATTCAATCAGTGGGCTCAAGCGAGCGGTGCTATCGAGCTTAGGTTAGAAGTGATGGAGTTCAACCAGCAAGCTCAGGGTTTTTATGAGTCGTTAGGGATGGAAACTCAATCTCGAACCATGTCCATGCGTTTTGAGGAGATTTAAAGGTGCGTTTGATTTGGCCTTTATCGTTATGCTTACTCTTTTCTACTTCGCTCGCTTATGCGGAGAAGCTCGTCGTTGATAAAATTGTGTCTGATGCGACCGCTATCGAAACCATTGTATTTGAGTCAGCACCTTCCCATTCTAGTCGCACACCTACGTCATCGGTCACCTCGAATTCGAAGCATGTCATTGTTATGGACGATGCTCTTGAAGGGGACTCTCAACAAAAGGTCACCCAGCTTTCTCAACGCTCTTCACTAGATCCATCTCAAAGCTCTTCATTAGGTCAACCTCAAAGTTCCTCTCAAGAGTTTTACACTCTACCTGACGCGTCTTCTGGCATAGACCCGTTATTGCAAGTGGTCACCTTAGTTAAAGTCGACAAATCTAAACGTAGAATGTATCTGCTCAAAGGGGAGGAAGTGGTTCAGGAATTTCGTATTGCGCTAGGTAAGCAACCGAGAGGGCATAAGCGCTTTGAAGGGGACAACCGAACGCCAGAAGGGCAATACCAGCTCGACTATGTTATGGAAGAATCAGACTTCTACCGCTCGGTGCATATCAACTACCCGCGATCATCAGATGTGCAGTGGGCACAACAAAATGATGTTGATCCTGGGGGCAATATCAAGATCCACGGAATCAAGAATGGTGAGCGTCGTTCACCTAGTTTTATACAAAGCTTCGATTGGACGGATGGTTGTATTGCATTAACCAATCAAGATATGGATGAGTTCATCCAACTCGTAAAAATGGGTACCCCTATCCATATTGAATGGTAGTTATCGGTACCCAATTTTCCTGAACAATTCTCGAAAAAAAACTCTCGAAAACAATTGCCGAAATCAGCGCTAGAGCCAGTTACAGTATGACTCGACCTGCACTGAAGATAGCAATCACAATGAGCAGTGCAATCGTGACTGGCTTGAACTTCGCCCCACCAAACCTCTCAAACAATTTTGAACCGACATAGCCGCCAAACATGCTGCTTGGTAAGAGTGCTAGAGTAAGCCAGACCACATCACGATCGACTAACCCTGCGATAGAGGCCGTAACAAAGGCGCTAGAATCAGCTAGTACAAAGAACGCGATAAGGCCAGCTCTGGCAATGTGAGGCTCGACTGGGCTTGCAAGTGCATGCGTTCCAACCGGAGGCCCAGACATTGAAGCCGCGCCGTTCATTACTCCAGCAAGGCTGCCGAGAATATAGGGCGCAAACCTAGGTTCGCTTTGATACTGAAAGCCTTTGTAGATCATAAGTGCAGACGCAAAGATAAAAGCGCTGATGATCAAGATGATCGTGTCTTGGCTAACCGATTTGAGCAAGAGTAAGCCGACCGGAGTGAAGGCTAAGCAAGGGATAAACACCTTTGAAACCCAGCGCCAGTTAACCTGCTTTCGAACCTTTGGCAGCAATTGAATATTACCGAGAAGGTCGATCAACATGAAAACAGGGACCAGTTCGATAACAGGCACGAACAACGCGCTTAATGGCAATGCCACTAAGGTGAAACCGAAACCTGAAAAGCCACGAACAATAGCGGCGAAAATGAAGATTGCACCCAAAATTGGGAAGGTTGGACTAAAAATGAGATCCATAAATTAAGTAACCAATGAAGCTGTCTGTATAGAGCGAGCTAATGAAACCAAGTGAGTAGCGGAATGTACTCCTACTCACTTGTGTTTGCTACCTAATTTTTAGGTTTATTGGGGTTAATTTTAATGTCTCTTGAGGCGTGCTTTTGCGGTATTTACGAGGTCAATTTATAAAGTTGAATTGATTCGGAAAATCAGTAAATACAGCGTCTACTTTTGATAAAAGTCCGAAGTGAGACGGATCATTGACGGTGTAGCACCATGCTTGAATGTTTGCTTGGTTGAGCGTATCGAGATCGCTCTGGTTTACATGTTCATAGTTCATGTGGCAGCTGAACGCTTTGACCTTATCGATAAGCATAAGATCATCTTGAGTCAGTTGCTCTGTGATTACTCCCACTCGATATCTCGGTAAATGACGAGCCATTTCAGCAACCACCTTATGGCTGA
Source organism: Vibrio sp. QJM3NY_27 (assembly GCF_057785955.1). NCBI lineage: Bacteria > Pseudomonadati > Pseudomonadota > Gammaproteobacteria > Vibrionales > Vibrionaceae > Vibrio > Vibrio sp. QJM3NY_27. Next base: position 283,257 of record NZ_CM173512.1, on the reverse strand, counting down.
AGCTCGAAAGTAAGACCTTATCGGTGTCTAGATTTGAGCGAATCAACTCGTCGTGCAGCAAATCAACCACATAAGGGGCTTGATGTCGGCTGTCGACTTTAATTTCGAGGTTGACGCTAAGATCATGCTGCTCAACAAGTGCAAGTAACTCTTCCAACGTCAGTATTTTTTCTCCAGCGAACTGCTCAGACTTCCAACGGCCAAAATCGAGCTGACGCAGTTCAGCAAGGGTGTGTTCATCAACTCGACCCTTGCCATCGCTGCAGCGCTCAAGCGTGTGATCGTGACAAACGACCAGTTGGTCATCCTGAGTGGGCTGAATATCAACTTCAATCCATTTCAAGCCGAGTTTAGCCGCTTGTTCAATGCTTGCTTTGGTATTTTCTGGGTGAGTACCTGCGACACCCCGATGACCTACGATGATAGACGACATAATTAATCCTTCTTAAAGACGCACCGTAAAAACGCATTAAATATAAGTGTACTCGATTAAGCTAGAGCCGTCGTTAAGCTTGTCGCATCTTCGTGTGACTCCTGTGATGTGAAGTTATTTGGGTGAATGCGTTTGCCAAGATTGTCAAAAATATGCAGGTTGGATTTATCGATGCTTAGCCCGAGAGGGACAGCTTGGCACAGCGTCGTTTCGGGTGTCACTGCAATAAAGAGTTGTTCGTTCACAAGGCCATGAACCAATTGATTTGGCCCTAAAGGCTCAACCACGCTGATGCGTAATTCAAGCGGCAACGTGTTCATGACTAAATCGGCACAAACCTCAGAGTGTTCTGGGCGAATACCAAGTGTGATGGCTGTATTTTTTACGTGGGCGTATTCGGGCAAGTACATTTGCTGGTCGCCAATCTCAAGGTAGCCGTCGTCGAGTGTTGCTGGTAAGAAATTCATCGCTGGGCTGCCAATGAAGCTTGCCACAAAGGTACTGGCTGGCTGGTGGTAGACCTCTCTTGGTGTTCCTACTTGCTCTATTTGACCGTTGTTGAGTACCACGATTCTGTCAGCCAGTGTCATGGCTTCAACTTGATCATGAGTGACGTAAACACTGGTCACACCAAGCTCGCGTTGTAGCTTTTTGATTTCTAATCTCATGTGAGCACGCAGTGAGGCATCTAGGTTAGACAAAGGTTCGTCAAACAGGAACAGTTGCGGATCGCGAACGATTGCTCGCCCCATAGCAACACGTTGACGTTGACCACCAGAAAGCTTGGCTGGCTTGCGGTCTAGGTATTCTTCGATTTTCAGCGTTTTGGCAACTCTCTCAATTTTCTCTTCAATAAGGTGCTGACTGACTCCTCGATTCTTTAAGCCATAAGCTAGGTTTTTGTACACCGTCATGTGAGGGTAGAGCGCATAATTTTGAAAGACCATCGCGATATCACGCAGGGCAGGTTTCTCTGTATCAACCCGACGGCCACCTAAGTGAATCTCGCCACCAGAGATGCTTTCCAAACCCGCAATGGATCGCAAAATAGAAGACTTGCCACAACCAGAAGGACCCACCAAAACAAGGAACTCACCTTCATCGATATCAAGCGAGACTCCTTTGACGGCTTGATGGCCGTTTTCATACGTCTTGACCAAGTTTTTGATACCCAACATGGTGGCAGCTTTACGCGTACGATCGTGAGTGGCTTGGTTGTGCGCTAGCGTCTGCTTTAAGTTTGGCATCGAGGTGTCCTCTGTATTTTTGTGGATAGTTTGGTGAGAAGGCAGCTGAGACGTCTTGTACTCATCAAGTGATTGAATGCGGTTATTGTTCATTTGAGTTGTGTCGTTATTATTTTTCACTTTCTACTAGCCCTTTTACAAACCAACGCTGAAATACAACCACCACTAAAACGGGTGGCAACATGGCTAAAATCACCATGGCGAAAGCATAGTCATAGCGCGGTAAACTGGTTTCATTGATGTTGTTGAGTACTTGTTTTATGCCCATCACGATGGTGTTGTAGCCTTCATCGGTAGTCATCATGATCGGCCATAAGTATTGGTTCCAACCCACAACAAACATGATGATGAAGATCGCGGCGATCATGGTTTTAGATAGAGGCAGCAAGATATCGACAAAGAATCGAAATGGACCTGCGTTATCTAACTGGGCGGCTTCTAACAATTCATCGGGGATGGTTTTGAAGAACTGTCTAAAAAAGAAGGTCGCGGTGGCTGATGCGATCAAAGGTAGAATCAACCCTGTGTAGCTATTAAGAAGCCCAAGCCCTGCGACAACTTCATAGGAAGGGATAATACGAACTTCTAATGGCAGTAGCAGCGTTACGAAGATCAACCAAAACCACGCCGTGGCGTAAGGCAGTCGAAAGTAGACCAAAGCATACGCCGCCATCATCGAAATGATGATCTTACCGATCGCAAAACCTAGCCCCATGATCATTGAGTTGGCGATCATTTTACTGGCGGTGACTTCGCCACTGAAGCCCATACTTTTGTTCCAAGCTTCGCTATAAATAGCCGTAAAGTTATCGCCCGGTAGCCATTGCAGACCTTCGCTGACAATGGTGTTTGGATTGTGGGTTGAACTGGCAAAGATTAGCCAGATAGGGACTAACATAAACAGCATCCCAGCAATTAAAATTAGGTGGTCAGAGACCTTATTACTTTTCATAAATAACTCCTGTCGCGTTAAAACCTAGCTGTCGTCGGCTAGTAATGAACACGCTTTTCTACAACGCGAAACTGGATAAATGTAAGAGTGAGGACCAGTAGTAACAACACAACAGACTGTGCAGAGCTGCCGCCTAAATCTGCGCCAACAAAGCCATCTCGATACACCTTGTAGACTAACGACGTTGTGCCTCCCCCCGGACCGCCATTGGTCATGGTGTCTATCACGCCAAAGGTTTCAAAGAAGGAGTAGGTGAGGTTGATGACCAACAGAAAGAAGCCAGTAGGGGCCAGTAGTGGGAAAGTGATGGTCCAGAAACGTTTCGAGTCACTGATACAATCCAACATCGCTGCTTCTTTTACGGCGTAAGAGATCGATTGAAGCCCCGCCAGAAAGTAGATGAAATTCACCGAAACTTGTTTCCACACGGACACCAAAATCAGAGCAAGCGTGGCATCAACAGGATCGGTCTGAAAGCTAAAGTCCCAACCTATAACCGCAAATATTTCGGTAAACACGCCAATGTGTGGGTTAAACAAGAAAGCACCGATAACGCCTGCTATCGCGGGCGCAACCGCATAAACCCAAGTGAGGGTGACTTTGTATACGCCTTGTCCGTGAATGATGTTATCGGCTTTCACGGCAAGCAGCAGAGCCAAGGCAAGTGATAAGAAAGAGACCACAATCGCGAACATCAAAGTAAATCCAATCGAGTTCAGGTACTCGCTCGATTCGAATAGCATTTGGTAATTCTCAAACCAGACGAATATAGATGAGGTGCCCCAAGGGTCTTCCAGCATAAATGAAAGGTAAACCGCCTTTGCTGCTGGGTAGATAAAGAAAACGGCAATGATGAGGATCTGAGGCGCCAAAAATAGGTAAGGCAGCGGAGAGTGAAAGAATTGCTGACGTCGTTCCACAGGGTAATCCCTAAAAATAGTTACAGTGGCCACTATTTGCGACCGTTACCACTAGCGCGATATCAAGGCATGCATCCAGTTGAATTATCGTTGTTGGAGTAAGAAATGGCGCTAATGAAGAACCTCCTCACGCCTTGCCATTACGTTTTTAATCGCAGTGACAAGTGGTGAGGAGCAATTAACGGCTTTTGGTGTGTTAAGCCTTTAGTTCAGTTATCTGCTCTAGCTAAAAAGCAGAATTAGTTCATCGTTCGAGCGAAGCGTTTCAGTAGTTTGCTGCTCTCATCTTCGACCTTGTTTAGGCTGTTCTCGACACTAGATCGGCCTGCGAAGATGTTATCGAACTCACGGTGCATCACTTCACGGATCTGCGGGTAATAACCTAAGCGGTAGCCCTTAGTCCACTCGCCCGATTTCAGGCTTAGCTGCTTTACGCCCACTTCTGCGTCTGGCTGTTCTTTGTAGTAACCAGACTCTTTCGCTAGTTCATATGCAGCGGTCGTTACAGGCACATAGCCAGTGGTTTTGTGCCAGTAAACCTGAGTTTCAGGCTTAGTCAGGTAATCAAAGAACGCGGCCACACCTTTGTCTTGTTGTTGGTCATGGCCATTTAATGCAAACAGAGCGGCACCACCAATGAAGGTTAAGCCAGCATCAGGGTTAACCGAATTCCAGTATGGAAGGTAAGTTGTGCCTAGCTCGAAAGGTACGCGGTTACGTAAGCCACCGAATGAACCTGAAGAACCCATCCACATTGCTACTTCTTGACGCTCGAAAGGCGTTTGGTTTGCATCCCAGTCGCTGCCGTAATACTTGTAGTAACCTAGATCTGACCACTCTTTCATCTTGCTAACGTGCATCATCATATCTTTAGTGTTGAACATGATTTTAGTGGATAGGCCGTCGTAGCCGTTGTTCTGGTCAGAGACTGGTAGATTGTGGCGAGACTTAAAGTTCTCAAACATGATCCACGGCGTTAGAGATTGAGAAAACGCGATGTGCCCTTCTGCTTTCAACTTCTTGGCTACCACTTCTAACTCTTCATAAGTTTTAGGCGCTTTGGCCCCCACTTCTGAGAGAAGGTCTTTGTTGTAGTAAAGAACCGGTGTCGAACTGTTGAAAGGCATACCAACCATTTTGCCTTGGTTGTCGGCATAGAAGTTACGAACGCCCGCCAGGTAATCATTCGAATTAAAGTTGTAGCCCGACTCAACCAGAATATCCTGTACTGGTTTCGCCACGCCTTTCGCGTTCATGATGGTTGCAGCGCCGGCATCGAAGACTTGTAGAATATTGGGTGCTTCACCTGCTCGGTACGCTGCGATACCCGCAGTTAAGGTCTCTGTGTATGAACCTTTATAGATTGGCGTGATCTTGTAATCATCTTGTGACGCATTAAAGTCAGTCGCAATTTTGTTTACTGTTTCTCCAAGCTGGCCGCCCATTGCGTGCCACCAAGTGACTTGAGTCGTTGCGAACGCGGGCATTGCTGCTGTTGCCGAAAGAACGCCTGCCAAAATTAGCTTATTCATCTTCTTTTCCTTTTGGATGAAATCGATGTAGAGGTATTGAATTAGAGTATTAACGAGACGGTAGGGGTGTCGTTTGAAGCTATCTTGAACAGGCCATATTTCACTTACGTGGCTAAACCGTTTCAGTGATATGAAAGATTCGTTTCGATTTTATTTAAGAGAAAAGTTATTGATGGTTTTGATGTTGAACATGTTCGGTTTTTAAGACGTTTTATTGGACAACTGTTGTTCAATAAAAAAGCCTCTCGATGGAGAGGCTTAGAAGAAGGTTCGATGTGGATACAGTTTTAGTGCGCGATATCCAATTGGTTGTCTTTCACGCCGTTAATTCGGAACCAACCAGCGATACTGAATCGCTCTGTGTTGGTTGGCAGTACCTCGTGTGGGAACTGTTCAGACAAGAATACCAACAGTCGACCACCCTTTGGTGGAATGGTCGCGATGTGATTGTCTTTCAGATCGTAAACCACGAGCTCCCCTGCGTCTTCCTCAGACCATTCGTCATTCATATAGAACACGGTGGTTAGGCGGCGGTTTTCATTGCCTTTAAAGCAGTCTAAGTGCTTCTGATAAAAGTCACCTTTTTCGTATTTAGCAAAGTGCGCTTCGTACTCGAACAGACCTAAAAAGAACGCTTGGTTTGCCTCTAAACGAATTTGTTCCATTTTGTCTAGGAACAGAGATGTTGGTTCGCCCATATCACGGCGTACCCACTGAATTTTGTCACTACGAATCGTTGCTTCTCGTGCTACGTCATCATTACGGCCGATCCTAGCCTTTTTCCAGTTCTCTGGAATGCAATCCCTCAATGCCACCACTTCTTCTTGAGTTAAGAAGTCATCCCAAACGAAATAACCTTGGGTAGAAAGAGCATCGATTAATTGGTTCATGTATAGCACTCAGACAATAAAATAGAGGCGCATATATAGTCCGAATAACTCGGGCTAACAAATCACGTATTTTGTCGTCACGACTAATGTTTATAGTTTGCTGGTGAAGATAAGAGAGAGGATCAACCGAAAAGAAAAGTGAGCCAATTTAAAGGCTCACTTCTGTTGGATTATCGTCCGGTTGTTCCTTTAGCTAGTGCTTTGATTCGTACGACTTCGAATGGTCGAGTACCAGTATCTTTACCGTTGTTTAAGGCAGCCGTTCGATCAAGTTGATTGACCGTTACGTAAATATAACCGTCAGGGCCAAATGACATGCCATCAGGCCAAGTTTGGTTGTCTGATAGTGTGGCAATAATTCGGTATCCTTTTGGTGTAGATACACCAATTGCATTACTCTCTATATCAGTAATATAAACGTTCTGATCACTGTCTACCGTAATGCCATCTGAATAAGGTTTATCGGCGTATTTTTTAATATTGGTTGCGACTGTTTTACCATTATTATCAAACTCACTCGCTTTAACACGGTAAATTGTATGGCCGTTGACAGCGCCGAAGTAAACCCATTCATAAGATGGATCAATCGTGATTGGGTTTAACGCAAAACCAGTTTTACTGTCGGCCTTCATTGATGGGTGGTTTTCTGCCACTCGAACCGCTTCTCCCGTATTGAGGTCAACGGTTACAAAGGCTGGAATGGCTTCACTTTTTAGATCGTTCTGGGTCATATCAGCAATGATAACACGTTGTCTTTTTTGGTCTAAAGCAAAGTCTTGTAGGAAGCTTGTCGGTTTTAAAACTGAATCCGGTATTTCAATCGTTTTTACCAACGTTTCATTACGAGTATCCCAGCCTGTTATCGTATGAGTTGCCAGATCGAGAATCCATGCGACTCCGTTGTCGTCGGTACGAATAGCAATGACGGCTTTAAATAAAGAGTCATTACCTTGTGCATACTTCATCGTTGGGTATGGTGTCTGATTTCCTGCCACGCTTAATTCGATTACTTTGGTCGAAGGGTGGTCGAGTGGATGAACGCTCAGTAATAAACGTCCATCCGGTGTAATTGAAGGGTTTCCCGGACGTTCAGTCATGGTCGCAACAACCGTTGCTTGTTTTAGTGTTGGCATGAGTTCTGTCGCAGCTTGCGCATAAGTGGATAAAAGAGTGCTCGCAAGAATTGTGTTGATTATTGTTTTTTTCATTGTGTTCCCCTTGATAATTGACGTAAATGTTACCAATGGGTTAATAATCATCAACAGTGCTGCATTTGTTACACTTTCAAAATTATTTTGATAATAGACTTAAATTTCTTCTTTAAGATGCATAGTATTTTCAAGAGCGTTGTGAATTTAATGCTTTAAAATCAGCATTATTGCAAATGCTCCTGTCATTTAAGGTTTTTTTTATTCAAGAAGTAGGCTCGTCTTTTGTTATCTGTATCCGTAATTCTGCGTTCAAAAAATCATATTTTATTTATCTTTGCTATATTCTGGTTAGACCACTTGTTACTAGATTGTTAGTTCTATCCAGTAGGCAGGGATAAAAAATAGGAATACCGTTTGCAACTTCATACCATTAAAGGCTATATCCAAGACATGTATCTCGTAGAGTACCCAGACAAGTTGCTCTTGCTAGATGGCGCTTGTCGGGCGGATATCCCTCATCTCAGATCTTTCATTGAAGACCAGCTCAATCGCCAATTTAATGATTTACATACAGTGGTGGTCACGCACATGCACCCTGACCACGCAGGGGCAGCGCACAAGCTCAGACAATTAACTCATTGTAATTTGGTCGCAGCGAATCGAGATAGGGATTGGTATCACGGTGTTGATGGGGTATTGATGCACCTTGCGGACCTAGCGTTGGCTCGATGGATGGCAAATCGATTGGGAAAACCTAAAGCGAATCTGTGGTATTCAAGAAAGTTGAAGCCGGATTACAAGCTGTCGGATGGAGATAGCATTCCGGGGTTTGACGACTGGTTAGTTCTGGAAACGCCAGGCCATACCGACAGAGACCTTTCCGTCTATTGCCCATCGCACAGTGTCGCGTATGTGGCTGACTTGATGGTCGAGGTTAAGAAGAAACTGATTCCGCCGTTTCCTATTTTTCACCCCAACAAGTATCGAGCGTCGGTATCTCGTATCTATGACATGCAGTTTGATACCTTGCTGGTGGCGCATGGGGGACAAGTGAATTTGAGTGAGCAAGCCTTTGAACATCTGTTGATGAGTGCGCCAAGAAGGCCAGTGACACATTGGCGAGTGACTAAAATCAAACTCAAAGGATTGCTAAAATCTGTTTGGCGATTTGGGTTTAAAGATAAAAAGAATCGCCATAAATAATAAAGGCCAGTCTCAAAGACTGGCCTTTATTATTGTGTTGTTGACTCACTATTTGAGCTGTGGAGCAGTTCAATTAGTGAGAGATTAGAAACTCACCTGCTGGGTCAACAATCACTTTGTCACTCATGCCTTGACGACCAAGCAGCATCATATAAGTCATATCCTGACGGTTGCTCAGTGTGATATCGATAGGCCATTCCTGACCACCAATTTTTAGCATGGTTTCAATCACACAACGGTGTTCAACTTCGCCGTTTGACGATTTGATTCTTTTACTCGTTTTCAGTTTCGCCTTGCAGCGCACAGTTTCTTCTAGGTGGTAAACGTCAGGGTGAAGATCGAACTCAACGAAGTTTTCACCGTCTGTTTTTACACATAGTAGATTGTCTACGTGTAGAGAAGAGGTTTGAGCCCCCGTATCAACACGTGTATGTAGTCCAGTTATCCCTAACTCTGGTAAGCAAAGTGCTTCAGTATTCCCTATGATCATTTTATTGTTCATGTTATTTCCAATCATGAGTAAATGGCTGTTTAATTAGCCTTTTCCACGAGTACGGTTAGCGTTTGGTTTTGCATTTTTTTCGATACATTCGAAAATCATGTTTGCTACATCTTTGCCTGTCGCTTTCTCAATACCTTCTAAGCCAGGAGAAGAGTTCACTTCCATTACAACTGGGCCATTCTTAGATTGTAGAATATCAACGCCACATAGGTTTAAACCCATGATTTTCGCAGCATTGATTGCTGTAGCGCGCTCTTCTTTGGTTAGTTTAACCAGTTGAGCTGTGCCTCCACGGTGCAAGTTAGAGCGAAATTCACCCTCACCAGCTTGGCGTTTCATTGCGGCAATCACTTTATTGCCAACAACAAAACAGCGAATGTCGGCGCCATTTGCTTCTTCAATGAACTCTTGAACTAAGATGTTCGCTTTTAAGCCCATGAATGCTTCGATAACGCTTTCAGCTGCTTTGTTTGTTTCTGCTAGAACAACGCCGATACCTTGAGTACCTTCAAGAAGCTTGATGACCAGTGGCGCGCCACCTACGTTTTTGATCAAGTCTTGAATTTTGTCTGGGCGGCTAGCGAAACCTGTTTTTGGCAAGCCAATACCTTTACGAGACAACAACTGTAGTGAGCGCAGTTTGTCGCGAGAACGACTAATAGCTACTGACTCATTGATACAAAAAGTGCCCATCATTTCGAATTGGCGAACAACCGCAGTGCCGTAAAAGGTAATGGAAGCGCCAATACGTGGGATTACAGCATCGTATTGAGGTAGCTCTTCACCCATGTAGCGAATCTTCGGATTGTTACTCGCGATATCTATATCACAGTGCAGCGTGTCGATAACATCGACATGGTGACCACGAGCTTCACCTGCTGCTTTTAAGCGAGAAGTAGAGTATAGATTTTCGTTGCGAGAAAGAATTGCGATACGCATGGCGTTTCCTTAGTTAATACCTGATTGGTAACTGCAAATAAATGAGTTGTTAGCTGAGCTTTCAGTTTTTCTGAGGCTCTTTGCTTGCTTCGGGGCGAACCTTAAGGCTTTTCGTTTAACTAAGAAAACGAATTAAATTTGTCGAGTCGATAACGGAAATTTATCAAGTGTGTGAGCTATTGGTACAACAAGGTTGAGAGGGGATTTGAAATGGAAAAGCGAGTTGAGACCTAACTCATATTGGGGGTAGGAGCCTATTAGGTTGCACTCAACTCGCGTTAACTCGGTGCCAAAAAGTGTACTAATAACGCCAGTTACATAGCTCTATAAGTGTTCGTAGTGCTTCTCTTTCGAGCTTGCTACAGGTGCTTTTTAGCTTATTAAGATAGTATTTTCTCATGATGATTACTTCTCTTGTATTAGGCTTTGGTAGGAACTTTGAGTTCCTTGCTGACCTACTAATTATGGTTATTTAATAGGAAGTAATAAACAGATGGGTTTTTATTAAAGCGTTCCTATTTTTGTCTTTTATCGTCACTTTAAGACAAATGTGTTTTATAATTGGCTTTATGAGGAAAGGTTATTTCTAAAAGGTTCATTATTTGTCTGATCTAAACATGATGCGTTACTACACAAGGCTGGATTCGTTCGAGCCTAACATCTCACACTCGGTTACCTTGACTGAGGTTGCAGACAAGCTGTTTACTAGTTTGCGCCATGCACGAACCTTGTTAGGCAAGATGCATCAGGCTGAGTGGGTAGTGTGGGAGCCTAAAGTGGGACGGAATCAACGTTCTAACCTGACATTACGCTTTAGTAATCAAGAAATGACTCAACATGTTGCCAGTAAATTGATAGAGCAGGGCAAATACGAAAAAGCACTCTCTATTTTGGAAGATGACCGGGCTGTATTTGGCGCTCTTCTCCAAGAAACTTCCGGTGCGACGATTCGAGAAGGGTTATTGCACGTTCAATTAACTTACAAACGTAAGTTTGAGGACTTGTTCCCACATCATATTCACCGCAGTAGTGAACGGTTTCTGATCAGGCAAGTGTTCAGTTGCCTAGTCACTTGTAATGGCAAGGGGAAGTTGAAGCCTGAACTTGCACATCATTGGGAATATGATTCTGAGAAGTTGGTTTGGACTTTCTATTTGCGCCCTGGTCTCACTTTTCACGATGGTCAACCCGTCGACGCCAAACAGCTAGTATCGTTGTTTACCGCTTTACAACCGCTACCTTTCTATCAGACAGAGCTAGCTCATGTTGCTTCGGTTTACAGTGAGCAGCCGTTAAGGATCAGCTTCCAACTGACCAAGGCCGATACTGGTTTTGCTGGCTTGCTTGCTGGCGTTAAGTATTCAATTCAACCTGCTGCGCAAGTGACCCGTGAGCCATCGCCATTCAATTCGGTATCTCATGCTGTTATTGGAACAGGGCCCTTCAAAGTGGTTGAGACCAATAATGAACGTATCAAACTCGCGGCATTTGAACATTATTATGGCTGTCGTTCTTTAACGGATGAAGTCACCATTTGGCAATTTGAAGAATCAATGTCGGGCAGTGCTCGTTTTGATGACAGCCAAATGCAAGTCTCACCTTATGAAGACTCGTCTTGTTTTCATCAACTCGGAAAAAGCGATGCGGAGCTGGTGTCTGCAGATACTGATGGCCTTCGTAGTCGGGTCGAAGATGGTTGCTTGTTTATCCTGTTCAATCAGAATTCAACGGCAAACTCGTTAAGCGATGAGCAGCGTAAATACCTCTCCGGGCTCGCCAATCCGCAAGCTATTTTGTCTCAATTGGAACAAAATCAAGGGTTGTTCAGCGTGTCTTTAGCTCAGAATATATTGCCAAGCTGGCAAAAGTTGTATCGAACGCCGTCGAAAGAAGTTCAATTACCTAAAAAGATGACCATAGCCGTTTACAATTACTACGCCCTATATAGATGTGCTATCTGCGTGTCAGACATACTCAAACGATATGGTGTGGAAGTTGAGGTGAATACGTATAGCTTTCGAGAACTGGCTCAGCTATCTCAGAGTGGTGACCTTAAAGAAGACTTGGTGTTGTGTAACCTCAATCTCGATGACAATGCACCTTCTTCACTGTTCTCGTGGTTGATGAATGATCCTGTTTTGCACTCTGCACTAGGAGAGATGAACAGCGATTGGCTGAAGCAGCGCTTAGATCATCATAAGGCAGCGGTTGAACTGCCGAATTACTTGGCAGAGTTGGAGCCCGTTGCATCGACGCTGATCTCGGACTATTGGTTAGTGCCTATGTTCCATCACCTACAAACCGTGCGTTTCCAAGGTATTCTGAAGAATGTAGCCATCACGAACTGGGGTTGGCCAGATTTCAAGAATGTATGGTCTGCTGATTAACCTTACCTACCAGATAGGGTAACTCCTTTTCAAAGTCGGTTTTTCCAAAATCGATTTTGGCACGATCACGTTTAGATAAATTAAAACTTACACTCATTGGTTTACTTTTTTATTTTGGTATGTAAACTAATCAGTGTAGTTTTTGCGTTGGGATAGACCCAATGATTAAAGAGATACCAATGAAAAAATATCTATTACCGATTTTAGGAGTACTTGCCGTGGTCGCTATCGTAAGCACAGGTTCACAATCAAACGACAATCTAGATAAGTTTCCGAAGAAGTTTGTTAACAGTGAGTTGGAATACAAATCGGGTATGTCTGATATTTTTTCAATCTTGAAAGCTTACGTGACTGTGGAAAGGAATGAGCCGGTGCCACGAGCTGAATTGCCTCTGAAACCGATGACAGCCGAGCAACTGATCGAAGAACAAGACGATGTCGCTTACCGCTTGGGTCACTCTAGCGTGATGATGAAGCTGGATGGCAAGCTAGTGATGACTGATCCTGTGTTCAGTGATCGCGCATCGCCAGTGCAATGGATGGGGCCAAAGCGCTTCCATCCAACACCAATCTCATTACAAGAACTGCCTGATATTGATGTGGTAGTGATCAGCCACGATCATTACGACCATTTAGACAAAGGTGCCGTAAAGGTATTAGCAGACAAAGTAGGGACATTTTTGGTGCCACTCAGAGTCGGTGCTCTACTAGAAAAGTGGGGCGTGGATAAAGCAAAGATCATTGAGTTGAACTGGTGGGAGTCAGCAACCGTTGCTGATATCGAGTTCACTTTGACGCCGACACAACATTTTTCTGGGCGTGGCTTACTTGATCGTGACCAAACATTGTGGGGGAGTTGGGTCATTAACGCTTCAGATAAGAAAGTCTTCTTTAGCGGTGACTCTGGTTACTTCAACGGCTTTAAAGAGATTGGTGAGCGTTTCGGACCGTTTGATTTAACCATGGTTGAAACGGGCGCGTATAATTCACTCTGGGCGGATATTCATATGTTCCCAGAGCAAAGCGTTCAAGCGCACATTGACCTTAAAGGTAAGGTGATGATGCCAATCCACAACAGCACGTTTGACCTTTCTATGCACGATTGGCAAGACCCAATGGAGCAAGCACTGACGATAAGCAAAGAGCGAGACGTGCAAATGGTGAGCCCTGTGATGGGTGAACGCCTAGTGATCGCAGAGCCAGTCCCCGTTCAAGCGTGGTGGAAACTAGCATCGAATTAGAGCTGTTACCTAATTAGAACTGGCATCTAATTAAAACGGTCATCTAAGTTAGAAGTAGCCATACCGCTAATCTATATCAAATCAGCTCATACAAAAAACGCCACCAATCGTACGATTCGGTGGCGTTTTTTTCATCTTTCTAAAGATCGGCTTTGTTTCAAAGAGCCGATCTATTTCCAATCACTCATTCTCTAGATCAGTTTTCTAGATTGTGAGCCATCTTGCTCGCGATTTTTCGAAACTGTTCTAACTCATCGTCGGCCATGCCTTTGGTCATTCTCTTCAGCATTTCACGATCAATATTCGCGACCTTATTCATGATCTCTTGACCCTTATCGGTCAGAACCAATAACTGGCTGCGCTTGTCTTCGGGATTAGGCGATTTCTTCACAAGTTCCTGACTGATCAACGCGTTAACGAGCCTAGTGACTTGCGCCTTATCGCGGTTTAGGAAGTGTGCAATATCAATAGAAGTACATGGAGACTTCTTGGTAATGATCTTCATTACACGAATATTCATTGGCGCGATGTCAGAGTCCAAACTCTCAATCTGTTCACTCATTTGACGTTTCAAAGAGTGTACCAAACGAAAGATGGATTCTAGCGATGTGTTATCAGACATAAACGATCCTTAGAAATCTAGTTGACTATATCAACCACTTTATTTATAGTTGACATTATCAACTTAATTGTTCGTAAATTCAAGACAGGAATATAGATATGACGATTCAAGCAACATTAACGCCAACTCTTCCTGAGCAAAAAGCCACGCCTGTATTGCACAAAGCTTTGGTCATGATGAGTTTAATGCTGACGATTGGCGGCAGTTTAACAGCGGTTATGACTTACATGAATGTCGGGTTTGGTGAGGAATTCATCAGCAATTGGCTATCATCGTTAGCGCTTGCTGTCGTGATTATGATGCCAATCGGCATGGTGATGATGACTTTGGTGACTAAAGTCACTGCTAAGGCGTTGCCCAATTACGGCGAGAAAGCTCGCAACCTAATCGTGGGATTGATTATGGCTTTTATCATGGAGTCCATCATGGCATTTGTAACAGCGGCAAATAATATTGGATTTTCGGATACATCGGCGTTTACCAGTGGATGGTTTAATGGATTTATTGCTGCGCTTCCTATTGGCCTTACGATCATGGTCGTGATGTCGATGACGGTTAAACCTAAGCTCGAACGATTCATGAAGAGCTAGCCAAAACACTTTTTAAGCATTGTAGGAGATCCACATGACAGCATTCACAGGCAAACATAACAACTACCGTATCACTATCGAAGAAGTGAACATCAAAGAAGATCGTGAACTGCAAACCATGCAGTTTGAAATTGAAGACAGAGAAAACATGTTCGCGATTGTTGAGAAGATCAAACAAGACAGCGGCTTAGACGAGCAATCAGCAGCGCGACTCGGGGTGAGCATTCGCCTACTCGGCCCAATGATGATGCAAGATAGAAAGCATCCTCTGTTTGTTGATTTCATGCCTCACTTTAGAAACTTCATGCAGAATCTGAAGAAGACGTTAAAAGGGCAGTAAAGCCTAATCATCAGTAATACATCTAAAAGCCAGTAACCAACTTACTGGCTTTTCTTATATCTAATACCAATCGTAGTCAATAACTGGTCAGCCTAGCTGGTTAAAACGTTCGATAACTGCGTTATAATTTTTGATTGTAGAATAACTACTTATCAAAAAATGATGCCTTGTTCTCAAACCTTTTTCCGGCGCTATTTCTGAACACTTACTTACTGTGATTGGTATAAATCAAAATAGTTTCAGTTGTTTACGTTTAGAATATGCGAAAATTGATGGCTGAATTTTCGGTGTTGGTTCGTTGTTGAATTGTCTATTCAAGCTTCAAGAAATCCGATATTATACGGGTCATAAAACTAAAGGTGGTATTATATGACAAATGTATTTGACAAATGTATTTGAGCAAGCAGCTGAAGAACTGCTGAGTCGCCGCGTCGCGGGAACTAAAGCACCAAGATTGGACGAACAGTATCGTCCGAATAACTTGGAAGATGCGCTAAAGATCCAATCCTCAATGATCGATCTCAAGAGCGACAAGGTCGGTGGTTGGAAGTGTTTGCTTCCTTTGGCTGAAGACAAGTTTATTGTTGCGCCTATCTTTTCGGGCAGTATTCAACAAGGTGAGGTTTGTGAACTGTTTGCAGACAACAACGTTGTTCGTGTAGAACCTGAAATTGCTTTTACGCTTGTAAAGAGCCTGCCTGCAAACCCAGAAGGTTACAGTGAAGAGCAAATCAATGAAGCGATTGGTTCTTGCCATATGGCTCTTGAGTTAATGCAATCTCGCTTTGCTGATGACAGCGGTGCCGAGTTCTATGAAAGACTTGCTGACGGCCTAGTAAACCAAGGCTTGTTCATCGGCCCTGAGATTGATCGCGAAAAAGCGTTCACTTCTGCTGAGATCAGTATTGAAGTAACTCAAGGCGAGCAAGTTCAAGCATTTGACGGTAAGCACCCGAATACACTGCCACCAAGCCCAATCTACTGGCTGATTAACTACATGACGCGTCGTGGTGTTGATTTCCAAGCGGGTGAAGCAATCATCACGGGTTCTTACTGCGGTATCGTAGAAATGGAATTCGATAAGCTAACGACATTCCATTACCAAGATATTGGCGAATACCAAGTAACGTTTAAGCAGAAACGCTAACTTCTATTGGCGCACTATCTGTTATCGAAAGGCTATTCATTGACTAGTAAATAGCCTTTTTTATTAAGTGATGTTCAATAGGGTTCTTATTACTTTGCATTTAATTGGGCGTTTAGACGTCTAGACGTTGACAAGTTCTAAGTGTGACATTAGTCTCTCTTCTCCCTGTTCTATTGCGTTGTCGTTCCATGTCTAATTCGAAAAATTCTAATGCTGTAATTGCACCTTCTGCAGTTGCACTTATCCCTCTGATTGTTTTCCTTTCGCTGTTTATTGGCGTAGGTTCGTACTTGTCGTTGCAAGGCGTCGACTTTGCGTTCTATCAGCTTCCAGCTCCGATTGCGGCTTTGCCTGCGGTGATGTTGGCGCTGTTACTAAGCAAAGATAAATTGAACCGTGCTATCGAGCAATTCCTGAGTGGAGTCGGTCACAAAGACATTATTGCAATGTGTATGATCTACCTATTGGCGGGTGCTTTTGCGGCTGTGGCTAAAGCGTCTGGTGGCGTTGACGCGACCGTAAACCTTGGCCTATCTGCTATTCCAACTAGCATGATTCTGCCGGGTATCTTCCTTATTTCTGCTTTCATCGCAACAGCAATGGGCACTTCGATGGGTACCATCGCTGCGGTTGCACCTGTGGCGTTAGGCATTGCAGATTCAGCAGGCATGAGCATCCCACTAACAGCTGGCGTTGTTTTAAGTGGCGCGATGTTTGGCGACAACCTTTCTATCATCTCTGATACCACGATTGCCGCGACCCGTTCGCAAGGCTGTGAGATGAGAGATAAGTTTAAAGAGAACATCCGTATTGCACTTCCTGCTGCGCTGATTGCGATTGTTATCTTTGCTTTCAACAGCACGGCAACTCAAGTTCCTGAAACGGGTCCAATTGAGTGGCTGAAAGTACTGCCGTACATCACCATACTGATTCTTGCGGTATCTGGCATGAATGTCTTTGTCGTGTTGACCATTGGTATCTTGCTGGCGGGTGGCGTGAGCCTAGGTTCTATTGAGAACTACGGTATGACTGATTACGCTCAAGACATCTACGCAGGCTTCGGCAACATGCAGGAGATTTTCTTATTGTCGATGCTGATTGGCGGTTTGAGTGAACTCATGCGTCGTCAAGGTGGATTGGCGTTCCTGACTAACTTAGTAAGTGGTGTGATTCGTGCGTTTGGTTCTTCACACTCTAAGCAAGCGAATGGCCGTGCGAGTGAGCTAGGTATTGCTGGCTTGGTATCTATGGTGAACCTATGTACGGCAAACAACACAGTAGCGATCATTGTATCTGGTAGTGTGGCTCGCCAATTGGCGGAAGAGAACAACGTGTCTCCACGTCGTTCTGCAAGCTTGTTGGATGTCTTTTCATGTGTGATTCAAGGCGTATTGCCTTACGGTGCACAGGTATTGCTATTAGGTTCGGTATTTAACTTATCGCCTTTGGATATAGTGGCTAATTCTTACTACTGTTTCGCGCTTGCAGTCGTTGCTGTGGTAGCTGTGTTTATCAAACACCCAGCGCGTCAAGTGGCTAACGCTTAGTAGTAATTGACCAAACTCAGTCGTAACTGGCTTTGATAAGAAGGCTCCTTAATAGGAGCCTTTATTACATCTGATGAATGGATTACCATGAATTCAAGTTGTCATCGATATCTATTGAATTATCGAGGCTATGTACTCAGTTATTTAAATGGAATTTTGATGCTCGCTATTCCCCTACCATTTATTGCAGCTCTGCTGTTATGCGTCACGGCTGTTTTACTTAGATATCGTTACCCACAGACAAGCCAAAAACCGTTTTGGTTTATTATGTTGTGTGCGTTGATGATTACTGTTGTTGGGCTGCGTTGGACGTTTGATATTGCGTTGTTCCGTTTCTTACAACCGGTTCTAGGGGCAAGTGTACCGGTGGCTGCATGGCTCTGCTTTGCGGGAGCTCATCGAAGTAAACCTTTGTCTCTTTTGCATTGCTTAGGCCCAGTCGTTGTTCTGGTTGGCTCCTTTTCTTATTCGTATATTTGGGATGGAACGATTGATCTATTGTTGATCTCGCTATATCTCAGCTATGGCTGCTTGTTGTTGAAATCATCGTTTAACTTCCCAGAGCACGTCAGGCTGAGTGATGTATCGAATGTTTTGTATGCTGAGCGTACAGCAGGTATAGCCTTACTGTTTTCGGCTCTAGTGGATAGCATTATCTCGTATGATATTTTGCTGCTTAACGCACAACACACCGACTTAATTCTGTCTATTGGTTACCTAGTTCTTATTCCCGCAATTGTTGGGGCTGTGGTCGTTGTCAGTACCAGTACGTCTCCGACTCCGAAAAAAAATCAACAACAGAGCGAACTTTCAACGCTAAATAGCATACAAGACGAAGTTGAGGCATTGATACCAACGGTGAGCTTAGACGAAGACAAAGAAGTCACGCAGATCGTCGCTAAGTTTGATGCGTTAATGAAGGATCATCAGGTGTTCAAAGACCCTGACTTGTCCCTGAATCGAGTGGCGAGAAAGTTAGGTATCCCAGCTCGAAAAATATCGTCTGCGGTTAATCAAACTCACCACCAGAACATTTCAAAGGTGATTAACGCCTATCGAATTGAGCACGCTAAGACTCTCCTGATGCAAAGTGATGAAGCGATAACGGATATCTTCCTTAGTTCAGGCTTTCAGACCAAGTCCAATTTCAATCGCGAGTTTTCAAGGATAACTGGGCAAACTCCGAGTGAGTATCGAAGTTCGCCGCAAGTGTTAGATTGAGTGTGTTTGCTTTCCGTTTATCAATTCAGAAAGCTAACGATGTCGTTTAAGATCAATTGATGTAGCTGGTCGCGTGATGTACCAACGCCATCTTTACAAATAATGCCATCGCCTGGCACTTCTTCTTCAAGCATCGGTACCGCCCCAGCTTTGCAACTTTGAATGAAGCTGAAATGGGTAGCGCTTTCGTAGACCTTATAGCGTCTTAAATTAAGAGGCATGTGCTCAGCAATGTAGCCAGATTCTAATGCCTGAGGTAGATCCCCAATATCAATCCCAGCCGCCAATATTAAGGTTGGCACTGTAACGTCATTTAAGCTGCCGACTGAGAAGCTACGAGCAAGCCCCAAATCAAGGCTGACAACGCGCTGAATTCTAGGGTCTGATAGGTCTTTTTCATTTGGTTCAGCTGGTTGGGCTTGTGATAGCCCTAATTCATCAGACAGCCCACAGGTACGCGGGTTAGGGTATATAAGACACTCGGCTTCAAAGGTCGCTCTATCTATTTTCGCTCCTGCCAATTGCATCACTGTCCAGCCTCCTAGCGAGTGTCCGATTGCAGTGATATTGTTGGCGTTAACAGCTTGCTTCCATTGAACTTCGCTTAACAGGTAATCGATGGTTCGAGTGATATCTCGCGGCCTCTCCCACCACTTGGCCGCTTGCTCTTGAGATTGGTCGAAAGAGGTGGTTCCCGGATGGTCAGTGGCCGCTACGATGTAGCCACGACTCGCAAGTTCGGTCGCCAACCAGTTTTGGTTTCGCCAGTTTCCTCGGTAGCCGTGTGATAGCAGTACAACTGGAAAAATGCCTGATTGAATCTCTCCATCTTTGATGACTTTCGTGCCGATGAAGGCTGGGTTATCGCCAATCAAGGTTGTGTCTAAGACATCTTGTGTGGGATACCAAATGGCAGTGTTTAGCGGGCGATTAGGGTCGTCAGTTAAGGTGACTTGAGTGAATCCGACATCGGAAGCGATGGATGAAGCGCAGAGGAAAAGTAGGGATGTGAACAGTAAATGTATCCATTTCATGGTTTAACTCCAATTGAGGTGATTGGAGCCAATATGCGCTAAAGCCAGTGAGCGCGAGACCTCAAACACGATCGAGGACGCCCTAAATCGTGTTTGAGTACAAACTTAGTTATTTTGGATGCGCCTAATTCAGCTTATTAGTCACGAACTCTTTGTTTCTGATCATTAGCCACATCAGGCCGCCTAACGTACCGACGGATAATTGAATAAAGCCTAGGTTTTCAATCAGTGAATCTGGGCGGATTGAAACCAACACCATGCCAAGCGAACCACAAATCATGCTGAAGAACTGTATCAGTGCGACGGCAGAGCCCGTGTCATGATCTTGTTGATTCAACATCAAGTTGGTACCCGGTACTCGCATGATGATCGCCATTAATGTCGCTGGTGCAGCGATGAACATGAAGAACCAAGGGGACAGGTCGCCAATGGTTAGAGTGAAGATTCCCGCAAGCGCTAATAAAGCAAAACATCCTGAGATGACCTTTTGAACCGGCATTCGGTAGGACAACTTCATGTAAATTGTTGGACCAAATGAGGCGCACAATGCATTGAATGCGAACGCGTAACTAAACTGTTGTTCGGTCAATCCAAAGTGATCGATGTAGATATAAGAACCCGCCGCAAGAAAGCCCATCAACGCCATCGGTATGATAGAGAAAATGACCAGCAGCTTGACGAACGAGCGGTTTTTCATGACCACGCCCATTCTTCCCCATGAGCGGAATATGGAACCTTGGTATTTGTTTTCGAGTGTTTCTTGGTAGCAGCAAGCTAATACTGACGCAAATGCACCAAAAATGGCGAGCGTAACAAACATCATTCGCCAAGAAGCAATTTTCAGTAAAAAGGCTCCAAACACAGGCGCAACCATTGGTGCGATGATCACCAGTGACATGATAGTCGCCATGATCTTTTCACGTTCTCGGCCGTCATAAAGATCTTTTACAATGGCAGTCGCGATAACGGTGATGGCACTGCCCACAAAGGCTTGGAATACACGAGCACCAATCAACTGTTCGATGCTATTGGTCATCGCGCACAATATGCTCGCGACCATATAGCCCGCTAATCCAATCAATAGGATCGGCTTACGACCAAATTTTTCGCTGAGCGGCCCCCAGAACAAAAGACCGATGGCGTAAGTAACGAAGTAGCTGCTCAGGGTTAGGTTGACCATGGATCGATCAGTATTAAACACCTCGACCATCTGCGGAAGCGCAGGTAAGTAAAGGTCGATAGTCAATGGAGGGAAAGCACTTATTATGACGAGAAAAAATAGCATACCGGTCTTTCCCAGTACTGGTTGTGGTCTCTTCAAGGTGGCTCTCCGTTGTCCAAGGTCGGTTTCTAATTGATGTGATATTGATATACAGAAGGCTAGGCACGTCAGACAAGAAGGATAGAGTCGTTCAAGAATATGGTGAAAGTATCGATGAGCTTATCTCTATGAGTTCGAATCTACGAAGTCGGTCTGCGCACTGAATTGTATTACAAAACATTATTACTTTTATAGCTAACGAGTTCAATCAGTTAGTAGCAGGGTGGCTTGTGATCGCCAACGACACATTGTAATGATTATCGATTTGGCTTGTTATCTTTTCTTTGGGCGTTTTTCGACTAAACCGTTACGCTCTAAACCACGTCGAACGCTGCTGCAAAGCTTACCAAAGCGGCGCAGTTCCTCGAAGTTGGGGCCTTGGCCAATGGAAATACTGTGCTCCCAATACATTAACTCACTGTCGACCATCTCTAGTAGTTTCTTAGAGCAACCCGAGCAGTTTCCTTTTGGCCCACAGATAAACGTCTCCGATTCGTAAAGTGGGAGTTCGTTTTTAACTTCTTCAATTAAGCTTAGCATTGCCAAATTTAGATTAGGCTTTTTGGTTGCTAGTGGTTTCAAGCTTGGTGCTTGCGCAGTTATCAGAGAAGAAGTTCGTGTGTTGTGGGGCAAATTCAAAGCAGCTGATGACATATCAAAGGCCTCAAGGAGAGAAGAAGGTGGGCATGCTACTCTTCACAACAAAGTGAATCTTGATGTAGTGCAATAAGCGTGGAGATATACCCAAAAGAGGTAGGAGCCACAAGCGGTGTGACTCCTTTTTTAAAGCTCGGTACTAATGAGAGATTTTAGAATTCAGCGTCGAACTGGAACTCCATCCACTCTTTGGTGACTGGGTGGTGCAGTGCAAGTCTTTCTGCGTGTAGGTGCAGTCGGTCGGCTTTATTACCATATAGGCCATCACCCACGATAGGCATGTTAAGCCCTTCTTGGTGTGAACAGTGAACACGTAACTGGTGTGTACGGCCTGTTTTAGGGTGCAGGTAAACCTTAGTGGTTTGTTCGTTTCGCTCAATCACTTCCCATTTGGTTTCTGCAGGCTTGCCGTGTTCGAAGCAAACAATCTGACGAGGGCGGTCATACAAGTCACCACGCAATGGCAGTCGAATATAGCCTTCATCTTGGTCTAGAACACCTTCAATCATTGCGACATATCGCTTCTCAACTTCACGAGTAATGAACTGCTTCTGTAAGCTTTTGTTCGCACGTCGTGTTAAAGCAAATATCAGAATGCCAGAGGTCGCCATATCCAAACGGTGGATAACAAATGGCCCTTCAACATCTTGGTGCATTTCTTGAACGCGTGTGTAGGCCGAATCTTTAATGTTTTTACCCGGCACGGATAGAAAACCTGCTGGTTTGTGTACTACAACAATGTGTTCATCTTGGAACAGGATATCGAGGTCTTTTCCTTCTGCTGGGTTCTCTAGTAATGGGTTTGGATCCACCTCTAGGCCTTTCATCATATGGCCTAAAATCGGTACACACTTACTTTGGCAAGAGGCGTAGTATTTCTTGTGTTTACGGATCTCCGATTTCGGTGAACGACCCCACCAAAATTCAGCCAGTGCCAATGGTGTGTAACCGTTTAAATACGCGTATTGCAAAAGCTTGGGTGCGGCACACTCGCCAGAACCTGCTGGTGGTATTTTGTTTGGCGTGTCTTCAAAGATCTGGTTGAGATCCTCAATGTTACCTTCCGCATTTTGGAAAGCGTATTGTGAAAACAGTTTATGCTGAAGTTGATGAGAAAGGTGTGCTCTTTGCTCTTTGAGTTCAGCTAATTGATTAGTGAACACATCAACTTTGATTTGTAACTCGTTTAAGATCTGTTCCCAGTTGAGCTTGAGATATTTTTGCTGATTTTTGTCGGCAACACTGGCCTTGTTTAACTCGCTATTTAGCTGTTCGAAGGCTTGCTCATCAAGGTTTTCTTTACCTTGTTCACGCTGTTCTTTACGTGTTTTTCGGCCTTCTATAATTAATAAACGCTGAGCTTCAATCTCTTGTTCAGCTTGTGCTTTTTGTTGTGCCAGTTGCTCGCACAGTTCAAGGTAATCAGCGTTTGCTTGCAGCGCTTTAAATTTCGCATTCACAGCCATCATGTCGGCTGTGTCTTGATGGAAAAAGCTGTCGCTGCTCAACATGTCGAATACGGGTGGCACAAAGTGAGGCAGTAGGTTTTGGTCGGCGATTTTTCCAGAGAATGCAGAGAAGTAACCCAATTCACCTTCAGGGCTTTTCACCAGTAACACACCAAACATTTTGCCGCGACCAGCGTCAGAATCCAGTCCGAAGTCATGCTGCCAGTCGGTTTGAGTTTCTAGATATTGTTGAAGCTGATGAGAAGCGATTTCACACAGTGCGTGTGGTTCATAATAGAACGGGAAGGTGAAACGCTCAGGCAACGAATATGACTCGATCGGCTGTTGAAAGCGGGTGAAGCAATGCTCAGGTGTGTGGCCGTTATCTGAGTCGTGCGTTGAGTTTGATGAGTGCATAGTCGTCTTAATACTTATATCGTGGTGATAAATGGGTGTGAGTCTACTGTGTGAGAGTCTAAAAACTGATGCGCTAAAAACAAAAGTGAAGAAACACAGTACAAGACGGCGATTCTACTCTTTATCGAAATACGCCTCAAATAAGAATCGCTCAATGACTGGGTACAAAGGTTGTTATTAGATATACAAACCTCAAGAGTTACGCTTGATGTTTATAAATTGATGAGTGGCCTCTCGTTTTTAATCAAAGAAGACAACTTCACAAATGAAGGGTGGTAGCCTTGCCGCCCTCTTTTTCAATCTAAGGTAACGTTATGATTCCACTCAATACTTCGATTGTATCCGGTGTCGCTATTTCAGAGATCGACGGACAAATGAAAATGTTATTAATGAAGCGTGTGAAAGGCGAATTTTGGTGCCATGTCGCAGGCTCGATTGAAGCAGGTGAAACAGGCTGGCAGGCTATCGTGCGCGAGTTTGAAGAAGAGACCCAAATTAAAGTGAAAGCTTTGTATAACGCGCAGTTTCTGGAGCAGTTTTACGAGGCTCACGTTAATGTGATTCAGCTCATCCCTGTGTTTGCGGTGCTATGCCCGCCCAACCAAACGATTGAACTGAATGACGAACATACAGAGTACCGCTGGTGCGATTTAGAGGAAGCGAAAGCACTTGCGCCGTTCCCCAACCAACATGCCGTCTACGATCATATTTGGTCGTATTTTGTCGATAAGCGAGTCAATCCGCTTTATCGAGTCAAATTGAGTTAGCGTTGGCTGTTTAAGAGCTAAGACTTACCAAGATACGGGGTTAGAAAAGCGCTCACTTGTGCTTGGCATAGCCCTACATCCACTTTCACGCCGTGCGATTCAAGTATCGCAACACCACGACCATTATTGCGAGGGTCTGGGTCTAGCATCGCCACGACTACGTGTTTTACACCTGCTTTAACCAATGTATTGGCACAAGCGGGTGTTCTGCCAACAAATGAACATGGCTCTAAAGTTACGTAAGCGGTAACCTCTTCCATTGTTCCGTCCGTTTTGCTGTCATAGCCATTCAGTGCTTCAACCTCGGCGTGGTTTCCACCGACTTTTTGTGTGTACCCAACAGACACCACCTTATCGTTCTTTACCAAAACACAGCCCACCGGTGGGTTTGGTTGGCAATCGGGTAGGGCTTGGCGCGAAGCTTCAAGAGCTTGCAGCATGTATTGTCGGTTCATGGTCGTTACTCAGTATGACGAGAGAGCGCAGCAGTGAGTGACCGCGCGCGGTTGATGACTTGGTTAGTTACTAACTTACTAAGCTAATAAGCTAAGCAAGTGGGGGCATGTTCGATCTGATTGGGCTTTTAGTCAATGGTTTTCATTTTGAATCTGGCCGCTAGTTGACTGTAGCCGCTCATTAACTCACTGTGGTTAATCGTTAACTGTGGCCAATCGCTAATTTGGGCCAATGAGTTAACCAGTTCTTAGACTGAACTCGTTGGTCAAACACGTCTTTGCTGCGATTGGGGTTCGGTGTGATCTTCAAATCAAACAAACTCTCTAAACCAAAAGTGGAAATACACTCGATTTCTCCTGTCGGGCTTTGCTTTACGGCGACGGCGGTTTCTTTCTCTGGCCAGTAACTCATCGCATCCAATGAACCTTGGTAAGGCTCATCCCCATTTCTAGTGTGCATGCAGGCTTGATTGCGAACTTGCCAATTCAATTCAGGTAACCACTCTTGAAGCTGAGCCTCGTATCGAAGAGCCGATTCGTAAGAGCTATCAATGGGATCAAAGTAAATCACATCAATATCATTGAGTGGTGTAGGGGAATGAAAACCATGTAGGTAGTCCCAAACGAGATTTCGCACAAAGCCTGCGGCGATATAGCATTGTGGTAAACCCAGTTGAGAGACGCAGTCTAAAACCTTCATTCGCAATGGATCTTGCTTGACCAATGTGATGATACGGTTGGCTAGCGGGTCAATCATTATGGTGTCGGAACATCGGTGATTTGGTAATGACGTGTCACGTTCTTGGAGGTTTCACCCCACTCAGAAGTTTTTACTCGCTGTTGGTGCGCTTCAAACGCCTCACGGCTAGTGAATTCTTCATAAACTTCAAAACGATTAGGTTGAAGTGAGCTTTGACTGACTCGAAACACGATACAACCGGGTTCTGAGAGTGTTAGTTCTTTATGCACAACCAAGGCTTGTGTGACGGATTTTAGGTCGTTGTCTGGCACTAGAATATGCCCTTGCAGAATTACTTTACTCATAATTACGTCCATTTAATTTTATTCACTACGGCTTTCTTCTATAAAAAGCTCTACCCGTTACAAACATAATCCCATTTTGATGTTGTGACGTATAGGCTAATGTGACGACTAATTGTTCACATTGAATATAGACTTAGTTACGCTGTAACCTTATGGGTGAGGTGAGTAATAAAAGATAAGATGCTGGAACTAAATCCGCGTTGGTCCGGTCTATTAAGTACGTATCATTGAACTGTATTGATACTGAAATGAATTTGTCATCTGAGATAACTAATCTAAATTTCGAACAACGGCTTAAGATATTAAATTGAGCCATAGTTGATAGCTAGGTCATACTTTGATGTAAATGGTACTCAAAACTCTATAAATTTTGTGATTTGTATCATTGATCTGGACATCAAACACCGTTAGATTCGAATGGTTGGCAATAAAAATAGCTCATGCAGAGCAGTTAAAGAAAAGGAAATATCCCTTATGAAAAAAATGAGAAGAGCACAGCTTCATCGCGTTCGCATCCAATACTGGAAAGACACAGCGAAAGAAGCTTCAAAGAAATAAGCTTTAAATCGTAAAGCTTTAAGATAAAAAAAGCTGAAAAGCTTAATCAAATGTAAACGTAACAAATTGATTTCATTAGCACTCTCAAGGACCTTCATCTGGTCGGCAACTAAAGAAATCATCCTCCAAAGAGCTGACAGGCATTAACAACAATGCATTCAATGTCAGCTCATTAATACCTCCTCTTAGATTCTCTTGTTGCTTCACTCTGTTACTCCTAACTAAAACCCCTTTGTCCCTTTGTCCCTTTGTCCCTTTGTCCCTTTGTTCTTGTTACCCATATCGGTATTCGCAAAGTCGTGATCAAAAAAAACTCCCGATTTCTCAGAAGCTTTGATTTAGATTTTGATATCTGATGTTATCCGATCAGGATAGATGACTCTATCGTTGGAACAGCGTCTTCAAGCTTACATCGTCCGTTCTATTCAATTTCAGGCTCAGTAGATAACCACCAACACCAATCAATGCGTAAATACCTAAAGATAAAATAGGCGCTTCTGCAATCGCGCTGAATGGGTTGCTTGCTATGAGCACATTCATTGGTAATGACGCGATGAGAGATAGGAAATCATTGATGCCATAGAACCCAAACACGGCGACAGAGAGGAACTTAATCGCATAGCTTGAGATGAAAATGACAAGCAATGGGGAGTTCACCAGCTGCGAAATAGCTAGAGTGACAGTTGCCAGTGGCAATAAAACCAGTGCAACTAACATCATTCTTCCAAAAAACACGACCCAGTTGCTCAGCACATAAAACAGAGATTGCTGCTCAACCAATAGCGCCAGTTGTTGCTCACTTGAGACGTTCAATATCCAGAATAGAAAATCTGCGAACAGCACTAACAACGCACAGATAGCCGGAATAACCACTAAACCGAAGCCTAGCTTTACGCAGTGAGTCATTGCATTGGATACCGGCATACTTCGCCAAAACATTGAACTGCCTTCTTGGCGTTCTTTACGCAGCGTTTTAGGGATGTAAAGCGTCGACAGGATCAGTGAAATAAGGCCCGCGCCAAAGTAGATCACTGAGTTGAGATCTTGTGCGAACTCTCTGTGAATGTCGCTCACGTCACCATTCACTTGCATTTCAAAGAAAAACTCATGTTGCGCTGCGCCATTAAAGAACAGACCAACGAACAGTAAGAAACCACATAATGCGACAAACAGAGGCAATCGAGTGTTAACTTTGTGCTCGATGAGTTCTTTTTCTAGCATGTAAAAACTTGGATGCATTATGCCTTCTCCGTCTGTGTTGCAAGGAATAGGTCTGCTAGACCAACGTTATAGATGTTACCCAGTGATTCAACCTGCGCTTTGTATTGACCTTCTAATAGCCACTTAGTCGTCCCTAACCCAGGCTGAGAGGTGAGTGGGTTAAGTTTCTGTATCTCGCTTGAATGGTTGTTTGCGACTTCGATAATGAAGTAGTCGTGCTCGATGTCTTCCATGCTTTTTTGCAGTACACAATGACCTTGCTTCAAAATCAGTACATCCGTTAATAGGTGTTCAATTTCTGAAACCTCATGGCTTGCAATGATCATGGCGCGTTCGCCATCGTGGAACCATTCTAATAGGTGGCGATAAAAAGTATCGCGGTACAGCAAATCTAAGCCCAGCGTTGGCTCATCTAAGATCAACACTTGAGTGTCAGTCGCGATGATGATCGCAAGGTGAAGTTGTACTTTCATCCCTTTAGAAAGCTGCTTGATAGTAGAAGACAACTTGATGTTGGTGCTGCTTAACGTGTGTTCTGCTTTTTGCTTGTTGAAGCTAGGGTGCACACCTTGTGTGTATCGAAGCAGTTGTTTAACGGTCATCCACTCTGGTAACACGTTAACATCTGAGATGTACGACAAGTGCTGCATGAGCTCAGCGTGCTGGTGGATAGGGTGGTAGCCGTTTACTTCAATCTCACCTTGATAGTTGTGTCCACCAAGCAGTGATTTGATCAGAGTCGATTTACCTGCGCCATTGTGGCCCAGCAGACCAAGTACTTGCCCTGGCTTTAACTCAAAGCTGATGTTTTCGACACCCACTTGATTTGAATAGGTTTTGGTTACGTTTTTCACGGAAAGTAAAGTACTCATGACTTGTCCTTTATATGTTGTGCTAGCTGTTTCACGAGTTCTTCGACACTCATATCAATGATGCCTAGCGTCTCAGCGATGGCTGGGATCTGTGTGTTGATGAATGATTGGTGTGCAGACTCTTTCAATTTTTGAAGTGCCCCTTCGGCCACATACATGCCTTGGCCGCGTTTTTTCTCTACCAAGTCTTCATCCACCAGTAACTGATAGCTTTTCATGACAGTAAGGTGGTTGATCTTGAGATCGGCAGCAACCGCACGCACAGAGGGTAATGCTTGTTGCTCTAACCAAACACCTTGAAGAATTTGGTCACTGATCTTTGCGGCAAGCTGCCTAAAGATCGGTTGGTCGTCTTTCCATTCGGTCATAATTAAAATTGCATGGTGATATACATGTGTATAACACTAACCTTTTTATTCGAATTGGCAAGGGTTTTATGAAAATGGATCGGATATTTTTATATTTGGATAAAGCATGTTTGGCGGGGAGGGTACTTGAAGCCTACGTCCTTGTGGGCTTTCAAGCAGCTGTATGAGCGATGATTATTTGAATAGGAAATGGTTGCTCGTCAAGATTTCTGTTAGGGGAGCCTACTGCTCCTCTGAGTCATTGGGCCGGCTATACAGATAGCCTTGATGTAAGTTGTAGCCTAGCTGACACAAGATATATTGTTGCCTGCGCGTCTCGACACCTTCATAAATCATCGTGATATTTGATAAGCGTCCAATCTCAGAGATATTAAGCAATACACCCTGATGGTGCTCTCCTGACTCGATATCCTTAACAAAGCAACGATCCAGTTTTAGATAGGCCGGAGAGATAACATTGATGATTTCTATGTTGTTATTGCCCGTACCAAAGTCATCCAGAGCGATAGTGATACCAAGCTTTTTGATATCCTTAATGTTATCGATAACCTCACATCCATAGCCAATATTCGAATATTCAGTAATCTCGACGACAAATTCATTCGCTTCCATCGCGGCCAAATGCTCTCTGAGCCTTGCGAAGTTCGACCCCACCAAAGCGCTCGGACACACGTTGACACCATAGATCTCATGGCTGTTGTGTAATTTGGCTTTTCTGACCGTCTCGATGAGCAAGATAGTGTGAAAGGTGAGTAAATTGGTGCGTCTCATGGTGTTGATGAAGCTTAAAACGCCGACGTTACGAACTCGAGATAGCAACTCGTAATACAGGACGCTGTTGTCTTCGGTGTTGATGATGGGCTCTTCTTCAAAGGAGATGTGTTTCCAACGAAACAGGTAGATCATAAAGCCCAGAATATAGGAGCGATAAAGCAGTGTGGCGAGAATCAGAGAAAGCGCAGTCCACAGTACGACAATATCGTCACTGTAAAAGGTAATGGTTGCACCGGTTGGCAGTGGTGTTTGATAGATAGCTTTGCTTTCTTCACCAAGGTTCAGAATGTAATAACCATTCTTCTGGATCGAGACCGAGTCGACTAACAGCGGCAATAGTGAGTTCTTGTATCGAGCTTCAATAGAGCGTGTAGAAATACGCACCGTTAGGTCAATGTCACGCTTAGTATCTACGAAGCGTGAATAAGCGAAATCGGTACTATCGTAAAAGTCATCAACTTGATCAAGGTTTACCATTTTCGAGCGTGTTTTGGAGATATAACATGAACCATAAGACGTAGTCATGATGACAGAATCTAGGTTGAGTGAATGTCTTAATGAGTGCACAGCCCCTTGGTTATCGCAACCATAGAGCATGATTTCTTCAGCAATATGTTTGGTGTTTTCGCTGTATTCATCTGCAATCTTCGTCGTATAAAGGATTTGGAAAAAGTAGACAACGAAGAGGAAAAATGAAGAGACGGTGAACACGGTTATCAGAGCCTTAATCAGTTCTCTATGATAGGTATTGAACATCATTTTCAACATTTCTATCTGACTGGGCTTGAATTGATTGATGTCGTACTTTGGTGCGATGCAGTTTGTAGAGCTCTTATCGAGATCGATGAAGTAACCCACCTTATAAAGGTTAGAGATAAGTTCGCTATTATTATCTATCTTTGCTTTTTTACATAAGTTTCGATACTTCTTTCTTATTGAGGCGATGATGTTTTTTAGTGCATACAAACTAAACTCTTCATCAAAATGTAATTTAAAAGACTCTTCAACATCTCGTGCAGATTGAGGGTTAGATATTGATGAGTGCTCAATAAGATATTTGAATACAAAACTCTCTTTACTATTAAGACTTTCCTCTGATATCTTATTACTGTTGTTCTTGATATATATTTTTTCTTCATTGTAGATCAGTTGCAAGCTCTCATTATTGTTGTTTATATTGAAAGAACAGTGCATGGCTCAACTCCTAAGCGACAGTTATTATATTCATGTGATTGATGTGTATTGGCTGGGATTTTCATTCAACCTAAGAGTCCTTTCCAAATAATATAACCAAAATGTCACCATTTTCTCTTAAGATGTTGATACTAATCGCAGAATTTGGGCTTGAATGAAAGGTTATGGAGATGTTCATCCAAAAGTTGAATTTATAAATGAAAGCCAATGATTTACAAGGGATAAAAGGGATTTATCCATTTGTTTTGGTATTTATCCATTTCACCGCTTCTATGTGGAAGATTTAGCTACTGGATTTAGAGGTTTCTAATGTAGCTTTTGATGGTATTCATTCGGTTTATTGATGTGTGAGATTTATCAGAATTTTTCAGGATAAACTTAGATTATGTCAATTTATGTAATATTAATTACAACTTAATTAAGACATGATTTTAGTAATTGAATTATATGGCTAGATGATGGAATTGATAATATTGTATTTTGAGTCTGCTTTATTTGTATTATTACGTATTATTAAATAATGAAATTTTTAGGTGGGAAGTTTTAGATAGCACGAGGATGCTATTTATAATTATATATTTATACCTATCTATTTACGAAAGGTGTTTAACCAAAACACTGTTGATATCTATATCAGAAATGCACCTATGTAGATCTTTACAGGCTAATTATAAAAAATAAGATATGAATTAAGTTCATGTTATAACGTAAACAGCACTTAAAGATGTAAGTAGCAACAACTTAACCCTATTCGTATTATTTTTGAACAAATTTATCGTAACCAGATGATATTCAAAGAGCTGTCTCGATGGTTTAGCTCTAACTTCTGAATGAGTAAAATCGTTGAGTATTTAACATGCGCCATCAAGTACGACGATTTGAGGTTCTTTTTCTGGTTGATAGAGTACCTGACAAAAGTCACCTTCAGGTGAATAGGTGTAGTTATCTGCGTCAAAAGAGATAGCAGCTACTCTTTCGGCATTGCTGCCAGAATCGACTTCTTTGTTGATCACGTGAAGCTCTGTTCTGTCGATATTGAGCAGCCTTCTGAGTGAATCCACATAAGCTATAGGGTAGCCATGACAGACGTAGTAGGTTTCAATTTCCGTTTTTTCTACATAGTTGCACTCTCCCTCAACGCCAGCAATCGCAGACTTGGCGTAGATCATATCGATACCGGTACGTAGGTTACCCGCTACGTCGTGTATTTTACTCGCACGGGCGCTTCCTTGAACGTTTAAGAACTTGACCATAGCCGTGGTAGACAGGATAGCTAAAATTAAGACTGCGATGATAAGTTCTAAGAGAGTGAAGCCGTTTTGTCTTCTCATATTTACCGATTATTTGATCTGATTGAGGGGCTGCTTGAGGGTAATCTAAATACCAAAGCCATTACAGAAGGTAGGTATATCTGTTATATGGCTTGCAGGTTGATTGTTCTCAATAATTGCATAATAAACAATACTTTAACTTCGGCTTGTCGTTATTGGCCGCAATGTAAGCATACGTAAGCGTTGATGTGGGTATCACTCTCTGGACTACGAAGTGCTAAAAAACTCTAACTTATTGATAAATAGGTTTTTAAATGTCTATTAATCGATCTGTTAAAAATTGTCTTTCGACTTCATTTGACGGGATGGGCTTACTAAACAAGAACCCTTGAAGATACTGGTATCCACAATCGATCAAGAACGCTTTTTGCGTTTCTGTCTCGACGCCTTCAGCCACTACTTTTAGCCCCAGTTTATCGCAGATAGCATGAGTGGCTTGGACTATTGCTTTGCTCCCTTTGTGCGAACCATGGACAAAACTTTTATCGAGTTTAACGGTGCTAATTGGCAAGTCATGCAACATTGAGAGTGAGGAGTACCCTGTGCCAAAGTCATCAAGGTGAAGTTCTACGCCTAATTTTGATATATCACTTAATGCTTGTCTGACTTCACCATGCTTGAAGATCATGGAAGACTCCGTGATTTCAAGGGCAACGCTTTGAGGCTGGATGTTGTAGAAGTTCAGCATTGCCAATAACTGTTCGGCAAAGGTAGCGTGCATCTGAATACTCGAGATATTGATGCTCATCATCAACTCATTATCAAACTCTCGTTGCCACATCGATAACTGTTTGAGTGCGGAATTGAGAACCCATTTTCCGAGAGGAACTATTTGCCCACTCTCCTCCGCTAAGGTAATAAATTCGTCAGGAGCTATGTCACCTAGTTCTTCGTCCGACCATCGAAGTAAGGCTTCAAATCCTTTCACCTTGTCGCTGTTAGTGTTCATTATCGGTTGGTAATGAAGGTTGAGGTCGTCATTCTCTAAGGCATGCGTGAGTCGATGACGGATCTCTACCTTGCGGTGAAGGGTTTGTGCTAAACAAGGTGTAAAAGTTTGAAATCGATTTCGTCCATTTGCTTTGGCCATATGCATCGCCATACCTGCTTGCTTGAGCAGTGACTCTTGATCGATGGCATTATCAGGGAAATGAGCGGTACCGATGCTGCAACCAACAGACAAGGTGCCAATCCCTCTGATGTGGAAACTCTTGTTCAAGGCTTCAATAATACGAGAGCAGAGCAGCGGGATATTGTGATTTCGGCAGGCGTGGGCAATAACAATGAATTCGTCGCCACCAAATCGACCGATCATGCACGTTTCGTCGACGAGGTGTTTAAGACGTTCGCCAACCTGCTTAAGTAGTTGGTCACCGACACTGTGTCCATAAGTATCATTGACCAATTTGAAGCCATCAAGGTCGACAAACATCAACTCAAAGGGCGAGCGATAGGCAATACTGGTTTCCAAAAGGTTGGTGATACCGCGGCGATTATAAAGCTCAGTTAAACAGTCGTGCTCAGCGTTGTATCTGGCTTTGATCAGTTTCTCTTTTTGTTTAGTTGTACAGGTGAGGTTTAACAGAAGCTCGCTTTTATCAAATAGCCATTTTCCTTGAACGTCAAAGTGATGAATTTTGTTATCTATTTCGCAGCTGACTTCCTCTAAAATCTCGCGGCCTTTACGCGCAGCAAACAACCATTGTGCTGCTGCCTCTTCACTTGAAACGAAGTCGGATAGGGTACTAAACGGTGAACCATAGCTTTGAAAGAATGCGGAGTTAGCGCTCACTACGTCTCCCGAGTTATCAAATAGAAGGGATAGATTTGCGCCATCAGAGCAAGCTAAGTCGTGCTTTAGGCTGCCCTCTTCGGCAATGACTTGTACCAACATCCCAGTTCGACCATCGGGCAATGGGATCCCAGAAAATAGGCATAATGCACGTTTGGAAATGTGGTTTGGCGTGAAGTTCCACCATGTTTTGATGCTTTCGTTACGTAGAAATTGTCTTTGGTATTCTTCCAGTGTTGCTTCTATCGCTTTTGACATCTCGACACTAAAGTCACGTGATGTCAGCTCAAACATCGACTCAGACTCCCAGAGGGGGAGCGCGTTACTATTTGCCCAAGTTATTCTTTTATTATCAATATCATATATCCAAATAGGACACTTGAGATGCTCGAAAGGTTGATAATTGGTCATCATATTGAACTCGGTGAACTGATGTGTTGGTCGAACAGTGCCTACCGAACTCATGCATTCAGTAGGCGCTTATCAAATTGAATTCTGGTCTTCAACAGCCGTTAAAAGCCGTGTTGAAGAAGAAAAAAGTGCTACAGAAAGGAGCGTGCTATAGAACTCACAGTTGAAGCCCATCTTTTGACGAATGTTATTTTTGGCGCGACCTGAATGTTTATCCAAGAATTTGCCTGCGCTTGAATCGGATTCACTATTTCTTGTTTATTGCTATCAGCTAATAACTGCGTTGAAAATAAAGGGAGGCTGGTCAGTAACAGTGAAAGCGGTTTATTCATCTTAAAGTGGACCCTGTGTGGTAGTGGTGATTAGCAAATGCTGGATCGAATTATCAATTTCATGAATATTATTTGAAGAAGATATTGCTTAATAGCGCCTGCCGAGGCCCTGAAAATGCAAAACACTGGCTGGTGAGTAACGTAATCGATTTCTTTCGACTGTCGAACGCTATATTTGGATTTTAAACCTATAAATTTGTCATTTGTCAGTGATATTAACCGACAAGTCATTACTATTTGGAGGGTTGATTTGATTGGGTTTTGTAAATGCCTTAAATGTAAGTGTGAGTAAGAAAATAAAGCAAACGTAAGCGTTGTATAGGCAATTAAAACACCGTGAATAGCGAGTTATTGATGGCCAACCTTCTTAAACTAAGGAGTACTGGTGGTTAAGCACTGCGTTTTGTAAACGTGTATGTACAAAAGTGATTACAATGTTTTGCGTACGGTAAAAGTGAGGCTCGAAGCACAACATTGATGATATATGAGCAGTATATATACTGCCCTCGCTTTTAATAAATACGGGTGATAGGAATGTCGAAAACCAAAGTGCTCATTGTCGAAGATGACCAAGAGATAGCTCGTTTAACTACGCTTTACCTAGAAGCTGAAGGCTACGATGTTAGCGTTGTTCATGAAGGGAATTTAGCACTTGAAGCGATCCGCAGTATTGAACCTGATTTAGTGCTGTTGGACTTGATGCTTCCAGGCATGAGTGGCGCTCAAATTTGCCGTCAGGCTCGAGAGTTTTACAATGGAATAATTTTAGTGTTGACCGCCTCTGCCGATGAAATGAGTGAGGTAAGCTTATTTAAGTTTGGCGCGGATGATTACGTTGCAAAGCCTATTCGTGGCCATGCTTTGTTGGCGCGAATTGAAGCGTTATTACGTCGAGCTGCTCCTATTGCTATCGCGCCAGAAAAAATGGCTGAAAAGCAATGCGATATTGTGATCAACAATATTGCTCAAAGTGCCACTCTGTATGGGCAAAACCTTAAGCTTACTTCTGCCGAGTTTGAAATCTTAAACCTTCTTGTGAATAACATCTGTCAGGTCGTGACTCGAGACCAGTGCTGTCAGTTATTTAGAGGGATTGATTATGCTTTTAATGATCGTTCTATTGATATGCGAGTTTCCGGTTTAAGACGAAAACTACGCATTCACGCAAAAGACAAACAGTTGATCCGTACGGTTCGCAATAAGGGGTACATGCTGGTTGCGTAAGTTCATGACTGCGAAACTTCGTTCTGTTTCGATGTTTGCCCGATTGTATCTTGGGATTGTGGTTGGTATGTCGGCAACGATCTTTTTGTTTGTGAACCTAGGTGAAGGGCACATGCGAAGAACCGAGATCGAAACTTTCTTAAATGATGGTATTTACTTCGTTGAGCAGTATACCCGTCAGCACAATCAATATAATTCACTGTATAAAGAACTCGATAGAACAGGCTACCAACAATTTTATATCTTCAATTTACGCCTGTTAGATAATTGGTCGGGAGAGGCTCCATGCCAACGATGCGAGTTATTTACCACTTTAAATGGTGTACCTATATACCTCAGTGATAACGATCTGTACTCGGCGGTGTTTCAACTTCCAAATTCTAAATTTAGTTTCGCGTTCAGTGAGGTAGGGGATTTTTTCTCTCCTGAAATTGAATGGTATGAAGATTCAGAAAGAAACTTTTTACTCGGGCTTTTGTTCGCCATTATTGTCGCGATCGGCGCAAGTGTTTACTTACCTGTGAGGCGTTTTCAAGAAAGAATCGAGTTGCTAGTTGAGAAGCAAAAACAGTTTGGTCGAGGGAAACTCAGTACTCGTTCTGATCTAGACGACATTCATCCTGTGTCTGATTTGGCCAGCAGCTTTAACTTCATGGCGGAAGAGATCGAGAGCAAAGTGAAACAAAGCCACATCTTTGCTCAAGCTATCCCACATGAGGTGCGCACCCCGCTCAGTCGTATTCAGCTGGCGACCGATATTCTAAGAAGGGGAGCCCCCGACCATCATCAGGCGCTTTTCGATGATATTGATACCTACATTGAGGATATCAACGATCTCACTTCAGAAATTATCATGCTGTCGAAGTTGAATGTCATGGATAACTCATTCTTTGAGCTCGTTAAAGTGACCTCTGATCTTCATGAGTACTGTCTCGATCGTATTCGTTACTCTCAGTTAGACAATGTGCTCTTTGAATCCAAAGTAGGGCAAGATTGCAAGATTAAGTGTGACTGCTCAATGGCACGTTTGGTCTTCGATAATATTCTCAAAAACGCGGGTAATTACACGCGCGATGAGGTGTGGATGACACTGGATGAGAATTCAGAAAATTGGCTAGTGGTTATTGAAGATAATGGTTCTGGAATCCCAGAAGACAGTCGTGATGAAGTATTTCTTCCGTTTTCCCGTCTAGATTCAAGCAGAACCTCAACAACGGGTGGTTTGGGGTTAGGCCTCGCGATTGCGATTTCAGCGGCTAAAAAGCTTTCTTGGGATATCAAAATCGATGACAGCAACCATGGTGGAGCTAAGTTCAGTATCGTGATTCCTAAGACCGTATAACTGGGCGCTCTGAGGGCTACTTAGGTTCTAGGTTCGTAAAATAACAAAGCCACGGTCGAATACCGTGGCTTTTTAGTATGCTCATTTACATAATAGTGACTGCTTAGAGCTTAGAGCGATGAAGACCATAAATGGCGTGGTCTACGATGCGGCCATTCAAGTTCTCATTACGAGTTATAATACCTTCTAACGTGAAATGTAAGCGCTCACAAACTTTACGGCTGCTCATGTTCTCAGTGGCAGCTGATATTTCAATCTTTTCCATATCTAACTCATTGAAAGCAATATCAATCAGTTTTTCGACCACACGGGTGACTATCCCTTTACCTTGGTACGATTCAGACAGCCAGTAACCTATCGTGACTTTCTGTTTGTTGTGGTCAATGGTGTTGAAGCTACAGTTACCGACGATATTGTCTTTATACACAATCGCACATGTCATGCTTTTCCCTTCCGCATAATCGTGTAGCGAGCGCTGGATGAAGATCCTAAAGTCTTGCTCGGTTTTACAATGTGGTGGCCACACAAGCCATTGGCTTAGATACTCATTCTGACTTCGTGAAATTTCCGCATAGTGAGAAGCGAAACTCTCTTCAACCAATGCGATGGATAGTTCGTTATCGATAATCGTTTTAAACATGTCTTTCCTTTTCTTTTGGCTGATGATTTAGTGATTTTTGGTCGGCAGACTATAATGTCGCATGATTTTCAATATGCAACCACTTGTAGCACGGATTTTTCGTGATACGTTAGTTCTATCACGAAACTCATTAAACCTTACAATAGTTGTGTATATAATCATTAGCTATGCATTAGTATTAGCAGCCTAAATATATAAAAACTATAAAAATGCTAGGCTTAAATAATGATTCAACATTGCCAAGAGGTAACCGTAGACCTAAGAAAGGCTCTATTTGGTATTGCTAAGGCGCTTGATAACGTCGGTTTTGAAAGCAAAAACCATGGGCAGAGGGTAGGTTATATCGCGTATCGATGTGCTCTGAGCGTCGGGTGGGAAGAAGAGCAGGCCCAACTTGCGTTCTCATTAGGGTTAATTCACGACTGTGGCGTATCGCAAATTGATGAGCAGCTCAGCTTAACTTCTGGGTTTGTGCCCGACTCGAGCTATCACCATTGTCAGAAGGGCTACCAAATCTTAAAAGAGTGCCCAGTTCTTTCTATATTCGCTAAGCCGGTTCTTTATCATCATACCCCGTGGGCTGAGTTAAAGGCGATTCATATCAGCGAG
This sequence comes from Vibrio sp. QJM3NY_27, assembly GCF_057785955.1. Lineage (NCBI taxonomy): Bacteria > Pseudomonadati > Pseudomonadota > Gammaproteobacteria > Vibrionales > Vibrionaceae > Vibrio > Vibrio sp. QJM3NY_27. The sequence goes on along the minus strand of NZ_CM173512.1, from coordinate 244,582 downwards.
TTAGAAAAAGAATTGGCCGCGATCGTGATGCTTGCCGACAGAGTCGATTATCTATACGGCATAACCTCTTCTGATCGTTATGGAAATTTAACACCAGATGGAAAAGCGAGCATTATTGAACGTTTGACTGAACAAGCGGATGAGATGTTCGAAACCAACCTTGTACAACACATGTGTGAGCTGGTCGATCTGGATGATTTTTGGTTCTCGATGGAAATCCCTTACATCGAGAACATGAGGGATAACTTCGAACCTGTGCCGTTCTTCTCTCAGCAAATGTCGCTGGACGAGACGGTGGCCTTTGCCGAGTTTATCGCCAATGTTGTTGATACAAAAAGTTCGTTTACTTTTAAGCATTCGTTGAAAGTCGGGCAGCTTTCTGAATATCTCGCCAAGCAGTTGGGTTACTCATACACAACTCAGCGTAAACTCTATTTAGCAGGGCTAGTTCATGATATCGGCAAACTGCAAACACCTAATGACATTCTTCATAAGCCGGATTTGCTGACCGAAGAGGAGTATTGCTGTATTAAACGCCACGCAACGGACACTCGATTCGCACTGCAAGAGCTGTTTAGTTCTCCTCAGGTATGCCAATGGGCATCCAATCATCATGAAAGGTTAGATGGATCAGGTTACCCAATGGGTAAAACGGCGGAAGAGCTGGATCAACCGAGTCGGATCGTCGCTGTGGTAGATGTATTCCAAGCATTATCTCAATCACGTCCTTATCGTGCTGGTATGACGTTAGAACAGACGATGGCTATTTTGAGAGACTATGTTGAAAACTATAAGTTAGATCGAGAAGTGTTTGAATGTCTTGAAAAACACGCACAGTACTGTTTCGAGTTATCAACTGATAAAAGAATGTACGCGTTTTAACGCTAGTGAATGGTTTCGAGGTGTGATGCCTTCACTCATACTCGATGAGAAATGACCAATCACCAGAAACAGAAAAGCGATAGCCGAGGCTATCGCTTTTTTAGTGGGGGCTTTCAGGAGATAAACATCAGTAGGAACTAAAGGTTAAGGCCTAAAAATTGAAGCTAGTATCGTTTAAAGATCTCGATGATCTCTAGCTCTGTTTCCGCTGCGATAATGGCATCAATGTCATCATCATTTTGGAACAACTCTGATAGCGCCATAATAGTATGGATATGGCTGTCTGAGTCCATCGCTGCCAGAGTGATTGAAAGGTAAACGTCACCGTTGTCTTCCGACTCTAAATCAACACCCTTTTTGAATACTGTCACCTGTAGTGATGCTTCGTTCACACCATCTTCAGGACGAGCATGAGGCATCGCAATCTTTGGTGCTAGAACATAGTACGCGCCAATGTCCTTGTGCTTTTGTTTGATAGCTTCAACATAGCTAGCTTCAATTTTGTTGCTTGCTAGCAGTGTTGAACAGGTTAAATCAATCGCAGCATCAACCGTTAGGTTTTCTTCAGAGTTGATGATAACGCCTTGGTCACCGATTAAATCGAATAGGCTCATGAAACAATCCACCCTAGAATCAGACCAACAACACCGAAGTCGAAGTCAGCAAACGTTGTTGCTTCAAGACCCAGGCCACCCAGTACAGGAAGTAGCAGCATCGGTAGGAAAGAGATACACAGACCTTGCGTGAATGAACCTAGGATTGCACCGCGTAAACCGCCTGTTGCGTTACCGTAAACACCAGCTGCGCCACCAACGAAGAAGTGAGGTACCACGCCCGCTACAATGATTGTCCAACCAAGTGCACCTTGTACTGCCATTGCTAGTAGACCAGCAGCGAAAGAACAAAGGAAACCGATAAGTACCGCGTTTGGGGCTACAGGGAATACCATTGGGCAATCGAGAGCAGGTTTTGCACCCGGAACTAGTTTGTCAGAAATACCTTTAAATGCAGGAACGATTTCAGCAATTAGCATCTTCACACCTTGCAATACGATGTAAACACCACCTGCAAAGATTAGAGATTGCATGAAGGTAAACACAACCCAGTTTTGACCGCTTGATACTGTTTCTACAAACTCGCCGCCCGCAATAATAGACGCAAGCATGAAGAAGATTGCCATTGTTGTTGCTACGGCTACTGGCGTATCACGCAGGAACATTAAGCTTTTAGGAACTTGGATGTCTTCTGTTGATTTTGATGTGTCACCGAATTTGCTACCAATGAAGCCAGACACGATGTAAGACAGTGTCGAGAAGTGACCGATAGCCAGTTGATCAGTACCCATTACTTTTTCAGTGTACTTTTGGCCTAGCGCTGGCATCACAACCATTAGTGTACCGACAATGATAGAGCCAATTGCGACTAGAGCAGTGCCTTCAATGTTTGCTGTAGACAGAATTACCGCTACTAGCATAGACATGAACATTGTGTGGTGACCCGTTAAGAAAATATATTTTAAAGGAGTAATGCGAGCCAATAAAATATTCACAACGAATGCGAAGAACATAATTAGAGCCATTTCATAACCGAATGCTTCTTGTGCTAATGCAACAATTGCTTCGTTATTTGGAATAACACCACTTACGCCGAATGCTTCAGTAAATACAACTGAGAAGTTATTTAGTGCGCCAACAAGAGCGCCAGCACCAAAACCTAAAATTAGGAAACCCATTACGGTTTTAATTGTGCCTTTTAGAATGGTAGAAATATCAGCTTTTTGTGCAACAAGGCCAATGAAAGCAATTAAACCTACCATGATTGCTGGCTCTTTTAATAATCCGAGCATGAATTCGAAAAAGTTTTGCATAATTTGACCTTACATGAAAGTTTTTAGTTGTTCTTCGATTGATGCTTTGTCAAAAATATTTTTAAGGCTGATGATGTTCTCTTTTCCACCGTCTTTCAGTTGGTTAGCAACGTCTGTTGCCGCGACCCAAATATCCGCATTGCTTGATGCTGCAGAAGATAGATCTTCGTGATCAATCTCTGCTTCGAAACCGATTTTTTTAGCCACTTCTTTCACTGCCATTTCCATCATTAGTGAAGTACCAAGGCCGTTACCGCAAACTACAAGAATCTTTTTCATAATATTTGTCTCAATTGGATTTTAGGGGGGTGAGAAACTGCGTTCTCTTATTGTGTGAGAGCATAATAATGTAAATATTCAGATTTCAATAAGATCTCCATCACAAAGCTAAAATGAGATTGTGATGGAGATCTCGTTAATTCGCGTTAAAGATCCAGAGTGAGACTTTGATCAAATTTAACTTTTCACTCGAATATGCAACGTATCTTATTGAGAAAGGCAGGAGTAAATGTATTTATTTTTCGGAAGGCAAATATTTAGAGGATCTGTGAAATAAAATAGATAACTAATCGTATCGACCGTAATCGATAAGCATTTTCTTAAGCATGCTATTGACGTCTTTGGTCTTTTTATTTCTTTTTGTTAATTGACTAAGAGAGGTTGGCTTTGGAGCCTCAGTTTTATCATTCTCAACATCTTCGACCTTATCTTTCATTTTTTGTACGGCTGGTAATAACATTCGAATTTCTTCGTTATTAGTGTTGGTTAGTACCACAATATTTTCAGATTCAACTTGGGTAATGGTCAATATTCCATGTTTAACGGATTCAACCTTTTCACCAATCATAATTGATTCAGGTGCGACAGAGCGATCGGTTAACTGACCTGTACGTAATTTCGCCGCACTGATAGCGCGGATATTTCCGGTATTTTCAAACGCGACAATAACAGTATAGGTGTTATAATATTCAACTACTGTCACATAGCCATGTCTATTTGTTTTGAATTTAGCTCCATTGTTCATGTCGTGCGGAGCTTCCATTTTCTTCAAGTGTGTCCTCTCTTAGTCTCGATGGCTGTTATATCTAATCAGCTCTATTAGTATTTTATAGATAATTATTTGGTGAGATCATACAAAGTATATACGCATCTAAACTTAAGATGAATCTTGAAGTATCGGGAAATGAGGCAGAGCACAGAAAAGTAGTAAGAATCACACAGAATTAACCGAGTGATTACGCTCGTACGTTTAAAGGCTTAACATTACAAATTCAACTTCATACAGGTTGTTTACAGTTTTTATGCACACAAAAGACGATAAACACAGCGTTTTGTTTAATCCTTGACCGCGCGATCGTTTGCGTCAAAAAATGTGATGAAAGTCTCACTTAACTGTTTATACTTCTTTTCCGGTTTTAAGCCGGTGCTTAGCCAATACAAGCCGTCACATGGATATGTGAATGACCCCACGGACCGGACCAGCTACGTTCCACTGCTTGTATAAGGTGATTTTTACATGAACAACTCGTTGTTACAGTCGCTAACGTTGTTAGCTCCTTCATCGCGTAGCGTTTTGCTTGCGGTTCTTTGTCCTATTCCTTTGATGTCATTCGTTTGGCTCATGTTCACTCTTTAAGGATTACTAGGACACATTATGAATATTCTATTTGGTCTTGTCGGTGTTATTGCACTGATTGCTTGCGCATGTCTGCTATCTGAGAGTCGCTCTTCTATTAACTGGAAAACGGTCTCTCGTGCACTATTACTTCAAATCGGCTTCGCTGCTTTGGTGTTGTATTTCCCTTGGGGACAACTGGCGTTAACAAGCCTAAGCAATGGCGTTTCGAGCTTGCTTGGTTTTGCAGACGTTGGTATCGCTTTCCTATTTGGTGATCTGGCTACTGAAGGTTTCATTTTCGCGATTCGCGTACTTCCAATCATTATCTTCTTCAGTGCTTTGATCTCTGCGCTCTATTACTTAGGCGTTATGCAGAAAGTGATTCAAGTTCTTGGTGGAGCCGTGCAAAAACTGCTGGGTACCAGTAAAGCTGAATCTCTAGTTGCAACAGGTAATATCTTCCTTTCTCAGGGTGAGTCTCCTCTTCTTATTCGTCCCTTTTTAAAGTCTATGACTCGTTCTGAACTGTTTGCTGTAATGGCGGGCGGCATGGCGTCAGTAGCCGGCAGTGTACTGGGTGGCTATGCAGGATTAGGTGTTGAACTTAAATACCTTATTGCAGCAAGCTTCATGGCGGCTCCGGGCAGCCTATTGATGGCGAAGATCATTGTTCCTGAGCGTAGTACTCCGAGTGACTACGACCACATTGAGCTAGATAAAGCTGACCAAAGCAACGTGATCGATGCATTGGCAAGTGGCGCAATGAACGGTATGAAGGTGGCGGTCGCTGTCGGCACTATGTTGGTTGCATTCGTGAGTGTGATTGCAATGGTCAACACGGGTTTAGAAAGTCTAGGCGAAATGTTCGGTTTTGCGGGCATTACCCTGCAAGCTATCTTTGGTTACCTATTCTCGCCTCTTGCATGGTTAATTGGTATCCCGAGTGATGAAGTATTAATGGCAGGTTCTTACATCGGTCAGAAGATCGTAATGAACGAGTTTGTTGCTTTCATCGACTTCGTTGAGAACAAAGCTCTGCTGTCTGAACATAGCCAAGTGATTGTGACTTTTGCATTGTGTGGTTTTGCCAACATTGGTTCTATCGCGATTCAATTAGGTTCGATTGGTGTTATGGCACCAGAGCGTCGTGCAGAAGTGGCAAACTTAGGTTTGAAAGCGGTAGCGGCTGGTACGTTAGCAAACCTAATGAGTGCATGTTTAGCGGGTATCTTCATCCTGCTTTAAGCTAGATTAAGTTAAAGTAGCTAGATTCAATAAAAGCGCTTAAATTTAGTAAAAGCGGGTATCTTACTTACGGAGTTTACGTAAGAAGGGTATCCGCTTTTTTGTGCCTGCTGGTTAGGTTGATTCAGATTCAAACCACCACTTTCATTACTCTGTCGTGTATAAGGCTCACTCGGAAGAGTAATAGAGCAAGCCTGTTTTATCCGATATACTTGAATATCATCAGGTTGCGATTAATATCGTTCGGTTTCGGCTAAGAACATTCGATTTCGATTGAGAATATTCGGTTTCGACTAAGCACATCCGCTTTCGATTAAGAATAATGGCAACCAAGTCCAATAAATCAAAGGTCTCCCCATGAACATGCGCGTTCTCATCGGTCTTATCACTGCCTTTATCGGCTTGTTTGCGATGGTTTATCTTATTGCTAGTGGTACTCAGTTCCCTATCTCTCAGTGGCCGCAAGAGGCTTACCACGGTTTAGTATTCAGCATCGTATGGGGCACTGGCGTCGCAGCATCGGTGGCGTACTTCTTCTCGGCATTGGTGTTTGTGACTATTGCAGTGGTTTGCTATGCGATTGGTTATAAGATCGGTGGGCTCTTTTCTAGCAAGTCAGAAGCATAAAACAGAAGTTTAAACGTACACTTTTTGCATTTTCTTTTAGGGTTAACGTTCGCCTTAACCCTCCCTTAACCTCCAGCTCGTTATCTTGCCTCCATTCTTACAGGAGACAAGAAGATGAAATTGAATCTTCCTTTAAAACATTCCCTTATTTCACTTGCTCTAATCGGGTTGAACGGTTGCACGACAGCCAGTCAGGCTGACTATGTTTCGTTAGCAGAGCAAAGCACTAGCAAGACACAGCAAAGCTTGCTTTCAGAGCTGATCCAACAAACCTCTGAAGAACAGGCTTTGAACCAGCATGCTTCTAATGAACAAGAGTTAGATACAGAGAATCTACAACTCACCGATTTAGTGAATGCGCCGGAGCTCGATCTCTATATCGAGCGCGCTCTGCAGAACAGTCCAAGCCTTCAACAAAGTATCACAGCACTCAAAATTGCCTATGCACAGCAAGGTGTGACGTCTGGCGACCGCTTACCAACCGTCGATGCGAGTTTTTCTGGTCAAGCTGACGAAGGCACTAAAGGCTCAAGCACCACTGAAACCTACACCACGGATGTCACGGTCGGTTGGGAGTTGGACTTATGGCAGAAATTAGCAGACACAAACAACGCCGCGTTAAAAGATATTGCGACGTCTCAGGCTAACCTTCAGGGCGCTCAAGATCTTTTGGTCGCGAGTGTTATGAGAGGTTGGCTTGATATCAGTTTGAAGCAGCAGCTTGTTGATATTGAAACGCAGCGCTTAGTGATCCTCGAAAACAACGAAGAGCTGGTTTTAGAACGTTATCGCACAGGGCTAGGTAGCCTTGAAGAGCTAGATAACGCCAAAACGAGCAGCGCATCGACTCAAGCAACTTTGGCCGATTACCAAGAGCAACTGGCACAAAGTCGACGCGCGTTAGTTTTGTTAACGGGGCAGTGGAGTGGAGAGTCTGAGGAGTTATCACTTGCGGATCTCGGTTCATTCCCAACCATCATTAACCCGCTAGACAACATGCCGACGCAAGATCTGGCAGGGCGTCCGGATCTTCAAGCGGCTTTCTTCAATATTGAAGCAGAAACACTGCGTGCTGATGCTGCATACAAAGCGATGCTGCCGTCGATCAGCTTATCTGCAAGCCTAACCGATATGGCAGAATCTCCGAGCGAAGCGCTGCTTACCGGGCCTTTGTGGAGTGCGCTTGGCCAAGTATCGGCACCACTGTTTCAAGGTGGCAAGCTGAAAGCCCAAGCAGAGATTGCTGACTTAACCACAGAAACCAGTTACTGGGCTTACCAAGAAACACTACTGAATGCGGTGAATGAAGTGGAGAACGCGATGGGTCAAGAGTCCTCACTAACGCTTCAACAGCAACACCTAACGAACGCCTTGGTGAGCGCACAACGCAGCTTCACCAGCTATGAAGAGAAATACCGTCAGGGTTTGGTCGACATTTTTGATCTACTTACTGTTCAGCAACAAACCTATGACCTTGAAGCGCAGCTAACACAAACCATCTATAACCGTCTTGTAAACCGAATTGATTTAGGCCTAGCTCTGGGCTTGGGAGTATCTTCATGAAACTGAACACCATCACAATTGCAATCACCCTTGTTGCGGGTTCAAGCATTTTTGCTGCCCTCGCTTACAACGGTTCACAAACAGAGCTTACTCCTCAAAAGACGAATGAATTAACGGTTTCAGAGTCTCAAATCATGGTTGCTGAAACTAAGTCTATTGGAACTAAGTCTGTTGAAACGACCACCTTAGCAGCCTCGCAACAGCAACAAGTGTCAGTGGTACTCGCAACTCTCGGAGACTACCAAGCGGAAGTGGTGGGCTACGGAGAAGCGAAGTCGCGTTATGAGTTGATGTTTTCAACAGAAGTTGGTGGCCGAGTAGAAACGATCAGCTCGCAGTTTGAAACAGGGCAAGTGATAAGCCAAGGTGAAGTGATCGCCAATATCGACTCGACCAGCTACCAACAAGCGGTAACGCAAGCAAAGGCGAATGTTGCTCAAGCTCAACTGGATTTATTGGAAGAGCAAAGACAAGGCGAACAAGCTAAGTCTGAATGGCAACGCTCTGGTTTGTCCGGCGAGCCAGATTCACCTTTAGTATTACGCGAACCACAACTGGCACAAGTAACAGCTGCCTTAGAGAACGCCAAGCTTGAATTGGTAAAGGCTCAGCAAGACCTCGAAAAAACAACCTTGGTTGCCCCTTTTGATTCGTTGGTCGTGAGTCGTGATGTTCAACCGGGAAGCTACGCACAAACGGGCGCGCAGATTGCTACGTTATACAGCGTTGATGAGGTTGAGGTCTCTGTTCCTTTGTCTGAAAGCCAATGGTTGAGCTTACCCAACAGCGATAACTCGCAATTGAAAGAGCAGCCGTGGCCAGTGATTCTGTCGAGTTCTGATGGTCAGTACCAGTGGCAAGGTTATGTCGAGCGAGTAGAGCAGCACTTACAACAAGACACACGTCAACGTTCACTGATCGTGAAAGTCGATAACCCTTTGGAGCAAGAGAAAGATCTTTATCCAGGCACATTCGTGCAGGCAACGATCTCGGGTAAGCAACTAACTCAATTATGGGAGCTGCCAGCTTCAGCACTTTCGCAGCAGGGTGACCTGTGGTTTGTGGATGGCAACGGTCTGCTCTCTAAATCAAACGCGAATGTTGAGTTTGAAAAGGGCGGTTTGATTTACATCGACCCTACCAAGCTGAACAACTCTGCCGATCTGAATAGCCTTACAGAATCAAATAGTGACAGTGTGCAAGTGGTAAAGCGTCCGTTAAGCAGCTTTAAAGCAGGCATGGTCGTTCTGGCTAAGGCGGAGGGTTAATCATGTCAAACAAGCAGCATACAGGCGCTATTGCATGGTTTGCTAACAACTCTGTGGCAGCGAACTTATTGTTAGTGGGCGTGATCATTATTGGCGTGTTATCGCTTAACACGTTACGTAAAGAAGCATTCCCGAGCCTAGAACCCGATGTTGTCACTGTTTCAGTGACTTATGACAGTGGTGACCCTGTTCAAGCGGAAGAAGGCCTTGCGATTAAGATTGAAGATGCGTTAGAAACCGTACCTGGCATTAAGCGTATTACGTCTACTTCTGATGCGAACGGCAGCTATGTTTCGATTGAAAAAACGAGCACCTATGATCTTGATACCCTGTTAACCGACGTTAAAACTAAAGTTGATGCTATCAATAACTTGCCTGCGGGCGCTGACAATCCTGTTATTGATAAGGCACGCATGCAAGACCACGCCTTATGGGTGCAGCTTTATGGGGATGCAGACCGAGCAACGCTGCAGAGCTTAGCCGAGCAACTTAAGTCGGATTTACTGAGCCAATCGGCGATTCGTGACTTAGAGATTAAGGCTAAGGCTGATCCTATGATCTCAGTCGAGGTTGATGAGAACAAGCTGCAAGCATACGACTTAACTCTGACTGACGTTTCTGAAGCGATCAATGCGGAGTCTTCTGCTGCAATTTCTACCAGCCTTCGCAACGGTGAAAAAACGGTTCGTTTGAAGGTGTCGGAACAGGCGTATGAGATCCAAGACTTCAACGCAATTCCGGTAATGACGACGACTGATGGTACGCAAATTACACTGGGTGACATTGCCAACGTTGAAGACATGTTTGCCGACGATACCTTCATGCTTTCTCGTTATAACCAACAGAATGCGATGGCGATTCAAATCGTGATGGATGAATACGGAGACGTCGTCAGCATCGTTGAACAGGCTCAACAAGTGGTAGATCGCTGGGAAAAAAGCAACATGTTGCCTAGCGATGTCGAAATCGAAACTTGGTACGACAAAAGTACCATGATCAAAGATCGCTTGAGCCTATTGGTGAAGAACGCGTTAACGGGTATTGCTCTGGTATTCATCGTGTTAGCGGTATTCCTAAACGTGCGTGTCGCTTTCTGGGTCGCTGCGGGCTTACCGTTCGTATTCTTTGGCACCATGTTCTTCATGACAGACACCTTTATGGGGTTAACCATCAATGAAATGACCACCTTTGGTTTCATTATGGCGCTCGGAATAGTCGTCGATGATGCCGTGGTGGTTGGGGAGAGTATCTACTCCACACGCAAAGAAGAAGGCGACTCGATCGGCAGTACTATTCGAGGCACTATGAAGGTGGCATCACCAACCATATTTGGTGTGCTAACGACGGTTGTTGCTTTCTTAGCACTGGCTAACGTTGAAGGTAAAATGGGTCAGATTTACGCTCAGTTCGGCACGGTCGTGACTATCTGTTTGTTGCTATCTTTGGTTGAGTCTAAGTTCATCCTGCCATCGCACCTCGCGCACATTAATACCAAGCGCAGCGACAAAAAGGGGCTTTGGGCTCGTGTTCAACATGCTGCGGATACTGGATTAGGTTGGTTTAACAAGCGTATTTATTGCCCGGCTATTGAATGGGCACTAAAACTGCGTTACGCCGTGGTAATGGTTTTCTTGTCGTTGCTTATCTTGGTTGCTGGGCTACCGATGACGGGTGCGGTTCGTGTGGCTTTCTTCCCTGATATGCCGGGTGACACCGTTACAGCTGATATGTCGATGCAGAACGATGCTAGCTTTGGCCAAACACAGCAAAACTTATTAGTGCTTGAAGCGGCGGCAACACAAACGGATGAAACTCTGAGAGCGCAATACGGTGCTCAAGATGAATCATCGGAACTGCTTAGCCTTCAGGTTATCGCCGATGCCGATGATTCTGGCCAAGTGAAAATTGAATTGGACAGCGACAGTGTTTACACATCGAACGAGTTTGCAGATGCGTGGCAAGAGACTGTTGGCCAAATGGAAGGGGTTAAGAAGCTTAAAATCTTGTCTAAAATGGAGATGGTCGATAACTTCAAAGTCGAGCTAAAAGCGTGGAATGAAGAATCAGTTTCGGCGGCCGGCAATGAGTTCTTAACCAAGCTTCAAGCTATTGACGGTGTGAGTGGCATTGATCATAACTTGGATCTGGGTGAGCCTCAGTATCGTTTCGAATTAACACAACAAGGTCGTGCGTTAGGTTTTGATACCGCAAGTCTTTCACAGCAAGTATTACAGGCGTTTGGTGGTGACATAGTTCAGCAATTCCAACGTGGTAAAGATGAGGTGAAAGTTCGAGTTCGTTACCCAGAATCGGATCGTCAAACCATTGCGGATATCAAGCAATCGAGCGTGAGAACCAACGACGGTACCGTGGTGCCTTTGAGTACGGTTGCTGAGGTGCATTCAGACTACCAAGTATCAGAGATCACACGTATTGATAGCCAACGTGCTGTGTACATCAGTGCAGTATTGGACAAAGAGGTGGTTGCGCCTGCTGAGCTTGTTCATCAGTTGCAAGACACATTAGTACCCGATTTAGAAGCGCAATATCCGGGGCTAACGGTCGACTTTGCTGGCGAAACGGAAGAGCAAGAAGAAACCGCGAGTTCAATGATGAGCATGTTTGTACTCGCCATGATTGCTATCTACACGCTGCTTGCTATCCCGCTGAAGTCTTACATTCAGCCTGTGATTATTATGACAGCGATTCCATTTGGTATTGTTGGGGCAATCTTAGGGCACTGGTGGAATGACTTAACAATCAGTATCCTATCGTTAAACGGTATCCTTGCGTTGAGTGGCGTGGTGGTAAATGACAGCTTGTTGTTGGTTTCTCGTTTCAATGAGCTAATCAAAGAGCAGGGCAAGTCGGTTCACGATGCGATTGTTGAAGCGTGTTCAGGTCGACTAAGAGCCGTGTTACTCACATCGGTCACCACGTTCGCAGGTTTGACGCCACTATTAAGTGAAACGTCTCTGCAGGCTCAATTCCTGATCCCTGCAGCGGCGGCACTAGGTTACGGCATTTTGTTTGCGACGTTTATTACGCTGATTCTGACGCCAGCATTACTAATGATTCAGTGTGAGATTAAGTCTCTGATTCTTAAAGTCACAAATCGAGTCAAAGGCGTTGAACAAACGGCTTAACAATGGCTAAGCTAATGATGATATCTAACGGGTGGATGCTGAATTAGTCTCAGCAGCATCTGTTTAGGTTCATTAGCAGTCAAGGCTCAATAGGCTAAGGCATTACAGAACTGCGCATTACTAGCCACAATATAACTAAAATAGAGGTCGTCATGATGGCAGAATCCGTCACTAATAAACTCACAGATAAGCTTCAATTGCTTTTGGTTGAAGACGACCTCGATTTGGCCACTGCTGTTATTGATTACCTCGATTTAGAAGACATCCAGTGTGATCATGCAGCAAATGGTCTAGCTGGACTCAATCTAATTGAAACTAATCGCTATGACGCAGTAATTCTCGATCTCAATTTACCTAAAATGAATGGCTTGCAGGTTTGTGAGAACTTGCGGGCACAGGGGATCGACACACCAGTATTGATGCTGACGGCGCGTGATACGCTTGATGATAAGCTGACAGGCTTTTCAAAAGGTGCCGATGACTACTTGATCAAACCATTTGCGATGGAAGAGTTGATTGTTCGAGCTCAAGTATTGGCAAAGCGGCGCAGTGGTCAGGTTAGCCGCTTATCGGTGAGTGATCTGGAGATCGACCTTAAACAGCATCAAGCTTATCGTGCGAACTCACCTCTAAAGCTTTCCCCAACTGCGCTCAAAATCTTAGACGTTTTGATGCGATCTAGTCCTAATCCTGTTTCACGAGAGACGATCATGCAGGGCGTGTGGGGCGATGATCAACCAGACAGTAATAGCTTAAAAGTGCATATTTTCAATCTACGTAAACAAGTCGATGCTGAACAAGAGAACAAATTACTTCATACCATTGCGGGCAAAGGGTTTGCGATTAAGGAGCAACCAGAAGGATGAAGATTAGACCAAGCTTAAGAATCTATGTATTGCTGGCGATTCTGGTTACGGGCGTAACGACGATTCTGGTTCTATCAGCGTTGAGTATAAATTACTTTATCTCAGGTATGGATGTCGCTATGCGTGGCTCTATGATTGCTCAAGCTCAGCAAGAGGTTGTGAAACCGGGCAAGCCTATGACCAATCAAGAGTTTACGGTTGCAACGCAATGGAGCGATTTACCACAAGGTATTCAAACTCATATTGAGCAGAGTAACGTTGAGTTAAATGTCATATCAAAAAAGGTTCTTGGTAAGTCAATCTTTGCACCGCCAAAAGAAGGTTACTTTGTTATGAAAGTGATGAAGGGAGCTGAAGTGCGTTACGTTTCTGCTGTGTTTAACCAAAAACAAGACCATTTCTTAGAAGACAAGGCACTGCCTCACTTTGTGACAATTTTCCTGACTGCTTTAGCCGCGATTGTCCTGTTTTTCGCGATTTTAGTTTTGATATTACGTAAAGTAGCATCGCCTGTTGAACAGCTAAAGAATTGGGCCAAGTCGTTAGACAAAGACAACCTCAATGAACCCACACCAGATTTTCACTTCAGTGAACTGAACACCTTGGCTAACATCATTCGTGATAGCTTGAGCTCTGTTCAAAACAGCTTAGAGCGGGAACAGAAGTTCTTGGGTTATGCGAGCCACGAATTACGTACCCCTATTGCTGTCACAAGAACCAACAGTGAACTGCTAGAGAAGCTGATTCAAAAGGGTAAGAGCCCAGAAAAACAGCTTGAAGTGATAGACCGAATTAAGCGCGCGGGTTTCACCATGACAGACCTGACAGAAACTTTGTTGTGGCTCACCCGACAACAAGACAAAGACCTACCTCTGGAAAACTTACATCTTGGCGAACTGTCGCAACAGATTACCCACGATTTAACCTATCTATTGAATGGTAAAGCGGTGGTTGTGAATATTGAAAGCGATGACACACAATGCCAGTTACCAGCTGGACTAACCCGAATCGTGCTGACCAATTTGATTCGCAATGCTTTCCAGCACACAGGAAGCGGTACCGTGGATATCGTTCAATTGGGTTCAAAAGTCACCATTGTTAACAACAACACTGATGGCACGGTAGAAGACAATCATTTGGGCTTTGGTCTAGGGTTAGAGCTCACCGAAAAGCTGCTTGCGCAATATCAATGGCAGTACCATAACCAAGAGCTGGCTGGTGGCCGTGAAGTGTGGGTGGATTTCTCGTAATGCACTGGCGTGATCGTTTTAAGGTGTATTGGTATCACCGAAAGCAGACTAACCGCTCAAATGGCGACCAAGCCAAAGCTCTAGGTTGGACTAGTGAAGAGAGTCAATTGTGTCGCTTTGAAGTGATCGCTCGTTCGGCTGATTTCGAAAAGAAGAGTGTTTTAGATTTGGGTTGTGGCTATGGCGAGTTGTTTGAACTGCTCGACAGCATCTATCGTATTCAATCTTACACCGGCGTTGACCAACACGCAGGCTTTCTAAAAAAGGCTAGGCAGAACTACACAGAAGATCGTTGTCAGTTTTTGTCGGGTGACATGAGCAAAATGAAACTTGAGGTGCATGACATTGTTATCGCTAGTGGTTCACTGAACTACATCTCTCGTGATCCTGACTATCTGACAAACATGATTACTCGTATGTTTGAGTTGGCGAATCAGACGGTGATTTTTAATCTTCTCAACTCAAGCCAATATCCTTCACGTAATACCTTGATGAGTTATCACCCTCAAGGTGTCTATCGTTTCTGTAAAACGCTCTGTGATGATGTCTCTTTAATAGAGGGCTACGCAGAAGGGGATTTCACGATAGTGATGAACAAAGCCGTGTCTGGGGCTTGATGTCGTCATTATCTTAGTACTTACACAGGCTTTGATATTAACAACTCTTGAAATTCTTACTGACGTAGCAAACAGTAAAAAGCCGCAGGCCTTGAAAGGTATGCGGCTTTTTTGATTCTACAGGCTAACGTCGGAGTTTTTATTTACTCAATGGTTGGTTTTCAATTAGCCCATACGGAATCGTAGTAAACACTTTAGGATTGCCTCCATAAGTCGGCGCCTTGTTCACTTGCTGCCAATCGAGCAGCATGATTGCTAACACGTTGCGGTGTTCACCGTACTCAAGATCAAAATCACCAGTGATAGAAGGGATCATGCCTTGTTTCTCATCGATAGAAGCTTGAATCGCGAGCCGAGTTTTCTCGACAACTGGGTCATCTTCTAAACCTGCCAGTAAGAAGGTCAATCCAACCTCAGCAATCACATCTTCTTTCGCACGTAGCAGAATCGTATCGATATTTTCTCTGAAGTAATCGTAGATCCATTGATGATCTTGCTCGCTCACTTGATGCTGATAGTACTCGGAATCGCCAAAGATGACGTGTGTCATGCCGTAGAGTTTGTTGCCAAATTGCTGACTTGAAAGCTTCTTATCTTCATCGTCTGGGTACGCTTTCTTGAAGGTGTCGACGAACTCATCAACGACATCTTGTTCACCTAATTGGCGCAGCCAGTAGACTTGATTGGCGAGTTGAGCCGCCCACGCTTTCACCATGTCTTCGTTGGTCACGTATCGTGAGAAATCATAGCGACGAATGATTTCGCGCAGCTTAGCATCGTTCTTGTGCTCTAAACCGTATTCATTAGCACGAGCCATAGAGCCTAGGAGGTCAACACCAAGATAAAGGTATTCAGGCATGTGCTTGGTGATGTTGTAGCGTCGAACACTGCGCTCATCGTTATCGCCAACATAAGAAGCAACGCGCTTCTCTGAGTAGAGTACGATTTGTTCCGTGGTATGAACGTCATTAGACAGGGTGCTGAGCTTACTTGCCACTCGTGCCATGTCACTCCATACCGCAGCAGAATATTTATCGTCTAATGTTTGGCGATACATACGCAAACCATAGTGACCCTCTTTGAAGGCTGGCAGGGTATAAAGTTGGCTTTCGTAGGTCGTACGAATAAGGTTTGCAGATTGTTTGAAAGATTGTTCATGAGAGTTAAGAGAATCTGCTTGGATTTGAATACTCGGTACATTTGTCGCCAGAGCGTTCTCTTGTGCGTGAACAGCGACCGTAACTGAGGCCGATAATAATGTGCACAGTGTAATCGTTTTTAGCTTCATGTCGTGAGGTACCAAGCTGATTAATAGTCTATGTAAAATAACATCGATGAATCCTTTAATGTAAGGTTTGAGTCAATACAATGTAAGCTTTATAAGGTTCACTAACCCTTTTTGATTAAGCAATTAGTATAACCAACAGACCTGAAGTGATGAATGGCACAATATTTGATAGATAGTAGACGTTAGTATAGATTTTTAGTGACTTAGCGGCATACTGGAGCAATAAGCCAGAAATGAGCCGTTATAAGGCAGTATATAGAACAAAAGTGTTAGAGGTTCGTAAATGCCAAGTGGTTCTAGCAAGCAGTGGTCTGCCAAAGTAGTATCTTTTCTTTTTTTCCTAGCGATAGTAGGCGCGATTGAGTTCTTTCACGCCAAGCAATTAACTTTTCTTAAGAATGAATCGTATTCTGAGGGGAAAAAACAATTATCCATTATTCGTTCTCGGATCGAAGCCGCGATCGTGTCAGATATGTATATCCTCAACAATTTCTCTACCTTAGTGACCATCAACCCTGATGGTGAGGTGAAGAATTGGGACAAGATTGCTGAGAATATTATTCAAGATGGCTTCCATATTCGACTTATCGCACTCGCCAAAGACGATATTCTAAACTTTGTTTACCCAATGGAAGGCAATGAGCAGATTCTTGGTATTAATTATCGCGATTATCCAAACCAATGGGAGTCTGTTGAGATAGCCCGTAATCTCGGTAACACTGTTATTGCTGGGCCTTTTGAATTGTTTCAAGGTGGTCAAGCCCTCATTACTAGAACTCCGATCTTTCGAGACCCACCTTTTAATCAAGACTATTGGGGTGTATCTAGTGCTGTTATTGGCTTAGGTGAGCTGTTTGACGATGTCGGAATTGGGAACATCGAGAACAAGTACGAACTCGCGATTCGCGGAGCCAATAGTTCGGGTAAAGATGGCCCAGTCTTTTATGGCACCCAAGATGTGTTCGATAATGCGTTTGCCACCGAGCCGGTGAGCTTTCCTTACGGTGGTTGGTACCTTGCTCTCTCCGGTAATGAGCATGTATTGATGGACGTGCCTTGGTATCGAGTTCAAGCGGTAAGGCTGGTGGGTTACACCATAATGTTAGTACTAGCGATTGCCTTTATGACTATTTATCGCCTGTATCTAATTGCTGATAGCCGTTCTATGCATGATGAGCTTACGATGTTACCGAATCGTCGATACTTCATGTACAGCCTCAAGCAGGCATTTAAAACCACTCAAAAGCAGAGAGCGAGAACCTTTGCGGTTGTCAATATCGATCTGGATGGGTTTAAAGCGATCAACGACACGTTTGGTCATGCAGCTGGCGATCAGGTGTTAGTTGAATGTGCCAAGCGTATAAAGAGTGAGTTGCGTGGTTCAGACATCGTGGCAAGGATAGGGGGGGATGAGTTCTTAGTCTTATTGCCACGCATCATCGATGATCAACATGTATCGTCGATTGTGGCTAAACTTCGCAAGGTGATATGTACGACACCAGTGGTCTACGAGACGTACTCAATTTATCTTCGAATCAGTGTTGGTTGGGTTATTCATAACAATAACTACGATGATGTCGATGCACTCTTGAAAGCGGCTGATGAAAAAATGTACGAACAGAAGCGACAAGTTATGTAGGTTGAATTGGAGCTGTGATTAGAATTTAGTTGCTGAATGTGGGGAAAAGCCTCAGAATACCGCGCTTTGCTCCTTATCAATCTAATTGATGAGCGAAAGCTGTAGCAACGACTTCTTTCTGCGCGTTGCTCATACTAAATGTTATTCAACTGAGAAAATAATCTATGAGTTTTACCTCCCTGGGCCTTTCTGAACCGATCCTTAAAGCTATTGAAGCACAAGGTTACGATAAGCCATCACCAATACAAGAGAAAGCCGTACCTGCTGTCCTAACGGGCAAAGATGTTATGGCCGCTGCTCAAACAGGTACAGGTAAAACTGCAGGCTTCACGCTACCTATTCTTGAAATGCTATCAAAAGGCCCTCGCGTACGTCAGAACCAAGTACGTGCGCTAGTGCTAACACCAACCCGTGAGCTTGCTGCGCAAGTGAATGGCAGCGTAGTGAAGTATGGTATTAACTTACCTCTTACTTCTACGGTGGTGTTTGGTGGTGTGAAAATTAACCCTCAGATGCAAAAATTGCGTAAAGGTAGTGATGTACTGGTAGCAACACCGGGTCGTCTACTTGACCTATACAACCAAAATGCTGTGCGTTTTGATCAACTAGAAATTCTAGTGCTAGATGAAGCTGACCGCATGCTAGACATGGGCTTCATTCGCGATATCCGTAAGATCTTGGCTTTTCTACCTAAGAAGCGTCAAAACCTACTGTTCTCAGCGACGTTCTCTGATGATATTCGTGGCTTGGCGAAAGGCTTAGTAAACAACCCAGTTGAAATCTCGGTAAGCCCTGCGAACTCAACAGCACCAACCGTTGAGCAAAGTATCTACCCAGTAGATAAAAAGAAAAAAAGCGCAATGCTCGCTAAGCTGATCAAAGATAATGATTGGCGACAAGTGCTTGTGTTTAGCAAAACGAAACATGGCGCAAACAAGCTTTCACACTTCCTTGACGAGCAAGGCATCTCAGCGGCTCCTATTCATGGTAACAAGAGCCAAGGCGCGCGTACGAAAGCCCTAGAGAACTTCAAAACGGGTAAAGTCCGAGTATTAGTGGCGACAGATATTGCAGCGCGTGGTATCGATATTCCGCAACTGCCTCAAGTAGTGAATTTCGACCTTCCAAACGTATCAGAAGACTACGTTCACCGTATTGGTCGTACTGGCCGTGCTGGTGAAGTGGGTAAGGCAATTTCATTGGTTTGTGCTGATGAAGTGGGTGAACTGTTTGGTATCGAGCGTCTTATTCAGCAAGTGCTTGAGCGCCGTGAACTTGAAGGTTTTGCACCTGTAAACAAACTGCCTGAATCTCGTTTGGATTCGCGTCCGATTAAGCCTAAGAAGCCGAAAAAGACACGTGAACACTCTGATGGTCAACGTTCTGGTGAGAATGCTCGCGGGCACAAACCAGCAGGTAAGAACAAGCGTCATGTCTCTGGTTCAGGTTCTGCTCCTAAGCGTAAGCCTAATGCGAACAAGCCTAATTCAGGCAACAAAGCTTCTGACAGCAACTCAACAGTTGCGGGTGATGATAAATCTTTAAGAAATAATGGCAGTAACTATAAGCGTGGTAATGCGGCAAACAAGCCTTCTACGAATAGTTCTGGTAAGCCAGCTGGTGCAGGTAAACCTAAGAAGTCTGGTTTCGGTGGCGGTAATGGCTCGAGCAAACCAGCAGGTAATAAGCCTACAGGGAACAAGCCTTCACCATCTAGAAGCCGTTCTAAGCCTGCACCTCAGAAATAGTAGCTCTTTGGTAGACCGAAAGGTTGATAAGGTAGCTTTGTAGCGTTTCAGTAACGAGAATTACTTTTTTAAAAGGTTCTCGTTTATTAGCGTAGCGAATTTCTGCAATTTAACTCGAATAAGCGCGAATATTGAATTTCAATGTTCGCGTTTTTTTATGGGTATTATTTTGCGAATTAGAAGTGATTTCTTGGCTGTAAAAACGACTGAATCAAGAAGAAACACGCTATTGAGAGGAAAGGTAATGATTCGTTAATGATTTATTAATAACAACATAATCACTAGCGTTTTTGTGGTTCTTTGCAATTTGCAATTCCAGTTTGCAAAACAAGCAGGGATTTACGGCCAATACGTGTTCAGATGCTTAGTAAATACGTGTTTTAAAAGTTGGCACGTATGCTGCATAAGTAATGGTGACCCTTCTTAAGCCGAGGGTCACCTAGCCAACTGACGTTGTTAGTGAACCCATATTGTTCACACAAAATATATGACCAATCACCTTTATTGTGGTTGGTTTTTTTTTGCCTGAATTTTGAGTTCTACTTGTTGGTTTTACTTTTTTACTCACCACACTTCGAGTAACAGCTTGGTTGGCGAGGGCACTCTCCACCTCTGGAGCAGATAAGCCTAGCCTCTGTCTCAATCCCACGTTCAATCCAATTTATATTTAGAATCTTGGCTATTGTCGTGAGATCTTTCTTGATGTTACGCGGGATTACCACAGAGCCACCATTGTTGACGCATGACGCCTTAAGCTGCTCTGCTATATCTCTTGAATTACCGCCTTGAGCATCAATCGCTGGGTTTAAGTCTATACCAGCACACAACACGCGATTGTTACCCGCAGGATCCGTCATATTGATGGATTCACAGCAATAGATTCTTGGCTCATCTCCCACATTTAAAATGGAGATCTGAGCTGAGCTACCTGCCCGAGGTTCTGATAATCGACGGAACACTGCCCAATGTTGACATGGGTCGGCGACCGTTCTCATATTCCCCCAAGGCAGTGGAATCCCGTTCCCGCGGTATACCGCCTTGAGTTTCCCCGGCCCATAAGCATCAAAGTAGTGCCAGTGAGGGTAGGGCGATACTACCGTCATTCTACGCATCGCAACAGAGGGGGAAACCCCCGCTCTCTTATGAACGTCTATTTCGTAACCAGTGCGGTCTAGCAGCTGTCTAAACGGGACTTTCGGGCACAGAAGTGCTCCTGCAAAGAAACTGGATTCAAAGTCTCGCCACGCTTGCAGAATGTCTTGAGAGTTCAGCTGTGAAGAGCCTGAAATCTGGTTGTCATCCCATGTGTTGTTGTTACCGACCGACAACACACTCTTTAGGCCTTCTTTACTATGCAGAATGCAATGGCCGATATAAACCGAGAGATCGTATTTCAGACGAGTGGGGTACTCTTTGAGAATTTCGTTTAAAAAGATCGTACCGGGAGGCTCAAAGAATGAAGTAACCAGTTGCTTGGCATTAATTCCTAGCTCATCAACCACGTCCTGCGGCGTGCGCGTAACCCAGCGGATATTAATACCAAGGGTTCTAGCGATGTCTATAAGGTCTTCTACGCTCAGGTTAAGACGTTTTAGGCCAACCTCCTCTGCGGCGCGCTCAAGGTCAGGGAAGTGGTTCTGGTTGCTTTCTTGGTGTGCCCTAATCAAGAGGTGCGCGAACTGACGGCCTGAGATCCCGGTTTGTGACAGCATTTCAGGAATAGCAATCTGCAGGATGTCGTTGGAGAAAAGAAAGCTAGGCTCGAGTGCCATGCCACTTATCCCACCACGATTCCCCTTGTCAGGTGCAATGGCTTGTTGTTCTGATTCGTCGTCGAGGAACCACGTTGGGGTCTTCTGAAAAACCTGCGCAATCACTTCCAGCATGTCGATGCTTGGCACACGCTTTCCGCGTTCAATCATTGAAAGGTAAGAAACGGAAGGTGCGTATTCTGGGTTGATTCGAATACAACGCGCAGACAGATCTTCCATCGTTAAATGGTTACGTTTTCTTAGGTTACGTATTTTCGTACCTAGGAAATGAGACTGACGAACTAAACTTTTTGACAAGGCCATATTTGTAAAATTCACATTGTAAAATTTTTGTTGTGAAATTGTATGTAAAAAAGCGCTAATCTACAAACTAAGCAATTCACAAAATGACAAATAAGTTAAACGTTAGTTTGGAATAATTGCTCTAGGACACATTTTTGCTGTAGAAATCGGTGGTTATCACCGGGCTAGTCAAGAGGGAAAGACTATGAATATGCTTACATTCGATAAAACAGAAATCCAAAAACAATCAAAACCATTTATCGCTGAAGCTGTCTTTGCCGTGGAGACAATCAGTGCCAACCAGCAAACAGAGAAGCAAGTGAAAGCAAAACAGCTGCTTGATCGACTGTTCCCACTAGAGAATGGTTCACATCAAGACGTAACCAGCTACGTAGTTGATTACCGCCATATCATGGCTTACTTTAAAGATGGTCAGCACAGCGGCCTAAAGCACCCTAAACAGTTTGTAGCGTACATGGGTGAGAAGAATGACCCAGACTCTATCTTGTTCCGAGATGGCAGTGGCAGTCACTTGGAAGTGATGTTTGGATGTCATAAAGGGACAGGGTGTATTGAATTGGTAGAGATCGATGATATTCAGTTAGAATCATGCACCACGTTCGGTCAATCGCCAGTGGAAGCAACCACCACAATGCGCGAAGAGACCATTGCAGCAATGCGCCACTGGATCAGCTTGATTCAAGGTGATGCAAAGGGCAAACCAAAGGCATGCAGCGAAGATAAAGAGTTCAGAGCAAAGAGTGGTGAAGATTACTGCCTGAATTATTGCTACCAGCTTTAGTCGTATGAAATAAGGTTTGGAACGCTGGAGGGTTTGACCCCAGTAAGTACTAAGCCGATACACATAGCCAACGAAAAAGCCCCAAAGATTAATGTACTAGTTAGTCTTTGGGGCTTTTTGTTGTTTTTTAAATGTGTATCAATTCGCGTTCACGGTTTCTCATTGAGCAGAACCAGCTGTGAAACCTTAAAGAGGCATGACTCGGTTGCGGCCAAGTGATTTCGCTTCGTAAAGTAACTTATCAGCTCGTTCGATCAGTGATTGCGCCGACTCACCGGGCTCAAGTTCAGCGACACCAAACGATGCGGTGATACTACCGACTTGTTGACCACTGCGACGATCTTTAATAGACAGCTTTTCTAGAGAGCGTCGATTAGTATCTGCGAGCTGACGAGCAATACGCAAAGACTTGTTTGGCACGATGAGTGCGAACTCTTCACCACCAAATCGATACGCAGAAATACCCTCACGACAACTTAGCTTCAGCTTGCGAGCTATCCCTTTAAGAACCATATCGCCAAACAAGTGGCCATAGGTGTCATTGAAATTTTTAAAATGGTCTATATCGAGAAGGATGAGACATAGTGACTGTTTGGCTTCGCATAATGTTTCCAAATCACGATCTAGAGAGCGTCGGTTATAGAGTGTCGTTGTACTGTCGAAGAGCGCATCTTTCTGCACTTCTACTAATTGGGTTTTTAGCTTGGTGATTTCTGACGTTGCAGAGTTCAACTGAGAGTTTAAAAACTGAGTAGAGTGACGAATATGACGAGACTCAGAAACCAACTGACGAACCAACGACATGACTTCGTCGATCGATAGACTTTCATTATCAACACGAGCCAAATCCTCGAAGCTTTTATCGATCATGTCGGAAAAAGCGGAGGTATCGGTGAGAGTATCATTCATTGAATTCGAAACTTCAGAAACTAACAGTTCTAGGTTAGCGCGAAGATCGTTGATATTGGTTTCAGATTTGCTCGCAACGTAATTGTTGTAAAGCTGCTCACCAACGGCTGGAGGGCAAATGCCGTAGTGTTCTAAAACACCATCCATGTCTTTAGTTAGCTGTGGGATAGCATTATCGACATAGGTGTACCAAAGTGCGTAATTTGCAGGTGTGGTAGACACTCTGTTCTTCATCATAAGAGGTACCGCTTTTTTTAGATTAGCGGTGGATTTCTGGAATTCGTCTTTTTTCATTATTTTTACTGCAGATACCAAACTAACTCAAGCCACTTTTGGACAAGGTTAGCGGATTTCGCAGGTCTTTGCTTTAAAAATTATATGATTAATCGATGAGGATTGGATAAATAACTCATTTTTATTATGAATATCGATTGCGTATTCATAAATGGTGTCTAATGGATTGTTCTTTAACCATATTTTTGGTTATTCACTATGGAACATAGGTTAAGTTTTTTATTAAAACCTTAGTCTGGGAGAGAACTGTGATTTCAGAATCGATTGGAGAAGTAACGCAGAAATTTGAATCGAGAGAGGGAAAGGGTGAAAACATTGATGAGCAGATACAAAAAAGCGCCGATAAAAATCAGCGCTTTAAAATTCTTTTTAGCTAAAAGCTAATTATTGAGCAACAACGTTTGCTGCTTGTAGGCCTTTTTGACCGTTTTCAACTTCGAAAGAAACCTTTTGGCCTTCTTTCAGAGTTTTGAAACCTTCTGAAGCGATTGCACGGAAGTGTACGAATACGTCAGCACCGCCGTTGTCTTGAGAAATGAAACCGAAACCTTTCTCTTCGTTAAACCATTTTACAGTGCCAGTATTTGTGTTAGACATAATTTGTCCCTTATTCATAAATTTTCTAAATTGTTGATTGCATTACTGCAATGCGCTGATAATTGAATTATTTAATGTTGCTAAGAAATAAGGAAAAACTACTTACAAAAACGGGTAACGATTTTACATGTCATTTTTTACTATTCATCTAACTTAAATAACTCCGGCTAACAGAGCGAGTGCATGTTAACACAGTCTTTCCGGTTGTACACTCATTGATTGAGAAATCAGCGAGTTTTTTTGTCATGTTGTGCTCGTTAACAAAACCACCTGAAATAGCTGATGGTTTTATAAAATCACACGCCGTGACAAAGTAAAAAGGACGCCTAAGCCTCCTTTTCATCATTAGTATAGACGATATTATCGTTTGAAGTTGATATCTTCAGTTTTATCTAAATTAATTTTTGTTTTCGCTGGTTGAGTCTCTGCGATTACCTTGCCGTGGCGAATTGAGTACTGCACTGGTACTTGGCGGCGCACGGCATCAAAGCCATCGTCAGCAGGAAGAATTAGCAGGCTTCCTGGCTTACCTTCCTCAATACCGTAGTTGTCTTGGATGTTCAATGTACGAGCTGAGTTCTTGCTGATTAAATCAAGAGAGGTGTTAATTTGGTCGTAGCCCATAACTTGTGTTACGTGCAGTCCCATGTGCAGAACTTGAAGCATATTCGCTGTACCCAGCGGGTACCATGGGTCAAACACATCATCATGGCCGAAACATACATTGATATTAGCCGCTAGCATCTCTTTAACACGAGTCACACCACGACGTTTCGGGTAGTCGTCGAAACGGCCTTGTAAGTGGATGTTCACTAACGGGTTTGCCACGAAGTTAATGCCAGACATCTTTAATAGACGGAATAGGCGAGATGCGTAAGCACCATTGTAAGAACCCATTGCTGTAGTATGGCTTGCCGTTACCTTATCACCCATGTCGAATTTATGAGCAAGGGCCGCCAGTGTTTCAACAAAGCGAGATTGCTCGTCATCGATTTCATCACAGTGAACGTCGATCAGACAGTCGTACTTGCGAGCAAGCTCAAACGCATAGTGCAGAGATTCAATACCGTATTCACGAGTGAATTCGAAATGGGGGATAGCACCGATAACGTCAGCACCGATCTTCACTGCTTCTTCAAGCAACTCTTTACCGTTAGGGTATGAAAGAATACCTTCTTGAGGGAATGCAACGATCTGGATGTCGACCCATTCTTTCATCTCTTCACGAACTTCAACCATCGCTCTTAACGCAACTAACGTTGGATCAGATACATCAACGTGTGTACGAACGTGTTGAACACCGTTAGCGATCTGCCATTTCAGTGTTTGTTTCGCGCGAGACTTTACGTCTTCGATTGATAGCAGTTCTTTACGCTCAGCCCAACGCTCAATACCTTCAAACAAAGTACCAGAGATGTTCCAGTTAGGTTCTCCAGCCGTTTGCGTCGTATCTAGGTGAATATGCGGTTCACAGAAAGGAGAAACTGCAATGCCACCTTCAGCATCAAGGATGTCACCTTGATGATTGATTGGTGCGTCATTATCGAGAATGCGAGAAAATTGACCATTTTCAATCAGGATTTGTTTCAAGCCGTCTTGGTCTTGAAGCTTCGCGTTCTTGATTAATAAGGTTGTCATAGTGTGTCCTTAAGCGGCCTGAGATTTCAGAGCGTTTTTATTCAATAGAGGGTTAAGCACGAGGTAACTGATTGCACCACCAAACACGGCATTCAAAGGAACGATGCCAGGAAGGAAGTGACCAGCGGCAACGCCTGTTGCTACCGCGATAATGCCAGCCCAGTTAACGGTTTGGAACTCTGCTTTTGCAAAATCTTTGTAACGTTTACGGTTCGCAAAGAAGTCGGCGATGATTACCCCACCAATGGGTGGAATTGCCAGCGAAAGGAAGGTTAACCAACCGACGAAGTTGTTGTACAGCCAAAGCGCGAAGATCGTACCCACGATGCCGTTGATGATAGACATTGTAGTACTTGAGCGGCCAGTGATGTTGGATAAACCAAGACCTGACGCATAAAGTGCGTTTTCATTGGTTGTCCAGATGTTCAAGCCTAGAACGATGATGGCTGGAAGCAGAAGACCTTGCGCAATCATCACATCTGAAATGTCAGAGAGACCCGTCGCTGCTGCACCTGCCGCGCCAAAAATAAACATCAGTGAGTTACCGATGAAGAATGCGACCATGGTAATTAACACTGCGCTCGCTGGCTTTTTACCAAAGCGAACGAAATCGGCAGTTAACGTACCTGCACTCACGAATGAACCGACAACCATTGCTAACGCCATTGAGAAGTCCATTGGTGTTTCCGGCTCAATCAGTTGTAGCTGTTCTAGCCCGCCAACACTGTCTACCGCAGTCAGTACTGAGTAACCACCTAGAATTGCAATCGCAGGAACCGCAATCGCTGAAAGGACCATGAGTGCTTTAATACCGAAGTACACCGTACCCGTCATCAACAAGCCTGATACAACAATCAAGGTGTTGGTATCAATGCCCGTGGCTTTCTGAACTGGAATGGCAAACATTGCCACGCCCACACCAAACCAACCGACTTGTGTACCACCAAGTAAAGCCGAAGGAAGCCATGAGCCTTTAGTACCAAAAGAGAAACGAGCAAGGAGGTGAGTAGAGAGGCCAGTAGATGAGCCGATATAGCCAAGAAAAGAAGTGTAAATACCGAGAATTAGGTTACCGATGAGTACGGCGAGGAAGAAATCGTTGAATGAAAGACCTGTCCCGAGTGAACCACCTGTCCACATACTTGCAGAGAAGAAAGTGAGTCCAAGCATTACCATGGTGAGTGAAGCGACTCCTTTCCTAGCCGATGTAGGAACCGGCCCAAGACTGTAGTTATTATCAGCAGCCATTTTTTACCTCCGCAAATGATCAAAATTAAATTTAACGGTCGCCGTATTGCAGGCAAACGTGCGCATTATGGTGATATAAATTACGTAGTCAATGCTAATTTTGTCAATAAAGGCGGTGTGGCATCAGTTGTTGAACTAAAAGTAATATAAAACATAAGGTTATGTTTTATGTTTTTTTAATTAAAATAAATAGAAAACGTTTTCTATAACGCATCAGGTATCTGTTGTTCATAGTTGGCTATGAATGTTGATTATTATATTTATGAATGGGTGTCTGTATCTTGGGCGGGCGATGTTTCTTAAATGACAGGCAAAAAAATGGCCAATCGCAATATTCGCAATTGGCCTATATATATCGTGAACAACAAAGGTTCACTAACAACGTCAGTTGGCTAGGTGACCCTCGGCTTAAGAAGGGTCACTGTATACGTTGCAGTTAGTGTGCCAACTTTTAAAACGACGTAAAAGGGGTGTTTTATAGCAATTTGGTGCGTATTTAAGCTGATTTTTCGCGTTTTAAAATTATAAGTTCGCAAAATGAAAATGCATTGTGCAAATATGGATGGGTTGTCTAAGCTATGTAATAAGAACTATTTTGTATTTTATGCCGACAGCTAGTACTAGCTCGTCTTTGTTCTTCCCTAAAAAAGCCAGCATGCTTTAAGGGCATACTGGCTTTGTATTGATTTACTTGTTACTTAAGTTAGATTGAGTAAAAGAAGTACAACTGAGATTTCATTCGAATGATAATCCCGCGTATTACGTCTAGGAAGCCCATAAAGCCAATTGGCTTCTCACCGCTTACCCAAGCTAGTCCAACGGAGCCGACAGGAATATCGTAACCTTCCGCTTCGTCAATTTTTAAGCGAACAAAGTGGTGTTTGTTCTGGAGGTTTCTGCCTGTGGTAACGCGAACCTGTTCATCAATACCTAATAAGCTAGCTTGTGCCTCACCCGTCGCTTCAACAATGCCTTCTACGGTTGCAGAGAATATTTTCCCCGGGTATACCGCGGTCGAAAATTCTGCTGGCTGACCCACCTTAACATTGCGAATCGCTTGGTGATTGACTCGCATCAATACGTACTTCTCTTCGGTA
Source organism: Vibrio sp. QJM3NY_27 (assembly GCF_057785955.1). Taxonomy (NCBI): domain Bacteria; kingdom Pseudomonadati; phylum Pseudomonadota; class Gammaproteobacteria; order Vibrionales; family Vibrionaceae; genus Vibrio; species Vibrio sp. QJM3NY_27. The sequence continues at coordinate 216,319 of NZ_CM173512.1, read as the reverse complement.
TACATCTGGATACGAGGCATCATCGAAACGCGCTGACCCTCACGAAGGATAAAGTTCGTTACAAAGCCGTCAGTCGGTGCAGTGACTTTGGTGCTGTTTAGATCCCATTGTGCTTGCGCCAGTGTTGCCTTAGAAGAATCAACCTCAGTTTGCTCCTTGCTCACATTGGTTTCAGCTTTGTGGATATTTAATTTCGCATTCTCGGCATCGACTTCTTTTTTACTGAGTTGTGACTCCAGCGTGGTGACATTGTGAGTTGCTAGGTCAACCTTTGCTGTTTGTTGGTCGATGTCAGTTTCTGTAATCGTATGTTCTACGACGCTGTTTTGTTTCTGGTACCGGTCAAGGGTCTTAGATTGCAGCACTAGATCTGTCTTTGCTGACTCTATCTGTGCAATAGATGTTTTGATGTCTTCTAGCGCCGACTGGTAGCTAATTTTAGCAATGCTGACTTCTTGGCGAGCTGTGTCTAAAGCGACTTTTGTTGACTCCAGTTGAACGCTTGCTTTGTCTCTCGCAATCACATATTTGGTGTCATCAATTTCGTAAAGAAGTTGCCCTTCAACCACATCTTGGTTTGGGCTGATGTGAACCTTGGTGGTTTTTCCTGTGACCGCTGTTGAGTCCGGACGTAATTGAATATGCGGAGATTGAACAACTGAACCGCCCGAGATATCCATCGGCGTGAAGTTGATTAACCCAACCCATACGAACATTAACCAAGATGTACCACCTAAGTAAGCAAATGCTTTGGTGCCTTTGTTCCAAGGCATACCTACCAATCTCAGTAAGTAAATGAACAGTGCCCAAATAGCTAAGCCTTCTAACATGCTGGGTTCTCCTCATTTTTATCACTGTGTTCTGGTTGAACGTCAGACTTTGTCGGCGCTTTCCAGGTGTCTCTCAGATTGATGATCGCTTTTTCCATATCAACAAAGGCCAAGATGACGGCGAGTACCCATACCCAGTGCCAGATAAAACCAATCCAAGTTAATGCGGTGATTAAGCCGAGTTGTTGGTGCTCTTTGCTGTGAGCTTTATTGATTGGTAATTCATGCACACGCCAGAATCCGTAACATGCAGCAGCGATAGTTGCGATCAATACAACGCCTGCTACTACGTGTAGAGCGGTATCGGCGCCAGTTCCGACAAATGGGACACTTACTAAACTCATTGATAAACCCTAAGTTAAATGATGTACCGAGTGTGATGGGTGTAGGATTTACAAGTTGTAAATTTACTAATTACTTCGATAATGCTATTTATATGATTTGATCTGTCATTGGATTTATAAAGGACTGCCATTAGTGAGTAATTGTAACTTCTTAAGAGCGTTAGGGATTTTGGGAATCTATCGGCACGCCGTGACGAATCCTATGGTTAATGCGGACAGTTTGGGTATTCCGAAGTCTGTATTTAATAATTCAATGAACCTTATTCCAGTTAGTGAAGTCGACAAATGGTTTGGCTTGTTGGAATTACAAACCAATGATCCGGATATCATTTTGAAATTGGCTGATCGAGTTGATATTGAAAGGTTAGGCCCGTTAACTAATTGGTTTTTTTCTGGGCATGATCTTGCTTCGACGATCCGTAGAGTCAACATCGGACTTCATTGTTTGCAGTCGGGTGCTTTCTTATATGGTGCACAGGTAGGGACCATGATTAAATGGTGCTACGACAATCCCGCTTACACGGAAACGGGCAAAGTACACGACTCAATAAGAGTGGCAATTTTTATGATGAAGATATTGAGACGATACTTGGGAGACGATTTTACCCCTGCAGCCGTATCTATCGCTGGTTATCGCGAAAACACTCAACTTTATCAGGAGTACTTTGGGTGCAATATTCAGTGGGGCCAACCGCGGACTGAGATTTGGATACCGAGCCACTTGAGGTTGTCGATCAACCAATCACCTTCTGTCGGCAAGATGAGTTTGGCGATGAACTTTCATGATTTAGACAATTACCTCAACATGCCCGATGCCGCGGATGAGCATAAAGTGACTTATGAGATGATCAATTATAGTCGCCATTTCGGCCTGCCAACGCTGCATAAAGTTTCCAGTCTACTCGGCTTATCTGAACAGCAGTTCCAGCGACGATTACACAAATTGGGTGTTAACTTTTCTACCATCATGGGATATGCGTTAAGCAACGTGGCGGTGGAGCTATTGTTGTATTCAGTGCCAGTGGAAGAAGTGGCGACGAGGTTAGGTTATACCAACGTCGCGAGCTTTAATCGGATGTTTAAGAAACATCGAGGTTTGACACCCAAGCAATATGTGGAGCGCTTAAAAACCGGACTGTAACTATGTTGCCTAACTTGCCTTCGTTTCTTGCGTTAGGCCAGATAAGTAAACCACGACCCAAGTGCTCAAAATAAAAGGGGCGGTGAGTGGCTGTAGTGACAGTTCATGAAAGCCAAGTGTAACAAGGCAGCTCAAAAGAATGCCTAATAGTATTAGCGGCCAAGGGATTCGCGGATAGAGCACAAGCGCTAGAGTGGCAAGAATGGCGTTGTACCCATAAAGACCTTGGGCTACCAGTTCGTTAGAAGCACCAATCATCTTACTAAAAATGATGCTTATTATTACTGCTAGCACAACCCAAGTGGCATGCTTTAGGTTGTTAAGCGCGATGGCGATTAAGATAACGAGCCCTGACAACGCATTGTCTATAAAGCTGACTTGGCTGATCCCTTTTAAGAGCGGGATCACCACTGTCGGTAGGTTGAACCACGAGTTTGCCTCAAAACTGATTATGGGTATCAATGCCGAGTTGGATGGAGAAAATGCCGAAAGGCCTAAGCTTGATTGGATAATATAAATCAGCCAAGAGGTGAGGATAAAGGCACTGGTGTAACCGCGATACTTCTTAAAGCTGAATACAATGTTGGCAATGGGGACTGTGAGTAATGCGCCTAACACAGTCACTAGAACCAATAATGGTGTGACACCAAAAAAGTTACCAATAAATAAACCAATTAAAGCCCCATTTAACGCGAACATCCCATTATCAAGGTCTTTGCTTTGTTTGATGGAATAACGAGCCAATACATAACTGCAACTTGCGCCAAGCAGGGTAAGGAAAGCCAGTGAAAGTGATTCAATCGAAATGGCAAGCAACAGCAAAAGCGACGTCAAGGCAGACGGTGTGAAATAGACTTGCCCAATGCCATTGAGCAAGCCTTGAAATGGTAGGATATCCTTATTCGTTTTCATCGTCTGATTACATCATGAGTCATGTTGATTTTTTGTAATTCAGATTGTATATAACTCCATCCTTTTGACTACCTAAGTGTGTTAATTTTGATACCAACGTTCACCATAAGCTTGTTGGTAATCTGGCGTTTCAATGATGCCTTCTTGCTCTGGAACGGTTTCTAATGGTCCTACAACGGTGCGATAAGGCAACACACCCGCCCAGGCAGGAATATCCATGTCAGTCTTATCATCATTCACGCCGTGCTTTCCAATTTTGACGGATGCTTCCGTTAACGGTATTGCTAATAGCTCGGTTGCGGTGAGCTCTTTCTCATTACTGAGCCTGACTTCGTCGGTTCTTCCCGGCGCGATTTGCTCAATGAAGATGTTCAATAAGCGATCCTTTTCTTGGTTGTCATCGATGACTGAGAATGACCCCAATACCACAGCAGAACGATAATGCGCACTGTGATGAAATGCAGAGCGAGCCAACACCCAACCATCGAACAGAGTGAACGTTAAGCAGGTTGGATCTCCCTTTTTCAGACCTTTCAATAAGCGACTGTTTTTGGCGCCATGAATGTAAACCATGTCATCGACTCGCCACGCAAGCATCGGGATAACCATTGGCCCTTGTTCGCCCTGCAATGCAATGTGTGCGATTAAGCTCTCATCAATAATTTGGTGCAGCTTCTCTTGTTCAAATACGGCTTTGTGAGCCCCTTTTTTAATCGTGGTTCTTTTCGTGTTAGATAACATAATCGCTCCTTAATCATTGCCTTTTGATTAATGTAGCGATTAACTGGTCTATTAAATAGAGCCACTTTTAAACACTATTTGGATCCAGTTATGCAGCCTATTGATGTCGGTGACCTACAGTTAGACGAGCAACATGACACGCGCCAAACCGCCTTGTTTCACGCGATCAGAGAGAAGATCGTGCACGATTTATGGAGTAAGGGCAGTAAGTTACCTTCAACACGTAAGCTAGCCGTCGAGTTATCGGTGAGTCGAAATACGGTGATCTACGCGTACGAACAACTGGTCACCGAAGGTTATATCGAGAGCAAGCAAGGTTCAGGGTTTTATGTCTCGGTTGAACAGCCAGAGCACTTCCTAAGTTTGTCTCAGCCAAACAGTGTTCAGGATGCACCGGTTAAGCGCGTAATAAGTCAACCGATGGCAAACATAGCGACACCTAACGACATTAACCGCAGCTTTGCCCCTGGAGTTCCTGACTTAGATGCATTTCCTTTTGCGAAATGGCAGAGGCTGCTGCAACGTCACTCTACGCGTCAGAACATTGCGGGTAATCAAGAGGTTCAGGGAAGCTTGGCCTTGAGGGATGCATTGAGCGGGTATCTCGCGAGTAGTCGCTCGGTTAATTGTAGTGCCGATAGAATCATCATCACCGCTGGTGCGCAGCAAGCCATCTCAATCGGATTAATGGCGACGTTAGCGATGGGCGACAAAATCCTTGTGGAAGAGCCGGGCTATCGACAAGTGCATAAAATTATTGATCTGTTGAGGCTAGAGCTAGATGGTGTGAGTGTGCGTGAAAAGGTTGGGTTAGATATTGAAAAAGTGTTGTCCAGTAATGCTAAGGCTCTCTATGTTACGCCGAGTAACCAATACCCAATGGGCACGACCCTCAATACTGAACAACGCCTCAAGTTGATCGATTGGGCTAATAAACATCAGTCATGGATCATTGAAGATGACTACGACAGTGAGTTCCAGTTTGCTCATCGCCCTTATACCTGCATGCAAGGCTTAGCGGGAAAATTAGGATTCGATGATCGAATCATCTATGTCGGTTCCCTGAGCAAGGTGATGTTCAATGGCCTGCGACTAGGTTACTTAGTGGTGCCTGAAAGTTTGGTGGCGAAGTGTCTTGAGATTAAAGATGCGCTCACTGGAGACACGGCGTCTCATACACAAGAAGCTTTGGCGGATTTTGTTCGCGAAGGCGATTTACTGCGTCATATTAGAAAGATGCGTCGTTCATACAAACTCAAGCATGAAGCCATGATAGAAGCGATTAAAAGTGAGTTTCATGGCGATCTTGAAGTGATTAGCCAAGCGGCAGGGCTACATGTGACCGTGAAGTGGTATCAAGGCATATCTGAACATGAGTGGAGCCGTAGAGCAGGGCTTGAAAATATCATCATTCGTCCTTTTGACTTTTATGAATATGGATCAAGTGATGCTCGTGATTGGAATGGGGCGGTGTTGGGATTTGGAAATATCCGTTTGGCTGAGATAAAGCCGAAGATCACACAGATCGCTCGGCTTTTTTATCAGTAATATTGGTAGGGCATGCTTACAGTTTGTCGATTCATCATTAATCGAGTTATAACTTGTCGACAGAAACGGTTTTACCTTTACCTAGCCACTTACGCCAAGGGAGTGACAATGTCACAAAAATAGTCACGGCATAGAGCATCGACCAGCTTAAACAGATAAACACTAAAGTACAGATGACCAATGAGAGCATGGCGGTGTATCTAGATGCGCCAGTCAGTAATCGGCAAGCCGCTAACATTGCAAGCAGATAAACCAGAACGAAAATACCGTTGGCGAGTTTAAGAAAGAATTCGAGATCGAGATTAGACAACTCACCAATCACACAAGAGATAAGCGCGACAAAGCCAATTGCTAAGGTTGGGTAAAGTGGTACGCCACGGCTATTGAGTTGAGCCATTCTACTCGTAGGAGTGTGTTGGCGAGCCTGAGCCCAAATCATACGAGACAAGCTTTGTGTGTAAAGGTTTAGGCTAGCAAAACAAGCAAAGAAACCAAGCACACTGATGACGGTTTTGAAGCCATTACCAAACAGTTGTTCTGTTACCCACGGGATGGATGCAGCATCAAATTCAGGTGAACCATAAGCGCCTAGCTTGATAATAACCACCGAGCAAGCCCAGTACACTATGCCCGCAACGAAACACCCTGCAATGATTGCGATGGGAAAGTCACGCTGTGGATTTTTAAATTCTTCTCCCATGTGAGCAAAGGCTTCTATCCCGACAAAGCACCAAAACATCACCGCTAAGGCTGCGCCAATCGACCACATCGAATCAGACGTCATGGTCGGAACTGCGATGTCCGCTGCAGTGATGTCGGCTTTCCAAACAAAGGCGCTAACCAAGGCAAAAATCGACAAGGCGATCACCGTTTGTAAGCGGCCAGAAGACTTACTGCCCATCAAATTGACAGCAATAAGCAGAGCGACGGTAAAGGACTGAGCGCCAAGTGGTGTGTCGAGTGGCGCTGGCAATAGTTGTTGTGCAAAACCTCCAGCCAATGCAATGGCAGCCGGAATACCGACAGGAATAACACTCACAAACAACCAAGCCACGCTGGTTTCTAATCGCTCACTGAACGCCTTGCGAACAAAATAGGCCGTGCCACCTGCATTGGGGTAGCGTTTTCCTAATGCGGCAAAGGTTAGTGCAATCGGGCAAATAGCGATAAACAGGATTAACCACGCGAGCAGTGACAACTGTCCTGCAATGCCTGCTGCGATCGCAGGGATCATAAATAATCCAGTGCCTAGCAAGGTAGTCGAGAGTTGTCCGATTCCTGAAATAAGCGTGATTTCTTGTTTGAGTTGTGTCATTCGCTCTCCTAGCTATTGGCTTATCATATCGGCCTTATTGTGCCTGTCTTCTGATGTATGGGTGATGCTATGAATGAGAGCATACATTGTCGACATCAATAATACAGCTAGCGAAACGTCTTAAGACACCGTCAATTTAACGGTTTTAACTTGATTAAGCGTGAAAGTGTCGGCTGTCATAATGGCTGTTATAAGTAGGAAAGTTGTGTCAAATTAGGCGTTATAAATAGAACAATAAATGGAAAGAATCAGAAGCATGGATAAATTTGATCGCCAAATTTTGGATATTCTCAAAACCAATGCACGATGCTCAGTGAGCGATATCGCCCGAGATGTCAGTCTCTCGCGTTCGGCGGTGAATGCCAGAATCAAGAAACTGGAAAGCGACAAAGTGATTACGGGTTATTGTGCTCAAGTGGCAGAGCCCAATCAAACGAAGAATGTGTGCGCTTACATCTTGTTGAAGTTCGACATGTCGAGCAGCGACCATAGTTGTGAGTCTTACGCGACACGAATCCAGAGTATTGATGAGGTGCAATGGTGCCACTCTATTAGCGGTGAGACTGACATGATGCTTTATGTTGAAGTTGAAAGCATGGACCGTTTGAATCAAATCCGCGATCGGCTGCAAAGCTATCCAGAGCTTCGACACCTCATGACTCATACTGTCTTGACGGAGTTTTTTAACAAACAGAATGCGACGGTGCATTCATGTTAGGCAATATCAACTTAAACCTACTGCGCTCTCTGCATGTGCTTCTTGAAGAGTGTCATGTCAGTCGAACAGCTCAGCGTTTGCACATCACGCAGTCGGCGGTGAGCCGTCAACTGGCTCAGCTTAGAGATCTATGTGGTGATCCTTTGCTGGTTCGTGATGGTAACAAACTGGTTCCGACTAACCGTGCTTTGTTGCTCAAAGGTAAACTCGATGACTTGCTTGGAGAGTTCGACCACCTTTTAGACGATAAACCCTTTGAACCGAAAGACTGGCAGGGTGAACTGGTATTGTCTTCGAGTGACTATGTGGCTCAGTATATTCTTCCTGTTATTGTTGCAGAGGTGTCCGCCGAAGCCCCGAACATTAATTTGGCTTTCCGCTTGTGGCAGCCAAACTACCTTGAAGCTCTGAACGAGTCGGGTATTCATTTGGCTTCCAGTATGTTTCCCACAAAGCCAGAACATGTATCAAGCATTAAGCTTGGTGAAGATAAATCGGTGTGTTTGATGCGCAAGTCGCACCCATTAGCCCACCAATCGGCTTTGAGTGCAGAAGATATTGTTCACTATTCTCACATCAAAGTGACGGGTGGCGGAGATAAAGACAGCTACGCGGACATAGCATTGAAGAAGCAAGGGCTGAAGCGAAGAGTGGCTTTGCAGGTCCCGTTCTTTTCATCCGCTGGCACTGTGCTAATGCAAGACGACTACTTGATGATCGTGCCAGAACATATCGCTTACAACCTAGGTCGACACCTCGATACTACCTACTTTTCGTTGCCATTTGATACGGAAATGCATACCTATTGGTTAATGTGGCACCCTAAATATGACAACGACTCTGCCCACAAATGGGCGCGAGAAAAAGCATTCCAAGCCATGCAAAAGTCGAGTTACAATATCAGTATGACTTGAAATCATAAGTATGATGATAATCTTTGATTTCAAATAATACCTCCTGCGGATTATGGTAAGTGCCAAGTATTGAGTATTAAGCGTAGAGCGTTCAGCTGGAACGCTTTATTTATTAGGAATGGAATGATGACAGTAACAATTTGGTTTTCTTTATTAGCGATTTGCTTGTTGGGGGCAATGTCTCCGGGCCCAAGTTTGGCGATGATCGCTAAACACAGTTTGGCTGGTGGCCGTATGAACGGGCTTATCGCAGCTTGGTCACACGCTGCTGGCATCGGTATTTATGCGTTCGCAACCATTGTTGGTTTAGCTGTTGTGCTTGAGCAATCCCCAATGTTGTTTAAAGGTATTAGCTTAGCGGGTGCTGCTTATCTGCTTTATCTCGGCGTAAATGCGTTGCGTTCGAAAGGTGGTGTTGCTGCGAAATTAGAAGCGGGTGAAAAGATGAGTTACATGCAGTCTGCTCGTGAGGCTTTCTTGATCTCTATCTTGAGCCCAAAGATCGCATTGTTCTTCATCGCTCTGTTCAGCCAATTTGTCGCATTGGGTAATGAGCTGACCAATCAGGTTATCATTGTCTCAACGCCACTGATTGTCGACGGCCTTTGGTACACCTTTATCACCTTGGTACTGTCTAGCCCGTTGATTGTTGAACGTATTCGCTCGAAAGCTCAGTTGATTGATCGACTATCTGGCGTGGTGTTGATCTTGCTTGCTGTTCGTGTGGTGTGGACGATATAGCAGTCGCTCATACTAAGACAAGATCCTATATACATAAAAAAGGCTCACTAGACGTTATCTAGTGAGCCTTTTTGAGTTCTATGGATTGGTTTCGAAAGGCTTGAGCTTATTAGCCTTCAGAGTTCAGCACGGCATCTAACTTCGCCATCGAGTCTGAGAAGTAGGGGTTATAGGTCAAACGCGCATGGTTCTTCCCTTCTTCACGATATCCCCATGCTGAGTACCAAACTTCACTTGTCGCGTTACACTCGGCTTCAAAGCCTTCAGCCTGACCATTAGAACAGATCTTCTCGCTACCATTGATCCCGTAGTACGGGTTGCTTGGCGAGAACAATAACCCCATGTGAGAGCCGTTCGAGATACGTTGCTCTGGAATCTTCATGCTGTATTGAACCGCGCGAGGATCGTCGAGTGTGGTCTCTCCTTGCCAAACCAACACATTGTTTGGGTTTGGCATAGACTCAGTAAACGCTTGTTGCACGAAGCTGGTGTCAATGACACTGTCGCCTTCACTCATCATAATAAACACCGGCTTATCGAAGTGTTTATCTTGTAAGTCTTCGCGAACCACTTCCGATGTCTCGTAGTAAACCGAGGCGCCATTCATTGGTAGTGAGTTGTAGCGAAGCACATTGTCTTCAGGATCTTGATCGGCCCACGTAACGAAGTAACTTGCTAGCCCTGCATATTGAACCGCAGACGAACTCGGTTGGAACGCAGGAGAGAACAGCAGTAACCCAGAGATCTTAGGGTCGTTCATCGCCTGTGAAGTCACGAGATTCGCGCCTGTTGAATAACCGCCAAGCCACACAGAATCATATTCTTGCTCTAGCAACTTAGTGTGGTGAGCCACCACGCCCTGCCAATCTTCTAAGTTTGGCTGCATTAAGTCGCCAACACGGCTGCCGTGACCCGGAAGCAATACGGTTCTCACTAAGTAACCTTGCTCAGCCAAATGGGTAGCGATGTCTTTAAACGAATAGGGTGAATCGCCTAATCCATGGACCAATAACACTGCCTTGCCGTTAGGTTTGGTAGGTTTGTATTCAGTCGGGGAGTTCAGTTGAATCTCAAGCTGCTTGTCTTTTGTCATGAACACGCGGTTTTTCAGCAGCCAATCTTGGGTCTCATTGACGTAGGCGTCAAAGCTGTCTTGCTGATAGCCAGGCAAGTCTGGAGACGTTTCGTAAGCGGGTATAGTTGTCTCGTTGGAACAACCAACGAGACTTAAAGTCGTTAAGGACAGCAGTGCTAGGAGGGGCTTTCTTTGCATTATGTAATCTTGTCTCTGTTGTGCTTTCACTATATCTGAAACTAAAGTTTAGGTTACTTTTTGCTTGAAAGGTCTTCGTATTCACCTTCAATAACACCGGCATCATTGGTTGATGACTGACGCGTGTTCATATGAGCTGCGAAACCTTGTTTCTTCATTTGATTCTGAATGCGCTTGCCAGTAATTAAAGCTGCAATAGCTAAAGGAATAGCAAGGATCAAGCTTGTGAATAACGCCAAAAGGCCAGTAAACAATGCAACAATCGTAACTAATATATTTTTCATATTCATTCCTCTTTTTCTATGTTGTTACTTTATCGCTTCTATTCTGAACGAAACATGAACGCCGTTAAATAATCTCTGAGAGTCACTATGACACGGATGTGTGCTGTTAGGGAGTTTATATGTAGTCATAATCACGCACCAAAAATATGGAATAAAACTAAGTTTAATAAAATCAATAGGTTAAAAGTTGGCACGCTTGATGCTGTATAGGGTTTGGAATACGTCACTGTAAGCAAAGTACTTACAGTTAATAAAAATTACTGGAGCCCTTATATGTTCTGTATTCAATGTGAACAAACAATTCAAACCCCAACCGTAAAAGGCTGTTCTTTCGCACAAGGTATGTGTGGTAAAACTTCGGAAGTATCCGACCTTCAAGACGTGTTGGTGCATTCTCTTCAAGGTGTTTCTTTTTGGGCCAATTTAGGCCGTGCGTGTGATGTTATTGATACTGAAATCGACGAGTGGGCGCCAAAAGCGTTTTTCGCAACACTGACCAACGTTAACTTCGACCCTGCTCGTATCATCGAATTTGCACAGCAATCTCACGAATTCAAACAGCGTTTAGAGCAACAAGTTCGCGCAGCAGCGACTTTGATTGGCTTTGAAATCCCAGCACTTTCGGCTGCTGCGCAATTCGATCTTCCAACCGATTCTTCAGAGCTATTGGCACTTGCACCACAAGCCGCGGTTAACCGTGGTTACGATTCTCAACATGAAGATGTGATTGGCCTTCGTCTTCTTTGCCTATACGGTCTAAAAGGCGCTGCAGCTTACATGGAGCACGCACGTGTTCTTGGTCAAACTGACAATGCCATCTTTGCTGAATACCATGAAATCATGGCTTTCCTAGGTACGGATCCATCAGACCTAAAACAACTACTAGATACGTCTATGCAGATTGGCTTAATGAACTACAAAGTCATGGAAATGCTGGATAAAGGCGAGACAGATACATTTGGTCACCCTCAACCAACAACCGTGAATGTGAAGACGAAGAAAGGTCACTGTATCCTTGTTTCTGGTCACGACCTGCATGATCTAGAAAAGATCCTTCAACAAACGGAAGGCAAGGGCATTAATGTTTATACCAACGGTGAGATGCTACCTGCACACGGTTACCCTGAACTGAACAAGTACCCACACCTTGCGGGTAACTACGGTAGCGCTTGGCAGAACCAGCAAAAAGAATTCGCTAACTTCCCTGGCGCAATTGTAATGACATCTAACTGCCTGCTTAACCCTGATGTAGGTTCTTACGCAGACCGTCTATTTACACGTAGCATCGTAGGTTGGCCAGGTGTTGATCACCTTGAAGGCGATGATTTCAGCGCAGTAATTGATTGTGCACTGGCGCAAGAAGGCTTCAAACACGACGAGATCGAGCAGATGATCACTGTTGGCTTCGGTCGTAACGCACTGATGGAAGCGGCACCTGCGGTTGTTGAGCAAGTGAAAGAAGGCAACATCAAACACTTCTTCCTAGTCGGTGGTTGTGACGGTGACAAATCTGAGCGTAGCTACTACACAGACTTCACAGCTCAAGCGCCAGAAGATTCAGTAATCCTGACTCTTGCATGTGGTAAATTCCGTTTCAATAAGAACCAATTTGGTGACATTAACGGTATCCCACGTCTGTTAGATGTTGGCCAATGCAACGATGCTTACTCTGCTATTCAGCTTGCTATCGCACTGTCTCAAGAGTTTGATTGTGGCATCAACGAACTTCCGTTAACGCTGGTTCTATCTTGGTTCGAGCAAAAAGCGATCGTTATCCTGCTTACTCTGTTCGCTCTAGGTGTGAAAGGTATTTACACAGGCCCAACATCACCTGCGTTCCTAACTGAGAACCTACTTAAGATTATGCAAGACGAGTTCGATATGCGTTCTATCTCAACGCCAGAACAAGATCTTAAAACAATCTTAGCGGCTTAATTTAAGCCCACTCCTAAGCCCCTTTGTTGCTGTTCTTTTAGAGTTGGTAACGTCGGGGCTTTTTAGATTTTAATCTTTAGTCATCAGCAAGGTGTGTGAACTATGTATGCATGGTCGGATAGCGATTCAATCAATTTAGTGTGTTTAAAGAAATGGCACGAGACGCCAGATACGGTCAGCTTTGAGCTTGGCAGTATTCCACAAGACCTACATTTCAACTTTAAGCCCGGCCAGTTCATTACGCTGGGTTTGGATATGCCGACAAAAACCGATTATCGCGCATACTCTGTAGCCTCTTGCCCTGAAGACAACCGCATAAAGCTGACAGTAAAGCGTGTAGAAGGTGGTTTGGTTTCTAACTTCATTGTCGATGAGCTTGATGAAGGTGATGAGGTTGTTGTTTTAAAACCGGCTGGTGGCTTTAACTGCATTGATTGCATGCCTACTACTAGCAAAAAAGTGACATTAGTCAGTGCGGGCTGTGGGATCACGCCGGTCATGGCGATGGTGAAATATTGGTTATCTCAAGATAGCGAGATGGAAATAGATTTCGTTCATATGGCACGTAATAAGCTCGAGACAATCTACTTTCAAGAACTTCATCAGCTCGACGAAACACACGCTAATTTCAACCTAAAATTGTTGCTGAAAGATAATGAAGGAACAACCGCGCCTCAAGGCCGATTGGATAAGAATTGGTTGGTGAAACTGAGCCCTGATATCTTAGACAGAACCGTTTATCTTTGTGGCCCAGTTGGGTTTATGCAAGACATAGAAAGTTACCTGAAAGAACTAGAGTTCAATATGGATAACTTTTATCAAGAGAGTTTCACGCCCGCTGCTCAAAGCAATAATTCATTAGCCAATAGCGCCTCAGAAGAACCACAACCAGAAGCATCTGCGGATTCAAATGGTGCTGTTAAGGTGTTTGTTCCTGCATTTGGTAAAGAAGTGGAAGCTGATGTGGGCACCCCGTTAGCTGATTCACTAGAAAAAGCAGGGGTTCCAATTATTATCGCTTGTCGTAGTGGGATTTGTGGTTCGTGTAAGTGCAAAGTGACCAAAGGATCTGTGGAATCAAGCAGCCAAGAAACATTGACGCCAGAACAGATTGAACAGGGCTACGTGCTCGCATGTTCAAGTTCGATTCAGTCAGATGTTGAGGTGGAGTTATAACAGACGCGAAGCTGTGCAAGAGTGATGAAGACAAGGTCTTGTCATAGCGATAAAAGTTAGAGCGCTAGATGTAAAAAGGCCACCTAGATCAGTTAGAGAGAGCAGATCTAAGTGGCAACCCTCTTGTTTATACGGGGGAGCAAAACAAAAGGGGTTGCGAAGCCCATACAGACTTCACAGATATAGTTATTATGTTGTGGAGCTTGTCGCGATGGACGTATCTACAAGAGCGAAGTTTATTAAACTTCTGGGTATGTCTTGTAGCGTACACCCATCATCTGTTCCATACAGTGAACAACTTGGCAGCTGTAGCCAAACTCGTTATCGTACCAAATGTACAGCACGGCACGGTTGTCTTGTGCGATAGTCGCCACACCGTCAACCACGCCTGGGTGACGAGAGCCAACCAAGTCCGTAGATACAATCTCAGTCGAGTCGGTGTAATCAATCTGTGCAGATAAAGTCGAAGATAGCGCCATTTCACGCAGGTACTCGTTCAACTCTTCTTTGTTTGTGCCTTTCTCAAGGTTTAGGTTCGCAACTGCCATTGAAACGTTTGGCGTAGGTACGCGAATCGCATTGCCTGTTAGCTTACCTTCCATCTCTGGCATCGCTTTTGATACTGCTTTAGCAGCGCCAGTCGATGTCAAAACCATGTTCAGTGACGCAGCACGGCCACGACGATCACCCGAGTGGAAGTTATCGATTAGGTTTTGATCATTGGTAAATGAGTGCACCGTTTCGATGTGACCAGAAAGCACGCCAAACTTGTCGTGAACCGCTTTCAATACTGGCGTGATTGCGTTAGTAGTACAGCTTGCTGCAGAGATGATGGTGTCTTCTGGCTGAATAACATTTTCATTTACACCAAATACCACGTTCTTAATATCGCCTTTACCTGGCGCAGTCAGTAGCACTTTCTTCGCACCGTTACAAGCAACGTGTTGGCTCAGGCCTTCCGCGTCACGCCATACGCCTGTGTTATCAACCACAAGTGCGTTTTCAATACCGTAAGTCGTGTAATCCACTTCGTCTGGTTTGTTTGCGTAGATAACTTGGATGAAGTTGCCGTTAACGATGATCGCTTTGCGTTCTTGGTCTACAACAATGCTGCCGTTGAATTGGCCGTGTACAGAGTCACGACGAAGCAGGCTTGCACGTTTTTCTAGGTCGCCATCTTTGCCGCCACGTACAACGATTGCACGTAAACGCAGTGGGTAACCCGGGCCACTTTTCTCGATCAACAGACGAGTGAGCAGTCGGCCAATACGACCAAAACCGTACAATACAACGTCACGAGGTTCTGTCATCGCATCGCCTTCAAGCGATTCAATGAGTGCAGTTTGTAGGAAATCATCCAACCCGTGTGTGTCTTCGCGATCTTGCCAAAATGAATGCGCAAGGCGACCAACATCAATACGACATGGAGACAAGTCCATAGAGAGAAGGTGTTGAATGATAGGTTGAGTCTGTTCTGCTGTAAGAGGAGAACCAGTGTAACGTTTTGCGATACGGTGAGCTTTGATGATGTCGATAGTTGTCGCGTTAACTAAGGTCTTACCAAAGAGGATAACTTCTACGCCTTTTTGACGGTATAACTGACCTAAAGTTGGAGCGATGGATTCAGCAATGGTTTGACTAGTTTGCCAATCTAGGAGGTGCTTTTCGGGACTCATCTTTACTCGGGACCTTTCACGTTAAGTTTCTGCATTCATGGCGGTTGTAGGGAAGCCAATCAGCATAGGGGATTTGAGGCATCAGGCTGTGGTCTTTATTGCCACTTAAATGTGCTGACATGCCTTGTGTGTAACTTGTAATTTTTATGTGGCAGGATTGTAAGGTACGACGGGTTATTCTGCTAGGAAAAATAAATACAGACAAAATATCTTTAAATTGGCTTGATATTAGCCATAAATCAAGATTTGAACGTCGATAAAGACTATTGACTTTAACAATCTGTAGCACTTAATTTTCGCCAAAAAATACTCAAATCAAAATATTATATGTAATAAAAGTCATAGTGTTCATTAAAGGTGTGATCGTGAGCTCAAGTTACACGTAAACAGTAAACGACAAATAAGGTGATCAATGCGTTTTCTTCTTCGACCTTTGAATTCGCCGAATTCGAGTGCGAAAAGTGCATGACGCAAACGATTGGATCTCACAAATTTCACTTAACTTCGGTGTTTGTTGGTTTATTGAGTCATTACTCCCAACCTTGTGGAGCCGAGAAGCGTGGCCGTTTGCTTATTATGCGAGTGATAATAACTGGATAAAGCTTGCTTCGTTAAACTTCACTTGTTCATACCTCGTTTGTAAACAGCTCTCTCATCTATACTCCTCCTGTTTAAACATTTTGTGTTTAGACCTCGCGTGTTTACAGCACAACTGCTTAAAGCATATTTGTTTTGAGTCTATCTGTTTAGTTAAAGCCCCCCCTTTAAAGCCTAAACATGGAGGTAAGTTGATCATAATTTACCGTTCTGGGCTCAGAGTATCGTTTGTTCATATCCAATTTGATCAATAAGTCCTGTTAATGTCCTATTCTTAACTTGGGCTAGGTAAAATTACTTTCGGGAAGGGAGTCGTTATAAAAATGATAAACATGTCAATTAGATGGCGTCTTATATTTCTTTCCACGGTTTCTGTATTCATCATGTTTGGTTTTACAGTCAATGAAGTGCTCAAGAACGATAAGAAGATGAATCACCTTGAAACAACTCGTATTAAGGTTGAAGCGCTTCAATCTTTTAATACCGTTTCAAGCGATGCTTATCGATGGTTGGTTCTGTCTAATGACTCTCCAGAGAAAGAGCTGCTGCTTTTAAAGCTGCAAGCTGATTTAGCTAGACTGGCTCAGTACGATAAACAGCTTCGACAGTTCGATAGCAATTGGACTGTTGAACCGCAGTTGGTTGAGCTTAAGAGTGTGTTAGCGAAACTCGCTCGCGTAACCTCCAGTATGAACAACGACGCATCACAAATTACGGACAACAACACGCAACTGACAGAGCATGCCTTTGACTTGCTAAAAGGCGTGTTAATGGAGCTATCTGAATATCGCATTATCATCGTGGACGAAAAGATCAGTCAAGCTGACGCGATGTTTATCAATCTTACTCACTACGTGTTCTGGACTCAGCGAGAAGCGTGGTTGAGCTACCGCTTGTATCGTTCTCCAGAGCTGATAGATCAATATTTATTGAGTTATGTTGGTGCTTTAGAAAGGCAGCAGCAGTTATTAGATACGTTTTTCCGATCAGGAAGCCGTTCGCCTGAAATTAGAAAGCTATTAAGTGCGTTTTCTAAAGATGAATTTCAAAACCGTTTTACAGCTCGAATCCTCAAAGGTGACTTCTCGTCGCCTGAAATATATGAACATGTGGAAGGTTTAGAACGAAAGAAGTTAGCGATTTCAAAGGCTGTGGGTGCTTACACGAAGCAATTACAGTTTGATCTGACCAAAAATATAGCGCTGCAAAAAAGGCAAACCTTGGTTATGACATTGCTTATTCTTGTCGTTTCAGGTGTGTTGTTGTGGCTTGGTGTAGCGACATCTCTTCGCTTAAATAGAAACCTATCGATTATTTTGAAAGGGGTGTCTGAATGCGCGGATAGCTACGGCAAGCCCAAGGTCATTCATATTCAAGGTAACGATGAACTTGCCGAGTTCACTGAAACTTTGAATCGAGTGATGGAGCGTAACTATCAACATAACAAAGAGTTAGTAGAAGCAAAAGAAGATGCAATTTCGGCTAATAAGGCGAAGAGCGCATTTTTAGCCAATATGTCCCATGAGATACGTACACCACTCAACGGGATTATTGGGATGGCTGAAATTTTATCTCAAAGCCAACTGAGCGCGAATCAACAAGAAGTGTTAGGAGATATCGAATCGTCTTCTCACTCATTACTGGTTCTGCTTAATGACATTCTTGACCTGTCCAAAATCGAGTCGGGCAACTTAATGCTATCGCCACACAATGCTGATCTGAGAGAGGCGGTTTACGACTCAGTAAGTGTGATTTTATCCAAAGCGATAAGTAAGGATATCGAACTCGACATCAATATCGATTCCCAAACTCCACCGCAGCTGTTTTTCGATGAGTACCGTGTAAGGCAGGTGCTGACCAATTTGCTGTCTAACGCCATCAAATTTACGTCAAAGGGCACGATTACGACGGATATCGCATACACACCTATGTCTTTGGGTAGAGGCAAGCTTGAATGCAGTGTGTCTGATACCGGGATTGGGATTGAGCCTGAGAAGTTAGAGTCCATATTTGAACCTTTCACTCAAGAAGATGGCAGTATTACTCGCCAATTCGGTGGGACAGGGTTAGGGCTTGCGATTTGTCGACAGCTTGTTGATTTAATGGGTGGTTACATAACCGCACGTTCAGTGAAAGGAGAGGGCTCAACGTTCACTTTTTGTTTGTATGTCGACACTGTCGAAACTCATCTTCAAACCTTCGACAACCTAAACCGTGCGACTATTATCTCGAATTCTTTCAATTACCTCGATCAACTGGTCAAAGAGTGTGAACGCTTAAATGTTCGACCTAATGTTGTGTCATCCATTTCGGATCTTGATGAAAACCTGAAAGAAAGTGACTTCATACTTTATTGTCATACGTTGCATCACTCCATGGATAAAGATCTTGCGACGCTGAAGGCGTTATACCCTTTGGCTCGCGTTATCGTGTGTCAGCATCATCTCTTTAAAACCAATCTAATCACAGAAACGGTTCACTCAACTCATACATTGCCATTCTTGGGTCGACGATTCTTAAACAGCTTACAATCGCTCGATATCGGTGAAGAACAAGCGCCGACGGTGGAAGTAAAAGATGAAGAGGTTCGTTCTCTGAACCGACGTATTCTGATTGTTGAAGACAACCTAATGAATCAGAAGATAGCGAGCTTCTTCCTTGAGCAAGCGGGCTATGAATATTTGATTGCCAGTAATGGCCAAGAAGCGGTGGATGTCATCACTCAAGGCGCTCAGTTTGATGCCATCTTAATGGACTGCATGATGCCGGTTATGGATGGTATAACGGCGACCCGTGCGATTCGACAATGGGAGATTGATCAGCAAGCTGCGCCATTACCCATCATTGCTTTAACCGCTAGTGTGCTGGAAGAAGACATCAAAGATTGCTTTGAAGCGGGCATGAATGCCTACTTGCCGAAACCTTATAAATCCCACCAACTGTATGACCTTTTCAGTAGCCTTGATATTGTCTAACTAGCTCATTATCAAGGCTAGCACTGTACGATTTAGCGAACTTCTAATCCAAGGTTGTATTGCGCAAGGCAGCGACCGACATAACTAATCTTTAGTAATGCAGCCACTAAGATCGTGCTGATGTGTGCGACAATTTGAATTGGCAGTGAGAAGTGATCGGCCATCGGATAAGCAACAATAATACTGAGTAGCATAAGCAAGGCGGTGGTTGCTAGACTGAAGTTTGAAACAGAAAGTAGCGTTTGAAAGCGTTGAGTCATCGTCTTCATATTGAATTCCTAATTGCTATTAATAATTATGATACTCGTTATCAATAGCAATTAGCGTTCCAGTTTTATTTTAATCATTAAATCAATTGGTTAAAGTGTTCTGCTAATTGTTTGTGTCATAATGACTCAAATAATTATCAAGTCTTTATGACTCCATTGAGTGGTTACCACTGTCTAAATCCGCAAGTATCGATGTGGAATCGAACACCAGAATACAAACCCAGCCCAACGTTATTTTTTTGCCCAAATTCAGCATGAATCTTTTTAAGTTTCACGTGTAGATCTTCGCGAGTAATATCATTCGCAGGAACTAAGTCTAAGGCGCAGAATTCCAAGTGTTTACTTCGCAGTGCGCCGCCAGCTTGTTGATTGTAAATATTGGTTCGCTCTCCGGACACAGGGATAACAACGCCAATTTCAGGCTCAATATATTGTTGTATGTACTTAAGGGTATTGATCATGTTTGGCACATGTTTCTTATTGGGAAGGGTAAACAGGGTCGTATTGCTCATTGCCCAATCCGTGCCTTGCAACAAGACTAAATGCAGAGGCATGCTCTGAGTGATACCGTTGTCTTTGAGTTGTTGACCGATCGCTTTGACTTGATCTTGGGCGTGGTTAAGGAGCATCCAACCTCGAAATGCTGATCGGGTCGGAACTTTGTAGCCATGAACATCGACCACGAGATCGTCATAAGTGATTTCGGTTTCTTCGGTATAAAGTTTCTCAAACTTTTCAGGGTAAGGTTGTGTCGTTGATAACGCTAAGGTAATCAGAATACTTGCGTACATAGGTCACTCCGTTGCTTACGTTCACCTAGTTAGTTTTACAGTTGCTCAGTTTTACGTTCGCTTAAGTATAGACGTTAGAATTTGGGCATAAAAAAACCCACTACTAAGAGTGGGTTACTAACATTGTTGCAAGTAAATTCGCTAGGTTAGATTACTTCTTACCTTGAGTTTGCTTGTCTTCTTCTGTTAGTTCACGAATGCGGCGGCTGATGTCGCGACGAGCTTTAGAGATCTCTGCACTCTTGATGATGTGATCATCAACGCGGTCTTCGTAGTCAGCTTTCATGTTTTTGATAATGCCTAGGATCTCGTCGTGAGTCATCTCTGGCTTGATGTAATCAAGTAGGTTATCAAGAAGGTCGACACGCTTGCGGTTGTCGCGAACTTTCTTTTCGTTGTCTAAAAGTTCACGCTTAAGTTTGTTCTTACGTCGTGCTTGGTTAACAATTTCAAATACGCTGCTCATAGATTCCTTTTCCTAATCGTCAAATACGTTGTCTGGTTCTGATTAAAGCACATCAGTTAGTGTTGTAACAGTCTTTAGATCAAAGCAAAAGTAAGGTTGTATAATTATTCGGCACTCTCGCTAAAGTGCGATTGTTTTTATCTAACTGTTCAAGTTAGTATCCAGTATAGACACTGCATTGATACGAAATGTGAAATGAATCAACAACAACTGGAAACAGAAGATTTAGGCGGCGATGTTACTGAACCTTCGGCAGAGCAAAACAAGCTTCGTGATGCGTATGTACAAGAACGTACTTATTTGGAAGTCGTGGAAATAGAGCTAAATCGTTCTAAGATCATAATGATTGATGAACAAGGCAGAAAGAAACGAGTACCGATTTTGTCTGAGCATTAGCCATTACTGGCTGCATTGTTAAATGTTGAGATGGAATTATCAAAATAATAAAAAGGAAAAACGATGAACACAGTACTTTCCCCAATTGAAGCGAGAATTATCGGTTGCTTGATCGAGAAAGAAGTCACTACCCCGGATCATTACCCGTTAACGTTAAACAGCTTAACGACTGCATGTAACCAAAAGAGTAACCGAGAACCAGTTCTCTCTCTGTCTGAGTCGGACGTTTTAGATGCGGTTGATGGTTTGATAGCTCGCCGCATGGTGAGTGATGAGAGCAGCTTCAATAGCCGTGTTAATAAGTATCAGCATCGTTTCTGTAATACTGAATTTGGGGATTTGCAATTTACAGAGCAAGAGCGCGCAATCATCTGCTGTATGCTGCTTCGTGGGGCGCAAACGCCTGGCGAACTGCGCACTCGTACTGGTCGTCTTGCTAATTTTAGTGATGTGAAAGAGGTTGAAGCGACACTCGATAAATTAGCCGTAAGAGAAGCGGGCGCTTTAGTCGTGAAGTTACCACGTGAAGCGGGTAAGCGCGAATCACGCTACCAGCACTTATTGAGTGGTGAAGTGGATGTTGAAGCGTTTGCGACGGCATCGGTAAGTGCGGCTGCACCCTCTGCGACAAGCGAAAAGTTTGAAGAGCTTGAATCAGAAGTAGCAAGCCTACGTGAAGAAGTGGCAGAGCTTAAGGCTCTGGTTGAATCACTGCTTTAGATGTCTGAGTCTGATAAAAATGCGGATTGGGTCGTGTACTTAATCCGCAATCGTCACAATGCCCTTTATTGTGGCGTGACGAATAATTTAGAACGTCGATTTGAACAACATCAAACCGGTAAAGGCGCCAAAGCTTTAAAAGGTAAAGGCCCGCTTAAGCTAGTTTGGAGTTTTGGTGTTGGGTCAAAAAGTGAGGCGTTGAAAACCGAATACGCGATCAAACAACTACCAAAATCTCGCAAAGAAAAACTGGTATCACTTAAACTGATTATTGAGTGGCAACAAGGCAGAATTCAATATATCGAAGTCTCATAATTCATAGCCAAAATGTTTGTTATTGATTAAATCTTAATAATGTAAACCTTACGCTGAATTATTCTAAGTTGTTGATTATATGTATTAATTAACTTTCGTCTTGAGAGCCTTATTTCATCATCTAGCTTGTTATTACTAATCTCCATTCCAAATTAACATATCGCTCATTTAGAATGCCGTTCTAATTATTATGAGGCGCTATCATTTATCACCGTTGTCCTACATAATATCTTTTAGCCATACAAAGAGATGGTGTCATGCTAGGTTAAAAAATGAGCCAAAGTAGCTCATATAGAACGAGAAAAATATGAAACGTTTATTGATGTTGTTTGGACTTGCCGTATTTTCTGCGTCCGCTCTCTCCCATGGTACTCATGTCCTCAATGGGTACTGGGAATACCAAGATTATCTTTCCAACTTTCCAGAACAAAAAGCACTGACCGATAAAATGGTCGAAGCTGTGCAAAATCATCCTGTGCCATTGAGACGAGTTCAAGACAGGCCTATTACGATTTCAGTCGTGTATCCGGGTCAACAGATCTCTGATTATTGGGTTCGTAATATCCAAGCTTTTGAGAAACGTCTCGATAAGCTGAGAATTCGCTATCAAATTAACCAAGTGTTTACACGTGTAAATGCAGATGTCTCTCAACAGAGCATTTCTTTGCAAGAGGCGATTGAAAACAAGACGGACTATCTGATTTTTACGTTAGATACGACGCGTCATCGCAAGTTTATTGAGCACGTGTTGAATTCTACTGACACCAAACTGATTCTTCAAAATATTACGACCCCAGTCCGAGCGTGGGCCGATAGACAGCCATTCATGTACGTGGGCTTTGATCATGCGACCGGTAGTTTGAAACTTGCAAATTATTTTAAAGAAGTTAGCCAACCAGCCAGTAAGTATTCTGTTTTATACTATTCGCAAGGTTACATCAGTGATGCGCGTGGAGATACCTTTATCCATGAAGTGAATACCGGTACTCATTTTGATCTTAAGTCTTCGTTTTACACAAGATCTGATAAAGAAAGTGGTTATCAAGCGGCTAAAATCAGCATAGCGAACGATAAGGATCTAGACTTTATCTATGCGTGTTCAACCGATGTCGCTTTGGGCGCAGTAGAAGCCATTCGTGAATCTGGTCGAGATATCTTAGTTAATGGCTGGGGAGGCGGATCCGCTGAACTTGAAGCCATTGCAAGGGGCGACCTAGATGTCACTGTTATGCGCATGAATGACGATACCGGTATCGCTATGGCAGAGGCAATAAAGTGGGATCTAGCCGGATTGAAAGTTCCTACCGTTTACTCTGGCGAATTTGAAGTAGTGACCAAGGAAGATTCTCCAGAACGTATTTCAGAACTTAAGCAGCGAGCATTTAGGTACTCAGGCCAATAATGAAGAAAAGTTACGCCAGTACACCTAGAAACACTTTAGCTAGGCTCATTACGCGTATCATTATTTTAGTGATAGGTGTGATGGCACTTGGCGTGCTTATTCATACTTATGAGACCAGTAGTACCATCGTAAAGCAAGAGACGAATCGAACGGTTAAACAAACCTCAAGCCTCATCCAAAATATGTTTGATTATCGTTTGTCGGTGCTACAAATTCATCAAGACAGTAGCTCACACAGTGAAACACTAAGAGCGTATTTTGCTACTGGCAATAAAGAGGCTTTGAGTTACTTCTTTTTTGGTGTTGACCAAAGTGAACCTGATCATGCACCGGATTTGCGTTTTGTGTCTACTCATGATGGTTTGGCTTGGGACGATGGTAATGGCCAGTTTTATGGATTGGACGAGTCCAACTTAAAACATATCTCTGATGAGGTTTCATTTAGTAGTAACTGGCATTTCATTAAAGTGATAACCGATATTGGTAAGCGTCATTTGTTGGCTCGCCGAACCCCTATTGTAGATAACAAAACAGGGGAGGTTCTTGGCCAGCTCTATATCGCGATCGTACTCGATAATAACTTCTCGCTCGCAGAATCGATCCAACAGGGAAGCAATTGCGAGAACATCGTTATTGAAGCGCACGGTACACCGGTTACGTCAACATTCAGTGGCGATGAAAGTTACACAATAACGGATATCCTCAACTACAAAATGTACGAGCAATTGCCTCGCCATTTCGTCACCATCGCAACTATTAAGATCAATGCTGTTGAAACGCCTCTCATCATTCGAGCTGTCCAAAAGAACACGAACTTCATTGCGTTAGAAGAGAACTATGAGCGTGCGATCATTGTTGTGATTGTGGTGATCATATTGATGTCTTTCTTTGCGCGAACTTGGATTCAAAGAAAGGTGGCGGCTGAACTCGATAAGTTGATGGACTTTACTCGCTCAGCAAGTGATGGCGAAGAGTACAACAAGTTCGATGGCTCCAAGATTTTCGAGTTTCACCATATTGGTTGCACCCTTGAGGACACTTTTGAACGTTTATCTGAACAGAACCAAAAGTTCCAAGATCTCTTTAACTTTGCTCATTCACCTATCTTGGTTTGGTCTGATAAAGGTGACTTAATTCAGATGAACCCCGCTGCTCGTATGGCGCTATTTGACGCCGATGATAACTACGGAGCAGTGGCTCAAGAGTTTGAGCATTGCATGCTACCGAATATCCATATGGTGGTTCAAGGTTCAAAGCTGACGGGCATTAACGTGCCAATTGGTGGGAAGGTATTTCGTTGGAACATGTCTGCAATTCGCGTTGAACACGGCATCACAGGTGTCGTGGTACAAGGCCAAGACATTACTAAGCTCATTGAAGCCGAGAGGCAGGCCGATCGAGCAAGAGAAGAAGCTGAGCACCTTGCGAATGTACGTGCAGATTTTCTAGCTAAGATGAGTCATGAAATTCGTACACCGCTTAATGGTATTCTTGGTGTTTCTCAGTTACTGAAGCGCTCTATACACAGTGAAGATAACCGTGAACAGGTGGATGTACTTTGCAATAGTGCGGAACATTTGCTGGCGGTACTTAACGATATCTTGGACTTCTCAAAGATAGAGCAGGGGCAGTTCAATATTCAAAAGAAAGACTTCCGTTTGGGTGAACTGGTTAATACATTAGACAGTATCTATCGTCCGCTTTGTGGCGATAAATCGATCGCATTTACTATTGTGAATCATTTGGCTGATGACATTGAAATAAACACCGACCAAGTGCGCCTGAATCAAATCATGTTTAACTTGGTGAGTAACGCTCTTAAGTTCACTCACCAAGGCGGTATTTCCGTTAGTTTTGAACTCGAAAGTATCTTTAACTCAGATCATGCGAGTTTGATCGTTCGAGTGAAAGATACCGGTATTGGTATTGATGAAAACAAGATTGACGCTGTGTTTGAACCCTTTGTTCAAGCCGAAGAGACCACGACTCGTGAATATGGTGGGACAGGGCTGGGCTTAACGATTGTAAAAAATCTGGTCGATATGCTGGAAGGGGACATTCAAGTCCGCAGTGAGATAAACCAAGGTTCGGAGTTCATTATAGAAATTCCAGTGGAAGTGCACTCTAAGCCGCTATTGGGCGTGAAGCAACAAGCTGATATCGAACCAGAGGCGTTGTTTAGTCGATCTTTGAGCGTATTGTTGGTGGAAGATAATCACACCAATGCATTTATTGCGCAAGCTTTTTGCAAAAAATATGGCATGGTGGTGACATGGGCAAAAGACGGTTTAGAAGCGCTAGAAATGGCTAAGGCGACAACCTATGATCTTATTTTGATGGATAACCAACTTCCCAATCTTGGTGGCGTTGAAACTACTCAGCAACTTAGGGATGATATTGGCGTTGCAGCCCCGATTTATGCGTGTACCGCTGATGCTCAAGCGTCGACAAGAGACAGCTTTATGGCTGCTGGGGCTAATTACGTGATTGTAAAACCCATTAAAGAAGAGTCGCTACACCAAGCATTTGTTCATTTTAAAAACTCACATTGGGATGTAACGAACGACTGATCTAAACCTTTGAAAGTGCGATAGAACAAGTGCTGTGAATAAACTTTACTTGAACACGCATTTATACAAAGCCGGCAACAAATGCTTGCTCCAACAGCAGCGTTTTTAACTCGTCACTCATATCTAGGTGTTCAGGGAACTGAATGCCTAATAGCCAACCTTGGCCTTGTCTTTTTTTGCTCACTACGTTGTAGATCAGTTCGCTATCTAAGTACTCACTTAAGACAGAGTTTACTTGTATCTTCCAACCGACATCGATATCGGATTGCTGGGTAATATAGACGCCGCAGCCTGAGACTGAAAAATCGACCAGGGTGGCATCTAATGACAAAGTATCAAAAGTAACTTCACAGCTGAGTCGTACCTTATATCTTTCGTGTTCACGGATAGGCTTGGTCGCAAAGCTTGAAGGCGGACGAAGGAAAATAAGGTGTGCTGGCGAGGTGATATGAGCCAGTATGTTGGTTTTAAACGCGACAATGTGCCCAAGTTCGGTGTCGGTGATGGCACGAACAATAATATCCACGTTGATGAGTTTTCTTAGCGTCAGTGCTTCTGTCGCTTTTTGTGACAGCTCAAGGATAAGGTATTGTTCTTCTTTGTGTCCGATATAGAGTGTAGTGATCTGGATCGAGTCGTCTGGGCCAAATTCTAATACACCTGCTGTTTTTGTACCGGGTTTGAGGTATCTAAACAGTTCTAAGTTTTTATCTTTATGCATATTCGTTACTGAACAATGTTAATCGTCTGATAAAATAATATAACGTCCTGATAAAACTATGTCATTAGTTTCATTGAGGTAATTTGCATTGTTTGTTCAAAAAGTGAATCGCTGTCCCAAGTAAACAACGGCTTACTCTTGTCGTAAAACAAGATACACTGCTGACAGATATATACTTGATGGAGAAATAGTAAATGGAACTGGAAACCTTATTAAATACTCTGGCTGAAACCCCAGAAAGCGTGCAATTTGAAGATACAATGCAAGTGATCGAAGCTCACTATGTTTTTGCGGAGAGTGAATTTCGCAATGGTGAAGTGGTGAATACTGCAGGGCAGAATAATGGTTCGTGTAAGATTTTTGCTTTTGGTTTGGAGCAAGGTTTATCTGCGGAGCAAACACTTGCTTGTTTTGGTCAATTTTATCGTAACGACGTGCTAGGTTTTCCAGAGAACACAGACCATCAAAATATTCGTAACTTCATGGTTCATGGTTGGAACGGTATACAGTTTTCTCAGCCTGCGCTGGTTGCAAAAACGAAGTAGGCACTAACCAAATAAATCTCAGTATGTTGAAGCGAGAAAATAACCTCTCGCTTTTTTGTCTATGTTGAACCGGTACGTAACTTGCGGAATAGGTTCTAAACTACTTAACAGGTTCTAAACTACTTAACAGGTTCGAAAACTACTGAATAGGCAGTTCAGACAAGCATTTACGGCACAGACATACTCCAGCTTTTGGAATATCGCTAGTATCACGCTTTTCTAGTTCAAAACACCAACACGTCTCTTTACCCGCACTGATATCGCATTGAGCTGGCTCATTACACTGCGAACATTGGTGAGTCGAACTAACACCAGTAAGATTATCCATAACCGACGTTTGCTCTTCTTCAGATAAGCCTTTCCAGCCTATAATTTCATCCATTGTTCGAAAGCAGCCACTGCACATTCCGCCATTATTTTTACAAGCCGCTCGGCAAGGTGTTTTCATTTATCTAACCTGTAATTCATTTGGGCTGAAATGTAGCATATTTGTTTGCCTATTAAGAGCCGTTAGGCTAAGAAATCACTCAGTTAAATTTAGAAATGACCTCGTAATTTTTAGGCTTTTCATGTAGCATCTCGCCCCTTTTGTTGAGTGGGGGATATTATGTTTATTGGATTTGATTATGGAACAGCGAACTGTTCTGTCGCGGCAATGGTTGATGGAAAACCAAGCCTGTTACCGCTAGAAGGTAACAATCACTATATTCCCTCAACCGTGTTTGCACCTACTCGTGAGAGTGTTTCCGAACATCTATTTCGCCATTTGAATATCAAACCGAGTGATGCGGTTGGTGAGCAAGTGTTACGACGTGCTATAGCTTTGAATCGAGAAGAGAGTATCGATTTGGTGCCAGAAGATATGGCGTTTGGTCAGGCGGCGTTGGACCTTTACTTAGAAGACCCTCGCGATGTTTATTACGTAAAATCCCCTAAGTCTTTTCTTGGCGCAAGCGGGTTGCATGATGTTCAGGTGAGTTTCTTCGAAGATTTAGTGTGCGCCATGATGGCAAATATTAAGCACCAAGCAGAACTCACGACTCAAGAGCAGATCAAGCAAGCTGTTATCGGTCGACCAATTAACTTCCATGGTCGAGGTGGTGAAGAAGCAAACCGACAAGCTGAAGACATACTCTCACGCGCAGCTAAGCGTGCAGGCTTCCTTGATATCGCTTTTCAATTTGAACCAGTAGCCGCAGGCCTTGATTACGAAAGTACCCTGACTGAAAACCAAACGGTATTGGTTGTGGATATTGGCGGTGGTACCACCGATTGCTCATTGTTAGAAATGGGGCCAACTTGGTCGGGTAAAGCGGACCGAACCCAGAGTTTGTTGGCTCACAGCGGGCAAAGGGTAGGGGGTAATGACCTTGATATCTACCTTGCCTTCAAACAACTGATGTCACCTTTCGGTATGGGCAGCAAAGGCATTTCGGGTATCGATATGCCGCTGACTCAATTCTG
Organism: Vibrio sp. QJM3NY_27; assembly: GCF_057785955.1. Classification (NCBI taxonomy): domain Bacteria; kingdom Pseudomonadati; phylum Pseudomonadota; class Gammaproteobacteria; order Vibrionales; family Vibrionaceae; genus Vibrio; species Vibrio sp. QJM3NY_27. The sequence goes on along the minus strand of NZ_CM173512.1, from coordinate 187,540 downwards.
GAATCCAATTGCGATCAATAATGTTGAAGCTCAAAAGAACTTCTATTCAAGAGAAAACCTAGCAGCACTAAAACTACTTCGTAAAGAAGCTTCAAACCCTCAAAAGCTGGAGCGTTTGATGAGGGTTTATCATGACACTCTAGGCTATAGCATTGTACGCAGAGCGGAAGAAGCCAAAATTGCACTAGCAGAATCTTCTCAATATCGAGCCGCGATTAATGTTGCTTCTGAATTAGTCGAAGTGGACATTTCCGTTGAGCAGATGGTTGAAGCTATTGAATCGCCAAAGTCTAAGATGATTGAGTTGGTTAAAGAAGCCATGCAACAAGGCCAGAAAAAGCCAGACGTAATTTACATGACGGGTGGCTCAGCTCGTTCACCTATACTTCGTGAAGCCGTACAACAAGCAGTGCCGAACGTACCTATCGTGAGTGGTAATTACTTCGGTTCAGTAACTTCAGGTTTAGCTCGTTGGGCTGAGGTTTGCTTCAAATAAGAGTCCAATGATGAGTTATTAGGGTAACCGGTCGCTGATTGGTTGCCCTTTTTTTGTGTTTGGCTTTAATGAATTTTCGCTAAGGTACTTTTATCTTCTCTAAAGTGGGAATTGTTTCACACGATTAAATATTTCAATCAGATTCTCAGTGTTACAAAATGTTTCAAGGTTAAGGTTTTGTCATGTGATGGTCTGACGAGTAAATTTTAATTTTGATTTTTAATGTTTATTTGATGACTAGAAAATCAAAATCATTGATAGATTTATCTCAATAAATACCAAGTTACGCTTGTGGTTTTATTTGTATAGTATTGTTTATAAAGTTTTTTTTGATTTTTATAGTGTGATTTTTTTTATTTTATATATTTTAATGCAACTTTTTTGTCATTCGTATATTAGTGTTTGCCTACTTGTTAAATGCAGGTAACAACTTCTCCGTAAGCACGAGGTTGTTAGTGAATAACTCACCCAGTTACATAATGGATATGACAATGAATAAGAAACTTTTAGCGCTAGCAATTTCTGGTGCAGTATTTGGTACACAGGCAGTTGCTGTAGAACTTTACAACGAAGACGGCACAACATTCTCTGTTGGTGGTCACGTATCAGTTGCAGTTGGCGACGTGAACAGCGCTGACCGTCAAAACAGCGATGATATCGGTGTAGAATCTGTTTCTCCACGTATCAACTTCGGTGCAACTCACGAGCTTGGCAACGGCTTTACTGCTGACGCTAAAGGTGAATGGGCGCTAAACATGCTTGACGGTGGTGAAGAGTCATTCACAACTCGTCTTGGCTACGTTGGTCTTTCTCACGACGATTACGGTCGTGCAGCAGTAGGTACTCAATGGGCACCTTACTACAACGTTGCTGGCGTAGCAGATATGCCAATCGCATTCGCGAATGACTTCATCTACGAAGATCACGGTAACTTAGGTACTGGTCGTGGTGAAGAGATGGTGAGCTACGGCAACGCTATCGATTTCGGTAACGCAGGTTCTCTAAGCGCAGCTGTTGCTTGGCAAGGTCGTAAGGTTGATGGCTCAACTACATACGGTAACCGTGGTCAAGTTGCATTGAACTACGCAATTGCTGACTTCACTGCAAACTACGCATACAACACTGGTGATGTAGACTACGCTCTTCGTGGTTCACAAACTGCTGACTCTCACGTATTAAGTGCAACTTACGGTTCATACGGCGCGGAAGGTCTTTACCTTGCTGGTGTATACGCGATGAACAACTACATGAACTCTGCGAAAGTAGGTTCTGCTAACATCGCACTAGAAGAGACAGTAGCTATTGAATTACTAGCTTCTTACGCACTTTCTAACAGCCTTAACCTAAGCGTTAACTACGAAGCGGTAGAAGACGACAAGAACAGCGAAACTGTATACAGCACTTCAGCTCTACAAGCTGAATACAATTTCACATCTCAGTTCGTAGGCTTTGCTGGTTACCAGTTCGACCTACAAGGTTCTGGCGTGTACAAAGAAAAAGCTGACGACCAATGGCTACTTGGTGCTCGTTACTACCTATAAGTCGCAGACTTATTTAGCATAGTGTTTACTCCTTAAGTTTACCTTTTAGGATACTGTCCTAGACACCATGCTAAGCCCTCTCAAGCCTTTTGGTTTGAGAGGGCTTCTTTCGTATGAATGCTCTTCAAATCTAACGCCCTCCTTTAGTTTCATTTTCTCTAATTTATGTAAGCCGATGACTCTATTTCTGGTGGGTCGGTCGAGATATACACCGATATTGACCTAAAAGTATTCAAATCGATGAATTGAGCTCAAGATCAGAATTTAGAGATCGGTAATCATCTTGTCGAAGACTCTCATTTTATGATGCGCTAAACTCTGCTCTCTAAAAATAGTTCAGGGATAAACTATGAGCAGCGTTGTAGATCAGAAACAATTGATGAATTCGAAACGAACAGCAACCCCAACAAAAGTACTGTGTGTTGGGCGTAACTATGTCGATCACATTGAAGAACTTAACAATGCGATCCCTGACTCTATGGTGGTTTTCAATAAGCCGAGCACCAGTGTTACTTCCTCTCTGTCTTCTTTTCATCAAGAAGCGCTGCACTACGAAGCAGAGATCTGTTTTATTGTTGAAAACGGTGAATATTCTGCAGTGGGATTCGGCTTAGACCTTACCAAGCGTGAGTTGCAAAGCAGTTTAAAAGCCAAAGGTTTACCTTGGGAGCGTGCCAAAGCCTTTGATGGTTCGGCTGTCTTTAGTCGCTTTGTTCCCGTTGATAATTTTGATCTCTCTGACTTAAACCTAGAATTATTTATTAACTGTGTCCGCGTTCAAAAGGGTCACGTTGAGCAGATGCTGTATTCACCACAAACTATCCTAGAAGAGTTGTCTTCTTACACGACTTTGCTTGATGGTGATGTTGTAATGACAGGTACCCCAAAAGGTGTTGGCGAGGTCCATCGAGGTGATATCTTCCTTGGCCGTCTAAAGTGTGGTGAAACGACATTGATTGAGATCGAGTGGGTAGCAAGTTAAGTAGTCTTTTCTATTTGGTTAATAAATTTGCTTTGTTGTTCGTTGATGGTATTTAATTCGAATATTTTACTATCCTACAACCAATTGCATCTGGAAGGGTGTTAGTAATTGATATAAAATCCGCCTCCGTTTTTATCAATACTGAAACCCATGATCGACTTAGCCATACTACCTGTTTACCTGACTGCCGTTGTTGCACTTCTCCTTTTGCCTGGCCCTGATATGTTACTCATCGCGAGCTCAAGTATGAGCTATGGCCGCAAGGTTGGTGTGTTTGCAAGTTTGGGTAACGCGACTTCCGGAATTATCCTGACAGTATTGGCAGCAATGGGTGTTTCAGCATTGATTGCGATGAGTCCAGTGGCGTTAAAAGCTCTTCATCTGTTAGGCGGTACCTACTTATTAAAAATGGGGTGGGATTGTCTTCGAACAGAGCAGGGCAATGCGCCTGAGTTAAGCGACAACTTTGCTGCAAAAGCCTACTATCAACGAGCATTGATTAGTAACCTGCTTAACCCTAAAGCGTTGGTTTTCTTTGTGATGTTCTTACCACAGTTTGTGTCGACGAATATTGAAGCGACTTCTGGTGAACAGATGCTCGTTCTGGGTTTATTGTTGAATGTTCTCGGCTTAACGTTCAACTTTTTGCTGGTGGCTTTAGTGGGTACGATTGGTAAGTCTCTCGTAGAGAATGCTAAGTTTCGTACCTATCAGCAGAAAGTGATGGGCGGAGTCTTCATCGTGCTGGCTATCTGGATGTTGTCCTCTTTCTTTACTTCGTAGACGAATCAACCCAAACATCTTCTCGCGGTTAGCCGCTGAGACAAAAATGGACGCTTTGAGCGTCCATTTTTTATTCCTAGCAGTTACATATTGCACCTTATAGAACGATGTTTTGAAAACGATGATTCACTAAGCGTTCAACTCTTGCTGGTGTTGTTCAATCAGTTTATTCATGTCTTCTTCACCGCGTAGGCGAGTGTCTTCGTATGTTTCTGTCCCTTTGAACTTTGTTACCGTCTCATAATAGACTTTCACTTTTGGTTCTGTGCCTGAAGGTCGGACGATAATGCGTGTGCCATCTTCTAGGTGATAGATGAGAACATCACTTGAAGGCAGGTTAATCGCTTCAGTATTGCCACCAATGACGAAGCGCAAAGAAGACTGCAGATCTTCAATCACAGAGATAGCAACACCGTTTATTGCTTTAGGTTGTGCCGCTCTGAGTTTAGAACCAGTCGATGGCGAATCTGGGTCAAGAGCAATGCTTCGCTGCGCGTTGGTATGAACACCATGTTCAAATGAAATTTGAGCGAGAAGATCCCAAACGGTTCGGCCTTGAGATTTTAACTCCTCAACTAATTGAGCAAACACGACGATAGCCGATAGCCCATCTTTATCTCGTACCTGAGTGCCGATTGTGTAGCCAAGGGCTTCTTCATAGGCGAACAAGAACTCATTCTGCTCATCCTCCAACTGCATCCCAATATTCGCCAACCATTTAAAGCCCGTTAGCGTTTGGAAGTAAGTCGCACCGTGGGATTGAGCCACTTTTTCAAGCAGAGTTGAAGACACGATGCTGTTACCAACTAACTGGTTTTTGGTATGCGGCTTCGACAACAAGTAATGCGCGAATAGCACGCCGACTTGATCGCCCGTTAGCATTTTATAGGAAGCATCATCAGTTCTAGCTGTATCGTCAGTTCTGACCGCAACGGCGAATCGATCTGCATCTGGATCGTTGGCACAAGCTATGTCGGCATCGACACTTTTTGCGAGGTTAATAACGAGATCCATTGCCCCTTTTTCTTCGGGGTTCGGGAAGTTAACGGTCGGGAAGTTACCATCAGGCTCTCTTTGTTCAGCCACACTGAATACTTTGTGGAATCCAGCATCGTGAAGAAGATCTTCCGCCATTTTTGCCCCCACCCCATGCATTGCCGTGTAGGTGATGGTGGTATTCGCCGATTCAAGAGTGTTATTCACGTACGGACTTTGATTAATAGCAGCACGGTATGTTTGATAATAACCCTCAGTTAACCACACCAGTTTACCTTGCGTTTCGGCATCACTTAGGCTCATTAATGGGATTGGCTTAGTTGAAGCGACATCTATTTCGCCGGCAATACCTGCATCGTGAGGGGGAATGATTTGAGCGCCATTCTCCCAGTATACTTTGAACCCATTGTATTCCGGCGGGTTGTGGCTCGCCGTAACAACAACAGCGGCAGCCGCATTGAAATGCTCAATACCAAAAGCAACGATAGGTGTTGCTGCGACATCGGAGGTTAGGTACACCTTAATGCCCAAAGCGGTGAGCACAGAAGCCGTATCAATGGCGAATTGCTTTGAATCTAAACGCCCGTCATAACCGACAACGACGCCACGAATCGAGGCATTGGCGACATGTTCAATCAAGTAATGGCCAAGGCCTGTTGCCGTTTCTTGTATCACCAAGCGGTTCATTCTGTTTGGACCGCATCCTACTTTGCCTCTTAACCCTGCGGTTCCGAATTCTAATCGTTGAGTAAAGCGGTCTTCTAGTTCGTCGTGCATTCCCTCATCGATGAGGTGTTGAAGCTCTTCACGAGTTCTTGGGTCTGGGTCTCTCGCTAACCAGTTCATAGCATCTTGCATAATTACTAAACCTTTTCATATCGGGATGTCTTTCTGTTGATTTAATTTAAATGATATTGATTATCATTTCCATGAAAGCAATCGTAAAACTCGATTTAAAATAAATTCCAACAGCAAGGGAAGGGCATATGGATAAAGCAACTTTAAATAATTGACTGTTTAGTAAGTAAACTTACCTTGAATAATTGGATATCACTAACTAGCCTTTTACATAAATATAACAAAATTTAACAAATTCGCCGTTTTTGAATCTTTCATGGAAACTTCCAACGCTTATGAGCCGTATTAGATCTTAGGTTGATATGAGGTCAGCAGCCCGTTTACAGGCTAGTTCCATGTGAGTTGTAGATTGAGATTCAGCCTTTCATGTGCAGCCGGGATAACAATGAATGTTGTTCAGCTCGCAACGACATTTAGGTCGCAAGTATCCAATTAGGAAGGATAAGGAGAGATCTTTTGAAAAGATTACTGGTTAGGCTGGGGTGGCTTTTGAAAAGTTTTGTTGTGGTTTTGGTATCGCCTTTGGTGCATGCCAGCACTGAATACAATATGACTCAAGGTGTCACTGAGATCAGCGGTAAGGTATACGAACTTCATATGCTGATCTTCTACATCTGCTGTGCGATTGCTTTTGTTGTTTTTGGTGTTATGTTTTATTCAATTCTGAGACACCGAAAGTCGAAGGGGGCGGTTGCTGCTCATTTTCACGAAAGTACGAAAGTCGAAATTCTTTGGACCATCATTCCTATTATTATCCTCATCGCTATGGCCATACCCGCGACCAAGACCTTGATTGCGATGGAAGACACCTCTCAATCAGAACTCACAATCAAAATTACAGGCTCGCAATGGAAGTGGCACTACAGCTACTTTGGCGAAGATGTTGAGTTTTTCAGCCTTTTAGCGACTAGCGATAAAGAGATTGAAGGTATTGAAGTGAAAGGCGCGCATTACCTGTTAGAGGTTGATAAGCCGCTTGTACTGCCTATCAATCGTAAAGTCCGCTTTTTGATGACTTCCGATGATGTTATTCACTCATGGTGGGTGCCTGCTTTCGCGGTTAAGAAAGATACCATTCCCGGTTTCATCAATGAGGCGTGGACAAAGATCGATGAGCCTGGCGTTTACCGAGGCCAGTGTGCTGAATTGTGTGGTCGTGCTCATGGCTTCATGCCGATAGTGGTACGTGCCATGGAAGAAGACGACTTTGACGCATGGTTAGCGGAGCAGAAAGAATTGGCGATCGCTGCACAACAAGCGGCGCAAGATGCACTAGATGCGTCACTTTCCTTAGAAGAATTGAATGCTATCGGTGAAGAAGTCTACAAAACCCGTTGCGCCGTTTGTCATCAAGTCAACGGAGAGGGCATTCCCGGCGCATTTCCTGCCATTAAAGGAAGCCCTATAGCACTTGGTGATGTGGGTGTTCATATCGATACCATTGTTTATGGTCGTGGAGGCACCGCAATGCAGGCATTTGATAATCAATTAACCGAGAAAGAGATTGCTGCGGTAGTGACTTATCAAAGAAAAGCTTGGGGTAATGATACGGGTGACATTGTTCAGGCTTCAGATGTAAACGCTTATAAAGCCAAGCAAGAAGGCGGAGGCCAAGCAGCTGACGAACAAGGCTCAACGGATGAAGCACAAAATGATGCTAAGGAGCAGTTATGAGTTCGCCAATCAATCAGCCGGTGAAATCGGCTCCTGCAGAAGATCAAGCACTGAGTCATTCAGCTGAAGGTTCATTGGACAGCCACGATTTACCTCATGATGATCTCGACTCACATGCTGCTCCCAAAGGTTGGGCGCGTTGGCTTTACTCAACCAACCACAAAGACATAGGTACACTTTACCTTTGGTTTAGCTTTGCCATGTTCTTAACAGGCGGCGCCATGGCGATGGTGATCCGTGCGGAGTTATTCCAACCGGGGTTACAGCTCGTTGAGCCAGATTTCTTTAATCAGATGACTACCGTTCACGGTTTAATAATGGTATTTGGTGCCGTGATGCCTGCATTCACAGGTTTGGCTAACTGGATGATCCCAATGATGATTGGCGCTCCAGACATGGCGCTGCCGAGAATGAACAATCTCAGTTTCTGGATTCTACCTTTTGCTTTCTTGATCTTAATTGGTTCTTTGTTTACTGAGGGAGGCGGCCCGAGCTTTGGTTGGACATTTTATGCGCCGCTCTCGACAACTTATGGTCCAGATAGTACGGCGCTGTTTGTATTTTCTGTCCATATTATGGGGATCAGTTCGATCATGGGGGCGATCAACGTCATCGTAACCATAGTGAACATGCGCGCGCCGGGAATGACTTGGTTCAAGCTACCGATGTTCGTATGGACTTGGTTGATTACCGCTTTCTTATTGATAGCCGTGATGCCCGTGCTCGCGGGAGCCGTAACCATGGTACTGACCGATAAATACTTTGGGACGAGCTTTTTTGATGCTGCGGGTGGCGGGGATCCGGTGATGTTCCAGCATATATTCTGGTTCTTTGGACACCCTGAAGTATACATCATGATTTTACCGTCTTTTGGTATTGTCTCTGCGATAATCCCGGCATTCAGTGGCAAGCGTTTATTTGGTTATCACTCGATGGTGTACGCAACATGCAGTATCGCACTGCTGTCATTCTTAGTGTGGGCGCACCACATGTTCACCACGGGTATGCCAGTATTTGCCGAGCTTTTCTTCATGTATTGCACCATGTTGATCGCCGTGCCTACGGGAGTGAAGGTGTTTAACTGGGTGGCGACGATGTGGCGGGGCGCTTTGACCTTTGAAACACCAATGCTGTTTGCTATTGCCTTTATCGTTCTATTCACGATTGGTGGGCTATCTGGATTGATGCTCGCTATCGTACCTGCCGATTTCCAATACCACGATACCTACTTTGTTGTGGCTCACTTCCACTATGTTCTGGTGACAGGTGCTGTGTTCTCAATTATGGCCGCCGCCTATTATTGGTTGCCGAAATGGACAGGGCATATGTACGACCACAAGCTCAGCCTGTGGCATTTCTGGACATCAGTCATATCGGTCAATGTACTTTTCTTCCCTATGCACTTTTTGGGTTTAGCGGGCATGCCTCGTCGAATCCCTGACTACGCGATTCAGTTTGCTGACGTTAACCAAGTGGTATCGATTGGTGGCTTCGCCTTTGGCTTGTCGCAATTGATTTTCTTATGGTTGGCTATCAAGTGCGTAAGAGGTGGAGAGCCTGCACCAAGCAAACCATGGGACAGAGCGGAAGGCCTTGAGTGGACGGTTCCAAGCCCAGCACCTCATCACACGTTTACTCATCCACCTAAAATTGATTAAGGGGAAGGAGTATGAGCGATAACAAAAACCACCAACAAGACAGCAATAACCAGCCATCACCCAAACGCTCGACAAAGACGTTGACGGGCTACTTGGTGCTGAGTGTGATTGGCATGTTTGGCTTTGGCTTCGCTCTGGTTCCTCTGTATGACGTGATGTGTGAAGCTTTGGGGATCAACGGGAAAACCAACACGGTTTCAGCGGTTCAGCCTCAAGGAATGCAACCTGATTATTCTCGCACGGTTCGAGTGGAGTTCATGTCGCACATTAAGCCAGATATGCCATGGCAGTTTGTGCCTGAAACGCGAGTGTTAGAGGTTCACCCTGGGGAAGTGGTTCAAACGAATTACATTGCGAAAAACTTATCGGGTCTTTCGTTAGTTGGGCAAGCGGTGCCATCGGTGTCTCCCGGAAATGGAGCGACATATTTTAATAAAATGGAGTGCTTCTGCTTTAACCAGCAGCCTCTGGACGGACATAAGAGCGCTGAGATGGGGCTGATCTTCTACATTGAGCCTGAGATCCCAGAATCGATTCATACGCTCACTCTCTCTTACACCTTGTTTAATATCACAAGTGATGTTGGCTTGAACAAGAGTCAGGCTCAAGCTGAGACACTCGCAAGTAACTAGGGATTTACAGAACCAGTATCAACATAAGGAGTTGAGCGATGAGTTCTAAAAAGGAAGTTTATTTCGTTCCACATCAAAGCCACTGGCCATTAGTGGGTGCCGTTGCATTGTTTTTGGTCGCGGTTGGCGCTGGCTTGACGGTGCAAAACATGGGTACCGATTCTGCTGGTGGTGTGTTTGGAAAAGCAGTGCTGTTAGTTGGGTTTTGTGTGTTGCTTTACATGCTCGCAGGTTGGTTTAGCAATGTGATCACCGAATCGCTAAGCGGCCTCTATTCTGAGCAGATATCTCGTTCGTTTCGACAAGGTATGAGCTGGTTCATCTTCTCTGAAATTATGTTTTTCGGTGCTTTCTTTGGCGCACTTTTTTATGCTCGCATGATTTCTGTGCCCTGGATTGGTGGCGCAGGCAACAATGCAATGACTCACGAAGTGTTGTGGCCGATGTTTCAGTCGATATGGCCGCTGACCACCACACCAGATGGTGTGACGACGCAAGCAATGCCTTGGCAAGGTATCCCGCTTAAGAACACCATTATCCTGCTGCTTTCCTCTGTGACGCTGCACATGGCACATATCAGTCTTGAACAAAATAAGCGTATGGCTTTGATCGTGTGGTTGGAGGTAACCATTGTTCTGGCTGGCTTCTTCCTATTCTTCCAAGTTGAAGAGTACCTTCACGCGTATCAAGAGATGGGGCTGACGCTTCAATCCGGTATCTATGGCAACACCTTCTTCTTATTGACAGGATTCCATGGTTTGCATGTGTGTTTAGGAACGATTTTTTTGATTGTGTTACTGGCGAGAGTTGCGAAGGACCACTTCACTCCGAAAGACCACTTTGCGTTCCAAGCGGGCAGTTGGTATTGGCACTTTGTTGATGTGGTTTGGTTAGGTCTGTTTGTGTTTGTTTATGTGCTCTAACGAAATATATCGGTCTAGCTGTTAGGTTTGTATGGGCTTAATAAGGGCGAGGGTTGGGAGTTATCATTCCTGAACCTAACGCCAGTAATAACAGTAGCACGACAACGGCTGACCACATGACTCGACGACCCAAGAAGTGACTCAGTCTTTTGCCATTGTGTTTACCTGAGGCGATTTGGATTAGCCCTTTCATCAGGTTGAAAGCGATAAAAAATAGCAAAGCGACCAATACAATTTTAAACAACAACACAAAGGTAGATGACGCCATAGTGATAACTCCAAACCGATTGATTGATGATGAACACAAGTTCCGCAGTAAAGGTTTTTGGATAGCGGTTGTTTTAACTGTGGTTTCAGTCGGCATTTTAATCAAGTTGGGTTTGTGGCAGTTAGACAGAGGTAACGAGAAACTACGTTATGAACAGCAGCTATCAGAAAGAGCGCAGCAATCACCTAGGTCATTGGATGGGGTTATCTCTGAATTGCAGAACTCGCGTACACAAGCGCAAGATTTATCTGAACAGCAGTCTTTAAATGGTTTGAAGGTTGACGTGACATTGGAAACATCAAGTGGTTTGGTGATCTTGTTAGACAACCAGATTAACCAAGGAACGGTGGGGTATGTGATTTACATGTTGGGGGAAGTTCAAGTTCAAGGAAAGCAGTTCTTGCGCAAACATCAACTACTGATAGACCTTGGGTTTGTTGTGGCAAGCCGTGACAGAAGAGAGCTACCGCAACTAGGAAATATCACATTACCAACCAATATGTCAGGGCGTTTGTACACTCGTTCGGTGAACCCTCTAAGTCATGAGTTGGCTTTAGAAAATACAACGCCTAAAAGAATTCAAAACATCAACATCACAGCGTTATCAGAGTACACAGGGCAAGAAGTGCTGCCCTTTGTCTTCCAACCGCAAAGCTTAGAATCGTGGCCTTATGAGTTGTTGTGGCGACCAACGGCTATGAAATCTGAAAAGCACTTCGGTTACTCATTTCAATGGTTTGTAATGGCAGTGGTACTTTTGTTTTTGATGTTGTTAATTGGCTATCGGTACCTAAAAAAGACACCTATCACGGAGAATCAAGATGGATAAGTCTCAAGCACAAGTGAACAGGGAAAGTACCGATGCAAACATGGTTGAGTTTAAAAAGCGTCGCACTAAGGGGCGTTTAGTATTAATCGGATTGGTTCTAATTTTTGCTCTGCCAGCGATTATCGCCAAAACCGTATTGGAACAGAGCTGGTATACGTCAGGAGTAACCAACTCAGGAGAATTGATTGAACCAAGGGTCACGCTGAAAGATTTTGGCGTAACGGTACCCATGGCTGGAGAGGGTTGGTTAGTGGGTTATATCGCCCCTACAGAGTGCGAAAGCTTGTGTGAACAACAACTCCATTATTTGAATCAAAGTTATTTAGCTTTAGGGAAGAACAAAGAAAGAGTGACCGCTGTTGTTTTTGTTTCAGAAGGGGATTCATTGGTGAGTTCGCTCAACAAGCCTGATTTGTCTTTCTTGGCTGGAGGTGATCAACTCAGTACTGAGTTTGCGCCTGCTTCAATCGTCATTATCGATCCTCTTGGGCAACTGGTGATGGAATATAAGAGCGTTTCGGACTCTTCGCAGTTAGTCAGCCAATCGAAAGGAATGATTCATGATTTACGAAAACTACTCAAGCTGTCGAGAGTGGGGTAATGGCGAGTAATCATTAGGTGTTGATGGTTCGTATAGGGAGATAAGCGATGCAAAAAGGAGCTCCAAAGTTACTCATGTTTATTATGAGAGTGACTATCTTGTTAACTCTGACTGTTATTGTGCTCGGTGCTTACACGCGTTTGTCTGATGCTGGCCTTGGCTGTCCAGATTGGCCGGGATGTTATGGCAAGATCACCGTGCCTTCCGATGCATTAGCGGTGAATGAAGCGAATCTACAATTTCCAGAACGAGCGCTTGAAGCTGAAAAAGCCTGGATCGAGATGGTACATCGCTACTTTGCAGGATCGTTAGGAATTCTTATCTTCGTGGTCGTTACTTGGTGTATCCAGAAAAACATTTCACCGATGGGCCTTCCTCTCGTTATCTCCGCAACTGTGATCTTTCAGGCTTTGCTTGGTATGTGGACGGTCACTCTCAAACTCATGCCTGTGGTCGTGATGGCGCACTTGATGGGTGGCTTTACGTTGTTGTCCCTTCTTTGCTTGCTCTATTGCCGTTTATCCAATATTCAGAGTCGTTCTAGTGGACCTGTTTATCCGTCAAAACTTAAAGCTTGGGCGCTGCTTGGGTTGATAGTGGTGGTTGGGCAGATCTTGTTAGGTGGGTGGACGTCATCCAACTATGCCGCTCTTGTGTGTACGCAATTACCCATTTGTGAAGGGAACTGGACAAGTTATCTCGATTTCAAAAATGCATTCGATTTTGCTCAACGCGGACATGATAACTATGAGTTTGGCGTGTTGGCGTATCCAGCAAGGCTCACCATACATGTCATGCATAGGTTCGGGGCTATTGTTGCCACATTAACTGTGTTGATGATTGTGTATCAACTTTGGAAGTTGGGTAAAGCACCTCAACAGAAGCTGAGTATCATTGTTGTGATGGTGTTGTTTGCTCAAGTCAGTTTGGGGATTAGCAATGTCTTGTTCCACCTGCCGATATCCGTTGCGGTTTTGCATAACCTAATGGCGGCAATGTTGCTTGTGAGTATGGTTGTGACTAACTTTGTGGTGTGGCAGTACAAACCAAGCGAGTGTTTGGCTAAGAACAATGTATTACAAGGAGGTAATCATGGTCAGTAGAACGTCGACACAAAATAGAGTGATGGTTCAAGGTGGAGCATCAAGCAATGAAAGTGCGACCAATCATAGAATTTCCTCAGGAAACGAAGTGGTTTCAACAAGTGATTTGGTCTCGAAAAATAAAGCAACTTGGAAGGTCTATTTAACACTGACTAAACCCAAGGTAGTGGCTTTGATGCTGCTGACTGCATTGGTTGGTATGTGTTTAGCGGTACCCAATGGATTGCCCTTACAACAAACTTTGTTCGGAATGATTGGGATAGGGCTGATGGCCGGTTCGGCAGCTGCTTTTAATCATTTGATCGACAAAAAGATCGATGGGCAAATGACTCGCACTAATCGACGACCTTTACCGTCGGGTGAACTGAGTAGTGTGCGTGTGTTCAGTTTTGCGTCTGGTATTGGCTTACTTGGTTTTGTCGTGCTAGTGGTGTGGGTCAATCAACTCACCGCTTGGTTAACTTTTGCGAGCTTATTAGGTTACGCGGTGATTTATACCATGTATCTGAAGCGAGCGACGCCGCAAAACATTGTGATAGCCGGAATTGCTGGCGCTATGCCACCCTTATTAGGCTGGACGGCCGTAACCAATGAACTGCATTCAAATGCTTGGCTGTTGGTGATGATCATCTTTATTTGGACGCCTCCGCACTTCTGGGCGTTGGCAATTCATCGTCGTGATGAGTATGCCAAAGTGAATATTCCCATGCTGCCTGTGACCCATGGTATTGCTTACACCAAAACATCGATTTTGCTCTATACCTTGCTGCTAAGCATCGTATGTATATTGCCAGTGTTGGTCGGCATGAGCAGCTGGATATATCTGAGCGCTTCATTGGTGCTCAACGGTGGGTTTGTTTACCACGCTTGGGTACTTAAGTATCGTGATGAGCCTAATATGGCGATGAAGACCTTTAAGTTCTCCATCTATCATCTCATGATCTTGTTTGTTGCTCTGTTGGCAGACCACTATCTACTTTAACAACTGGCATTTCTACTTTTACTGAACAAGAAAACGGATGCTTTGGGCATCCGTTTTTGTTTGGTTGATGACTAAAACTCACTTAATACAAAGTAAGTATCTAGCGAGTACTTAGTCCACTTTGTTCCAAGCACTTTGCCAGTGTGAACCGACACCTGGTTCGTACTGAGTTGCTGTTGGAGCCCATTGGACACAGTAACCAGAGTATGGGAACTCTTTACACTGATAAACGCCGCCGTCGCTGCTCAGAACCTTAGTACCTGCTGTGTAAGACTCAATGCTTTCAGGGAATATGAAGTCATAATCGCCGGCTGGTGGAGGCGTTTGCTCGTCCATTAGATGGAAATCAAGCGTATTTTGATCTACTAGGTTACCTTGGTCATCTTTCGTCACGACTACAAGCATGTGGTGGCCTGCTTCCGACTTAGATAGAGTGAGTTGAACATCTTCAACTTGTCCGTCTGATAACTCAGATTTCTGAGATGCAAGTGCTTCACGGTGATGGTTGTAAACGGTCAGTTCTGCTTGAATATCGCCAGTTGCCGCTAATGTAAGATCAAGCTGTGTAGGTTGGTTCTCATCAATAACATACTCAGACTCTAGGCCTGTGACTTCTAGCTCATGATCTGGCTCTGGAGTATCAATCTTGTAACCGATTTCTACGCTCTTAAAGCCTGAACCTGATTTTAGATAAACAGGGTTAGTGCCGTACACTGGCGCGAAATCGTTTTGATCGTTTAACTGGCCCGCTTTGATTTGCGTTTGCTCTTGATTGATCTTAGAAGCAAGCGCGTAAGACCAGTTGTTCGCTTTACCTTGCTCGTTGTTCTCAATCACTAGCTCTGTACTGTATGAAGCGTTCTCACCAGATTGGTCGAAGACGCGAGTGTAAACAGCGTCACCTACATTCAGGTCTTGCGTTGGGTTGATTTGACCGCCTTGATCCCAATCAGGAATGATAGGGCCGTCGCCATCAAACTTCACATCGATAACATTGTAGAAAGCCGCTGCAGTGTCACCTACATCCCATACCGCAAGGATCACTTGATAACCTTCGCGTTCTGGCACATTACACAAGTGGCTGACTTGCATCGGTGGTTGTTCCATGTTGCCTTCAATAACACAGAATGGCGTTAAGTCGAAAGAGCTGCGCGCCAAAGGTTGGTTCGGGTTCCAGTCGGGTTGCGTAATATAGTATTTCCAGTCGCGAGTTTTGTGGTTCGCTGTGAACGTCCACTCAAAGTATTGAGAACCAGACTTGATCGGGCGTTTAACCCAGCGATCGGCTGTTTGCTCGTCTAGCGCTGCTGCTAAAGAAGATTGCGCACTGGCGATTTTACCATCGGCAGGGCCGCTTTCAGGGAAGCCCTCAGGGCCTTCTACACTTTGTGGTTCATATTGAATACCACCACAGCCTATGTTTTTTTGTTGTGTATCACTCGCTGGGAATTTACACAACGCGACACGGCTTTCTGCTACGCCATTATCGTATGCCGAGACATAACCGTGACCGAAGCTTGCTCCACTGACGCTAAGTAGCGATAGCGCGATGAGCGATTTTTTTGGGAGTTGTTTCATTATTTGTCCTTACTGTATTTGGCCGACAAAAAAGAGAACACTCCGGCATGCATTTACACTTAAATTCTATTAAGTGGCGGCCCCGCTATCATAGACAGAATATATGTCGACAGACCGGTGGCTTTGCGTCCTATTCTTTCAAATAGTTTGCCAGAAGTGAGTTTGAGCAAACGAAATGTAGCCAACAGCTTTTATAAATGCGACACAATAGATTTAAATGTGGAATGCTAATCTCGAACTTATAATTCTTAATACAAATTAACTTGCTATATGTTTAGTTCACCAACGTATAAATTATTGATATAAATAAAGAAAGTATTTACTCTAATTGCTTTTGTGAATGCTTTCGATTGTGATTTTTTGTTCTGTACGACAATTGCGCGCATATCAAAACCAAACCTTTGGTTTCCACTAACCAAACCCTGACATGTTATGTATGAAAAGCCGGACAATTGATTGGTATGAATTATATAAAGGAGTCGGTATGGAATTCACAGAACTAGATAGAGACGCGTTATATCAAACGTGGATGTCACAAAAATCGAGAATGCGTATTACGCAAATGGAGTTTTCAAAAAAGCTTGGAATGAACCAGCTTGATTTCTCTAGAGTGCTAAGAGGCGAGACGCCATTAACGATGTCTTTCGTTAGTCACTTTTGTCGTTTACTTCATTTAGAGCCTAGGAATGTGTTTCCTTCGCTTAAAGAAGGTAATGAGTCAGGGCCGAAAGTGGTCTACCTGAAAAGTAGAATGAGCGTTGATGGTGAGATCCAAAATGCTTATATCGAAGGAAATCAGGTAATCGTAGAGTATGCACACACCGTTCAGCATGACTAATTTTAGAGATAGCTCTGAGTTTTAACCCCTTTTCCTACAACTTTTTCACATAGGGTGCGGCATACTTGTTTAGATTCATAAATTTAACCGAAGTGCGCTATGACACCTTTAAAACTTCTCTTGTTTGTTGCAACCAGCATCTTTTTGTTTGGTTGTGCAGGCGGCCCAATTAAAACCGCAACTAAATTCACCAGTTATGAAGATTTTCAACCATGATTGACTCGCTTGGTGATGCCAAAGATGCGATCAACTATTGGGTTGAACGTTTAGGTGATACTCTACAGAATATCGATGACGCTTAGAAAGAGCCTGTAATGCTAGAGAAAGAGAACCTGATTAAACTTGCTAGAATGCAAATGCCATTTGGTAAATACGCTGGTCGTACGTTGATTGACTTGCCTGAAGAATATTTGCTGTGGTTCGCCAATAAAAAACAGTTTCCTTCGGGAGAGTTGGGTGATTTAATGCAGCTCTGTTTAGCTCTCAAGATTGAGGGCTTAGATTCTGTAGTGAAGCCACTAAAGTATGATAATTAGCCCTAAAATCTATAACTATGCTCGGGTTAGCACCACCAAACAGTTGCAAGGTGTTGGTTTAGAAACACAGCAGCAGAAAAGCGTCCTCGAAAACCTATCGCAAGAATATAACCTTCCTATAAATGATGAGAACTTTGTTGATCATGGGTTAAGCGCATACCATGGCAAACATAAAGAAGGGGCTCTTGGACTTGTGTTATCTCGAATCGAAAGTGGCGAGATATCCTCCGGTAGTATCCTTGTCGTGTTCTCTCTTGATCGTCTCTCACGAGAAACTGTAAACGTTGCTATGGAGCAACTACTAAGTATTATCAATCGTGGTGTGCGTGTATATACGCATATTGATGGAAAAATGTTTGATGCACGGAGTATAAACCTTACCGCAGACCTTATTGTTTCTTTGATCACGATGCAGCGCGCAAATGAAGAATCGTTGACTAAAAGTAAACGAGTTAAGGCTGCAATGAGAGAAGGGTTGAGACGATGGAGGGAAACAGGGCAACCACAAAGTACTTTGGGGCGCGTTCCTTTTTGGATAGATCAAAAAACCAATACATTAAATAGTAATGCTGACGGTGTTCGCAAGGCTATTGAGTTATATCTCAACAGTGTAGGGGTGCTAAAGATCAAAAAACATCTTGACGAATATTATCATT
This sequence comes from Vibrio sp. QJM3NY_27, assembly GCF_057785955.1. NCBI lineage: Bacteria > Pseudomonadati > Pseudomonadota > Gammaproteobacteria > Vibrionales > Vibrionaceae > Vibrio > Vibrio sp. QJM3NY_27. The sequence goes on along the minus strand of NZ_CM173512.1, from coordinate 169,606 downwards.
ACTCACCAGTAAGGAAAAACAATCGCCAAAACGTAGATATCGATAGGTGGGATTATACAGCAATTAGTGAGCTCTTTAATAAGCCAAGTCTTATAGGAGAAAAACACATTACGATAGATGACACTGTATATCGATTAGAGAATTATTACCCTCCGATTGTTGATGAAATAACGTTCGAAAAATTAAAAAGAATTAAAGCTGCTAAAGGTGGACGAGCACCTGAAACCGGGGCGGTACATTTACTTAAAGGATTGGTTAAATGTAAAACGTGCGGCAGCTCGATGGTATACGTTGATAAAGGACGTGGTAACAGTGCTATCAATTATGTATGTGGTTTTGCTGCGAAAGGTAATCATAGTCGAGAGAATTACAGCACTCAGATGTTAGAGCTTGTCACTCTTGCCGTTTGTAGAGATAAATACCTTGTTTCAACTATTGATTCAGAAGAATTAGAAACTAGAAAAATTAGTCTAGAAAATCAAAAAGAAGAGTTAAATGCTAACTTAGATGATTTAACCACTCGATATAAAAAGAATAGTAGCGCTAGGATTCTAGATTTAATTGAAAATACAGAAGAAAAATTAAATAGAATCCTAATTGAGATGAGTGAATTTGATACGCCTGAAATAGCAAGAGTTTTTGAATTGTTGTCAAAAGATATATTTACAAAAGATATCATGAATGACTATCTGCATCCGACCAGATCAGAGATTAGAAACAATCTTACAAGGGTATTAACAAGTATCGAAATTGGAAGAAATGTAATTAGTTCAAAATATTCAAAAACAGGTCAAGTTACTTGTATTTCGATACGTTTCATATTTAGAAATGGCCAAATTAGAGAATTTGATGTGAAGCCGTTTAGGTATTTAACAGATGAAGGATCTAAGTCTGTTTTTGTTCCATTTACATACAAGTATGATGTTCCTAATAAAGAAATTACACGCTCTTCGGGAATTATTCTAGATATGTTAACCCAACTCCACTCAAATGATCTTTTGAACAAATTATACCCAAGCAAGGGACGATATCAGTGGATGCCATTAAACCTAGATCTTGGTATCGTAGAATCTAAAATCATGAACTACCTTCCCAAACTGGAAGATGTAGAAGGAAGTGAAAGTTGGAATGAGATATTCAAAAAATTTTATTCTAGAGGGATAAAAGAAACTAAGGTTGAACGTAATCGTCTAAAATAATAGGAATACTTCAGTTAAAAAACAAGTGCTTTAGCTTAATTTAATTGTTAATCAAAGGTGAAACTTACACATTAATACTAATTATTGGAAAACGTGCCTTATTATTATGAATTAAATGAATAATACTGGTGTCTCGTCTAATTCTTCTGCTTAATATGCAGGATCATTAACCTAAAGGTGAATTAGAATGTTAAAATTAATCGAATTTAAAGAAGAAACAACAGTTTTTGTTAAAAAGATGACGAGGTTATTAACTATTAGTGATAATTCAAGGGCGGCCATTTTTCTAGCCACAGCTTTTTGTAATTACTATCGCGATGGGGGGGCTCTCTCGGCTGTTCAGCTTTCTGATATCGATTATATTGATGAAGAGTACCAAGAATTATTTTTTAATATGATGCTTTTAAGGAGCTATGGGTTTCGAGGTGATAGCAAATTACATGAGTTGTACTTACAATGTAAGCAGTATATCTAGTTAACTGAATAAGAAGGCGCGAATAGCGCCTTTTTCTTCGGTTGTCAGGGGGGGATGGGGGATGAAGTCCCCCGTCCAAGGCGGCAAATCTTTAGATTTGCCTATCTTGACTAACTTGTACAAATTACTCGATTTGATTCAGTGTTTTAAATTTAGTAAGTTGTCAATAAAGTATGACAATTAACAACTGGACAGTAACGGTAGAATCAATTAAATCAACAGCAGCCCGAGAGCTGTATTTTCAAAACTCTAGTCATAAAAATCACTCCAATACTGAACGTATCATTAATATTTGGGGCAACAACCAAACTAGCCTCAATATTCAATATCAATGTGAAAAACGTAAGCTAGCACAACTTTTGAATCGCAAAGGTGGTAGGCCACCCTCACCTGCGATGGAGTATGTGTTTACTTTGCCTAAAGGAATTAGACCAACAGAACGACAATGGCAATCAATGTTAAAAATCATTGTTGCTAATCTGTCTCGTTCGATGGGATTGGGTTCTAAGGATTTTAATGGAATTGTACGTGCGGTACTGCATCAGCAGCAAAATGACAACATTCGTGGTACAGGTGATCATCTTCATGTTCTTTTTGGCAAGTTCACAAACGATGGTCAATACCTAAGGGATCTGCAAAAGAAAGGAGCCATTCATATAGCTAAACAGGCTTTTAATCTAGCGGTAAAGTCTGAGTTAGGAATTTGCCACACAGACTATGTTGCGCAAAAGAAATACAGTAACTCAGCGAAAAGGCGAGCCCCGCTGTGGCGAGTAAAAGCAGCTCGCCAACAAGAGACTCAAGAGCAAACCCTAGCTTTAATTCGACGAAACTTTGACAACGTACTTAAACAATGTGAGAAGTGGCTTAAGGCGTTTGAACTTGGGGATAAGGTTCAAATAAATCGGCAGTATAATCGTATCTCCAAGTCTTTAGGGCAGTTAGATCAAGCTGGTGTCAGAAGTGATAGGTTTGTCCGTCTTATTGACTCGATGACAACTGTTATCGATGAAAAGTCACAAAAGCAGCGACTGCCCAAACTAATTAAAAAAGATTGAAAAATCATGCTTAAAAAAGTAATTTTTAAATAAAATGCATGAACATATTTAGAAGTTCTCCATCTCTACTAAACATAGTTATAAAAACAAAAGTAAGAAAAGCATTTCTGACAGGTATTGATACTGATTACCAAGTCGACACAAAGTGGTTAGAACATACGATAGATAGGTTGATTTATACACTAAATGCTAGGTTAATAGCTTCAGGTGAAAGTATTGATTTAGAAGATGATGAGTTTATCGATGAATGTATTAATGCAATCGTTATTCAGATTAGTCAGAACATCGAACGAGGCATTAAAAAAGTAACATAGCGCAATTATCGTGCGCGTTTTAAGCTTAATGGCATTTGATTCAGGAATTTAATTAAAAAGGTAAATTAATGACGGTTGATTATAACACTGTCTTCACAGAATTAGACTGGGATAGCTCTTGTCAAATAAAACCTGAGCATGAACATTCGTATGAGTGGCATATACACTCTCTGATGGAAAAGGAAACAGATGAAGAGAAGAGGCATGTTTTACTAATGCTCGGGAAGGCACTAAGCCTAAAGCTTCACCATCCAGAAAGTGTAAATACCCCTTTTACGAAAGGACTATTTACGGGGACATGGGTACCTGAGGCTTTTCTAGAACAAGAGCTTGCATTCTATCAATCGATATTACCTTTAACTGATGATATTTGGTTAAAAGCTAGGATTTCAGATATCCTTTGGCTCTGGACAAAGAGAGGAAAAGATCCAGAGTGGGTAAGACTCGCGGTGGATTGTTATACAAAAGAAGATATTGATGCTGATGCTTGGATATCCTATCAAGATAAACAATGGGAGCGTGCCATTAGGCTCTGTTTACAATTAAGAGATTTCGAGCGTTTAGCGACGATTACAGATAGATTAGAGCATGAGCTTAGCGTTGATCACGGTGAGCATAAATTCATGGTGTTGTGGGTGTCTAAGTTGCTAGTTAAAACTGGATGTACACCTAAAAATCTTGATGCGTTTTTTACTCGGTTAATAACATTAGCGGCAGACCTAAGCCAAAAAAAAGATTACTACGCATCACGCATGTTCATGGAGTTAGCTATTCAGGTTTCATCGAAATTTGAGGATAAATCAAAGTGGCTTGAGTCATTGGTGTTTTTTGCAAATAGTTACAAAGAAGAGGGAGATAATAGGTTGCCGAGCTCGGCAATGATTGCTAATTCTTTTTATGAACAGTCAATGGAAGCCTACAGAAGCATCCCTAATAAGTATCGAGAAAAATTTGCCGTAGATCGACATATAAGTGAACTAAGGCATGACATTTCGCTGACTGGGGCGAAAATGCTTGACGAGCTTAAGACCATATCAATTCCGATACCAGATGTAACAGACTTAATTGAAGCTTCAAAACAGCATGTATCAGGGAAGGTTGATACAAGCAAAGCTTTGCTTTACTTTTGTGGGTTAACTGGAGCAGAACGAGATATGGGGACGATGCGGGCAGAAGCATCGAAAAGCCTTGAGGCATCAGTATTTAAGTCAATGATTAGTTCAGTACATACCTCGCGTGATGGTCGCGTGATTGGTCGCTCTCCAGTACATGACTTTGCGAAAGAAGAAGATTCGTTTTGCGGAGCAATGCAACAACAAATGGTTGAAAATTACCTGTTTAATATGGACTTTACTGCGAAAACTTCAATCATCCCTGCATTAGACCAGTTATTAGAAGAACATCATTTTTCTCGAGAATTTCTAGAGTCACTTTGCTTTCATTCTCCTTTAGTGCCTCATGATCGAGAAAGAAATTTAGGGTTGGCACTATGGTTTGGCTTTGAACATGATTTCTCCGCCGCGATTCATCTTTTAAGCCCACAAATTGAACATATTGTCAGAACAAAGCTTAAAGACGTTGGTGAGCACACTACTACGATAGAGCATGGAATTGAGCATGAAATTGGATTAAGTGCTTTGACTGATAAACTCAAATTTACTGAGATTTTTGGGGAAGAGTGTTCATTTGCGCTTAAAACGATATTTACTGAAAATTTAGGGTGTAACTTTCGAAATGAAGTAGCGCATGGTCTACTTAATGATAATGATGGTCAGAGTTACTATTCAGTGTATGCATGGTGGTATATTCTCCGTATGATATGCCACTCTTTGGTTAAAAATAATTGAAAATAAGCCTAGTGAATATCACTAGGCTTTTATATTTAGTTTATTTAGAACATTCAGTTATTTTAATATTCTTAATAAACTTAATGATCTAAGCTAAATTAAGCTATACATCTTTTGTCGTTTGGTTTTACCACCGAGTTCGTAACAAATTAACTTTTCTTCGAGAAAGGAAATGATGTTACTGCATTTATCTCGTCCATAATCAGTATTATCTTGAAGGTGTTGTCTAAGTACACCTTTTTCAATGCTTTTTTTATTCGATAAGAAAGAGATGATAAGGTTATAAGCATCATCGTATTCCTTAATAAAGTTACTGTAACTTTCTTGTGACTTTCTTCTTTCCTCTTGAATTTGGAATTCTTCATTAGAAATAAAAACGAAAGAGTTTACTAGATCTTTATAAGATGAACCTACTTTTTTTGTATATTTGAAATTTAGTTCAAGTAAGTTATCACCTCGTAATTTTGTGTTATAGAGCCTTAAGGTCTTTTCTTCAGTTGACTCATCTAAAGAGTGTTTATTCAATACATCTAACATATATATGCAGTTACAATCTTCGATTAAGTCTGTTGTGCCAGAATAAATTAGTTCGCCATTAGTGGATCGGTTTTTATTGGTATGACCAAGGCCAATGAGAGTTCCCCCTGTTGAAACAAACTCGCTTAGTAGAATTCCAAATTCTCGCATCATCTTTTTGTCCATTGTATCCGAGAACTTTTTGATCGTATCAAGAATAAAACATACTTTATGTGATTCATCGTTATAAATGATTTTTCTAACCATGCTTTGGAACTTTTTTATTTCAAACTTGTTATACCCGGGTGCTAACATATGGACATTTATTTCATTTAGTAATTTAGTCTTCTCAATTAATCCAGCTCTTGAGTCGTCAGCATTAATGTAAAAAACTTCCAAGCCATTAAGTGTGTTATTGAAATACGCCTTATGTAATTGATTTATTAGGAACAGTGTCTTTCCAGAGTTTGGTGGTGAAAATATTACTGTGGATTGCCCTTGCAGTACAATACCATCAAAAACAAATTTAGAATCTTTTTGAGAAGATTCGAGTTCTTGTAGATCTTTGTTTATAGAAAATGCCATTAATGAAGAAAGTGCTGACATAAAACCTCTAGTTTGTATAAGAATGTAGTTAATGCGCTTAGACTATCTATGTGAAATTTCCTATTCAAGAAGTTTGGTGATAATCATCAAATATGAGTCAAGTATTATTGTATCTAAGAAGTTTCTATTAGTTGGAAGTGGATGGAATGTTATTCGTTTCGAAAATAACCTCAACGATTCTCGATTATGCTCATGCTAAATATTTAATTAAGTGCGTTATAATTGCCCATTACTGGTGGTGACTAGGTCACTATCTGCTTACATAATCTCATGATTTAAATCATAATTTCTGTTTAAACGCATTTACCTTAGGCTCACTTTGTTGCATATTGACTGGTTAATTCATACTTTAAGGAATACAGAGATTTGGGAAGGTTGATCAATAGAGAGTCATTACCGTTGACATTGTGGTGCTCTGCTTCTCGTGCAATGAGGCTTCCTCGTCTTTTGGAAGATACATGGCGAACATTGTTAAATGAAAATGGGTTGATGGATTTGGCGTTACATAAATCAACGACTGGAGCTATTGGTGGGCAGAGTATTGATGAGACGAATCAGCACTTGGCTACTAGGTATAATGGGTCGTGTGCCCGAGTCGTATTGTCTATTTTAGATCCTAAACATGAAATGGACTTAATATCAGATACTTATGCAACTTTGTTTGCAGGGAACAAAGTGTTTCTCGCTGATATCCCCAGTGGGAGCGGCGCTGCAATCATGAGTATCTTATGCACACTTGTAGAGTTGAGAGAAAAATTTGTTATTCCGAGGCATCCTTTGGAGGTGGTCATTGTAGCTGGAGAGATATCTGAGGTTGCAATTGGACATATGGCGAGACAACTTGAGCTAATAAAACCGATGTTAAAAGCCCAAGCGATCACTATCGTAGATATATCTTTGAAGATTTGGGACGTAGAGTGCAAGCAGAGCACCGCTAAGCTGATTCGAGAGATGACAATCAAGAGTATAGATTGTGATAATCGTATGCTTATTTTATGTAACTTCAGTGGGTATCTTGATACTGGGAGGTGGAAGAAGACTAAAAGCACCTTCGAAGAAGTTTTTAGACACAGTACAGATACTAGTAGCGCGGCAATTTGGATTGAGCCTCAGACAAAGAAAGCTGAAACTCTGTTCGAGAATATTCGGAAATGGTTTGATGTTGATTTAAGTTATTTTTTACCCAGTCAGAAGCAGGTTAATTCATTAGCATCAAGGGTTGATTGCAAGCACACTTTTGGAGAAGGTTCTTATAGAGTACAGCTTAAGGTCCATCGATTTGACCTTCCTGATGGAGTCTGAGCATGAAGTCAAAAATCGCTTTGAAAGCGTTAAATCAATACCGTAAGCGTGACGTTAATGCTTATCTTGGTCTTCGTTATTATCTCGAAAATTCAGCTACAAAGAGTGATCATTGGATTGAAAGGGTGTGCTCGAAACTAATATTAGATGGTCGAGATGTTGGATATCTGAGAACAAACCACTACAAGGACTGGATTGACAACTCTTACGTATATAGAGATGTTTTTTTACCAACACCAGTGGAAAGCTTGAGTGAGGCTTTACTCATATCTGAGCTTTCAAAACATAAAGAATTTCATCCTCAAAGCTATGTTTTCAGCTACAAACTGGCCTCAGATAGTGATGTTTCAGGTGTGTTTGTACCTTACTTTAATGGAATACGAGAAAGGCACGAATTAATATCTAAACTATGTTGGGAAAATGAAGGTGCTTCAGTTTTATACACGGATATAAAAAAATTCTATCCAAGCATAAGGTATGAAGACGCTATCAAGGTGTGGAAAGAAAAGTGTTTAGAGTCCGACTTAGACGCGAAGTTTTTCGCTCTCGGCAAGAAGTTACTTGAGAAGCATTATACTGTAAATAAAAAGTGTGAAACTGGAAAAGGCATCCTTACCGGACCAATGTTTAGTCACGTTATCGCTAATTTGTTGTTAGACAGTATCGATAAACAAATGTACCAACTAACGAAAGGGCGATACTGCAGATATGTAGATGACGTTATTTTTGTTGGAAGTGATAATGAATTAGATTTATGGCGAAACGAGCTTGAAAAACGATTTTCAAACTTAGGGCTTGAACTACATGATGGTGACAAAGACTTTTCAGTTACTAACGAAAAGTGGTTAGAAGGCCAAAGCGATTTTAATTCGAGTCTATCTATTGATTGGATGCAGTTGATTGGAGATTTGAAAAAGTTCTTATTTGCGCATCCTAGCAAGAGCTCTGAGTTGAACAATGTGTTCATTGAAAACAGCATACGTATACCTGTTTTAGACTACTCGTCAGTAATGAGGGAGTCTACATCCGTTCAAAAGCTTGCCGATTGGATCGGAAAGTTTCATTTTTCACGTAATCTGATAAGAAGTATAAGTATCAACTCCCTCTTGGCGAAAGCAAATCAATGCAGGGTAAAAATGCTTGATCAGCTTTTTCTCTACGCAGAAGAAATGAAACAAGCTCAAGATTATGAGAAAAAGCGTCTTGTTCCGAAAATACGTTTTTTAGCTGGTAGACTGACAATTCTGTTACCCGTTAATAAGTTACTTGAATGCTCTGAGTTGCTCATGCAATTTGATGAGTTTCATCAAACAGCGGTAACTATGAAAGCTGTTGCGACTCGAAACGTCACAGAGTGCCTCATTATGGGAAGTAACTGTACTCAAGCTGCATCACAACTACTTTCGATTGAAGACTTACCTGTAGAGATTAATATTGAAGATTTAAATGGTGTAAGCCTTAATGTTATCGAGCAATCGTTGGCGGTGTTGGATCTTAACGGTATAACTTATGATATTCCACTTAGACCCGGTGAATTAAGGCGATTCAGTAAAGGTATCGATGTTAGTTCACTAATGGAATCGAATGATCGATACATCAAAGAGCTAGCTTCCTTACATGGCGTTGGCTTGTCGAGGCATGAGCTTATCTTGAGTTCTTGCTTTGATAGGGATGAGGAATTGACACTAGATATATTAAATCAAGTGCATAGCTCTAGAAGTGGTTAGATTGTGGAAGTTTGTTTTTTTATGGTTCGACAAAAAAGGGTTCCCCTCTGGTGAGCTAGGTGACTTATTAAAATTGTGCCTTGCTCTGAAAATTGAAGGGCTTGATAGCGTTGTCAAACCATTGAAAAGAATGTAGTTGAATAGAGAGCTTGCGTTAATCACGTGAGCTTTTTTGTTTTCAAGTGCTACACAATGCTACATGTATGCTGAAGCTTGAAGAATAGCTGCTCTTGTCTTCCTTGAAATTACGCAATCGATAGCGTGTAAATAATTATGTACAGGGTGTTTCTAATATAAAACACAAAAAAAATTGCGTTTATTTTCAATTAGTGATTGAAACTAGAGTTTTTACTAGTTAAGTTACAAGGAACAAGAAGATAAGTGCTGATGGAAAGTTACGTGAGATAACCTACATTCAGCTCAAGGATAGAAAATAGGAAGAAGTAAGCGATGTTCCAGACTGATGATGTAAGAATTAACAAAGTAAAAGAGTTATTACCACCTGTTGCTGTTTTAGAAAAGTTTCCAGCGACAGAAATTGCTTCTTCTACAACCTTTGAAAGCCGTAAAGCGATTCATAATATTTTAGAAGATAGCGACGACCGCTTACTTGTTATCGTAGGCCCATGTTCTATTCATGACACAGAAGCTGCACTTGAATATGGCAAACGCTTGAAAGTGTTACGTGATGAACTAGGCGACAAACTTGAAATCGTAATGCGTGTTTATTTTGAAAAACCACGTACAACTGTTGGTTGGAAAGGTCTGATTAACGACCCATACATGGATGATACGTTCAAGCTAAACGATGGTCTTCGTCTAGGACGTAAGCTACTACTTGACCTAACTGATATGGGAATGCCGACGGCAAGTGAATTCCTAGATATGATCACGCCTCAATACGTGGCTGACCTAATCAGCTGGGGCGCAATTGGCGCACGTACGACTGAATCTCAGGTTCACCGTGAACTTGCTTCAGGTATTTCTTGCCCTGTAGGCTTTAAGAATGGTACTGATGGCAACATTAAGATCGCAACCGACGCGATTCGTTCAGCGAGTGCTTCTCACCACTTTTTGTCTGTAACTAAGTACGGTCACTCCGCTATCATTGAAACTGCAGGTAACCCTGATTGCCATATCATCCTACGTGGTGGTAAAGAGCCAAACTACAGTGAAGAGCATGTAAGCAAGATTAAGGAAGAACTAAAAGCTTCAGGTCTTCCAGAGAAGGTGATGATTGATTTCAGCCATGCGAATAGCTCTAAGCAGTTTAAACGCCAAATTAACGTATCTGATGACGTAAGTGCACAGATTTCAGGTGGTGATAAAGCTATTTTTGGTGTGATGATTGAATCTCACCTTGTTGAAGGTCGCCAAGACTTGGTTGACGGCAAAGCAGCGACATACGGTCAGTCTATTACCGATGCTTGTATTGGTTGGGAAGATACTGAAACAGTACTTCGCCAACTGGCAGATGCTGTTGAAGCTCGTCGCAACAAGTAAACTAATTACAGTCAGCGACTAAGCGACTGAAAATTCAAAGCCCTTATTAGCAATCGCTAGTAAGGGCTTTTTTGTGACTCTTAGTTGAAAATTAGTTAAAAACTGGAAGTGCTTTGTATTCTTAAATGAAAAAAGACAGTAGCTCGTCGACTTTAAGTGACAGTAAAGTTCTATCTTGCTTGGTTTCCACGTTGAGGCGTATCAACGGCTCTGTATTGGACTTTCGTAAGTTGAAGCGCCATGTCCCCATATTCATGCTGAGCCCGTCTGTGTGATCGATCTCAACGGCATCAACTTGATAGTGCGACAACACATAAGCCATGACTTGTTCTGGGTCTGAAACCCTACGATTGATCTCTCCTGAAGAGGAAATCTATCCATACTCGAATTGGTCAATTGGTGAAGAGATTGTTGAGTTTTCGACATCAGTTCTATCACTAAGAGCCAAGGAATCATTCCTGAATCGCAATAACCAAAATCACGAAAATAATGGTGCGCACTCATTTCACCACCGTACACAGCGTTTAATTCTCGCATCTTCTCTTTGATGAGCGCATGCCCAGCTTTGACTGCAACAGCCTTCCCATCAAGCTTATTGGCGACTTCAATCGTGTTCCATGTCATACGCATATCGTGCAACACTGTGGCGTTAGGCTCTTTTAACAAAAATGCTTCAGCGAGCAACCCGACAATATAGTAACCCTCAATGTAATTGCCATTTTCGTCAAAGAAAAAACAACGGTCAAAATCACCATCCCACGCAATGCCAAGGTCGGCAGAATGCTCTAAGACTGCATCTCGAGTCGCTATTTGGTTGTTTTTGATCAATGGGTTGGGAATGCCATTAGGGAATTTCCCGTCAGGGGTATGGTGAACCTTGATGAAAGTGATCGCGACACTGAGTTCGTTAAATTTCTTCTCTAAAGCATCAATGACATGTCCTGCAGCGCCGTTTCCTGAGTTAACCACAATCTTCATGGGTGAAAGTTTAGAAGGTGTTATGTAGGAGAGTAGGTGGTCTACATAAGGGGCGAGAATACTGGTCGATATGCAGGAGTTATTTGATTGAACATGAACGATCGGCAAATCGGCGTTCAGCTCTTGAGTCAGTACTTTAATGCGTCGTTTTATTTTATCTAAACCACTGTTTTTACTGATGGGACTAGCGTCAGCGCCGACCAGTTTCATTCCGTTGTAATTGATTGGGTTATGGCTGGCTGTGATTTGTATTCCGCCAATCGCTTTTAGGTGACGAGTCGCAAAGTAGACTTCTTCAGTGCCAGTCATACCTAGGTCTATGACGGCTATCCCAGACTCGATTAAGCCTTTGGTCATGGCTTGTTGTAATGAAAGGGACGTTTCTCGGTTATCTCGACCAATCACCACTTGAGCCAAGCCATCTAATGAAGTTTCAGGTGTCGTGGATAGGGCGTATTCGCTAAATGCCTTACCGAGCAGGTAGGCGAACTGCTCGGTAATTTGAGTGCCAATAATGCCGCGAATATCGTTGTTCTTAAAGCAGCTAAGATCTAATGTTGGTTTCATTTGATTGTCGCCGCTTCTATTTCGATTTTTTGTTCCGAGACGAAGAAGCTTGTTCGCTTCGAACGTCTCGCCCATAGCTGTCTTGATATCGAATGATATCGTCTTCACTTAAATGGCTGCCGGTTTGAACTTCAATCATTTCAAGAGGTGTCTCGCCAGGGTTCTCTAAGCTGTGGATGTGACCTAAAGGGATGTAAGTCGATTGATCTTCTTCGACGAGATAGGTTTTCTCATCGTTGGTCACCTTCGCAGTGCCAGCTACTACTACCCAATGTTCCGCTCTATGATAATGCATCTGTAGTGAAAGCTGATGACCCGCTTTTACAGTGATACGCTTAACTTTGTCTCGCTTTCCTAAATCAATCACATCGTATTTACCCCAAGGCCTCAATACCTCACGATGATGAATATGCTCCGTTCGACCTGCTTGACTTAGTTGACTAACAATCGATTTTACACCCTGAACCTTGTCTTTATCTGCGACTAATATGGCGTCTTTGGTCTCGACAATAATCAGGTTATCGACACCGACAGTAGCAACTAGCTTGTTTTCAGCATGGATGTAGTTGTGTTGAGAGTCGACGGTTAACACGTCACCTTCAATGACGTTGTTATGCTCATCTTTGTCGCTTACATCCCAGATAGCAGACCATGAGCCAATATCATTCCAACCGACATCCATCGGGATCACAGCTGCGTGCGAGGTTTTCTCCATCACGGCATAATCGATGGAATCGCTTGGGCTACTTTTGAATGCTTCAGCGTCGATACGGATAAAGTCGAGGTCGGTATTTTGCTTTGCAAGAGCGAGTTTACAAGCCGCTAATATATCGGGGTGGTGTTCGGCGAGTTCTTCAAGATAGCGTGATGCCTTAAACATGAACATGCCACTGTTCCATAGGTACTGTTCTGAGCGGATGTATGCTTCTGCGGTTGCTTTATCGGGCTTTTCTACAAAGCACTCAATGTCGTAAGCATAATGGGTTGGTTGGTCTGTAATGTTGGTTTCTAGTTGTAGGCTAGAGATAAGAGGTTGCCCTTGTTTGATGTAGCCATAGCCAGTCTCTGGAGCATTTGGGGTTATACCGAATGTCACCAGTTTGCCTTGTTTTGCGTAATCAACACCACGGTTAATCGATTGTTGAAATTCAGAGGTTTTAGCGATGTGATGGTCGGCAGCAAGCACTAATAAGATTGGGTCAGCCGCTTCTCTTTTAGTCTCATGAGATTTGGTCAAAGCTTGCAAGGCTGCAAGTGCGATGGCTGGCGCAGTATTTCTACCGACAGGTTCTAACAGAATGCCACTGTGCAGGACGTTAGCTGAGCGAATTTGTTCAGCAGCGATAAAACGATGCTCTTCATTACAGATGATGAATGGCGCATCGCAGCTGCTATCCGTTAGGTGTGCGTCGATACCTTGCAGGCGTTGAAGTGTCTGCTGAAGCATCGACTGTTCGCCAGCAATATTCAGGAATTGCTTAGGATAGAGCTCTCGAGACAGTGGCCAGAGGCGGCTTCCAGAGCCGCCAGCTAGGATGACAGGTAAAATCATAGAGTGGTAATTGTGTGCATTAGAATACTGCCATCATATTACCACGCTTCACGCTTATTACTTATCGATAACCAAGAAGGATGCTGACTATCGATGACCTTCCGTAGGAGAGTTCAACATATCTTTGGGATCGCTAACATTCTGATTATCACCTAGGCTCTGAACGCTGTTATGACCTTGAACATTAGAAAAGTCTTGAGGGTCAATCTTGAGTGTCTGTGTTGGGAACGCGATGTCTGCATTGTGTTTATGAATAATCGCCAGAACCTGTAACAGAACGTCTTGCTTCACTTTGTGGTACCTGATCCAGTTGACCGTTTTTGTGAAGGTGTAGATAAAGAAGTTCAGTGTTGATGGCCCAAATTTGTCAAAGTTAACGATCAACGTCTGTTTGGCATCAATATCTGGGTGGGTCTCGAGCATGGTTCTTACATCATCAACAATGAGCGCCAATTTGTCTGCATCTTGATAACGAAGACCAAAGGTTTCATTGATTCTACGATTCAACATTCTCGATGGGTTCTCTACCACAATACTACTGAACACCGAATTTGGAACGTACAAAGGACGCTTATCAAAAGTGCGGATAATCGTCATGCGCCAGCCAATGCGTTCGACAGTACCTTCGATTTGACGGTCGGGAGAGCGTATCCAATCACCGACTTTAAAAGGGCGGTCGAAGTAAATCATCATGCCACCGAAGAAGTTCGACAGTAGATCTTTAGCGGCTAAACCGACGATTAAACCACCGACACCACCAAAGGTAAGCAAACCCGATAGGCTCAGCCCAAACGCCTGCATGATGGTTAAGCCGCCCATCACCATAAAGAACAGTCGAGCCACTTTCGCGATAGCTTGTACTGTGGTTTCGTCTCTGGTTTTTTGCTCTAAGACATATTCTTCAGAGTTACTGATCATTCGCAGCGTAAACCAAACAAACGTAGATATGATCAGTATGTGTTTAAGTGTTCTTAGCCAGTTGATTTCATTACCAAACTGGTCTTGAAGGATCAAGCCAACAGACACGGTAGCAGGCCAGCACCAAAGCAACGTACTGACAGGTGTTTTTAAGGCCTCTAGCAGTAGGTCATCCCAATGAAATTGGGTTTTTTTGACCAAGATTTCCAGGCGATTATGGACAATTCGCCAAGCGACCCAAGCGAAAAAGCTCGCAATAGTGATGAATAGGACGCTATTTGCCCAATCGCTATGGCTCTGGTTGATGTAGGTTTGTACTTGGGTTATGAATTCATTCATTGTGTGTACTGCCGCAGAAATTATGGGTTAGAAATTAGCAGAAATCACTTTTGTTCTCTACCTTTATAAATCAATCGATTAGCTGACAATTGTATCTCTATATGGATATATAGTCGTTTTTTTGTATGAAGACAATTTTGTTATTTGTTTTCGATGCTACGTAGCTTTGTAAGTGGAGTAATAAATGAGTGACAAACAATATGCAGTTATCGGCTTAGGGCGTTTTGGGTTATCTGTATGCAAAGAGCTTCAAGATTCAGGAGCTCAAGTTCTTGCTGTTGATATCGACGAAGATAAAGTGAAAGAGGCTGCTGCTTTTGTGTCGCAAGCGATAGTTGCCAATTGTACCAGTGAAGAAACGGTGGTTGAGCTTAGGTTAGACGATTATGACATGGTCATGGTGTCAATTGGAGCTGATGTTAACGCCAGCATCCTGGCTACATTGGTCGTCAAAGAGGCCGGGGCTAAAACGGTTTGGGTAAAGGCCAATGATAAATTTCACGGTAAAATCCTTTCGAAAATAGGTGCTGATCATATCATCATGCCGGAACGAGATATGGGAATACGTGTCGCTCGAAAAATGTTAGATAAACGCGTCCTGGAATTCATAGATCTCGGTAGCGACCTAGCGATGACGGAAATTGTTATTGGTTCTAATTTTTTGGGTAAGAAACTTGGTGACCTTAAGCTGTGCAAAGAAAATGGTGTTGAGGTACTTGGTTTCAAGCGAGGCCCGAACCTAACTAAAGCACCTGAACTGGATGTGAGTTTAGAAATTGGGGATGTGGTGATCATCGCAGGGCCGAAAGAGACCTTATCTAGAAAGCTACGCAATTGGTAACTGGCAATCGGAAATAAGGTAACAGTATGAATTCGTTAAAACGAAAAGGTACTTTCTACACGCTTAAGAGTGATAAAAAGCCACGTAAAGGATCTGAACCTAAGATTATCCTTACGAGTTTCTTAGGCGTACTTATCCCTTCTGCAATATTGTTGACGCTACCCGTGTTCTCTGTGACAGGTCTAAGCTTTACGGACGCACTGTTTACTGCCACGTCGGCGATCAGTGTGACAGGCTTAGGTGTTGTTGATACCGGTCAGCATTTCACCTTGGCAGGTAAAATCTTACTGATGTTCTTGATGCAAGTCGGTGGGTTAGGGCAGATGACCCTTTCTGCGGTGCTGCTCTATATGTTTGGTGTTCGGCTAAGTTTGAAACAGCAAGCATTAGCGAAAGAAGCATTGGGGCAAGATCGTAAGATTAACCTCAGGAAGTTAGTGAAGAAGATCATCATTTTTGCATTGGTGGCGGAATTTATAGGTTTCGTATTGCTCTGTTTTCGCTGGGTTCCTGAAATGGGATTGGCAACAGGGAGCTTTTACGCGTTATTTCACGCGATTTCGGCATTCAATAACGCAGGGTTTGCGTTGTTCTCAGATAGTATGGTGAGCTTTGTTGACGATCCACTGGTGATCTTTACCTTAGCAGGCTTGTTCATTTTCGGCGGATTAGGCTTTACAGTCGTGGGCGACCTATCGACTAACTGGCGGAAAGGCTTCCAACATCTGCACTTACACACCAAGATTATGCTAACGGCGACACCGACGTTATTGGCGGTGGGCACGGTGATGTTTTGGTTATTGGAGAGAAATAACTCAGCGACGATGGAGGGCTTGTCGACACAAGGGCAATGGCTGGCGGCATTTTTCCAGTCAGCGAGTGCTCGTACTGCTGGTTTTAATAGTGTGGATTTGTCTCAGTACACTCAGCCTGCATTGTTGGTGATGATAGTACTAATGTTGATTGGTGCTGGTTCAACTTCCACTGGTGGTGGTATTAAGGTTTCGACCTTTGCGGTCGCTTTTGTAGCAACGTGGACCTTCTTACGTCAGAAAAAGCATGTAGTGATGTTTAAACGTACTGTGACCTGGCAAGCGGTAACAAAGTCATTGGCCATTATTGTGGTAAGTGGAGCACTGTTAACCACCGCAATGTTTTTGTTAATGCTTACTGAAAAGGCCGCGTTTGATCGAGTCATGTTTGAGGTGATTTCGGCCTTTGCAACGGTTGGCTTAACAGCTGGTTTAACTGCAAACCTGACTGAGCCCGGTAAGTACATCATGATTGTCGTTATGGTAATCGGGCGTATTGGTCCTTTGACTTTGGCGTACATGCTGGCTCGTCCAGAACCTTCCTTGTTGAAATACCCTGAAGATACAGTGTTGACGGGCTAATAATGTTAACGGGTTAAAAAAGTTAACAGGCTAAGGTTAACCCTTCTTGTTAGTGCGTTAGAAAAACAAAGCCAGCGTTATGCTGGCTTTGTTGGTATAGGTGTAGCACTAATTTCTTAGTACTTAAGCTTTAGCCTTCGAACATTTCCATATATTCTTCGTAGCCTTCTTCGGCCAATTTATCTGCTGGGATAAAGCGCATAGCGGCTGAGTTCATGCAGTAGCGTAAACCTGTTGGCTTTGGACCATCTTCAAAAACATGTCCTAGGTGAGAGTCACCAAACTTACTGCGAACCTCTGTTCTTGGGTAAAGCAGTTTGTAGTCAGTAGTCGTTACGACATAAGCCTCGCTGATTGGCTGTGTAAAGCTCGGCCAACCTGTACCTGATTTGTATTTGTCTTTTGAAGAAAACAAAGGCTCACCCGTTACGACATCAACGTAAATACCTTCTTGCTTGTTATCCCAGTATTTGTTGTCAAATGGGCGCTCTGTCGCGTCGTCTTGTGTGACATCGTATTGCAGTGAAGTTAGAGAAGCTTTGATCTCTGCATCAGACGGCTTGCTGTATGTCTTAGTATTGGCTGTCGCATTCTTACCATCGATGATCTGACGGATCGTTTGCGGGTTTTCATTTCTATCATCGCCGAAGACTTTATCTAGGTACTGATCACGACCAGAAGCGTAGCGGTAGTAGTTATAACGAACTTTGCTCTTCTTGTAATAATCTTGGTGGTAATCTTCTGCTGGCCAGAATTTCTCAAACTTAATCAGTTCTGTTTTTAGTGGTTCACCAAAGATCTGAGCCTTGTCGATTTCCATCATGAAGTTCTGAGCGACGTCTTTTTGTTCTTGGTTATGATAGAAAACAGCAGGTCGATATTGTGGACCTCGATCAACGAATGAACCTTTGTCATCAGTTGGGTCGATGTGTCTGAAGAATTGGTCAAGCACCTGTTCGTAGCTAACCACATCAGGGTTATAAGTCACGTTGATCACTTCGATGTGACCAGACTTACCTGATGAAACTTGTTTATAGGTTGGGTTTTCTAATTCACCACCAGAATACCCAGAGATAACGTCTGTCACGCCTGTCAGTTTTTCTAGATCGGATTCTGTACACCAAAAACAACCACCAGCCAGTGTCGCGATTTCAGTTTTACCTGAATTAGCCGTTTTATCCATTGTATTGGCAGTGCCAGTCTGGCTTACAAACAGCGAAATCAGTGGTAGTGCAACCACGAGTGATACCAATATTTTAGATAATTTATTCATAGATACCTCATCTTGACGTTTTTCTCATTCGATTTTGAATGTACGAATAGAGACAGGTTTTAGATGGAAAAAATTACACTATTCATGAAAAAAATATCTCAAATAGAAAATCTTGCTCATAAATGCTGCCAGTAGTAGGGTGTAGGCATTGATATAAAACACTAGATAATGATGACGTTTTCGTACATCTAAGGAACAACATGCAAGCAGAAGTTAAATGGGTCGAAGGCTTTAAATTTCTAGGTCAATCTCAATCAGGTCATTCTATTGTTATGGATGGAAGCGGTGGTGCTACCGCGCCAAGCCCTATGGAGATGGTGCTCATGGCCGCTGGTGGTTGTAGCTCTGTTGATGTAGTGGACGGTTTGAAATCTGCGGGTCAAAGCATCACGGGTTGTAATGCAAAACTAGAAACAACACGTCGTGAAACAGCGCCGAAAATCTTTACTGTGATTAATATTCACTTTGAAGTGTCTGGTGACAACCTTGATCCTGAGCAGGTTGCTAAGGTGTGTGCGGATTCATTAGAAAAGTACTGTTCTGTATGTCTAATGTTGGGTGCTGGCGTAGAGATGACTCATAGTTGGGAAATCGTCTAGTCTTCTGATTGTACAGCTTGGCGGTAGGCTGATTTTTACGGCTTACGGCTTACGGCTTACGGCTTATCGCTTACGGTTTATAGGCATAGCCAGATAAAGAAAAGGGCGGAACACTTTACAGTGTTCCGCCCTTAATTATTCTAGTTAGAGTAGAGTGCTATTATTCAGCCGTTTCTACAATAACTTCTTCCATTTGCGCTTCTTCTTGGTATTCGAAGCTTGGGATTGTTGCGTCGACACGACGGTTTTGCGCGCGACCTTCAGCTGTAGCGTTTGATGCAATTGGATTCTCTTCGCCTTCACCTGAAGCTGTAATACGGTCTGCTTCAATGCCTTGCTCTTCAATGTACGCGGCTACAGCAGCAGCACGCTTCTTAGAGATCATCATGTTGTACTCAGCCGCACCTGTTGAATCCGTGTGACCAACAACATTAACGGATGATTGAGGATGAGCTTGCAGCACTTCAACTAATGGCATTAGCGCAGTTTTACCGTCTGAAGATAATTTAGTGCTATTTGTCTCAAACATACCTTGAGAGAAGCTTTCAGTCTGAGCTTTAGTAACAACAACTGCTTCTTCTTCAACAACAACGGTTTCTGGCTCGGCAATAGGCTCCGCAGGAGCTTGTGTTACTGCTGCCGCAGAAGCTACTGTTGCGGCTGATGCCGTTGTGTTACCTGTACCGAAATTGTAGCTTAGGCCGACAGTAACAAGGTTAGAGTTAAGATCTTGAATAATCTTATCGTCAAAATCATCAAAGTATTGGTATTCAACTCTAAGCGCCCAGTCGTCTGATAGTTGTTTCTCTGCGCCGATACCTAAGGCTAATACAACGTCGTCTTCGTCATCGTGCATGATGTAAGCAGGACCAGCTTTGAAGAAGATATCAAACTCTTGTTTAATCGCTAGTCGATACATTGGGCTCAAAGAAATGGCTACGATAGAATCGCTGTATCTTTGAGTCGCTCCGTTGTTGTTAAAGCTCGTGTCATAATCACCTAAGTAATCCGCATTTAATTCAAGAGCAATGTTATCGGTAAAATTGTAACCACCGTAAACACCACCCGCAACTGAATCATCTTCACAGTCAACGTTGTCGACACAAGCGCTATCTAGCCACCCCATTCCGACTTTCGCACCCACATAAGTGGTTGCGGCAATTGAGGGAGCAGCAGCGAAGCCTGAAGCTGCGATCACAGCACACATGATTTTTGAAAGTTTTTTCATAATCTTATCCTTGGATTAATTTTTATTGTTATCTGAACTGGCCTTTAAAGCGAAAACTTACCGGGTGGGACACTGCAAAAGTAAGTAAATCAAGGCGTTGATTCAGGCAGAACCTTTTCAAGAACTGTTAATACATTGTTAGTCTGATTGCTTATGAGAGTCAATGTGATTGTTGGGATTTATATTTTTCAAGGTGCTATTTATAACTTTTTTGTCGAACAATTGCTGTCTCAAATGTTGGAAACGACGAAACCTCGTATCATTTTTACGTGATACGAGGTTTCATTTTTTATGTGCTCGGATTATTTGGTTATATAGCCTGAATTGCAGGCGTTAGAGGAGGTATAGCCGTTATGGGCGTTCACCGGCTAACAAACGTTTTTCAATATCTGCAATCACTCTAGGTAAGTCTGCAATAGTATCGATCAAATAGTGCGGGTTTGACCTATTTAGCTTCACACTTGCTTTCTCTCGTGCTGTTTGAAGTGTTGCTTCTTCTGCATCCAAATATTCTTGGTACGTCAAGCCAGCTTCGTTACCTGATAGAACAAGGCCAACTGTCCACATGCCTGCGTTGTGGCCTTCATCGATACCAGGTGCTGCGTCATCCACTTTCACACACGCTGCAACGTTAGTTACGCCCAAATCAATCACGTTTTTAAGTGCCATGAATGGAGCAGGGCGACCGCCTTGAGGTAGGTCATCGGTTGCTACGATGTTGTCTGGGTGGTAACCGTAATCTGCAGCAGCAGGGATTAAAACATCCATCACTTCGCGCGGATAACCTGAACAAGAACCGATCTTCACGTTCTTCTCTTTTAGGTTATTGACCACTTCTATCGCATTCAAAATCGGTGCTGCATGATCGGCTACTTTCGCTTTTTGAAGAGGCATGAATGCCGCGTAGATCGCATCAACGTCTTCACTGGTCATCGAGCGTCCGAATTGAGCATTCCAACGAGCGTCAACAGCTGGAATTCGACCAACCGCTTGGATGTGGTCCCATTTGCCTATACCCATAGGTTCACGCGCTTCTGCTAAGTCGATATCAAAGTCGAAACCTTGTCTGAATGCTTCAACGAAAATGCTGGTTGGAGCAAACGACCCAAAATCAACGATAGTGCCAGCCCAGTCAAAGATAACCGCTTGGATAGGTGATGTTGTGTTCATAATAGTGTCCTATTGTGTGTCACTTCCCGCCTGTTTAAAACTTAAAGGTTCAGTCGGGAGGTTACTGATTGTTTTAGGTTATTGGTTGCTTGAAATTATTTCTTCAAGACGTACTTTAAAAGGTGATTTAAAGGTATTCGAAGTCTTTGCAGACTTTTGCTATCGCTTTTTCGAAGACAGACAGAGCGACTTCTAGTTCGCTACGGCTGATGATCAATGGTGGACTTAACTGAATCACGTTACCTTGTGACACCTTAAAGCTCAGGCCATCGTTCAGACATTGATAAAGTACCGCTTCTGCTTCATCGAAAGCCCGGGTTTTGGTGATATGGTCAGTGACTAACTCAACCCCCCAAAGCAGACCGATGCCGCGAACGTCACCAATGACTGGGTACTTCTCTTTCATTTGAAGCAGCTGCTCACGCACGAATGCGCTGTCTGCTTGCACTTTTTCAAGTAGGTTTTCTTGCTCAATCACTTCCATGGTCGCCAGTGCTGCCGCGCAACCAATTGGGCTTTTTTCGTGGGTGTAGTGACCAAGAGATACTTGCGCTGCCGTGTTGTATTTGTCTTTAGTGATCATGGCTGCGATTGGTACTAAGCCGCCGCCAAAACCTTTACCGATACAAAGAATGTCAGGTTCGATATCAAAGGCTTGGTGAGTGAACCATTCGCCACTGCGACCCATTCCGTTTGGAATGTCGTCGATGATCAACATGACGTTATGCTTATCGCAGATCTCACGGATGCGCTTCCAGTAAGCTTTGCTTGGTACTTGAACGTCTGTGTTACGCACTGCTTCCGCAATGAAGGCACCAATGCCACCTTCTTTTTCAATGACGTACTCAAGGTAATCGGCATAGTGCACATCACATGCAGTCTCATTGTTATCGCCTGCGCTACTCCCACTTAACGGAAAACTATCGCGAGGCGAAAAAGAGTCTCTAAGCGGAAAAGCACCACGATAGGAAACTGCTGGTGGAATGCGTTCTACGCCAGCCATTAACGGCCCCATGCCTTCACGAAAACAAGCTTCACCGCCGACAGAGATCGCATCAAGTGACGCACCGTGGAATGAATCCCACAATGAAACGACTTTGAAGTTGTTGGTGACATGTCGCGCTAATTTGAGTGCCATGCCAATAACCGATGTACCACCGGGAGCAAACAACACGCGATTCAAATCACCACCGCAGATCTGCGTGAGTTTCTCAGCACACTGAACGGCCGTCTCATTGGTAAAGCGACGCGGTGAAAACGGCAATGATGCCATTTGTTGAGTCACTTTATTAATGATGTGTGGGTGGCCATAACCTAGCTGGTGAACATTATTCCCGTGAAAGTCCATATACTTCTTGCCAGTCGCATCTTGAATGTAGATGCCTTCTGCAGCTTCAAGTGTGTCTAGGCAAGGCGTTGACATCGCTTGATGAAGAAATACGTCAGAGTCACGTTTCAACATCACTTGTGTCGCATCATCGTTTAGCGATTCGTTCCATTTCTCACGCGCTGGCGTGGTGTTCACATCGCCTTCGCTTCGAAAGTGCGTCGCCTTCAGAACTTGCTCTGGATTGGTCGTCGTCATTATTTGATGTCCCAGTACATAGCGTTTTTCACTGCGCCAATGAGGGCTTCAATGTCTGACGGGTAAACTTCACCGATGTTACCGATGCGGAAGCAGTCTGCGTTTGAAACCTTGCCCGGGTAGATCACAAACCCTTGCTCTTTCAAACGGTCATAGAATTCCTTGAACTGGTAATCGCTATGAATTGGAGAGTAGAAAGAGGTGATGATAGGTGAGTGAAGGTCATCGTTAAGCAGTGGTTCAAAACCAAGAGAGCGCATGCCAGCAACCAATGTGGTTTGGTTGGTTCGGTAGCGATTGTGACGAGCTTCAATGCCGCCTTCTTGTTCCAATTCAAGCAGGGCTTGGTAGAACGCACGCACCGTGTGAGTCGGGGAGGTGAAGCGCCATTTACCATGGTTGCTTTCCATACAGTGCCATTGGTCAAACAGGTCAAGGCTTAATGAACGAGCTTGGCCTTTGCATTTTTCCAGTTCCGATTGCTTCGCAATAACAAAGCCGAATCCAGGTACACCTTGAATACACTTGTTTGCCGAGCTGATCATGTAATCGATACCTAAGTCAGCAATATCCATAGGAATGCCACCAAAGCTCGACATCGCATCTAGAATGACGGTTTTGTTGTGCTGTTTTGCAAATTTGGCAATCTCTTCAATTGGATTCAGCATGCCAGTGGTGGTTTCACAGTGCACAATCGCCACGTGAGTAATGTCTGAATCTATGGCCAATGCCGTTTCCATTTCGTTCAAGTCAGGCTGTGATGTTTCACCTGGGGAAACGACATGGCATGGAATGTTTAAATATTCTGCGATTTGAGCAATGCGAGCACCATACGCACCGTTATCGACAACAAGAAGCTTACCGCTGTTAGATATAACACTACCAATCGTTGCTTCAACTGAAGCGGTACCGCTGCCTTGCATTAATACGCTTGTGTATCCCGACTGCTTAGTGGCTAAAGTCACTAGCTTGCTACGAATCACTTCAACAACGTCTTTGTTGTATTCATCATCCCAAGTACACCAATCTTTTAGCATCGCTTGGCGAACGGTTTCAGAAGTAGATAGAGGGCCCGGTGTCAGTAGTAAGTATTCGTTTCTCATGTTCAATTCTCGTGATTGTCATTTTGGACTATACCAGTGTTTATAGCTACTTTAACAACCAATTTAAACGGTCGTAAATAGCCCAAACATCATTTTCACAAAAGCTTCACATTCAAATCTGTCACTTATCTTGAGAAAGCTTTTGATCTTGAAACTGCCATTTTTTGTTCATTTAATCGTCATAAAAGTCGATTAGGTTAATAATCGCTATCTGGTGCATACCAAATAAAAGTGTGTGCTCACAACCTAAATGAATTTATGGATATAGAAGCCTCTAGATGGAGCTTCTAACTTCTAACCTTGGCATCGGGCCTGACTGGAGAAAATGATGAAAAACCGTTTTATGAAAGGATCACTTGCAGCATTAGTTACTCTACTAGCTGGCAATGCTTATGCAGCACAGGAAGTGACGGTTTACACCGCTTTTGAAACTGACATTTTAGCGAAATACAAGAACGCATTTGAAAGTGAAAACCCAGACATCAACATCAAGTGGGTACGTGATTCAACTGGGATCATGACGGCAAAATTATTGGCCGAGAAAAACAACCCTCGCGCAGAGGTAGTTTGGGGACTTGCTGGTTCTTCAATGGCACTGCTTAAAGAAGAGGGCATTCTCAAGCCTTACACTCCTCAAGGTGTAGAAGCTCTGCGTTCAAACCTCAACGATCCGCAATCTACTCAAGCTTGGTATGGCAATGACGCATTCTTTAATGCCGTTTGCTTTAACGAAGTGGTGGCTAAGCAATTGAACCTACCGGCACCTAAGTCTTGGGATGACCTAACGAAGCCTATCTACAAGGGCCACATTGCTATGCCAAACCCAGCATCTTCTGGTACGGGCTACATGCAGGTTTCGGCTTGGTTACAAAACATGGGTGAAGACCAAGGTTGGAACTACATGCAGAAGCTAGACCAAAATATTGCTCACTACACGCACTCAGGTTCGAAGCCATGTGTTCAAGCCGGTATGGGTGAAGTCGCTATCGGTATTTCTATGGCGAGCCGTGGCGCTAAGCTGAAAACTCAAGGCGCTCCCCTTTCAGTTATTACGCCTGAAGGCATCGGCTGGGAATCTGAAGCGGTAGGCCTTGTTAAGCCTTCTGATGCAGCACAACGTGTTATCGATTGGTCTATTTCTAAAGCGGCAAACGAGCTTTACATCGAAATGTACCCAGTTGTTGGTCACCAAGATGTGACAGGCAAAGCAGAGAACTTCCCTAATGTAGAAAAGAACATGGCAAAAATGGACTTCGCTCGCATGGGCAGCGAACGTGCCGACGTTCTTAAAACATGGTCTGAGAAGTTTGACGCTAAATCAGAGCCAAAATCTTAATCTACTGAGCTTATTAGACACATACTTTATTAGACACGTAGTCCAATAGATATGCAGCTCATTAGAAGTTAGGAATCAGTAAAGGAAGGCTTCGGTCTTCCTTTTTAGTTTTACGCCTTTAGGTTTTTAGTAAGGTACAACAAATGAAAAAGCACTACTCATATTGGTTCAAGCAAGCATTGGAGCAGGAATTTGGTAGCATCAAGGTGGGACTAGAGTCCTCTAAACCGCTTCAAAAAGACGTTAACTGTGATATCGCCATTGTTGGCGGTGGTTACACCGGTTTATGGACGGCGATTTTAATCAAACAACAACAGCCTCAAAAGCACGTTGTGGTGATTGAAAAAGGTTTGTGTGGTAGCGGTGCTTCTGGTGCGAACGGCGGATGTATGTTGACGTGGTCAACGAAGTATCCAACGCTGAAAAAGCTCTACGGAAAACAACAAGCGAAATGGTTGGTTAAGGAATCGGAAAAGGTTATATACGAGATCGAAGCCTTCTGTAACGAACACAAGATTGACGCGCATCTATATCGCAGCGGAACTTACTACACGGCAACCAATGAAGCGCAAGAAGGTGGAATGGAACCTGTCGTTAATGAGTTGATCAAGCAGGGTATCAATAGTTGGAAGAAGTGCGATAATTCTTTGGCTGATAAAGCGGGATCTGAACGCCACATTGAGGGTTATTACTCAGAAGCTGCAGGCAGTGTGCAACCCGCTTTATTGGCTCGAGGCTTACGCCGAGTGGCTATTGATCTAGGTGTCGAAATTCATGAAAACACAGAGATGACTTCGCTCGATTATGGCTCTCCGGCTCGGATCCAAACTAAGGGCGGATCTGTCTTTGCCGATAAAGTTATTTTGGCGCTCAACGCGTGGATGTTCGATCACTTCAAAGAGTTCAAACGCAGTATTGTGGTTGTCTCGTCAGATATGGTTGTAACCAAGCCAATCCCAGAAAAACTCAAGCAGTTTGGCCCCGAAAAAGGAGCTGCAGTGGTGGATTCTCGAATCTTTGTTCATTACTACCGAGACACCCAAGATGGACGACTCATGTTGGGCAAAGGCGGCAATAAATTCTCATTTGCGAATAAAGTCGAAAGCATGTTCAACCAAACCACCAATTATCTGCCGATTCTCAATCAATCCTTCCAAAAATTGTTCCCTAAACTTGAGCAAAGTGAATTCGATTACAATTGGTCTGGCGGCTCAGATCGTTCGGTCACCGGTCTGTCATTTTTCGGTAATCTAAAAGGCCAAGGCAACATCTATTATGGGCTTGGTTATTCAGGCAATGGCGTTGCTCAAACCCGTATGGGCGGAAAGATTTTGTCAGCAATGGTACTCGATATCGACAATGCATGGACACGAAGCGGTTTAACCAAAGGCCCATTAGGACACTTCCCACCAGAGCCATTTCGTTGGGTAGGTGCGATGATGGTGCGTGATGCGGTGCGAAGAAAAGAGAACGCGGAAGATTCGGGTAGCCCGCCATTGTGGCTAGATAAACAGTTATCCAAACTCGCAGGTGCGGCGGGCAAAGCCGACAAGGTTGAATCATAGATTAATCTAACGTTTAAATTAGAAGTTTACATTTAGGCTCTCAGTGATTTATGGGCAAGTCACTGAGGGCTTTCAACGTTGAACGAACTTTTAATGCTGAACAAATAGCAATCTTTAATGCTTATTATATCTGCAATATAACTGTCATTTAGCTACTATAAATTTGTCACTCAACTGCAATATTCTCAGTTTAAATTTGGTATATACCATGTAGAGAGTGCTGTAGTATGAGCAACCAAACTTATTTGAATATTGAAAACGTTGTAAAGCAATTTGGCCAATTTACAGCGTTAAAAGACATCTCCCTATCGATAGATAAAGGCGAGTTCGTCTGTTTTCTTGGCCCGTCCGGCTGTGGAAAAACCACCTTATTACGTGCGATTGCAGGTCTAGACTTGCCAACTTCAGGTTCTATTGAGCAGAACGGTAATGATACGACCTTCTTGCCACCAGAAAAGCGCGACTTTGGCATCGTGTTCCAATCTTACGCTTTGTTTCCAAATCTCACTGTGGAAGAAAACATTGCGATTGGTCTAAAAAACCAAGGCATGTCGACCAAAGAAGCCCTTGAGACGGTTGAGTCTTGGTTAGAGACTATCGGCTTACCAACGTCTGGTCAGAAATTCCCAAATCAGCTATCTGGTGGACAGCAGCAGCGTGTTGCTCTGGCTCGCGCGTTAGCGTTGTCTCCAGGCTTGTTGCTACTCGATGAGCCTCTTTCTGCGTTGGATGCGAAGGTAAGAACACATTTGCGTGACGAGATCTGCCAACTGCAACGCAAGCTAGGTATCACCACTATTATGGTGACGCACGACCAAGATGAAGCCTTGACGATGGCAGACCGAATTGTGGTGATGAACCATGGTGTCATTGAGCAAGTAGGTGCTCCACAAGAGATCTACCAAAAACCCGTCAGTCGTTTTGTTGCTGAGTTTGTTGGCAGCATGAACTTCATTCAAGCTTCTGTTGCGGCGCAAGGCAAGATACGTATTGCTGAGTCGATGTTACCGTTGCCGGGTTTAGATAACCTCACTCCAAAACTTGGTGATGTTTTCGATATTGCCGTTCGTCCAGAGCAAATCCAGTTTGTGGATCGTTTTAGTGAGTCATTACCCGTGAGAATCGTATCAAGCGAATTCTTAGGGGCGTTTTATCGTGTTGAATGTCAATTGCAACATGACTCAACGGCGAAAGAGATCATCGTTGATGTATCAGTCAAAGAGTTCAATCGATTGAAGCTCCGCCGCAGTGATATTCGTTATGTCGCGTTTGATCAAGATGGCCTGAGAGCTTACCCAACGAAAAGCCTGCAAGTGATGGAAGACGAGGCGGCGTAAACAATCATGGAATCGACTCAAATGATGCAATCTAAACTGTTAATTCAGCGACGAGTACAACCTTTCCTTGCTCGGTTAAGTAAAGACAACGTAATTCTATTTGGGCTGTTGGCATTTTTGTCTGTAGTCATGACACTGTTTATTCTGATGCCATTGTGGGCAATGTTGAAAAAAAGCGTTCAGAACGCAGACGGTGAATTTGTAGGTTTACAGAATTTCGCCACGTACTTCGCTTCTCAAAGCCTTTGGCAATCTGTAGGGAACACTTTTACTTTGGGTCTGCTAGTCACGGTCGTAGTTGGTGTATTAGCGTTTGGTTATGCTTATGCTCTGACCCGTTCATGCATGCCTTTTAAGGGGCTTTTTCAAGTGCTAGGTTCAGCGCCGATTCTTGCTCCGTCATTGCTTCCCGCGATTAGTCTTATCTTCCTGTTTGGTAACCAAGGTATTGCTAAGGAAGTATTAGGGGGTAATTCGATCTATGGTTTGATTGGCATATCATTGGGCTTGATATTCTGGACGTTTCCACATGCCTTAATGATTTTAACTACTTCATTGAGAACCTCTGACGCTCGTCTTTATGAAGCGGCACGAGCCTTAAATACTTCACCTTTGAAAACCTTCTTTATGGTGACGTTACCAGCAGCAAAGTATGGTTTGATCAGCACTTTGATCGTTGTGTTTACATTGGTCGTTTGTGACTTTGGCGTACCGAAGGTGATTGGTGGTAGTTACAACGTGTTATCGACCGACATATTTAAACAGGTGGTCGGGCAACAGAATTTCTCGATGGGTGCAGTGACCAGTATCATCTTGCTGTTGCCTGCATTATTGGCGTTTACCGTTGATCGCTGGGTTCAAAAGAAGCAGAAGAGTCTATTTGATACTCGCTCTGTCGCGTACCAACCAGAACCAAGCACTCTACGTGATGGGTTGTGCTTTCTTTATTGCGCCATCATATCGGCGGCTGTGATTATTGTGTTGGGTATGGCGATATACGGGTCAATGGTCACGTTCTGGCCTTGGAACAAGGCGTTAACACTAAATAACTATAATTTTTCTGAGATGAGTACTTACGGTTGGACGCCATTCTTCAACTCTTTAACGCTAGGCGCATGGACAGCAATTGTCGGCACGGTATTGATTTTCTTGGGTGCTTATTGCATTGAGAAAGGCAGAGCATTCGGCCCTATTCGTCAAGCAATGCAAATGCTCAGTGTGGTACCGATGGCGGTTCCAGGCATGGTACTTGGTTTAGGGTATATTTTTTATTTCAACGATTTAAGTAACCCTTTAAATTTCCTATACGGAACAATGGCGTTCTTGGTTATTAACACCGTAGTTCACTACTACACAGTCGGTCACATGACGGCGTTGACTGCATTAAAACAACTACCTGATGAAATTGAAGCGACCGCAGCCTCGGTGAACTTACCGCAATACAAGCTGTTCTTTAAGGTGACGGTGCCAGTTTGTCTGCCTGCGATTTTAGATATTGCGACATACCTGTTTATTAATGCACTTACCACGACATCTGCGGTAGTATTCTTGTATTCTACCGATACGATACCTGCGTCAGTTTCAGTACTGAATATGGACGATGCAGGGCAAACGGGTGCAGCAGCTGCCATGGCGGTGATGATCATGATATCGGCAGCGAGCGCGAAGTTGATTCATATGTTAATCAATAAGTTATTCGAGAAGCGCACCCAAGCTTGGCGTAAGCGCTAGCAAATCATTTTATATTGCAGTTGGCCAAGGAGTGGCTGACGACAAGAACAAGAATAAAAGGAAATGAAGTGCAGTACGTAAAAATCAAAGATGTCATCGTAGAGCAGATAGAGTCGGGGATGTTAACGCCGCGACAGAAACTGCCTGCTGAGCGTAAACTGGCTGAATCGTTCGATACCACACGTGTTACGTTACGCGAAGCCTTGTCTTCACTTGAAGCGGAAGGGCGTATTTATCGAGAAGACCGACGTGGTTGGTTTATCTCTCCTGATCCGCTTCGTTACGATCCTACGCAAACGTTGAACTTCACTAACATGGCTTTGTCTCAGAACCGTAAGCCGAAAACAGAGTTGGTGTCGGCGAAAGGGATGTTAGCAACCAAGGAAGCGACAAAGCTTCTTAATCTTCAACCGTTCTCAGATGTTTATCGAGTGGACAGAGTTCGCTACCTTGAAGACAGACCGGTTGTGTATGTGACGAACTACATTCGACCTGAGCTGTTCCCTAACTTGCTTGACTACGACTTGTCTAAATCGTTGACTGACATCTACCGAGAGCACTTTGGTGTTGTGTATCAGAAGATCCGTTACCGCGTGAGTACAACGTCTTTGCTTGGCGAAACAGCACAAGCACTGCGTGCGACCTCAGGGTCTCCGGCTATGGTGGTCGAGCGTGTTAACTATAATCAAGATGGTGATTTGATTGATTGCGATATTGAATATTGGCGTCATGACGCGATCAGCATTGAGTCGATCGCACAGCTAGAGCGCTAGTCATACGTTATAACGTTGGCATACCTGCAATTATGCAGGATTGCCCAATTGAAACGCTCAAAGGTCTCTTATTCGGAGGCCTTTTTTATCACCTGTTGTCAGCCGTTGTGCTAATTCATCAATAATTTAGGAATGAAATGGAATTCTCTGCGATTGTAATCGTGATCATTTCGGCTTTACTTCACGCGGGTTGGAATGTTCTAGGTAAATCCAATCAAGGCTCGGGCTCGTCTTTCTTCTTAGCCTCTGGCTTTGCCGCTGCCGCGATATTGACGCCTTACTTGATCTGGTATGTTCACAGTGTTGGACTGTCAAATATCTTACTTCCATTTTGGCAACTGGTTTTCTTGAGTGGGATTTGCCAAATCATCTATTTGATCGGCTTGGGGGCAGCCTATAAACAGGCTGATATCGGCGTGATTTACCCAATGGCAAGAGCACTGCCCGTGTTGATGGTGGGTTTAGGCACGGTGTTGATAGGCTATGAATTGTCGGCGAACCAATGGACTGGGTTCACTTTAATAACCTTAGGCTGCTTGTTTGTACCACTTAAGCAGTTTTCAGATCTTAGGTTAAAAGCGTATCTGAACCTTGGCGTGCTGTGGGCGTTAATCGCCGCTATTGGTACCACGGGCTATTCCATCATTGATAAAGAGGCGCTTCTATTATTAGAGCCTCTAAGCACACAAATCATTACTAACAAACACACTGCGATTTTCTACCTAGGCATTCAGTTTTGGGCGATTGTGATTCCGCTGGGTGTTTGGTTATTCGTAACCAACCAAAGAATCGAATTTCATAATGCTTGGTTATTGCGTAAAAGAGCAACACTTGCTGGCATCATGATGGCTTCGACTTATGGTTTGGTGTTATTTGCAATGACTATGACAGAGAACGTCAGCTTGGTTGTGGCACTTAGGCAAGTAAGTATCATCTTCGGCGTAGTGATGGGGATCTACTTTTTAAAGGAAAAGTGGCACGTTACACGTGGTGTAGGCGTCATGTTTATCATTGCTGGCTTAGTTATCTCACTGACTTAAAAAGAAATTAAATCCTACCTCCAACCTATAATGTGACTTTTCAGTCGCATTTTTCTTATTGATAGCAAACGTTTTACTAATGTTAAAGATGTGATCCTTCTCATAGACAAGGCTGTAAAGTTACCGGTAACATTCATCTCAACGTTACCGGTAACATATAATTACAAACCGGACTCTGTGAAACTCATAAGGATACCCAAATGAAAGCTCTGACTAAAACGCTGATTGCTGCCTCCCTCACTGGTCTATTTGCTACTTCAGCAATGGCTGCAGACTTTAAACTTAAAATTCAATCTTCAGATCCTTCTGGCGACTTGAACTTCAAAGTTCAGCAGAAGTGGGCTGAGCGCGTAGAGACGATGTCTAACGGACGTATTGATATCGATCTTCTGCCTGTAGGCGCTGTGGTTAAGCACACAGAAACGCTAGGCGCGATCAAAATGGGCATCCTAGATGGTCACATCACAGCAACAGGTTACTTCTCAGGTAAAGATCCAGCATTTGGTCTTATCGGTAACATGGTTGGCGCATGGTCAGACACAACACAACTGCTTCAGTACATGAACTACGGTGGTGGTAATGAGCTAATGACCGAACTGTACAAGCCTTACGGAGTTCAGTTTGTTGGTGCTTCTACGACAGGTGTTGAATCTTTCATTTCTAAAAAGCCAATCGATGGTGTTGCGGATCTTAAAGGCCTGAAATTACGTGCGCCTGAAGGCTTAGTTCAACAAGTATTTGCAGCCGCGGGTGCTACTCCAGTAAACCTGCCGGGTTCTGAAGTATTTACTGGCCTAAGCAAAGGCGTAATTGATGCCGCGGACTACACGGTATTCTCTACCAACCAAAAAGCGGGCATGAACGATATCGCTACTCATCCAGTTCAACCGGGCTTCCACTCACTGCCTCTTATCGATATCTCTGTATCTCAGAAGAAGTGGGACAAGATGCCAGCTGATCTACAAACAATTCTGCAAACATCAGTGCGTGACTTCTCTTACGACATGACAACTCAGCTGAAAATGGCTGATCAAGCAGCACTGAAAGAAGCTCAAGCGAACCCAGAAATCACTATCCATGACTGGTCTCAAGAAGAGCGTAAGAAGTTCCGTGAAATCGCGAAAGGCCAATGGAAGGTATTTGCAGAGCGTTCTGATAACGCAGGAAAAGTTTATACCTCAGTGACTGTGTTCCTAGAAGAAAACGGCTTACTGTAATTTAAACTTAGTTTACTGACGGGGGAGGGCATTGCTCTCCCGTATTCTCCCAGGATATTTGGCCCATGACAGACAAAACTCCCCATGCCCCAGCTGAAAACGACGAGCAACCAAGAAATGTGCTTGATCGTTTTGTTATAAAGTTCAGTAATCTCGTGAGCTGGTTTTTTATTTTTACTGTATTGATTTCATTTTATGAAGTTGTGATGCGTTACGCATTCGATGCCCCGACCACATGGGTACATGAAACAGCTTCTTTCATCGGCGGTTCTTTATTCATTATTGGTGGTATCTACGCGTTTGCCGCAAATAAACATGTACGTGTTGTTCTTATCTACGATTCAGTTTCTAACCAAGCACGTAAATATTTAAACCTTGTTCATCACATTGTTGGTTTAGCCTTCGCTGGCATGCTCGCTTACGCGGCTTACTTCACTGCAGAAGAATCATGGTTTGCACCATGGGGTGAATTCCGCCTTGAAACATCAGGTTCAGTGTTAAACGCGCCTTATCCTGCGCTGCTGAAAGGCCTGATTTTTGTCGTTTTGTGTGTTCTTGTTGTCCAGTTTGCATTGCACCTAATCCAAGAGTTGATGGGTCTAAGGAAGAATGACGATGTTTGATTTATCTTCTATTGGTATCGCATGGGGCAGCTTGCTCATGCTGGTTATGATGATTGGCTTGCTACTGACCGGTATGCAGCTAGCGTTCGTAACAGGCTTTGTCGCGATTTTCTTCACTCTATGCTGGTTTGGCCCTGATGCCTTACCTTTGATCGCAAGTCGTACCTACAGTTTTGCTTCTGGTTATGTGTTCTTAGCAGTACCGATGTTCGTTTTGATGGCGGCTTTATTAGACCGTTCGGGCATTGCTCGCGATTTGTTTGATGCAATGAAATCTGTCGGCCGTAAAGTTCGTGGTGGTGTGGCAGTTCAAACGCTATTAGTTGCGGTTCTTTTGGCTTCGATGTCGGGCGTTATCGGTGGTGAAACGGTACTACTAGGTATTCTTGCTCTACCACAAATGCTTCGTTTAGGTTACGACCGTAAGCTTGCTATCGGCACAACCTGTGCGGGTGGCGCACTTGGTACCATGCTTCCACCAAGTATCGTACTGATCATCTACGGTATGACTGCCAGCGTATCAATTGGCGATTTGTTTAAAGCGTCATTCTTACCCGCGTTTATTCTTGCTGGCTGTTACATCGGCTACGTGCTGATTCGCTGTAAGCTAAACCCTTCTCTTGCGCCTATTCCAAGTGATGATGAGACAGAAGAAGACATCGCCAATCAGCCAAGCTACTTCAAAGCTCTGTTCTTCCCATTGCTTTCTGTCGCAACGGTTTTGGGCAGTATCTACACAGGCATTGCTTCAGTAACAGAAGCGTCTGCATTGGGTGTAGTTGGTATCATGATCAGTGCGCTAATCCGTGGTGAACTGAACTTCAGCATGTTGAAAGAGAGTGCCATCGCAACCATGCGTACCTGCGGCATGATCATGTGGATTGGTATCGGTGCAAGTGCATTGGTTGGTATCTACAACCTGATGGGCGGCATTGATTTTGTTGAAGAAACCATCCTTGCGCTCAGTGGCGGTAACGCGACAGTAACGCTACTAATAATGATGGCTATCTTGTTGGTACTAGGCATGTTCCTTGACTGGGTAGGTGTGGCACTTCTAACAATGCCAATCTTCGTTCCAATCATCACTGGTCTTGGTTTTGACCCTGTGTGGTTCGGCGTTGTGTTCTGCCTAAACATGCAGGTGTCGTTCTTGTCACCGCCGTTTGGTCCTGCGGCATTTTACTTGAAATCAGTAGCACCAAAAGACATCAGCTTAGGTGAGATTTTCTCTTCACTACTGCCGTTCATTGCACTTCAAGTATTGGTTCTGGCACTGGTTATTATCTTCCCTCAGCTCGCGCTTTGGTGGCAATAACAGCGAAGGTTCCTGAGTGAGTTTAACGTTCAGGAACCTATCAACAGCAACACAAGTTTAACTATTAGATTCGATTGTCAGCCCCTGTTTTGGTTGGGGCTTAGGGAAGGCTTGCCTTATGAAAAGCAAAAAAATACTCGTGATGGGCGTATCTGGATGCGGAAAAAGCCTGATTGGTAGCCGTATCGCGCAGGCTTTAGATCTCCAATTCTTTGATGGTGATGACTTCCATCCGCAAAGCAACGTTGAAAAAATGCGCCAAGGTATTCCGCTGACTGACGAAGATCGTCAAGGATGGTTAGAAACACTAAACAAACAATACCTTGAGCAGCCAAGTGCCGTAATTGCTTGCTCGGCATTGAAGCCGAAGTACCGAGATATTCTTCGTAGGAGCAACGAAGGCTTAGTTATCGTGTACCTACAAGGTAGCTTCGACACCATTTGGAACCGCCATAAAGCGCGCGAGAACCATTACTTCAATGGTCAAGAAATGCTAATGAGCCAATTCGCAACCTTGGTTGAGCCGAATGAAGGCGAAGCGTTGTTTGTCGATATCTCACAAGATGTTGAGCAAGTAGTAGAAAGCGCACTTAAACAAATTAAGCAGATAGGCTAAACCATGACTCAGATAAAAAATGACATCGCGATGATTGGTTTAGGAGTTATGGGTAAAAGCCTTGCGCTCAACCTACTTGATAATGGATTCAACGTAGCAGGTTTTGATTTGAACGCCGACAACATTGAGCGCGCCAGTTCAGAAGCAAAGCTGCTTAATGAATCGTTTACTGGTAAAGGTCAGTTCACACAAGGGACTAGCCTTGAGCATGTGCTGCAAGGGCTAGCGAAGCCACGTGTAATCGCTTTGTCGGTTCCTGCTGGGAAACCTGTCGATATCGTCGTGAATAGCTTGCTTGATGCTGGCTTAGAAAATGACGACATTGTTATCGATACAGGTAATAGCCTTTGGACAGATACCGAGGCGCGTGAAGTGAGCTACAAAGGCAAACTGCGCTTCTTTAGCACCGCCGTTTCTGGTGGTGAAGAAGGCGCTCGTGTTGGCCCTGCGCTCATGGCGAGTGGCGACCAATCGGCTTGGCAATATGTGAAACCGATGTGGGAAGCGATTGCTGCAAAAGTGGATGCTAATGGACTACCGGTTGCTCAGTTTGAAGCGGGTGAAGCGTGCGCGGCGTATGTTGGCCCTTCAGGGGCTGGGCACTATGTGAAAATGGTGCACAACGGTATTGAATACGCCGACATGCAGCTTATCTGTGAAGTTTATCAGTTCATGCGTGATGTACTTGAAATGCCAGCTCAAGAGATTGGGCAAATTTTTGAACAATGGAACAGCGGTGTACTTAATAGTTACCTAATGGAGATCAGTGCCGATATTCTGCAGCAAGAAGATGTTGTAACGGGTAAACCATTTGTTGATGTTGTGCTTGATAAAGCAGGGCAGAAAGGCACAGGCTTGTGGACAGCAGTAAATAGTTTACAAGAAGGTTGCCCTACACCAACCATCGCACAGGCGGTTTATGCACGTGCGATGAGCGGTCAAAAATCACAGCGTATTCAAGGGAGCAAACTGCTAAAAGGCAACGTTGCTGATGCAAGTCAGTTGGATAAGACAGAGGTTGTCTCTGAACTTCATGATGCTTTGTATTGCGCCAAACTGTCTGTTTATGCGCAAGGTTTTGATTTATTAAAGACAGCGTCAGACAAAGAGGGGTGGAATCTCGATTTCACTCAAATAGCTAAGATCTGGCGAGCAGGTTGTATTATTCGTGCAGCATTCTTACAAGGTATTACATCGGCTTATCAACAAAATGGTGAGCTGGCGAACCTGTTGTTTGACGAGGTTTTCATCAAACAAGTGGAAGAGCGTGAGCTTGCTTGGCGCATCGCGGTAGCGAACTCAGCTCTATATGGTGTACCGATGCCGGGGATCAGTTCTGCATTAAGCTACTTTGACTCATTACGTTGCGAGGTGTTGCCTGCGAATTTACTGCAAGCACAACGTGACTATTTTGGTTCTCATACCTATTCGCGCGTGGATAGAGAGGAAGCCGAAAAGTTTCACGTAACTTGGAGTCAGTCTCCAAGAACTGAAGTAAAAGTTAACGCTTAAATGATGTATAACGCCCTCGCAATGAGGGCGTTATTGTTTGAACTGTAAGCAGCATTAAGTATATCTGTTTTTATGTTCTTGTCGCGGTATCAACCTTTTGTTAGATAAGGCTTCAAATTCCAATTCAGTTGGATACACTGTTACCAGTAACATAACCAAAAATAATAACTACTAATTATGTCGAATAAGAAAAAACGTCCCACATTACAAGATGTTGCCAACTTAGTTGGTGTCACTAAAATGACCGTCAGTCGCTGTCTGAGAGATTCTTCTCAAGTATCAGAAGCACTACGAGACAAGATCAACGCTGCAGTCGATGAACTGGGTTATATCCCTAATCGTGCTCCAGACATTCTTTCTAACGCAAAAAGCAATGCTATCGGTGTTCTTGTTCCCTCGTTAACTAACCAAGTTTTTGCTGAGGTTATCCGTGGTATCGAGCAAGTTACCGCACCTGCGGGTTATCAAACCATGATTGCTCACTATGGCTATAGCGCTGAACTGGAAGAACAAAGCATTGCTTCGCTGCTCTCGTACAATGTTGATGCGATTATCCTTTCAGAAAACGTGCATACCGACAGAGCGCGTAAAATGCTCCAAACCGTTTCTATCCCTGTGATTGAGATTATGGATTCAGTGTCGCCAAGAATTGAACAAGCCGTCGGCTTTGATAACTTCGAAGCGGCTAGAGCGATGACCAAAACCATGCTCGACAGAGGACGAACCGATATTGCTTACTTAGCGGCTCGTATGGATGAGCGTACTCGCTTGAAAATGGCGGGCTACGAGCATGCAATGCAAGAAGCCGATAAAACGCCAGTGACGCTGCAAACGGAAGACGCTTCCTCGTTTACTCTTGGTGCAAAACTGATTGGTGAGTTACTTGAGAAACACCCACAAGTGAATGGCATTTTCTGTACTAACGATGATTTAGCGATTGGTGCTTTTTACGAGTGTGTACGACGTGGTATTCAAGTACCCGAGCAGATGGCGATTGCAGGTTTCCACGGACACGACATCACAGTGGCGATGACGCCGCGTTTAGCGACTGTCGTAACACCTAGGGAGCAGATCGGTAAAGTCGCTGCAGAGCAAGTTGTAGCGCGTTTACAAGGCAACAATGAATGGGTGGCGAAGCTCGATCTTGGCTACGAGATTGAAGTTGGTGAGAGTATTTAATCTGATAGTTCGGTTTTGCTCTTCATTGGATTCATACCAAAACGCCCTTAACGAGATGAACTTCGTTAAGGACGTTTTAGTATTCGATAACCAGCTTTAACCAGCGAGCGCCTGAGCATCCTGTTGTTTTAGCGCTTTGTGGCCATCTTCAGTGACGCCACGCTTCCAGTAACTGCTGATATAGATATTTTCTTTGGCGACTTCTTTTTCGTTGCGGAAGTACTGTCTTAGTTCACGCATGCTTTCAAATTCACACGCTGTCCAAACCGCAACCTGACCCTCTAACCACTCTGTGTTACGCACTGTTTGTGACAGTGATTCTGAGGTTCCATCTTCAATCAGCCACGTTATGTTGATGCCTTGAGGTACTTCAAGTGTTTGCTTATCTGCTGCTGAATTAATCTGAATGACAGCGTGACCCGTTGCTGTTTCTGGAAGTGTTTTCACTTTTGCAGAAAGTGCAGGCAGTGACGTCATGTCTGCAACCAAGAAGAACCAATCGGATTCAAGGTTCAGCCCTTGAATTAAGCCTGGTCCTGCCACTGAAATCGTGTCTCCGACTTCTGCATTCATTGCCCACCTTGCGGCAAAACCACATTGCAAATCTGTGGTGATGTGGCGAACGAAATCAACCTCTATCCATTTTTTTACAGGGTTGTACTGACGAATGGTGTAAGTGCGCATGGTTGGGCGCTCACCTTCGTTCAGTTGGCTTAAATCAGTGGTGCCGAGTGGCGAGAACAAAAGCTTGATGTAGCCGCCGGCACATTCGGTTGGGTATTTACTTAACCCTTCACCGCTCAGCGTTATACGCTGCATATTCGGTGTAATTGTTGAGGTTTGAGTAACGGTTAATGTGATAGGGCTAGGCTTGCTCATATAAGGCTCTCTTAGATTTTGATTTTTACATCATAATCCTGAATAAGAAAACACTCAATACTAATAGTTATCATTTACCTTTATTTACACAAGCGCAGCGTCAGTCAAATTTCTTATCTATATGGCTAATAAAAAAGCCCTTTAGAAAACTAAAGGGCTTGATGTATCAGATTATTAGAACGTGATTAGCTGTTTGCTTGCTTTAGTTCAATCGTTTCTTCAGCCGCTTTCGCTGCTTCTAGCATCTTGCGAATGATGAACGATGCAGCCATTGCGATACCTACCATCACTACCGCTAAAACGGTTAGCATTTGGAAGTAATCGCCGTAAACCGTCTGTACGATTTCTTGCGTGATTTGTTGACCTTTCTCTAGTGCAATAGACGTTGAGAATACCGCGCCAACAATGCCTGATAGTGCGATTGCAACAGAGAACAAGCTTACTGAGAAGTTCTCGATGTGCTTAGGTGCTACAGACAGGATGAAGGCTACAACCATTGAACCAACAATAACTTCACCAAACGCTAGGAAGAAGTGAATAGCTAGGAACACTTCTGGGCGAATCAGTACATCGTCACCAACGGTAGTCACAGCCATTGTTAGAATACCGAAAGCAATCGCAGTAAGGATGAATGAGAAACCTACTTTCGTTGCGGTAGAAAAGTTAATGTTTTTCTTTTCTAGGTTAGAGAAGGTACCCGCGATGATAGGGCCAGCAACCATACACCAAAGTGGGTTCATTGCCATTGATGCTTCAGGAGCTACAGGGATGAAGCCGAATAGGTCACCACGCATTGTGTTGATCGCTACCATTGTCATCGAAGTCATCATCTGTCCGTAGTACACGAAGAAACATGTCGTCAGGAATGTGATGATTAAGATAGTGCCCATTTTCAGCATGTCTGACTTCTTCGATTTCATCATCAAAGAGACAAAGTAGATGATCGCTGCACCACCAATTGCGTACACGATGTTCTGGCCGATATCCATGTTAGAAAACATGAAGAATACCAAACCAATCATTGCAGCTGAAAGGCCAAGGAATGCAGCCCAGTGTTTAGTGCTTACTGGTTTTTGGTCGATTTCAGCACTTGCTTCAACAAGGCCTTTGCGAACAAAGAGCATCATCAGAAGTGCGGCACCTGCTAGAGCAGCTGAAAGAAGGAAGCCACCGTGGAAACCAACAACAAGCACTAGCATCGGGAACAAGTACTGACCTAAAAGCGCACCAATATTGTTGACTGAGTAGTTGATAGGGTAGCAGTTTTCGAAATCTTCCTGAGTTTTGAACGTGCGTTTGTAAAGACTTGGGTAAGAAGGGGACATCAAACCACGCGCATAACTCGCTAAAGCAATACCACATAATGCCATTGGAACATTGGTCGCCGCGGCACCGAGTACCAGTAGAGCATAACCACTTGCGAACCCTAGAAAGGCAATGGTCAACGATCGGTATGCGCCTAAAAATTTGTCGGCGATAAAGCCACCTGCAATAGCAAATAGCGGTCCGATTGCAGAGAAAGCACCAACAACCATCATTGTGTCGGCTTCATTGTAGTTAAGATCTTCAAGGAAGAAACGAGTCAAGATCACCATGACGCCATAGAACGAAAGTCCAAACATCATTTGGCAGAACATCATTGATTTGTTTAATCTATTCCACATTATTTTATTCTCACATTAGTATTAAGATGTAGTGTAATAACCTAATTATAATACCATCACTAG
The DNA here is from genome assembly GCF_057785955.1 of Vibrio sp. QJM3NY_27. Classification (NCBI taxonomy): domain Bacteria; kingdom Pseudomonadati; phylum Pseudomonadota; class Gammaproteobacteria; order Vibrionales; family Vibrionaceae; genus Vibrio; species Vibrio sp. QJM3NY_27. The sequence continues at coordinate 128,662 of NZ_CM173512.1, read as the reverse complement.
CAATACATAAAATGAAACATGCATCCCAAACAGAACTTTACTCGATATACCTTTTCTTATGAGTGCATTGATATTTCTCATGAATGAAATTTGCAATGTTAGATTTTGATAATGGATACATAACTGTGAGAAGTTCAACTACCTTCATTTGTGGCTAAGTAATGAACGGATAAAGGAAAAGTTAACATTGGTCATCTTGTAAAATGTTCAAGTGAGTGTCACTTTTTATTGGCTGTTGGATTTTAGCCAATAAAAAAGCCAGCTTGGTGGCTGGCTTTTGTTTGGATATCGAAAACTAAGTTTACAATAACGGTTCTGAGTGAGGCGATTTCTCGTCGTGCGTATCAACGATGTATTGCGTTTCAACTATTCTCTGTATCTCGACTATTCACCGCATCTAATTGGTCACCGCATCTAACTGGTCACTACATCTAATTGGTCACCGCAACTAGCTATTCACACGGTGGCGCCATGTGGATCACCGCTAAACCACCTAAAGACGTTTCACGGTACTTCTTGTTCATGTCTTTACCTGTTTGGTACATGGTTGCGATAACCTTGTCTAACGAGATAAGGCACTTGCTGGTACGTTTTAGCGCCATACGTGATGCGTTGATGGCTTTCATTGCGCCCATTGCATTACGCTCGATACATGGCACCTGAACAAGCCCGCCGATCGGATCGCATGTCATGCCTAGAGAGTGCTCCATTGCGATTTCAGCTGCGATACAGATTTGCTCGTTGCTGCCACCGCGCAAAGCGGTTAAGCCAGCAGCAGCCATTGATGAAGATACGCCGACCTCACCCTGACAACCTACTTCAGCTCCAGAAATTGAAGCATTGGTTTTGTACAAGATGCCAATAGCGCCAGAGACTGCTAAAAAGTCTTTCAGCTGCTTGGTGTCTAGCTCTTTAATGAAACGATGGTAGTACATTAATACCGCAGGAATAACGCCAGCCGCACCATTCGTTGGAGATGTTACCACTTGGCCACCCGCTGCGTTTTCTTCACTTACAGCAAAGGCAAATAGGTTAATCCAATCCATGATCTCCATTGGATCGTTTTCAATCGAAGCATTGGCCTCAAGCTTTTTCAAAAGAGCTGGTGCTCGACGGGTGACTTCTAGTCCGCCATCAAGAATACCTTCGGTGTCAAAGCCACGCTGCATGCACAGAGACATCACCTTCCAAATTTGGTCAGCTTTTTGGTCAATCACGTCCATGCCTTGAAAAGACACTTCATTGCGCAGGATTAAGCCACCAAGGCTAAGTCCTTGTTGTTCAGATAATTCAAGCAATTGATCGGCAGAAGTAAAAGGGAATTCAACTTGTGTTTCTGACTCTGACTTGCCGTTTTGCAGTTCATCAGCGGTCGCGATAAAGCCACCACCAATGGAGTAGTACGTTTCCATATCTAGAAGACTACCGCTTGCGTCAAAGGCAGAGATGGTCATGCCGTTTTCATGAAGTGGAAGATTGGTTTTGTGGAAGAGTAGGTCGCTTTCTACATCGAAATGAATTTCGTGGTTACCGCTAACCATTAAAGATTTATCTTCAATCGCTTTACGCATTGCTTGGTTAGCACTAGTAATCTTAATAGTGTCGGGGCGGTTACCGAGCAAACCTAACAAAGTTGCTCTGTCTGTGTGATGACCAATACCCGTCAATGATAACGAGCCGTATAAGTCGATTTGAATACGCTTCACTTGCTTAAGCTGAGCATCAATTTTTTGGGTAAAGTTAAACCCAGCGATCATTGGTCCATTTGTGTGGGAGCTGGACGGGCCAACCCCAATTTTGTAGATATCAAAAATAGACAGCATAGTAACTTCCTGTGAAGACGGTTCGATGAACGAACTCTGGTTAAAGTATATCTTTTGTTAACCTCACTTCTTTGAGTGAGCGTATTCTTTCAATGAGATTAGTGTTAACAAGCGTGTAGTTCGATGAAATACAAGACCGTGCTATTTTTGCTTTATATAGCTGCACGTTGATTCTTGTGTACCATAAGATGTTGCTATCAATAGTGAGCATTATTGCGAGCTACATTTAGGAATTTAAAAATACTTTTGTTAAGAACTATTGTATACATAATTCACTCCATCTAATCACTAAAACGAGACTTGAACATAAAATGAGCATTAATCACCTCCTTATTGTGCTAGGTAAGCGACTTAATGGGAATAAATTGACTGATGAAGGCATCAGTCGAGTTGATGCTTTGGTGGAGTATCTGGCGGGGCCTGTGGCAGAAGAGTCGAACCAGCAAACTGTAGTTGCGTTTTGTGGTGGGGTAACAAAAGGGCAAGCCAACTCAGAAGCGGATGCAATGCACCAGTATTTTAGAATTATGGAAAGCCAGCGAGAATATCCGTTTTCCTTGGGGGCGATTTTGCTTGAGCAGAAATCGACAAATACGGTTGAGAACATTCAGAACTTAGCTTCAGAGATGATTGAAAGTGGACTGTTTACCCGTGGGCAGAATGTGAAGGTGACGTTCGTTTCGAATGACTACCATTTACAACGTATTTTCGAGGTCCAATCGCTCATGGACGAACAAGGCTTGCTTAAGGTTTTGGTCGAGAAGTGCTCTGCACTTGGGGTGGAACTACAAATCGATCCTCAACTAGAAGCTCATGTTGCGGTGCCATATCCTCATCAAAATACTCAAGGGCAATTGTTTCTATTGATGGATGTGCTGACAACCTATCGAGTTTATCTTGAAGGTGTTTCTGCGGGCACATTCAAGCGAGATTTGGAGTTAGTTAGGGGGGAGCCTAAAAGGCTGTCGTTGGAGGCACTGATAGCGGTAAAGGCGTTAGTAGAGGGGGCGCCTCATTTTGACATCGTCGACAGCTTACTCCCAGTATTGGAGCGCTGTATCCAGCAGACTTCAGTGGGTACCGACATAAAAAAAGTCAGGGAGTACCTAGCATTACTCGATACTAACCTGACTTTATTGAATCGTTATTTAGACCCGGAATCGGATCACACACATCGCTGGTGGCGATAGATGTTTATTTCTTTCTCGTGATGCCAATAACGGTCTTTAAGCTCGCAAACGCAATCAGGCAGTAAGCCAAAAGTTCAGTGCCTTCTTCTGCGATGTTTTTAACCACGCGAACATAATCATCGCCCATAACATTGTGCCAAAAGCTGCCCATGCCAAATAGACGAGAGAACACCAACAGTAGCATTACGCCAGTAACGAGTAAGTTCATGTGTGGGGAAGCAAGAATAAGCGCAAGCTGATCAATGGTTCTTTTACCATTCTTAATCGCATAGAAAATTGCACCGCCAGCAACCAATAGGGCAGGGACAACCCATGCACCATGTACGATCTTGTCGAACCAAAAATCCATTTCACGAATGAACAACACTGCGAAGAATGCGCTGATAAGAAGAGCTGCGTGCTTAACTTCGCGCTTCTCTCTTGCTAAATAAGCAAAAGAACCAGATGTCACGATAAGCAGTAACTGTTGCAGCATCTCGGTCGCCGAGACCTCACCAACATTGCCATTTAGCAATACAAAATCAATTCGAAGTGCAAGGTTTGCGACAATGCCTATCGCTAAAACAACGAGAGCTGTTTGGCATCGTTTGTAGATCACTTGAGATGTCGATTGGGAAAGGGTGAACTCTGGCAGTTCAAACGACATTGGAGTTTGTTCATTGGTTTTAGATTGGCTTTTCATAGTAATTCAATGTGTAAATATTTGTAACGGGCAGGCATTCTATCGGCCTCGGTTAGGCTAATGTCAGAACTACGTCAGAAATAAAACGGTGTTCAATTGGTGTGGGAATACGGTAAACTGCCGCTTGGTAGCGGTCAGTCTACGTAATGTAATGGGATTTGATTAGGTGGGATTCGTGACAGAATAACGCCGTTCACAGGTGCGGCGTCATCAGTTCACGATGTCGCAGTTTAGCTTTCTTCTTTTTGCTCATGGTTGTTGCGGTAGTATTCCCATTGCTCGATACGTTCACCGTCATCAAACACACAATAAGTGGTGCGTTGATTGTTTTCAGTTACGGTTTCTAATTCACCATCTTGTTGAACACAATAAACCGCGGCTGGGTTAGCGACTGAAACACGTTGGCCTTCGCTATATTCTGCATAGTCGTTTGTACAACCGCCCAACACAACGGCAAATACAGCCATCAAACCAAGTTTCTTCATGTTTATCTCCTATGTGATAACTCTATAATCGAATGCGTTAAGTTCTACAGAACCAGATTAGAAGCTCTATGAAATTAGTATATTTTAGATTTCAGAAAAGGTTGTCCTAATTTGGTCAAGATATTGAAATAGGTTGATATTTCGCTATTTTTAAGTGCTTTTTGAGTGTTTGATCAAGGTGACATAGCTGATGTTATAACAGGAACGGCCTCCGTCAATAAGGTGCTACTTGATGGTTACTTTGACTCGATAGCCGTGGGAGAACTGCGATCAAAAGCAGAGGATATGTGTTCTTGTGGGGTACGGAGAACCTCGAATCTATTGATGATTATGATATGATGCCGCCAAATTCAGTAGAGCAGTCAGAATCATGAGACACCTAAAAACCACCATCCACCCTGATATCGATCATCTAGACAATAAAACGGTATACAAGCGTAATGCTGCCCGCGCCATTGTATTAGATGGTGAAGACATTCTGATGCTCTATACAGAGCGTTATCACGACTACACCATTCCTGGTGGTGGTTTGGATGAAGGTGAAGATGTGATTGCTGGTATGGTGCGTGAACTCGAAGAAGAGACAGGCGCGAAGAATATCCATAGCATTAAGCCGTTTGGCATTTTTGAAGAGTTCCGTCCTTGGTATAAAGACGATGCAGATATGATGCATATGATCTCTTACTGCTACTCATGCAAGATCGATCGTGAGCTTGGTGAAACGGCTTACGAAGACTATGAAGTAAAAAACGGTATGAAACCGGTTTGGATGAATATCCATGAAGCAATCGCTCATAATGAAAAGACCATGGCTGAGAGTCCGAAAAAGGGCATGAGTATTGAGCGTGAAACCTTTTTGTTACATCTCATCGCAAAAGAAATGCTGTAACCCTTTTAATAAATCGAGACTGTTTAAAAGTAGAATATTTTTAAACAGTTTTGCTAACCATGAACGAACAATAATACCTACCCCTTTACTTGACCAAACACATCGTAGTTTGAGTTTTAAGCAAAACGCCTCCAGCCCTTAAACAACTTATCCGGTTTCCAAACCGCATAGAACGTTGCTGTATCTAACAGACTTTCAAGTTGACTAATCTCTTATCAAGTTGACTAACCTTTCTTCAAATTGATTCTTATTTTGAAGAACAGACCGTTTTATCCTGACTGTAATTTGAAATTAGATTAATAAGTCTTATTTTTCAATGTAATAAGATAGTTTTTAAATGGTTAGAAACTTGGCTTCTCTTTTGCTTATTAGTATTAAGCAGCTCGCTTTATCGGCACTAAAACAATAAACAAAGATGTGGATTGTTTTGAGTTAACTAAGACGTTTCTTTAATTTGCCGTTCAGAGTTTACGTACTTTTCAAGGAAATCGCAGAAGCGAAGAAGAAGTCGAGGTTTACTATGAAATACAAGCAAATTATTTATCTTGTGACGGCAGCAATCAGTGTCCCTATCTACGCAACGACGGTGGATTTGGACTTTTCAAACCATGTAGAGGCGACGAACAGTAGCAGTTCGTGGGCTGGGCCCACCTACGATGGGGCATCAATGCATTTTCTGAACGTCGGAACACATGATGGAAAAACAATAGACGCCAAAGTGTCTAGTAGTGTGTTTGGTGATGCGACATTTTTGTTTCATGCTCCTAACTACAAAGTTGGCGCGACGCAGCCTTCAGGAGATATTGGTTTTCTTTACCAAACTAACTCAGCGGGCTCTGCAGGCTTAATCTATACCTTTGAATTTTATGATGGTACAGATGGCCTCTCAGGTACGTTCTCAGTGCCTTATACACTTCCCGAATTTGACATGATTGGTTATGACATTGATGGCGAACCCGTGCAGTCGGAACAAGTCAGAGTGTTTAAAAGCGAAGGTTTCTACAGTTACCAGCTTGGTAGTGCTAGCGCGAGTTTGACGGCGGAAGAGAGTGCCGATGGAACGTCGGTGCTATTCACCGGGCCAGGTACGAACTATTCCGAAACTGACACATCCGGTGCCGTAAAATTCACCTACAAGAACACCTCAATCGTTACTCTACAATTTGAAACGGTTACAAGTAGTAGCAGTAGTTTCCCTAACCCGATTTTCTCGGCATTTGACGGTAATTGGGATTTATCTGGATTTACAACGCCAATAGAAAGCTCAGACGAATCTGATTTTGGTGACGCGCCTGATAGCTATGGGACATTACAGACGAGCAACGGTGCTGAGCATGCGATTTCTTCCACGCTGTACCTAGGCGCTAGCATTGATGCCGATATTGATGGCCAACCTGGCGCATCATCAAACGGTGATGATTTGGATGTTGGCGGAAATGATGATGACGGTGTTGCATTGCTGACGAACCTTGAAATCGGCCTAGACAGTTTAATTAACGTCAATGTTGTTGGTAGTGGTTATCTGCAAGCTTGGGCTGACTGGGATATGAATGGGTCTTTTGAGGATGACGAGCAGATATTGAAAAACCATTCTGTTGTCGATGGAAGCCAAGTTGTCCCTATTCGAGTGGGAGACTATGCTACCGTTGGTGGAGTACAAACTCGATTCCGTTTAGCGAGTAGCCCTAACATCCCTAGTGACGGTTATGTTGGTGATGGTGAAGTTGAGGACTACGTGTTCAACGTTACGGATCCTGGCACAACGGTTCAACATTCTAATTACTATACAGCGGCCTTCGAAGATAATTGGCCAGAAGTTGGTGACTTTGACTTAAATGACGTCGTGGTTTACTACCGCACTACCATTTTAAGTAAAGATGAAGCAGTGCTTCGAATGGATATTACGGGAACCATAATGGCCTACGGTGCTTCTTATGGTAATGGACTAGGATGGAAGCTTGATGGCTTCGATGAGTCAGATGTTGATCTTCAAACGGCTCGAGTGCAAAAGAATGGCGCGACTCGAGTAAATATCTCGCCGTTTACAGGTGAGGACAAAAATGTTGCATCGCCAGGAGGAGACCTCGTTGTTGTCGCTTCGTTGAACCTAAAAAATGATCTTCCGATTCACGGTGAGTGCATGTTCCACCGCACTAATCCTTCTTGTAGCCCGACGTTAGAAGCTGACCAAATGACGTTCAGCATTTCTCTACCGTTTGCTTCTGGAAGCGAGCCGACAGTGAGTTCACTGATGCCATTAAGTGGCTTTGACCCATTCATCTTTGGAGCAGGAGAAGGTCAATACCATGGTGATAGCTTCGTTACATCTCCGGGTAAAGACTTAGAAATACACACGGCAGACCTACCACCAACGTCTCGTGGCACGTTAGTGAGTGATTTCTATGGCATCGCGCAAGACGATTCAGACCCATCTAGTGATAAATACTATCGAACTACGCAAAATATGCCTTGGGGTATCTTAATTTCATCGCCATGGAATCATCCATCAGAGTACATCGATATCAGCGAGGCATACCCAGACTTTGCTGAATGGGCGACCTCAGGAGGTTCTTCAAAACCAACCTGGTACTTGGACCCTAACGCCAACAAAACGTGGTCTACTGAAGATTAATCAAGGAGGATTTATGAATACAACTAAACTAATGCTGAGTAGTGTAACTTTGGTCTTTCTTACTGCTTGTGGCGGCGGAGGTGGTGGTGGCGGTTCAACCACTTCAACGCCAAGTTCAGTCGCCCCACCAAGTAGCGCTCCTGCTGGGGTCAGTAACGCGGTTACCTCTAGCGTTGCACCTGTACAACAAGCGCTGAAATCGGTAGAGCTATCCGTACCGGAAGGTTTTGATTTCTCTACCGAGAGAGAGGTTGTTGTGAGCGTTGACGTAGCAAGTTCACAAAGCTCTCGAGGCTTTATGAGTATCTACACTGATTTTAATGGAGATGTTGTCGATTACACCTCACAAGTGTTGAGAACGCCGATCAATGAGGATATTGATTTTTCAACGACACTGCTTCTTCCAAATCATGTTGATAAGGTTTGGGTAGAAGTATGGTATCCATCAGCAATGGGAAGTGAAGTAAAGCGTTTAGTGGACATCAACAATGGGCAGGTAGACGTCGTCCTTTAAAGTTCATCATTTAACAAACCTAAAATATTTGCTGCCATTTTGGCGGCAAATTTTCTTTTTGTAGCCTTGAAAAACAACGGAACGATTAAAATATAAATTTGGTTGATATTGTCAACTATGTCTTTTTGGTGTATCTTTAAACCTGAGAATGTACCAAGCTCCTGATGAATCCATGGTACAGCCGCGAACCCGTCCTCAAAGAAAGAATTCCATGAATAAAAGACAGTTTATTGCCCACTATTTGCGTATGAATCGCACTTCTTATTTGTTGGCGATAGTTTTCATTTTTCTCGTAAATTGGCTTCAAGTTGAAATACCACGCTATATCCAATTGGCGATAGATCTGATTGATGATGCTTCCTCAAGCGGTCATCAGCAGCTTCAAACCTATGTTTGGATTGTGGTTGGCATGTCAGTCGCCATGGTTGTGGTGAGAATTCTGTCTCGTATCTATGCGCTTAATCCGGGGCGAATTACTGAAGCAGCACTAAAGAGTACACTTCTACAAAAGCTGAATCGCTTACCGAGCAGCTTTCATGAACGTTTTGCTTCAGGTCGATTGATCTCCATCATCAATAATGACCTCAGTGGCATTCGTTTGCTGTTTGGTGTCGGCTTCTTGCAGTTCTTCAATGCTTTGCTTGCGTTGTCGTTGACTCCTCTTTACATGTGGCGCATATCGCCAGAACTCACACTGTATTCGATCATTCCTATCTCAATCGCTTTTGTGATTTTTCGTGTGGGCTTCAAGCGTATGAAAATACTGCATTTAGAGCACATGAAACGTTTACAAAACTTGTCTGCTCAGCTAATGAGTTACCTGTCTGGGATTGATTTGATTAAGAGTCAGCAGATGTCACCTTGGGTGAAAGCCGAAACTGAAAAGCTTAACCAGTTATTGCTTGAGTGCCGCCTTAAAATTACACGTATTCAGGTGTTCTTTATGCCAGTACTCGATTACGCCAATGACTTGATGAAAATCATCATTCTTGGGCTTGGTGGCTACATGTTAATGAGACAAGAGCTAACCCTCGGTGAGATCACTGCTTTCCTAACTTACTCGGTTTTACTCGCTATGCCATTGATGCAGCTTGGCAGAATCGCGACCATTTATCAGCGTGGCATGGTAGGTATTCAGAGCGCACAGACTATTCTTAATGCCAAAGTTCCCGAGCTTGATGAAGATAAGCTCACGGAGTTAGATGTTGAATCGCTAAGGGGAAAAACGTTTTCCGTTCGCAATTTCAGCTTCAGCTATTCGGGTGAAGAGCGTGTGATTCTTGATGACATCAGTTTTGATATTCCTGCTGGTAAGAAAGTGGGTGTGCTAGGTGGAATCGGAGCGGGTAAAACGACATTAGTGAACTGCTTGAATCATCATTTGGATGTACCAGAAGGCTCGGTTTTCCTTGGCGAAAGGGATATCACTAGCTTCTCACGCAGTGACTTGCGCCGTTATGTAAAAACCGTGACTCAAGACCCTTTCCTGTTTTCAGCAACCGTCGAGGATAATATTCGTTTTGGTAGCTTAGATACTGACTTGTCAAAGAATCAGGTTGATGAAGTACTTGAGCTCAGCCAGTTGGCGAGTGACGTTACTCGTTTTGAGCATGGTGACCAAACCTTAGTCGGTGAGAAAGGGATCATGCTGTCAGGCGGCCAGAAGCAGCGCTTAAGTATTGCGCGTGCTTTATTGCAACCCACAGACCTGATCATCATGGATAACGTTCTATCGGCTGTCGACTATGAAACAGAACGTAAGATTTTGGAAGGCCTGTTTAAGCGCTTGGAAAATCAATCGGTACTTGTGGTTTCACACCGTGTTAATGCCCTTGAATATATGGACGAAATCATCGTGTTGAATGAAGGTAAAGTGATCGCGAAGGGTGACCATGCGACGTTATTGAAAACATGTGATTACTATTACGATACATGGCAGTTACAGCAGAATGAAACGGAGGCAGCAGCATGTTAAAAGGTGTTGATCTTAAGTACCTCAAGCACTTTTTTAAGTTTGCTAAGAAATACAAACGCTCTGCGATTCTGGGCATCGCTATGCTTCCGCTCTCTGTCATTACAAGCTTATTGTTTCCTTGGCTGATCATTCAAGTGATTGATGTACATCTGAGCCATGGGGATATGGATGGACTGCTCGAGTACGTCTTCTATCTAGTCGCAGTTCTGGTGGCGAGCTATGTGGTGGATACTATCTATTCATATAACCTGCGTAAAACGGGTCAATATACGATAACCGACATGCGTTCAGTGTTGTTTGCTCGCGTGCTTAAATTGCCACGCAGCTATTTTGATAACACACCGATTGGCGTCACGCTTTCACGATTAACCAGTGACTTGGAAACCATCGGCGAGACATTTGTTCAGTCGGTTGTAGGTCTAGTTAAAGACAGCATCAATACCATTGCTCTGTTGGTGATGATGTTCTTCATTGATTGGCAGTTAACGATGATTGTGTTGATTATCATGCCGCCAGTGATGTACTTGACGGTGTATGTGAGAAACCGACTTCGCGCTTTGTATAAGGTGACTCGTTCTTCGTTGGCTCGCGGTATTGGCTTCCTACAAGAAGTCTTATTTGGCATGAAAACGGTTCAGATGTACCGAGCCGAAGAACAAGTCGAACAACGCTACCAAGGCTATACTGATGAGTTTCTGAGAGCACAGAAGAAAATCAATAAATACGATGCGATTTTGTTCTCGTTTATCTCGGGCATTACCTCAATCACGATCGCAATTATGATCTGGTATGGCTCTGAGCAAGTGATAGAAGGGGCACTCACCTTGGGTGTGCTGATTGCGTTCATCAACACCTTAGAAAAAGTGTTTGTTCCGATCCGTGACTTTACTTCACAGATTGCTTCGATTCAGAGTTCATTTGCAGCGTTTGACCATATTGAAGAGCTGTTTGTTGAGCCGACTGAAGAGGAAGGGCGCAACCTGCTGCCATCTAACAAGGTTGAAAAACAGCTCGAACAGTTTGTGAGCCTGGAGTTTAAGAACGTGAGCTTCCGTTACAAAGACGACTCTCCCTGCGTTCTAAAGAATGTTTCGTTTGTATTGGAGAAAGGGCATCAAATCGCGCTTGTGGGTTCTACGGGATCGGGCAAGTCGACAATTCTGCGTCTAATCTCTAAAACCTACCAAGACTATGAAGGCAGCATTCTACTGAATGGAATAGAGCTGTCGCAGATCTCTAGTGAAGACTCTGCTCATTTGTTCTCAATGATGATGCAAGACGTGCACTTATTTGAAGAGACAATCCAATTCAATATCGCGCTGGGTAAAACGCATTTATCTAGAACTGAGGTTGAGCAGGCAGCGCGCTATGTTTATGCCGATAAGTTTATTGAACAATTGCCACAAGGTTATGACTTCCACTTGGAAAAGAACGGCTCCAATTTGTCTGTGGGGCAAACGCAGCTTATTTCGTTCGCACGAGCGGTTGCACAGGGTGGTCAATTGATGATGCTTGATGAGGCGACCAGTTCGGTAGATTCAATCACCGAAGACCTCATCCAAAAAGCGATGCAGCGTCTGTTTAAGGAAAAAACCGTGATTGCGATTGCGCACCGTTTGAGTACCGTTCGTCACTCGGATACGATTCTGGTATTGGAAAAGGGTGAAATTGTTGAGCAAGGTAATCATCAACAGCTGGTGGCATACAATGGAATTTACGCAGGGTTGTTGAATGAATCGATTGTCGAAACGGGCGATTCCCAAGTTACGGTAGCCTGATTGCCTCAAATTTAGGCTGTTGCTTTCGATGAGATAAATTGGCCTTGTCTATGCTTCACCAGTTTCTATTGTTTTCTAATACTCCCAAGAGGTTAGGGAAATTAAACATATTTTTCGATTATTAATATGTTATGATCTCCCTACTACTAAAGGGGTGTCTTCGTACATCGGGATGTATGCGAGCAAAACGTAAGTGCTTGTGTCAGTCACTTTCTGGCGAATATGGAATCGAAAATGTTGTTGGAAGAAGTTGTAGAAATTATCGAATTAACCGACTCAGACCATTTATCTCAAGCAATGGAACTGTTTAACGAGCATGGTTTTGTTGATGCTGAGTCTTTACCTTTTATGGATGTTGTTTTTGAAACAGCACCGGATCACCTTGCGAAGAAGTTGTCGCAGGTTGGTTTTAAAGGTTTAGTGCAAGTCGAAAAGAATGAAGATGCATCGGGCTTCACCATTATTGATGCTGACCGCGTTCTGCTAAAAGACTCTGCTTAGCTGCAAGACTTTGCTTAGATACAAGACTTTGCTTAGATACAAGACTCTGCTTAACTGTAAGATTCTTCTTAATTACAAGAATAAGATTCAGCGTAATGAAAAGGCTCTATCCAGTTTAGTAACACCCGTTATGATTATTTGAGGTTAACACAGTGACAACAGCAACCGCTTCATCACCAGAGCAACACATTTCCAATGAACATGCGCTTTTAGGGGCATCGTTATTAGCGTCTCAAAAAGTTGAGTTGGCTCTGTTCAGTGTTATCTCTAAATTAGCTAAAGCACTGCCAAAGGAACAACAGTCACTAGGTTTGGATTTGGATACCTTTTTAAGGGAAAAGCCAAGTGAGCAAGCCTCTATGCTGAGCCTATACGAACAGACGTTTGGTGAGCAACTTCCTTTGAAGGCCAATGAACTTAACGATTTTATTTACCACCGAAACTTGGTAACTCGTTGCTTTTGGCGAGTGACTGGGGCTGATGTTAAAGGCGGTGAGAAGCTTGCGAATCCAGAGCTATATTTAAAAGAGTTCTTGGCCAAATGTGAATACTGGCAAGTGATGCTTGATACCCAAACCAAGTAATCAAATTGAAATAAGAAAGCCATAGCGAAACATGCTATGGCTTTTTTGTTTGTGTAAACCATGCTGAATTTTTTAAAGCAGATGATTACCTCGAATACTGAGAACATCACTTATATTACTTAAATATCCCTCCAAAAGTTAAATCATCATCTTCAATACATAGTTCCTAGAGACAAAGTGGTGTTTAAGTGCAGCACAAACATGAAGAACAACTAAACAGGCTAGGGCAATACAACTGGCACGATGTAAATAGAAAAAGAAGCCGTTGATTGCAGGATCGGTAATTGGGTTATTCACGATCACTAACCAGAATAACGAATAAGGTTCTTTCAGCATCAAATAACCGGTGCTGAAAACCATAAACATCACTAGATACATCAGGGAGTGAGCAAGTTTAGCAACGCATTTTTGCCCTTTAGGTACAGACAGTGGCATGGTTGGTGATGACCGGAAGTGGCTCCAGACATAACGAACCACGAATAATGGCGTCGCAATGGTCGCCAATGACATGTTGAGCACTGACAGAAAAGAAAATAGCTCTGGATGGCTGGTAACATAGTGCATCACATACCCTGCGACTGTTGCATAGATGATGACAGATGCCATGACCCAGTGCAGTACCCGGCTCATTAAATCGTATCGTGGATTGTTCAAATTAACCTCGCTCTGATCGTTATTAATATAAGATTCATCTCGATGCAATAAATCAACTCTTGGTATATTCGCATCGCGAATTAATTATATAGAACAGTATTACGCGGTATTTTTATAATTTAGAAATTAATGATGTTGCTTCAGGTGTTTTATAATAATCAATGATGTTTTAGAGTGTTAATTCCAATAAGGAGAAGGCAGAATTGCCAACTTTCTAGCTTGTCTTGCGATTAAGAGATACAGTTAACAAAGATTAAATATATAAGGAATGTATAAATGCTTCGAACCCTATTGATTGCAGTGTTATCACTGGTCGCGACCATGAGCTTTGCAAGCGAGGAGGTTAAATACTCAGAGAAAGAGTATGTAGACCGACCATTGATGGAACGCTACATCTTAGATGAGTTGAAGCAGCTGCGAATGGAACAGCAAGATCTTGAAAGACGCTTAACTATTCAGATGACGGATCGAGAGCTTTCAGTGGCCGATAAATCTCTGAATTACGCAAACGTAACCGTGACTTATTTCTTCTACATTATCGCAGGTGTTGCTTCTCTTATCGCGTTGGTGGGTTGGCAATCACTTAAAGAGCTCAAGCACACCACCAAAGAAATGGCCGATCAGCGACTGAATTCGATTGCTCAAGACTATGAGAAGAAATTCAATATTCTTGAAAGGGATCTTAAACGCAAGACCCGAATAATCTCGGAAAACAACCGAGAGATTGAGATCATCAATGAGATTCATAACTTATGGTTGAGAGCGCAAAATGCGCAAACGGCAGAGCAAAAAATTGAAATCTACGATGAGATATTAAAGGTTCGTCCTGGGGATCTTGAAGCGTTAACCTATAAAGCGGATGCTGCGATGGACATGCAGGAATATCATTGGGCAATGAGCCTGTGTAACCGCGTACTAGAGGTTGACGATCAAAATGCTCATGCCTTGTACCAACGTGCTTGTGCTTACGCTAGATTAGGTGCAGAGGGTCAAGCTATCGATGACTTAGAGCGTTCTATTCAAGCGAGTGGGTCAATGAGAGAGCTATTAGCTGAAGAGCAAGACTTCGAGATGCTACGAGGCTTAGAGCGTTTTGAGGCTCTTTGCGAAGAGTAATTCTATGTAATATGTTGGGCTACGTTAGCCCAACATATTTTTACTGTAGATACAGAACGGTTTCTTACATTTCGTTTATTCTTTTGAATTAATTGTTATGTTATAACACTTACCAAGTTCCTTGTTATAACCGCTAAGTATTTTATGAAGTTCCTCCCTATTGGCCTGATCGTAATCGCTATCAGTGCATTCTCGCTTTCCGTTTTGCTCCATTTTCAATCCGAAGCACCAGAAGAAATCTCAATTCAAGTCACCCCTTATAAAGATTTATTAACTCATCAAGAGGGGGCATCAAACTCATATACAGATTCAGAGGCAAGCTCAAGAACGTTGATAAAAGTTCATTATTTCGTGAAGGTTGGAGATACACTCAGCAACATATTTTCGTCATGGAAACTGCCTTATGAGACAGTTCAAAAAGTGATGGAAGCGGATCTTGAGTCTTTGAAGCTCGATACAATAAAGCCTGGCGATCATCTAGAGTTGCTTTTGGATAGTGACTCTAAACAACTCGTAGAGCTGATTTTCCATGAAAGTCTCGTAGAGCAAGCTGTCTTCACTAAAAATGATGATGGAAGCTTTAATTACCAATTCCATGAAATGCCTAGCGAATGGAAAGAAAAACTCTATAAGGGCACCGTTCATGGCAGTTTTTCAACGTCAGCATACAAAGCGGGATTAACAACCGCCCAGATAGCCAATATTACTCGAACGTTAAGAGACAAGATTAACTTCTCAAAGCAGTTAAGAGCGGGCGATGAGTTTAATGTGTTGGTTAAGGAGCAATACATAGGCGACCATCTAACAGGAAAAACAGAGGTCCAAGGCATATCGATTACGTTACGAGGTAAAGAAGTGGCCGCGTTTCTTGCTCCAGATGGACGCTTCTACGACAGAGAGGGTAACAGCCTTGAGCAAGCGTTCAATCGCTACCCAATAGACAAGCAATTCCGAAGAATTACTTCGCCATTTAACCCGTACCGTAAGCACCCAGTGACCGGACGTATATCTCCACATAATGGTACTGACTTCGCAACACCTGTAGGTTCGCCAGTTTATTCAACCGGTGACGGTCGAGTTATTGCTATTCGTAACCACCCGTATGCGGGGAAATACATAGTGATTGAACATAACAGTGTTTACAAAACTCGCTATCTGCATTTGAGCCGATTCTTGGTTAAGAAGGGGCAACAGGTTAAGCGTGGGCAGAAAATTGCGTTGTCAGGCACGACTGGTCGCGTAACCGGGCCGCATTTGCATTTTGAAGTACTGGTGCGAGGAAGAGCTGTGGATTCGATGAAAGCGAACTTACCTTTAGCGAGTTCTATCTTACCTGAAAATAAAGGTGCATTCTTGGCGAGAGTTGCCTCGTTTGATGACATGCTCTCAGGGCAAAAGGTTGCACGAGTAACATCAAGCTAAGTATCAGCTTATAACCGTTCTAACCCTCTGGCGGCTAATCATCAAAGGGTTGGAATGAGTTTTCATTAGGCTGCCTGATTGCTCAGTATCCTAATCGCTTAAGTGCCCAAGTGCTCAAGTTTTGAGATCTTAAGTGACTAAGTGACTAAGTGACTAAGCGATTGAGCGACTAGGCGATTAAGCGACGACAACCGCTGTACCGCTCGCCGATACCATTAGCATGCCATTACCCGTTCCTAGTACCTCGTAATCGATATCTACGCCCACAACCGCGTTCGCGCCTGCTTCAATGGCTTTTTGTTCTAGCTCTTTGAAGGCGTAGTTGCGTGCTTTTCTAATTCTTTCTCGTAGGTGCCAGAACGTCCACCCACAAAGTCACGAATTCCTGAAAACATATCTTTGAAAACATTCACCCCTAGAATGGCTTCTCCGGCGATAACCCCTTTGTAATCGACAATGCGTTTGCCTTCAACAGATTGAGTGGTGGTAATAATCATAATGGCCTCTTGTAAGCTTGATGAGCTGTTACTCGCTGTATGGATTGATAGTTTGGTCTTACTCTTGAATAACATCGCTCAGTGTTGTCTCTGAGCGTGTGAATTCATGCCTCAACCATGTTCTCAGTTTTAGCACACTTTCTTGTTTTAATTTGTTTTTTGGGCAAACAAAATAGAAATCTTGGTGTGGATTCGCGACGGGTTCGCCCAACTCCACTAGCATCCCATGGCTGATGTCATCTTTCACAAACAAGCGATGCGTAACCAATACGCCTAACGAACGAATTGCAGCTTGAACCGCTTGAATAGAGACATCAAACGTTAGATTGCTATGGAATGTGGGCATTGGGATTTGGTAATTGTCGCACCAGACTTGCCAGTCGTGTTGTCGCCTGAGGTTAAAAACGCCAATGGTCGGGTTTTGTTTGACGAGTTGCTGGACGTTTAATCCGGTCTGGTTTTTCAATAGAGCAGGGCTGCACACCAAGACCAGGTCATCGTCGCCGAGCTTTTCGCTGTAATATTGTTCCCATTCGTTTGGCTTGCCATGTACGAGGGCAATATCGACACCTTCTTGTTCGATATCGAAAGGGCCGGTTAATGTCGAAATACGGATATCAAGTGAGGGAGCAAATGCTTGGAATTCGGGGACTCGAGGGATCCACCAGTGCATCGCGAGTGAGTTCACCATGTTGAGAGTGATACGGTGATCGTTAGGCGTTCTGGCAAGCTCTTCGGTGGCTTCTATCACTTGCTCAAGTGCGGGCGCGACCTTTCGATAATATCGCTTACCGGCGGCATTAAGAACAACACGACGACCTACTCGCTGAAATAGCGGTTTATTAACCAGTAGCTCTAGTGATTTGATGGCTTGGCTTACTGCAGAATGACTGACATACAACACTCGAGCAGCGTCGGTCATACTGCCGGTTTCAGCAACAGCAATGAAAGCATAAACGGATTTAAGCGGGACGAGTTTCTTCATTGGTAAGTTTTCCTTACAGTTATGGTTAATATCACTCGCTATTTTTCATCACGTCACGCTTCTAAAATAGGTGTCATAGGAGGTGATAATTATGTCTGATATTACCAAGGCGACGACTTTCATGTTGTTGTCGACGTTCAGTTTGTCTTTGAGTGGCTTGATGGCCAAGTATCTATCTGAAGTGATGCCAATCTCGTTACTCAGTTTTGTGCGTTTTTTGTTACCCAGTCTGTTCTTATTCTTATTCTTGATGTTCTACAAAATAACGAAACCTTCACTCGATATGTGGAAACCTTTAGTGATGCGGGCGATCTTTATGGTGGCGTGTCAGTGGTGTTTCCTTACTTCACTACAAACCTTAACGCTGGTTGAAGGTGTGGTGTTATTCAGTACGGGGCCTCTGTTTATTCCATTGTTAGAAAAATTAATATTCGGAACCAAGATTCATACAACGACTATCGCATGTTTAGCAATTACATTCTTCGGCGTAGTGATGATGGCAGGGGATTGGTCGCAGTTTGAGTTTGGTTCGGAGTTCTTTAGACCTGCGCTATTGCTTGGACTTCTAGCGGGTGTGTTTAATTCTGGCTCGCAAGTGAGTCTGTACCGAGCATCTAAAACCAGCCTGACACCAGCAGAGCTTAACGCATGGACCTTTTTAGTCGCAGCAATACTCGTTATACCTATGCTCGTGTTTACTTCTGTTTCTGCTGTACCAGATATGCTTAAGGGGGACAGTGTGTATGGAGCTTTAACGACTTTACTGTCGTTTGATGGCTTGCGTTGGATTGGACTTGGTGCATTTGGACTCGCACTGTTTACCATCAATACTCAAATTTTCCGCTCCAAGGCTTATAAGCTTGCAGACAGCGGTTCCCAGTTGGCACCACTGATTTTTACTAACATGCTGTTTAGCGCCTTATGGCAGGGTTTGTTCTTTGATGATGTGTTTTCTACTCAGCAGATGATTGGCATTAACCTGATTGTTGTGGCGAGCATTACCAACACGCTATTAGCGAAGAGGCACAGCAAAGCAAAAGCCAAGCAAACACCGCGAGTCACAGTGGCTGTAGCGACGGTAGCCACTGTAGTGGACGTTGCGGTATTGGACTCGGCAGCTAAAAGCTAACCATTGAGCTTATGAAGCTTATGGTCTTTAGTCTGAATGGTTAGCTTAAAACAATGAACGTATGTACTCTTTGACTCGGTCGATGTGTTCGTTTGGTTCAATCTCGCAACGCTGTTTAGTCTCTAGGAATCGCTCAGCGTATTTGTCGTAGATTTTGTTTTCTAAGAACAGCAAATACAGCTTGGGATCGATATGACCGCTGGTGGCCATGTCGGTCATGATGTTGAGTGATTCGCTTAGGCGTTTGCCTTTCTTATACGGGCGATCACTAGAGGTGAGCGCTTCAAAGACATCAGCAATGGCCATCGCTCTGGACGGTAGAGGTAATTGGTCTTCGCTTAAGCCTCTTGGGTAGCCCTTGCCGTCGATACGCTCGTGGTGTCCGCTGGCGATATCCGGAATATTCTGGAGGTAAGACGGATAAGGCAGCTTGTTAAGCATGGTGAAGGTTTGAATAATATGATCGTTGATCATGAAACGTTCTTCATCGTTTAACGTGCCACGACGAACTTTCAAATTGTGCAGTTCACCTTGGTTGTATTTGACCTCTCCTGGCTTAAGCACAAACGCTTCCTGCCATACATCAGCAGGGCTAAAGCCATTATCCCACGGTATTTTATGCTCAGGCTTATCGGCAAGTAGCGGTTCCATCACCGGTAGTATTTGGTTTTTTCTTGCTGGCTCAGCTTCACTCTTCTCTGTCGTGTCTTGTTGTTCATTGAATCTCTCTTTTTCAGACCAAGATAACCCTAGCTGATCGTCGAGTGTTCGTTTCCATTGGCGCTTGGCTATTCGGTCTAAGCGTTCTAGCTGTTCGTCCGTCATCGACTCTCCACCAAGGTTGCACTCAGCAACAAAGGCAAATTCTTCATCCAATTCTGACAAGCTTTGTTCGAGGACCTTAAGCTGATCCTCCTGAAGCGCTCCGTTCGCTATGGCTTTCCAGTAGTCGGTTTCAGCCTGTTGTTTTAACAGTTCGAAACGCATTCGCACTTCGTGGATTCGGTCGTAAATGGTTTCAAGTTTAGTCGCTTTGTCTACGACATACTCGGGTGTGGTTACCTTGCCGCAGTCATGAAGCCAAGCGGCGAGCATTAACTCTTCCCACTGTTTACTATCCAATGAGAATTGCGGGTAATAACGGTCATCATCAATGGTTGCTTGAGTCAGCCATTTGGTGAGTTCAGGCACTCTCTGGCAATGCCCACCCGTGTAAGGTGATTTGGTATCAATAGCTGATGCAATCAACTCGATAAAGGCATTAAGCATGTCTTTCTGTTGCTGCATTTGGTCAATGTTATCTTTGGCTATTTCCGCAAAGCTGAGCAGTTCTCGTAAGAAGGCGTGCTTGTCTGACTGCATCTTGGTAATCGGTCTTTCATAGCCAATTGCGACGATACCCACCAACAACTTCTCACGATTTAATAGTGGAAACAGGTACAGATCTGAATTGAAGATCGAATCTTGGTAATAGTTGAGAACATTGTCTTCTCGGTTTAAGTGGATGGTTTCTCCAGATTTAAGTTGGCACAGCAACCAAGGCGTGTGCTTGATGAAGTCATTGATGTCGGCCTTAAAGGGAAGAATGGCGAGGTTCGCGGCCGTATCAAACACATCTTTCTCTTTTGATTGAGTGAAGAGGACAATGGTTTCTGCTTTGGTAATTAAATAGCTTTGATGAGCAATATTTTTGGCTAAGATCGAAAATTCCTGATTACCTGCCGTGTCTCGAAGTAGCGTAATAAGATCATGAAGTGTGTGTTCCATCAGCTCAATTGAGTGGGCGAGGTTAGCCACTTCTTGAATCATGCTTTTGGGATAATGAGTTCGCCTGAAGTCAAATCGTGCGATGTTGTCGGTGAGTTGCATCAGTGTATTGAGCGGCTGAGACAGTCGATTAGCAACAAACCATACGATAGCGAAGCAGATGAACAACATACCAATCGCGACCGCAACTTGCTTGTCTCGCATTGAGATAAGATCAGAGAGCAACTCATTGTGTGGCGTAGCCTCTGCCAAATATAAAGTGACATTCTGAGTGAGCTCAACAGGCGTTAGCGTCAATGCCCAAGTGTTTAAGTTGTACTCAACGTTTTTTAGGTTGAGGTTTAATTTCTCCTCGTCGGAGATAAGTGGTGCTATGACGGATGCTTTCAATGCTTCCATCTGTTCACGTTTGGGCACATTAAAGCAGCTTTGGTCTTGCTCACTGCCAGAGAGTTTCCCCGTCGTTTGGTTATTCGTTTTCTCAGTTTTACTTGTGTCGTTAGGCTGGGAGGTAAGCTTGGGAATCGATAGATCAAGTTGATGTTGGCCGAGAAGATTGAAATGTTGATCGAACAGAGCGAGTCGGGTTTGTGGAGAGTAGGCCAATTCACTGATCTGGGAAGAGAGAGATTTCAACGTGAAGTCGGCACCAACGACATGCTTGCCATCCAAAGAACGTCTAGAAAGAGTGATGCCATTGGTTTGCAGGAAATAGAACAGGTAGGGCTCAGAGAGTTGTATTGAGCCGTCAGGCTTTGCGTTACGAAACCAAGGTCGAGTCGTGGGGTTGAACTTACTCTCGGCTTGTCGGGTACTGATCACTTGGTGTGCGCCATCGAGAAAGGTAATAAAGTTTTCACCATCTAGATTGGTGCTGCTGACCATCATGGTCGCTTTAGCGGGAGCGTTGTTATCGGCTCTCTGTTTAATGGAACTCAGAGGGCGAAAGATTCTGAAATCACCATCTTCAGAGCCATAGAATAGAGCGACTAAGTTAGTATTTTGTTTGAAGATGATATCGACCGAAGCAAGCCAAGATTCTTTTTCGACGGAGGAGGTTTGATGAGCAACAAACGGGCTCACTGCCATCACGTTTAAGGTTGTGATGACTGGGGCAATAGCTTGTTTAAATACCGATTCCAACTTATCGCGATGTTCATTACTGACTTCGCGCACGGTGCCTAAAAGCAGTTCTTGAGAGTGCCGATAACTTATCGAAATCAGTACGGTACCGACAAGAGTGGTCAAAATTAAGAAAAGGCTAGTGATGTGGATACTCAGCGGATATCGTCTTCTTCTCATCTAACACTCCAGTTTGTAGACTGGTTTAAGTATTGACGAACTTGGGTAGGTTGCAAAAAATTGGCGTAATTACCGAGTATGTTCGATTTTACTCAGATAAGAAAAGCGTTAGTGTCTTCTGGTTAGCCACGTATTATCGTGCTGTGTAAATGAACTCGCAAGAAACCCTTATGTTTAGGTGCTAATTGTCACTTTCAGCTGATAAACTGGTCGAATTGTTGCCATTAAGCATTCCTTTTCAGAAGCACTCCTTTTCAGAAAAAGGTGCAGGCACTCCTTTCCAGAAAGAGACTCAGAGTTACTTTCTGAAAAACGTTTTTTGACCAAGCGAAGAGAGCATTGATTCATGGAACTCAAAGTAGATACCCACACCCACACATACGCAAGTGGCCATGCTTACAGCACGCTGATCGAAAACGCTAAATCGGCGAAGCAAAACGGTTTAGCCATGTTTTGTACTACTGATCATTCTGAGTCCATGCCGGGCGCGCCACACTATTGGTTTTTCAGCAATCAGCGTGTGCTCCCTCGTTTTATTGAAGATGTCGCAATTATTCGAGGTGTCGAGTCAAACATCATGAATACACAGGGTGAAATCGACATTCATCCGAGTGTGGATAAGAACTTGGATTGGGTGATCGCGAGTTTTCATGAGCCAGTATTTCGTCCATCGGATGTCGCTACCCATACAGAAGCATTGTTGAATGTGATTAAAGGTGGTCGAATTGATGCACTTGGTCATTTAGGAAACCCAAATTTTGATTTCGATTTTGAAGCGGTGATTCAATGTGCGGCGGAACATAACGTTGCGATCGAAATTAATAACACCACGCTTAAAGGCAATAGTCGCGTTGGCAGTGTTGATCGTTGTTACGAGATCGCAAGAATTGCTAAAGCGAAAGGTGCGTTTATTACGACAGGTAGCGATGCGCATTTCTGCATAGATGTGGGCGGGTTGGATCTCGTGTCTTCACTACTTGATGAGGTGGGCGTGGATTCGAGCAAGGTTATTACCCATTCAGCACAGCAATTCTTAGCTTTTTTGGCATTGCGTGGTCGTCAATCGATTGCCGAGTTTTCGGTATTTGAATGATGGTTTGCCTGGTACTTGTCAGTAATTAGCTAGCTAGTTTGCATTTCGACACAATCAATTTTTGTACCCGACGGATTTTTGTATACACTAGCCGAAAATAATAAAGTCGAAGTGCCACAATAACGATGGCGCTATCTTCAAAGACATCGCTTCACCTGGAGAAACAATGAAAACTCGCTCAATCCTTTTATCTGGCTTAATCGCTGCTTCGCTATTGTCTGGCAACGCTTTTGCTAATGTTGACCTTAAGAAAAACATGCAAGAAATGAAGCTTGCGTTCAAACAAGCGGCAGAAGCTCAAAACATTGAAGAGATGCAAAAGCCTATCGTACGTATCGACACGCTAGTTGCTGAGCTCAAAACGGGTGTTTACCCAATTGAGAAAGAAGAACACTTCATGGAAGGTTTCAAAAAGATCAGTGCATCGATTGATAGCATTGAGAAGAAGCTAGACCAAGGTGAATTTGAATCTGCACAGCAAGAGCTTCGTACTATCGATGGCCTTCGTGAAGAGTATCACGAGAAGCGTAATCCAAGCATTTGGAGCAAGATCTTCGGTTAATTTGCTAATCGATTGAGTTTGCTTTTTAGATACGTATCAAAGAGCTACGTAACAAAGAGCAAAGCCTCAAGATTCGATTTCTAAAACGCTGTCTTACATTACCCTCTCTAGAGAAAGGTGTAAGGCGGCGTTTTTTATTGTCTTTTTTCTAAACAGTTGACTGCTATTTTCTAGACATGTTACTGCTAATAGGTGCGTAACATTCTTTTGGCTCTTTGGTTGTAACCAGTTTTTAACTAAAAAGAGTGTGCGTTAGCTTCAATTTTTTAACCTGATGTTAATCTTTACGTTTACCTATATAACAAGTGCCTCATAATAAGGAAAATTTATAAAGATTAGGAATAATGCGCCGAACTTCGTTCAACTTCTCCATGTTACTTGCTACAGCATTAAGCTGGGTGCTAGTGACATTAATGCCTGTTATCAATGCTCATGGTAATAGTGCGGGAGTATGGGCGTCGTTATGTACGGTCAACGGCTTTGAACTGGTTCAAATTGAGGAAGGCGAGCCCAGTACTCACAAAGGAAAGCCGTGTCCATTTAGCCATTTTTCCACGTTTCACCAAGACGAACTTCCCACTACACTACTGACAACTCGACTGAGTTCTATTGTCTCAGACAGCTACGCTTTTTTGGCTCTAAGCGAACGCTACACGAGGCAAGCCCCGCGCGGCCCTCCCTTTGATATTGCTTAAACCTAACCTTCTAAAATAATTAAAAAACAAAGTATTAAGTAAAGTTAAACATGCTCAGATTACTTTCTGATTCTTCAGAAGGTATGTTTGCGTGTGTCAAAGGAAATAATAATGTTGAGAAATGAATCTCAAAGCTCTGCGAAAGCACAAGCGACTTCGCAGTCTACAAGCAGTGCAACAACCGGTTCGAGAACCAATATAAAAAACAAAGACCGCAATAAAACTCTCTACTTCCTCACTTGGCGCTGGCACTTCTATGCCGGGCTATTCGTTATCCCATTCATGTTGATGTTGAGTATTACTGGTTTGGTGATGTTGTTTGATGATGAAATTGAACTCGCTTTCCATCAAGACGCGATTGAAATTGTTGCATCGGGCGAACCGATCAAGGTGTCGCAACAATTAGCTGCCGTACAGCATCAATACCCACAAGGTACGGTGACACAGTTTGTACCGAGTAAAGTCCCTGATCTTGCGAACCGATTTTCTGTATCGCTTGAAGATGGCACTTCCGTTTTCGCCACGGTGAATCAATACACTGGTGAAGTGGTAGGAGAAATCCCGCGCAGCGATAGCCTGTACCAACTGGCGAATGACATTCACGGCACTTTGTTGATTGGTGATTGGGGTGATTACCTAATTGAAGTCGCAATAAGCTTGTCTATTCTGTTACTCATCAGTGGCATTTACTTATGGCTTCCTCGAGATAACGCTAGCCGCGCTGGTTTTCTTAAGCTTCGATTTGGTTCAGGAACGCGTATTTTAATGCGTGATCTGCATGCGAACATCGGTGGAACACTGTCATTCATTCTTCTGTTATTTATTCTTTCGGGATTGTCATGGACAGGTTTTTGGGGCGGTAAGCTAGTGCAAGCATGGAGTACTTTTCCTGCTCAAATGTGGGACGACATTCCTCTGTCTAACGAAACGCATGCTTCTTTAAATCACGGGTCTGAGGAGGAAATGCCTTGGAACCTAGAGCAAACGCCACTGCCTTTGTCTCAAGATAAGCCAGCAGAACACGTCCACCAAGTAGAAGAAGCGTCTGAAGCTCATGATCATTCTCAGCATGTATTGTCTGCGAGTAATTTCTCGATTGATGATGTGATAGCAAAAGCTCAATCTCTTGGTTTTACGCAATATAAAGTCAATTTCCCGCGCTCAGAAACGGGCGTTTACACCGTGGCTGCCAATACCATGGGCGGTGACATTATCGACCCAACCCAAGATCGCACGACTCACCTCGACCAATATTCAGGGCGCATTCTTGGAGAGGTGACGTGGCAAGATTACAATTTATTCGCCAAAACATTAGCCGTCGGTATTTCTCTGCACCAAGGTGACATCAGTATCATCAACAAGCTTCTAAACGCGTTGTTCTGTTTGGCATTCATTTTGGTGTCAGTGACTGGTGGAGTAATGTGGTGGATGCGCAGACCTTCAGGCCATAGAAAGTTGGGAACGCCACCGAAGTTTGGCGATGCAGGCTTATGGAAAGCGGGTTTAGTGACTGTGGTTCTTATTTCGATATTGTTTCCACTCGCGGGTGCAACGATTGTGACTGCAATGCTATTGGATTGGTTACTGTTTTCACGCGTTGAGAGATTTAAGACCGCGTTGAGTTAATTGACATGCAAACGGACTTTCTCTATTTGAGAAGGTCCGTTTTATTCATCAGATGGGCGATTCTTTGGTGATGAAGACTTTAGACTTGATACAGCGCTAGATTTGATAAAGCTTTAGATCTGATAAAGCTCTAGCGGCAGGCCGTCTGGGTCTGCGAAAAACGTAAATGATTTCCCCGTAAATTCATCAACTCGAATCGGTTCGACTTCAATGCCTTGTCCTTCCAAATAGCTTTTGGCATGTTGAACGTCATCAACATAAAAAGCCAAATGTCTCAGCCCTTGAGCTTCCGGAAAGCTTGGTCTTTCAGGTGCGTCAGGGAAGCTGAATAATTCTATTTGAGCGCCAGTAGGCAGTGCCAAGTCAAGCTTATACGACTGACGCGCTTCACGATAATTCTCTGCAATCACTTCAAGCTTTAAAACTTCCGTATAAAAGTGTTTAGAAACTTCGTAGTCTGAGCAAATAATGGCGGCGTGGTGTATTCCTTTCAGCATCAGTTTATTTCTCCTGCCAGTTTGTCACCTAAGTGCTCCATCGCGTAATCAATGAATACACGCAATCGGGCAGGCATGTACTTGGTTTGAGCAAACTGCATCGCGATAGCACCATGGTAATTACTCTTGATGGTCCAATCTTCCAATACTTGCACTACAGAGCCTTCAGCCAATGCATCTTGAATTACAAAGTCATGGAAAATACCCACGCCAAGCCCTTCTTTAACGCCTTTCAATCGCATCTGAGAGTGGTTCACAGCGTAACGTCCGCTGACGGGGACTGTATAAAATTCATCATCTTTAAGGAAGTCCCAAATGTGGTCTTTATCTGTTTCTGCAAGGTATAAGCAGTCGTGCTCAGAAAGCTCGGTAGGGTGGTGAGGGATTCCTTTGGCATCTAAATAGTCGGGGCTCGCACAAAGTACAAGGTTTGTTTTTCCGAGTTCTTTCAATACCAAACTCTCGTCAGGTTTGTCGGTAAGGCGAAAGGCAATGTCGATGCCTTGGCGCAATATGTCGATGTCCCCATCGGCGGCTCTTAATTTGAGTTGAATCTCAGGGTACTGATTCAAGAATGGAACAACGAAAGGCTGTAGCACGGAGTTCAAGAAGGCTTCTGGCGCCGCTACTGTTATTGAGCCAGCAGGTTCAGTATGATCGGAGGTAGACAGCTCAACCGCTTGTTGCGCCGCATTAATCATGACCACGCTTTGGTCGTATACCAATTGACCGGCCTGTGTGATGATCAATGTACGAGTGGTTCGCTCGAACAGCTTTACTGAGAGTGCTTTTTCTAGACGTGTGATCAATTTACTCAACGCTGAAGGTGTCACGCCTAGCTGCTTTGCTGCAGCGGTAAAGCTACCTTCATTCACAACTAAGATAAACGAGGCGAGATCGGGAAGTAGGGCGATGAGTTTTGGGTTAATCATAAGTATCCAGTTAGACTAATTTCAACGGTGACCATAACCTTAATTGTGAGTGATCTCTTCTAATTTGTGAATCAATTTCATTAATGGTGTGGCGTGATTGCTCAGATAGTTTCACGTGCTTGTATCTCATCTATATAGCGGCGCAGAGGCTTCACATTTGAGAGAAGCGGGCATTCATCACTATATCGTTCTGAGATAAAAAATTGAGATTCGATATGAAAGCGAAATTAGACAGGGAAGGAAGGGGGTTGACGTTAAAAAGAACAGGCAAGACGCGTTTATGTGCCCTGCGTCACTGGGATGAACTATTATTCGTGCCTGTGATTCATTAATGTTTTTCCAACTAAAGGGATAATCGAGAAGGAGATGTTCAACTAGAATAGGGGTATAAGTTTTACAGTGTAAATGATCGAATTGAAATCGTTTACATCCCCTACATAATGCGGCGCACGATGCTGCTGAATAATAATTAGGAAGGAATAGACAATGTCTTCTGCATTTTACCAACAGATTCAAAATCAAATCGAAGAAGTTAAAGAAGAAGGTCTTTACAAGTCTGAGCGCATTATCACTTCTGCTCAAAAAGCAGCGGTTTCTATCTCGACTGGTGAAGAAGTACTAAACTTCTGTGCAAACAACTACTTAGGCCTTGCTAACCACCCTGACCTTATCGAAGCTGCTAAAGACGGTATGGATCAACACGGTTTTGGTATGGCTTCTGTTCGTTTCATCTGTGGTACTCAAGACTCTCACAAAGAACTAGAGCAAAAGCTATCTACGTTCCTTGGCAAAGAAGACACTATTCTTTACACATCTTGTTTTGATGCAAACGCTGGCCTGTTCGAAACGATCCTAGGCAAAGAAGACGCAATCATTTCTGACGCTCTAAACCACGCATCTATCATCGATGGCGTTCGTCTGTGTAAAGCTATGCGTTTCCGTTACTCGAACAACAACATGGAAGAGCTAGAGCAACAACTTATCGCTGCTAAAGAAGCGGGTGCTCGCAATACATTAATCGTAACTGACGGTGTATTCT
Source organism: Vibrio sp. QJM3NY_27 (assembly GCF_057785955.1). Lineage (NCBI taxonomy): Bacteria > Pseudomonadati > Pseudomonadota > Gammaproteobacteria > Vibrionales > Vibrionaceae > Vibrio > Vibrio sp. QJM3NY_27. Next base: position 100,293 of record NZ_CM173512.1, on the reverse strand, counting down.
CTATGGACGGCGTAGTGGCTAACCTTCCTGCTATCTGTGACCTTGCTGATAAGTACGGTGCACTCGTTATGGTTGATGACTCTCACGCTGTGGGCTTCATGGGCGAAAACGGTGCGGGTACTCACGAGTTCCACAACGTTGTTGACCGTATCGACATCATCACAGGCACGCTTGGTAAAGCAATGGGTGGCGCTTCAGGCGGTTACACTGCTGGTAAGAAAGAAGTGATCGACTGGCTACGTCAGCGTTCTCGTCCATACCTATTCTCTAACTCTGTTGCACCTGCAATCGTGTCTGCGTCTATCCGCGTTATAGATCTTCTTGCAGAATCTGGCGACCTACGTACTCAATTATGGGAAAACTCTGCTCACTTCCGTACTCGCATGGAAGCTGCTGGTTTCACTATGGGCGGCGCTGATCACGCAATCATCCCAATCATGCTGGGTGATGCAAAAGTAGCGGCTGAATTTGCAGAGCGCGCACTAGAGAAAGGTATCTACGTTGTCGGTTTCTCTTTCCCTGTAGTACCAAAAGGCCAAGCTCGTATCCGTACGCAAATGTCTGCTGCACACTCTCGTGAGCAACTGGATCGCGCAATCGATGCGTTCATTCAAGTTGGTAAAGACATGGCTATCATCTAATTTTAAAGGGATGCCTTATGCGTCCTTTGATTAGATAGAGCAACACCTAATAGAACATATAGATTTTTGATTCTCGCCTTACAGTTAGGCGAGATGAACTGGATAACATTATGAAAATTAAAGCACTTTCTAAGCTTAAGCCTGAAGAAGGCATCTGGATGACCGAGGTTGAAAAACCTGAAATGGGTCATAATGATCTTCTTATCCGTATTAAGAAAACTGCAATTTGTGGTACTGACGTACATATCTACAACTGGGATGAGTGGTCACAAAACACAATCCCAGTACCTATGGTAGTAGGTCACGAATACGTGGGTGAAGTTGTTGGCATTGGCCAAGAAGTTCGTGGTTTTGAAATCGGCGACCGTGTATCTGGCGAAGGCCACATCACATGTGGTCACTGTCGTAACTGTCGTGGCGGCCGTACTCACCTTTGTCGTAACACAACAGGTGTTGGTGTAAACCGCACTGGTGCGTTCTCTGAGTTCCTTGTGATTCCTGCGTTCAACGCATTTAAGATCCCTGCAGAGATCTCTGACGATCTAGCATCAATCTTTGACCCGTTTGGTAACGCAGTACACACAGCGCTTTCTTTCGACCTAGTAGGCGAAGACGTGCTAATTACTGGTGCTGGTCCAATCGGTATCATGGCTGCTGCTGTTGCTAAGCACGTTGGTGCTCGCCACGTTGTAATCACTGACGTAAACGAATACCGCCTAGATCTTGCTCGTCAAATGGGTGTAACTCGCGCAGTAAACGTGATGGAAGAGAAGCTTGAAGACGTAATGGCTGATCTTGGTATGACTGAAGGCTTCGATGTAGGCCTAGAAATGTCTGGTAACCCATCTGCGTTCAACAGCATGCTGACTAATATGAACCACGGCGGTAAGATCTCTCTACTAGGTATTCCACCATCAGACATGGCAGTAGACTGGAACCAAGTCATCTTTAAAGGCTTGGTTATCAAAGGTATCTACGGTCGTGAGATGTTCGAAACTTGGTACAAGATGGCAAGCTTGATTCAATCTGGCCTAGATCTAACACCAATCATTACTCACCACTACAAAGTGGACGACTTCCAGAAAGGCTTTGACGCTATGCGTAGCGGGCTTTCAGGCAAGGTTATCCTTGATTGGGAATAACCTACATTAGGCACTCATTAGCAAAAGGCGACAGGTTAAATTGTCGCCTTTTTTACGTCTAAAACCGCTAAATAACGCTCGATTACAGTGGCTGTCGCCATTTTGTCGCCATTAATTTTCTAAAGGATTGAGGTGAACTGCCTGCATCAAAGCTCGGGAGCGAAATGAGAATACGTCATTGTCTGCTCAATTTTTGTGTGACCTAGAATCCGCTGTAACACCAAAATATCCCCTTTATTCATCATAAAATGCGAAGCAAATGTATGCCGTAGAACATGCGTTGCTTGCCCAGTTGGAACATGATTAGGTAAAGCCCTTTTAATGTAGCGCCAGGCATCCTTATAAGTAGTGTCAAAAATCTTATGGTCGCTCACTGCGATATCTAAGATCTCATGATACAAAGCAGGTGAGATGGGCACACTTCGATTTCTCTTACCTTTTGTCTCAGTGTAAGTTAGCTTGAATTCAGCTACTTGTGAACGGGTAAGAGTGAGAGCTTCACTTATACGAGCACCGGTGGCTAAGCAAATCTTAGAGATTACAATGAGCTGTGGAATCGAGACTGTAATTACGCGGTTGAAATTCTTCAGGTTAAATAGGAACTCTTCAATTTGTGGCTTGGTTAGATATGCCAGGTTCTTTTCACTGGTTCTGATAGGCTCGATTGCTTCAACTGGGTTGGGGTATTTCCACTGATTGTACTTAATCAGCTTCTTGAACACAGTAGAACACTTTTCGCATCTGTATTTTTCTTTTATGCCAACAAATTTTTCTATAAGAGTTCTATGGAGTCTAACAATTCTTTTTTCAACGCAATTACATGTCATATCTTTGTTCACAACAGAGCTAATAAAAGAAAAATGATACTGCTATTGGGTGTTAAATATTATTGGCATACTTCATATCTCTTAGTTGAAGGTGCAATGGCAAGACTTAGTGACGTAATTAGGTGGAAGTTGATTTAGACCCACGATGGGCTTTGATGTGATGGAAATACTCATGCACAGTACAACTGAAAGAATAGTTAACTCACTTGATTATTGCTCCTGAGAGCAGCGCCCTAAACTAAGTCGACTGTTCAACATGTGTAGATGCCTATGTACCTAAATACGGCATTTTAGACGTTTTGGGTAAACTAAAAGCCAATCTTCGCACCACATGCGAAAAACGTTCGATTCGATAAGTAAGGTTTACTGGAAAGAGAACATTGTTTTGTCGTGAGGCTACTTTACCTGTAGTGAATAAGTCATGGCCAATTACATTAGACAATCGGGCGAAAAGGGCTCTGGTCAACTCCGCATGGAGCTGTCACTGTAAGTACCCTGTTGATTGCATCGGGGTATCTAAGCTTCAAATAAATTTTGGATGTAATCCTCAATAAATGGAACAATATTTGATACTACTTTCAATGCAAGAATACTTTCAGATTTGATTCTAATTTGCGCATATTTGTAATGTTTCCCAAAAACTTTAACGCCTCCGAAAGGGATTTCGTTACCTTTTGATAAAAGTTCACAGTCAGTACTCGTTTCGAACAGGGTATAGGCTTCATGATCATGACAATTTAATACTAGATTTTTGATGCGAGTATTTTGGCACAATATATCCAACATAAACATGATACTAGATATTCTAGGAGTAGGCAAAGAACCGAACGTAGAGATTACATACAGATCTACAGGATGTTCCATGCTTTTTTCTTGATCTAGCAAGGGACAGGCTGATAGTTGGTTTGGATCAAGTGACGAAGCTTCCTGCTCGATCGGCACAAAACCGTAAAGTAAATGTCCTACTAACATACCGGAAGAGTCACTAAATGTATTTAAAACCATGTTACTTTGTTGTAAATCCGCAGCGTTTATACATATACCCATAAAGTCTTGGTGAAATCCAACCAACTGCTCACACAAACTATGTTGTTTAGCTAATGAGCCGTGATAGTAATGAGAAAACGTTTTAGGAGTTGTTGAGTATGGGTGAAGGATACGGTTGGTCATTTTTTCAAAATGACGTTTATTCTTTTCTTTGGCTTTAACGTCTGGATCAATGAGTTTTATGACATCTTCATTCATCGCTCTGGCTATGAGTAATTGCTTAGATAATTTAGGCGACGTTACTCCGCGCTCCCAGCGACTGAAGGTTGTGAGGTCAAGCTTAGAAAGATCCGCTTCAGAACTACTAAGCAAGTCGACCATTTCCTGTTGTGTCAAGTCTCTATTTGTCCTTACGTATTCTAAGAATTGAGAAAATGTGAGTGGCATTCCTTTCCCTCTGATTGTGTTTAATGTCTTAGTATTGCTCAGTTTATCTCATCGTTCAAGCGCACTTTGGGGGGGGGGGGGGGATTAAAAAATTGAGAGCAGTCTTAAATAAATAGGATAAACAAACCTGAATATGTGCATTGAATTGAAAAACACCGGAATGGGCATACTTGTATATATAAAATTGCTAATGCCAATTACTTTTCATCGGTGGTTCCGCATAATTCATTTCGTCCGGTTATTAAGGAGCGTTAACGAAACTGCAATTCGATAATCGGCTTGCTAATGAATAAATTATAGCCTTAAGGAAAGTAAAAATGTCAAATTTCAAAAAAAAGCGCACTAGCATCAGTTCTTCTAATGGGTATGGCAGCAAGCGCAGGTGCTAACGCAGCTTCAAATGCTACTGTTCTATGGAGCGGCATTGTTCCAACAACTAGCGCATCAGATAATCTTATCATCACTGGCCTAGCAGGTGATACAACAGCGCTTAACGGTACTATCACTCCAAGCACAGACGGTGTGTTTGAATCAGACACTATCGTACTTGAGTCTCACGAAAATGATGGTGACGTAACAGATCCTGTAGTCGGTGCACTAACTTCAGCTAACTGGACTCTAGTTGATGCATCGGTAACTTTTGACGGTATCGCAAACCCAGCTCAAGTTATTGAAGTTGATGTAAATGGTGCAACGGTTGCCGTTGGTGAAGTTGTTTCTGATGTAGAAACTATTTCAACTAAAGTTAAGCAGACTGCTGTATTACCAGAAGCTGAAGTAGGTGGAACTACTGTTCAAGCATCTGTAACAGTTATGGCTGACCTTGTTTAATTTGTAGAAAATTCCCAATTTAAAGGCTCGTAATAATTACGAGCCTTATATTTTTGCCACGGTAGTCAACATGAAAAAAGTCTTAATACTATTGGCTTTCGCGAGTATGAATGCCAACGCCGATTTTAAAGTGCTCAAAATTACCACGAGCCTAGATATAGGCGAGCTATATACAAACTCAATTAATTCTGTTGAATTTATTCCCGCAGTTCTGGATTTAACGTCAAATCAAGATAAAACAAAGTTTGATGACGTTAATACCACATTAAGAATTGAAACAGATATTCCGTTTGAGTTATCGGATATTCCTTATGTTTCAACGTTAACGAAAAATATGTCAACTTGTACGGACTACTCAGGTGTAAGTAATGTTCAGGATGATTTCGTTCAATTAACGATTGATGGGCAAAGCATATCGGAGGGAGAATCTGTGTCTTTTTCAAATTTTGATTTAAATGATGGCGGCAATAAATACAGTGAGCACGACATTATATTAAGTTTTAAGTCATTTAAAGATATTACGACAACAGGCCAATCTGAGGAATGTAATGGTGAGATAGAGTTCAATATTGAGGTAGATATATAATGTTCAGGTTCAAACTCACAACAATGGCAATTTTAATGCTATTGCCTTTGTATTCTTATTCAAGTTATAGCCAAAAAATCCCAGAAGGTTTTGAAGAACTGTTTGAATTGAAAGAATCAACGGTCCGTATGCGTAACTTAGATGGTTCCCTTACTTCATCAGTCCCATTTTTAACGTCGTTTAACACGTTAAAATTAGACTCGAATAATAAAAAAGCGATCGCACAGGTATCTGACTATTTAAATGATAATGCAGTGTCGGCTGAGTACCAGCAGAAAATCATAGAACAATTAATGGTTGGCATACAAGATCAGTCTGAGTGTTTAGGTAAGCTAGATAAATGTGAGTTGTACCCAGAAACGTTTGAAATCGTTCATAACTATAACGATCAAGAAGTCTATGTTTTTGTATCCCCAAAGGTATTGTCATTGTCGAATATCGATGAGGAACTGTTATACCACTCGTCTCTGAGCCAGCACAATGGGTTAATCAATTCATTTGATCTGTACGTGAGTGAATATCAAGATCAAGACTCAATCGTTTCTTTAAATAATGAAACGACACTTGGACTGCCTTACGGGTACCTCAAGACGGATTTTAATGCAAATAACAGTGATAACGGTTCTGAATTGTATGAAGCGGCGTATCACTTAGATATCGATTCTTACTCAATGAAAGCGGGCCATTTTGAATTTGAGCCAGAGGTTAACTCTACCGACTTCTTGAATAACACTGCTCGTGTTGCTCAAAACTCGATTACGGTAGGTACTTCTAAAAAGTTACTCGTAGGTGGGCATAATAACGATAAAGTTTTAAGCTTTTATGCACCAACAAGTGGTGGAGTACAAGTATCCCGCGATGGTCGATTAATTTTTCAAGATAACGTACCAGAAGGGCAAAACTCAATTCCTTACAGCAAGTTACCAGCAGGTCGCTATGAAGTCGTGCTGGAAGTGACAAGTGGTGGGCAAGTTATCAATACCCAGACTTATCAAGTATATAACACCAAAAGTGACTCTCTGACTCAAGGGGAAGTGGATTTCGTTGCTAGTGCCGGTATGTTTTCAGGAAGCCATTACGACTACATGGAACATGGCATTCAAAATATTGAAGACGATGTTTATGGCAAGGCATTAGCTAACTACCAACTCTCCCGTTCGCTACAAATAGGCTTGGGCGGATTGGTAACGGACGTTGGCACCATGTACACCGTTGGTGGTGCATACAATCTGATCGATTGGGATTTGAGTACCGAAGCCGTTTACAGCCAATTCGAAGATGCATCTCACTTGAACGCTAATATTGGTATCCCTTATTTAAGTATCTCTTACGAATCTTTAGATAATGAGCTTGGAGATCCAGTTGCTTCTTATATGTACGGATATGCTGATTATTCACGTCTATCGTTGAATTCTTCGTACAGCTTCCGTGATGGACAATCTGTGTATGCGGTTTACTCGCTTAACAACGACAAGCAGCTAGACAATTTAGGTAACTCGGATGAACAGGAACAACAGTTTATTTCCGTTGGTTACAGCACGCCCACAGTTTTAGATTCTCGAGTTAATATTAACGTCGATTACTCTGAGGCAACGGACGACACATCAATTAATTTGTTATGGAGTGTTCCGTTGTCAGACACCGTAGAAACCATCGTGGGACTGACGAGTGATAGTGATGACCTTAATCAATTTAAAACAACCGTAAGACGAAATCAGTTAATTGACTCAGACTCATTTAATACGTCGCTTGAGGTGAGCAACACCTACAATCGACAACAAGATGATATGTATCAAGATGTACTGTTGGCGACAAGCGGCACGACTAAATACGCTCGAATGAACGCCTCTGCCCATACGTCAACTAATGGCACGAATGGTATCAATGCAGGTTTGTCTAGTACACAAATAGTGACAACTGATGGTGTTTATATTACCGATAAAGCAGCAACATCTTATACGCTTGTTGATATTCATCAGTCGAAGAACACAGAGCAGGCGCTTGATGAGAAGGGTTACTTCTCTCTTAAAAAAGAAGGGAAAAACAACAGTAAGTTCATCGTATATAACGATGAAACTATTGTGCCTTTGGAATCTTATAGTCAATATCGCGCGAATTTTGATTCAGAGAGCGTTGACCTTTACAACTCTGGTGATAGCAACGTAACCGTGTTTACACACCCAGGAACGGTTGCTTCTATAGAGCCCAGAGTGAGTCGAGTAGTTTCGTTCGTCAGTGCTTTTAATGACATCTCAGAACAACCGATTACAGAAGTAGAGTGTCATGGAGAAGGCTGTATTGAAGTTAATGAAATGGCCGATGGTGTTTATCGAGTAACTGTATTGGAAGGCATGAACTTTGAATTGTCAGCGAAAGAAAGCCAGTGCTTATTGCCTTATGAGTTTACTTCAACAAATCAGATGAACTTTGGTCAAAACTATTGTTTGCCAATAGCTCAAGACAACCGGATAGATTTGATTGATGCAGATGAACGACTGCAAGCGATGTATTTAGGTGCATACGAAAGCTCGATTGAACTGAATAAAGCACTTAAAAAGCTCGAGTCACACGGTTATCGAGTTATTCAGAAAGATGTCGGTTCGTTTAAGGCAGTCTATATAGCTCATGAATCTATAAACATGGCGGAAACAATAGCGCTTCATAAAAGAGATATAGATCAATTAAAACTGCTGGCAAAGCGACTTTATCGCACCAACGCCATCACATACCCTGTCGCACAAGCTAATTAAGGAGAGCGAAATGAAATCCAATAAAGTATTATTAAATTTAGTATCACTCACCGCCATATTGTTATCTATAAGTGTACAAGCTTTTACGGTAGATAAAATGGTTATTGTCTCTGATGATAAAGGGAACGGTATCGTTACGTTAACCAACGATGAGTCTCAACCACTATTTGTCCAAGCGAAGGTTGATGAAATAAATATTGTTGACGGAGAGCTGTTAGAAAAAAAACAGTATACAAGAGACAATTTAAATGATTGGAAGGTGTCATTAACGCACCAGAAGTTGGTTTTGAAACCCGGAGAAGAGAAAGACGTTGGCATACGTAGTTTATGCCACAACACTACATGCGATAATTCGCAAGATTTGATGTTTATGTTGTCTTTTTCTCCAAGTAAATACAGGCCTGATGAAGTAGTGAGTGGTGTGGAAATTAATTACGGATTCGCACCCGTTTATATTATTCCTACAACACAGCCTAATTATGCTTACGAATTGACCTATAACGGTGACAGCCTGAGAGTCGAAAATAAAAGTAATACTATGCTCAACTTTTTTGTTGATGCATGTAGCGCTGTAAATACAGCCCAATGCAAACAAAAGTTTACTGTTGTATCGGGAAGAAACAAGACGTTCCCTCTAATTGAAAGTATGCAAAATAACGAGTTGACCATCACCGTGACATCTCACGACAAAAGCTATTCAAAGAAAGAAACGGTGATGAGAGGAAAAATCTAATGCCTGGACGTATCCTATATATTGCAGCATTTATTGGATTAATCACGACAAATATCGCTCAAGCTGCGTTTGAAATTCGCGCGGAAGTGAAGGCTGGTGGTGTTCGCTGGGACAATGTGACACGTTACGACGATAAAATGTTGCCAAGTACGTGGGAAACTCCTCCTATGCTGCAGGCTTCAGAGGCGTGGGCGGCAGCGACGTTTTCGGGTCCCCCCCCAACTTCGATGACTTTAATCGGCGGGAGTGGAAATACATCAGAATCAATACAGATCGATATATCGGGCGTTCAATACAATACCACTGGAATTGAATTTGTTCAGTCAGCGAATACGGTGGGTGGTGGGTGCTCATTTGATGAAGTGTCACTCCCTATTGTAACAGTTGAAGGCCCGAGCTGTGTTTCGTCTGTTCGATTAATTAACAAACAAAAATCGAGCCCATTTATATTTCTGAGACCTATTTTCGATATAAGCGAAAGTGAAATAGTGTCTGCATTCAGTGGGCTACCAGAGGGGCTATATTCCGCCTCAGTTCCGGTAAATATTCGTTACTACTACGAAAATGACGGCATAATGACTTATCGCAACATCAATGAAGTGATGTTGTTTTCATTTGATTATCAGCCTGTGCAACTCGACAGCGTTATTGTAAGTGGAGATGGTGTCATGACGCCAACCTACGACACAATTGGCAAAAGGATAACATCGAAAACGTCATTTGATATCACAGCGAACGGATATTTTAATGACGGAATTGTTTTAACCATGCCCCAACAGCCATACGAATTGGTTAATTCAAATAGCCCTGGTGTGGTTATTCCTTATAGCATAAATTGCGTTCAGTGTGACTCTCGCAACTTAGTCAATGAAGGGGAATTAAGGAACCAAACCACGGCTATTTCAGAAGGTGTTGGAGTGCAAACAACTATCAACTTCACGTTGGACTTTGATTACGATATCGAGGGCATCTCAGCTGTTTCCGGTGATTATTTTGATGAAGTTACGATCATGTTGGAGCCTGGTATTTAATATGAAAAAAATAAACCTAATGACATCGATTGTCGCTGTGTTCTTATCCATTAGTACGTTTGCAGAGGAGCTGCCTATTCAGATGAGTGGCGGCATGACGCTTTCTGCATTTGATGACAACATGGGGCAGACTGAAGCGGTCGGTTACAAGGCGTCGGTTGGATATAACATTAATGAAAACGTACTATTTGAACTTGGCTATGCTGATTTTTCTGCCTTTTCTGACCCTGAAATAGATAGCCTCCGAGCGGTTATGATTGAAACAGACTTACTGTTACCTGTTAGTGATTTTGCTTCCTTATATGCAGGAGTCGGAGGGGCGCTTTCTAGTGATGATACCAATTTAACGGCATCACTTGGTCTTAAATATCAATTGAATCAAAATTGGTATGCTGACCTTGGTTACCAAGGCATCTTTGATTCAGTTCGTCAACAAGATGATCTATACGCATTTAATGCACTCTTGGTTTATCGTTTTTCAAGCAACGAAGCTACAAAGGGCATTTCAGATATTAATCCAAGACCAAATATCGGTCAGCTAGTTGAAGATCCGCCCCAAGTAACAACGGCGGATACCCAATTGGCGTCTATTGTCCGAATTAAGAAAGCGCCACCGTGTCAGCAGCGTTTAATTGAATACCGAGTAGCTTCTGGCGACCATTTACTAAAAATAGCAAAAACATTTGATATTACATTGGATGAATTAGTCGAAGCAAATCAATACCTTTATAACCGTAATTTGAATATTATTTACCCTGGTGAGAAAATAGTTTATCCCAAAATTGTCTGTTTAGAGTAAATTGGCTATTTATAGTAAATTTCCTTCCTTGAAACAGAAACACTGCCATTTTGGGCAGTGTTTTTTTTCGTAGCTATAAAACTTTGACTATATCTAAATATCACCTGTTAAAAATCGATTTTAGGAATGCTATTTAGTTTACTATAAGGTTGTCTATAATTTACCTTTCAATTAGTTAACTTAGAAAATGGAATAATGAATTTAAACTATTTACGGCTTTGTTGCGTAATTGAATTTAGAGATAGAGCCAACCCGTTTCGCGTATTTCTTAATCAATACGACAAGTTTCAGGCATACCTAACCCAGTAAGCTTGTTCAACGCTTTTATCATCGCGTAAGTTTCACCCACCTGGGCATTGTAATTTCTTAAGCTCAATCGTCCTCCTAGCAACTGTTTAACTCGATACATCGCTGTTTCTGACAATGAACGTTTGTGGTATCCATACCGCTCTTTCCAATACTTATTTGAGCCGTATAACTTCTGGCAACCCACGGCGAGATTTCGAGGATGACCACGCTCCCAGAAGGCTGCCCCTTCTCTTGGGGGAACAAGCGCAATGGCTCGCTTAATCTTAATAGCAGTGTGACACGCTCTTGTGTCGTAAGCGCCATCACCAGACACCTCAAGGATACTTCGGCGTGTTTGTTTCAGTAGGTTCGGGAGTACTTCGCCATCTGTAACCGTTGATAAACTTAGCTCGGCGGCAATGATCTCATGAGTGCTTGTATCGACGGCAATATGAAGCTTTCTCCAGACTCTACGCTTGCCATCCGTCCCGTGTTTTTTGACTTTCCATTCACCTTCGCCATAAACCTTAAGGCCAGTTGCATCAATGGCTAGGTGTTGTATCGCTCCTCTCGTTTTAGTCTTAAATGAGACCTCAACTTGCTTGGCTCTACGGCTGATGCAGGTGTAATGCGGACAACTTAACGGCACATGGGCTAACCTAAATATCGAGTCGATAAATCCTTGCAGCGCTCTCAGTGGCATAGAAAAAACTCGTTTCACCATGAGTGCTGTCGTAATAGCTAAATCACTGAACCGACGTGGTCTCCCGCGCTTATTCTGTTTGCTTTACGCCCAGCCGCTTATCGCCTCTTCATCAATCCAAAAGGTCAGAGAGCCACGGTTAATGAGTGATTGATTGTATTGCTTCCAGTTGGTTGTTTTATAACGAGGTTTAGGCATAGGGCTACGAGAGGGAGTGAATGTAGCTGATCAGATCGTAGGTTCTTGATTTAGTTCCATTGAATTACGCAACAAAGCCCGTCTTATGATAAGAATTACTCTAATGGAATGAAGTTAATTCACTAAGAGTGGCTAATTATATTATTAAATATCTATTTTAACTGATTGATTTTAATTTGGGGTGGCTGGTCTTTGATAAATTTCAAAATAACAGGCTTGGCACTTTGATTTATAGAAAGTCACATGTGCCCAATCTGTTTTTGTTGGCAAAGGGTAATATGAAATTTAAACATGTATGAAGGAATTAGTGAGAAAAACTATGAACGACTTAAATAAAAACTTGAGGTGCGGTATAGGTCCGAGCTTAGCTTTTGCTGTAACACTTGGTCTTGTTGGGTGTGGCGGCGATGGCGGCGAAAGTAGTACCGGGCAGTCTTCTGAAACTCAATTAGCAACAGTTTCAGCTCAAAATGCCACTTACTCAACTGGTTATTCAGAATTATTTGAAGTTGACCTATCATCAAAGGTTTTTTCATCTACTGGCGGTGGTTTTGCGCTGAGTGAAGTCGAGGTCTTGTCTAACGATAGTAGCTGCCAAGTAGAAAGTATGACAGAAACTGGGTTTGTAATTCAGGCCTCTGATACCAAGGTGTGTGATTATCGGTATCATGTGACCCCTAGAACATTGTCGCTAATGGGGCGTGTGGCAGAAGCGCCAATGGCAATGAGTGATAATAGTAGTGGAGAAGATTCGAACTCTGCGATCGCACGCATAGCGGTAAGTAGCGATCCTAGCTCAACCGAATTGGTTCCAGTGAGCGCGACAACACTGATTAACGAAGATGTGAGCGTTTCACTGAAAAGTGAACTGGATAAAGTCGGCTTTACATTAGGTGACGAGTTTGTATTAACGGAGCTTACACTGCCGTACGCTCGTTCTAGTTCAGTTAAAATAAATGATACAGATGATCAGGTCTTGGAATATACACCGCCGCAAGGTTTTACCGGAATTGACCTTGTGCTCTATACCTTCGAAGATTCAGGGAACGGCTTAGTATTAATGGGTGTTTTGGATATCGCAGTAGGCTATGAGGCGAACCAAGGCTTTACGATTAATGATACTATTGAATATCCCGATGCTGTTAACGTCTCTACGGAAATAGAAATCGACATCAGTGAATTTGTAACATCTGATGATGGTGATGATTATCAATTAGTTTACGTTAATACATTCAACGCCGAAGCAGCCTCTAAAGATCCGCTGAACACCGGGAACAAAAAGATCGTCTTTCAAGCACCAAAGCCGGGCTATCACTACATAAGTTTTGCCGTCAGTGATCATAATGGCGTTTATGATATGGGTTTGATTCGTGTAGAGGTTGTAGACCCAAACCAGTCAGGTAAATGGGGAGACATTCCTTATTTAGCGGATGTGTTTACTGCGCCCCTTACTTCGGTTGACGCAGCAAATCAAGGCCTAGCTTACGATGCCAAACTCAGTGATACAAACTACTCGCCGGCAATCGACATGGCAGGGGTGCGTTACCCAACAGCGGTAGAGTATTGTCAGCAAAGCGGTGCCTCGCTGCCAACGGTAGAGGAACTTTCGCAGATGGGAACAAACATCAATGTGCAAACTGGGTACAACTGGCCTACGGATTACACGTACCTTGCTTATGACGATGTGGCTGAAGAGCCTAAGTGGGTAGACTTGTCTGGCAGTGGTAGCGTTCAGACCGGAGCCCTGAGTCCGTCTGGCTATTACTATGCTACATGTATCAAGCAAGGCCTGATTCGTGTGCAACCAGACTCAAGTACAAAGGTAGTGGCGAATGGTACCGATGTTGGTACGGTCTCTGTGGAGCTGAAACTTGGCGATGAAGTTAGGCCAGATACGCAAATCAGTGCATCGGTCTCTGGTGCTGACGCAACACTATATACTAAGACGCAAACAACCGATAGCCAAGGTATTGCTGAGTTTACATTAACCAGCACGAAAGCTGAGACGGTGACCGTAACTTTTGATGTCGGCGGTGTGACTCAAACTCATGAAGTAACATTCATCGGTGATGAAAAGACTGCAGGTGTGACATCGGAAGCGACGATCAACAACGCTTTCTACACCTCAGTTGAAGGTAACGAGGTAACGGCAACCCTGAAAGATGCCTATGAAAACCCGGTAGAAGGTTATTCGGTTGAGTCAAAGGTAAGTACTGGCGTGCACCCGGATACGTCGGGCATTGTCACCCCCCTTCTGGTGGATGAGACAACGGAAACCGATGCACAGGGCGAGCAAAAAGTTCGCGTAAAATGGGATCCGCAGTATCAAACGCCGAAAATCAACATGACATTTGATGTGACCTCATCTTATACCACGACGGTGGGCGAGCAGACGGAATCAACAAGCCAAGTGACGTTTAATGCCTACCTTTGTGGGGGGCAAGTCGGCGATGATGACGGAACAAACGCCGGAGGCGACTGCATTAAAATGGCGGAAAGCGACGGAATGCTGTATACCGGAAATCCAAGCGTCAGCTTTTTAAAAGAGTTAGAGTACGATGAATATAGCGTAACGTATAATGAATCAGGTATATATGGCCCTACAGGCGAGTTTGGTCGTTTCAAATATTCCGAGGCCGGCCAACTTTGCGAACACTATAACACCATTGCGCTCAATGGTAAGAATGATTGGCGCTTACCAACGAAAGGTGAGTTGAGTAGTCTTTATGTAAACAATGGCAACATGTTCAACGACAAGGGTTGGGCGACCAGCTACCACTACTGGTCGTCGACGCCTAGTGGTTCCTACTACTACGGCGTGAGCCTCCGCTATGGCAACGTCTACAGCTACGGCCCATCCAGTCAGGGCTACGCCTCGTGCGTGTCAGGTTCTTAGGGTTTAACGTTTAACGTTTAGAGTTTTCGGCCCGCAGGGCCGTTTTTTCTTTTTAAAAAATTAACGGTTTATTTTTAAACTCAGTAAGGATAGAGATGGATATTGAAACAAAACTCAAGCTGAGTCAGCAACAAGGTAAAATCATCGGTATTCATGAAGACATATTTGTTCGCTTTTATGACCAAGCGCTCTACGCATGGCAGCAGTGGGTGGAAACTCGCCCCTCCTTACCTGCTTTAAAAGTCTCGGCTAAAGTGGTGAAAAAAATCGGTTCACAATGTGTTCTATCGGGCGGGTTACCCGCAAGTAGCCTTGCGAAAGTCGGCGTGTATCCTAACGAAAAAGGCGTCATCAGCATTGATTTTTATGCCGATATGTCGAATTATCTATCGCACAAAAACGATTTACCCGCACATGAACGGTCTGACTTAAATCCTAGACTAAAAACAGATAACAGTTTCTCTAAAGTTTGGATGCCACAATGGTTAGTACGCCAGTTAGACGAATGCACACCGGACACCTCTAACCCCGACGGCAAATTGCTACTTGATGTTATTCGCTGGACTGAAAGATAACCGAAGTCATTATTTTTTGATAAGGCGACACGCAAAAAAACAGGGAACATAGCAGCGTTGCTGCGCCTAGAGAGCACCTTTGTTACGGCATTGGTGAGTGGGCCCTGGTATGTTATCGGCACTTATGGCCTTAAAAGGTAATAAAGGGGAGCAAGTCGAAAGGCAACACTCCGTATAAACAATAAGTGCAAACGTGAAGGGTTGGGCGACCAACAACAACTACTGGTCGTCGACGCCTAATGGTTCCAACTACTACAACGTGAACCTCAACAATGGCAACGTCAACAGCAACAACCCATCCAATCAGAACTACGCCTCGTGCGTATCAGGCTGACATATACCCAGTGGTGTCGCCTTATCAAAAATGGCAGGAACGGAGTTTAACACTGGCATAGTGTGCATTCGCAGGAATAAAGAGTGTTTTTAATTCACCGAAGTGATGATGGTAAAGTGACTTACGTAATCTGCAGTGGTTAGCATGGCTTAATAACCCGTAATAACTATTAATCGTGCTTAGCATTGCGCGATATAAAGGAAGCCCTAATGGGGGCGTGTTGCCTGCTCGGTACCATCGTTGCCATTGACCTCGCTCGGGTGGATGCACGTTTGAAAGCGTTTTATTTGGCTCAAGTAAAGAACGAAAGTAACACAATCGTTGCTTGAGCGATTGTACTGTAGATTGGCGTATAAATTTGTGGTGTCCATAAATGCGATAACCTAAATAGTCAAAACCATGTGTAACTTTATCAAGGCGTACCTTAGTTGGGTGCAGTTTAAGCTTTAAGTGTTCTTTAAGGTAATACTTAATTTCTTTCTGCCAGAATCGTAAGGTCTTAGGAGAGTCGGCAAGTAAAAATAGGTCATCCATATAACGCACGTAACCTTGTACTTTTAACTCGTGCTTAATAAAATGATCTAGGTCGTTGAGGTAATAATTGCCCATTAATTGGCTTGTAACGCTCCCTATCGGCAGGCCTGTTCCTTTTGGGCTGTGAATAAGCCGTTTATGTTTCGGGATGGCGTGCAAAAGAGACTGATCCCCGGTTCGGGTAAGAGCTTCATGTGCGGTATCATGAGTAATGATTTGCTTGGTTACTTCAATAAGGCAACGTTGTTTAAGTGGGTGAATGGTGGCATTGGCAATAAGCCGTTCTATTTTATTGAGTAAAAGAGTTTTATCTATCTGGTTAAAATAGCTGTATATGTCTAACGACATGGCCCATTGGTGCTTTGGTTGCCTCATTAATTTTTGGCTTTTTTCTATAGCCGCGTAGGTTCCTTTACCTTTGCGGTTTGCGTAAGTGTCGTCAATAAAACGATTTTCCATTAGTGGAGTTAAATGACTACACACCCACATTTGAGCAATACGGTCTTTGAATGAAGGAGCGTAAATCTCTCTGAGTTTGGGTTCGGTAATGGCGAAGTGTTGGTAGGGTTCAGGGCTATAGGTACCGCTAAGCATGGCATGACAGAGCTCGTGGCAGTGTGTTGGTAACTGCAATGTCTGTGTGGCCTTTTGTTGGCTACGACCTGCAAGTTGCGCACTACGGAGTAACTCAGAGACAAGTTTGTGACGAATTGAGGAGGGATAATGATGGGGCAACCTTTTAAACATAATCGAATATACTATGACTTACAGAAATTGTATAAGTTATATTGGAACCAACAAAAGCATTTTCCCAGAGCATTTCGGTTTACAACTGGTGAGCAATTGCTTAAGGAAATAACGTCCGCGATTCGTAACGTAGTGCTAGCGAATTTACAAAGCAAGTCAACAACGGTTGGAAAAGAGCGGGCTGCAAAGTTGCTGATGGAGGTTAATGCTTCGCTAGAAACTATCTCGGCTCTGCTGTTATTAGCTTGGGAAATGAAGTTTTTGTCTCACGGCGGACTGGCTGTGTTGACTGAATGTATCGGGAATATTCAAAGACAAGTTGTGGGTTGGCGACGTTGGTTTTTAGGGGGATAGCGCGCAAACTCACGGCAAAACACATATGTCGTCAATTTTTATGCAGACTATAGCCCACTCTATGGATAGTACTGATTTCAATCCATCCACCTAGCCTAAGAAGCTTCTTTCTTAAAGACATGATCACCATATTCAATGCATTATTACAAACGTATGAATTGGGCCAACCGGCTTTGAGCAGGTGGTGTTTTGTTAAATGTTGCCCTTGATGAGCGAGCAACTCTTCGAGAACTAAAAACTCGCTGAGTGTTAGTTGAATGGTTTTTATTGTGGGACAACCCTCAATAGAGAGCCTGAGCGCCCCATGTTGCAAAGTGATTTTCATAAATAAACAACCAGTTTAATCATCGTACCTTTATTATTTCTATGCTACGTTTGCAGACAAGGTCGGATTGAATATCAAACTGGTTGGTATGCCTACCTAGTGGCTTATCATTTTAAATTAAAGGTCGAATAAGACCATCTTGTTCTCTTTTTTGGTCGTCGTGGTTGTTTTACTCTGTTTGAGCTCTAGCTTGCAGCGTTCACTTAATGAGTTGAACGCGACTTGGTTGCTAATAGGGTTTGAGGCGCAGTCAGAAGTCGGAACTTTCCCTGTCCAGCGCACAGTGACATTTGCGGCAGCCGATTGAAAAGAGACAATAGTTGATAATACTGCTGTTGAAGCAAAGAGTAACGAACGCATATTTAAGCACCTTGTTTAGATGTTTTTGTTGATATGCCTAGTTTGGTGCCAGTGGGGCAGATTGTAAAATAAATAGTTATAAATTGAGTTGTATTGGAGATTGAATTGTGATTTTAAACCGAAGAGATAATAGGAAACCAAAATAAAGGAAGGCAATGCGAATTAAAACGGAGCGAACTATTAAGTGAATGGGTAGGCTAAGTTAACAAGATTCAGTTTGAGGGAAATCACTTAAGGACAGGCGGTTTAGCTTAATTAACAGTAGCTAGGAATAGCCACGGCATCAAACTAACCGCGTTTGGAATTAACAAGAATCTAAGCTTCTTTAAACGATATAGGCTAACAATGACTTTGAACTAGGGTGCGCAATGCGTTTTTTAGGTTCGTCGGTAGTTGTGAACGGTGTATATCCTGGATAGCACCCTCTAACGACCAAATCAACTCGATGGTTGGCTTATAGCAGGTATGTTGTTGTATAGCCTCAACAGCACCAATCGTACCAAGACTTCTGAGTTTCTCAATGGAGTTTATGCCCGCTTTCTCAAGAAGTTGTTCTGTTGAAAATCGCATATTGGGTAAGTCTTTGAGCCTTTTGGGAGCAGAAAGGTAGCTGCTTCGTGCTCTCTTTATTTGGTCTAGTGTGACTTCCGCTTCACATAGAGTCAAAGAATATTTGCTCCAAGGGTTTACTGGTAACTTGTAGTAGTCCGCATTTTGACTTACCCCCAGTGTACCTCCATTCACCTTGGGGTAGCCTTTGTAAATAAAGTAGCTTTCTTGTGCCGATGTTCCTCTGAGGTACAGTTCCCCACTTTTATGTAGAACGAGCAAAACGTTATCTACATAGAAGGCAGTAAGGCCAAATATTTGTTTTATAGACACCCGCCCTAATTGTTCCAAGCGTCTAAAAGTCTGTCTGAAAAGGTGTGCCATTATTGTTATTCGATAATTGAAATAGTGTGATCTATTATCCAAATATCTCTCTCTGGTGAATATGGCATAAGCCAACTTGAAAAGTAGACAATGCCATTAGGCATTTTGGTTTTTTTTATAATGCCTATGCCATATCACTTTTGCGATAGGCGTTCAAAATTTAGGGTGTCATTAAGGTGAGAGAATTAGGTATGTATAGCATCGACACAAATGTATTTCTTATGGCGACGGGTTGTAACTTTCAATCGGATATTGGAGTTAGATTTCGTCAGATTGCCATTAGGAGTTTGCACAAGGTTAGTGATGATATTCTTCAAGGACGTGAGTCCAATAGAGCTCTCGCCCATAAAGTTAAAGGTATTGCGTTATCTTGCGGGGCTATGGAGATTGCAAGAATCTGCCTGAAGTTGGAGCATTACTACGTGGTAATTAATGAAAGTGCCGGAAAGAAAATTTTGATGGATATGTCTAACGCTATGATTCACCTTTGTGAAGCTTAAGTAGGAGAATAGAAACATGTCTTTTAAAAATAAAATCATTTTCGTCAATGCAACAATATTGGTTCTATTTGTTGCATTGCTTACGTACTTCGCTAGCGAAATTGTTCTGGGTTCTTCACAAAACCAATTTGAAGCGATTAAGGAGAGCATTACTGGGAATAACAAAAAGCTTCTGTTTGCCTTTGTGAAAGCTCAAAGTGTAGGTCTTGATAAAGAGGTTGAGCTGGTCGCTGAGGAAGTGGAGCATGTAGCGGTCGATTTTGCTTATGATTTTGGCAATGACTCGCAAAACGAGGCATTGCGTAATAAACAACTGGCTTATATTAACACTCAGCTTGAGCCCTTTATAAAAGAGGTACGGTTTATTGAAACTAACCGCAATCAAGAGGTCTCTATCATCGAAAATGGTATTGTAAGCCGCTCAGTTTTCGTTGATCTTAGTCAAATGTATCAATATAAAGGTTTATATATTGATAAAGAGGTAGAAGGTGGAATTGTCAGAAATTTTTCTATTTATATCAAACCAAAAGATTGGAATGAGTCTTTGTTAAGGTTTGACATTGATTTAGACTACTTCTCTCGTTCGTTAATGTTTGAGAATATGACCGATGTTTTCCAATATCGATATTTTTTAGTTGATGACAGTGGCAATCTCGTTGCTACGAATTTAAAACAAAGCACTGAGCGGTTGATGTCAACGAGCGTTTTTGACCAGAAGGTTAAGAAAAGTGCCGTGAATTATATTATGTCCAATGATCATGGGAGTTTTGCTGTTACTAGCTTAAGCGGTAACTATAATGTTACCTTCGTGAAAAATAGTGTGACAAAATGGAAGTTGATTTTAGTAACGCCAGAACATGTGATTCGTTCTAGTTATGTGACCACCAAAGAGCTAGTTTTGTCTGGAGACAACTCGTTATTAAAAAGTTTGCTGCTCGCCTATATCATTTTGCTTGGGCTATTCTTAGTTATTAATTCAATTGCGGTTAATAAGTTGCTCATGCCGGTTTCTAAATTGATCGCACAAGCTCAATATCTAAAGCAGCGTGATTTTAATAAAGCCACACATGTGGTTCATAGTAATGGAGACGAAATTGAGCAGCTTTCTAAGGCTTATTCTGAGGCTGGGGGCCAGATTCAAAATTTAATTGAAGGGCTTGAATATGAAGTCGAAGAGCGAACGAAACAATATGAGGTAGCTGCGCTAGAAGCCAGTGAGGCAAATAAACAGAAATCAGTGCTGCTTTCAAATGTGTCCCATGAGGTTCGCACTCCATTGAACGCGATTATTGGTTATACGCATATGTTGGCTCACAGCAAGCATTTTGACGCCCATAGTCATCAGTTGAACGGTATTTCGAGTGCGAGCAATACCATTTTAGGTATTGTGAATGATCTATTGGATTTTGAAAGAGTAAAAGCGGTAAGCTATTCATTAACCCCTAAATGCCTGCCGGTAATGAGTTTACTTCGCGAAATTGAAAATACGTTTTTGCCCCTTAGTGAGTCTAAGCAATTATCGCTTGATATTATCAGCAATGTCGATGCTTCGACAACATTGCTGATTGATGAGCTTCGTATAAAACAAGCGATTAGTAATTTAGTTTCGAATGCATTGAAGTTTACAAATAAGGGGGGCGTGACAATAGAAGTTTCGACCGACGATAAAGTGTTCAATATCTCAGTAACTGATACGGGGTGCGGTATTCCCACAGATAAATTGGATACGGTGTTTAACAGTTTTGAACAAGTCAATAGAGAAGACCAACAGTTTGGTTTTGGTTTGGGGTTGGCTATCACTAAAACAATTGTCGAGTTAATGAACGGCACGTTGCGGGTTGAAAGTAAGCTTGGCGTAAGCAGTACTTTTGTTATTGCACTTCCAGCGCTAGAAGTTATGAATGTTTTTGAATGTTCTAACGGAGTTGTAGAGCAAATACATAATATTGGGCAGGGACTAGACTGCACAAATAAAAAAGCTCTGATCGTTGATGATGTTGAGTTTAACCGAGAAATTCTAGAGTTTCATTTAAACGCGCTGGGTTTTGAATGCATGACCGCGAATGATGGTTTGGAGGCTTTAGCGCTCGCTTCTGAACATGACTTTGATGTTGTACTTACGGATATTTCTATGCCGGTTATGGATGGTATTGAGCTTGCTTCTGAGTTGGAAAAGCGTAAGCCATCGTTACCTATAATTGCCGTTACGGCACGAGCCACCATTCAAGAAGAGTCTCGAATGAACCAATATTTTTCGTGTTATCTAACCAAACCGCTCGATCCGAGTGATTTAAAGCTAAAGCTTCAGTGCGCGTTATCAGGTAGTACTTGCTAACTTAGTTAAATACTCTCACCTATATTCTGAGGGTTAGCCATCTTCAGAACTTCACTCGTTACTTTCATCTGTTTTTCTGAGAGTTAAGGGCATTGTCATCAAAGGAAATTCTCAAACTGTTATGAAAATAACTATCTCCCGGCTTTGTTGCGTAATTCAATGGAACTAAATCAAGAACCTACGATCTGATCAGCTATCTCCACTCTCTCTCGTAGTCCTATGCCTAAGCCTCGTTACAAAACAACCAACTGGAAGCAATACAACCAATCACTCATTAACCGAGGTTCTCTGACCTTTTGGATTGATGAAGAAGCAATAAGCGGGTGGGCGCAAAGCAAACAGAATAAGCGCGGGAGGCCGCGTCGGTTCAGTGATTTAGCTATCACGACAGCACTGATGGTCAAACGAGTTTTTTCTATGCCATTGAGAGCGCTTCAAGGATTTATCGACTCGATATTTAGGTTAGCTCATGTACCGTTAAGTTGTCCGCATTACACCTGCATCAGTCGTAGAGCCAAGCAAGTTGAGGTTTCATTTAGGACTAAAGCGAGAGGAGCAATACAGCACCTAGCCATTGATGCTACTGGCCTTAAGGTTTATGGCGAAGGTGAATGGAAAGTGAAAAAACACGGGACGGATGGCAAGCGTAGAGTCTGGCGAAAGCTTCATATTGCCGTCGATACCAACACTCATGAGATCATTGCCGCCGAGCTAAGTTTATCGACGGTTACAGATGGAGAGGTACTCCCGAACTTACTGAAACAAACACGCCGAAGTATCTTTGAGGTGTCTGGTGATGGCGCTTACGACACAAGAGCGTGTCACGCTGCTATTAAGATTAAGCGAGCCGTTGTGCTTATTCCCCCTCGAGAAGGGGCCGCCTTCTGGGAGCGTGGTCACCCTCGAAATCTCGCAGTGGGTTGCCAGAAATTATACGGCTCAAATAAGTATTGGAAAGAGCGGTATGGATACCACAAACGTTCACTCTCAGAAACAGCGATGTATCGAGTTAAACAGTTGCTAGGAGGACGATTGAGCTTAAGAAATTACAATGCCCAGGTGGGTGAAACTTACGCGATGATAAAAGCGTTGAACAAGCTTACTGAGTTAGGTATGCCTGAAACTTGTCGTATTGACTAAGAAATACGCGAAACGGGTTGGCTCTATCTCTAAATTCAATTACGCAACAAAGCCGAAAATGTATATACACGAGAGACGATGAATAAACATGGACTCACGCGAATACGACATAGGGCTATACGTATAAACCTATCACGTGCCCAATTGCAGCGGAGCTGCTATGTTCGAATTTGGCTAAAGACTAGATCGTTGTGGTTAGCGATTAGTTATGCTGAGTAATGAGCGCTTACAATGAATCGAATCAAAAATAGTTAGCTATATGGCATATGAAAATAAAAATTTAATAAACGGCCATTGTGAGATAGGTTTGGTATGTGTGATGGTGCGTATTGTTGTGTAGGGTTCTGTTCCCCCCTGTCGCTATATCCGAATCGTTACATTCAACAGGTTAATATTTAAAATATCTTGACTTTTAATTACAATCGTAAGGTGATCGCTATGAAAAAAATACTTATCAAATCTTTGTTTATCTTGGTTAGTGCTTTATCCACAAATTCTGCCTATGCTCAATTATGCGAATCTAAAGTTACTATAAAAAGTATAAGTGCTGGGTATGTTGAAGGTTATCAAGGAGGTCCTGACAACGGTAATGCATTCGTTGTCAAGTTTTCAAATAATAAATCTCTTCCACTCAACCGTATCTATAATAGTAACGACGTGAATGGAAGAAGCTTAATTTCAACTATTAGAATGGCATTTTCACTTCGCTCTCCTATATCTATCATAGATAATTATGGCTCCAGATGTGATGATTTTGACGAGATTATTGTGTATCGAGATGAGGATTAGTTATGAGAGTTATATTATCTATAATTATGTGTTTACTTCCTTTTTCGGTTTCCTTGGCTAATGGATTTAAATGTCCAGATGATAATATTAATATGGTTGTAGCTTATGGTGTTGGTGAGGCAGAAAAGGATGCAAAGGCAATTTTTAAATGGGGTGAAAAAGCTTCTTTTAAAGTAAAGCTGCTCTCACCGGGAGAGCATACAAAATACAACATGTTAAATTATATGCAGTGTGAACGTTTAAGTTTTTTTTTCAACATATCACACAGTAGTTCAACTGATATTATATTAGGGGATAATTCAGGTACATTATCAGGGCGCGACATCGGAGACAATGTGGACTTTAAAGACAACACTATTTTTTATACTCACTCATGTAATTCTGGTGAGGGCACAACGGATGGCAGCTTAGTTAATGGTATGCGGCGTGCGAAAGCTAGAGCTTTTATCGGTACAAGTCGAAGTGTGACTTGTGGGGGTAATAGTGAAGATATAACTGTGACTAAGTGTGTTATAAAGAGGGTCTTAGGAAAAAATCTACGTTTCGACGACGCAATTAATGAATGTACAGCCCGTGAATCCATACCAAACTTTCTAGTAATTAATGATTTTAACAAAAACTTGAAGCTTAGTGTAATGACGAACTCACTTAAAGCAAGTATAGAGCTTTAACCTGGCCTCGATTTTAAGGGCGAACCAGAACTGCCGCCCTGATTCATTCGTTCCAAAATCCAGCAACAGGTTAAGCTGTTCTCTATCAGAGGATTTACCGCTCGCTTGCTCTTGGTAAATTTTGTCACAACCAATACGTTTAAGTTGCTCAAGTTGAACATCGAGCGTTTGGTCTTGGGTGCTAACACGAGCATAACCAATTTTCATAAAATGGCCTAAAAGTGAACTTAAAGATATTGACACACAAGTGTACATGTTCACTTTACCTGACCTGAAATAGTTGTATCTTAAAATCGATTATTCAAAGCCATAAAAAGCCTACTGCGGGTTAACGCAAGTAGGCTCTATCAATTTAGTCTTCAATTTTAGCTAAGGCTCACAACCTTACTAAAACCTTTCTAGATTCGATTAGAAAGCGTCATCCGCTATGTCTTTTAGTCGGTCGTAAGGTACATACCCCGGTAAGACCTGACCATTCATCATCATGGTTGGAGTGCCGGTTAAACCTAGAGCACTAAAGGTTTGGTGGTTGGTCATGAGTATGTCGCTTTGCTCTGAGGTCGTGTCCAATTGCGCTTCTGTTCCTGTTTTCTTAGCCACAGCTTGTAATGAAGATTTGGTGTGGCTACCGCTTTTCGCCATCAGCAGTCTGTTGACTTCAGGGAATGCTTCTGGGTTATCTTTCCATACTTTCATCGCGTATAGCGCCGCGTTGGTGTCTAGCCCTGGAACTTGTTGTTGTTTAAACGATAAGTACACGTTGATCACTTTGATGTCGCTATTTTCAGAGGCTAATTGAACCAAACCTTTTTCCAAGCGCTTACAGTAAGGGCAGTTATAGTCGGTAAAGTTAATGATGACTGATTTGCCATCCGGGTTGCCCGTGATTGGGTGAGCGTCATTGTTGTACAACCAATCATGGCTTTCTGCTTGAGCCTTCTTCGACTGTTCTTGCCCTGCTACGTACTGCTCTAAGCTGGTATGTAAGCCAGAGATCGTAGAAGGGTTCTCTTTCAGAAATTGGTTAATCTCTTCAAGTTGCTGGGTTTGTTCTGTACTTAACTCAGCGAAGGCAGTGGTGCTCATTAGTGAGCCTAAAATCAGTGTACTAATCAGATGTTTTTTCATGCTATTTATTCTCTAATTCTTGATAATCGTGAGCGCTCATTGGGTCGCGCTCACGGTAATGCTGTTCGTTAAACGGGCTAAATCGAGTTATTCGCCTTGCTTTGCTCAGTTTTTCTTTTTAAGCGAGTTATGCAAAGTAGGTTCTTAACCAGAGCCCTATCGGGGAAGTAACGCCTGTTGCGATACTGCTAATCTTTCCATCTTTGATGATGACGATGCTTGGAGTGACATTAACGCCCCAACTTCTGCTGATCGATCCAGAGAGATCATTGATAACAGGGAAGTCATACTCTTTTGCCTCTAAGTAGCGCTGAACACGTTCGTCTGGGCCCGATGACAGAGCGACCGAAACCACTTGATGGGAGTCGTTGAAGCTATTGACGGTTGGGCTCACAAATTTGCAGGCGCCACACCAAGTTGCCCAAAAATAGACAATGACTGGCTTACCATTTTTGCTTAGCTCGATAACATCAATATCTTTGCCTTTGAGTGATTGACCCACAATTGGAATCGCGTCGCCCTGAGGCATGCTTCTGCTGTGATAAAAGTCCATCGAAAATGAAACCACGCCAACGATCAATATCATTGAAACCAGTTCCTTTCCCCACTTCTTAAGACGACTTGGCTTTTTGGTTTCACCCTTTACAGCGCTGTCTTCAGTCGTGCTAGATTTATCTTCATTGTTGGGAGTCTTCATCAATTATCTCGCAGTGTTGATGGCTTGAACGACAGTGTCACTGTCGAGAATAACAGGCAGTGGAATACCGCTTTTATAGCTTGGGCCGTAGACGATATTAAATGGCACACCAAATCGACCATTACTTTGTAAGTATTGAGTGACACTTTCACTTGGTGTTGTCCAATCGCCTTCCATCAAAACAATGTTTTCTTGCTGTAGGTGGCTGTAGACAGGGTCTTGGAGAACGACGCCGATCTTGTTGGCCTTACAGGTAATACACCAATCAGCGGTCACATCGACAAATACCGTTTTGCCTTGCTCAACCAGTTGAGGGATTTGTTTTGCATCTAGCTTTTGCCAAGCGAGATCGTCAACAATCGGTGTCGCCCAATTGTCTGCGGTCACACTGCCTACGATTAATGCAGCACCAAACACCAAGGTTGTGGTTGCGACGATAGGAATAAGTACCTTGCGACCCAACTTACGGCCAATCCAAATCAATACTGTAATCACGATAAACAGTGACAACAGGATCGTCGGGAATTTACCAATGAATGGGCTCATTAGGCTTGCTAACCATAGACTGGTAATGAACATCATTAAGCCAAATACCAGCTTAACTCTGAACATCCATGCCCCAGGTTTTGGAAGCAGTTTTGTAAGACTTGGGAACAGCGCGAAAATTAACCAAGGTGCACTCATACCGATGCCGAGTGCGATAAAGATAGCCCACAACTCTTGGTAGCTTGCCCCAAGTGCATAAGCGACTGCGGTTCCTAGGAATGGAGCGCTACACGGTGTTGCCAACAGCGTAGCAAACATGCCTTGAATAAAGTGGCCTGAATGTGAGTCGTCGCCTTTAGTCGCCATCCAAGTGTTTAAACCTGATGGTAGTCTGAATTCGAATAACCCAAGTAGGTTAATCGAGAACAGCAAAGTGATGATCAGCATGAACCCGATGAACCAAACATTTTGGAACTGGATTCCCCAACCAATCGCATTGCCACCCATTTTTAGAGCGGTCATGCCAAGGGCTAGGAGTGCAAATGACGTAATGACACCTGACGCAGAAGCTAAGAATGAGAGTCGGATATGTCGATTGGATGCACCTTGATTTTGAATGATGCTGTTTAACTTCATTCCTAATACAGGCAACACACATGGCATAATATTGAGGATCAAACCGCCAATCAAAGCAAAGCCGATCATTGCAAGAAAACCGTTGTTACTTGCTTGATAAGCAATAGGTTCTGAGCCGACTTGAGCCGTCATCTCTTCGGCAAAATTAGTGTCTGAAACCGTGACACTAACGGTGCGATCCGTTAAGTCGACTTCGCCTATCCAGTTGCTGACGTCAAATACCGCGGTCATCGTATTGCCGGTGATATGGACGGTTGGTTGAGCAAAGAAGTCATCGATGACTTCTTGCCCGTCAATCAACACCATCGGCTTATCCCAGCCTTCGTTACTGGTTAGTTGAGTGACCAGTTGTTGCTTGCTTTTGTCCCAAAATAGACCGTTCACTGAAGTCCGGCTCGCTTCTCTTGGAGATTGGCTCATGCCTTGGTTGAACAAGAACATCGCTTCTTCATCGAACTTCAATTGCTGTGTGTCGATAGGGAGTTCGATGTCATAGTCAGTCAAAACACAAATATTGGTGCACGACGGGAACGAGAGAGAAGCCCTAAATACAGCGGGTTGCGTTTTGTCTTTCAACGTTAGGGTGACAGGAAAGCTTACGTGCTTTTTGTATCCCAGCGTCATTACGTCAAGTTGTTCGTAGTATTTAGGGATCGGCCAATGCCAATCTACAGACTCTATATTAGTTGAATCAGACCAATTCCAGCTTGGCGGAATGCCACCTTCACCTGGACTGCGCCAATAGGTTTTCCAGTCACCGTCGAGTGTAACGTCCAATACAGTTTGAACGGTACCGCCGTTATCCGACTGTTCCCCCGTCGACATCATTCGCATCTTAACTGGCGGATGCTCAGGCACGCTTATCCAGCCCGTGGTTTGAGCCAGGGCGGTAAATGACGTCATGACTAAGATTGCAGTGACGAAAGCTTTTGCGCATGTGCGCATGCAGAATGCCAACAAATCGACAAACTTAGTTAGTAGTGTGTTGTACACAAATGTATCTCCAAAAAATAAATAAAAGGGTGGAATAGCCCGGTTATTTACTCTCTAAATATACAGTGCTTTAGGTGTAAGCGGTGTTTTGTAGGTCGAGCAGAGCGATGATTGTCTCTAGATAATCTCGAGATGTGAGGAGGTAAGTTAAATGCAACAGCAATAATAAGTACGAATGGGATCAGCCAGCCGGTTTTCGGGGCGGCAAAGGTCAGCATTTTCGAACTCAGGCTGCATGAACTTGAATTTGGTGTTGTCAGAGCTTTAGATGCTTCTGAACCAAAAACGCTGGCATAAAGCTCAGACATTTTATCTAAAGATGCGATGACAGCATGTGGGTTGCTGGTTTCTGCGCCGACAAATATTGATTGTCCAACTAAGGAAGCTGAAGCCGTTACTTTATTTGCAGACAGCGTACTCGCCAGGCAAGTTATGATAACCAGTCCGGTAAGGAGAAGCGCCCAAAGCGATTGCTTTTGTTGGCGATTCTGTGTGGGTAAGAAAAGTAGCGATGTGTTCAGCAAATTAGTCAGTAATCAAATCAGTTAATAGTTAATAGTTAATAGTTAAAGCGAGATCATTGAATTGTGGCTAGCTTAGATAAGTTCTCTTCGCGCCACAAGTCATAAAATTGTTAAAGTGAAACTATATATAAACGAGAGAAAATGTAGGCTTTGTTGCGTAATTCAATGGAACTAAATCAAGAACCTACGATCTGATCAGCTATCTCCACTCTCTCTCGTAGTCCTATGCCTAAGCCTCGTTACAAAACAACCAACTGGAAGCAATACAACCAATCACTCATTAACCGAGGTTCTCTGACCTTTTGGATTGATGAAGAAGCAATAAGCGGGTGGGCGCAAAGCAAACAGAATAAGCGCGGGAGGCCGCGTCGGTTCAGTGATTTAGCTATCACGACAGCACTGATGGTCAAACGAGTTTTTTCTATGCTATTGAGAGCGCTTCAAGGATTTATCGACTCGATATTTAGGTTAGCTCATGTACCGTTAAGTTGTCCGCATTACACCTGCATCAGTCGTAGAGCCAAGCAAGTTGAGGTTTCATTTAGGACTAAAGCGAGAGGAGCAATACAGCACCTAGCCATTGATGCTACTGGCCTTAAGGTTTATGGCGAAGGTGAATGGAAAGTGAAAAAACACGGGACGGATGGCAAGCGTAGAGTCTGGCGAAAGCTTCATATTGCCGTCGATACCAACACTCATGAGATCATTGCCGCCGAGCTAAGTTTATCGACGGTTACAGATGGAGAGGTACTCCCGAACTTACTGAAACAAACACGCCGAAGTATCCTTGAGGTGTCTGGTGATGGCGCTTACGACACAAGAGCGTGTCACGCTGCTATTAAGATTAAGCGAGCCGTTGTGCTTATTCCCCCTCGAGAAGGGGCCGCCTTCTGGGAGCGTGGTCACCCTCGAAATCTCGCAGTGGGTTGCCAGAAATTATACGGCTCAAATAAGTATTGGAAAGAGCGGTATGGATACCACAAACGTTCACTCTCAGAAACAGCGATGTATCGAGTTAAACAGTTGCTAGGAGGACGATTGAGCTTAAGAAATTACAATGCCCAGGTGGGTGAAACTTACGCGATGATAAAAGCGTTGAACAAGCTTACTGAGTTAGGTATGCCTGAAACTTGTCGTATTGACTAAGAAATACGCGAAACGGGTTGGCTCTATCTCTAAATTCAATTACGCAACAAAGCCCTATCTCCCAACAAGTGCTGAGTGTGACTTGGCATTTCTAAATCATTCAATCACTACTTGCCCTTAGCTTTTGTTCATATTTAATCAAAAATAAGCTAAATCACAATAACGAATAAGAAAGTAAAACTATGTTTGGAAATATTATCCGCACGTTTCGTGTTAACAATGGTTTATCACAAACTAATTTTGTTGATGCGATTCAAAAAAGTAACTCTAACTTTAATAGTCTAGATGTTGTGACTCTAAGCCGCTGGGAAAGGGGAGTAACAACTCCCCACTTAAAGCGTCAAAACGAATTACTGGATCTCGTGGGAGTCAACATATTTGATGTTTGGGAAGCAAACGACTCACAAACAGTTCTCACAGGGTTAAAGAATAAATTTAATAACAACGGTTATATTGACATCGATATGTACGTTCAAACGCAAGTTACGACTATCAACTCAAATAATTCATTTTTTGTTGGGAAAATAAAAAAATTAATTGATGTCATCTTTGAATATGAAGATAACGTTCTACTTAGTAACTTAGAAAAATCAGGTCTGAGTCGAAAGGCAATTATTGAAAAAATAATAAATCAATATTCTGGAGAGTTAACGCTCGTCACGGTTAATGGGCAATTGATCGGACACTTATTAAGTGCTAACTATAAACTTGCAGCAGATTTTTTGGAGCAAGTCTTAGTATCTAAAGAAGATAAAGCACATTTAGTTGTTACTTTTAACTGTACTCATTATTCGTCATTTACAGATACAATGGGCAGAGAGGCGTACAAGTATCTACAAAGTTTAAACCCCGATAAAGAGCTTTATATACTACTGAAAAGCAAGAGGATTTTTGACCTGTTCTTTTCATTGGGCTGTGAGTATCGAACTGTAACAAGTAACGATAGATCAATGAAGGTCATGAACTTGAATTCAAAGACAATAAAATCGCAACGCTCTTGGATGGATATTATTGCAAACTATAAAGGTGAAGAGCATGAATAACACAGTATTGATTGTTGACGATGTTGAACTATCTAGAGAAGTTATTAAAAATGCGGTCTCTTTATCTAATAAAAAAACATCCATACAGTTTGCAGAAAATGCGTTCGATGCAATGGAAAAAATGCAAAACGCATCATTTGATTTGGTTATTATGGACATCATGATGCCCAATGGCGATGGATTTGAACTCTTGAGTATGATGTCTCAACAAAATATTGAGTCTAAAATAATCATTACTTCAGGTTTGGATAAATCCATTGTTAGCTCGGTGAGTATGCTTGGGAAACTCTATGAGTTAAATGTTGTCGCTTCATTAGAAAAGCCTATTTGGGCTAACCAAATAAGTGAGTTGGTTGATAAAACACTTGTGGTTGAAACCATAACCCAAGGTGAGCCAAGCTTTGGTCATCGTGCGACAATCATCGATGATGATTTTCCCATAAACCTAGTTTATCAGCCGCAAGTTGTTTCGGATATAAATGTTATTTCGGGGTTTGAAGTGTTGTCTCGATGGTCTGATAAAAAAGGGACCTTACTTCCACCGAGCTATTTTTTGCCAGTAATTGAAGAGCTAGGAAAGCAAAAGGTTTTTACCAATATCGTGATAAATAAATTCATTCAGGATTATCACCTTCATTTCAGTGAACTGGATCAATCGTTGAGGTTCTCGATTAATATCGATCCTAATTTGTTGATTGACGAATCTGTGGTCGATACCCTACTTGATATCTATCAGCAGGGTATTGAGCATACCATCGTTTTAGAGCTGACTGAAAAGGCCCTTTCAGGCAATATTGAAAAGGAATTGTTGGCAAATATTTTACGACTTAGGTTGAAAGGTTTTGAGATCTCTATAGATGACTTTGGGATGGAAGCATCGAATATTGAACGTATTGTCAAATTGCCTATTAGTGAGATAAAGATAGATAAAACTATTACATGGGGACTTTGCCACAACATTGATTATATGCAGAAGATCGACGAAGTTAAGAAGCTCATTTCGGTTAAAAACGCGCGTATTATCTATGAGGGTGTTGAAAACAAAGACACCTGTGCTTTTCTGGAAGCTCTAGGCGGCTTTAACCAGCAAGGTTTTCTTCATGGGGCTCCATTACTACCAGAAATTGTGGTTGAGATTTTTTCAGAGTAAAAAGAGTTAGCCCATGTCGCGCACGATTTTCTAAAATAAACTTGATAACCCTCGACTAGGAAACACGAGAGTATCTCATCCTAAAATATGTTGACAATTTTTAGTAAGCCAGTAATGCAAGTTGCTGGCTTTTTTCATACACCTTATTTGCAATGTGGGTAACTTAAGGTGTTGTTACCTAAATTAGTTGAACCTGTCCGGCTCTGTTACATATACTGGTTGATGTACACGTCGACTAAGAACATGAACACTGGGACTGTGCTGAGAAGTCCGAAGAAGACGATTGGCACCCAGTTTTTCATTTTCTTTTTAGGTTGCTCAGTGTTGTTCATAAATTCGGCCTTCAATTAGTTGTTGTAGCTGTTTAGCTTTGTGGTACTAAAAATCTAAGAGCATGGTATCAAATAAAATCGATGAGCCCTATGTGGATTTGGCGTTTCGTGGCGTGTATCAATCACATAAAATGTAAGTGATTCATAAACGGTTCATAAAGGTTCAACAATAATGAACCTATTAGAACAAGTATTGCCTTACTCGGCATATGAAATAAACAGTATTACAAGATTTGGAGAATACAGAATGAAAACAATAGGAAACATCATTTGGTTTCTGTTCGGTGGCGTATTTATGGGACTAGCTTGGTGGTTCTTCGGACTGCTCGCATTCCTTACCATCGTTGGTATTCCATGGGGTAGAGCGTGTTTTGTTATGGGTAACTTTTCATTCTTCCCATTTGGTCAGGAAGCCATATCTCGTGATGAGCTGACCAATGAAATGGACATAGGTACGAGCCCGCTAGGCGTGATTGGTAACGTGATTTGGTTCTTATTTGCGGGTATCTGGCTAGCAATCGGTCACATCATGTCAGCTGTGGCGTGTTTCATTACCATCATTGGTATTCCGTTCGCGATTCAACATCTTAAGCTCGCGGTTATCTCGCTAGCGCCAATCGGTAAGACAGTTGTCGATAAACGTGAAGCAGAAGCGGCGCGAGTAAGAAATTACAAAGGTTAAGATTACAGTTTAAGCCTTGATCGAACTGAAAAAGCACATCGTATGATGTGCTTTTTTTGTGCCTCTGTTCTTATCTCTCGATGCTTATATATCAAACACTAACTAGGCGTTGTTGAGCTAGAGACTGTTGAACTATACGTTGTTGAACTAAACATTATAGAGCTACACATTATTGAACAGGACTTCAAGCCGAAGGGTGATGTTGGCTTCTTCGGTATGTTTCTCATGGGGTTCTCGTTCCCATTGATAACGAGGAATGAGTTCGTAGAACAGCCACTCTTTCCATACGTTTTGTCGGTAAGTAACCGAAACCTGAGCGTATTCGTAATGATTATGAGGCTCATCCGTTGCATTAATTGTAGCGCTATATTGAAGTGCTTGGTCTTGGGCAAGGTAGTGATACAAGGTTAATCCCGTACCATAGTTCCAACCTTTGAGATCGTCGTTATACCCCGCAAAGCTTGACCATCGAGCCAAGAAATCATCACTTAAAGAAAGATCAAAATCGACGTCAGTGATCTCGCCAGTTTCTTGTTTTTCTTGATATACCCGCTGGGTAAGTCTGAATACCACATCGGTTGTGAGAGGGTAGGTAAAACGATAGCGAGCTTCAATGCGTGGTCGTAATGTTGCCTTAATATTGAAGCTGCTATATCCCTTGGCATAGGCGTCGTAGCGCAGGCCTAACGCACTTTCCAATTCATCTGAATCATTCGGAAAAAAATCCAAGAACTCTTCATCGCTGACAGACTCGTAGATCAACTTTAGGCGTTTACTCACAAAGGGAAGATGCAGACGCGCCTTGAGTTTTGTTGAGTAGTCGACATCGCTACCTTCCGAGTAAATAAAATCGTTATACCAACGGACGGACGTGCCAGCTCTGGCATCTTCGGTAATGCGGTCATCAACAAAAAAGCTGTCAAACCACAGAGCAGGTTGGCAAAATTTACTGTTTAGGAAATGGTAAGCTTTTTCGACAGGGACGTCTTCTAACGGCTGACTGTGGCACTCATTTTGCTCCTCTGCTTGAGCGGAGTATGCAAGAAGTGATGCTAATAATGAGGTGCTAGCTATCTTACGACTCAATGGAACCTGTTTGTCATTCTATATATCAATAGTTTAACTATAACTAAGCGATTGCAACAATGCGACTTTTTCGTGATTAGTGATTAGTGATTAGTGGAAAAGGAAAAGATTTGAAAGGTACCGGACGGAAAAAAGAAAACGGGCTCAGAGGTGAGCCCGTATGTGTTAGCTATAAGAAGTGACTTGTATCTAGATTACATTGCTGCTTCGAAGATTGCTGAGATCTCTTCGTGTGTTGCTTGTTTAGGGTTAGTGAAACCACAAGCATCTTTTAGTGCGTTGTCAGACAGAGTTGGGATATCTTCTAGCTTCGCACCAAGTTGAGCGATACCTGTTGGGATGTTCACGTCGTTTGCAAGTTGAACAATCGCGTTGATTGCTGCTTCTGCGCCTTGTTCTGCAGTCATGCCTTCAACATTTACACCCATTGCTTTTGCCACATCACGTAGACGCTCAGGACAAACTTGTGCGTTGTAGCGTTGAACGTGTGGAAGCAAGATAGCGTTACATACACCGTGTGGAAGGTCGTAGAAACCGCCCAGTTGGTGCGCCATTGCGTGAACATAGCCCAGTGAAGCATTGTTGAAAGCCATACCCGCCATGAATTGTGCGTAAGCCATTTGTTCACGAGCTTCAATGTCTTCGCCGTGCGCTACCGCGTTTCTTAGGTGTGCTTGCACAAGCTCGATGGCTTTAATTGCTACAGCGTCTGTAATTGGCGTTGCTGCGATAGAAACGTAAGCTTCGATTGCGTGCGTCAACGCGTCCATGCCTGTTGCAGCCGTTAGTGATGCAGGTTTAGCAAGCATCAACTCAGGATCGTTTACTGAGATTAGTGGTGTTGTGTGCTTATCAACAATAGCCATCTTGATGTGGCGAGCTTCATCAGTAATGATGCAGAAGCGTGTCATTTCAGATGCAGTGCCAGCCGTGGTGTTAATAGCAATTAGTGGCATCATTGGCTTTTCAGACTGGTCTACGCCTTCGTAATCAGCAATCTTGCCGCCGTTAGAAGCAACCAGAGCGATACCTTTTGCACAGTCATGTGGAGAACCGCCACCTAGAGAAACAACAAAATCACAATTGTTGTCAGTCAGCAATTCAAGGCCATCGTTCACGTTAGTGATGGTTGGGTTTGGTTGAGTACCGTCGAATATAACTGCGTCTACGCCGCGCTGGCTAAGAAGATCTTGTACCTGCTTAACTACGCCAATTTGATTCAGGATCTTATCCGTAACGATCAGACCTTTTTTGAATCCTTGAGACTGAATGCTATCAGCCGCATCCTTCAGACAGCCAGTACCCATGAAGTTGATTGTAGGGATGTAAAATGCAGTAGACATTGGAAAACTCCGTTAATTATGATTTTTAATTTCCTACATGTTGTCGGCATTCAAGTGGTTGACCATTGATCTGGAACAACTTTGATTCCGAACTACCACTTTGTGGCTAGTCGTTGTGATAGGGCTCATATAGCAATCGTTTTCATGGTTTTTGGTTGTGTTCATTGTCAGTAATGGATAGTGATAAATTGACTCAACCAAGAGCAGAATGGTGCTCTATAACAATGAAAAGTAAGGTTTTTCATTGAAAGCTGCTCTAGTTAGGCTTGTGTCGACTTTTTATCTGAGTTGTCACCGCATTCAATTTGAGGCTCTTGTGACTCTTCAGAATCAAGCGTGTCTTCTGGCTCCTCGTCATAGTATTTGACAAGAAAAGGGGTGAGCATGACAGACGACGGTAAAAAGTGCTTCATAGTACCTCCCGGTACCTAAGTGTATTTCTTGTATGGTATTGGTTTAATATGTGGCAAAATTTGCGATACATCATGACTTGTGACTTGTTTTCTATAAATTATTAGATTTATATACAGGCTCACAAAATTGAGGGTAAAGTGATGCTCCGCCCTTTGAGGCAACGATAAAAACAACGACAAAAACAGTGCATGCACTGCTCAACAGCGCGAATAATAGGACATAAAATGAAGTACGATTGGATATTCTTTGATGCAGATGAAACTTTGTTCCATTTTGATGCTTATCAAGGAATGAAGCTTATGTTTTCTCGCTTTGGTGTGGATTTCAGCGAGCAAGATTATTCGGCTTATCAAAAGGTTAACTTACCACTTTGGGTCGATTACCAAGATGGCCGCATTACTGCAGATCAACTGAAACATACGCGCTTCGAAAGCTGGGCTGAAAAACTTGAAACAACAACCGCTGCTTTAAACAGTGCATTTTTAACGGCAATGGCGGATATCTGTTCTTTGTTACCGGGTGCACAAGAGTTGATGGAGTCTTTAAAAGGCAAAGTGAATATGGGCATCATTACTAACGGTTTTACAGAGCTTCAGTCTATCCGTTTAGAGCGTACCGGAATGACGAACTACTTTGACCATGTGATCATTTCTGAGGAAGTCGGTGTTGCTAAACCAGACGCGGAAATTTTTGAACATGCACATAAGCTGATTGGATTGCCATCGAAACAAAGAATATTGATGGTCGGGGATAACCCACACTCTGATATTTTAGGTGGCTTGGATTTTGGTATTGAGACCTGTTGGTTGAACAGCCAAGAGAAAGCGACGCCAGCAGGAATTAACCCTCATTATCAGGTTAAGTCTCTGGCTGACCTGCAAGCACTTTTGTTGGCATAACTGCTAACTGCTAACTGCTTTTAGATTTTTGAGTGAATGATTGATAGCCGAGTACAGTTATGTGCTCGGCTACTTATTTTTACTTACTGCAACTTATCGATAGTGGTGTTTAAGCTTATCTTTGCTTTAAGCTCATTTTGATTAACCAATTACAATAAAGAGAAGGAAAAGGCGTGCTGAAATCTCATCGTTATAGCTGCTACGGTATTATCGCCATTTTATTATGGAGCTGTTTGATTGCTCTGTCTCGTAGTGTCTCAGAACAGCTAGGTCCAATTGGTGGTGCTGCCAGTCTTTACACGGTGAGTGCACTGTTGTTGGTCTGTGTTATGGGTTTACCAAAGTTGTCACGCTTCTCTAAGTCTTACTTGCTGATTGGCGGCGCCTTGTTCGTTTGTTATGAGATTTTCCTGGCTCTGGCATTGGGAATGGCGAACAGCCGGCATCAAGCCATAGAGATGGCAGTAATCAACTATCTATGGCCGGCACTGACGGTGTTGTTTGCGGTGCTGCTGAGTGACAAAAAGATTAACTGGTTGGTTTATCCAAGTATCTTTTTGGCATTCTTCGGTGTGGCTTGGAGCATCAGTGGTGATCAAGGTCTATCTGTTGATCAAATTGCTGCCAACATTGCGACTAATCCTAAAACCTATTCTATGGCGTTTTTTGGTGCGATTATTTGGGCTGTTTACTGCAACTACACCCAGCGCGTTGCTAAAGGACAGAATGCGATTGTGCTTTTCTTTATCGCTACGGCGATCACTCTGTGGATTAAATACGCGTTGAGTGATGAAACAGGCATGGTGATGACAACGAGTGCGGCGATTGACTTAGCGTTAGCTGGCGCTTGTATGGGCGCAGGCTATGCGCTTTGGAATACGGCAATTCTGGGTGGAAATATGGTATTTCTTGCGACCATGTCGTACTTTACGCCAATCTTCGCAACCGTAATCTCTTCGTTGATTTTAGGCTTGTCGTTGACCATGACATTTTGGCAGGGCGTTTGTATGGTAACCGTTGGTTCACTCGCTTGCTGGTGGGTAACAAGAGAAAAGCCGACGGTAAAGGCGTCGGCTTCTAAAAAGGTTCAATCTCACTCTTAATCTGAGTTTATGTTCTCGGATGAGGAGTGTCCTCGTTTGCTATGGAAAACTTAACTCGCAACATTGAGATTCAATTGAAGCTCATAAGGCATCTTAGATAGGCGTCGCTTAAGCTGTCGGCGCGTTCGTTCAATATCATCGACCGCAATGGCTTGTTGGTCGTTGGTATGAATATCAACGTTAATTCTTAGTTCTGGGCCAACCTTAGTCACACCCATCAGCTCCAAATCTTGATCCGCTTCTTTGTCTACCGCGACAACGTTCTTATCTACCGCGTCACAAATATCTTTGTTTGCCGACATCATCAGCAGTTCGCGCATTGCTTCACGTAACATGTCGAAAGGTACTTTGATGAAGTAGAAAGACATTAGCAACATCATCATTGGGTCGGCATACACCGCGTATTCTGCAAGTGGAGAAAAGGTAATTAACCAAGCTGCTACGAAACCAGCCGTTACCGCTACGCTCAGTAGCGTATCCATCTGCCACTGCTTAGACTCTGCCTGAATCAGACCTGAAGAAATACGTTTGCTCTTGTTAGCGATGTACCACCAAGCGTAACCACAGCCCAACACGTTGAAAATACCAAACAGAGTCGCGATAGAAGCATCAACTTCACGACCACCCGTCATCAACGCACCAATCGCAGAGTAAAGTGAATAGCTAACCACTAGCAGAATCACAATTGCTTTAATCGCAATCACAATTGGTTCAATGATAGCTCGACCAAACGGGAACTCGGTATCTGAAGGACGGTTAATGTATTTCGATGCAGCTAGTGACAATAAAGTTAGCAGTAAGCTGATAAGAGAATAAACACCGTCAAATACTATGACCAGAGAGCCAACGAGAAGACCCAACACCAATCCGCCAACTGCGAAGCCTGATGCTAAAAGGGCTGAGAACAATAGTACTCGATTTTCGTTTTGGCTTTTCCTGTCACACATAAAATTTTCCAGATGTTTTTGATAACTTCATTGTTCTAATATTGAGCTAACTTTACAAACTTTATCTGATGATGTTTATATGTCGGCAACCCATTTTATATTCAAGTTGTTATTATTCAATTACTTATTGATAAATTGAGGTGTCAGTAAAATTGACGTTGAGTGTTTCTTGGGGATGGTGTGCAACTGAAATAGGATCGTTTATGATTAATAAAACACATTAGTCGCTAGGGTCTCATTGATTTCCTAGACTCTGCTGAGACTGAGACTGAGACTGCACGGATTGGAATGGACAAGGAATGGATCAATATGAAGTTTGACGATATCAATGA
Source organism: Vibrio sp. QJM3NY_27 (assembly GCF_057785955.1). Lineage (NCBI taxonomy): Bacteria > Pseudomonadati > Pseudomonadota > Gammaproteobacteria > Vibrionales > Vibrionaceae > Vibrio > Vibrio sp. QJM3NY_27. The sequence goes on along the minus strand of NZ_CM173512.1, from coordinate 60,896 downwards.
TAACGAACTGTGGGTGATTGCTAACCCGATCATGGATAACTTGATGGACGGTTCAACTAAGGTTGATCATGCTCAGCACTGTCGAGACTTTACCCAAAGGATGAAAGACATTGTTACGCCGGAATATTTAGAAAAGGTATGTCACCATTATCAACACAGCAATGGCTTTTTTGCTGAACGAAAGCAGGTCGCACTATTTAGACGCTCAGACTCTATCGCCTTTGTGTGGAAGCAAGCGTATACCATTGCGAAAGGCGAGTTTGTGGCTGAAATGGTGTTGGTTGAAGAAGACGGACGCTATTTAGTTGATCACGTGATGGTCTTTTAAAGAGAGGGCTCTCTATCTGTTAGATGATTTAAAGTGTCGAGATAGAACATTATCTGACACTTTAAAAATCAAACAAGTAATCGCTGATCTGATCCGCTAACCAATTCATACCTGGGTGTTCAGCCATCCCAGCGGCGGTAAACATACAATAGTCTTCTTGTGTTAAGCCGTACGTGTGTTTGATCACTGCTAGCTCTTGTTCACGCAATAAATGGCGAATCAATGGTTCTGGCATTACGCCCCACGCCTCTTCACGCAAAATTGTATCCAACATGAAGTCAAAGCTAGAGAAACCAATATAACGGCGAGAGAAGGGCTCAAGCTCAGGATTATCCTTCTCATTGAGATAAACCATGGTCGCTTGCATCGAATTTCTCAATACTTCATCCGACACTCGTCGCATCGCACTTAGATCATGTCCTTTCTTACACACAGACATCATTCGAATCTTACCAAGTGGATTGTAGATAATTCTTGGGTCATCGACACGTTCGTAATCGACGCCAAATGCGAAGTCGACTTGCTGAGTTTCAACCAAGTTAGCTAAGTCGCCGCTCGACGCGAGAACGAAGTTGAATGAGGTAGAAGGGTACTTGTTATTTAAGGCGTGAGATAAATCCTGCCACATTCCATCGGGTAGGGAGTCATCTCGTGCAATCCAAATTTCCGCGTTAAATTCACCTGAAACATGCAAGCAGGTCTGTTTAATACGCGCTGCTGTCACCAACAAGCCTTCGCAATCTTTGTAAATGGCTTTGCCCGCTTCAGAAAGTTCAACGTGGTTTCCGCTGCGCACGAACAGCTCGACATCTAACTCTTTTTCCAAGGCTTTAATCGACATGCTGAGTTTGGTTCGATTGCATTCTAGCTGGCGTGCAGCTTCAGACACTGATCCTAAATCAGCAACGGAACAAAAGGCTTGGACTTGAGAAAGGTTCATTTCATTTCCATATTGAGCGGGGGTCGGTGCATATTATCTGAATATTGTGCTGACTATCTTAGAAATAGTCCATCTTTGCATGATAACTCTATGACGAATTGACTAATTTGGTTTATTCTGGGGAAGTTCCGAACCTACAAGAAGTAAAGATGGAGGCCATGATGGCGAAACAATGGGACGAGTACGCCGTTGATTGGGATAAAGATCCCGCGACCGCAGTATTCGCACAGTCCGTATTTGACCAGTTAACACCGCTCGTTGATTTAAACGGAACCCGTGTCCTTGATTTTGGTTGTGGTACAGGACTACTCAGCCAGAAAATATCTCCTTTAGCAAAAGAGATCATCGCACTTGATATCTCTGAAGGGATGATTGAAGAGTTAGATAAGAAAGAGTTACCCAACGTTGAACCTGTTGTTGATCTTTTATCGCGCGGGCTTGCAGCGCAGCATCCAGCATTCAGAAACCAGTTTGACCTAGTGGTAGCTTCTTCGGTGTGTGGTTTTATCCCGAACCTACAAGACACAGTCAGTCTGATTTACACGCTGCTTGAAAACGACGGCACGTTTGTACACTGGGATTGGTACTTAGAGAACGACAGCGAAGACTACGGTGTAAGCCAACAGCGCTCAGAGAATGTATTGAGTGCAGCTGGCTTTGCAGTGGTTGAAGTGTCAACGCCGTTCTCGATCAACACTCCACAAGGAGAGTTAAAGGTATTGATGGGTGTTGGACGTAAACAAGTGCTTCCTCATCTGTAATCCTGTGTATGCCTAGAGCTAGCCTCGGTAATGCTCATCTAAAATAACGAAACCCACATCAACGATCTTAAGGTCAGTTATGTGGGTTTTCTATTTTTAGTCGTTTGTGTTTCAAACAGGCGAGCCAGTGAGTGCTTTTCAGTATCTTCACTATAACTATAACTATAACTATAACTATAACTATCAACGCCAACACTGGCTTCGTTCTTCCCATTTCGTTCATAGATAAGCTAATTTCCGGTAATTAATAAATTACTCATTTCCATTTTGGAAATATAGTCTTGCATACATTTCATTAGTGGAAATGTAACAGTGAGATATAAAATAAGCCCATAATAATATTAAGGGTTTCATCATGAGCCACCAATCTGCTTCTCCACAACTTTCCGAGCAACAACAGCGCTTTAGCGATATCATTTCAGATGCTCACCTGTCACCAAAACAGAAGTCGAGTTATCTTGCCTTAGAAGCTGAAGCGAGCCTACCGTATATGCCGGTTAGCAATGAAGTAGAGCAAGCCTTACAACAAGGTGTGCTATGTGACATGTTTGAAGGGCACGCCCCATTTAAGCCGCGCTATGTACTTCCCGACTATTCTAAATACTTACATCAAGGCTCAGAGTATTTAGAGCTTAGCGCGGCCACTAATTTCGATGAAGCATTGAACATGCTGACCATCCTTTACCACCATGTTCCGTCTGTGACATCAATTCCGGTATACCTAGGTCAATTGGATGATGTGTTGATGCCATTTGTTGGCGACTTGACGGATGAGCAGGTATATCAAAAGCTTAAGCTGTTCTGGATTATGCTGGACCGCACACTGCCAGATGCCTTTATGCATGTGAATATCGGCCCGACCGACAACATTGTGTGTCGTACGATTTTGCGCGTAGATGCTGAACTGAAGCAGATCGCACCAAACCTAACCTTTATGTACGACCCTGCTGTGACACCTGATGATCTACTTCGTCATGCGGCAAGCAATATCTGTGAGTGCAGTAAACCACATATCGCAAACTATCCAGCGCATGCCGAGGCTTACGGCGACAAGCGTTTTGGTATTGTGAGCTGCTATAACTCTTTGCCTTTAGCGGGCGGTTCAAACACCTTGGTGCGTATGAACCTCAAGCAAGTGGCGTTGAAGTCTGAGGACAGTGCTGATTTCTTACAACAAGTATTGCCGAATTACAGTGGCATCATGGTTGAATTGATGAACGCTCGTAGCCGCTTCTTGCATGAAGAGTCTAACTTTTTTGACGGTTTCCTGACCAAAGAAGGCCTTATCGAAGAAGACCGCTTTGCGCCAATGTTTGGTATTTATGGCATGGCGGAAGCCGTCAACATCTTGATGGAGAAAGAAGGCCAAGCAGGGCGCTATGGTCACGATGAACAAGCTAATCAACTCGGTCACCGTATTTCTGAAAAGCTGGCTGAGATCGTTGAAAGCTCTCAAGTAAAGTATGGGCTTGAGGGTAAAGCTCTGCTGCATGCTCAAGGCGGTATTAGTTTAGATGAAGATGTGACTCCGGGTGTCCGTATTCCTTACGGCACCGAACCTGATCCTGTCTCTTACGTTCGTGCTACCGCGGGTCACCATAAATTCTACACCTCGGGTATCAGTGACATTCTGACCATCGACGAAACAGTGAAATCAAATCCTGAAGCGATGTTTAACCTGTGTAAAGGTGCGATTCAGGCGGGTTACCGAGAGTTCACTGCCAACGTTGCATCAAACGATTTGGTTCGTGTAACGGGTTACATGATCAAGCTGTCTGATATTGCGAAATACGATGAGCAAGGCTCACGTACTAATACCACCTTCTTAGGTGCTGAGGCTGCGAAGAACACGGGCATATTAGAGCGTAAACCACGCGTGGCAAGCTTAGAGATGTCGCCGACATACGAATAGCTTTAACGTCTGTTGTGTATTTAGAATACGAACAATGTGAATTATGAAAATTTCTGATCTAACAACTCAAATGGCTAGGGTTAAAAATAATAAGACAGAAAAACAAGCGAAGGTCAGCCGTGTGCTGACCTTTTCTTGTGTTGACGGCCCGGGAAACCGCTTGGTGCTGTTTCTTCAGGGCTGCAATTTTGACTGCATTACCTGCCATAACCCGCATACAATCAATCACTGTAACCATTGTGGAGAGTGCGTAAGTGGCTGCCCAAGCAGTGCTCTGAGTCTTGTTGAAGGCAAAGTGAAGTGGGATCCGGTAGCGTGTACCAACTGCGATCAGTGCATCGATATCTGTGATCATAAGTCGAGCCCAAAAATCACCACGATGACGGTATCAGATGTGCTTGAACTGGTTAGGCACAATCAATTCTTCCTGAGCGGTATTACCATTTCGGGTGGCGAGGCGACCATGCAATTGCCGTTTATCATCGAGCTATTTCAAGCGATCAAAAGCGATCCGCAATTGGCTCACCTCACGTGTTTTATTGATAGTAATGGTTCCTTACCTAAACAAGGTTGGGCTAGGGTATTACCTTACCTTGATGGTGCGATGATCGACTTAAAATCATGGCAATCTGAAACGCATCAATGGTTAGTGGGTAGAGGCAACCATCGAGTGTTCAAAACCATCAACTATCTTGCAGAGAAAGGTAAGTTGCATGAAGTCAGGTTGCTGCATATTCCAAATAGAAGTGATCTCGAAGGCGAAATTGAACAGGTTGGAAATTACCTGAAGGCGCTGCCAAGTGATGTACGAATTCGCCTAAATGCGTTTCAGCATCATGGTGTGGTTGGCGAGGCGTTGGAATGGCCTAAATGTACGAAGAAACAGATGCAGAGCTTTCACGATAAGCTCTACACAATCGTTCAAAAACAGATGCAAACGCCTGAAGTTTATACCTAACCTTTAAGTTGCTTAGGTGGACAATCAGGCTTTTAAGAACGTTAAGTTTCTAAAGATATTAAGCTACTAAAAATATTAAGCCTCTAAAAACAGGTCACACAACCATTTGATCGCTTGATCATTCATGTTGGGCTTGTTCCACACCAAACTATACGCCACTTTCCCGTAGTCAAAAGGAAGCGGCTTACTCACTAATCCTTGTGCTTGTTTTGCTTGTTCAGCCCATTGTTTAGAACAAGTGAACAAGAAGGACGTATGGTGACACAATACGGCGGCCGCACCAAAATCCGCTACCGATATCGCCATATCTCTTGGCTTATGACATTGAACCAAGTTTTGCTCAAAGTAAGGCTTGGAGAGTTCGTTATCTAAGATCCCAATATGTTTAAAGTCTAAATAACCTTCAACAGTCAGTTCTTGTTGGGCAAGAGGGTGTTGTGATCCCATTAAGCAAACCATCTCATCGGGAAGAATAGTTTCCCAAACCAACTCTTTGTTATCTGTCGGAGGTTGGGAAATATCATGAGGTAACAAGATCAAGTTGACCTTACCGCTGAGTAAAGCATCAAAGCCGAGTTGCTGCTTGGAATAGATATTGAGCTTAGCTTTTGGGGCGAGTTCGGTGGTGATTCTACTGATCTTAGAAGCGAATACTTCAAAAGTGCTTTCACGCATCGAAAGTGAAAAACTGCCTTGGTATTTTTGAGGCGAAAAGCTCTTTTGATGAAGCAACCCATTCATGCTTGAAAGAATCGCGTGAACAGTGGGTGCTATCTCCAAGGCAAAAGGAGTAGGGATCAGCTTGGTGCCGTCCCGATAGAAAAGCTCGTCGTTAAGTATGTCACGCAGCTGAGATAATGTCTTACTCACACTCGAAGGGCTGACAAAGAGTTGCTCTGAGGTTTGAGTAACGCTGTGGGTGTTCAGCATAATATGAAGCGCAGTGAGGTGCTTAAGGCTCACTCTAGATAAGTGTAAGTAATCCATTTATGACTCACGCATTCAGAGTGGCTTGTGCAATCCACAAAATCTCACAAGCCAAATTGGATAAAGGTTATTAACGAGCTAATTTGTGATGAGCTCGCGAAAAGTGACCTGCGCAAAACGCGCCTACAATCGACAGTTCACCCGCTAAACATAATGCAGCACATACCTCAGCTAAGGCTTGCGATTTACCATTGCCGTGAAGGCCAAGTAAATCTAGACATGCCTTTTGGCTTGGTAGACCAGTACCACCGCCAACAGTCCCTAGCATTAAGTTAGGCAGTGTTACGCTAGCGTATAGGCCACCTTCTTTGTTGAGCTCCATACGAGTCATACCAATCGCCGATTCAGCCACACAGGCTGCATCTTGGCCGCACGCAATGTAGAGCGCAGCAAGTGCATTTGCATAATGAGCATTGATACCAATCGTGCCGCTCAAAGCCCCACCGACTGTGGTCATTTGTCCGAACTGCACCATTTTCTCTGGTGTAGTGTGGAGGTACTTAGCGACAAGCTCGGCAGAGATATTAACCTCGGCTGTGACCTTTTTACCACGAACGCTGCGCAAGGTTTGAGTATTGGCTTTTTTATCGCCTGACAAGTTGCCATCAAGGAAAGCGTGGTCGGGCTTAACCGGCGTATTTTCAATGATGTACTCAAAAACTGAATTGGTGGCGATGGTCACCATGTTTTGACCAGAAGCATCACCAGTTAGAAATTCAAACACCAAATAAACATGGTTACCTTCGATGTTGATATTGATGTCGGTAAGCTTGCCGTGTGATGTTGTTGATTCTGCCAAGATCTTGAACTGGTCATACTGAGTCACAGCCCAAGCCACAAACTGTCCGGCTTCAACTAATCCTTGGAATGCGAAACCAGGAGTACGTGTTACACCTTCATTGAGCAACATAGCACTTGCGCCACCACATGCCGTAATCAACTTAGAACCACGATTGTAAGACGCAACAAGCGCTGCTTCTGTAGTTGCGAGTGGGACGAGGTAATCGCCCGTAGCAAATAGGCCATTGACTCTTAAAGGGCCAGATATTCCCACAGGGACTTTAACTGTGCCAATAAAGTGCTCAATGTTTTTCTCATAAGCTTGGACCTGACTTTGTGTATGAGGGTCGAGGAGCTCTTGTTGAGAATCTAAATTGTCGAGAGCTGTCCAGCGACGTGCTAGATTTTTTTCTGTCAGATAGGGGCTAGGTGTCAGCTTATTTACTGGCTTTTCAAAATGAGGCTGAAGCTTTTTTTCTAATGCGTCTGCGGAGATGTCGCCTCCTAAAATAGAAACATAGTCACGGCGATGCAGATTTAGTTTTGGCATAAATAGTATGAAGTAAAGTTTGTGCAGCAAATTGGTTTGCGCTGATTCTACCGAGTAATAAGCCAGAAACAAGCGCCTGATATAATGAGTTACAGTTTGTATGGGTTTAGCAGCAATTTGTTCGCCTAAGCAAGACAACTTCGTCAAAAAATGCTCACTATGAGATTGAACTAGATATGGATATCGAGAAGGCTGCCGATGGCTTCGTTTTGACGATCAATCACACTCGCACCAACGCGGTTATAACTTGCGCTTTGAGTCAGTTTTATAAGTGCATCAGTTGAGGATGAAGGTGGTTCCGGTTCTTTCTCTTTAAACGAAATGGATTGTTCAGGTTCTATTTGGTTAAAGCTGAAATCGCTAGTTTGGAAAGCGTCATCGGATTCTAGAGAGTGTTTGGAGGCTTGGTTGAGCTCGATTGCGGCTTCTTCAGCCATGTTGGTTGACTGCTGAATAATGGCGTAACCAGATTGAATACCAGATATCGACATAGCAGAACCTTTTATTGACGTATTGAATGAGTCTAGGCGGACGATATTTTGAGCGCAATGGTGAACAGGTGAAATTTACGGTGAAACGGTGAACTTAAGCTAAAATAGTGACGTCTGTCTATTAATTAAACAGGTCATTTAGTGCGTTTAACTCTTCATCAGTAAGCAGAGAAGGCTGGTCCGTCTCAAGGTTGCCGTCGATTTCACCTTGAAGTGCTTTCAATTGCTGTGGGCTAAGAAGCTGTATTTGCTGCTTAAATACTTCAAATTGCTGTGTATTCATAATGTGACCTTTGTTCAAATCCATATGCTCTATAGAGCATAGCCTACTGATTCAGGAAATCAAACAAGATTAAGTGAATATTAAATGAAGTTTGAAGTTTCCTAAAACTAAGACAACTATAAATTTCTGTGGTCGTTTTTTGTCCGAGAAATGTTAGGCAAAGTTATGGTTGGGTCAATCAAAGTCAGAGAATTCCTACAATGTAAAAATCCCCGTATCCCTTGCAATGAAAGGGTAGGTAAGCAATTGCTCTACCCAGTTTGGGGTATGGATAGAGCAATGTATAAATACACTCAATGATCAAAAGGTGAGCGATTGGCGGTATCTTTTTGTTTTTACGGTATTTTGTTTGTTGTTCAAGAAGCTTCTGTTTCAAACGGCTTATCTATCTTTACCTTAACCGCAAACTTGGTCGCTAAGGTATGCAATTCTGGAAGCATTCGATAGATCAAATGCAGCTGTTGTAGAACCATTCTGACAGAACTCTCGTCTTCTTCTCGCCACTCACTCAGACGTTTATCCAGTTCAGGGTCGTAAGCATTTTTCACTTCACACTGTTCTTGGTGGGAGTAGAGTTGATCATTTAGAGCGTCGAGATGTTCGTGTATTACTCTGTGTGCATCTAATACTAGTTTATGTGTCGCTTCATCATCGATACGTGTTCTGTGAGCACCTAGAGCAGAGATATAACTGAGTAGAGCATGATTAAGGGTTAGGAATCGGAAACTCTCATCTTCAGAGGTACGATACTTACCTGGTTCAACCAACATGCTACTGATGGCCGCAGTCAGGTTGGCATCGTTATTGTGTGCACTGCGGCGCGCAATACGGTAATTAAGGGTGTCTTTTTTACCTACACGATACTGGCCAATGATCTGAGCGAGATAGTTCTTATTGGAATCGAGCGCATCTGCCATGACTTTGTGCAATCGCTTTGATTGCCAATCAGGCAACACGTAAATGACAGCAAGTACGGCGAGGGCACAACCGATAAAGGTATCCGCTAGTCTTGGCAGCACCACCGCGTAGCCTTCCCCTAATTGGTTAAAGCAGAAGAGTACAAGCAGCGTTATAAAGCCGGTCGCAAATCCGTAGTTATTGATTCTGAATGCAAAGAACATCACGCCACTGATCACAATGAAAACTAACTGGCTCTCTTGAGACGGGAAGAAGGTCAGTAGTGGTACTCCAATCAACAAGCCTGCAACGGTGCCAATGACACGAGCCGTCAGCTTTTGTCGTGTTGCACTGTAGTTTGGCTGGCATACAAACAGTGTCGTTAACAAGATCCAATAGCCACGCTCTATGTCAAAACCTTGAATGATCCCGTAGCCGAGCGTCAATGTGATTGCCATACGAATCGCATGACGAAACAGCATCGAGTCGGTATTCAGGTTGGCTTTGATCTTGTGCCACATTGCCGTCAAAGTATGAGGGTTGGTATCGTCCAATACATCTTCTTCCAACTTTTCCGCATCCGGGTTACTGATATTCGAGAGCTGCTTCTCGACGGTAGCGAGGTTATTGAATAAGTAATCTAATTGGTTGAGCAGTGATTTCCACTCGGGCTTGTTCTGTTGGTTAAGATGGTTAAGCGAAGACATTAACTCATCAAGTGCTAATACAGATTTATCGCCATGTTGGTATTCAGCTCCGACTTTCAATGAGCTCGCCACTTCTTTACAGGCTGTGGCTTGGGCTTCGAGTAGATACTTGAATCGAAACAACACATCAGAGCGTTCAAAGTGCTTTGCCAGCTCTTGATAGCGGTAGTGGGTAGAGCTCACGCGCTCATGAATGTCTTGTGCGATGAAATAGGTATTTAGGAATCGGTCACTCGGACCATCAATGTGCCCGCGCTTAGATCGGTTAAGCAGTGTTGCTTTACACATGTTGAGTGCATTAACGGTACTGGCGTTTAACTTAGCTTCAATAATGCGATGTGGCTGAGGAATAAGGTCAGATACAGGGTAGAAGAGTTCCGCTTTTGATCCGATGTAATTGCCGATTTGGTCGAACACCGTGGCTAGGTTTTGCTGTACGGGCTGCATCGGCCAGACAATCTGCCAAATCATCGACATGAAGTAGTACCAAGCGGCGCCGGTTAAAAGTAGAAGCGGTTGAAACCAAAGGTTGGTGCTCTCATGGGCGCCGAGCATGGTATAGATAGCAACAAGCAGTGAACCAAACGCGATACTGGCGTATTTAGGGCCTATTGCACCGAGTATAATAAAAGAGAAGGTTGAAACGAAAAGCCCTATCGCGAACAGCCACGGTGTATCGAACAGAATCTCAATAGAGAAGGCTGCAACGGCAAAACAGATAAAGGTTAGCGTGAGTGCTTTCAAACGCCCTGTAAAGCTGTCATCACTTTCGGCAAGAGCCGCAGCAATAACACCTAAGATCAAAGGTGTGATGAGTGTGTTTTGTCCATAATACCAAGCAGGAACCACAACACCGAGTAGAGTGATGAGAATTAGTACGCTGTAATTTATGGTTTTATTCGCCCAATAGAGGCGCAATTTGGCTGAGAAGTCCACAGTCGCTCACTTGACACACTAAAACCATAATCCTAACAGAAATCAAGCACAAGAATTTGATACTTATCCATAATTGCCCCTAGATGGTCATGAAAGCATCGATAAGATGTGAGACATTATTAATTCTCACAGCATCATGATATAAATTCAATATTCCCAATTAGAGAGCACACTCCAATGCAGCTAAGCGCTAACAAGACTGCACAGTTTTTTATTCAAAATGAATATCATCAAGTCGAACTTGATGGTCCACGCCTGCTGTTATCTTCAGTAGGCAGTGAAGAACGAATCCCGTTTACTATTTGGAGTGGCAAGATCGCGATAAAACGCGGATTGTTTTGGGGATCGTTACAGTTCTTTGCTAATCAACAAGATGGCAAACAGCGCAGCTGGTTAGTACAAGGTCTACCTTGGGAACAATGCCGTCAATTTGCACGCGCATCGGTTGCTGCTTATCAGAAGTGGCATGACACTCAATGTGAACAATTGGCTGAACACGTTCCTCAATGGGAAGCTGAATTGACACGTCTTGAGCAACTTCCTGCTTTCCTAGCGCATTCTAAAGTTAAGACTTGGGTCGACATGGTTAACTCAAGTTTAGAAAACATGACGATGACTTTAGAAGAAGCGGCGCAGCGTATGCCAAACCGCATTGCTCGAATGCAGCCATGGTTGTCTGAGACGGAAATTAAGCAAGCCGAAAGAAATCAGCAGTGGTTAGAAACAGAAAGACAAAACTGGGAAGTATTGTTTGCTCAATGTGAATCGTCACCACTCAATTTATCTCAGCAATATGCGGTCTTGATGAATGATGATCACAACCTTATATTAGCGGGCGCTGGCTCGGGTAAAACCAGTGTTCTTACAGCTCGCGTCGCGTATTTACTGCAAAGTCATCAAGCTCAAGCTGAAGAGTTGTTATTGCTCGCATTTGGTCGCGAAGCCGCGGAAGAGATGAAACAGCGCCTTAACAGCAAAATTGGTTTATCAGCAGAGAAGGTGCAAGTGAGTACTTTCCACCAGTTGGGTCTAAAGATCCTTAATCAGGTTGAACCTGAACGTGTGGTTATCTCTCCGTTAGCGCTCGATGACAATCAACGCCAAGCATGGTGCATTGATTGGTTGAAAAAGCACTGGATGACGCCGACTAACTTCAAACGCTGGCAAAAGCACCTGTCTAAGTGGCCAATCGCTTATTTAACAGGTGATGACGAACTTGGTAGTCATGTTTCAAACCTCAAGTTGATTGGTTGGCTTGAAAAGCAGCTTGAGCAGTTGAATGCATCGGGTTTATCGAAGAAGGAAGTACAACAGCAGTTGATTGATCACAGAGACTACACGCGTCTCAACAGCGAGCTTTCACTGTGTTGGCCATGCGTGACAGCATGGCAAAAAGAACTGAAAGAACAGAATCACATCGACTTCTCAATCATGATCAGCCGAGCGACTCAGTATGTCGAAAAAGGCAAGTTTATCTCGCCTTGGAAGTTCATCATGATCGATGAGTATCAAGACATTTCGCCAGATCGCCTTGCCTTGGTTGAGGCACTGTGTAATCAGTCGAAAGCGCAACACCAAGCTTCTATTTTTGCGGTAGGTGATGATTGGCAGTCGATTTACCAGTTTGCGGGCGCAGATGTTGATTTAACGACGGGCTTTAAGGATCGTTTTGAGAGCTCGACGATTCATCACCTAGATACGACTTACCGATTTAACAATCAGTTAGGTGCAGTTGCCAATCGTTTTGTGCAGGAAAACCCGATTCAGCTTCCGAAAGAACTGAACAGCTTCAAACAACAGAAGCAGAAGGCGGTGTACAGTGCGCCAAGCAAAGAAGTTGAGAAGATCCTGGATCAGATTAATAGGCAAGTAAAAGGTAAAGCCAGCAAGTCAGTATTGCTACTTGGACGTAACCATTACCACAAACCAGAATTGCTGGAAGATTGGAAAAAAATCTTCACATCCATCAACATTAATTTTATGACTTGCCACGCCAGTAAAGGCAAAGAAGCAGATTTTGTGATTATTCTTTGTGTTGATGAAGGGCAGTTCCCGACGAAGAAGAAACAGCTGCATATTGATGGCGCATTGACTGAATCATCAGACGCCTTCCCTTATGCAGAAGAGCGTCGTTTATTTTACGTGGCAATGACGCGAGCAAAAGAGAAAGTATGGATCACACACAGTGGCGACGGTTCTGGTTTTGTACAAGAACTGCATGGATCTGATTACCCCGTCGTTCGTAAAAAGTGATGTCACTTGGGGTAATTGTCTAAGATTAGATCTTCAAGCCCGCTACCTATTCTTATTAGGACGTAAGCTATTATCATTAGGAAAAAGGCATAAAGTAGAAGGAATCCGCTATGGAACACGGCTCTATTAACTACATTGAATTTGCTGCGAAAGACATCGCTGCAACTAAGGCGTTTTTCAGCCAAGTGTTTGGTTGGACCTTTGAAGACTATGGCCCTGAGTATTCTGCTTTTGAAGGGAAAGGCTTAATGGGTGGGTTCTATTTAGCGGATCTGGCGTCGAATGCTGAAAGTGGCGCAGCGCTAATGGTTTTCTATAGCGAAGATCTTGAGCAAACCGAGCGTGATGTGATTGATGCTGGTGGTCAGATAAACCGCGAGATATTTAGTTTTCCTGGTGGTAGACGTTTCCATTTTAGAGAGCCAAGTGGCAACGAAATGGCGGTATGGAGTGACAAGTAGCGAGTTAAGACTCTGGTGAACAAAAAGCCTGCGATGAAGCAGGCTTTTAATCTTTGACGTTATCTTGGTTCTTAACGAAGCGATCTGCTTAGTTAAGAGCGCTGAACCATTAAGTTCGCTCAGCTAGGTACGCTTCGTAGTCTGGGATCTCAATGATCACTTCTTCTTCAAGCAGTGAAGAGTTAAATAGGAAATTAGCGGTAGCACGGTTGGTTGCCACTGGGATGTTCCAAACACTTGCGATACGAAGCAGTGCTTTTACATCTGGGTCATGTGGTACGGCATTCAGTGGATCCCAGAAGAAAATCATCATATCGATCTTGCCTTCAGAGATAAGCGCACCAAGTTGTTGGTCACCGCCCATTGGGCCGCTGATCATGCTCTTAATTGCTAGGCCTGTTTCTTTACTGAGTAGAGAACCCGTTGTGCCCGTTGCATAAAGGAAGTGCTTTTGTAGTTTTTCTTTGTTCTCTTTGACCCATCTAAGTAGCTCAGGTTTGAAATGGTCATGAGCGACCAAAGCGATATTCTTATGCGTTGGCATAGTACGCGTCGTTTTTTGCATGAATGTTCCCTAAATGATTGTTTCGTTTTTATTGTTTTGAGTTCTTCAACCAATATAGCACTAAGGATTCACACTGAATACCGGACGAAACTCAGAAGGTGACAATGAGTCGGCGATAATTTGATCTTTGAGTGTTGCAGGTGTCAGTGCTTCAATTATGGGAGCACTGTGTTTTTCATAAGGTTGACCGCGTAAGTAACTGGTGGCTTGTTTTACCGATAAGCGACCTTGCTCAACCATTTTATCTGTTGGTGCAAAAAGCACCTTGTTACGAAGCAAGCCACGGTAGGTTCCGTGACTTAGGTAACTTGAAATTAATCCAATTTCTTTGGTTTTACCGGCTGCTCTCAGCTCACTTATCGCAGCTTCAATCGCGACTGCGCTTCCGACAATATATTGAATATCCGGCTGCTCGATGACTTGTTGTACTAAGTTTCTTTGCAGTTCTTTATCGTTGTCTGCCCAATAGCTTATCGCAATTTTGATATCGCTCGATTTGATTGCATCATAAAACCCAAGAGCTACAGGCTTAGTACCGCCACTTGATTGTGGGCCAAGTAACAAGGCGATAGGTGTTTCGCCTGATCCTTTCGGATGTCGTTTCGACAAAAACTCTCCGACTTGAAATCCCATTTGATACCAGTCGACACCGACCGTGCCTTTCAATACCTTTTGTTGTTCTTCATTGACGGTCAACTCATTCACAGTAGCAAACACAGGGGTAGAGCCAACCCAATCCGTAAGATTGTCATGGTAAGCATCGGGTGAAACTGTGCCTAAAATAATGGCGTCGGCTCCCCATTGTGTGCAAAGCACCAGCTGTGAGGCTTGCTTACCAATGTTTGGGTACCCGCCAGCTTCTAATACTCTTAGCTCAACTTGCTGCTTTTCTGCTTCAGAGACCATGCCGTAGTTAACAGACAACCAGTAAGAATCCTTTAGGTGCGGATAAATGGCACAAATTTTCTCTTTATGTGATGTCGCTTCGGCAGGTTTTATTGGGCTCAAAGGCTCGCTAGCACTCGCGACAGAGGTTACTGTGGCCAGTAGTGTGAGAATGATTTTTGAAGCTAAAGGTCTAGATAGCATGAATTGCCGTTTTATTGGTTTTAGATAAGAAACACTGCAAAATATAGCGTATTCTGCATGGGTAAAGAAGAACGTTTTAAGGTTTAAAGTTTATGTTGTTAGCCTCAGCGAGTATTGGACGCAAGCTACTAGCCTCATTCTTAGTGATGGCACTGTTGGTTCTATTGTCTGCATTGATCGGTGTTTCTGGTTTTAGCTTTGTAGCAAAAACGGAAAGAAACGTCGTCGATTCAGCGCTTCCTGCCATGATCGAAGCTCGTCAAGTTTCTGAGTTGAGTAACCGTATTATTTCGTCGGTACAAACGCTTTCTAATGCGAGAAACGAGGCCGAACGAAAAGAGGCTGGCACTGTGTTGTTTGACCAGCTTGAAGCACTTCTTCAACATATCAAAGAGCTTGGTGTCGACAGTTTTGATTCGCAACTTCTCAATAAACTCGAAAACAATGTTCAAAGCGTTATTAACACACTGGCTGAACTGGGTGTCTCGGTCGAACGTAAGCTTTGGTTAAGCAAGGAATTGACGTCTCGTGTTGAAGAGATGCGCTTACTTGCCGAAGAGTTAGAGCAGCTCACGCGAACCCAAGTGCTGAATACTGCCACCATTGCGGTTGCTAACGTAACGCACATCTACGACCTGCTAGAAACCAAAGAAACCGATAGAGCCTACCAAGCCTTAGACGCACTTGTTGAAGTTGATCTTGATTTGTCTGAGCGTCTGCACGAATTGCATTTGCTGGCGTTCAAGATGCTCAATCAAATTGAAGAAACTCAGACTGTCACCAACGTTGAACGTATTCATCAAATCCAGTCTGAGTTCGAATCCAACCTAAGAATCATGGCGCGCCGCGTTAAAGCGGTGGAAGATCCGACTCGTTCTGCGCAGATGTCTCAGTTGCTTGAAGAGTTGAGAAAACGCCAGGTCGTGTTCGATATCTCGCTAGAACAATATGAGAACACCAAAAAGTCAGAGTTTCTGATGCAAAATACGTTGGAGCTGTTCTCTCAGCTGAATACAACGGTTAACCAACTGGTTGATGATTCAAACCGAAGCACAAAAAAAGCGGTTGATGAGCTAACGTCAACCTTGAACTTGGCTCAATGGTCGCTGTCTGTGATTTCGGTTATTGGTTTGGTTATCGTCGCATTTATCGTTTGGCGAGTGGTTTATATTTCGGTTGTCAAACGCCTTACTGAATACTCATCGGCCTTGATGTCTATCGCACAAGGTCGCCTGAATATTGATATCTCGGTTAAGGGTAATGATGAGTTGGCTCATATGGGCGAGGCAATCATCACCGCCAGAAACACAGCGCAAGCACTACAAGTGGTCGCGGTTGGCGAAGCTAAGGCAAAACGTGAGCTCGAAGAGCACAAAGAGCACTTAGAAGAGTTGGTCACAGACCGAACCTATCAGCTGCAAAAGACCAATGAGAAGTTGAATGTCGAGGTGGGTAACCACGCTAAAGCTCGCAATGCGGCAGAACAAGCAAGCCGTGCCAAGTCTGCTTTCCTCGCGACGATGAGCCATGAAATACGAACGCCTATGAATGGCGTATTAGGTACGGCTCGATTGCTTAAAGATACCGGCTTAGACCCGCTGCAATCAGGCTATGCGGACATCATTAACCGCAGTGGTAAGAATCTACTCGCTATTTTGAATGACGTGCTGGACTATTCAAAGATAGAAGCGGGACATTTAGAAATACGCGCGGCTTCTTTCGACCTTTACCAGATGGTTCAAGATACTTATCAGTTAATGGAAGGGCGCGCCGCTGAGAAGAAGCTTAACTTTGATTTTCATATCGAAAGTGACGTGCAACGCTATTGGCGTGGTGACGTCACTCGAATCAGTCAAATATTGAATAACTTGGTCGGTAACGCGATTAAGTTTACGGAAAGTGGCTCGGTCGATATCTTTATCAGCTTAGATATCGAAGATGAAAATCGAGTGATGTTTGAAGTGTCAGATACCGGTGTCGGTATTGATGCAAGTGAACAGGCGTGTTTGTTTGATGCCTTTACTCAAACCGACAGCGGTCGCAACAAAACCGGTGGCACAGGGCTTGGATTGGCGATCAGTAAAAGCATCATGTTGGCAATGAATGGGGATATTGGCGTTCATTCGGAAGAAGGCGAGGGCAGTCAGTTTTGGTTCTCATTGCCACTTGAAGTAGGTGAGAAAATTGAAACTAAAGCAACGGTCATTGAAGCTTGCATCCGAGCGAAGGTACTTCTGGTTGAAGACAACCCTGTGAACTGTATTGTTGCTGAAGGCTTTTTGAATAACCTGGGTCACGATGTTGTAATAGCGACAACCGGACAAGAAGCGAGAGCCATATTCAGTGAGCAAGAGTTTGATATTGCGCTGGTGGACATTAACTTACCGGACTGCGATGGCGTCGAGTTAATTCAACAACTCAAAGACGATGCGCTTCAGCATGAGCATGAAGAAAACGTAACACGCAAAGTACCACCAATGATCGCAGTATCGGCTCACGTGTTTAACGAGGAAGTGGAAAGCTACTTGTCGTCTGGCTTTGATGGCTTTTTGCCTAAGCCGCTAGAGAAAGAGGCACTTTCTCAGCTCATTGTTGCTCAACTCGATGGTAAAACACTATTGTTGCCACAGCCCGATCCAAACGATGCTGTTTGTAAGCAAAATGGTAATCGTATGATTAATGCTAACAGTGATGAGTGCTCGACACAGATGGTAGATGTTTTAGCCAAGTACACGACGACAACGGATTCCCAAGATGAAGGAGGCACTCCAGTGAAACTGATTGATTCCCAAGTGATAGAGGGTGACCTATCGATTCTTGGATTGGATAAAATGAAACAGATCGTTGTGCTGTTCGAGGAGAGCAGTAACCTTACCTTGAATGAATTAGTCGAGGCAAGCGAAGCCGATAACGGACGAGAAGTGAAATCTTTGGCGCACAAGCTGAAAGGCTCGGCGGGCAGTTTGGGTTTATTAGCACTGTACAATTTGTGTCAGAGCATCGAAGCAAGCGAAGAACCATTATTGCAGTACCGAGATAACGACCACGCTTTATCTGAATTGGTTAAACACTCGTTAGAGGCGTTACTAACTTATGTTTCTGCCTAATGACGAGAGCTTGCTTTAAACTTGATCTAATTAACAAGTCAAAAAAATCCTCTGAACGAATATTCGTCAGAGGATTTTTTATACCGTGCAAGTCAGCGCTCTTTATGAAAGGCTAACCATTCCAGCTAACCAAGGCTCAAGAGCTCGAACTAAGGCTTATCGCTTACTATCTATTCTCAAAGCGGTTGTAATCCAGCAAGCCAAACTCGATCGGTTGGTCTTGTTGATACCAACGATGAACTCGGTCACTGAACGGCCAGAACTCGCTAGAACTGCGTCGTACCGCAAACTTATCCAGCAGCGCCACGTAATCTTCTTCTGTGTTTAAATTTTGCAGAGTTTTCACCAGAGTCGGTATCTCGCTTTCGGTTAAAGACAGGTAGGCGGCAGGGTAGCTACCGACAACGCCTCGTACGAGCGTTAAGTCATCATTGGCGTAATCTCTGTTACCTTCTTCATTAAACAAGCTTGAAATGTTGCTGTGAGCGTTATTGTGAATCATGGTGAACAGCTGCTCTTCGCCATTTTCGCCTTCAATCATGATCATCACTAACTGAGGAACATGATGCAGGCCGACTCCCTTTATCAAATTCACTTGGTTAAGCAGTGCTTCGTTCTTTCGACCAAAACCTGTTTCGACAATATCAAAACGACTATCGAGGACAGGCGCGAGCTTATCTTTGATCATATTGAGCAGTTCACGCTTAGGATCGGCCGTTTTGTAAACCACACTTGTTGGTTGGTCGAAAGGGGCGATATTGCGTTGCAAGTAATCGCTCAGTTGTGCACTTTGGTTTTTGTACCAGCTTGAGTGTTCAATATGGCGAACATCTTTAGGAAGAAGGGTTAAGAAGTTACTTTCACCCTCAAGGCGCAAGAAGTCCATAAACATACGCGTAATCAGCTGGTGGCCGAAGTTTCCGTACACATCGAAGCCTGCTACAAGAAGGTAATGAATGCGCTCTAGTAAGGCGTAATCAAGGATCCATGCTGTCTTAGGCTGTGAACCAACTAAACCCTGAACAACAGAAGCGCTATCGAAGTGTCTAAAGATAGTGAGAGCGGCATTTTGGTTGATGCCATCGCCATCCCAAATTATACCGGTGTCTAGGTTCACGCCACTATCGAACCATTGGTTGGTGAAGTCTGATTTCGCATTTAGGTATCGAGCCTGTTGCTTAGAGTAGCGCACCCAGTTAGTCGCTGGTACGGTGTTACTTTTCAGTTCACTGGGGAGTTTTAAGTTTTTCTTCTGGCTGGCGTAGAAAGCGTTTATTTCTGGTAAATCGGCTTTCTCTGGATCAATGAAGAAAACCCAAAAACGGTCGTTAATCACATTCAAGGCAAGTTGACCACGACACACCGGCCCTTTGATAAAAGCCATGATGGTGTTTTGCGCATTGTCCAACATGAAATGAAAGCGCGAGTTCACTGGCAGCGCTTCAAACGAAGTCATAGGGTTAGCTGCGACATCAATGTTGTAGCTAGGAAGTTGTTTCACAGAGTAATTAGCATCGACAAACCAAGTGTTCCACTTTTGTAGTCGCTCTTTATTGAGTGCGAAAGGCATGTGCGTTTTGTCGACGATGGTGCCTTGTTCTGGAATCAGGCGGTAGTAAACACGTTCTACTTTTGGATCGTCGTAAGGGCGACGAGTCGTGATGCGTTGCACCGCTTCACCTGGAGGCGTTGCAGAGCGAACAAGGGTGAAGAAACGCGTTGGTTGCGCCAAATCAGAGAAGTAGATGTGCGATAGAAACAGGTGCTCATAGATGTAACGTGCTGAAAGTTGGCTTTTATTGTCACTCTTATTTAAAAAGCTTTCGTAGACATTAACGAGCTCTTGTTCCGCATCATTCAGTGGAATGTGGTCGTTCATTAACGCGCCATTTTCCAACCAACTCATTAAAGTCGCGTATTCTGTTTTATCTAAATTCGGCATCCCATAAGGCATTCCCCAAGTTGGGTAATCTCTCTCGTATTGGGCATACTCCTCAATAGTTGGGCACTGTTGGTCGCGGTCGGTTGAAAAGTCGAAACCTTCAAGCTGGGTTTGATCTGGAAGTGGGTGGTTCTCTTTTTGGACCAACATTCGTGAAACAAGACCAGCATCCAGGTTAGCCGTTGAGTTCTGCATACGTTCGTTGAGAACTGGATGAAAATCCGCATCGCGCCACTCTTGTATGGTTAAAGCATCTTCAAACAAGCGAGTAGGGGCTGAGGCGGTTAAACGGGTGCCTTGATAAACGAGTGCCTTACTCGCACCTCGGTCGATACCTTCTACCGAAGACATTTTTAGCTGGCAAGGTGCGTCATAGCAAGCGTGACAAACCACACATCGGTTATCAATGATGGGCTTCACTTCATCAATGAAGTGCTGTGCTTGAGCCGACAGAATAGGTGCTTGGCGATCGCGAACTTGTTGTTTACCAAACAGCTCGTCGAAGTTTAAACCTGCGTAGACGGCACAACCTGAGAAGACGCTAATAAAAGCTAAAATGAAGAGTTTTTTCAAATTCATACGTATTTATATATTAAGCATTTTCTCTAATTATATCGAAAATGATTGAAAATGCTCATGTTCTAACAATCTTATAGATAAGATCTTGATGGGGCTGAGCAACTTATCGAGGTGAGTCACTCACCCTAGGTTGGAATTTGGAGTGTCGACTTAAGGCTTACTGGTTGATGTAACAAACAGAGAAAGGGACAGATAATCGCTCAAACTCTTTGATCCAGCGCCATTGGTTGTCTTGCAGTTTGTCTCCGGGGCCTTTGACTTCAACCCAATGAAACTCTTTGTCCTTGAATGTAATCAAATCGGGCATCCCAGTTCTAAATAGCTTCAAATCACTCAATATCACTTTGAAAAGATCAACAATCAAGGCGTTGGGAATAGCCTCCATACTGTGCTCGACGAGTGATCTGGGGAAGTAGTTCCAATTAACAAATGGATTGGCGATACCGCGCTTCTGGTCATATATATTGAGTAAGTGGTTCAGCCCATGCTTGAATATAGTCTGAAACACCGCTTCGACCTGTTCGGCTCGCTTGTCTACAAAATCGGAATGGTACAGATCCAGTGGTCGATGTTGGTATCGATTGATAAAGGCGCCTTCAACATCTGCAAAAATGACCTCCCAAAAGGCTAAACCAAATAAGCCACATAGAAAACTGTTCTCAGAGAAGTAAACATCCCATCCTTGGCTTTCAAAGTGTTGCTTTACTGCAAGCTCAACTCGCGTTTGGCTGAGGTCTAATTCCAGCTTTATCTCTTTGCAGCTCGGTTTTATGGTTCGTGAAACTTTGTGCCCCTGTTTCCGCAGTAGCCTGTCTTCAAGCTTAATAGCGACTTCCAACTCTGACACATCCGATGGAGCAGCTTTCATTTGCGTGACAATGTCACACATTAAGTCTAGCTCACTTTGTTTGTCGTAGATGCGAGCAAGTCGCTCTCTGCTGGGTGGAAGTATAGATTGCTTGAACCAAAAGACAGCTTGGTCGTTTAGGTTAAGCCTTTCAAGATCGCGAGCAATATCATTGATCAAACGCGATCGTTTTCTGGCAATGCTTCTTTGTTCTGATTCCGCAGGTATCGACTGTAAAAGCTGCTCAAGAAACTCACTGTCTTTGCGGTCTCCTTCTGAATACAAGCGTTGAACATCGCGCATCTGGAGCAATTGATTGAGTTGCTCTCTGGAAGTGAAGAAGCGGCGCTGCTTGCTTAATGAATAGTTCTCAAAGGTATTGAGCCCAAGATCGCTTAAGACGAATTGGCTTAAGTCTTGATAGGTGTTGGCAAAGAACAGCAACAGTAATACATCGATAACTTCAGATTCGGCAACGTAAATACAATCGAATGCTAGGCTTTGGAACTGATCAAAAGGTTGGTGATCGAGTAACGCCAAGAGTTCGTCTTTCTTCGCGGTTTTGTTGCTCTTAAAGGCAGGGAATACATTCAACAGCTCTGGTTTGGTGAGCAAGTGCAATCCGAGTTCGACATTGCTAACGACAAGGTCATGTCGCTCGGCGGGATGACTCAACGCAATAAAGCCTGCGGTGCTTAGCTCTTGTAGTGCGGTATTCAAATCAGAAATCTCAACATAGTTGAGTTTATCGCTGCGAAACCAACGGCCTTTACGAGAAAGTAAACGAACCATCAAACATTGGCTAGGTTCAGAAAGACGTGTGTATTCAGATAACCAACGACATTCATCGTCACTCAGAAGATCGGGATAGAGTGTTTGAGCGTGTTCAATCAGTCGATTGAAGTTGTCGAGATAATAAGTAGGGGGGAGCTGAAGAGTGGTTTCTATCGTCAATGGGTAGTCGCTTGATACAAAAAGAGCCTAACCCTAAGGTTAAGCTCTTCAGTAACAAATTCAATCTTTTCTGATGATTAAGCTTGAGATGCTTTTAGTTCAGACACTTTAGCTTCAGAGATTGGCTTGGTGACGATTGCAAGAACAATACACACTGCCATCATAGCTGCAGAGATTGTGTAAGCTAGGCCGTAACCTTCGCCGTTTGTCATTGAGTAACCAACAACAGCTGCACCGATAGCGCCGCCGATACCCCATGCCGTGTAAAGCACGCCGTAGTTAGTACCGTAGTTTTTCAGGCCGTAGAACTCAGCAGTAAGTGTTGGGAATACTGCTAGAAGCGTACCGTAACCAACAGCTGCGATAGCCGTGCCAATGATTAGCGTGAATTCAGAGTTGAACGTAGCGAATAGAGCCATGTTCGCGCCTTGAAGGATGAACGCTAGAAGTAGAGTACGTACGCCACCGATTTTATCTGCAAGCATACCTGCAGCAACACGGCCGCCTGAGTTGAATACAGCAAGGATAGACGCTAGGTAAACCGCGTTTGGTAGGTTCGCTTGAACGCTAGCAATCGTAGTGATGTTACCGATGATCATAAGACCAACAGAAGCTGCAAATGCGTACATGATCCATAGAGAGTAGAACTGAGGAGTCTTCAGCATTACTTTCCACGTTAGGTCTTCAGTCTTCTTAACTGCCTTAGGTGCTTGGCCTGCTTTTACTTTAGGCTCAGCTGGCGTGTAATCCGCTGGTGGGTTGTTGATTGTTGCTGCTAGAGGTACTGCAATCGCAAGCACGCCGGCACCAAGAATCATAAAGCTTGTTTGAATACCCATGCTGTCGATTAGCGCAGAAGTGAGTGGTGCTAGGTAAATAGCAGCAAGACCAAAACCTGCAGCGATTAGACCGTTAACCATACCTTTCTTAGAAGAATGGAACCATTTCATTGCTGATGGCGAAAGACATGCGTAGCCAAAGCCGATACCAGCACCTGTCATCACACCAAACGTTAGATTTAGCATCATAGGAGTCGTAGCGAAACCAGAAGCAATCATACCGAGGCCAGTAAGCGCTGTACCTAAGATAAGGATCTTACGTGGACCCATACGGTCTTGTAGGATGCCCGCAACAAGAAGACAAACAGAGAATGTGATAGTTGCAATAGCGTAAGGTGCAGATGCTTCAGCAGCACTCCAACCAGCTTCGGTGACTAGCGCCTTGTTAAATACACTCCAAGCATACAGGATGCCAAGACAAAGGTTGATACAGAAGCCTGCTAGCAGGATACGTGATGCTTTATCAATCTTGCTCATTTTTATTCTCAGTTTTGTCGTTGGCTAGTGGTGAGCCACTTAACTAAAGACGGGTTATTGTGATTGTTTCTTCAAAATTAGTTTGCGTTTATCAACAGACAGCGCAAAAGAGCGCGGATTATAACCAATAAAAATGTGATTGGAATCTCTTTTTCTATTTTTGGTAAATAAACTCAAACTTGTTAATGAGTTGTTTTTTATTAGTTTTGCAATTGTATTTAATACCTTTCTGTTTTGTTCTTTTTAACGTGGCGAGCCTATTTTTTAAGGTGTTCTTCGATAAGTATTTCTGAATTGCCACGTATTCCGTGCGGATATCACAGAGTTACGAATTATTTTAATTATTTTCTAAGGTTAATTTTGTGTAACAAAATAAATCGAAGTGGAGCTTTATCCATATGAGACAAGGAGTAACGGAGTTCTATTAAAAACAAAATGTTAACCAGTTGTTACAGTTGGTTTTTGTTAGCACCTTTGCTTACATTTTGTTCGATTTGAGGGGTTGTGTTGTCCGTGAAAAGTGGGAAAATAGTACGCAAACAAAGATTCCAAATTTGAAAGGATGCGTTTCCAACTTATGGTGAGGCGAGTATTATGAAACTGTTTTTAATTCTATTGATGTCAATTTCTGGTGGTTTAGCGGCAGCTGACCATATTCACTCTTTCTTATTCGGCTTCTATATCGCTGCGTTGGCGGTGGGTAGTTGTTACTGGCTTGCATTCCGCAGCACACGCTTCCCACAGTTGGCTTTGATGCTATTAATGTGTGGCTTCTTCGCGAAAATTGCAGTGACTGTTATCGGTGTTTCTTGGGGTATCTCGAACGATATCATTCAATCGCCGTTCATTTTCTCATTGTCATATCTGTTCTTCTTAGTGGTCGTGTCTTACATTTGGTTTGCGTACCGCGATAAACTGACGATGAAAAAGCGCGCTAAACAGGTAGAAGAGTCTCGCAAACAAGCGGCTGCGTAATTCGATTTGATTCTTAAAAAGCCTTCTTCGGAAGGCTTTTTTGATCCTGCCTATCTGAACTCTATTATTTGGTTATGACGGCAGATAAAAGAAACCCCAATATGGTGACATACTGGGGTTTCTTATTATTTATCTATTATCTAGCAGTTACCATCTACCAAAGGCAACTCTGAAGGTGTGTTACTTCTTCATCATCTTAGCGAGATCGGCGAACGGGTTGTGTGTCGCTGACTGATGATCATCTAAACTCGCTTTTGCATCCACACCATAACGCTCATGGTCAGTGTATTTTGAATGCTCATGATCGTGACAGTACAGGCACAGTAGCTCCCAGTTGCTGCCATCTTCAGGGTTGTTTGTATGGTCGTGATCCACGTGGTGAACGGTAAGCTCTCGGAGGTTTGAGTAAACAAATTCACGCGCACATTTACCACAAACCCAAGGGTACAGTTTTAATGCTTTTTCGCGGTAGCCTTTCTCTTGGCGAGCATACGCTGCACTCGAACCTGTGAAATCAGAAGACATTGCCAAATCCTTATCAATTGTAATATCCCGATTTTATCACAGCTTTCTTGAAGCTGTCGGTATGTCGTTCGTAAATCATTGTTAAATGATGCGGGGGATTTTCCGATATTAGACTGAAGTTTGAATACGGACTTATCTTTTACACACTAACGCTTAAGCGGGTTATGTCTTTCTGGAATAAGCCATGCTTAACAGTTTGAAAATAAATCGTATTCAGGGGTTTTAACCGCAGACATGTGACCTAATATCAGTTTGTGAGACCCTATATTAATAAGGAAATATCATGTCAGAACAATACACTCCGCCAAAAGTTTGGGTTAACGATACTGCTGGTGGTAACAAATGGGCAAACATCAATAGTCCTGAATCTGGAGCTCGCTTTGATAAAGAGCTTCCTGTTGGTGACCATGCTTTTCAATTGTATTCTCTTGGCACACCTAACGGTCAAAAAGTCACTATTTTGCTGGAAGAGTTGTTAGCGGCGGGTGTTAAAGAAGCTGAATATGATGCGTACTTGATCAACATCGGTGAGGCTGATCAGTTCTCTTCTGGCTTTGTTGGCGTGAATCCAAATTCTAAAATACCAGCACTTGTCGACAAGTCTGGTGACGAAGACGTTAATGTTTTCGAATCGGCATCTATCTTGATGCATCTAGCAGAAAAATTTGGTCACTTCTTACCAAAAGAAGGGGCAGCAAGAACACAAACCATTAACTGGTTGTTCTGGGCACAAGGTTCTGCGCCATTCCTAGGTGGTGGCTTTGGTCACTTCTACGCTTACGCGGATGAAAAGCAAGAGTACCCAATTAACCGCTTTGCGATGGAAGCTAAACGTCAGCTAGATGTGTTAGACAAACAGCTCGCAAATAACACATTTGTGGCGGGTGACGAGCTAAGCATCGCTGATATCGCGATTTGGCCTTGGTATGGCAACCTTGTGCTAGGCAAAATCTACGATGCAGCCGAATTCCTGCAAGTAGAGTCCTATACCAACGTCGTACGCTGGGCGAAGCAGCTAGAAGCGCGCGAAGGCTTCCAACGCGGCCGAGTGGTTAACCGTTCATTTGGCGAAGAGTGGGAGCAAGTACCAGAGCGCCATTCTGCAGAAGACATTGACCGAGTTTTAAAGCTTAAGCCTTAGTTCTTTTTTGAACGTGTTTTTGGCAGATATACCCTATCGGTCTTAATGTTAATGGCTAATTGAAACGCCATATCTCAATCGAGATATGGCGTTTTTCCGTTTTAAGGTAGGGAGAGGTTTTGCAATTGGAATGAGAGTCTCAATTATCATTTTGTTTATCTTATTCAATCGCTTATGAGAAATGGTCTTTGTGGTTAAGACAAAAAACAATAGTCATCGAGATGGAGTAAATCTATAAGATAACGGTCCACTTAAAATTACGATCAACTTCGCTCAATGAAAAAAAACTTAATTGCGCTGGCTATCATATCCGCGGCTCTTTCCGGGTGTAATCACGATTCACTAAGCTATAGTGACGGCCCTGATACGGTTCCTCCAACAGACATTATTCCACCAACGGATATTGTTCCACCGACAGATATTGTTCCACCAACGGATATTCTTCCGCCGACTGACATTATTCCACCAACAGATATTATCCCCCCAACAACTTACATAGGTTCACTGTTGTCGAGTGGGGCGTTTGTGTCTGGAGATGTATACTGTGACGGCGTTCATCTTGAAAACGGAACGTTCAGTGTTAAACAAGGCGTGAGTTTTAGTTGTACCTTGGGTCACCTTACTTTAGGTGATTTCACTGCTCCTTTCCCTGAAGTTACAGAAAGCACGATTTCAAATGATGCGCTTCATGCGGCATTTGAGTTGACAGAATTACATGGAGACAACGTTACTAAGGTACTCGAATCAATTGATGTTTGTGAGACTGAAAGTGCTATCTGTTTAAAAGAACTGGATGCTTTTGATATTGAAGGTGTGTTCTCGCAACTTGATGATCAAGATGCTGTCGATGCGTACTTTTCATCGAAAGAAGAAGAGTCTACAGATGAAGTAGGTAAGGCTCCTAGTTCACACGTAGACACAACAGTTGTTCCTGCGGTTGATCCTAATGCGGACAATAACCTTAACGCTGGTTTTGTCTCTGCAGATGCAGAGTCGACTTATGCTTACAAGCCAAGTGTTGAAGGAAAGGTATTAACGCGCAGTAAGCTAACAGACGAGAATGGTAAACCAATTTCCGGGGTCAGTTTCTTTTCAGCTAACGCGACAGGTGTAACTGATGAAGACGGTGGATTTGAGTACCTATGGGGCGACAGGATTGCTTTTGGTATCGATACGTTTGAGTTTGGTTATATCACTGGTAACCAGTTAGCCTACAAATTGTCTGATGTGACTAATAATGTGGTTGAGAAAGCGAATATCCAATCTTTGATTGAACGTTATGCTGTTGATCATGTGAGTCACTATGAGATCTCTGAAGAGGTTCAGGATACGTTCTCAAAGTACCCGAATGTTATTAACGAACTGATTAACCTAACTCTGCCAAACGGTGGGGTAATAGAAGGTACTGACTATGAACTTCCTAATGAGTTTGTTGTTCAGTTTAGCCAAGGGTTAACGGCTGTAATCGACGAGGAGTTACGTCAAACACCTCTGTTTATGGATTATGTGCGCCAACCTGTGATGC
Organism: Vibrio sp. QJM3NY_27; assembly: GCF_057785955.1. NCBI lineage: Bacteria > Pseudomonadati > Pseudomonadota > Gammaproteobacteria > Vibrionales > Vibrionaceae > Vibrio > Vibrio sp. QJM3NY_27. The sequence goes on along the minus strand of NZ_CM173512.1, from coordinate 33,087 downwards.
TATCTATGGGTTCTGGCCACTATGTTACAGAGTCTCTGCAGCAAATCTTCCACAACGTCACCAAATTCCATGTCTTCAATGACAATGGTAGCTTTTACGGTGCGACGGGGTATACCCGTGGTATGCGAGCTCTGAACATATCGAACAGAGCATTCCCTGTGGTGATGCCAAGAACTGATAAAAACCGTGAGCTTTACTTTGGTGAGCAACAGGCTTGGACTCGTGAAGGCAAACCTTACATCGCACAACACCCAAGCATCTCGATGCCTCCGATTCCTTTAGTCTCTGAAGACAACGCGACTTATGGTTTTCCATTCGTTACAGCAGGCGAGATAGGCAAAGGTAAAGTCGTGTTCATGGGTAATGGCTTATACCCAAGTATTCTGTCATGCCCAGAAAATTATTGGGCCAATCGAACATTGCATATCGATAGCAACAAACAACAGTGCACTGTTTCGACGTTCGAAAACCTACTGCATGATGACCAAGGCAGTATGAGGTTGTTTTTCTCGAACTTGTTTGAGTGGTTCAATAATGGTCTGCCTATTGCTGGGATGAATGCAGTCACCAATATTGACCAAGCTTATTCGGCTTATCACCACTCCACAATGGGTAAGCAGTACACGTTTTTTGTTAGTCCTCAGTATGGTTTTGCATCAGTAGAAAAGCGTGGTTCAGGTGACTTTGATGGTTTAGATGCGAGTACTACGCCGATTTTGATCCTTCAGGCATATCCTCCTAAGTTGGTTCAAGATGGCATGACTAACCAGTTTGTTGCTGACTTGGATAACCCAAACTTAAGCCAAGACGATATTACCGCTCTTATCAACTATGTTAATAACGGTGGCAATATCTTATTTATGGATGCGATTCAAACGACAAACCCTGAACCTATTGGACGCTTGGCGGATGCCGCTGGTGTTTCACTAGGTGGTGAAAACGTTACGCCGACAAACCAAGCTTTCTGCGGCAGCTCTTATTATTGCCAAGCGCCGTATCCAAATCTTCACGTGAAGAGCGAAAAGGAAATGGTGGTTCTTGAGCGTTTTCAAGATAACCAAGGAGAGCCTCCATTCACGGTAAATCAAGATGGTACGGTTGAGTGGATCAAAGATGAGTCCAAAATCAAGTTTGAAATCCCGACTTATGAGGTTACTAAGTTAGGCCCTGAAGGGAAACCAGTGCTTGATGAGTCTGGCGTACCAGTCATGGAGACCAAATCCGCACGTATTCTTGTTGAATCGGCAGAAGAGCGTGAAGCGGCGATCAAAGAACTGCAGTCGGCATTCGTTGGCACTAAGCTTTGTAAGAACGAGTATGAATACGAATTTAACTGTATAGAGACTCGTTCTGGAGACGGCATCACTGTTCGTGGTGCTTATCATAGAGCCGATTTCGACCGCTATGAAGTGAGTAAAACCGTTGTCGACAGTATGGTGAAAGCAGCGAACTTGGGTTCTAACTTTACAGCGCTTTACGAGCACGAGATTTACTATCGCACGAAGGGCACTCAAGGTAAGCGTCTGTCTAACAGCGAATTGAATCAAGCGTTTGATAACCTGTCTGTTTGGATGTGGAATGACAACGCATACCGTTTTGAAACAGATATACAAGATGAGTTGGGGTTCAAGCAGGCTGTTCAGTTCCTAAACTGTTATACCGAAGACTTACATCAAACAGACACAATTGATGCACAGTGTCCTGTTGACCTAAAAGCGTCGTTAGTCGCTAATGGAATGATTCATGGCGAAGGTGAGTTATCTGGGCAGTTGAATCCTAGCTATCCATTAAATTACATGGAGAAACCTCTGACTCGTATTATGTTGGGGCGCTCATTCTGGGATCATGAAATCGTTGTTGATACCACAATGTATCCGGGTCGAACTTCGGGGGCATCTTCGTCAAGTACGGTAATGGTTCAGACCAACGGTAAAGCGGTGACGTATTCGGCAGGAAACAATCAATCGACAGGTCTGTGGGCACCTCAATTACAAGAAGTAACCATTCAAGATGGCGTGGCAGCTACGATTACTGTGATGATCGCGGATGATCTTACAGGTAAGCCGAATCACGAAACGAGTTTGAAACGCCCTCCACGTATGCAAACCAGCTTTGACTACAATGGTTCGAGCTTAACTTTCAAGGTTCCATATGGTGGCCTTATTTACATTCAACCGAAAGTAAAAGAGCTTGGTGAAGTCTCGTTTAGCATTGATGGCGCGTTAAAAGCGGCTTGGTGGAAAGAGGGACAGTGGATTAACACTATTCAATCGGCAGACGCACCAATTGCAGAAATCGATACGGGTTCATTTATTTACACTACACCAATCAGGAATCTAGAATCCGCTGATTTGAACCAATTCGCAACAGATATGAATCGATTCGCTGAAGCGGCAAGTGACTTCTACGGGCGTGATGAGAAACAAAGCACTGGTTTACACCGTAGGTTCACTTATCCAGAACTGAATGCGTTCCGCCATCGTTTTGTGAATGACGTGCAGATTTCGATTGGCGCTGCTCACTCTGGCTACCCAGTGATGAATTCAAGTTTTAACGCAAATCGGACATACATTCCAACCAACCCTGTGAACGATTGGTTGTTGTGGCATGAAGTTGGTCACAACTTAGCATCAGCTCCTTTCCTTGCGGCTGGTAGTACAGAAGTGACCAATAACCTTCTTGCGTTGTATATGCAGGAGTTAGAGGGACGCAATGCAAACCCTGAAATGGATCGTATTAAATCGGATATTAAGAAAGCACCTAAATGGCTAGAGCTTAATAATGAACATGCGTGGTCACATGGTGATGCAGGTTTACGATTAGTTATGTTTGGTCAGCTAAAAATCTGGGCAAAATCGAATTTTGCAATTGATGATTGGTATACACGCGGCGCAAGCCAATCTGATGTGTATGGTGAAGATGAAGGCTGGAACATGTTCAAACTTATGCACCGTAAAGCTCGAGGTGATAGAGAAGGCGACTCGAATACTAACTATTGTAGCGCTAGCGAGACTGGGCTTTCTGGTGGAGACCTAATGATGGTGTGTGCTTCTTATGTTTCGAACTATGATTTAAGTGACTTCTTTGTTGCTTGGAACGTAGGTGAAACCTCCATGACTAATGCTGACGGTTCAAAGTCTTACAGTGGAGGCATCAGCGATAAAGGTCGTAGTTTGGTAGAGCAATTAAACTTGCAGAAGCCAAAGAATAGTCCTTTGAAGATCGACTCTATCTAATAGGGACAACCTTTGTTTACACTGCCTATTGCTTGAATTAAACGCCACACTTCACTTTAGTGTGGCGTTTTTACAGCCATAAAAGAGATCTATGCGAAAAAGCAGGTTAAACTGCGCCTATCATAATTCTAAAGGATGGTGCCATGTACCACGGTCATATCTATTTCCCTCTGCGCTTTGCAGAGCAAGCAGAAAAACTGCGTCAGAAAATTCTATCAGAACGTAAAGATGTGTTAGAGACTTTCCCACTAATACAGCGTTTGGTTGGCCCGCATAAGATGCCGATGTTTGAGATTCACTTTGCAAACAAAGAGTCGGGTATTGTTGAGTGGCTTGATCAAGAGCGCGGCGATATGTCGGTGCTTATTCACCCAGTCACAGGCGGTGAAGAAACGCTAGACCACACAGTACGTGCGATTTGGCTTGGTCGTGAGCTAGGTGTGTTTGAAGATACGCTGACTAGCTAATCAAATATACCAATATTGCACTTAACTCATTCCGACCGGAAAATACATGAACAATAAAAAGGCTCCTCAAATGAGGAGCCTTTGTTTTAGGGAGCCGTTTTACCAAGAAACCGGTTATCAAGAGCCTCTGGTTATCGGGCTGAACCGTTAACCAGAGTAGGGGGATTAAGCCTCTGCTGTTGCCTTAGAGTCGCTCATCTTTTTAAGCGCAGCGTAACCGAAACCAGTTACAGCTGTACCCGCTGCAATCGCCACTAGGTACATAAGTACTGGAGAGATAGCACCAGGAATCAGTAGTACGAATAGACCGCCGTGTGGAGCCATTAGCTGAGCACCAAACATCATTGATAGTGCGCCAGTTAGTGCACCACCTGCCATACAAGCTGGGATAACACGCATTGGATCTTTCGCTGCGAATGGGATTGCACCTTCAGAGATGAAACATAGACCAAGAACGAATGATGCTTTACCCGCTTCACGCTCGCCTGCTTCAAACTTGTCTTTCACTAGGAAAGTCGCAAGGCCCATACCTAGAGCTGGAACCATACCTGCTGCCATGATTGCTGCCATTGGTGCGTAAGTTTGCGAAGCCAGTAGACCAACACCGAACGTGTAAGCGGCTTTGTTTACTGGACCACCAAGGTCGAAACACATCATTGCGCCTAGAATCACACCCAGAAGAATCGCGTTAGACGTTCCCATGTTGTTTAGGAAAGTCGTCATTGCGCTCATCACGCCAGAAACAGGGCCACCCACGATGTAAACCATCACAAGACCAGTGAACAAACTCGCGATAAACGGAATGATCAGGATTGGCTTGAGGGCTTCCATGGATTGTGGAAGTTGAACCTTGTCGGCAATGAATTTCGCTGCGTAACCGGCAATGAAACCCGCTGCGATACCACCAAGGAAACCTGCGCCTGTTGAGCTCGCCAACATACCGCCGATTAGACCTGGAGCCAGACCCGGACGGTCAGCAATCGAGAATGCAATGAAACCAGCAAGAACAGGAATCATCAGTGCGAACGCAGAACCACCACCGATAGTCATCAATGCTGCTGCCAGTGTGCCTTCTTCTTTAAACGCTTCGATACCGAATACGAAAGAGAGTGCGATGATCAAACCACCCGCAACAACCACAGGAAGCATGTGCGATACACCTGTCATTAGGTGCTTGTACACGCCTTTCTTCTCGTCAGCAGGCGCTGAATTAGAAGAAGCTGTGTGTTGGTATGGTTTAGCTTCTGCGAATGCTTTTTCCATCTCTTGCTTTGTTTTCTTCAAAGCAGGACTTGTCGTTGTTTTGTACAGTGCTTTACCGTTAAAACGATCAAGAGGGACGTCGATATCGGCAGCGATGATAACAAGATCAGCGTCTGCGATTTCTTGGTCAGTCAGTTGGTTTTTCGCACCTACAGAGCCGCGAGTTTCCACTTTAATTTGGTGACCTAGGCGTTTGCCTTCTGCTTCAAGCGCTTCAGCTGCCATAAAGGTATGTGCAACGCCAGTTGGGCAAGCCGTAATCGCTACGATCTTTTTGCTGCCTGTTGCTGGAGAAGTACCAGTAACTTGGATAGATTCTTCAATTTGAGAAGCGTCCAGTACTGTTGCTTCTGCTACCGCTTTCTCTAGAAATGCTTTTGCATCCGCTGTGCACTCAGAGATAGCCGCTTGGTACACTTTCTTACCGACAAAGCGTGCTTTATCAACGTTTGTGTTGGCTGCGATAACCACAACGTCGCTGCTGTCGATAGTGTCTTGCGATACGGTTGAGTCTGGTAGCACGCTTGATTGACATTCAATAGCGGCGTTCCAACCCAGTGCTTTTGTCGCTTGCTCTAACAAGCCTGCGGCGATGATGCTGTTTGCTACGCCACTAGGGCAAGCTGTGATAATGGTAATATTCATAATAAACCTTTTGTCCTATTTGCTTGTGTCTAACTGGCTAGTTGGAGCACTAAGCGACTGTAATTGGATATTTTGTAGTACTGATTCCAGCTCTTGTTGGCTGGTGATGCCCACGCCTACCTGTGAAACTGCTAGAGCAGATAGGGCAGTGGCGAATTTAATAAGTTCTGGTTTTGGCATCTGTTGCATGTGACCCCAACACAGGCCTGCGACTAATGTGTCACCTGCGCCTACTGTGCTTACCACTTGCATACGCGGCGGTTGAGCATGTAGCCATTCACCTTGGTTTAGCCACATCACGCCTTCTGCGCCAAGTGATACCACGATGTTGTCGATGCCTTTTTCACTCAGAACTTGGCCTGCGTGTTGGCATTGGTCACGTGTTGTCAGTTCGGCATTGAATAGCTGAGACAGCTCTTCATCGTTTGGCTTAATTAACCAAGGTTGTGCATTGATACCGGCTTTAAGTGCGTCACGGCTGCTGTCAAATAGCACCTTCTTACCTAAATCGTGTAAGCGTTGAACCCAAGAAGCGCAAAGCTCAGGAGAGATACCTTGTGGCAAGCTGCCTGCAATGACGAAATAATCGTGCGTTTCAGCAAGTTCTAATAGGGTTTCTTCGAACGCTTTAATCGCGTCAGCATCAACAGGAACACCTGGGAAGTTGATGTCGCTTACTTGGCCTGAATTCTCTACCAATTTCACGTTAATGCGAGTTGCGCCATCAACACGGATGAAGCGGTCAGTTGCGCCCATCTCTTCAAACAGTTGGCAGAACGCTTCTTCGTTATTGCGACCAAGGAAACCTGTTACGGTCACTTTCGCGCCAAGCTCTGAAAGAACTTTTGCGACGTTTACGCCTTTGCCCGCTGCATGCAGAGAGCCTTTGTTTACTAGGCTAACTGAACCTACATTTAGTGCGTCGATAGCGCCTGTCAGGTCTAGAGCAGGGTTAAGCGTTACGGTAACGGCTTTGATTTGTTTATCAGACATATCGACTCCTTAACCTTCGCCAAGGCCTGAAGCGATAGCTTTACCTATCGATTCAAGTGCTTGTGCTGCATCGTCACCTTCAGCAACAAACTGAAGCTGGTGGCCGTGTTTAACGCCAAGTGCGATGACTTTCATCAAACTCTTCGCGTTCACTTCTTTTCCGTCGCCATCTAGGTTTGAAACGCGGATTGTTGATTCGAATTTCTTCGCTTCAGCAACCAACATTGCACCTGGACGAGCGTGTAGGCCGTGTGCGTTTTTGATTTTGAATACTGCGCAGTTGTCATCGTCTTGAGACGCTGTAGAAACCGCTTCACCTTTTAGAAGGCCAATCACTTGTGCGGCATCAGCAGTTAACAGTTGTTGCTGTTTACCTTCGAAAACCATCTTGCTTAGGTTTGCCAGAATAGATTGGTGTGCGCTGTTACAAGCGGCGAATGCTACCAATGCTTTCACTGGTGTGCCTTCGTATTCACAATGGTTCGCTGTTGAAACGAAAGATACGCCAGTACGTGTTACGCCTTTATCGCTGCCCAACAACCACAGGCCTTGGCCTAGGTGAGTCGGTGTTTTTGTTACTAGGTCAGCAACGAATGCGTTGTCTGTACAACCTGTGTTCTTAAGTAGGCCGCCTGCCACTGCCGACATTTGAACCATGTCGCTTGCAGGGAACAGTAGCTGAACTAAAGAAGCGTCTAGGTCTGCTTCTAGCTGAACTTCGCCGTTAAGTAGGGCGATGATTTCGTCTTCTGATTTCGCTTGCTTTAATTTCTCTTCAACGCCGTCAGCCGCTAGCACTTTCGTTAGTTGCTTAAGAATGCCTAAGTGCTCGTCAGATTTAGCTGCAATACCAATTGCTACGTAAACACGGTTGCCGTCTGCCCAATCAATACCTTCTGGGAAGTGGTGTACTGCAACGCCTGTCTCTTTCACTAGGTCACGAGTATCCGTCGTTCCGTGAGGAATCGCGATGCCGTTACCTAGGAACGTAGAGTTCTGGTTTTCACGGTTCAGCATTCCTTCAACGTAACCAGAGTCAACTAAACCTTTAGCTGTCAGGTCGCCAGCAATGTTTTGGATTGCTTTGAATTTGTCATCGGCCGTTTGACCAAGAGTGATGTCAGATTTTGATAATTTAAGCATGGTGCCTCTTTAGCGTATCGCTTGAGAATTTGTGTATCGCTACGATTCAGTCTAGAGCAATATTTGCCCGTTGCTTGCTCTTTGTTTTATCTTGGCTGAATCGGTTCAGCATTTAGTGTAAAAAAATTCAGCAAAGCCGATTTTGGTTTTCAAAATAGTTTTGCTGCGTGTCGTAATTTCAGTTTCGTTCATAACGAGAAGTTGAATCACAACAAATGACGCTCAATCCATACAAAAGGATGATTGAAGTCACTTTTCAGATTTTGCTGAATCCTTTCAGCTTTTATACTGAATCGATTCAGCATATAATTCAACTAATCCGAGGATCAGATCATTGGTTATATGATCCTACGCACAAAATACAGGTCACCCATATGACACTTGATGAAATTGCTAAATTGGCTGGAGTATCGAAAACCACGGCCAGTTATGTCATCAACGGCAAGGCGCAGAAATACAGAATCAGTGAAAAGACTCAGCAGAAAGTCATGGCGGTGGTAGACGAGTATAACTACCGTCCAGACCATGCTGCTTCGTCGCTGCGTGCTGGTAATAGCCGTTCATTTGGTTTGATTATTCCTGACCTAGAAAACAGCAGTTACGCGCGCTTGGCAAAACTGATAGAGCAGAACTCACGTAAAGTGGGCTATCAAATCCTGATTGGTTGTTCTGATGATGACGCCGAAACTGAACGCAAAGTAGCGGAAGCGTTGGTGAGCCGTCGTATTGATGCTTTGCTGGTGGCGAGTTCTATGCCAGACGCTAACGAGTTTTACTTGAAGTTGCAAAACTCGGGAACGCCTGTGATTGCGATTGACCGTCCGTTAGACGATGAACATTTTGCCTGCGTGATCAGTGAAGATTTCGAAGCCGCCTTTGAACTGACGCATTCAATTCTCGATGACAACATTCACAGTGTTGGTTTAATCGGCGCGTTACCTGACCTAAACATTTCGCGTGAACGCCAACTGGGTTTTGAAGCAGCCAACAAAGCGTATGCTCAGCAGGTTGGACTCTCAGAAAGCAAACCTACAATTGTGGGCTATGGTGAACACTTTGACAGAGAGTCTGGGCGTGCGGTTTTTGAAGAGTGGATTGCTAAAGGCACGGTTCCTGATGCGATTGTCACTATGTCTTACACCTTGCTAGAAGGTGTGTTGGATGTGATGGTCGAAAAGCCAGAGCTGATCAACCAAGTGAAGCTGGCGACCTTTGGTGATAACCGTTTATTGGATTTCTTACCTTTCAAAGTCCATTCACTGCCTCAGCAATTCGAAGTGATTGCCGACAGTGCTTTTGCACTTGCTTTGAACGCGTCAGCTAAGCGCTATCAAGCTGGTATTGAATTAGTGCCGAGAAGCTTAGTCAAACGAGGCTAGCATTCATTTAACAGTTAGTCAGAGCTTAACGGCTAGCTTTTGTTTAGTCGTTAGCCAGAGCTTAACCGTTAACTAGAACCAAGCAATAAGCCCATTTCTACAATGGCAACAATGCCGAGCAGCAAAGCCAACACTTTCCAAAACTGGATAGGGTTTCGGTTTATCAAAGGTTGTTTGGCTTTGCTTTTCACCAAGCTTTGGTTTGGTGTGTAAAGGTCTGCCACAAAATCCCCCAACACTTGATGGCGCTCGCTTGGCGATTCCGCGCAGGCTTTTTGTAACACCAAATCCACCCAAGCCGGTATATCAGCACGCTTTTGTGTGAGTGGTTGGTATTCCCACTGATGATGACGAGATTGCTTGAGCGATTGTGCAGTCATTTCAGAGTAGGGCAATGTACCTGTCAGCATCTCATAGCCGATCACTGCGATAGAGAACAGATCCGAGCTTGTGGTGGCCGTGTTGTGCTTAATGGTTTCCGGCGCAATGTAATTCACCGCGCCCAGTGGTGTCGAGTCTTGTTCTGTTTGTTCTCCCTCTTCAATACCTCTCACTAACACAGCCCCAAGATCGATGATTTTAATCTCGCCATCACGTTGAAGCATGATGTTTTCAGGTTTCAAGTCTCGGTGCACCATATCTGCACGTTGTAATACGCGAATGCCCTGTGTGATCTTTTCTAGTATGTCGCGCACTTCATTGAGTGACGGTTTTGGATTGTCGTACATCCATTGTCTCAGGGTGATGCCTTCTACCCACTCACAGATTTGATATAAGAATTGCGAGTGTTCTGGCGTCGGGTAGACCTTCATTACTTTCTTGTTGTTCAGCAGGATCCCTGCCCATTGTTCGTTAAAAAAGGTGCTCAATTGTGCGGGGCTATCGTGGTATTGAACCGACGGTACTTTCAAGACGAATTCGGTTTGTGTCTCTTTCTGCATCACACGGTATACATGGCTTCTTGAACCTGCATACAACACTTCAAGTACCATATAGTTGTCGATGCTTTGCCCAAGCTTTAAAGCGGGTGGGATAGCGCGCTTGGCAAGCTTTTCATGGAATTCAATAAGTGATGGTTTAGGAAGGTGACTGACCTGCACAATCAAGCAGCTCACGTTATCGGAACTATTGTAGCCTAAAGCGGCATTGCAGATCGTTTGTGCCGCGTATTCGAAATCCGCTCCTGGTTTGTCGATGTGATCCTTGAATGTGTTGGGCGAGACAAACTCGTGTACGCCATCAGATGTCAGGATAAAGCAGTCGTCTTTCTTAATAGGAAGCGTTTGATAGTCAACGTTGAGCTGATTATCCATACCTAAAGCTCGCGTCAGATAGTGTTTCTGTCCCATATTCTTGCGGGTATGGTCACGTGTCAGTTGGCGTAACTCGCCATCTCTCAATAGATAAATGCGACTATCGCCCACATGGAATATATGGGCGGTGTTGGATTTTAATATCACGCTGCTAAAAGTGGAAACGAGCGCATTGTGGTTCACTTGTTGTGCGGGATGAATATTAGAAACAGAAGTGTTGAAGAGCCAAGAATTGAGCGAGGTTAAGACCTTTTGCGCCGAGCGCTGAATGCTCCAGCTTTTTGGAGTGGCGTAGTAGTCATCAATAAACTGCATCACGCTGGTATGGCTGGCTTTTTGGCCATGTTCGCTGCAACTCGCACCATCGGCTATGCAGGCAACGCTCCCTTTTAACTCTTGCTCAGCGCGAGTTTTAGGGTGTTTTACAATGATGGCATCTTGGTTTTCATCACGAATGCCTTTATTTGAGTAACCACCAAACTTCAGCGTCATTTGGTTGTTTGACTCTGGCGTGATGACTTGTCCTTGGCTGAATGAAATTGTCATAACTGGTCTTCTTCTTAACTGCCGTCTTCTTAACTGGCCGTTTTCTCATCTGTTTGAGAGCACATCTGAGAAAGAACAAAAGCTCTAGTGAACTTAGAGCCTTTGAACGAAGCACCTAGCGTTGATGTATCTGCTAAGGTGCTTCTCCCGATTCAATAATATCAATGCTTCATAGTACTGAGACTAGTTTGAAACATTAATCAGTGTGACACTACCATCGTCGTTCACTTCGGCAATTTGACCGTTAGGCTCTTCCATGAATAGTAGAGTCACAAAGCCAAGTATGGCGGTCGCAGCAATCACTAAGAAGAAGGTTTGGTAGCTCACGAAAGACAGCACTGTTAAGTAAACTACTGCACCCACGTTACCGTAAGCTCCAGTCATACCCGCAATCTGACCTGTCATGCGTCGTTTGATTAGAGGAACTGTCGCAAATACCGCACCTTCACCCGCTTGAACGAAGAAAGAGCATGCCATGGCTGCTACAACGGCTAACCATACAGGCCATGTGCTGTCTACTTGACCCATTGCGAAGTAGCCCACAGCAAGACCAATCGTTAGAATAAGCAGTGTTGGTTTACGACCGAATTTATCTGAAATCCAACCGCCACCTGGGCGAGACATCAAGTTCATAAAGGCATAAGCTGATGCAACCATACCTGCAAGAACGGGTGTTAATTCAAAGGTTTCAGAGAAGAACAGTGGCAACATAGAAACAACGGCCAGCTCAGAACCAAATGTCGCGAAGTACAGTACGTTAAGTACCGCTACTTGCTTAAATTTGTACTGGTGAATCTCTGGCACTTCTTCTTTAAATACGTTTTTGTTCACTTTCCAAACTTGCGACACTTCGTACACGTAAAGCGCAGCTAAACCTGCGTAAACCGAGTAAACCGCCATGTCAGACAGCATGTTGATGTTGGTTGGCGATAGTTTCCATGTCAGTAGTGCAAGAGCGGCATACATCGGGATCTTCATAATAAGTAAGAAGAAAAAGTCACCCTTTGATGTTACTTCCATCGCTGTTACTTGAGCAGGCTTGAAGTAAGTCGAACCTTTTGGTGTATCCGTTACGTTTTTGTAGAACACAAACGAGAACGCTAAGCTCATTACGCCAGTAATACCAACCGCATAACGCCAACCGTCTTCGCCACCAAATGCTAGAGCGAGAGTTGGAAGCGTGAATGCTGCCGCTGCTGAACCGAAGTTACCCCAACCGCCGTAAATACCTTCTGCTGTACCCAGTTCATTGTGTGGGAACCACTCAGACACAAGGCGAATACCAACAACGAAGCCTGCGCCAATGAAACCTAATAGGAAACGTGCAATAGCCGCTTGAATGAAAGAGTCTGCCATCGCAAACATAAAACAAGGGATTGAACAGATTGCGAGTAGCGAAGAGTAGACTAATCTTGGGCCGTATCTGTCGGTTAACATACCCACTGCGACACGAGCAGGAATGGTTAACGCAACGTTGAGGATCAGGAGTGTTTTGATCTCTTCAGTAGAAAGACCGAGCGTGGTTTTCACCATTTGTAATAGCGGAGCAAAGTTGAACCACACAACAAAGGTGATAAAAAAGGCCATCCAGCTTAGGTGTAAGGTTTTCATCTTACCTTTAAATGAAAGCAGCGAAAATTTTGTGTTATCCATGGTTTAAATCCTTTAAATCTGGAAAATTACCCGGTTTTAGCTCGTGCGTTACTTCCGAAATTCGAACGCATTCATGTGGCTAAACCCTATGCCGAAATTGCTCACGCCTATAAAGCGTTTGCAGGATGATGTCGGCTGTTTATTAACTGGCGATAGCAAGCGGTGCGAGAACTTGTACGTGTTCACCTTGCTTGCGAACTTCAAATTTAACGAGCTTGAGTTCGGGTTGTTCAAGGCATGCGCCAGTTTCTAAGTGGTAATGCTGCTTGTATAAGGGCGAAGCTACGTAAGGTTCACCACTTAATGAACCAATGATACCACGTGACATCACATTCGCTTTGCCGATAGGGTCGTAATTAGAGAGCCCATAAAGCGTGTCGCTGCGCTTGCAGTAAAAGATAGCCACTTGGTTATCTTCAACTTTGGCGCAAATGCCACCATTTGGGGTTAAATCTTTAGTGCTGCATACGGTTGTCCAATTTTTCATGACTTTCTCCTAGTCAAAAGATGAGCTTTATAATCATTATTCGGTTAAGTGGCGTAGTTGCGATCACAGACGAAAGGCATCTACGACACTTCGGTAACTTCAATTTGTTCAGAATTGGTGAGGGCTTCATTTCGAACTTTCTCAGATGAATCGCTCAAGCTCGGCTTAGGGAAACGCTGCTCTCGCTCTTTGATGAATGAAAGGCTAGTGTCCATTTCTTCGCTGTTGATGTAGTGCTGGAAGCGTTTCATCTTTTCAGGGTTTTCGATGGTGGTTTTCCACTCACACTGATATTTTTCGATATTGAGGGCGATATCTGCTTCAAGTTCTTCAACAACATTGAGCTTGTCTTCAATCACGACTTGTTTGAGGTATTCAATGCCGCCTTCAAGGTTTTCCATCCATACTGATGTACGTTGTAGGCGATCTGCGGTACGTGTGTAGAACATCAGAATGCGGTCTATGTATTGCAGAAGGGTGGTTTCATCAAGGTCGGTAGCGAAAAGGTCACCATGGCGAGGGCGCATACCGCCGTTACCACAGATGTAGAGGTTCCAACCTTTGTCGGTCGCGATAATGCCGAAGTCTTTCGATTGCGCTTCTGCACATTCACGAGTACAGCCAGAAACTGCAAACTTGGTTTTATGTGGCGAGCGCAGCCCTTTGTAGCGGTTCTCTAGTCGAATCGCTAAGCCTACGCTGTCGTCGATACCATATCGGCACCAAGTGCTACCCACACACGACTTAACAGTACGAACCGACTTACCGTAGGCGTGGCCTGTTTCGAAACCTGCGTCAATCAGCTTTTTCCAGATGATAGGCAGTTCGTTAAGCTGTGCACCAAACAAATCGACACGCTGACCACCGGTGATTTTGGTGTAAAGGTCGAACTCTTTCGCGACTTCGCCAAGCACGATCAATTTGTCAGGTGTGATTTCACCGCCTGCAATACGTGGCACAACTGAATAAGTACCGTCTTTTTGCATGTTGCCTAGGTAGATATCGTTGGTGTCTTGCAGTTCGATGTGTTGATCTTCGAGGATGTAATCGTTCCAGTAAGAAGCCAGAATAGAACCGACAGCAGGCTTACAGACGGTACAGCCTAATCCATTGCCATGAGAATCCAATAGCTCATCGAAGGTCTTGATTTTGTTGACGCGGATAATGTCGGTAAGTTCTTGACGAGAATACGCAAAGTGCTCACAGATATCGTTTGAGACTTCCACACCAAGGTTGCTTAGTTCACTGTCTAAAACTTGTTTAGCAAGCGCAGAACAACCGCCACAACCTGTTGAAGCATTGGTTGTTTCTTTTAATGCAGCCATGGTGGTGCAGCCAGCAGATACGGCGTCTTTGATATCGCCTTTGGTCACATCAAAACACGAACAAATCACGGCGCTATCAGGCAGAGCTTCAACGCCCATTGCTGAGCCAGAATCGTCCGCGAGGTTTGGCAGAATAAGCACGGATGGATTTTCAGGAAGAGGCATATCATTTTGTTTGATTTGCAGTAGTGACCCGTAAGCCTCGGCGTCGCCCACCAATACTGCACCGACAATCTTCTTGCCATCAGCCGATATGATTAGGCGTTTGTAAACTTGCTCGATTTCGTCGTTATAAGTATACGATTGAGCACCTTCTGTTTGGCCGTGTACTTCACCAATACTTGCTACATCAACACCAAGTAGTTTGAGCTTGGTGCTCATGTCGGCACCAGTAAACGAAGTGTCGCTCGCTCCATCAGAGATGATATGCGCTGCTGCGACTTTCGCCATTGAATAGCCAGGCGCCACTAAGCCGAAGATCTTGTTGTCCCAAAGTGCACATTCACCAATCGCATACACACTGTCGATGTTGGTTTGGCAATGATCGTTAATCACGATACCGCCACGTTCACCAATGGCAATATCAGAGCTACGAGCTAGGGCATCTTGAGGACGAATACCCGCAGAGAACACAATCATATCGGTTTCAAGATGAGTGCCGTCTGCAAAGTTCATACGGTAGCGAGCACTCTCACCCGCGACTATCTCAGAGGTTGCTTTCTCGGTATGAACTTGCACACCAAGGTCTTCAATTTTTCTGCGTAAAAGCGCACCGCCACCGTCATCTAATTGAACGGCCATTAGGCGAGGCGCGAATTCAACCACATGGGTTTCTAAGCCAAGGTTTTTGACTGCGTTTGCGGCTTCTAAGCCAAGCAGACCACCACCAATCACCACGCCCGATTTACTGCCTTTGCTTGATAATTCAATGGCGTCTAAATCTTCGATGGTGCGATAAACGTGGCAGTGTTCTTGGTCGTTACCGGGAATAGGGGGAACAAAAGGGAATGAACCGGTTGCCAGAATTAATGTGTCATAACTCTCGATATGTCCCGATTCCGTCACAACGCATTTATTGTCAGTATCTAGTTGAGCGACTTTCGCGTTTAAAAGGTAATTGACGCCATTGCTTTGGTAATACTCTTCGCTGGTTAATGCCAAATCTTCGGCATTTCCGCGCTTGAAGTAAGCTGTAAGCTGAACTCGGTCGTAGGCCAACCTAGGTTCTTCGCTGAAAGTAATCACATCAAACTCATCACTTTCTGACTGCAGGATGTTGTCGATAAATTTGTGTCCAACCATACCGTTACCAACGACGACGATCTTCTTCTTGCTCATAATCCATTCCTTATTCTCGGCTTCATTGTTTATAGCGTTAACGTTAATAGCGTTTAACTTCTAATGGTTAACAAATGAATACCGGGTTGAGATTCCACTCAATTCATCATTATCAAGAAAACAAAAATTGTTTTTCTAACTCTTGGTTTTTAGTGGAGCAAGGAGGATGCCAAATTGTGATTTAGCAAAATAAATAAAATTTAATTCATATTTTTCAACTAATTATAATTTTATGGCGGCACGCAATTACCCCTAAAGTGGTATGTAATTTTTTTGTTAAATTTAGGGAAGTGAACGTTTGTGGTGCAACTTTCCGCAAGATGGTGCAAAAAATAAGTTTTTCATATCAAGCACTTCTTTGGAACTGAGTTTTAATTATTTTTGTTTTATTAAGTTGTTGTTTTTATTTGATTTTTGTTGTGTTTGTGATTCTTTGATTTAATGGCGTGTTATTTGCTTTATCTAAATAAATACAATTATGGATAATTGAGCGAGAAACGGATGAGTGATTCAAACAGTGGCTGGATAAAATCGACATGTGCCTATTGTGGTGTTGGCTGCGGAATAGAAGCGAGGCCCACTGCGTTAGGTAAGCTTGAAGTGCGCGGTGACAAAGAACACCCGTCGAATTATGGAAAGTTATGTACTAAAGGCATTGCTCTAGGTGAAACCGTAACGCCTTTAGGTCGTCTTACTCAGCCTACTCATATTCAGAATCAACAAAAACATGAACTCGCATGGGATGACGCCACTCAATTGGTCGCTGATAGGTTTAACCAAACCATTGAAGAGTTCGGTCCTGATTCAGTTGCGTTCTATGTCTCTGGTCAACTGTTAACAGAAGACTATTACGTTGCCAATAAGCTGATGAAAGGCTTTATTGGCAGCGGAAACATCGACAGCAACTCAAGGCTTTGCATGGCATCGAGCGTTGTTGGACACAAACGTGCATTTGGTAGCGACACGGTGCCTATTTGTTATGAAGATTTAGAGCAAACTGACTTGGTCGTGATTACAGGCTCAAACTTAGCATGGTGTCATCCGGTTCTTTTTCAAAGGTTAAGAGCGGCTAAGCAAGCGAATACCAAACTGCAAGTGATCGTCATAGATCCTCGTTATACCGACACATGTGAAATAGCAGATCAACATTTAGCGATTGAATCGGGCTCTGACGTGGCTTTGTTCAACGGATTGCTTTCATACCTAGCAGATAATGATGCTCTTGATGAAGCCTATATAAGCAAACATACAGAAGGCTTCCAACAAGCGATCGAGTCAGCAAAGAAGTATGTTTACCACGCTGATTCAAACATCAATTCAGAGCAAAGCGTCAGCCAGCTGACTGGCTTAACGGAACAAGAGATTGAGCGCTTCTATCGTGCGTTCGCTTCTAGACAAAAAGTTGTCACCATCTATTCTCAGGGCGTGAATCAGTCGAGCCAAGGTTGTGACAAAGTGAACGCTATTCTCAATTGTCATTTAGCCACCGGAAAAATCGGACAAGCAGGTATGGGGCCTTTCTCTGTGACAGGGCAACCCAACGCAATGGGCGGTCGCGAAGTGGGTGGTTTAGCGAATACGCTAGCGGCGCACTTTGAGTTTGGGGATGAGAAATCACACCAAACGGTGAGTGATTTTTGGCAAACCGATAACTTAGCAACCAAACCCGGCTTGAAAGCAGTCGAGTTGTTTGACGACATGCTTGAAGGCAAGATCAAAGCGGTTTGGATTATGGCGACCAACCCTGTAGTCAGCCTTCCAGACAGTGCGAGAGTGAAAGCAGCGCTAGAAAACTGTCCATTTGTGGTGGTGTCAGATTGCATTGCCGATACTGAAACCACGCGCTTGGCCGATGTTGTGTTACCTGCGCAAGGCTGGAGTGAAAAATCGGGTACCGTGACCAACTCCGAGCGCCGTATATCAAGGCAGCGCCGCATATTACCAAGCCCAGGTGAAGCTAAACCTGATTGGTGGATGATTAAAGAAGTGGCGCAGAAAATGGGTCATCAACATGCTTTTGACTATCGTCATGAAGGGCAGATATTTGAAGAATACTGTCAAATGACGGGTCTTGATAATACTGACGGTAAAACGCGAGACCTGTGTTTAATTGGCCTAACCAAATTAGACGACAAAGGTTATAGCGAGCTAAAACCCCAGCAATGGCCCGTACTAGAGTTACAGCAAGATATCGTAAATAAACGAATGTTCACCGATGGCGAGTTTTTCACTAAGTCAGGAAAAGCCCAATTTGTTGCGGTTGAACATGCTTTGCCATTAACGACGTCTTCACCAGACTATCCGCTTATTATGAACAGCGGACGAGTGCGCGATCAATGGCACACTATGAGTAGAACAGGGCTTGCCTCATCACTTGGAGACCACACTCCCGAACCGTTCATTGCTGTTCACCCTGAAACCGCCAAGAAATTTGGATTGGAAACGAGCACAAATCAAACCAACCAGGTTGTTAAAGTGAAAAGTGCTCAAGGTGAATCTCAAGCGCGCTTGGTATTAACCCAAGAGATGCGTAAAGAGCAGGTGTTTATGCCGATCCACTGGAACGGCACCACGGCCAAAGACAGCAAGCCGTGTGACTTGATTTTACCTAACACTGATTCCAATTCAGGGCAGCCAGAGTTCAAACACACACCTGTGATGTTAGAGGCATGCGCTTATCGCAGCGAAGCGGCACTGGTCAGCGACAAGGTGATGGACTGCAGCAACTTTGATTACTGGGTTAGGCAGAAAGTAGAGGGCGGTTTTCTGTATCGTATCTCGTCATCTAAGAATCCGATGGAGCTAGTGATTCAGCTTGCCAACACACTGGATGAATTACCTGAACCCAACGCAGAGGCGGTTAAATCACTCCATTATCACGGCAATAAATCGTTCAAGAACTATGGTTCAGCCAAGCTTGGTGAGTTTGGCGTAAAACAAGCGTTTGTGGTGAACAGTAACCTAGATCATGAAAGCATCAACTGGCTGGTGGAGTGCCTAACCCGAGAAGCCGATGAAGAATTCGAAGCCGAGTTTTTGAGTACCATGGCGAAGTAGTTACTACTTCACATTCATCCAATCCAAAGACTTAGGTCAAAATTGCCTAGGATTTGGTCAGTAAATCACCGAATAAGGTAATGACTAACTCACACATTGAGGTGTTTTCTGCATTTTGCTGAAACTATATGGAAAATTTCTGCTTTTGGTCATGTTTGATAAAGCAGTAATCAGGTAAGGTTCTGTTATTAAATGGGTTATTAGACCGATCCTGAACTATTGATATGACTAGACAGAATTGTTTCAGGGACAAAATACAGAATTATTCTGTCTAATATAGCTGTTAAGTGTTCTTCAAATAAGGAGTGAAAATGAGTAAATATTACCCTCCGGTATATTCCGAGGAGCAATTTCATTGTGTACATTGCGGCGTATACGCGAATCAGTATTGGAATGACTTAAGCCGCCTTTGGTATAACCAATACAAAGGAACTAAATTTACTTACAATGAATGTAGCCATTGCAATGAAATAAGTTATTGGTATCAAGAGAGAATGATTGTGCCTTCAGCGGCAAGTGTACCACCTCACCATATAGATTTACCTGAAGTTTGCGTATCCGACTATGATGAAGCGCGAGACATTGTGGGGCGCTCTCCAAGAGCCGCTTCTGCTCTACTTCGACTAACAATCCAAAAACTGCTAATTGAGTTGGGAGAGAAAGGGAAAAATATCAATGACGATATCGGTGCTTTGGTATCTAAAGGCTTACCTATTGAAGTGCAGCAGGCGTTAGATTATTGCAGGGTAGTGGGCAACAATGCAGTTCATCCTGGGGAGATCGATCTAAATGATAAACCTGAAATAGCGAATAGCCTCTTTGAAATGATTAACTTTATCGTTGAAGTTAGGATATCGCAGCCAAAGAAAATTGCTGCACTTTATAACATTTTGCCTGAAGGTGCGCTGAAAGCTGTAGAGAAAAGAGACACTGAAAAATAAACACTTAACAAAGCATTTAAGAGTGATTCGCAACGCTTGGCATTTTCGCTTCGCTCAAGTATAGCCACACGTCGCTCACACCTTAATGCGGCGTTATGTGTTCATACGGTAAAATGGTGTTCAATGAGAAATGATGTGTATAAAGAAATCGTAGGTGATGATAAGCAATACCTCAATTGGTTGGCTCAAAACCCTGATGGCTATGTTGTTAACTGCCTTACAACTAAGGACGACTATCGTGTATTGCATAGAAGTGACTGTCGTTCTATTAGTACGCTGATCTCAAGTGCATCTGACGGTGGCTTTACAGAACGAAAATACATAAAGGTTTGTTCCTCAACGATTGAGGGTTTGAAAAAGTGGTCAGTCGATAATCGTGCAAAAGAGCAATGTTTTTCCTCGATCTGTAAGCACTGTATGAAAAAGGATCAGCAGCAGCAAGAGTTTGAAAAATTTGCTCAGTTTGTCGCGGAAGCTAGCAAAGTGAATGCATCTACACGCAGAGATAAACTGAATAGCTATGATGGCGTTGTTACATCTAAGGTTGTTGAAACGACAGTTTACTCAAGGAGCCCAGAAGTTGTGGCTGAGACTTTAGAGCGGGCTAATGGTGTTTGTGAAGAATGCGGCGAAGACGCTCCTTTCAATCGTAAGTCAGATGGTAGTCCTTATCTAGAAGTTCACCATGTAATTCCGCTGTCACAAAGCGGCCTAGATTTGTTAAGTAACACTATTGCCCTTTGTCCAAACTGTCACAGAAAAGCGCACTTTGGATAAAACACATAACAAGGCGCTTAAGACGGACTAACAAACGCTTGGCATTTCCAGCTTGGTTTAGTTGTGTGTTTAAGGTGCTTAAATTGAGTGAAGTGGCAGGCTTGTTAGCCACTTAGCTAATCGTTATGCGTATTATCAAAGTTAGGAGATTTATGGCTAGATTAGCTCCCAAAGCAGAGACGTTACGAGCTCTTTTTTCTCGTTCTGGTAACCAATGTGCATTCCCTGGTTGTACTCAATCAGTAGTTAACGGTAAAAATAAGTTTATTGCTCAAGTTTGTCACATTGAAGCAGCATCAGATGGTGGTGAAAGGTTTAATCCCCTCAGTGACGATGAATATCGAAGAAGTTATGACAATTTGGTAATCTTCTGCTATCCCCATCATATTGAAACAGATGATACGGACGAATATACAGTTGAGTCTCTCCGTGAAATTAAGCTAGATCATGAGCAACAATTCTTGAAGTCAGACTTCAAAATTGATGAATCAGAGCTACAAAAGTTAGTTAGTGAGATGCAAGTATATTGGTCGAATATCGACCGCTTGAATCAGGTTGAACACGACAATTTGGATTCAGGGCTTGCAATGGAAGTAAATGGGCAAGCAAGCTTTGATGAAGTCATATCTCGTGCATATACTGCTGCTTCTTATATTGAGGCTATGTTAAAGGACCTACGTGAAAGTGATGAGTCATTAATTGCAGATCTACAGACACTACTGGCTCTAAAGAATATCCCTGAAAGCACTTTTTCAGACGTGCCTTACTATCAAAATCCCTTTGAAAATCGTAACTGGGAGACTCATCACTTAGGAGGACGAAACTGGTTGCAATCACTTCGAATTGCTCTAACACATATAGAAGTTATGTACTTATCCGAGCACCTAAAAACCAACAGCAACGACAATTCCTCACGTGCTAAATTGGAGTCAGCAAAACAAAAGCTAGCAAGCTATGCGGTTTCTGCAATGCACGTCGATTAGAATACGCATAACAAAGCGTTTAAGACAGATTCCCAACGCTTGGCATTTTTCATTCTGTCGGTTGGGTTCTGTGTTTAAGGTGGTATGGTTAGGTTCAGTGGTGGCGTTGCTCACTACTTAACGCGGCGTTATGTATATTAAATCCAATTTCTCTCACAATTATATGCAACAAAGTTGGTTATAATCGCTATGTTTTTAATAAGTGGAGGTTATATCAATTGAGCAACCCATATGAAGCTAATTATGGTTACGAGAAATCTAGTCGTGAGCAAACATGTTACTGTGGTGCAGTTTTTCATGTAAGTGTTCCTGGTCAAAAAGGACACGAAGAGCCAGAAGAGTACTATTGTCCAGAATGTCATTGTGAATATAAAGCACGTGCATCCATGTCTCCAACAGTTACTCTTATTTCAGGGCGCACAGATGGGAAAACAGGATCTTGTTGATTTTTAATCCATTGAAAATATAAGGTTTTAATATGAAAAGAGCAGGAGCTGTTTGCCCCAAGTGTGGTTCAACAACTAGACCCTACAAAGAAAAGATCATGGGGCAGGACACTCAAGATCTTATTTGTGCAGACTGTAAATATACTGGTTGGTGGACTGAATTTCAGCAAAAGGCAGATGCTGATGAAGATGAATAAACTCCAGTAACAAAGCTGTGTTAATACACATAACAAAGTATTTAAGAGTGATTCCCAACGCTTGGCATTTTTGATGCCATCGTTGGGTTTTGTGTTTAAGGTGGTATGGTTAGGTGTTGTGGTAGCGTTGCTCACACCTTAATGCGGCGTTAATAGTGATTCGCAACGCGTGGTATTTTTACCATGCGTCGGTTTTTGTGTTTAAGGTGATCTGCAGAGACTTAGGCATTGCGTTGCTCACACCTTAGCAAGGCGCTGACGGATCCCCTCATAATTTCCCTAGTCCTGCGTTGTGTGTGAGCCTTTGATATTCGAACATTCCCCATTGATATTGGGATTCATTAATTTGATATCGCCGATGATTTCGTACCTCTCTCCCTAGACGAGGTATGGATAGAACTCGGCGGTGTTTAATGCTGTTGGCTTGGAAGTCAAAATGCCATTTGGCTTGTACTGCAATGAGGCCATTCCACCACATCAAGATTTCAGCGAGCAACGCAATAAGAAGCAGGATATCCAATCGCTTAGTACAACGAGTTCTGTTGTGACGAAGTGCGATTCCATAGGCGGTACTCTTTAGATCGCGGAAGGCTTCTTCTATTTGCATGCGTTTGGCGTACAGGTTGGTAATTTGTACTTCATTTAAGATATGTCTAGGGACATTGGTCGCGAGTAGCCACGGCTCCTTTGCACTGCGTTGATAGAGATGTGTAGCGGAGTGTTTTTGACTGGTTCTGCTATGGCGTTGGGCTTTTCTGCCTTTTTCTAATCCTTTATAAACATAGGCTTCACAAGATATCGGTGATCTCTTTGCTAATAAGCAGTGGCCAAGATATTTGGGTTTATGGACAGCGTTTGGATAAAAGGTTTTATTTGAGACCCAAGGTTTTTGGGGTTGTTTGATTGATACTTCACCTCGGACACGACCTAACCAAAACCAACCTTTCTCCTGAACTTGGCGGAACCAAGTATTTCTAAAACCCGCATCAGAAACGATGATCGGACTGATTTTATTCGGTAAAATACTCTGCAATTTATCGAGGAATGTTTGGTGACTTTTTGGTGAATTGTATTGGCCATACTCAAAAACTTGCTCAAAGATTGTGATGGCTCGTCCATCAAGTGCAACGGATGCTCTTAACGTCATATAACGAAGTTGTTCACGAACATCAGACCAATCCACAAGGATCACAGGGCATGGGTTAGCGCCCGTTATTAAGTAGGCATGCCATTTATAAATAAGGTCTTTTTCACGATGTAGTTGGCGATTTCCAAGCAGTCTATCAACGCGTTTGATCGCATGTTTTACCGTGGTATTAGTTTCTAGTTTGCGACCTAGTTTAGTCAGCGTTAAGTCTGAGCCGTCAAGTACACTTTTTGTAGCAAGTATCAGAGAACTAACGCGTTTTTTGTGAATGGAGGGGCATTGGTTTTGTATGGTTTGTTGTAGAATCTGAATGTCGCGCATTATTAACCCACTTGTTCGAAATGTGTGTTCAGCGATATTCATTAGATCAAAGACGGCGATGCGCGTCTACCTCGTTGTTTTTACGCCTGATTATGAGGGGATTCGCAAGATTGCGGCGTTATGCGTCAGTGAGCCCGTTCACATAATCGATTTGAACGGACTTCATTTTACTTATTTTGTTTGAAATGCTTCTAAGGTGTGCATAGCAGAATAAACCATTGCACGTTCGTGTTCACTAATGAGCTCTAAATTTACTCGTTCAACCCTATTTATGAGGCAAAGGCAAACAGCAGCCTCAACTTCATTATTCGGATTTATGTTCCCTTTCATTACCTCAGCAAGGTAAGCTGCTAAAGAAATTAAAGCACTGTAGAATGTTTTTACTTCTTGTTTTTTTGCCACTTCAAAATTTTCAGCAGGGACGGAGGCAACAACAGCGTTGATAAAAGTCTGTTTGCGTACTGATATATTTAAAAAACCATCGACCTCTTGGTCAAACTGAGCACCAATATCAGCCTGGACTTTAGCTGTGTATAACCTATTACCTATTGCGTTAAACATCGAATATTTCCTTAATATTAGCACTGTTATTTGGAACGACATGTTATAAGGTGAAATGTAAAAATCAAGTCGTTGTGTGTGTTAGTGTGGATAGTGTTGGAAATATTGAAACCTTACGAAAAGTCACATAACAAAACGTTTAAGAGTGATTCCAACGCTTGGCATTTTTCATTCCATCGTTGGGTTTCGTGTTTACGGTGGTATGGTTTCGTTTAAGTGGTAGCGTCGTTCGCAACTAAATTGGTATTTATACGCTTTGGGGAGCTAATGATTCAGAGTATTTATGACGAGATGTGGCACAGGTTTGAGCTAGCATCAGCTCACAACGATTATGAGCTAGACTCACATCTATTAGATATTGCGAGTGATACCCGAAGGGGGATTACAGCTTTGGCATATTTAAAGCAGGGTAATCGTTCTGTTCTTGATGAAATCATGAGCTTTCAGAATGCAGTATGTGAAATAGAACCCAACCAATACTACCATCCGCTTGAAGAACTGCACCTAACCGTTCTGTCGGTAATTTCATGCGTACCAGAGTTTGAACTCAGCGAAATCAATATTCATTCTTATACCGAAATATTTCGTTCAGTCTTGAATTCAAATCAACAGATAGAAGTAAAATATCAAGGTGTTAGTGCGTCCCCCAATTGCATTCTACTGCAAGGTTTTCCTGTCAGTGATTCTTTGGAACAGTTTAGAAATGAACTTAGAACTCAATTAAGTGAAGCGGGGTTAAGGGTAACTTTTGACAGCCGTTATAAGTTGGTTACAGCGCACAGTTCATTAATTCGGTTCAGAGTCCCAATTAGTGATAGTCGGCAGCTTTTTAGGTTGTGTCAGCAGCATCGAAATTATGATTTCGGTAGCATCGTTCTGAAAGACTTTGAACTGGTGTTTAACAACTGGTATCAAAACTTGGCGGTAACAAAGTCTTTGGCTAGAGGTTCTTTATTAAACTAAACGCGCTTATAACAAGTACCTAAGAGTCAGCCAAAACCCCACATAATCAAATACCCAGTGCACGATTTCAAAAAAAACAACTAAATCAGAAACCCCAACACTTGGCACTTTATGCCAGTGTTGGGTTTGTTGTTTTGTTGAAAGCTAATCACACAGGGCGCCAATAACTGCGCCCTTTGTGTTAGTTGGCAACGCTGTAAGTGTCGTAGTCACGCAGTAAGAAGAGTGCAATACAAGCTGCGAGCATTGGCCAAGAGGCAAAGAACAGTAGGTTGTTGAACGGATCCATATATTTACCAAAAGAGGCGAAGGTGGAGCCTGCGTGCAAGATTAAAATTGCGCCATAGGTATACTTTTTCCACATGCCGACAGCAAACGCGCCTAAGAACCCTAGCTGCGCGACACCAATAGCCATTATCGCATTATCCGAGATGTCGATTCCGTAAAAGCCAGACAGTACCTTTGTTGCATGCTCAGGTACAAGGATCTTATCTAAGCCCCAGAACAAGAAGACGATAAAAATGCCGATTCTCAGCAGCAGTAGGCTAGTCGCCAGTTTGGTTTGAAGTTTCTTTTCCATGATATCCCTTGTGATGCACTCAACGATGCGATGAAATTAAATATTCTTCAAAGAAGACCCATCGTATTCGCGTTTTCTTTCGTTATTTTTGAGTGCCTTATGTAACAAGGGGTGTCTGTTTAGTGGGTTTGATGGTGGGTAACGTTAATGCAGACTTAGGTAGAGCTTATATGCGACGAGAAGTCAGGCTTAGATTCTCGATCTTAATGTACTTGGCCGTGTATATAAGTTATTGGCGCAGCATAAGCCATTATCATTCGTTGAGCCTGATGTTCATTGACTAATATGCGGTTGATGAGCTTTTGAAGTTGCTCTATTTCTGGCAACTGCTGATGCTTTATTTGTTTTTCTAGAGCGAGTACTTGTTGTGCCAACATGTTTAACCCGAGGTTCAAAGCCATCCCTTTTACTGAGTGTAAAGTCTTCCTTATAGATTTAAGGTCCTGCTGAATATAGGCCTCGATGAGTTGATCGATGGACTCCTCAAGCTCTTTCGATGTTGATTTCAAAAGCACGATCAAGTCGTGGTGGTTTTCTTTAAACGATTGAATAACCTCTGATTGACTGATCTCTTCTTCTGTTAGGCTGAGCTTATCAATGGGCTCTCTGTGAAGTTCGATAACATTGCTTGTTATATCAGTCGTGGATTCGTCGTTAGCGTGCTTAGGAAGGCGTGAAGAAAACTGCTGTAGGGCATCGAAGAAACTCTCTTGTTGCAACGGCTTTGTTAAAACGTGGTCTGCACCCGCTTCAATAAAGCTGTCATGAGCCTCGCGAAACACATCTGCGGTATAAGCAAATATCAGAGTGTTTAAGCCAAGCTGTTGTCTAATAAATTGTGTTGCCTCAACTCCGTTCATTTCAGGCATGTGATTGTCCATTAAGATGAGGTCATATTCTGCTGTCTTCAGATATTCTGTCGCGATTCTTCCATTTTCTGCCTGTTCAACATGGTATCCGAGGTTTTCACAAAAACCTTTAGCAACAATGGCGTTAATGCGGTTGTCTTCTACTAACAGCACATTCAACGGATTATGGAATGGCTCGTCAGTGCTAATGAGAACTGGGTTGGTCTCTGTCGATTTGTGCTCTTGCCAGGTGATAGGTAATGAAACTTGGAACTTGGTCCCGAGACCAACGGCACTGTTTAGAGTTATCTCACCTCTCATCAGCTCCACGAGCTTTTTAACGATAGCTAACCCAAGCCCTGTACCACCAAATTTTCTTGTTGTGGATGCATCCGCTTGTTCGAACGGGTTGAATATATGCAGGTGCTTATCTTTCGGGATCCCGACGCCAGTATCCGTTATTGATAAAAGGAGCTTATTGTCTTGATGATTAAGGGCTAATTGAATCAGCACGTGGCCTTCATTGGTAAACTTTATCGCGTTGCCCCCTAAATTAAACAAGATTTGGCGTAACCTCGCGCAGTCACCAATAAGGTCTATGTTATTAGGAACCTCGTTATCGACGATTAAACGGATACTCTTTTCATCTGCCATCGGTTTAATTGCACTGCAGACAGGTCGGATAACTTGTTCAAAGTTAAAGGGAGCAATATCCAGTTCGAGTTTGTTTTCCTCCACTTTAGAGAAATCTAGGATGTCATTGAGTATTGTCATCAGGTGCTGCCCTGAATCGAGGATGACTTCGATGTTCTCTTTGGTGGCCGGTTCTTTAGTCTGAGAAGCTATGATCTGCGATATGCCAAGCACACCATTCATAGGGGTGCGTATTTCATGACTCATCGTTGAAAGAAATTCACTTTTCGCTTTAACGGCGGCTTCGGCTTTTTTACGTTCAGCAATGAGATCACGATTTGAGGCGTGCATTTGGTTGTTACTTTTAACCAGAGTCGTCGCCATTTTCTGGAAACTGTGGGTGAGTTGAGCAACCTCATCGTTACCGCTCATTGAGGGGCTTCGGTCAAGCATGGAAGCGACTTGCTTTAAATGACCAGCCGCCACTTGATTGGCCGCGTTAAGGAGTAGGTGAATACGTTTCTTAATACGGTTTGATGACCATGCTGCTACTAGCAGAGAAATAAACGTTGAAAAAAGTGTTCCTAGAAACAGCACATAACTGGTTTGGTTGGCGGAGTGATCGGATTCTTTTACTCGAATTTGAATGAGCTTTTGTTCGATTGAAATAAACTCGGCTATCTCGTTACGAATTTTATCGATAAGTTGTTTGCCCGTTTGTTTCTGGGTTAAAGCAATCACATTTTGCATCGTAGTTGTGCCATTGCCGACCAAGCTACGCTGGGCGATTTCTTTTTCACCTGCTTCCTTAAGCCATTGCTTATGAAGTGCATCGATGTTTCGGAGGCGTTCTACTTGGCTGGGGCTATCGCTTACTTGTTCACAAAGGGTATGAACTTTTTGGTTCCATACATCAAGTGCTAGGTGATAAGGCTCTAGGAATACAGGGTCACCCGTGATGAGGTAGCCCCTTTGACCCGTTTCCATATCAATGGCTAGGTTTAGAAGCTCCTGAGCGCGAGCAATCGCCTTATGAGTGTGAACAACCCAGTGGTTGTCTTCGACTATTGATTGGGTGTTTTGATGGACAGAGAATGAGACAAGAACCATTAATGCAATAGGGATGGAAAAGCTAACTAATAGTTTTCTCTGTAGAGAAATATCATCAAACCAACTCGCAAACATAAAAACGCGTATTCCACACAATCGAAACCTATTGTTATTGTAGGTTAGATTGTTAGGTGTACAAATGCATAGTGTGTGGTTGGGTAGGTTTTGACCCTGAAAAGATGGCTAAAGCTCTAAAAGTAGAGCTCTAACAACCTTTGCGTTACGAATGGTGACATAACACGGTGTGACAAAAACGTATTAGTTTGATTTAGGAATGATCTAATTCTGGTGAAGAGGGTTCAGATTCCTGATATTCATGACTAGATTCGATATGTTGCTGCTTGAGCAAACTGATGGTTAGGCTTATCGGCATCGGCTTATAAAAATAGAAGCCTTGGATGTAATCGACGCCTAATTTAGACAAGATTTTCACTTGTGACTCATACTCGACCCCTTCAACGATCACTTGCATGCCTAATGTACGTGATAGCTGGAGCATGGATTCTAATAGTGGAATACCAAGGCTTGATTCGTCTGAAATGTTTTTAACAAACACGCGATCGATTTTGAGAATGCTAAACGGGAATTGTCTCACAAAATCTAAGCCGGCATAGCCAGTACCAAAGTCATCAATCGCGACTCTTACGCCCATATTCGACAGCTTCGTCAGGTTGTCTCTAATCTTGATCATATCTGCATCAGAACATTCGCCATCCTCTGTGACTTCAAAGACCACCTGCTTGAGAATGCCAGGGCTCTTCTTATAAATACTAATGACTTTGTTTGCGAAGTTACTGTTGGAGACAACATTCCGGCTTATATTGACGCTAATGTACTTTGACTCAAATAGCGTTTGATTATGTTTGATCGTGTTCAACACTTCACGCAACACAAAGTAAGTAAGGTCTTCTATCAGCCCCAAGCTTTCTGCAAGCGGAATGAATATGGCCGGGGAGACGTTACCTTCAATAGGGTCGTTCCACCTAAGGAGTGACTCACAGCCTACTATTTCAGTTGTATTTTGGTTGACGATAGGTTGCATGTGTACATGCAGGTGGTTGTTCTTTAAAGCACTAGAAAGCGAATACTCCAAGCTACGTTGGCTCTGTTGTTTATGTTTGATGGAAAGAAGACTAATGGTAATGATTCCAGCCATGAGAAAGCCAAACCATGAGTAACTCAACAGGAAGTTAATATAATATTGATATCCCACGTATGACGTGATGGTAAATGGGTAGGTATCCGATTGTATTCGTACCTTGGCTATGTGCGCGTCAGTATCCGATGGGTAAATATCTCTTTTTATCACTTCAACTTTGGTTTGAATGCCATGGCTGCTAAGGTTTTTTTCTACGAGGTCATAGATGAAGTGCGGCGGTATCATCAGACTCACGCCTATATCCTCTTTGTTTGAGAAGATGAGCATGATGGATTGAACTTGAGTGATGGCTGAGTTTGAATACGATAGCGTTGTTAAATTCGGGGCGTCATTGAGTCGCTGTCTGATGGTGCTAAATAGGCGGAACGACACCTCACCATCGGTGGTTGAACAGTAAAATCGGTTGTCCTTATTGAATACCGCGGCTTCTTTTACCCAGTCGGCATCAAAAACGTTTTGGCGAAGCTGTCTAACAATCGAATTGCAAGGCTGGTCAGGCGTGATTTCTGAGAGAAAATGGTCAAACCTCGATTGGATTCCTTCAAGCCTCGTTTCAACTAACCTCGATGAATCTTCGGTTAAAGTTTGGTAATGAGACGGCGTAAAAGGAATAAGCAATGCCATCGAAAAAAAGAACGAAATGGCAAAGTAGAAAGATGTTTTAGCAAAATGTTGGTACTTGATATCCATAGTTGGAGTAACGTTGCCGATTATGGTGAACATTCAATTTAATTTATAAATTTAACGATAGTAGCGCAAGTTTATGCATAAATAGTGTGAATGAACGCATGAGTTATTTATTTAAAGAATGTGTTTTCTATTTTTACCAGTTAAATCTTGGTGTTATCTCGTTTTTTCTTAGTTAGATCGGTGCTATTTTGTACTTTCACACGTATAAAAATTGCTTATAACTCTATAAATTTTGTTGTTGTATGGCTAAGTATTGAAGGGAGTTTAAATATTGAGCCGTGCTTTAATTAATCAAAAAATTCACTGATGACAGTAGTTAGGATGTTTATGAAAAGATTTATACCAGCATTACTATTGGCCTATTTTTCTTGTTCTACATTGGCGGGCGAACACGTTATAGACTGCGAAAATGCGATGACAACAATAGAGATTAATCATTGTGCGTCTATTAAGTTGGAATCTGCACAAATGGAACTCGATAAATACCTTACCGCGAGTTTTGAGCACAATGCTTATGATGCGGAGTTGGTCAGTTCAATCAAGGTGGCTCAGGAGAGTTGGCAAACTTACCAATCAGCGCATTGTGATTCTGTGTATACGCAATGGCGTGATGGTTCGATTCGAGGCCTCATGGCGCTTTCTTGCAAAACTAAACTGACTAAACAAAGAACGCATGAGGTGTGGGAAAACTTCTTAACCTATATGGACAGCACTCCTCCTGTCTTGCCAGAGCCAGTGTTAGAAGTAGAACCTAAATAGTGGAA
This sequence comes from Vibrio sp. QJM3NY_27, assembly GCF_057785955.1. NCBI lineage: Bacteria > Pseudomonadati > Pseudomonadota > Gammaproteobacteria > Vibrionales > Vibrionaceae > Vibrio > Vibrio sp. QJM3NY_27. The sequence continues at coordinate 2,122 of NZ_CM173512.1, read as the reverse complement.
TAACCGAGCGCAAATGCTTTTTTGAGTGTGCACTCGCTTCAACCTTTGGCGTGTGAATAAGAAAGCGATAGGGGATTGTCTTACTCTGTCGTTCTCAGTCTCTAGTTTGAAGTAATACAGTTTGAAGCAATACAGTTCGAAGTGTTACCTAGCAAGGATTCAATTGTGAATAATGTCAGCATCACCCTCGTTCAGCTTGAAGTTGAATACAAAAACAAACAAAAGAACCTCTCGCGAGTCTCTGAGCTTTTAGAAGCAGAGGCGTCAGTGGGTGATATCACGTTACTGCCTGAACTGTTCTCTACTGGGTATATCTTTAATGAGGCTGCAGAAATTCATGAACTGTGCGAAAACTTCAATAACAGCCTTACCATTGATTCGTTAACTCTACTTGCCGCGAAACATCAGACGTTAATCGTTGCCGGTATCGCAGAGAAAGATGATGGCCATTATTACAACAGTGTCGTTGTTGTGGATGCTTGTGGCTTACGCAACAAATATCGAAAAGTCAGCCAAACGAAGTTCGACAAAGAATACTTTTCTAGAGGGAGCGAGCTCCTTACTTTTGAACATAAAGGCTTAAAGTTTGGCGTCGCGATTTGCTTCGATATCTGGTTTCCAGAGATCATCAGAGGGTATCAGTCGGTCGACGTTATCCTGCATCCTGCGAATTTTGGTGGTCATCATAGCTTTGCCATTGCCCAAGCAAGAGCTTTGGAAGAAGGGTGCCATATCGTCACTTGTAATCGTGTTGGGCAAGATGTAGTCGATGCCTTTACCGCAACGTATTGTGGTAGTAGCAGAGTTTATTCCCCTAAAGGTGAAGTAATGCTTCAACTCTCGGAAAATCACGCTGTTGAGACGGTAGAGGTTGAAGATTTATCTATTGCGCCTCAGTACAATGGTATTGATGTGTTAGACGAAATACAGCGGATATCGTCTGTGTTGAGTCGTTAACAAGATAAGTGAAATGCAATAGGATCGAAAAGGGCAAGGTTAGATAACCTTGCCCTTTGTTATTTTGGTTTGTTGCTTGCTTTGCTGCTTTGTTTGGTTGCTTAGGCTTGTTGCTTAGGCTTGTTGCTTAGGTTTGTTGGAAATGGGTTTGCTAGAAAGCGCTCTAAATCGCTTTAACGCTGCTTCGTTCTACTAATGTCGGCTCAAGTTCGACAACTTGCGGGTCAGAGTCAGGTGCTTGTAGTCTGTTTAAAAGTGTATCTACAGCGGCTTGGCCTAAGCGATGTTTTGGCTGGTGGACCGTACTTAACGCTGGTGTCATGTATTTCGACAAGTGGATGTCATCGTAGCCAATGATAGAAAGATCGTTAGGGATCGATGTACCATCTTGCGCCGCTGCGTGAATCACACCCATTGCCATCATGTCATTACTCACAAACAGCGCTGAAGGCATTTCGCCACGGGTTTTTAATGTTTGATAAGAGTCAAAGCCGCCATCACATTCGAAGTTTGATTCAACAATCCATTTAGGATTGATCTCGAAGTTCGCTTCTTCCATCGCCTGTTTGAAACCTTGATAACGAGATGAAGCTTGATTGCGGTGTAATGGGCCGGTGATACAACCGATTTGAGAGTGTCCATTATCAATCAAGTGCTTAGTCGCCATGTAGCCACCTTGATGAGAGTTATCTTGAATCTTATCACTCGCAAATAACATCGGGCCCCAGTCCATTACTACGACAGGTAACTCAGGGTATCGGTCAAAGACATCGATATGTTGCCCTTCAAGGGTTGAACACATCAACATTAAGCCATCGACACGCTTTTGCAGCAAAGTATCGATGGATGATTTCATGCGTTCACTGTCGCCTTCGGTATTACATAAAATAAGGTTGTAGCCTTTTTCATAGCAACGACGTTCAACACCTTTTACTACTTCCCCAAAGAATGGGTTAGTGGACGTGGTAACCAACATACCCAAAGTTTTGGTTTGCTTCATTTTCAAGCTACGTGCCAATGCAGACGGTGCGTAGTTGAGTTCTTTAGCCGCACTGTTAACACGCTCAGCGATCTCTTCACTGACAAAACGCGATTTGTTGATCACATGACTCACGGTAGAAGTCGAAACCTTTGCGATCCGAGCGACATCTTTCATTGTTGCCAT